>JAOAQZ010000015.1 GCA_025210795.1 Cohaesibacter sp. | reverse complement strand
CTATAAGCCTCATCAGCCTCACAAAAGAGCGCAAGCATAGCAGTGTGGCGGAGTAGCTCAGTTGGTTAGAGCAGCGGAATCATAATCCGCGTGTCGGGGGTTCAAGTCCCTCCTCCGCTACCAAATTTTCCAAAATAAAAAAATAAAATCACTTAATTGAGCTGAACAAACTTTCAGCAAACATACTATGGCGCGGCGTGATTTTTTGGACGATTGGGCGAAATTTTTTGGACAAATCAACTCGTTAAATAGCCCGCTCTTGATGGGCTGTTTTGTATTGTTTTAACGTTTATTTTAAATGGCTTTTAATGCGCTTTGATGAATTACTTTCATAGCTGCTTGTGCGATTGATTTTTCACAGTTCTGCTCCTTTGTTTCTGGTCACACACATGGAGCAGATAAACCTCATTTTCAGCGAATTGCATTGCTTTGTAAGCCAGCTTTTAGCAATGTCAGGAATGCGGACAGAGCACCAGTTTGTTGCAGCGCCGCGATTTCAGTCCCATGGGACAAGCAAAGAGTAAACAATGACCCGGTGTGACCACAGCAGGTGCTAAGCGGCAAAAACGGCCCAAAGTTGCCATTGAAATCTTATTGAAATGTGCACTGCATCAAATGCTGAACCTCTATAAGCAGAAAACCAACAGTGCATCACAGAGTAATATCGTGGGATATCAACTTGATCAAAGAAATGATCAAGAGAAGCCATCTTAGTTTTCAGCTTTAGCCCAAAGTTCCAAATTTCTACTCCATAACTTCCTAGCTTTGTGAAACTGATCTGAAATCCAAATGCTGTTGGTTGCCGTAAAAGAAGCAATGAGGTGGTTATGGAAAAATCTAAAAAGCATGTTTGGATCATCGGCGCGAGTTCCGGTATTGGATTGGCGCTTGCAAAAGCCTATTCAAAGGCCGGATGGAGCATTACGGGATCTTCTCGAAACTCTGAAGTCCTGGCTGATTTGTCATCCCATCACAGCTCCATTTCAAGACTGATCTTGGATGTCAATGATGAGAATTGTTTTCAGCACGCCATCGAGCAATTCAGGCAATCAAATGCCATACCAGATTTGGTGATTTATTGTGCCGCAACATATCTGCCGGGTGGTTTGACTGTGCTCACCAGAAATGATGCTCGTCACCATATGGAAACCAACTATTTAGGAACTATTGGATTGATTGAGGCAATAACGCCCGAGTTTTCACGGCGCGGGTTCGGGCATTTGGCCATTGTTGCTTCTCTGTCCGGATATTGCGGATTGCCAAATGCAGCTCTTTATGGACCGACAAAGGCGGCCCTTATCAATCTGTGCGAGACAATAAAACCTGATTACGAAGAGCTTGGTTTGCAACTCAGTCTCATCAATCCGGGATTTGTAAAAACACCGATGACGGACAAAAACACCTTTTCCATGCCTTTTCTCCTAACATCCGAGGAAGCCGCTCGTGCAATTTTTAAGGGACTTTCCAAGACTTCATTTGAGATCAGTTTTCCTTGGCAACTATCAATGCTGTTGAAGTTACTGCAAAAAGTGCCCTACGTGTTGTACTTCATGATTACCAAGAGGATGCAATCATGATTGTTAGTAATCAAAAGATCAGTGAAGCGACGGTTCAGGCCTATGTTTCATTTTATCAAAATATTTCGATTGAGAATTTGACAGATGTTAGTCGGATTTTGAGCGAGGATATTCATTTTGTCGATCCCTTTAACAACATCAGGGGGCGGGAAAACGTGATTCTGGTGTTGAAAAAAATGTTTTCTGATGTGGAGCGACCGAACTTCGTAATTTTGGATGTGATGTGGTCAAAAGATATTTGCTTCATGCGCTGGGATTTTTCCTGCGTTCAATCCATGTTTGGTGAATGGAGTTTTAGAGGTATGTCTGAGCTGCATTTTGACGAAGATGGACTTATTTGTGCTCATTTTGATTACTGGGATTCAGGAGCTCATTTCTATGCCAAACTGCCCTATTTGGGCCGCATCATTCGCGCAATCATTCATAAAGCAAGTATCAATTAAATTTACATTCTAATGCAAGCAAAGGTCGAGACTCTGTCGGTTATGCGATGGTGTGCGTTAGTCATAAGAGCCAAGAGAGATCGGTAACTCCTTCTGTGAGAACAAAACTAATAAATGTCAACGACAAGATGCAAACCGGTTACATCGACAAGCTTACCACCCCCATCGGTGAAGAGTTTGCTCCACAGTTTTGGCCTCACCTCTCACCACAACAAATGCTAGAAATGAGCGTGTTTGAAGGCAAATACTGCAATGATTATAGAGATGAATTTCCCTCTTCCTGATTTGCAAATGCAAAAACTTCCAGCAAGCCAAATGTTGAGCTTAATTATTTTGATGTGAAAAGCAGGCAGCCACTCATGGTCTGCGTCAAAAGGGATGGATTGTGAAACCAAACCCACGAGGTTGGTTCCAATGGTATTGCAGATACTGTCATGGCCGCCGATTACAACAGATTGACAGGTATCAGATTAAGCGATAGCGCGCATTTGCCCGCCATGCTGCGCAAATACGTGCCAATTGCCATCCCGGCGACGTTTTCTGCCGCCCCCGCCAAAGACAGGCGCTGTTGCAATGATCTTATGATCCTTTCATGTAATCCTCAACCGATCTAAGTGTTTGGCTTTTCGATCACAAAGAAACCAACGTCGATAGAATTTTCTCTAAATCCTGCTTCGCAATAATCTAGATAATACAACCACATACGCTTGAACCGGTCATCAAATCCAAGAGATTTGATTTCTGCCCAATTTGCCAAGAACTCTCTTCGCCAATGCACCAATGTCCGAGCATAGTCATCGCCGAAAAACTCGCTTTGCTTGAGTATCAAACCTTGATGCTCCAGCTGGCCTTGCAGTGCTTTTGGAGAGGGCAAAAAACCACCGGGAAAAATGTAGCGCTGAATGAAATCAACATTCTTGCGATAATGGTCAAAATGCTCATCCGCGATTGTAATCGCCTGCAAGACAGCGCGCCCACCCGGTTTCAAACATTGCGCAATCTTGGCAAAATAGTCAGGCCAGTGCTCTTCACCAACCGCTTCTACCATTTCTATCGATACGATTGCGTCATATTGACCAGTTATATCGCGATAGTCCGTCAATGACAGCTCGATCTGGTTGCCGAAACCGCTGTTGGCGGCTCTCTCTTGGCCGTAGACAAGCTGTTGTTCAGACAGAGTTACCCCTTTCACAGAGTGTCCCAATCTAGCAGCCGATATTGCCATTTCCCCCCAGCCGCAACCTATCTCCAAAACCGAACTTTTTTCCGCAAGGTCCATCAATTCCAGAATGCGTTTGTACTTTTTCCTTTGGGCACCAACCAGATCCCTCGGCGTGTTTCCGATCAAACTATATGCCGATGAATAGGTCATGGTTTCGTCCAGCCACAGCCGATAAAACGCGTTGCCAAGATCATAATGGAAAGCGATATTGCGACGGCTTCCGGTCATCGTGTTGCTTTGACCTTTGTGCCAGATTTTTGCAAATGTTTGCGTGAGCCAATCAGAATTTAGAGCATGATCAAGTGCATGCCGGTTTTTCTGAAACAGGCGGAACAAAGCAACCTGATCGGAGCAACTCCAATAGCCTTGCAAATTGCCCTCCGCCAATGTCAGCGGATTCCCAGAGAACACTTTTAGTAAAAGTCGATGCGACGTTATGAATATCAAAATGGGAGCATAGCCACTTTGCCCAAATGTCAAATTGCGTCCACTTGGCAAGGTGATGACCACAGCCCCACCCTTGATGGGTGATAGCAATCTATTCAACAACGCTTTCCAAATCCGGTCTTGAAAGGACAGCGGCATCGAACATGTGGCCATTTGGGACTGCGACGATTTAGGGGAAGTCTGTAGTTGATGATGTGTCATGATAGTTCCCCTTTTCCCAACTGACTATGGACCGTGCTTGAAAGGCCGGGCGATACCGGATCGACGGGAGGCACCGGGCGTCTCTGATAGATTGCTCCTTTGCACCAGAGCTTTAGAGCTTCCCAGTGAATGGCTGCCAGAATTTTCCAACCTGACTGGAACAGTGACACTGCCAACGCGATCATGGTGCGCCTATTTATAGGCTGATTTTCGCCCAAGAATGAGGCTGTCAATAACAGTTTTTGATTCTGGGTTTGATTGATGACGATCGAAGCCTTTTCACCAGGCACACTCAAGCGGAAATCGTATGTGCAGTCCATTTCGATGAATGGTGAAACATAAAACTGCTTATCGCAACTGTGCTGATGGATCGATGCTTCACCTTCTGCAATCTTGAATGCATAATGATGGCGCTCACCAAAGGTGTTGCGCACCTGATAAAGAACTGCCTTCAAATCTTCGTTTTCACCATAACAGAAGAAGACAGAGATTGGATTGAATGCCCGTCCCAAAAATCGCGGGAAAGCCAACATTTCAATCCTTGTTGGTCGCTGATCGACTGTAGTGAAAAGAGAGCTTTGAAGCAACATGTCCCAAACGAACATCTGCAGATCAGTATAGCCTTCATCCATGTGATCCTTTTCGTAAACGCTGAAAAGGTTGAACCGATTGAACGAAAAAAAAGGCACTGAACTGGCAGCAGAATCGACTTGGTTCAATTCAAGGCAAACGGAAAGAACATTGTAGGTCAAACGATGTCGAAGCGTTCCGTGTCTTTGATGAAACACTTTGCCTCTGTAAACACGAACAGGTTGGTAGCTGGCTTTATTGAGGATGCTCATTCCGCCGCCTCCAAATGCTTTTTTGGGGTACTATCTGGGAGATAAAGGCGGCCTGAGGGGTTTTTAACACTCCATGGACGCCGGACACCCCCAAGGCGTTCGGCAACTTCCAAACCAGCCTGCAAACCATCCTCATGAAACCCATGCCCCATATAAGCCCCGCAGAACCATGTGCGCCTCTGTCCCTGTATTGACCAGATATCTTTTTGGGCTTGTGAGGTTTTGTGATCAAATATCGGATGGGCGTAAATATAGGTTCTAAAGACATCCCCTTGTCGAGGCTGATGGGTGGGATTGAGTGTAACAAATAGGTCATTGGGAGCGTCAAGAGGCTGCAAAGCATTCATCCAGTAGCTCACGCACAGTTTGTTGGCTTGTTCACCTTCGGTCTGGATATAGTTCCAAGCGGACCAAACCGATTTGCGTCTTGGCATAAAGCTTGGATCCTGATGGAGGATCGCAACATTTTTTTGGTACTTGATGGATGACAGAATTTGGTCTTCTTTTGTCGCAGCACCTGCCTCTCCAGCCTCAAGCAATCGCAAGGCCTGGTCTGAATGACAGGCAAGGACAACATGGTCATACGTTTCTTCCCTGCCATTGCGCATATGCAAAGTAACCGAACCGGGCTTGCGCGTGAGGGATACAATGGATGAATTGAGGAAAATTTGTCCGGAAATATTTGATGCAATCTTGCGTACATATTCCTGAGATCCGCCGACAATAGTGCGCCATTGAGGTCGATCCCGGATTTGCAACAATCCATGATTGTCGCAAAAACGAACAAAGGCACTGAACGGAAATGCGAGCATTTGATCGGTTGGCATAGACCAAATTGCAGCACCCATCGGCAACAAATGATCTTGACGAAAAGACGAACTGTACCCCTTTTCATCCAAGTATTGTTTCAATGTGTAATCTTGGAAATTCCCTTCATCTGCATCCAGTCGAGCGTTTTTGTAAAAACGGCGAATGTCCCAGAGCATGGTGAGAAAGGACAGTTTGAAAAGATTGGACCGGCGCGCAAACAAAGACGTCAAGCTCGACCCAGCATACTCCTGTTCCCCATTGCGTGCGGATACCGCAAATGACATCTGCGTTGGTGAGGTCTCAACATCAAGTAGCGCTAGCAAGGCGGTCAAATTGGGGTAAGTTGCTTCGTTATAAACGATAAAACCGGTATCAACCGGTATAGATCTGTTGCCGATCTGGATGGTTTGGGTGTTGGCGTGACCGCCGAGGCGATTGTCTTTTTCATACAGATCCACATGATGTTGCTTGGATAATAGCCAAGAAGCCGATAGCCCCGAAATTCCACTTCCAATTATTGCGATGCGCATTGAGATAAGTCCTGAGTTGATTTTAACCTTATATGCAATGACAAGCCGATTGGATCACTTGGACAATATGTGATCCAGTTGGAAGCAATCTGCGTAATAGCATCATGTCCAATCAACGGGTGTACAAGCCGATGAAAAAGTTGCAGCTTGAAGCAGGTGAGACCAAAGGGGGGCAAGAATTGACCACCAAAGACCTCAAGGCCCTGCTCGTTATGGTGGGAAGCAGTCAATGCAAAGATTCTTTCCGCGCGCTTTTTGATCATTTTGCGCCGCGCCTTAAGTCCTTCTTTTTGAAGATCGGAACAAATGAAGGTGTGGCAGAAGAGTTGGTGCAGGAAACTTTTGTGCAGGTTTGGCGGAAGGCCTACACTTACAATCCAGAAAAAGCGGCAGTTTCAACTTGGATTTTTACGATTGCTCGTAATCGGCGCATTGACCGATTTCGCTCGGAAAAAAGTTTTATCTATAAAGACGAACACTTTTTCTCCACCCATTTGGTTGTTGAGGAAAGTCAGAATCAATCGGTTTTCGAGACCGAATTGGGGCATCAAGTGCGTGATGCTCTTTTTCTTTTACCAGCCAATCAAGCTGAGATCATTCGGCTTTCGTTTTTTCAGGATTTAACCCATTCAGAAATCGCACAAAACCTCTCCCTACCATTAGGTACAGTAAAATCTAGAATACGCCTGGCTTTCAAACAGCTACGTACCATTCTTGCGGGGTTGGAAATATGATCAATCACCATCCAAGTGACGAAATGATTTTGGGATATGCAGCCGGTTCACTTTCGGCCGGTCAGGCAATGGTTATTCATTGCCATCTGGAATTATGCCCCCACTGTGCGGCTCGGCTTAAGCAAGCAGAAGCCCTCGGTGGAGCACTAATAGAAACGTTAGAGGAGAACGAGCCATCCGGTGTAAATTTCGATGATTTGATTTCCGAAATTGACGCAATGAGTATTGCCGAACCAGAAATTTTGCTGGCATCAGAGGATCACAAATCAGCACATTTTACTCAACTTCAAAAAGAAGAAAACACACCAAACTTGCTACTGGATTTTCTTGGTCATGGCCTTGCGGACATTCAGTGGAAAATGGTTGGACCGGGTATTCGGCAATATGTCTTGCCCATGGAATCGAGCGAAGGTGAAAAGGTCCGATTGCTCAAGCTTTCTCCTGGCTTTGTGACCCCCCAACACAGTCATCAAGGGTCAGAAATGACCCTAGTGCTTAAAGGATCCTTCTGCGATGAGACTGGACGTTATGCCTCTGGTGATATTCAAGAAGCAGATGATGGATTGGATCACCAACCTGTCGCTGATACGGACGAGGATTGTATCTGTTTGGCAGTGACAGATGCTCCCTTGGAGTTCAAAAGCGTAATCAGCCGCCTGATGCAGCCGATCGTCGGCATTTAGGCTCGCATGCGATCCTTTACGGCTTCTCAAAGCCGATTGGAAAAGCCCATAGGTTTTAAAACCAATGGGCTTTTTATCTTTCATATCGGTCGGGTACGCCCGAGCTTCTACGGTACTAGGCACCAAATAGATCACAAAATATTTTTTAATTTCAAATACTTATAAATAGTGATCCATAGGCTTTTGATCGCGTATCAACTTGTATATCCCGCTCAAAACAGAGCCTCAAGTCCATACCATGAAAACTAACGGAGATCGATCATGAAAAACACAGTCATCGGAACTTTCCTAGCCCTTACATTGGTTGCAGCACCTGCATCCGCCAAAAATATCGTGGAAACGGCATCTGCTGCAGGATCATTCAGCACACTGCTGGCAGCAGCAAAAGCAGCTGGCCTGGCGGATGCGCTTGCTACTGGTAAAAACCTGACTGTTTTTGCCCCCACAGATGAAGCATTCGCCAAACTACCTGCGGGCACGGTCGAAACGCTGCTCAAACCTGAAAATAAAGATCAGCTGATTGCTATTTTGAGCTACCATGTGGTGCCACGCAAATTGACCGCCAATATGCTTCCTGGTCGCGCCATTCATGTCAAAACGATCAAACAGTCCAATGACCGTACGCTTGCCGTTACCAAGGCTGGTCATGCTGTGACGGTAGACAACGCCAACGTTATCAAAGCCGATATCAAAGCTGACAATGGCATCATCCACGTGATCGACACAGTAATGCTGCCTTCAAGTTGAAACTGCACCTAATAGCCAGTGGGCGCTGCAAGTTTTCAAACTTGGCGCCCGTTAGCCCCAGTTTGAGCAATATTTCTGAGAGCATTTCAACGATGCCAAAGAGTTCTGCCAAATTTCGTGTCTACTCTGTTCTTTAGAGCCCACCCAAAAAGAGCACGTTTTGTATTCCATCTGACGTTACCTCATGCTGCGCGGCAGCAAGTCCGCTTCACGCCCATTGTCGACGTCACTATAACTTCCAAATATACCCTGCGGTGACACGTCAATGTTACGCAATGGGGCGTAACATCAGGTTTGTCAGTGACTATTTGTGACTTGGTAGCCTCAGGCCTAAACCCTGAGGTGACATATGGCAAAAATTGGCTATACCCGCGTTAGCACGCACGAACAAGATCTGGAAATTCAGCAGAACAGGCTTGAGGCTGAAGGCTGCAGTTTGATCCGTTCAGAAAAGGTCTCTGGTGGTAGCCGGGCTAGTCATGAAGAACTAGCAACGGTTCTAGAGTTCCTGCGGCCTGAAGACGAATTGATTGTGACCAGATTAGATCGGTTTGGCCGCGATACCCGCGTTGTCTTGAACATCATTCATGAGTGTGAGCAAAAGAATGCGTTTGTGAAGGTTCTCGACCCCTTCGTTTCCACCAAGGGCGACATGGGGCAGATCGTTATGACGATCCTAGGGATGGTAGCGCAGATGAAACGCCGCTTCATCAAGGAACGCCAGCGCGAAGGCATTGAGCGGGCCAAACAACAGAGGAAGTACAAAGGCGGGCAGCAGCGAATTGATCGAGAGAAAGTGCTGAGCATGAAGTCAGAAGGTAAGGGCCACAGCTCCATAGCCTCCGCACTTGGGCTGGCACTACTAGGGTTCGATGCCACTGGATTGCTCTTACAACCTCCTGCCGTACCTTTCTGGTTGAAACGACGCTACAGCGGTGCCTCAAACGATCAGGGACTAACGGTCTGAGGCAGGGCACTGAGATGCATTAGAAAGTTGGATTGCGGTTTGCAATCGTTCCGCCTGTCAGGAGCATCAAGAAGCGCGTGAACAGGTCGATGGCTTGCATTGCGTCCCAATGCTCTCGGAGTTTTCCTTCTTCCAAGCGGAACGTGTCCGTGATGATAAATCCTTTTCCTTCGTTCCCGCGATGCTTTGCTTTAAGGGTTACATGACTATGAAGCACGACGATATCACCGCTCGCAACAACTCGTTTGACGTCATAGCTATAGTCTGGGAAACGCTTTGTGAGCGTCCTTACATATTCCACTACCCCTGAAATCTCGGGTGGGATTGCCCTATTGTGCTGGATGTAGGGGGCGTCCCCAAAGGTTTGTAAAATGTAGTCGAAATCATGTTCGTTCATGAGGTGTTGGAAAAAATCAACAACGACGGCAGCGTTTGAAGCTTCTAGTTCCGTCCAGTGATCCTGTTTCAGTCGATCAAAGTGAATCCGGGGCTTGGTGATGTCTGAGGTGGACATAGTTTTTTCCCTTTGAATAGAAGAGATATTCCATTTGGTTCAAAAAGAGATGGCACAGTCTGATGGTCGTCAGCTTGATGAAAGTGACCCACAGGCCACACAGCTGGCTCAAAACTTTCCGTTGTCGTGCGCCATCTTTGCAGGTGTTGGAGAAACAACGTCCCAGTGCTCAATGATTTTTCCATCTTCAACACGCCACAAATCAAAGAATGCCCAAGGTTTCCCGCTGACCGTTGCATCTGAGGCCACAAAGACAAAATTGCCTTCCGCCACTACCAGTTGGGGCTCGAACTTGGTAATAACAAACCCCTGATCTGCCCAGGCTTTCGTGCCAGCAAACAAACCCTCCATGCCATCTGCGAGGTTGGGATTGTGCTGCATATAGACTTCCGAATAGATCGGCGCTTTTTCAGGTGCCACACCACCCAAGACATCGCGTACAAAACCAAGAACCAGTTTTTTGTTTTCTTCCGTTTTGTCCAGATCGGTGATCTTAGTTGCTCCATCGGTCATTCCCCGTCCAGACATTGTCTTCTCAGGAATGGCTTGAAGGTTATCCCAATGTTCAGTGACCTTACCGTCTTTCACACGAAAGATGTCAAATGCCGCCAAAGCCGGAGCACCGAATGCATCAGCGTTTTCAAAGGTACTGTGTAGAACAACAAGATTTCCTTCAGAGATAACCCTGTGTGTTTTCACGGTCATCCCGGATTGCTCGACAATCGGGACCAAACTGACCAACCCTTCAACACCAGTTGCAATCTTCGGATTGTGTTGGACATAACCAGGTGTGACGAGTTGGCGGACTGCCTCGGGGTCATGATCAACAAAAACAGCGGCAAAGAGCGCAAAAACAATTTCCTTGATAGCCATAGCTATTTCCTTCGGTTCGTATGATTTGAATAGAAAGTAGCAATTTCCTACCACATTGCAATTACGTACCTTAAACTGACCTAGTAGGCTTCAACCTACCTGTCTGTAAATATTGGCTTTCTTGATATTGAAAATCACTCTTGGACAGAGTATCTTGTGAATAAGTTCGCTATTGATACTAGGAATTGATATGCTACCGATAGGCGTCGCCAACAAAGCAGAAGCTTCCAACTGTTGTATCCGGTCTGTACTTTCCAATGTGACTGGCAAATGGAGAATGATCATCATTCTTGCGCTAGAAGATGAACCCAAGCGCTTTGGGGATCTCAAGCGGAGCATCGGAGATGTCACGCAGAGCGTGTTGACTGAGAATCTTCGTGGTCTGCAACGCGACGGCTATCTGACACGCACCGTACACCCCGGGCCTCCTGTGGCCGTATCCTATGAGTTAACACCGTTGGGACGTGAGCTATTGGGAATGCTGAAACCTCTCGTATTTTGGTCCCATGAGCAAATGGATCAGGTGAGACAATTTCGCATGGCTTATGACCGCCAGCATACTAGCTGATATAGCTCCATTCCGAAATTTCTTGGACACGCTTCCAATGGTAGCTAAGAGCCGGTTTCAACCAGCCCATCAGTTTTCAGATCTCGGCACTTTCGAAAATGGGTAATGCGCATTCAAGATCGGCACCAAGGTAACTGACCGTGCTGTCCATTTGGGTGTGCCCAAGCAAGAGCTAGACGGTTCTCAGGTTCCAAGTCTTCTTATAGATCTGAACGACTTTGGCCCTTCTCATGAAATGAGTTCCATATGCGCTCAGTTCCAACCCGATCAAATTGACCCAATCTTTCAGTAATCTTGCATATTGGCGGGTCACTATGTGTGGACGATCATGGAAATGCTCAGCCTCAGATACTCAAGACCAATCATTGAGGGTTGGTATTTTGGCCCTCAACATGGAGAAGTGCAAATTTCCGCCTGTGGCCTAAATCGAACCTTTTCGACGTTGCCAGACGTGATGAATATAACCTCTTCATCATCATCCTTTTAAGAAGGAACGGCCAAGGACACCACAGTTCTATCGCCGCAATCGGCCCTCCTACCTGCAATGGGACAGGACCATGTTTAAACATGGAGTGACATGTTGGCGTCTTCTGCGATAAATTTGGCGGACGTTGCCATAACCTTTGCCGTCAGAGAATGATAGCTTGAGGCCAGTTACTGTTCCCCATCAACGCCTATGGGTCCAAATATGTTGATTTGCTAAGAGATATATTTTGTCTCATCGTAACCCTATAGGAGAGGGTATGAGACAGACATCAGGCAAAGGGCGCAGCTCGTCCGAGAAGATTGTCAAAGACATCAAACGTGCGACCCGCAAGCAATATTCTGCATAGGAGAAGATCCGGATCGTTCTTGATGGCCTGCGTGGTGAAGCCAGCATTGCTGAGCTTTGCCGCAAAGAAGGTATCTCCCAAGGCATCTATTATAAGTGGTCGAAAGATTTTATGGGTGAGGCTTATTAGCGCCACCGGTTCGAGCAGTAAGTCGAACGGCAAGAAGCGGCTTACTGGAGATACAGCCCGTGCAGCAACCACGGATGAGGTCAAAGCTCTACGTCCTGAAGCACGGGATTTGAAAGAGGTCGTCGCCGAGCAAACACTGGAATTACGCCTTCTCAAAAAAAGCGTGACCGGGGATGGGGAAGACCAAGAATGAGATATTCCCAATCGGAGAAGCTTGAGATCATTGATCTTGTTGAAGGGTCCCATCTGTCTGCCCGCCAAACGTTGGACAAACTGGGCATCCCCCGCACCACTTTCTATCGTTGGTATGATCGATACCTTCAGCGTGGCGAGGCCGCCCTGATAGACAAGTCACCAAAGCCAAGCAGGGTCTGGAACCGGATCCCTGATGATATTCGGGACAAGGTCGTCAGTTTGGCACTGGAGGAACCAGAGCTATCGCCCCGGGAACTGGCAGTCATGTTTACCGATACAGAACAGTATTTTGTCTCGGAAGCCTCGGTTTACCGCATTCTCAAGGCCCACGACATGATCACCAGCCCGGCCTATATTGTGGTCAAGGCAGCCAGCGAATTCAAAGACAAGACCACGGCTATCAATCAGCTGTGGCAAACGGATTTTACATACTTAAAGGTTATTGGCTGGGGTTGGTTTTACCTGTCCACCATCCTGGACGACTACAGTCGGCACATCATCTCATGGAAACTTTGCACCAACATGAAGGAGAGGACGTAACGGATACCCTGGACCTGGCACTGCAAGCTTCAGGCTGTGATCAAGTTCATGTTGCCCATAAACCACGCCTGCTCAGTGACAATGGCTCCAGTTATGTCTCGTCTGATCTGGCGGACTGGTTGAAAGACAAGGGCATAAAACATTCTTGTGGTGCTCCATATCATCCGCAGACACAGGGCAAGATTGAGCGATGGCACCAAACCCTCAAGAACCGAATTTTGCTAGAAAATTACTTTCTGCCCGGAGATTTGGAAAGGCAGATTGCAGCATTCATCGACCATTACAATCACCATCGGCACCACGAGAGCTTGAACAACGTAACACCAGCTGATGTCTATTTTGGAAGGGACAAAGCCATTCTCAGACAAAGAGAAATCATCAAACAGGAAACACTCAAAACAAGGCGCTTGCTTCACCAAAAAGCTGCCGCATAAGAGATGAGGCAAAGTCTCTCTTATTTTTAACAACTTTGGCACCATTTCCTTTGATGACGGACACAAACAGTCATTTCAGCCGAACTCTGCGTTTGCAATCCTGCAATGCTGCTCTGGTCGCCTTGCCAAACAGGCCGTCTAATTTGCCGTGATAACATCCGCGCTTTACTAGATGTTCCTGAATATACCAGCGTGTCTGCCGACTGATTGTGCTTGCTTCCTTGAGCAAAACCTTATTTGCCAGAGGGATGTCTTTGTAAAACGCCTCCAAAAGATAGTGTGCAGCTTTTTCAGGATACCGTTCGATCCCCTGTCCCTTATCCAGCATCATGCCAAGAGCATAGTACGCATCGCCAGCCCCACGTTTAATGGCTTGCTCGAATAGCTTTGCGGCGCGAACCGGATTCTTGGTTGTGCCTTCACCATCCCGAAGCATCGCGGCTGTAAAAACCAAGCCCGCCAGATTTCCTCGCTCAGCCGCCTTCTCAAACCATTGCAAGCTCTGTACAGAGTTGAGAGGCACACCTTTGCCTGTCTTATATACAACTCCCAGAAAGGCCATAGCCTGAGCACTATCCATATCTGCAGCTATCTCAAAATGCATGAGGGCTTTAGGAATATTGCCTTGCTTAAAATAGCCACGAGCCAACTGGGTATGGAAACGGCGCTCACTTGGATTGTCACGAAGAGCTGACTGGCAAGCTTCTATAGCGCGGGCAGCATCCAACACGCTGTAGGAAATGCCCGGAGTGACCGCATCTTCATCCTGCGGATGGGCCGCCAGTTTATCGCACTCTAGTGGCGTCTTGTTATAGTGTGCCAGACGTTCTTGACGCTCTGCTCTGCCTAGAGCAATGGCTTCCTCCTTGGTCATATCCTGCCGCTCTTTCGAGGCACCCCAGATATCTGTCGATTGATCCGGCTGAGTGGCAGGTTTTTTGGGAATGCTAGGGGAAGCGATATCGGTGGTGTGCGAATTGTGAGAGACAAGGCGCTGAATGGCTACGGGTCCGTAGCATTCAAGCGGTGCCAAGCAATAGGGATTGGAATGGTCAACCGATCTATCGCGATCCTGCCCTCTTGGGGCATGAGCGTCTTGGGACCATTTTCTGAACAGCACATCACTCTGCGCCACACCAGAGCCGGTACGAAACCGCTCGGCAAGCTCTTCTGCCGCGCGCGGCATGCCTGACTTGGCTGCCCTGAGAAGATAGGAAAGCCCGCGCCCTTCATCTTTCTCAACAATTGCCTTACCGGCTTCTTTCTGACCAGAAAAATAGAGAGAAGATAGGGCATAATTGGCTAAAGAATGCCCGTAATCTCCTGATTTTTCGAGCCACTTGAGAGCTGTTTGAAGATCGGCTTTGACACCATTCCCGTCCTCATAGGCATCAAAGAGATAGAACATGGCGGTCGCATTGCCCTGATTTGCAGCTTGGGTGAAATAGCGGATGGCTTTCTCGGCATTTTTTGGGGTTTCATAGCCAAGTAGATGGAACAATCCCGCCCTTATCTGTCCCTTGTGGTTGCCTTTGGCTGCTGCTCTCTCAAACCAGGAAAGAGCCGCAAATTCATCTATGTCGACACCATATCCAAAGGCATAGGCCCTTCCCAAGGCTACCTGTGCATCTGTGGAGCCCAATTGCGCGGCCTTTCGCCAAAGTTTAATGGCTTGGCGATCATATTTGTCATTCTTCCCCCAAGTGAAGAAGCTGATGGCTTCCAGCATCAACAGGGAGCCTTCCCTCTCAGTATCAGGCAGGGCTTTAGATTTTTTCTGGGAAACAGGCTTTGGAGTAATCAGGACATCATAGCCAATTTGGGGCGCTGCATTGGCTTTGTCTTGCGGAGCTGCGATCAATCCTTGCCCGGTTTGTTGTTCCACCAGCCATTTGGTTGAAATGGCAACTGGTCCTATCTTGGGGAGGTTAACCGATAGAGTAACTATCGAGCCCATCTCTATTGCGACATTATGTTCGGTAGGCGCGAGCACTATTTTATTGCCATCCAGAACCCGAAGCACGCGAGAAGGGATATCAGCCGCGAGAACCGTGGCCGATGTCAGCAGGGCTGGAACCAAAAGAAAAAGTACTCTTTTCAGACCAGTTGGCATAAACATGTTTCAGCCCTCTCTTCCTTTTAGAAATACCGGCCCCGGTAATTTCTCGCAATGCATGGAGGTTTGGATGGTTCGCCCCTCTTTATTCTGCCCCGAGACAAAGCACTGGCCATTGTCATAGCGAATGGTAAGAGACTTCAGCATATCGCCTATATTGGAGAGGCTCTTCAGTGCTTTGCTCAACCCAAGCTTATCATTTTGCAGCTTCTTCTTTTTCTCCAAAGCTTGCCGACTTTGGGCTTTCTCGATCACCTGAGCATTTGCAACAATTCCATTGGAACTGACGATGACAGGCAGGGTCAGAAAACGCCTGTGACCTCCATCATCGTCTGGCACCCAATATTCCAGAAAATCAGCTTCATAGCCCTTGTAGAACTTGTTGTCCGAGACTTTTCGCTCAATCACGATGATGCTGTGGTCAGCTCGTCCGGCTGTCGGTTTTTCAAGCTTGCTTTTCCAATAGCCATAGAAGAATGCGCGGTCTTTTACGCTATTTTCGCTAGTCGTTCCTTCCTGAGGGGATGGAGCATCGAGCATATTGGATGTTTCAGCATCCAAAACACCCTCCTCCCGTTCGTCCGCCGCTGTCTCTTTGTTATCTGCCTGATAGTCGGGATAGGCATAAACAGTTACCAAGGTGCCTTTTGGGGCAAATTCACCGGCTGCAGGCTCCGTTCTTATGACATGATTTTCCTTTCCCCCTTCGGGGATCGGAGAGACGTCGATAATATTGCCAAGAACAAAGAAGCCATCATCGCCGATAATCATCCCTGCAGCCACGTCAATGGCTTTTCCAGAGACATCCGGTATTACTCTCTCCCCTTTTGATGGGCCATAGAGCAAAATTTCCACTGGGCTACCCAGCAACACCCGGCTGTTAAAACCCGGCTGACTGCCATAGACAGCGCCGACATCCTTACTCTCAGCTGCTGGCTTGCCAAGCCCCGGTCCGGTAACTTGGAAGCCTGCTGCAAGAAGAAGGCTCTTGGCTGTCTCGATTGTTTTGCCAGCAATGGCCGGTACCCTGCCATGAGTTGCAGCTTTGTAATAGGTCAGAGTGATTGCTGTCCCTGCCTCAATCGGGCTATTGGCCTCATGAGATGCTAAATAGACATGCCCCTCTGTTTGGCTCTCTTCGTTTGCAGCAACTCCCGAGCTTGTAATGACCACCAATCCGACTGCCCGAACCAGATTTTCTGCGGTCGCAAGAGGCTTGCCAATCACGTTTGGCATTGTCACCAGATCTTGGGCAGTCGATTCTGACAATTTTTTGCCGGCCTTGAAGAGATTGATGCGGCTTTGCTGCCTGACTTTCGACCCTTCCTCAGGACTGGTTTTAACAACCATATCTTCCTGCCATTGGCCTTTATCATTGGGGAGAGTTATCACCTCTCCCGGTACTAGATTGGCCTCATAAATGAGATCGCTTGCCTTACTGACAGAGCGTCCAGAAACCCTTGGCACGTCCACCTTGCGACAGTGATCAGGAAAGGTCTGATTTGCCAGATGGCTGTGTAGATCTGTCAGCTCCAGACGGTTGCATCGCGCTCCATCATAGAGATATACGGGCCGGGCTCGAATTTGTGATTGAAGTGCGCTTTTGATCCTCTCCGCTTTATCAATATTGCAGGCCCGATAAGCGCCTTCCACTTTGTCCGCTTCAGCCCACCAGAAGCGGATTTGGTTGCGTCCATTTTGCACCAAACGATCATATAAATCGTCCGGTCGCATGAAAGCAGACCCAACGCGTTTGAAGAAAGCTGACTGGCATGAGGGAGGATATTGCGAAAGAATCCCTTCCAGATCGGAGATGCTTTTACAATCGCCGCCCTTGCGAAGAGAAGCCAGGATCCCATTCTGCAGTTCAAGATAGTCTTTTTGTTGTCGTTTGAATGATTTACGTTTTGCCTGCAGATCTTTGCTTCGCTCGTCAATCTTCTCCAGATTTGAAAGATGATAATCGATACTCCTCTGGCTTGCTTCAATCAGATAAAAAAGCTGAGCTGCTTTTTGCCGCTCAGGTCCGTCAAAATTTCTCTCAATTTTGGCTCTGGTCTGGCGCATATGAGCAAGATAGCCCCGCTCTCTTACCCGTAGGGATGCGCCATTTCTATCGCAAACCTGTTTAGTGTAGATACGGGCCTTCTCGAGCAACTTTTCTGCCTCATCATAGCGGCAAGCATCCATTGCATGGTCCATGTCATAGAGCCAGCTCCCAACGGGCCCTTTACGCAGAAGTCTCTGTGCATGATTTGCGTTGGAATAGGCACTGCTGAGCATTTGATAGATGGTCTGGCTATTTGGGCCGCTCGCATCGTCCCCCTGTTTTTTCCGCACATCACTGATCTCTTCAGCAATTTCCAGCATAGCATCGACTTGATCGCGATCAGCCAGCTCAGGAAGGCCTTGAAGTGCCTCTTTCCAGCCTTTAAGCGTACTGATATCGGCTAAAGTCTTTTTCAGGGTCTTTTTTTGTTCGGGACTAAAAGCCGAGGCATTAATCAGTGCTTCAGTCAGGCAGTCTTTCATATGGCCGGAGAACTTGCTGCCTCCATAAGCAGCCAGATAGGGGGTTGCCGGATTGGGAACCAAAACCCCTATCGTCACCACCAGATATTCAAGCCTGTCTTTTTCGGATAACTTCTCACCACTGCAGGATTTTGAGATCCCGTCATAGAATTCTGACAAATAGGAGGGAGGAGCCTTGGCATCCAAAGGCGGGATACACTTCTGGGCATTTGCTTGCATGGGCTGGTAGTTCATCTCAAAGCGGGCCGCCAGTTGAGCTTGCAAAGGCTGAATAGCTCCCAGCGTGGCCGCTATTACCAAACTGACGAAGACAGAAAAATCTGTACGGGATATGGAGAAAAACTCCAAAACCCGCTGCGATAGCTGGCATGGTCTGAACTGAAAAGGCATCATGGCGCTCTCTCCCAACGCAGAGAATGCGCACTTCAAGGCTGGTCGCCATTGATCAGCCCCGAAGGGCTTTTCTTCAATGCTACGCCCGTTTCAACTCACCATCAATGCTACGGATGTCTCGGAGTTACACAATATCTTGTCCGCAACTGATAAGCGGCGATGCCCCCCAACAAGTAGAACATCACCGCACTGCGGTCATTTATTCAAAGCAATAGTGAACGGGCACAAACTACTCACCAACCAGCACGGCATAAAATGTAACACTGAGGTATACCCTGCCGTGACATATGGCAAAATAGGTACGCCCGCATTAGGACGCATGAACAAGATCTGGCGTTTCATCAAAACCACATTGAGGCTGAAGGATCCGGTCAGAAAGCTATCAGGCGGGCCAATTACAAAGAACTGGCCACCATCCTTGAATTTTTGCGTCCAGAAGATGAACTGATAATGGCCCGCCTCGGTCGCCATACCTGCGACGTCCTGAATATTATTCTCCCAATACCGAAATAGGTGTGAAGACAAACAAGGATCCGGCGATAATTGTGGTGAGAGATTTCATGATTGAATCCTGAAATTGAAAAATGGTTTGATCACTACGAATTGCCCCATCATTCCGGCATCTTCATGCTCGAGAATGTGGCAGTGATACATAAAGGGCTTTTCCCGGCTCGCCGGTTTATCAAAGCACACCAGAAGATCGACCTGGTCTTCAACCAAAACAGTATCCTTGAGGCCTTGATTGTGGTTCTTCGGGCTGCGCCCATTCTCGGACAGGACCTTGAACACGGCGCCATGGATATGGCCCCGGTCATCATCCTGATCATCCATCAGATGAATAATACCAGCCAGTCCTTTGTGAACATCATGGGCTGTTCTTTCATGAATATGCGTGTGGTACCAAACCGTTGTGGGAGGCTGGTCGATCGTGATTTCCGGCCACCATTCCTCGCCACAGTCGGACCAAGATAAGACTGATTGGACCTGAACGTCTGATTGGCAGCATTTCCAACAAAAACGGCATTGCCTTTTTGTGCGACTAGCTCGACAGACTTTCCTGATTTGGCATCAAGGAGCGGCAATATTTTCAGCTTGGGCATTCCCTCCAGATCAGCAGCATTCAGCTCAGTTCGACCGCTAAATGCATAGAAACCCAAAGCCCCAAGACCTAACACCTATGAGCCAGTCAGGAATTGACGTCTATTCATTTCCTGCCCCTTTCAGAAACTATCTGATTTCTCTCGTCGTGAACCTTTTTCACATCCTCGGGCCAAGTGCTTTTGATGAAAGACAGAACGGCGATAATTTCCTCGTCGCTCAGAACTTCCTGATAAGCTGGCATGTTGGATTTATGGTTCTCAAGATTGGCAAATTTGGCAACGCCATACTTGGTCAACCCAAACAGGACATCATCAGTGTGATGCCAGGTGTGACCCGTTTCATCATGAGGCGGAGCAGGCAAATAGCCCTCAGCGTCAGGCGTTTGCCAGTTGGCTTCTCCTTGAAGATTGTCACCGTGACAGGAGGCACAATTCTCCTGATAAATGTTCTTTCCCAAAGCGACGATTTTTCTGTCACTTGGCTTTAACAAAAAGGGATCGGCTGTTCCGGCAAAATAGTAGGCACCGCCCAAACCCAAGGCGAGGAGAGCCGCAAACACAGTTACAAAAGTAAGCATCTTATTCATGAGATTTCCTACAACACCACAATTGGCGTTTGGTTGGGGACACGGCGATGAAGATCAATAATATCCTGATTAAGCAAACGAACACAGCCAGATGAAACCGCTTTGCCAATGGACCATGTCTCGGCTGTTCCATGCAGACGATAGAGGGTGTCCTTGCCATTTTGATAAATATAGAGGGCGCGAGCACCTAACGGATTGTCAAGACTTGGCGGCATGCCGCCATTCTTCCAGCTCCATTTTTCAAGCTCCGGCTGTCTCGCGATCATTTCTTCGGGCGGAGTCCATGTCGGCCAAGATGCTTTTCGGGCCACATAGGCGCGACCTGACCATTCGAAGCCAGCACGCCCCAATCCAACGCCATACCGGATTGCCTTGCCATTTTCCTGAACAAGATAGAGGAAATATCGCTTGGTATCGACAATCAGCGTGCCGACTTTCTCATCGGTGCGATAGGAGACAACGCGCCGAAGATATTTCTCAGGCCACAGTGAACCATGTAGTCATGCCAGATGCAGCATGTTCAAGCATGTGACAATGTATCAACCATTTCCCAGGATTGTCAGCAACAAAAGCGACCTTTACAGTCTGTTCAGGGCCGATCAGGAAGGTATCCTTCCATGGCGCCCTTCATCAACACTACTGCCTTCCCTTTCTAAAATCTGGAAATGATGACCATGAACATGCATTGCATGGGCAAATGCCGTATCATTTATTATCTCGACAATAATGGTTTCATCATGGTCAGCTGCAAAAAACGGATCTGCGGGAAGATTGGCTATTCCATTAAACGCCCAGAATTGCCGGGTTTCCATGAAATCGCGCCCCTCAAGGCGCTTGCCTTTATAAAAGATGTTGTCCAACTGCCCCATTGCTCCACCGGTCATGCGAAGCTTGTGATGAGAGGCCTTAGCCAAATCAGACTTGGGAATGCTGTTAGGCTTTAATAACGGTAACTGCCCCGTCATTTTCCCTGACCCGATTACCTTGAAATTGGCATATGGAAAAGGCTCCTGTCCCGACAATTCCTCTAGAGAAAAACTTCTACCTTCTTTGGAAATGACCAACAAATCCACCCGTTGGGCAAAACCGAGCAAGAATGGCTCATAGCTCAACATTTCAGGCTTTTCAAGCGGTTGCCCATTATAGGCCAGTATCTTGGCATCCATGCGTTCCTTAACGATGCCTGACGCACCTCCATGAGCAAAAACGGTGACAGGAAGACTGACTGCAACAGTGAGTGCTACGGCTGGCGTATTGAGAATCAGTTTTTTCATTTTGAAAATCGCCTATTGATTGAAATATGAGAAATGTTTTCACTTTCAATCAGGCGAGACGGTGCGGCGGTGACGCAGGGGGTAAGACACTCGGGATAAGATCAGCAACCAGATTACCCTTCATCCTTGCCTTGCCACCGATAGATAAAGTGGCTTGCTGAGAGACCAGCATCAGAATCGGCGCTCCGCAATGGAGCGACCCATCACTTTCACCATGTGCTTTATCCTCATGATGGTGATTGGACGCACCATCAACATGGTCGTGTGTGTGATAATGATCATGACTATTCGGAGCAATCTCATGGGCGTGACTGAAATCAAATCTGCCCTGTGTCATTTCTGCTAAAAAATGATTATGCGTTTTGTTCTGAACCTCATTCTTGTTGTGCTGTTTTTGGCTTTGCCTGTCGCCTTTCATGGATCATCTGACGGTTCAATGCATAGTGATGCGAGCATGGCACAGTCCGGCGCAAAGGTAATGATGTCCGAGCTTCACCATGATGATCCCTGCACAAGTTCTGAACCCAGTTGTCAGTCCGAGACCTCGACCTGCATGATGGATTGCTGCATGATGACGGCCCTCTATCCAGTAACCATTCATTTTGATCATTATTCTTGTGCCCAATGGATCAGAACTGCAGCGTTGGCAGCCATCGACCCAAAAGCGAGCCTCCGTCCTCCCATCATCTGAGCCGAGCTGGCCGTATAGACAAGTTTGCACGGCCATTTACTCTTCTTTTAAATCAGATGAATAGCTCTCTCCATTAAGGGGAGCGGGAAAGGTACAATCATGTCCTTCAAAAAATCTCTCTTCGCCTCCATGCTCATCGTCGCTGGCATGACCATCACCTCTCAGGACAGCTTTGCTGACCCGGGATCAATGACAGTTTACAAAAACGAGTATTGCGGATGCTGCAGCACATGGGCCAAGGCGCTAGAACGACTTGGCTATAAGATTGAGACAAAAAACATCGACGATCTCGACTGGGCGAAACAGAAGTTCGGGGTGCCAGAGGATATGAAAAGCTGTCACACAGCCGTGATTGACGGCTATGTCGTCGAAGGTCATGTTCACCCGGCAGCTTTGGCAAAAATGCTAAAAGAGCGTCCCAAGATCAAAGGCATCGCCGTACCAGGTATGCCAGTGGGTTCTCTTGGCATGGGGTACGATCCCAATGCCCAATATACCGTCTATGCATTTGGCGGATCATTAGAAAACAAGACCAAGCTCTATTTTGAAGCTGGCCAGAAATAGGCCTGAATGAAAAAGGCTGGTCGGTGCTGTTTCGCACCGACCAGTTACGTGCAAACCTTCGGGTCTATGATGGATATGAATGCGCAGCGAGCAATTTCGTGTTCACTCAGAAATCTGTTTTTCTTGTTTTCCTTAAATTTCTTGATGTCTTAAACAGGATTATCTTTGCGCAGTTCCCAATTGACAGCACAGGCGGACATCTTGGGCAGCAGCACTCCACAATTTAAGGTCTTGTTTGCAGACCAATCGCAGTCCGATAATAGACAAAATAGGAACGAGTATCCCTATATGTTTGTTGAAAAATAGGGTTAAGATTGGTTAGGCAGTTCCAGCAAAAGGATAGGGTATGAGCTCAGTTGCCATCATGTGGTTTCGGCGTGATCTGCGTCTTGCGGACAATCCTGCATTGGTAGAGGCCGCAAGTCATGACCGGCTATTGCCAATTTGGATTGACGAGACTCTGGATGCAGGCGCTCAGGCAGCGGGCAGCGCGGTGCGGGTGTGGCAGCATCACGGACTGGAAGCTCTAAATGCAGCGCTGGGCGGACATTTAGCGCTCTATAACGGCCCCGCAAAAGAAGTCTTTGCCGGCCTCTTGACCCGCTTTGATATCAAGGCAGTCTATTGGAACCGCTGCTATGAGCCATGGCGCATGGCCCGCGATGCAGCACTGAAGGAATGGCTAAAAGCCAAAGGCATCATCGCCCAAAGCAGCAATGGCTCACTATTGTGGGAGCCATGGGAAATCAACAAAGCGGATGGCACGCCTTACAAGGTCTTCACGCCCTATTACAGAAAAGGCTGTTTGGCGGCCCTTGCACCACGCCCACCCCTTGCAGCACCCAGCAGAATACACTGTATCAAGGACCAACGCACGCAAAGCCTGCCTCAGCTGAATTTGCTACCCAAACGACCCTGGGCAAACGAGATTATGCAGCATTGGAAGACAGGGGAGCAAGGAGCCGCAGCACAGCTTGAAGCATTTTTAGAGCAAGGGCTTGGCGACTATAAAACTGGCCGTGACTTTCCCTCTAAGCTCAATGTTTCCCGCCTATCCCCCTATTTGCAAGGCGGAGAATTATCGCCAAATCAAATCTGGTATGCGGTGCGCGATAGAGCCTTAGATATGAATGTTGATCATTTCTGCTCTGAATTGGGCTGGCGCGAATTTTCCTATTCGCAGCTCTATCACAATCCCGATTTTCATCGCCAGAACCTTCAGGCAAAATTTGATTCATTCCCCTGGCGGAATGCGCCTGAGGATTTGCATGCTTGGCAGCGCGGACAAACGGGCATTCCTATGGTCGATGCGGGAATGCGTGAGCTTTGGCAAACAGGCTATATGCATAATCGTGTGCGCATGGTAGCCGCAAGTTTTCTAGTCAAGAACCTGCTGATTGATTGGCGCCATGGAGAGGCTTGGTTCCGCGATACGCTTGTTGATGCCGATCCTGCCAGCAATGTAGCAAGCTGGCAATGGGTGGCAGGATGCGGCGCGGATGCGGCTCCCTATTTTCGCATCTTCAACCCGGCCACACAGGGCAAGAAATTTGACCCAACCGGAGCATATATCCGCAAATGGATCCCGGAATTGCGCACATTCCCCGATAAATTCCTCTTTGCACCTTGGGAAGCTGAAGGCCATGCAAGCGCGGATATGTTCGCAAACAGCGAGTATCCAGCCCCCATCGTTAATCTAAAACAAAGCCGCGAACGGGCATTGGCAGCCTTTAAACGATTGGGATAGAGGAAAAGCAATGAGACATACACATTGATCCACTCAAGCTCCCACCACACCACAAAATATATAAAAGGAAACAGGCCACCCCCAAAAGGAGCAGCCTGTTTGCAGTTTTAATCCAGAACCCAGACAAAGCCCGAAAAGGAACGGCCCGCCAGAAAGCACGCTTACTTTTTGGCACCCAAAGCACTAACCAAAGACGTCATATTATGCTCAAACATGGCAATATAGCTTGTGGCAGGGCCACCGCGCTCAGACAAGGCATCTGAGAAAAGACGACCGCCAACTTCAATGCCAGTTTCCGCAGAAATTTGCTTCACAAGGGCCGGGCTGGTGATATTTTCTACAAACAGCGCAGCAACACCGTCTTTTTTGATTTGTGCAATCAGTTGCGCAAGGTCTTTGGCAGAAGGTTCTGCTTCGGTATCGATACCAACAGGGGCAAGGAAGGTCAGCCCATAGGCCTGCTCCATGTAACCAAAAGCATCATGGGCGGTGACAACAGTGCGGTTCTCTTTTGGAAGCTTGGCAATCGCGGCCTTGGCCTTGGCATCCAGCGCTTCAAGTTTTGCAATATAGGCCTTTGCATTGGCATCAAACTTGGCAGCGTTCTTCGGTGCCACTTTAGCCAGTCCTTTTGCAATATTTTCAACATATTGAATGCCATTTTTAAGCGAGTTCCACGCATGGGGATCCGGCTCATTATTAATCACAAGGGGGGTGACCCCTTCAGTCGCGGCAAAGACGGCAGCTTTGGTGCCCGATTCAGCAACAATGGTCTCTGACCAGGTTTCAAAACCCAACCCATTCATAAAAATAATATCGGCCTGAGCGACAGCCCGCGCATCAGCCACAGAAGGCTGATAGACATGCGCATCAGCATCTGGCCCGACAATGGTCTCGACCATACCAAGATCTCCGACAACTTGCTCAACCATATCGCCAAGGAGCGAAAAACTGGCGACCACTTTGAGGTCTTTCGCCATGGCAGGCAAAGAAGTAACGGCGGTGGCCAAAGAGATGGCACCGACAATAAAAGCCTTTTTCAAATTCATTAGGCAGTTTCCTTAGTTGGAGAATTGGTAGCGGGAGATGCTGTTTTCTTGGCCCGACTACGAAGGTTTGCGCTTAATCCAAGTGGACCAAACAAAGCAGAGATTAGAAAAAATGCGCCAGCAACCAGAACAATTGCCGGACCTGATGGTGTTTGAGGAAACAGATAAGACAGCGTCAGGCCAATCCAGCAACTGGCAAGAGCGAATAGAAACCCCAGAACCAATTGGCTGGTAATGGTGCTGGCCCAACTGCGCGCAGCCGTTGCAGGCAAAATCATCAAGCCCACCGCCATGAGTGTGCCAAGCGTTTTAAAAGCTGCAAGGAGATTAAGCACCAACAGCACCATAAAGCCTTGTTCAATAAGCCACGGACGCTTTGTCTGAGCCTCAAAAAAGACCGGATCACAGGTACTGATAATCAAGGGACGCAACAAGAAAGCAAAAGAAACAAGGGTGACGGTCGCAACAATGGCAAGAAGGATCATTGTTGGATCGCCGATCCCAAGGATTGAGCCGAACAGAAAGCTCTTGAGCGGCACCGCAGACCCGGCGGCCGACAGAAT
Organism: Cohaesibacter sp.; assembly: GCA_025210795.1. Lineage (GTDB taxonomy): Bacteria > Pseudomonadota > Alphaproteobacteria > Rhizobiales > Cohaesibacteraceae > Cohaesibacter. The sequence goes on along the minus strand of JAOAQZ010000015.1, from coordinate 67,931 downwards.
GAAAATCCCTGCAGCCAACGCAATCAAATATAAAGATGCAAGGCTTGCATCACTACGCAAGATCGTTTTGCGCGCCAAAAGCGCCGTCATAATCGCAACACCAACCCCTGCGATCAAACCGCCAATCAAGAGCGAAAAAACAGAGAGCCCTGCCGTAACAAACCCGACGACAATTCCAGGCGTAATTGCATGAGCCATTGCTTCGCCAGCAAGTGACAATCTTCTCAGCACCAAAAACGCACCAACAGGCGTTACCGACACAGACAAGATAGTGGTGGCAACAAAAGCCCGCTTCATAAAGGCAAAGCCCCACATTTCAGCCAATAATTCAAACATGGCTGCCCTCCTGATAATCCAGTGGACCACGGAACATCCAAGATGCCTGACTTTCGGACAGATAACCTTGTTGGACCAATCGCTCAGGGGTCAGTACATCTTTGACAGCCCCATGAGATGCTATATTACCGCCCAGCAAAAGGGCGTGACTGCAATGGTCCAGCACCGATGACAGATCATGCACGACCAAAACAATCGCGCGCCCCTCTGCACGCCACGTCTCAATAATAGATAACAGATGAGCTTCGGTGCTTTGGTCAACAGCTGCAAAGGGTTCATCCAGGATGATAAGGGGGGCATCTTGCATAATAACCCGTGCAAATAATGCACGCTGAAGTTGACCACCTGACAATGTATGCAAGGATTGACCAGCAATATCCAACACACCGGCTGCATCGAGGGCCTTATCAATCCGTATGCGAGCGGCTTTATCAAGCCCCTTCCAAAGCCCTAACCCGCGCCAAGCTCCCATAGCAGCAAGATCGCGCACGCGAATCGGAAAACGGCGATCAAACTCCGTCATTTGTGCAAGATAGCCAATTTCGGCAGGGCGCCCTGCAGGCCACGTCAGGCGACCGGACAGTGGACCCAGCAAGCCAAGAAGCACCTTAACAAACGTGCTTTTACCGGCCCCGTTGGCGCCCAGAACCGCAAGCGTCTCGCCCCCCTGAATATCCAGAGAGAGCCCTCGGCACAAAGTCAGTTCTGGATAGCCCAGAGCCAGGTTGCGAATTTCAACAATCTTGCCCATCTAAAGCACCGCAGCCATTGCAAACCATAAAAAAGCCGACACTCCGCATGCAGCCATTACAAGTTTAACCATGCTCAATTCGGTCAAGCACGGACCATTCCATTGTGGTTGAAGCCTTGAAATACGCTCAGACATCCAGACAAGCCCTCCCTTTCAGGCGGCCTGCTGAATATCGCAACACGCACTCAACACACGCAAAGTGTTCAAGTCTGATTTTGATGCGCTGAAAATTTCGCCAATACATTGCAGATCTCCAACAAGTCGGGAGATCGAGACAAAGAGATGTAAGCTAAGCCAATTGCAGAGATTTTATACATCTTCCTCTGGACACCCCGCCTGAGTAAGTTTCGATTGCAATGGCAGGTCTCCTGGCTCGCGGGTTATGAAACCTGCACCTACCTTCCCAACCAAAATCTGGTCAGTGGTTCACTTGATGCAGACTATCCGCTTACAGTTACGGGGGTAGCCATGGATTTAGCCCCTTTTGGGTACACCTCACCATGTTCCCTTTTAATCCCCAATCCACCTTTGGGATCGAAGAACCATTAGGCTCACAGCTAACCCAGTCTCCATAAAGATGTCAACCACTTCCTGCGCCCTTCGCATCTGCAAAATATTGCAAATAAAAATTGTGCAACTGCACAGTCAAAAGTTAAAATAATTCAATAACTTCGAATATATCCTGAGATTCATCACAAAACCTCGCCTATAATTTAAGCATAACCATTGGAATACACCACAATCTCTTAATGTCACTAAATTTTTCTACTTATTTAAAGCTCTGAAATTTCTTCATTTTTTGCACAAAGACTCTTATTTTCACCAGACAATGAACAAAAGTCTTATGGTTTTTTTCCCTTTAAGCGTCTGTACTTTTAAACAGTCTGTTTTCAGACGCAGGGGTCGCCTTGAGGAGAGCACCCCATTTAATAGGCCGCTTTGAGGAGAGCTGGCCCAATAAATCTCTGGGAGGAGAACTTTATGAGCAAACTGACGATTTCACGTCGTGGTTTGATCAAGTCCGGTGTCGTAATGGGCGCCGGCTTGGCTATGCCGACAATTTTCACCAGCGGCGCAAGCGCCTTTACCAATGAGCCAAAGGGCTCAACAGTGACGCTTGGCTTCAACGTCCCTCAGTCCGGCCCTTATGCAGATGAAGGCGCTGACGAACTGCGCGCATTCCAGCTGGCTGTCGAGCACCTGAATGGCGGTGGTGACAGCGGCATGCTGAACACCTTCTCATCAAAAGCCCTGCAGGGTAACGGTATTCTGGGCAAGAAGGTTGAATATGTAACCGGTGACACCCAAACCAAATCAGATGCAGCGCGCGCGTCCGCCCGCTCCATGATTGAAAAAGATGGTGCTGTTATGGTCTCCGGCGGTTCATCCTCCGGTGTGGCTGTGGCCGTTCAGGCTCTATGTCAGGAAGCCGGCATCATCTTCATGGCTGGTCTGACCCACTCCAATGACACCACTGGTAAAGATCGCAAAGCCAATGGGTTCCGTCACTTCTTTAACTCCTACATGTCTGGTGCAGCGCTCGCGCCCGTGCTTGCCAATGCTTACGGCAAGGACCGCAAAGCCTATCACCTGACTGCTGACTATAACTGGGGTTACACCACAGAAGAAGCCGTTCGCTCTTCTACCGAAGCGATGGGCTGGGAAACTGTTCAGGCTGTTAAAACTCCACTGACCCAGACAGACTTCTCGTCCTATATCACGCCGGTTCTGCAGTCAGACGCCGACGTTCTGGTGCTTAACCACTATGGCGGCAACATGGTCAACTCTCTGACCAATGCGGTTCAGTTCGGCCTGCGTGACCGTTTGGTCAACGGCAAGCAGATGGAAATCATCGTTCCGCTCTATTCCCGCCTGATGGCGAAAGGCGCGGGTGCCAACATTAAAGGCATCTTCGGGTCTGCCAACTGGCACTGGTCGCTGACAGATGAAGGCTCTAAAGCCTTTGTGAAGTCCTTCGGTGAGAAATACGGCTTCCCACCATCACAGGCTGCGCACACTTGCTATGTACAGACCCTGCTCTATGCAGATGCCGTACAGCGCGCAGGCTCCTTCAACCCATGTGCGGTTGCAGAAGCACTCGAAGGCTTCGAGTTTGACGGCTTGGGCAATGGCAAAACTCTGTATCGTGCAGAAGATCACCAGTGCTTCAAAGACGTTCTCGTCATGAAGGGTAAGGAAAATCCAACTTCCGAGTTTGACCTTCTTGAGATTGTTGAAGTGACCCCAGTCGACAAAGTGACCTATGCTCCAGACCATAAGCAAATGGGGGGTGCAGGGGCAACTCTTGGCGCCTGTAATGCGGGCTAATCAAGGCTAACGCCTCTCATGGCCCGCGCCACTCCCCCCGGCGCGGGCCGAACTTCCAACTGTTAAGACATACTTGACCCGTCGGCCAAGTTGGCCGGCTAGCCATGCGGGAACATCATGGAAGCCGTTCTGCTGCAAATTCTCAATGGTCTGGACAAAGGCAGCGCTTATGCGCTGATTGCTCTGGGCCTAACACTCATTTTCGGGACGCTAGGCGTCGTCAACTTCGCGCACGGAGCGCTATTCATGATTGGGGCATTCTGTGCCGTCATGTTTAGCCGCTTGCTGAATCTATCCTTTGAAATGGTAGATCCTGTGCGCAAGGATTTCCTTGGCAACCCGCTCAAAGTGCAAACCCCCTATCTGGAAAGCTGGTTTGGCCCCGAAATGGGATCTGCCCTTATCCAATGGTCCGTGCCACTCTCAATTCTGTTTGCGATCCCGGTCATGATCATGGTCGGCCTGATGATGGAACGAGGCCTGATCAAGCACTTTTACAAACGCCCGCATGCGGACCAGATTCTCGTAACCTTCGGTCTTGCGATCGTCTTGCAAGAAGTGGTCAAATATTTCTTTGGAGCCAACCCGATCCCGACACCAGCCCCGGATTCATTTGCCGGAAGCTTTGATTTTGGTGCCATGCTTGGCCTTGGTTCCGGCTCGATCATCTATCCTTATTGGCGGCTGATCTACTTCATGTTCTCTGCGCTGATTATCGGCTCAGTCTTTGCCTTCCTGCAATTCACCACATTCGGCATGGTCGTGCGTGCTGGGATGGCAGACCGCGAAACCGTTGGCCTTCTGGGCATCAATATCGACAAACGTTTCACCATCATGTTCGCGATCGCAGCCGTTGTTGCCGGTCTGGCCGGTGTCATGTATGCGCCGATCAATTCGCCAAACTACCATATGGGCATGGACTTCCTTGTCTTGTCCTTTGTTGTTGTGGTTGTTGGCGGCATGGGTTCGCTGCCCGGTGCGGTTCTGGCTGGTTTCTTGCTCGGCGTGCTGGAAAGCTTTGCCTCTATGGCACAAGTCGTCTCGCTCATTCCCGGGATCAACCAGATTATCATTTATCTTGTCGCCATCATTATTCTATTGACCCGTCCGCGTGGGTTGATGGGGCGCAAAGGCGTGATGGAGGACTAAAAAATGCTCGGATTAAAAAGACAAGACTTCGTTTTTCTGATGGTGGTTGCTGTCCTTACCGTTCTGGCACCCTTTCTCTTCAACCTGTTTCCTGAGAATTCGGCCCTTGCCCAGTTCAATGGCGGCTATCCCGATCTGATGCAGCGTGTGGCAATCTTCTCCATCTTTGCCATCGGGTTTAATATTCTGTTTGGCCTGACCGGCTATCTGTCCTTTGGACATGCGGCATTTCTGGGTGTCGGCTCTTATGCCGCCATCTGGTCGATGAAGCTGATGACCATGAATATTATTCCGGCCATTATCTTGTCGGTGATCATTGCTGGCCTCTTCTCGCTTCTGGTTGGATGGATTTCTCTGCGCCGCTCCGGGATTTATTTCTCGATCCTGACGCTCGCTTTCGCTCAGATGTCCTACTCTTTGGCCTATTCGGTTCTGACCCCAATCACTGGTGGTGAGACCGGCTTGCAGCCAAAGGTCTCAGACCCGCGAGTTTTTGACGCCACTCTTGCAGAAGGGGCAGCCCCCACAGCCAACCTGTTTGGCCTTGCCATGAAGTCAAGCTATGAGCTGCGACTAGGTGATTGGCTGTTTACCTTCAATGTCGGCTATTATGTTGCTGCCTTTATCATGCTTGTGGCCTTTTACATCGCGGTCCGGATCTTCCGCTCCCCGTTCGGTGTGATGCTGCGCGCCATTAAAACCAACCAGACCCGTATGGCCTATACCGGTCTTAATCCGCGCCCCTATACTCTGGCAGCCTTTGTTATCTCTGGTATGTATGCCGGTCTTGCAGGCGGTCTTATGGTGGCAATGGATACCCAGGTTGGCCCCGAGCGCATGTTCTGGACAGCCTCTGGTGAAGTGGTGCTCATGACCATTCTGGGCGGCGCTGGTACTTTGATCGGCCCTGTTCTTGGCGCTGGTGTGATCAAATATATGGAAAACATCATCTCCAAGATCAATGAAGGCATTCTTCATAAGTGGTTTGCGTTTCTGCCAGATGGCCTTGAGGACTTCCTCGTGAGCGTCATCTATCCCTTCATCGGCAAGGGCTGGCATCTGACCCTTGGCATCATCTTCATGCTGGTGGTTATCTTCCTGCCAGGTGGATTGCTTGAAGGTGGTCAGCGCATCTATGCCTGGTTCAAGCGCGGCAAGAAGCCTGATATCCCGCCCAAAGATCCAGAGCATCACCCCAAACCAAGCCCGCATGTGGCCTAATGGAGACTACAGATTATGGGCATTCTAGAAGTTAAAGATGTAAACAAGCGCTTTGGCGGGCTTCAGGCCCTTGGTGACGTCAATCTTTCCGTGGCTGAAAATTCAGTCCATGCAATCATTGGCCCCAATGGCGCGGGAAAATCGACCTTGCTCAATTGCCTGGTCGGCAAACTGGAGCCGGACACCGGCTCGGTAACCTTCCAAGGCAAGCCGGTACTTGGCCGAACCCCGTATGAAATCAATCAGATGGGAATTAGCCGGGTGTTCCAGACGCCGGAAATCTTCACCGATCTTACGGTTATGGAAAACATGCTCATCCCGTGTTTTGCCAAGCGTGACGGTGCCTTCCGGATGCATGCGCTTGAATCCATCGCCAACGAAAAGGAAATCGTGGAGAAAGCCCAGCATATGCTGGAAGAGGTCAATATGACCGAAAAGCTCCATATGCTTGCCGGATCCATGTCCCGTGGTGACAAACGCCGTCTGGAAATGGCGATGTGTCTGGTGCAGGAGCCCAAGCTTCTGCTCCTTGACGAGCCAACAGCTGGCATGGCGCGAGCAGATACCAACAACACGATTGATCTCCTCAAGGAAATCCACGACAAGCATGACATTACGATTGCCATTATCGAACATGACATGCATGTGGTCTTTTCTCTGGCACAGCGGATCACCGTGCTTGCTCAAGGCACACCGCTGGTTGAAGACACACCGGAGAACATTAAGGGTCATCCAAAGGTCAAGGAAGCCTATCTTGGAGAAGCAGCATGAGCGAACTTTCAATTGAAGGCACTCAGAGATCAAAGTCCGAACGGCCTGATTTCTCCAAACATGCCAATATGGCGTCAACCGCGCCAGCCTTTCTTTCCGTGCATGATATCCATGCCTATTATGGCGAGAGCTATATCGTTCAGGGTGTCTCCTTCAACGTGCATGAGGGCGAGATTCTAGCGCTTCTGGGGCGAAACGGGGCTGGCAAAACATCTACGCTTCGCACCATTGCTCGGCTTGATGATCCGGCTCTGACCTATGGCGAAATCTGGCTTGACCACCAGCATCTGCACACAATGGCAAGCCATGAGGCAGCCCGAGCCGGTATGGTTCTTGTGCCTGAAGACCGGCGCATTATTCCCGGCCTGTCAGTTGAGGAAAATCTTCAACTGGCACAAATTGTGGAACCTGTCGGCTGGAGTATTGACCGTCTCTATGATCTGTTCCCGCGTTTGGGTGAAAGACGCAATCAGGAAGGCGTCACCCTGTCGGGCGGTGAGCAGCAAATGCTGGCAATTGCACGGGCACTGGCCCGTGACATCAAGGTCTTGCTGCTTGACGAGCCTTATGAAGGTTTGGCCCCTGTTATTGTCGATGAAATCGAGAAAACCCTTGAGATCATCAAAAAGCAGGGCATCACCACCATTCTCGTGGAGCAGAATGCCATCCGAGCGCTCGAGTTGGCAGACCGGTCTGTTATCCTTGATACTGGCTCCGTGGTCTTCGATGGAACAGCCAAGGAAGTCCTTGATAACACAGAGCTTCGCGAAGAATATCTGGCAATTTAGCACACTATTTCCCGCAGTGTGCATACACGATCTTCACGCAATTCAAAAAGAGGCTGGTGGATTTAATCCACCAGCCTCTTTTTGTCTTTATCTTCAATCACCATAATCGATGAGACCAAAGCTTCTTTCGGTTCTACACAGCGACCATAGAGCAGATAAAGCTATGGCAATTTACGGTTCAAAGCTACAATGACAGGATCTAGTTTGAGGTTCTTTTTGCCAAAACCATCAAATTGGTCGATACTCTTATAAAGACGATAAAATAACCAAACATCACAATCACAAAACATCACCCATAGTCACTGCGGAGAGAGCATGTATGAGAATAATCAACTGATTGTACCTCTCCAAGATCCGATTGATGCCCTATGGATGCATTCCGGGCCAGGTGTCTTGGCCGTGATCTCTCATATTCAGGGGCCATCCTACCGCAATATAGGGTCCATAATGGCCTTTCTTGAAAGCCCAACAATTTGGGACGATGGAAAGGCCGAGATGCAAAAAGTCGGACATCTATCTTCCGGCTGTATAGAATCTGATCTCGCCCTTCAAGCGCGCAAGGCTCTACGAGATCACAAGACAATCACCGCCCGCTATGGCGCCGGGTCTCCCTATATTGATATGCAATTGCCTTGCGGAGGCGGACTTGAAGTCACCCTTATTCCCAATCCTGACCAGCAGGTTCTGCGCCAGCTAACGACAGCCAGCCCAGCCCGCATCCATTACAGCCTGACCATTGACCTCAGATCCGGCAGCCTGTCCCTCGGTCATCAGACGAGCACCCAAAGGCAAGGCGATCACTTGGTGGTGAGCTTTCCACCGGATCTTCAATTTGTCATCATCGACAAAGGCGCAGAAGCAAGCACCTTTGCTGCGCTGGCAGGAGCGGCAGGATATGGGTTTTCTCTTCTCTCTCCATGCGCAGATACTCTTGAGCAGGCACCCAATAACACCAAAGGACAAAAGACCACCCTTTCACGACCAATCCTGCCGAAAGACCTGATGATTGATCCTTGGACAGCCATAGTCCTGTTCTTTCATGACCATGACTGGGAGCCCCCCATACTGGATCATTGCCTTGGAACATCCGCCTTCTATCTGGGCGCTCAGGGCAGCATGAAAGCTGCTGCAACACGCAAGCAAGCTTTGCAGGAAATGGGACATAGCCCTAAGGCACTTGAGCGGATTTGTGGCCCTATTGGACTTATCCCATCAGTACGCGACCCCAAAACACTGGCAGTCTCAGTGCTGGCAGAGATTTTGGCAAGGTTTCAGGAACAGACCTGAGCCCAGGGTCAGGACCTAGACCCCGTAATACAGACGCCCGATATATTCTCTTATACCGCTTGATGTAGATCCAAAGGCTCCGGCACTTGGAAGAAGAGCAAGCCATGAGAGAGAAGACCTGGCGCGAAAATCCGTTGCATAGGCTTCTGTTGATACTCCCGACTGGTCAAACAAAAACTTTGCCCGAGGCATATGAAAGCTGGAAGTCACAAGAATGGCGCTGGGCAGGCCTTCGGCCTCCATAACTTTTTTGACCTCTCTTGCTTCATCCGCCGTATTGGCCACAATATCGGTAAGGATAATCTTGGCGGGATCAATCCCCATCTCGATTGCCTTTTGTTTTAGCAACTCCCCTTCAGGGGGGCTATTGCTCCACGGCATTTGCCCTCGCGTAAAAATAAGGCGCTCTGCTTTTCCTGCCTTGATCAGATGAATAGCCGCAAAAAAACGATCAGGATCATCCCATTGAACAACAAACTGACCAGCAGCCTTAAAGCCCCCCAGCATACCACTCAGCACAATCACGGCGTCATGCTGCGCCACATTGTCTAGCGGCCTATAAGGATAGCGAGGCCTCCAATTGGTTCCAGATAATCATGGGGGTCAGCGGCAGCGCACAAACCAAAAGCACCAGCACCCCGCATGCAGCAATCCAGACACGCCGAAAGACCCAACCACACAAAAAAAGAAAAAAGATAACGCCCAAGGGAGAAACAAGAAGCGGCAATAATTTATGAAGATAGATCATAGTAAGCGGAGCCCCGTCAGCGCAGGATTAGTTTTGCAAATCCAAGGCTATATTACAGCGCTTCTCTGTTTCATCAATATCGTGCGCGCAATCCCTCCCCATCACATAGTGAGAGTAAAAAACACTTGGCTCCTGTAACAATGGACAGCCAGTGCCAGATAATTAAAAAATGTGCAGGCCTGCCATAACAAGACCAATCTCCTTCACGGCAAGCCTGCACAAGGGGCCTGAATCAAATCCGCATACGCGGAACATCGTGGGGATCAAGATGCAAATTGATCAGGACTGGACCCTTACGGGTCTCAAGGGCTTGTATGGCCAGCTCCAGATCTTCTTTTGAGGTGACTTCATGTCCTTCCCCACCAAGAGATCTGGCAACATCGGCAAAAGAAGGCCAATGGAATTCTGTAAGGCCGGGATCCATCTTGCGGTCAATGAACTGAATATGTTCAGCTCCATAGGCAGAATCATTAGCGATAATAACGATCAGATCCAACCCTTGTTGCACGGCGGTACTGAACTCATTGATCCCCCCCATCATGAAGCCACCATCACCGCTAAACAAAACCACGGGCCGATCTGGCGCTGCAAGTCCGGCCCCGATTGCCTCTTGCAAGCCCTGACCAATAGCCCCGAAATTGGCGGTAACGACGCAACTTCGCGGATCAGGCACCGAAAGACGGCACCAAACCTCGGTCATAAAACGCCCGCCATCGGTGACCAAAACCCGATCTTGAGGCAAAGTTTCTTCCAGTCGCTCAAGAGCAAAAACATAATTGATAAAGCCATCAGCGGTCTTGTCGGAGCTAACAGGGTGGGCTGTAAGCGTTTTGATATCAAGCTCGCGGGTAAAGCCACTTGGGGGAATCTCTGCCTCATTCAACCAATAAAGAATGGTCTTGGCAGTCAGGCCCACATCAGCAATCAGCGCCGCATCTGGATGCAATCCGCCGCCAATCGCCGTGGGTTCCACATCCACCTGAATGATCCGCTTCTTCTTCATCAGCTTGCCGCGATCAGTGGTAAAATCATGCAAACTGGTGCCAAAACAGACAATGCAGTCAGATTGTGCAATCAACTCATAAGCAGCCGGAGTAGAGAGAGTGCCAAAGATATCGATATTATAGGGGTGGCCATGAAACAATCCCTTGGCCTTGAGTGTGGTGGCAAGAGGAGCTTCCAGCCGATCCGCAAGTTCGATAAGTTGCTCGCGGGCTTCAACCGCGCCGCCCCCTGCAAGAAGCAGCGGCCGGCGGGCAGAAGCAATCATCCCGATCGCCTCATCCAGTATAGCGCCTTCTGCCACCCCGCCCGGGGCGGTAAAAACATCCAGCAAGCAAGGCTCATAGGATGCCTCTTCCCACATAAAATCGGCAGGCATATTCAAGACAACGGGGCGGCGCTCGACCTGCGCACGATAAAAAGCCCGGGCCACATCCTTGGCAATCGTATCGGGTGCGCGCATCTGCTCAAAACCGGCACCCGCAGCCTTAACAACTTCGCGCTGATCAATGCTCTGCAAATGGCGGGGATTACCCGCAGCTGTGTCTCCAGCAAGGAGCACAATGGGAATGTGACCTCTAACCCCTTCAGTCAGCGCTGTCATGCAATTGGTCAGCGCCGGGCCATGGGTAACAGTCGCAACCCCCACCTTCCCAGACACATGCGCATAAGCCAAAGCCATAAGCACAGAGCTTCCCTCATGAGCGGCAGGCACAAAACGACCACCACAATCGCGCACAAAGCTATCAACCATAAAGAGATTGGCATCCCCCATAAGCCCAAAGAGTATATCAACCTTATGGTCGCGAACGGCTTGAGCAATAGCTTGATAGGCATGCAATATGCGGCTCATCAGTAATCTCCCTTATTATCCTTATCCATTGATAGCCCAATTCAGATGCATACAATGCGCAATTAAAGGAGAATTTCTAAAAATATTTGCATTAAAATGCTAATTAACTCACTAATCATGCATATTTTTTAAAAATAACACACACTACAAGCAAGAAACCTTCACATTCTCCCATTCAAATCAAGCTCTAGTTCAGTTTGGCTTCAGTTTTGCGTAATAAGCAAAACCAAGCTGGCATGCTTTGTGCTGATCAACCTTCCTATGCACATTCTGCCAAGGACAGTCATTTTTAAAGCACCGCAATTTGCGACAAACCCGGTAGTCTCTATAGAATGTCTGTCAAAGACGAACCGGCAGCATCCTGCCCAAGGCATTAAGACTTGGCTGGCTCTGTAAACGGACCAACCAATCGTCCACCTTAACTAAAAGCACGGAGGCTGCATGCGCATATTACTCATCGAAGACGAACCTCTCATTGCGCAAGCCATCAAAACCTTTCTGGAGCGCTATGAGTTCCGCATCGACTGGGTCGCATCAGGAGAACTGGCCTCGGAAGCCCTTGCCTCCAATCCCTTTGATCTTGTCATTCTGGATCTTGGCTTGCCCGATAAGGATGGTTTTGATGTTTTGCACGACCTCAGAGACGAGAATTTCGAACTGCCGGTTTTGATCCTGACCGCACGAGAAGCAACAAAGAACAAGATTGAAGGCTTTTCCCTTGGAGCTGACGACTATCTAACCAAGCCCTTTGATATGGAAGAATTGATGGCCCGTTGTCGCGCCCTCATTCGCCGCTCCCATGGGCGCAGCAAAACGATTCTGCGCCATCAGGGCCTTGAGCTTAATCTCGATCAGCAATCGCTCACCTATAAGGGCGAACCGGTCAAATTACAGCAATTGGCCTTCCGGCTTCTGACCATCTTGATGGAGCGAAAGGGGCGGGTCATTTCCAAATCGGACTTGATGGAGCTGCTCTATGGCTGGGACGAAAATGCCGAAAGCAATGTGCTAGAGGTCTATGTTTCACAAATTCGCCGCAAGACATACCCTTCCCTTATCCGCACCATCCGCGGCATCGGCTATATCATAGATGAACCAGAGACAAAGCCGGTTTCCTAATCGGCCCATTATCCGACCGCTGGCAAGGTATCAGGAGACACGCAATGACCAATCCTTCAATCCGAAGACGTTTGCTCACCCTGTTATTGCCATCCATCGCCCTGCTGTGGCTGGCCCTTACACTTTTTGTCTATAGTCAGGTTCGTCATGAGGTCATCGACGCGAACCAATCGCGCCTGTATCAAATGGTCAATGCCATTGCCAAAATGAACGGGGATGAGGTCAATGCGAATTGGAGCAAAGACTATCTGGAAGAAGACCACTTCCTTGCCATCCAAGATGTGTCTGGCCAAACCACTATGCAAAGCATTCCTGCCTTCCCCTTACCCGCCAATCTGGCACCGGGCATTCATTCCATCCATTATGACGACGAAGACTGGCTGCTCTGGCAAGTCCCCGGCCAGAACAGCAAAGATCGCTATATTGCTGGAGTGCAGTCAGAAGAAGCAACAGAAGTGCTAATGGTGATGGTTGCATCAAGCTCTGTCCCCCTGGCAGTGATGTTGATCTTTATCACCATCATCTCGGTCTATCTGGTGCAAGTGGGGCTCAAACCTCTTACAAACCTCTCCCGCTCTCTAGAGCAGCGCTCGGCGGATAATCTCTCGCCCCTTAAGACAAATGGCCAGCCAACCGAGCTACAGCCCATTCTTACCGCTCTCAACAGACTGTTTTCCCGCATTTCTGATTATCTGAAACGTGAACACCGTTTCATCGACGATGCTGCCCACGAGATCCGCACGCCCCTGACCGTTATAAAGGCCCAAAGTCAGGCCATTGACCGTTCCAAGCTGGATGACGAAACCAAAAGCTATTTTGACAATATCGTCACCGGCATTGACAGAACTGCAAAACTCGCCACCCGGCTGTTGGAACAGGCAAAAGCCACCCAGCCCGTAAGCGCCGAACTACAAGCCATCAATCTGGTGCCCTTGATGCAGCAGGCTTTGGCCTCGCAAGCGCTGCTCGCAGATGAAAAATCCATTACATTATCCTTTGACGGGCCAGACAAGATGGTGGCAAAAACCGATGCCGATGATTTTGCCTCGATCCTCGACAATCTGATCTCCAACGCCCTTCATAACACACCGGATGGCGGACAAATTCACCTCTCGGTTCTGGACAGCGATCATCCTTACAAAATCGATATTGAAGACAGCGGCCCCGGCATCCCGCTAGAGCAAAGAGATCTGGTCTTTGAGCGTTTCTCGCGCCTGTCACCACAACAAGCTCAACAAGGCTACAATGGAACAGGGCTGGGCCTCTCCATCACCAAAGCCCTGTGCGAGCGCAACCAGATCGGAATTGCCATAAGAGACAGTGATCGACTTGGCGGAGCCTGCTTTGAGCTCGACTTTAGCGCCATATCCAGAAAAGAAAGCTAAAACCATTATCCCAACATCATTTCAGCTTCATTTCAGCTTCATATGGTCATATAGCGTTACAGTAGTGGAGCCATCCAAGATTTACGGCTCCAGACCCGTTCGGACCAACGCCATATAATAACGCCATATAATGGAGCACCAGAATGAAACCAAGCGGCCTATTGCTGATCTTCGCAAGCCTGCTGCCTCCCCTTGCCCTCATCTGGCAATTTTCTGCGCAGCATGATGTGAGCATCCTCTTTAGCCAATATGCAGGAGCGGTGTCGCTGATTTCCATGGCATGGATCCAGCTGATGGCCACGCGCTTGCCTGGCATTGAAGCCACCTTCGGCCCTCTTGACCAAGTCTATGTCTTGCATAAATGGCTTGCTGTGTTTGCTATTTCCGCAGCTTTCCTGCATGAGAGCATCGACGCAAACCCCTTTGGCGAAAGCGAGAAAATAGAAAATGGAAGCTCAGCAATGCAAAGCCTTGGTATTCTGAGTAGCCTTCAAGGCTTTGCGGAGGATCTAGGTGAAATCGGCTATAATGGCATTCTGATTTTGGGTTTGGGGTCCCTCATCAGCTTCATCCCCTATCATATCTGGCGCTGGAGCCACCGCCTGATCGGTCTGTTCTTTGCCGCAGCAGCCTTTCACTACCTGCTCATCCGCAAACCATTTGAAGTCATGGCAGATCCGGTTGGCCTCTATATTGCGATCTTCTGCATTGTGGGGATCGGATCCTTCCTCTATCTCTCCGCAAAAGGCATGCTTGCCCGCAAGGCTTCCTATCAGATCACCGAGATTGATAGGCAAGGCACGATCACCAACATCACTCTTTCCCCATGCGAAAAGGCACGCAAACTCTCATACCGCGCGGGCCAGTTCGCCTTCCTCTCCTTTGAGCAAGACGGCTTCTCCGAAGCCCATCCCTTCACCATTTCCTCCGCCCCTTGCGAAGATGGCTCCCTGCGCTTCTCCATTGCCTCCCTTGGCGATTACACCTCTCGTCTTCATGGGCTGAAAGCTGGCACAAAAGCACGCTTAAGCGGCGGATATGGACGCTTTCTAAAGCCTCGCTCTGACAAAGAACAGATCTGGATTGCGGGCGGCGTCGGTATCACGCCCTTCCTTGCATGGCTACAAACCGTCCCCGTGGACGCAAAAGGTAAGATCACCCTGTATTACGGACTTCGCTCGCTGGATGCCTCTCCTTTCCGGCAAGAACTGGAAGCCCATGCAGCAAGACTTGCTAATCTTGAAATCCACTTCTTTGAATCAGATAAAGGCCAGCGGCTGACCGCAGATTTTATTGCGCAGGATTGGGATGCTCCCCTTACCAATATCCCCGTCGCCTTTTGCGGCCCGGCCCCCATGCGCGAAGCGCTGAAAACTGGGCTCGCCAAGCACGGTCACACACCTAAAAAATTCCATTATGAGGAATTTCAACTGCGCTCCGGCCTTGGTCTCCGTCGCCTTTGGCGATACATCAGCGGGCGCTTTGGCAAAAGACTTCTGGCCTTAACCAGCGCACATTCAGCGGGGCCTTCAAATTAAACAGGCAAAGTCCAGAGCACCGAAGGGAGGGTTCAAAGCCCTCTCTTCACGCATTCGTGATTGCCCAATCTATTCTGGATCTATTCACAGCTTGCTGTCTTAAGAGAAATTGCGTAGGAAGAATTATGCGCATTTCGGCTCACATCCTTGCGATCATCGCCATTATGATCTGTCTGATCAATACCGGACAGGCAAAAGCCATTCATGCAAGCGCTCCGGATTGCCCAAGCTCTCAAAGCCAATATTCAAGTGCACAAGCCAGCCCAGAGCAATCACAAGGGGACCGTTTAGACATCCCGGCGGTGATAGCCAGTGCACCCAACGCAGAAACATCCATTGACGATGGTGATACAGCACCCCTAGGCGATGACAGCCAATCGCTAAAATTTGCCCATTGTAGCGTAAGCTGGGCCAATCTGGCCTCCAACTTGGCGGATATTGCCCGCACCAAAGGCAAAACCTTCAACCCAATCGCCTTTGAAGCAGGCCAAGGCCTGCAGCCAGCAGCGCTTGAGCGCCCTCCCAAATCTCTCCTTTCTTGACATTTCATCCAGAAATCTAGCTCAAGTCCAAGGAGAGAAAGATGCTTTCTCGACGTTCCATGCTATTTGGCATGGCCCTTGCCAGCACCCTGCCATCTATGGCACTGGCCAAAGGCAAACCGTTCAAACTCAACCCCAAATACGAGCCCCAAACGGTCAGTTTTTCCGGCTACCCGGTGGGCACAATTGTCGTCGACCCGAAAAACCGTTTCCTGTATCTTATAGAAAGCGAAGGAACAGCACGCCGCTATGGCGTTGGCGTCGGGCGCAGAGGATTGGCCTTTAAAGGCACCGCCACCATCGCCCGCAAGGCCAAATGGCCCCGCTGGACCCCGACAGCCAATATGATCCGGCGCAACCCGCGCAAATATGCGCGCTTTGCAAAAGGCATGAAAGGCGGCCCCAATAACCCCTTGGGGGCACGGGCGCTCTATCTCTATCGAGGTAAAAAAGACACGCTCTATCGCATTCATGGCACCACTCAGCCTTCTTCCATCGGCAGAGCCGTGTCCAATGGCTGCATTCGCATGCTCAATAGTCATGTGACTGATTTATACAAGCGTGTCCCACTTGGCTCCAAAGTCATTGTCCTTTAGCGCACAAAGACCCTTTAGCGTCTTTAGAGCCTTCGGGCGCCTAAGCGCTGCAAGAACAGAACGATAGATTATGAAACATATTTTCAACGCGCCAAACGGCGCATCCTCAGCTGTGGCCAATCGTGCCCCTTCTAAGCAGAGCCGGAGATTTTTCCTCCTTGGCGCTATGGCAACCGCCCTTGCAGGCTGCCAGCGCACAGGAAGGGATGCGTCACTCAATCCCGGTCTTGGCCAAGGCGGAAACGCAAACCAAATCCCCGATATGTATCAGGCCCGCCCAAAGGAACGCTTTCCCCTTCCCGCTATCAAGGCAGGCGATGTACCAAGAAAATTCTGGCGCAAGCTGGTTAAAAATCCCACGGGCGAGCGCGCCGGAACGTTGGTTGTCGATACACCCAACAAATATCTCTATTGGGTGATGGAAGACGGCAAAGCCATGCGTTACGGCATCGGCGTTGGGCGGCAGGGCTTTTCCTGGTCGGGTCGCGCCCGTATGGCATGGAAGAGAGCCTGGCCGACCTGGACACCCCCATCGGAAATGATTGACCGCCAGCCAGAGCTTGAAAAGTGGCGCAAGGGCATGCCTCCCGGCCTTGGCAATCCGCTGGGCGCCCGCGCGCTCTATATTTACGAAGGAGGTCGCGACACACTCTACCGGTTGCATGGCACCAACGAGCCCCGTTCAATCGGCAAGGCTGTCTCCTCCGGCTGCATTCGCCTGCTTAATCAGGATATTATCGATCTTTACAATCGTGTCCCGAAAAATACGCCAATTGTTGTCATTCAGGACCCCAAAACGGCGCTAAAGGACAAGGACAGCCTCAAGGCAACCACCTAAGATGCGCAAAAGGCTCTTAAAGCCGAGCAAATAAGAACAGCAAAGATCAGGGGCAATCCACCAATTGCCCCTGATCAGATCCAACGTTAAAGACTGCAAATTGCGATCAGAGACCATGAAAAGCAACAAACAAACTGGGGCACTCTCCGCACCACCCCGATCAGAGCAACAAGAAGAGCTATCCCAAAAGAGCTGGCTTTTGTTGCTCACCTCTTGGGCCATTGCCACCATTGCCAGCCTTTCCGCCCTTTTTATCGGTGAAGTGATGGGGCAAATGCCGTGCCTTTTATGCTGGTATCAGCGGATCTTCATGTTCCCGCTGGCTATTCTTCTCACCATCGCTCTCTTCAAGTCTGACAGACAAATCTGGCCCTATTCCTTGGCCCTTATCATCCCCGGCCTTGGTTTTGCTCTTTATCATAGCGGCCTATATGGGGGCTTGATCGAAGCCCCGATTGTGCCTTGCTCGAAAAATGGCCCCTCTTGCACCGATGCCAATATGACCATCTGGGGTCTGCCGCTCCCCTATCTCTCGGTCGCAGCCTTTGGTGCCCTTCTCATCAGCCAAACCCTCTTTGCCCGTCATACCCGCAGGATTTTGTCATGAACCGCCAAACCATCACCATACTTCTGGCCAGCCTTGTGGTCGCTTCCTTCGCGGTCGCCGCCCTTTGGTATCAGACAAATTCGTCTCAGCAAGCGGCCTCGTCAGCAGGAGCCCTCTCCCAGCAGGCAGAAGCCACCGGCACACCGCTTGAGCCTGACTATGCCATGACCTTTGGCCCCAACAATGCCAAAGTCACCATTGTGGAGTTTCTCGACCCGGCTTGCGAAGCCTGCCGGGCTTTTTATCCGTTCGTGAAAAAGATCCTTGCCGCCAAGCCGGACCAGATCCGCTTGGTCGTGCGCTATGCCGCTTTTCACCAAGGCTCGGACGAAGTGGTCCGCATGCTGGAAGCCGCTCGCCTTCAGGGCAAATTCACGCCAGTGCTCGAAGCTTTGTTTGACGCCCATCCACAATGGGCCAGCCATCAGGGAGCCAATCTTGCCAATGCGTGGAAAGCCGCCAAAGAGGCTGGCCTTGATGTTGAAAAAGCCCGCAACGACATGATGAGCCCGGACATTACCGCCCGCTTGGCGGAAGAAGAAAGGGCGGTAAAAGCTTTTGGCGTTGAAAAAACTCCCACCTTCTTTGTCAATGGCAAGCCTCTGCCATCCTTTGGCGGCAAGCAATTGGTCGATCTGGTGGCTTCGGAATTGGGCATCAAGGAGTAGGAATCAGAGTTAGGAAAACAGAGCCGAAAATACTCACCCCCCTTTAATGCCTTCACGCAAAAAGCGGTTGGGGCCTTATAGCCCCAATCATTTTACCTTTAGCTCCAGCCCGCAAACCGCAAGATAAACCTCGTCCGCTGCCGCTGCAACTTGCTGGTTAAGCGAGCCCGCTGCATCGCGAAAACGCCGGGCCAAGGCATTTTCCGGCACAATACCGCAGCCAACCTCATTGGTGACAAAAATTACCGAATCTTTCTGGTCAGGCAAAATCGCTACCAAGTCCTTCGCCGCTTTCTGCCAGTCTTGTTCTGCCAAGATCAGATTGGTCAGCCACAAAGTCAGGCAATCAACAAGACGCGGCCCCTTGCCATCGCTTTGCCGCAAAGCACCCACCAAATCCATGGGCGCATGCAAAGTCTGCCACTCATCACCGCGCCGAGCCTGATGCACAGCAACCCGCTCGGCCATTTCATCATCGCGCACTTCAGCCGTAGCGATATAGGTAAAAGAAGAGCCAAGAGTGACCGTTTTGGCCTCTGCAATGACGCTTTTTCCAGAGCGCGCGCCTCCGGTAACAACTATTATCTTGCTCATAAGATCATTTAAAAGCAGAAAAGACCCGGAACGAAAAGAGAGAAAACGTCTTGCCAACCGATTCTCTTATCCGTTAACGACAGGATAGCTTTTTGTCTGTTTGAAAGATTTATGCGCAAAGAAAGGGCGTTGGCATGCTTTGGGCCTCAGCAATGGCATTTGCCTTCTGTATTGATGCATTGATTGGATGGCCCGATTGGCTCTTTAAGCAAATTGGCCATCCCGTCACATGGATGGGATGGCTTGTCAGACAATGCGATCAAACCCTGAACTGGGTTTCCTTCAAACCCCATAAGCGACGGCTTGGCGGAGTAGCAACAGTGCTGATCGTGCTTTTTGTAACGCTAACCCTATCGGCAATCGTGGTTGCTGCCATACTTGCCTTCATCCCTGAAGGATGGCTGCAAAATCTTGCCATTGGCATTGTCGCTTGGCCCTTTCTGGCTGTGCGCTCTATGGCAACCCATATCAAAGACATCATCAGGCCACTAGAGGAAGACAATCTGCCCGCGGCCCGTCATGCTGTCTCGATGATTGTCGGGCGCGACCCCTCAAGTCTCGACAAGCCCGCCATCTGCAGGGCCTCCCTTGAAAGCCTTGCAGAAAACACCTCCGATGGCATCACCGCCCCGCTTTTCTGGGGCGTTCTGTTTGGCTTGCCCGGAATCGCCGCCTATAAGGCAATCAACACAATGGATTCCATGATCGGGCATAAGACCATCACCTACAGGGACTTTGGCTGGGCAGCTGCACGGCTTGATGATGTGGTCAACTGGATCCCCGCGCGCCTAACCGGCTTTTTGTTCGCACTGGTCTCGGCTCAGCCAAAAAGAGCTTTTCAAGTTATCCGGGCCGATGCAAACAAACACCGCTCCCCAAATGCGGGCTGGCCAGAGGCTGCCATGGCCAGTGGCGTGAAATGTCGCCTTTCCGGCCCGCGTCAATATTGTGATCGGATTGAAGCTGAACCTTGGGTCAATGAAACAGATCCAGACCCGCAAGTTTCAGATCTCAAAATGGGCCTTTCCCTTTATCGGCGGACACTGGTTGCTCTGTTGTTTTTACTTGAGATTCTGGCCTTTATGTAACAAGGCTTTAGTGAGGAAGACGAGACGTGATGCAGGACCATGGCGGAAATATCGATCAGGCCATACAACTTTTTGGTGGCGCGCCAGAGAGCTGGCTAGACTTGTCAACCGGCATCAACCGGCTGCCCTATCCTCTGCCCCATCTGCCCTCTCATTGCTGGACAGACCTGCCCACCCAAAAAGCCAAGGCGTCACTCATCAAAGCCGCGCAAAAAGCCTATGGCACAAAGGCCGCTCTCACCCCCCTTGCAGGAGCGCAGGCAGCCATCCAAATGCTGCCCCGCCAAAAGCTCATGCAATCAGGGCCAGAAAGCTCAGCAAGGATCCTGACACCCACCTATAACGAGCATGAAATCTGCGCCCGCGCAGCAGGTTGGACCGTGACCCACGCCCAAACGCTTGATGAGTTACGCGGAGCAGATCTCGCCATCGTGGTCAATCCAAACAATCCTGATGGGCAATGCCACAAGCCGCAGGATCTTCTGGCCCTTGCAAATGATGTTGGCACCTTGATCGTCGATGAGAGCTTTTGCGACCCAAGGCCAGATCTGTCCATTACTCCCTTTGTGGGTGAGCAGCGCAATCTTTATGTACTGCGCTCCTTTGGCAAATTTTTCGGCCTTGCAGGCCTCCGCCTTGGTTTCATCTTGGGACACGAGCAGGATATTGCAGCCATTGAAAGCTGGACAGGCCCATGGCCCGTCTCGGGTGCCGCCATTGAGATAGGCAAAAAGGCACTGGAAGACAAAAATTGGGCGAGCGAAACCATCAGCCGTCTTCATGATGATTGCGTGCAAATGGATGCTCTTGCCAAAGAGGCTGGCTGGCAACTGGTTGGCGGCTGCGAACTGTTTCGCCTTTATCACACACAAGATGCAGCGGCCAGCCAGCAGGCATTGGCCCGCTCTGCCATCTGGTCACGTATTTTCCCATGGTCACCCACCCTTGTCCGATTGGGCCTGCCCGGTGACCGGTCCGAATGGGAGCAAACCAAAACCGCTTTTCGTGAGAGTGCCCATGCGATTTGACCCGCAAGACGCCCAAACCTTGTTCAAGATCATGCAATGGCGGCGCGATGTTCGCCATTTTGACACCACCCCTCTGACTGAAGAAGATCTCGATACCCTCAAAATGGCCTTCGATCTGGCCCCGTCCGTGGGCAATGCCCGCCCTTGGCGGGTCATACGGGTTCAATCCCCTGACCTTCGCGCAAAAGTAAGAGACGAGTTTGAGCGCTGCAATTCAGATGCGGCAACAAGCTATGCACTGACCGAACGATCAGATTATCTCAAGCTCAAGCTGCAAGGCCTAGATCAGGCCCCTGAGCAATTTTGTATTTTTACAGCAACAGATCCGGCTGAGGGGCGCAGATTGGGGCGGCGCACCATGCCCGAAACCCTGCGCCAATCCACTGCCATGGCCCTCCATGGCCTGTGGCTCATCGCCCGCGCCCGCAATATCGGCATGGGCATGGTCTCCATCCTTGATCCCAAACGGGTTGAAAGCATTTTTGATTGCCCGCCGGAATGGGAATTCTCGGCCTATCTATGCCTTGGCTATCCGCAATTTACTGACGACACACCCCTTTTGCACCGCACAGGTTGGCAGGAAAATACCCAAGCACGCTGGGAAGAGCGCTAAAGCGCTCATCCCGCAAGGGCCTTAGCGAGCCAGATCGAAAATAGCATCAATATCAAGATGCTGCGTCATATGGTCAGCCAGATCATCAAGGGTGGTCTCGACCACATGATCATAAGACAAGCCAGAGGCCGTCCCGCCAAGCCCTTCAAGAAAGCCCTTGCGAAACGCATCATGGCAAAACATGCCATGAAGGTAGCTGCCCATAATCCGCCCGTCGCGCGAATTGGCTCCTTCTGCCTCCCCATCAATATAGGCAAAAGGCCGCTGCCGATCGGCACCATGGCTTTTGCCGATATGAATTTCGTAACCGGCAATAGGCTCACCTGATGGCGCATGTACGGCGCTGACCTGCGTCACGCGCTTGTCCGGTGTCATATCTGTTTCAATATCCAAAAGCCCCAGACCTTGGGTCTCACCCGCTTCACCCTCAATGCCGCCGGTATCGCGAATAAGTGTGCCAAGCATCTGATAGCCGCCGCAAATCCCCAGAACATGGCCGCCACGGCGAACATGGGCGAAAATATCATGGTCCCACCCCTGCGCGCGCAAAAAGGCAAGATCCCCCCGTGTGGATTTGCTCCCCGGAATGATGACAAGATCTGTATCAGCGGGCAGTACCTCGCCCGCACGTAACATGATCAGCTCCACGTCACTTTCTTGCGCCAAAGGGTCAAGATCATCAAAATTGGCAATGCGGGACAGGCCAAGGCAAACAATCTTGAAGCTCCCCTGATGCTGGCCCATGGGCAAATCAAGTGCGTCTTCCGCCGGAAGTTTGGACGCATCAGCAAAATAGGGCAACACCCCGAAGCCGGGCCAGCCGGTCTTGTCCGCAATCAGGCGATAGCCATCATCAAACAGGCTGGGATCCCCCCGGAACTTGTTGATCAAAAAGCCGCTAATCTGGTCACGATCTGCCGGATCCAGAATTGTCTGGGTGCCAACCAGCTGGGCAATGACGCCGCCGCGATCAATATCCCCCACCAGCACAACAGGAACATCACCAGCAAGAGCAAAGCCCATATTGGCAATGTCATTTTTGCGCAAATTCACTTCGGCCGGGCTTCCAGCCCCTTCCACAATCACCAGATCATGAGCCGCTTTAAGCCGCTCAAAACTCTCCAGTACCGAGACCATCAATTTTGGTTTAAGCGCGCTATAATCGCGCGCTCGCGCCGAGCAGAGCCGCTTGCCTTGCACGACCACCTGCGATCCGATATCGGTCTCAGGCTTGAGAAGGATCGGGTTCATGTCAGTATGGGGATCAAGGCCCGCAGCCAAAGCCTGCAAGGCTTGCGCCCGCCCGATCTCGCCCCCGTCAGCCGTCACAGCCGCATTGTTGGACATATTTTGCGGCTTGAACGGCGCAACGCGCAAACCCCGCTGGCGGGCAATCCGGCATAGGCCAGCCACAAGCATGGACTTGCCCACATTCGAACCCGCGCCCTGTATCATCAGAGCTTTCCCCATGAGCCTCTCCAATATGTGACGGTCTCTAGTATATGCTTAAAACTCAACGCCTTTTTGCGCCTTGATACCATCACGGAACGGATGTTTGACCATGGTCATATCGGTCACAAGATCAGCGATATCAATCAGCTCATCCTTTGCGTTGCGGCCCGTCAGCACCACATGGGTCATTTCCGGTTTTTCATCCCGCAGAAAGGCCACAACCTCGGCGATATCAAGATAATCATAGCGCAGGGCAATATTGATCTCGTCAAGCAGCACCATCTTGTTGGCGGGGTCGCGGATCAATTCCTTGGCCTTTTCCCATCCGGCATTGGCTGCGGCAACATCACGCGCGCGATCCTGTGTTTCCCAGGTAAAGCCCTCGCCCATGGCATAGAATTGGCACAGATCAGAAAAGTTGTTCTCAATCAGTGTACGCTCGCCGGTTTGCCACGCTCCTTTGATGAATTGAACCACCGCACAGGGCATTTCGTGGGCAATACAGCGCAGAATCATTCCAAAGCCGGACGAACTTTTGCCCTTTCCCTTGCCTGTATGGACAATGATCAGACCCTTCTCGCCATCTTTATCGGCCATCAATTTGTCGCGGACTTTCTTCTTCTTGGCCATTTTTTGGGCGTGATAGTCGTTTGTGCTAGGTTTTTCGTCGCTCATTTTTCATCGTCCATGCTTGACAAGGTATAGGATAACGTACATTGAAGAGAAGTTGGTTCCTGTCAAGTGCAGGCGAAGAGGGAATGTGCATCCCATAGCCTTTTTATCGGCAAAGATAGCACAGCCGCCCCCGCGACCGTGACCGGATGAAGTTTGCAAACCACTGGCAAAAGCTGGGAAGGTTGCAAACGCAAAGCCATTACTAAGGCTTTTGTCCGCAAGCCGGGAGACCTGCCAACACTCACAGCAATGGGCGAACGGGGTGTATCGCAGCGGCTTGGGAGAATGCCAAAAGGATGGCAGGCTCTCATAGGCTAGGTTCCCTTATCGCTCTGTAAAAGGGAATAGAAATGGCCAAGACTACACTGACCATTTGCACAACATGCCGGCGCGCAGACAGCTCCGCTGATGCCACCATCCGTCCAGGTGCTGCCTTGCTGGCCGCTCTAGAAGGACAAGACCTGCCGCAAGATATCACCTTGCGCGGGGTGGAATGCCTCTCGGCCTGCAACAATGGTTGCAGCATGGTCCTGAGCGGTGGCGATAAACGCTGGACCTATGTCTATGGCAATCTCGACCCTGATTTGCATGTTGAGGATATTATTGCAGGGGCAAAAGCCTATCAGGAAACCGCCGACGGACTGGTTCCCTGGCGTCAGCGCCCCGAAATCTTTCGCAAACAATCCATCGCCCGTATCCCTCCGCAGGACTAACATTCATGTCTGATCTTACCAAAATTCCCGTCACGATCATCACTGGCTTTCTGGGGGCGGGTAAAACCACCCTCATCACCCATCTGTTGCGCAATCCGCAAGGCAAACGCCTTGCCGTGCTGGTCAACGAGTTTGGCACTGCGGGCGTTGATGGCGACATCATCAAATCCTGCTCGGATGAGAATTGCCCGGCCGAAAATATCGTCGAGCTGGCCAATGGCTGCATTTGCTGCACCGTGGCGGATGACTTCATCCCGACCATCGAAAGCCTGATGGCATTGCCGCAAACGCCGGATCACATCCTCATTGAAACCTCCGGCCTTGCCCTGCCAAAACCATTGCTTAAAGCCTTTGACTGGCCTGCCATTCGCTCCAAAATCACCGTTGACGGTGTGATTGCCCTGGCCGATGCCGAAGCCGTGGCCGCTGGTCGCTTTGCCCCCAATGTAGAAGCGGTGGATGCCCAAAGATTGGCAGATGACAGCCTTGATCACGAAACCCCGCTGTCCGAGGTCTTTGAAGACCAGATTTCCTGCGCAGATATCATCCTTCTGTCAAAGGCAGATCTGGCAGGGGAAGAAGGCCTTGCCAAAGCCCGCGGCATGATCGAAGCCGAACTCTCCCGCACCGTGCCTTTGCTGCCTATGACCGAAGGCGTGGTCGACCCGCGCGTTATTCTCGGGCTCAATGCCGCGGCTGAAGATGATCTTGATCAGCGCCCTTCCCATCATGACGGTCATCATGATCACGAGCATGATGACTTTAACAGCATTGCCGTCTCCCTGCCCGAGATTGAAGATCCAGCAGCCCTTGAGGCTGCAATTGGCAAACTGGCCGAGCTGAATATTCTGCGCGTCAAAGGCCATATCGCGGTAAAAGGCAAACCAATGCGCCTGTTGGTTCAGGCGGTAGGCTCTCGCCTGCGCATGCAGTTTGACCAGCCATGGGGCGCGGAAAAGCGCCATTC
Source organism: Cohaesibacter sp. (assembly GCA_025210795.1). Lineage (GTDB taxonomy): Bacteria > Pseudomonadota > Alphaproteobacteria > Rhizobiales > Cohaesibacteraceae > Cohaesibacter. The sequence continues at coordinate 42,274 of JAOAQZ010000015.1, read as the reverse complement.
AACCCTTATCGTCATTGCCGAGCATCACGACATTGACGAAGCCCGCATTCGCGACATTCTCGGGGCGGTATAATCCATCATGCATGTCATCTTCCGCGAACAACATGGTCTTGAAGATCAGGACACACCGCAAGATCTGGGACAATCGCCCGCAGATCTGGTGGTGTTGTCTTTTTCTGACAGTGACCTTGGGGCCTTTGCGGCAGGATGGCACCGTGGGGGCGGCGAGCTTCCCAGCTTAAGGCTGGCCAATCTTGTTGCCCTCAAACATCCCCTCTCGGTCGATACCTATATCGAGCAGACCCTTTATGCGGCCAAAGGCATTCTTATCCGCCTGATTGGAGGGGAGAATTACTGGTCTTACGGGCTCGCCCAGCTGCGCGCTTTAGCAGTTAATCAGGGCATTGCCCTTGCCGTTTTGCCAGCCGACGGGCGCGAGGATCCGCAGCTTGATGCAGCCTCCACCCTGCCCGTCTCCACGTTGCGCCGCCTGCAAGCCCTGTGCGATACTGGCGGAGCCGTGGCAGCACAAGCGGCCCTTGCCCAATTAGCACTGGCCGCAGGCCTTTATGCAGCGCCGGTCACCGGCAGCAAAACCATTCCGCAATGTGGCTATTATCATCCTGACAAGGGCGTTATCCCGGCCCCGGACGACAAGCCCGATACAGATGCTGATGATGACCGGCCACTTGCTCTTATCGCCTTTTATCGCGCCTATCTTACCGCCGCGGATACCGATCCGGTCGATAAGCTGATCACAGCATTGGAGAAGCGGGGCTTTCGCGCCATCGGCCTCTTTGCACCTAGTCTTAAAAGCGATCTGGTCCCCGCTTGGGTGCGCGCGGAACTAACCCGCCTTCAACCAAGCACCATCATCAGCGCCTTTGCCTTTTCGGCCAAAGGCATGGAAGGCGAGCCCTCTCCCCTTGATGCCACCGGCTGTCCGGTGTTTCAGGTCAGCCTGTCAACAGCACGCAGACGTGATTGGGTCAAAGAGACACGCGGCCTGTCGCCAGCCGATCTTGCCATGCATGTGGTGCTGCCAGAGGTGGATGGACGCATTTTTGCAGGCGTCATCAGCTTCAAGGCTCCGGGCAAACAGGACGAAGCGCTGGAATATTCCCGCTTTGCCCATAAGGCCGATCCGCAAGCCATAGAGCTGGTGGCAGATCGCATTGCCAACCATCACGCCCTGTCCAATGACAGCACGCAAACTGCCGCTACGCAAAACACCACCAAGGCAAGAAAAGCGGCCCTCATCCTCTCCACCTATCCCGGCAAGGACTGGCAAATGGCCCATGCTGTCGGGCTGGACACATTGGCATCGGCCAATGTCATCCTTGGGGATATGAAAGCTGAGGGCTGGCAAACCGCCCCTATCGACAAACTGGCTGAAAAGCTTACCGAAAGCTCCATCAGCTGGCCGCTTGAAGACTATCTCACAGCTCTTGATAAAATCCCTCAGGATGTGCAACAAGAGCTGCAAGCAGCTTGGGGAGAGCCGGAAAAAGATCCGCACATTCGCGATGGCAAAGTGCATTTCAAAGCACTTGTGTCTGGTCATGTTATGATTGCGCTGCAGCCAGAGCGCGGGCTCGTCGATGAGCGCATTGACGACTATCACGATCTCTCCCGCGTGCCCTGTCACAACTATGTGGCCTTTTATCTGTGGCTCCAGCAAAACCGCGACGTAATCATCCATATGGGCGCCCATGGGACGCTGGAATGGCTACCGGGAAAAGCCGTTGCCCTGTCCGCCTCTTGCTGGCCGCAAGTCCTTGCGGGCAATTTGCCGGTTGTGTATCCGTTCATCGTCAATGATCCGGGGGAAGCCGCCCAAGCCAAACGCCGGATTGCAGGCATCACCATTGGCCATATGCCTCCGCAGCTAAGCGATTCTACCCTGCAGGACAATATGGGGTGGCTTGAAAGCCTGCTGGATGAATATTCCACCGCAGACGGACTTGATCCGGCCCGCCGCGATCGCCTGATTGATGACATCCGCACCGAAGCCCAGAGCCTTGGGGTTGAGGAAGATCTGGGCATCCCCAAAGATGCCTCCACTGCTGAGGCTATCACTCGTATCGATAGCTTTGTGTGCGATATCAAGGAAAGCCAGTATGGCGACGGGCTGCATATTTTCGGCACGGGCGATTATGGCAAGCAAGAGCTAGATGGCCTCCGCGCCGCCCTTGGTGGCAGGCATGTGGAAGCCGGACCATCCGGCTCTCCCTTCCGTGGCCGCCAGGATGTGCTACCCACCGGGCGCAATCTCTACACAACTGACCCCCGCTCGGTGCCGACCCGATCAGCCCATGCCCAAGGGGTAAAGCTGGCGGAAGAGCTTCTGCGCCGCCATTTGCAAGATCACGGGGATTGGCCAAAATCTCTGGTGATTGATCTATGGGGCTCTGCCACCATGCGCACAGCGGGAGAAGAAATTGCCATGGCCCTGCATCTGGCGGGCATTTCTCCCACATGGAGCAGCAAATATAACCGTGTCTCGGGCTTTGAAATCATCCCTCTGGCCCTTCTCAATCGCCCGCGCATTGATGTCACATTGCGCGTCTCGGGCCTGTTTCGCGATATTTTCCCCGATCTTGCCCAAATGTTTGAAGCCGCAACCACAGCCCTTGCCGATAGGGATGAAGAGGCAGAAGACAATCCCTATCTCGCCAAATCCTTGCGGGTTTTTGGCCCCCGTCCGGGGGATTATGGCCTCAATATCGGCCAGCATCTCCATGATTATGGCGAGCAGGGTCGCGCCGCCGCTGGCGAAGCATGGCTAGAGGCCTCGTCTTACGCCATCACGGCCAAGGGCGACAGCGTCAAGGCACGTTCGGCTCTTGAAGAACGGGTCAGCTCAGCCGACGGGTTCATCCATTTGCAGGATTTGCCGGAAACCGATTTGCTAATGGCGTCCGATTATGCCGCTCATGAAGCCGGTTTTGCCGCCGCCGCCAAAAACCTGACGGGCTCCTCTCCGGCTCTCTATCACATGGACATCACTCGTCCGGACGCCCCAAAGGCGCGTCTCTTGAGCGAAGAAATTGCCCGCGTGGTCCGTGCCCGTGCAGCCAACCCCAATTGGGCAAACGGTATGATGCGCCACGGTTTTCGCGGCGGCGCAGAAATTGCCGCCACCCTTGATCATATGGCAGGTTTTGCCAATCTCGCACAGGCGGTTCCAGCCCACCTGTTCGATCTTTATTACGATGCCACCCTTGGCCGTCCTGATCTCGTTGAGTTCATGGCACAAGAAAGCCCCGAGGCACTGGCGTCGTTACGGTCCCAATTTCAAGCACTTTACGAAAACGGCTTATGGATTACCCGCCGCAATTCCATAGCCGCAGAAATGGAGGCATCCAATGAATGCTGAAATCAAGGGCTGGTGCCCCGGCGCTCTGCGCCCTATGGCCGCTCATGACGGACTTGTTGTTCGTGTCAGAACACCAATGTCCCGCCTTTCATCACAACAGGCTAAAACAATTGCGGACCTGTCGACACAGTATGGCAATGGCCTTCTGGACCTCTCTGCGCGCGGCAATTTGCAAATGCGCGGCGTTTCTGAGGACAATCATCCCCTCCTGATCGACGCCCTGCGCGAGCTGGGCCTGATTGATGCCTCCATAGACATCGAAGCCCGCCGCAACATTGTGCTCCCCCCTTTCTGGCAAGAAGGTGACACCACCGAGCAAATCGCGCGTGAGTTGATCAAAGAATTGTCAAAACAGGATGGTCCCGCCATTTCCGGCAAATTCGGCTTTGCGATTGATTGCGGCCCTGTCCCGCTTATTCGCACTATTTCCGCCGATATCCGGATCGAGCAAAGCGAAGCGGGCCTCATTTGCCGCGCTGATGGCTCGGACCAAGGCCGCCTAGTGACCAAGGAAAATGCTGCAAAAGCGGCAATTGAGCTGGCACACTGGTTCATCGCAACAGGGGGCGTGGTTAAAAATCGTGGCCGCATGGCAGCGCATATCAAAGACCATGCCCTGCCCGCCCATTACCTGGAAAGCCCGGCGCAAGAAGCCTCGGCCCCTGCGCCAAAACCCGGTCAAACCAAGGAAGGCTTCCTTGTGGGCGCAACATTTGGACAAGTCACGGCTGAGACCTTCGCCAGCCTGGCCGAGCTTGCGCCCATTCGCATCACCCCGTGGCGGATGCTGATGCTTGAAGGATGCAGCACGGAACCGGTCTTGAACGAAGAGACAGGCTTGATCACAAAGGGTGATGATCCGCGCCTGCAGCTTGTTGCCTGCACCGGTGCCCCCGCTTGCCTGCAAGCCCACGGGGACACCCGCAAACTGGCCCTGTCTTTGTGTCATGATCTGCCCCAAGGTTCGATCCTGCATATTTCCGGCTGCAGCAAAGGCTGTGCCCAACCCAAACAACCTGCGGACTTTACCCTGATTGCACAGGATAAAAACCGCTATGCGCTCATCCGCAATGGCACCGTTTTCGATGCACCAGCTGCTGAAAACCTGACCAAAGATGAGCTGACGACAACACCCCAAACTCATCTGGTAAGAGCGTAAATGCCCCATACTTACGAAACAAACGGCGCGGCCATCTATCTGGAAAGTTTTGCCACCATCCGCGCCGAAGCCGAGCTAAGCCGTTTCACTCCGGATGAAGAGCCGGTCGTGGTGCGGATGATCCATGCAGCCGGTCTGGTTCCCTTGGCAAAGGATGTGCATTTCTCGCCCGATATGGCAAAAAATGCCCGCGCAGCTCTAGAGGCTGGCGCTCCCATTCTGTGTGACGCCTATATGGTCAGCGAAGGCATTACTCGCCCGCGCCTTCCTGCCAATAACGAGGTCATCTGCACCCTGCGCGATCCGTCCGTGCCGGACCTTGCAAAGAAAATGAGCAATACCCGCTCGGCTGCCGCGCTAGAGCTTTGGCGTCCCCATCTTGAAGGGGCTGTCGTTGCCATCGGCAATGCACCAACAGCTCTCTTTCATTTGCTCAATATGCTCGAAAACCCGGATTGCCCGCGTCCGGCTGCGATTATCGGCTGCCCTGTGGGCTTTGTCGGAGCTGCAGAATCAAAAGAAGCCCTGATGCAGGATCTGCCCGTCCCGTCCCTTATTGTCTCGGGGCGGCTGGGCGGCTCTGCCATCACCGTTGCCGCTGTCAATGCTCTGGCAAGCTGGAAGGAATAAAGCATGGCTGGAAAAGTGATCGGATTGGGGCTCGGCCCCGGCGCACAAGACCTGATGAGTGTCAGAAGCCACCGCTTGCTGCAAGGGGCCAAACATGTGGCCTATTTCCGCAAGAAGGGCCGCTCTGGTCAGGCACGCAAAATTGTCGATGGTCTGCTGGCTGACAATGTCGTCGAATATCCGATGGAATATCCCGTCACCACGGAAATTCCTTTCAGCGATCCGCGCTATAACGATCTGCTAGCAGAGTTTTACGAAGAATGCGCTGCGCATATTCTTAAACTGGCACAGAGCGAAGAAGTGGTTGTTTTGTGCGAGGGAGATCCCTTCTTCTATGGCTCATTCATGCATTTGCATGCCCGCCTGATCGACAAAGCGCCCATCGAGGTCGTCCCCGGCATTACCGGCATGTCTGCCTGCTGGACAGCAACAGGCCAGCCCATCACTTGGGGGGATGATGTCCTCACCGTACTGATGTCCACCCTGCCTGAAGAGACACTGGTCCAGCGCGCCAAAGAAAGCGACGCTCTTGTCTTTATGAAAATTGGTCGCAACCTGCCCAAGCTGCGCTCAGCCCTCACCAAAGCAGGCAAGCTTGACCAGGCCTGGCTTATCGAGCGCGGCTCCATGACCAATCAGACCATACAGAAATTAAGCGATTTTGAGGGTACAGCGCCCTATTTCTCTATTGTGGTCATTCACGGACATGGACGGCGACCATGAGCGGAAGCGTTATCATTGCCGGGCTCGGCCCGGGAAGCGAAACACTGATCACCCCTGAGGTCAGCGCTGCCATTGAGCAAGCCACCGATATTGTCGGCTATATTCCCTATGTAAAGCGCATTGCGCCAAGGGACGGACTGACCCTGCATGCCAGTGACAATCGGGTTGAGGTTGATCGGGCCAAACATGCCTTGGAAATGGCCGAGGCAGGCCGCAAGGTGGTAGTGGTTTCATCTGGCGATCCCGGTGTCTTTGCCATGGCCTCTGCGGTTTTCGAGGCCGTAGAGGTCGACGCAGACCGTTTTGCCTCGCTCAAAATCGAAGTTTTGCCCGGCATCACAGCCATGCTGGCAGCTGCCGCTGCAATTGGCGCCCCCCTTGGTCATGATTTTGCTGCGATCAATCTATCAGACAATCTCAAACCGTGGGAGCTAATTGAAAAACGCCTCAGCCTTGCCGCCCAGGCTGGCTTTGCCATGGCCTTTTACAATCCCCGCTCCAAAAGCCGCCCGCACCAGTTTGCCCGCGCCTTGGAAATTTTGCGCGCCGAATGCGGGCCTGAGCGACTGATCATCTTTGCGCGCGCGGTGAGCACTGAGGAGCAGGCTATTCGCGTCACCACCTTGGGCGAAGCCGAGCCTGAAATGGCCGATATGCGCACCATGGTGCTGGTTGGCAATGAGCAAACCCGCAAAGTGGGCTCTTACGTCTATACCCCAAGATTTGCCGAATGATGAAGCCACTGCAAAATCTGGTCTGGTGTATCAAAGACAGAGCGTTGCGGCGTCTCTGGCCGGTCGATCATGATCACTTTGAGCCCCAGCTTGCGCGCCGCCTCCAGTTTTGCAGCGGCCCCCACTCCTCCGGCATTCTTCGAGACGATAATCTCGATCTTATGGGTCTTGAGAAGCGCATAATCCCCTTCAAGAGTGAAAGGGCCTCGTTCAACCACATAATCACAGCGCGACAAGGGCAGATCCCCGTCAGGCTCATCAACAAGGCGCAGCAAATAATGGTGACAGGGCTTTGCCGCAAAGGGCTGCAAGGTCTGTTTACCGATGGCCAGAAAAACCCGCGCGGGGGTTTGCGTGCAATCCGGCAGAGCCTCAACGGCTTCTTCAATCGAGGAGGCTGTCGTCCACTGATCTCCCTCTTGCGCCTGCCAGGCCGCACGCTCAAGCCCGGCCAAGGGCAAAGCCAGCGTCTGACAAGCTGCATGGGCATTGCGGGTCATTTGCGCCGCAAAGGGATGGGTTGCATCAATAACATGCGTAATGGCATGGTCTTTAAGATAATGGATCAGGCCCTCCACACCGCCAAAGCCACCAATCCGGGTTGGCAGCGGCTGGGCAATCGGTTTGTTGGTCCGGCCCGCATAGGAGAATATGGCATCATGGCCCCTATCCGCCAAAATCCGTGCCATCTGGCTTGCTTCGGTGGTGCCGCCAAGCAGGAGGATGCGTGTCATGTCTGATCCCTGGCTTCATATCATTGGTCTTACCGAAACAGGTCTAAGCGCATTACCTGCCCTGTGCCAAGAAAAAATTGCCAATGCCGATATCATCTTTGGTGGCCCGCGCCATCTGGCGCTTGCCGGCATTGATCACAAAGAAGGGGGCAAAGGGCAGGCTTGGCCAATCCCCTTCAGCATTGATCCGGTCCTTGAGCATCGCGGCAAGCAAGTGGTGATGCTTGTCTCCGGTGATCCCTTCTGGTTTGGAGCAGGCAGCACCATCATCGCTCACCTTGAGCCGCAAGAATGGGTTGCCCATACGGCCCCGTCCACCTTTTCCCTTGCTTGCGCAGCGCTTGGCTGGCGCATTGAAGAAACCCGCACCTTCGGCCTTCATGCTGCCCCCTTTGAGCGGCTTTTGCCAGCGCTTCATCACAGCACCCGTATCCTTTGTCTTGTCCGCGATGGAGATGCTCCCAAGAAGCTGGCGCATTTCCTTACCGAGCAAAATTTCGGGCAATCTGAGCTGACCATATTGGAGCGTCTCGGCGGCCCTAACGAGCGCATCCGGACATGCATTGCAGAGCAATTTGATCTTAGCGATATCAAGGCCCCTGTGGCTGTTGCCATAAACTGCAAAGGCAGATCACAGATCAGCACAGTGTCGGGCAAACCCGACAGCCTCTTTGCAAATGACGGACAAATCACCAAACGGCCCGTTCGCGCCCTGAGCCTGTCTGCGCTTGCTCCGCGTAATGGCGAGACCTTGTGGGATCTTGGAGCAGGCTCCGGCTCAATCTCGGCGGAATGGTGCCTGTCAGGGTCGCACTGCAAAGCCATTGCGGTGGAGACCCGCTCCGATCGGCTCGACAATATTAAAGAAAATATCAGCCGCTTTGGGCTGGCACCACGCATGCAGGCCCATCTGGCAACGCTCCCCGATGGTCTTGAAGACCTCCCTGTACCCAATGCTGTCTTTATCGGCGGCGGGGCCTCCCAAAAGCTGCTAGAACAGCTTTGGACGATCCTGCCCGCAGGTTGCCGCCTTGTTTGCAACAGCGTGACCCTTGAGACAGAAAGCCTGTTCACCCACTGGCAGGCGCAAAAGGGGGGCGAACTGCTCCGTATCGAGCTTGCTGAAGCGGCTCCGCTTGGCTCCATGCGCGGCTGGAAGCCCGCCCGCCCCATCATCCAGTGGAGTGTGAGCCTATGAGTATTTTGGGAATTGGCTATCGGGAACAGGCAAGCGAGGCTTCCTTGTTTGAAGCCATCGAGGCGCTGCCGGTCTCTATTCTGGATATCACCGCCATCGCAACCCTTGAAGGCAAGCGAGGCACGCCGCAAATTGCCCATCTGGCGCAAAATCTGCAAATGCCGGTTTTCTATATCACCCGCACCGAACTGGCCGCACAAACAACAAAGACGCAATCAGAGCAGATACAGGCCTTGTTTGGCACCGGTAGCCTGTGCGAAGCCGCAGCCCTTGCCGCAGCTGGCCCCGGAGCCACCCTTCTTGCCTCGCGCAGCATTTCAAAAGACAGAATGGCCACCGCCGCCATTGCAAAAGGACCGAATTCATGACCGTTCATTATATCGGTGCAGGCCCTGGAGCCGCAGATCTCATCACTTTGCGTGGTCGTGATCTGATTGCCTCATGCCAAACCTGCCTCTATGCGGGCTCTCTGGTCCCCACGGCCCTGCTGGACCATTGCCCAAAAGGCGCCAATATCATCAATACAGCCCCCATGTCGCTTGACGAGATTATCGAGGCAATCAAAACAGCGCATGAAGCCGGTCACGAGATTGCCCGTCTCCATTCTGGCGATCTCTCTGTCTGGTCAGCAATGGGCGAGCAATTGCGCCGCCTGCGTGCGCTCGATATCCCCTATGATGTCACGCCGGGCGTGCCATCCTTTGCAGCAGCAGCTGCTGCCTTGGGGGCAGAACTGACCCTGCCCGGCGTTGCCCAATCCGTTATTCTCACCCGAACATCAGGCCGCGCCAGCGCCATGCCGGACGGGGAAACCCTCGCCAATTTTGCAGCGACCGGCGCAACCCTTGCCATTCATCTCTCCATTCACGTGCTTGACCGCGTGGTGGAAGAACTAACCCCCCATTACGGGTCTCATTGCCCGGTCGCTATTGTCTGGCGGGCCACATGGCCAGACCAGAAAATCATCCATGCAACATTGGAGACCTTGCAAACCTCGCTAGGGCCTGAATTGGGGCGCACCGCGCTTATTCTGGTAGGCCACGCCATCGGGGCCACCCAGTTTGATGAAAGCTGCCTTTATGCCGGTGATTATGATCGCCGCTACCGCCCGATCGGCACCAACCCACGTTTCCCGGAGGACGCATAATGCTGCCATCAGGACTGCTCGTCTCAGCCCCCGCTTCGGGAACTGGTAAAACCACCCTCATGCTGGGCCTGTTGCGGGCTTTGCAAAAACGGGGCATGGCTGTTCAGCCCTTTAAAAGTGGCCCCGATTATATTGACCCCGGCTTTCACCGCGCTGCAACGGGCCGCCCGTCTGTCAATCTGGACAGCTGGGCCATGGGGCCCGACATGATCAGCTCTATTCTAACGCTGGCACAAGACAGCGATCTGACCATTGCCGAAGGCTCTATGGGCCTGTTTGACGGCGTTGCCTCAATTGGCGCAACAGGCACCGGTGCCAGCTCCGATATCGCCGCCCTTACTGGCTGGCCCGTTGTGCTGGTGCTTGATATTTCAGGTCAGGCCCAGTCTGCTGCCGCCATTGCCAAGGGCTTTGCCGAGCTGCGCCCCGGCGTCAATCTTGCTGGGGTCGTGCTCAACCGTGTTGCCAGCCCCCGCCATGATGCTCTCACCCGTGAAGGCATGAAGGAAGCAGGCATCACGGTCTTTGGCTCCCTTCCCCGCCGCAAGGATGTGGAAATGCCCGAGCGTCATTTGGGGCTTGTACAGGCACAGGACCAGAGCGATCTCAGCCGCATTCTTGATGCTTTAGCCGATTTCATTTCCGAGCATGTGGATCTTGATGCCATCTGCAAGGCCGCCAACCCCACCAGCCTGCCCAGCCAAAGCACGGTCTGGACCGCGCCTCCCCCCGGAGAGCGGATTGCACTGGCGCGCGATGCCGCCTTCTCTTTTGTCTATCCGCATCTGATCGACGCATGGCGCAAAGCGGGTGCAACCATTTTGCCCTTCTCCCCCCTTGCCGATGAAATGCCTGACCCAAGTGCCGACATCTGCTGGCTGCCCGGCGGCTATCCCGAATTGCATGCGGGCAAACTGGCGGCAGCTCAGACCTATCAGTCTGCCTTGCGCGATTTTGCCAAAACCCGTCCGGTGCATGGCGAATGCGGGGGCTATATGGCCATGGGGGAAGCCCTGATTGACAAGGAAGGAACCCACCACAAAATGGCGGGTCTTCTGGGGCTTGTCACATCTTACGAAAAACGCAAGATGCATTTGGGTTATCGGCGCGCCGAATTGCTGGCCCCTGTCCCCGGCTATAAGGCAAATCACACCCTAAGGGGCCACGAGTTTCACTATTCCACCATAACCGAGCAGCCAGACGCCCCTCTGGCCAAGGTTTATGACGCCAATGGCGACGCCGTAATCGAGACCGGCTCTTACCGCGGCCATGCTACCGGCACCTTCTTCCACCTGATTGCGGAGGCCTCGCAATGACACTTGTCAGCTTTGTCTCATCCGGCCCTGGCGATCCGGAACTTTTAACCCTCAAAGCCGTCAACCGGCTGCAAAATGCCGATGTGATTCTCTATGACGATCTATCGGCCGGAGACATCCTAAGCCATGCCAATCCCGAAGCTGATCTTGTCAGTGTCGGCAAACGGGCAGGCAGGCCCTCTCCCAAGCAGGATCATATCAACAAGCTTTTGGTTGATTATGCCAAGCATGGCGGCAAAATTGTTCGCCTCAAATCGGGCGACGCCGGCATTTTTGGCCGTCTTGAAGAAGAGGTAACATGCCTGCATGAAGCAGGGTTTGAGTATGAAATCATCCCCGGCATCACCGCAGCCTCTGCCGCTGCCGCCTCCTTTGGCATTCCGCTGACCCGCCGCCTGGTGGCCCGCAGGCTGCAATTCATCACCGGCCATGACGTAACAGGCAAATTGCCCGAGCAGCTTAATCTTGCCGCCCTCTCCGATGAGGAAGTCATAACCGTTGTCTATATGGGCAAACGCACTTTCGCCAAGCTTGCAACCCTTCTGTTAGAGCACGGCATGTCGCCGGACACTCCGGCACTGCTTGCAAAAGGCATCAGCACGCCCGAGGAAAAAATAGAAGAAACCACTGTGTCCGTTTTGCAGCAAAGCCTACCGAATGACACCGATACAACACCAACCTTGATCATTTATGGCCCCTTGCTATCACACGCAAGAGAAGACTAAGAACACGATCAGAAGGCTAAGACCAGAAGATCAAAAATCGAAGACAAAAGTCAGCATCCATTTGAGGAATACAACACAATGATCGGCTTATCTCTTATTGGCATTGGCGCGGGCAATCCCGATCATCTGACCCGTCAGGCCATACGCGAAATAAATGAAGTCGATCTAATTCTGATCCCTCAAAAAGGCGCGGGCAAAGACGAGCTTGCCCATGTCCGCCAGCAGATTTGTGACGAGGTTCTAAGCCCGGATAATCCGCCCAAAATCGTCCCCTTTACCCTGCCGGTTCGCGATCCCAAAACCGCTGATTATAAGACCCGCGTAAATGATTGGCATGATGCAATTGCCAAGGTTTGGCTTGACGCCATCAAGGTCAATCTGGGCGAGACGGGCCGCGTTGGCCTTTTGGTCTGGGGGGACCCTTCTCTTTATGACAGTACTTTGCGGATTGCCCAAAGGGTCGAAAAAAAGCTGCCTCTTACCATCAAGGTCATTCCCGGCATTACGGCCCTGCAAGCACTAACCGCCGCCCATGCCATTCCGGTCAATGAAATCGGTGCGCCCTTTGTGGTTACCACCGGTCGCCAATTGCGCGACAATGGCTGGCCCCAGGGCGTGGATACCTGCGCAATCATGCTCGATGGTGAATGCTCTTTCACCACCCTAAAAGACGCTTCCGTCCATATCTGGTGGACAGCCTATGCGGGGATGGAAGGAGAAATCTCGGTCTCTGGCCCTTTGCACGAGGTCTCGGACACCATCATCGAAAAACGCTCGGTTGCCAGAGACAAGCGCGGCTGGATCATGGATATGTATCTGATGCGCAAAGACAGCAGATAGGCAAAAAGGCTGGATCAACCAGCCTTCTTTAGTGCTCAAGGATAGATGGGATAACGATCACAAAATTTTGTGACCCGTTGCCGTGCAGCTGGCAAATTCTTCTCAAGCGATCCATCTGCACAGGCTTTGAGCAGTTCTGCAATCACCAGCCCAAGCTCAACAAAATCCTCTTCCCTTAGTCCGCGCGTTGTGGCCGCAGAGGATCCAAGCCGGATGCCGACCCAATCCTGCGGGCGAGGATGATCAAAGGGAATAGGATTTTTATTGCAGGTAATCCCCGCCCCATCCAGCACCCTTTCCGCCTCTGCGCCCTTAAGGCCCAAGTCACTCAAATCCAGCAAAACAATATGCGTGTCGGTCCCGCCCGAGACAAGCTTGATGCCGGATTTCAGCAAAGTAGAGGCAAGGGCTTTGGCATTGGCTTTCACCCGTCCTGCATAGTCAGCAAAGGAAGGCTGCAAAGCCTCTCCAAGGCAAACAGCCTTGGCTGCCAGAACCTGCGTGTGAAGAGAGCCTTGAACACCGGGGAAAACCGAGGCCTGAAGGCGGCGACCCCAGTCTTTGTTTCTCTCATTCTCTTTGTAAAGGATCATACCACCGCGCGGCCCCCGCAAGGTTTTTGTGGTGGTGCAGGTGACAATATCTGCGTGCGGCAGAGGCGAGGGATGCACCCCGCCCGCCACAAGTCCGGCAAAATGGGCCATATCAACATGGAAATAGGCCCCGACTTTTCTGGCAATCGCCGCCATGCGCCCAAAATCAAATTCGCGCGGATAGGCAGAGCCTCCACAAATCAAAAGCTTGGGCCGGACTTCCTTTGCCAGCATTTCAACTTCGTCATAATCGACAAGACCGCTGTCACGCTCAACGCCATAATGATGGGCCGAGAACCAGCGACCGGACAGATTGGCCCCAAGACCATGGCTCAAATGGCCCCCAGCCGCCAGATCAAGGCTGAGCACCGCGTCACCGGGCCGGAGCAAGGTAAAGAAAACCGCCAGATTGGCCTGACTGCCAGAATGGGGCTGAACATTGGCATAATCGGCGCCAAACACCTGCTTGGCGCGATCAATGGCCGCCTGTTCGACAATATCAACATATTGCCCGCCCCCATGAAAACGAGCACCGGGATAGCCTTCGAGCGTCTTATTGCAAATCTCGTGCCCCAAGGCATCCAGCACCGCTCGACTGACAATATTTTCCGATGCAATCAGCTCGATCTGGGAATGCTGCCGCTGCTTTTCAAGATGAAGCGCATCAGCCACCAAAGGATCACTTTTGCCAATTGCCCCTGTAAAAAAGTCTCCCATCTGTCTTCCCTCCCCATCATATCAAGCATTCGCTCATCGCTTAAAGTGCCCTGTGCGAGACACACCCCAAGTAGAACAGGGCTTGTCATATCGGCGCAAACGAGATTAATTGATTACTAGGCGTAGAAAATATAGGCCTTATCCATGCCCGTATCCCCTCCCCGGCCCAAATGGCCACCGCTTAATGCCCTGCGCGCCTTTGAAGCGGCCGCAAGATTGCAAAGCTTTTCCGCAGCAGCCGACGAATTATGCGTCACGCCCGGAGCCGTCGCCCAGCATATCAAGAGCCTTGAGGCTCTCATCGGCGAAAAGCTCTTCAACCGTCAGGCACAAGGGGTTGAACTCACGGCGCTTGGGCAGCAGGCTCTGCCCGCCTTCATTCAGGCCTTTGATGGTCTGGGGCAGGCCGTCCATTCTTTGCGCCAAAATTCAACAAGGCGCGAGATCCGCATTGCAGCGCTGCCAAGCCTCTCCCAACTGTGGCTCTCTGCTCGCATGCCCCTTATTCGCAAGGCCCTGCCCGATTGTACCATCTCCATCACAGCGCTTGAGACCATGCCCAATATGCGGCGCGAGCCCTTTGACCTCTCGCTGTTTTTTGAAGAAGAACCGCTCTCGGACAATGTCATCAAACTGGGGCAGGACAGCATCTTCCCCGTCTGCGCGCCACAGCTTGCAAACAAGCTAAGCCACCTGCAAGATCTCTCCGATTTCCCTTGTCTTCATGATGCAATCTGGTCAAGTGACTGGAAAATCTGGTGTGAGAGCCTTAATGAGCGCGACCAATTATCCATGCCACTGGATATTCAGGGGCCAACCTTCTCCCTCTTCAGCCTCGCCCTTGAAGAGGCAAAAAATGGCGCGGGGCTCTTGATGGGGCATAAGGCGCTGGTTCAGGATTGCCTTGATGATGGCAGTCTGGTCAAACCATTTGACAGGGAAATCCCCCTGCCCCGACATCTTGTTCTGGCTCTTGCCCCCAATCTGGAGGACAATCAAGACATAAGAAAAATCATCCAATGCCTGACCACGCAGTGACGTGACCCAAAGAACCGCACGCAAAACAAACCCGTTCCTTAATGCATCAAAGCCATGGTGAGTTATGAAATTTCGACAATTAGAAGCCTTTCGCCATATCATGATCAGCGGCTCTATGGTGGGCGCCGCTACCCAGATGCATATCACCCAGTCTGCGGTCAGCCGCCTGATCTCCGATCTGGAATATGGCCTTAATTTCAAATTATTTGAACGCAAAAAAGGCCTGCTGGTTCCCACTCCGGCCGGGCTGCAATTTTATGACAGTGTCGAGGAGAATTTTCTCGGCCTTGAGCGGCTGGAGAATATCGCCGAAGATATTCGCAAAAATGACGCCACAAGACTGCGCATCACGGCAACCCATTCCATTGCCACAATAATTTTGCCCAAAGTTCTGGAGGAGTTTGCCAAAAAATTCCCCCATACCCGCATCGCCCTGCATTCGCACCGCATGTCACAAATCGTCATGCGGATGCAAAATTCCTCGTCCGACATCGCCATTGGCTCGGAAATGCCCAAACTGCCTAACATGGAGCGGATATATCTTGGCTCCGCCCGCCAAGTCTGCATCTTGCCCCAAAATCACCCGCTGGCAGAAAAGGAAGTCATAGAAGCAAGCGATCTATACAATCAATCCATTATCGGCATCATGATTGATGGCCCCGTCAAATGGACGGCGTTATACGATATGCTGGCCGAGCAAAAAATTCCTATCCGCAAACATTACGAGATCAACAACTCCCACACAGCCTATTCCATCATCGCCCAAGGGCTGGCCATCGGTGTGGTCGAACCACTCGCCCACGAGCTTTGGCACCCTCGCTGTGTTGTCAAAAGACCCTTTGAGCCTGCAATTACGATGAATTATTACTGCGCCCTTCAAACCCGCCAAGGGCACCGGCCCGATCTGGAGCATTTTGCCAATCTGGTCAAACAGCAATTTGCAAAAACGGAAGGGTTTGAACAATAGGCAAACAAAAAGCAGGCGGATAAAACCTGCCTGCTTTTCATAAGAGAACTATAATCTGTGTGAAGATCCCAACAGATCTCAGCCCAGATTTTCAACCCGCCAGTAAAGCGGGAAGCCGGGATCAAACACCGTCACGGTCTCATCGCCAACGGCAATGGTTTCAGGATAGCTGACCGGGCTTTCCTCTTTCACCAGACGGGTTTTGCCGCGGTTGGGGGCAATGCCGTAAAAAGCCGCTCCATTAAGGGAGGCAAAGGCCTCAAGTTTATCAAGCGCGCCCTCTTCCTCAAACACATGGGCAAGGCAGCTCATGGTATTGAGGGAAGAATAAATCCCCGCACAACCACAGGCATTTTCCTTGGTGGATGTTGTATGAGGAGCAGAATCGGTGCCAAGGAAAAAGCGGGCATCACCCGATGTTGCCGCCGCTCTCAAGGCAAGACGATGCTCTTCGCGTTTGGCAACTGGCAAGCAGTAATAATGCGGCTTGATCCCCCCAACCAGAATATGATTGCGATTGATAATCAGATGATGCGTGGTGATGGTCGCGGCCAGATTTTCATTGCCTTCCTTGGCATATTGGGCCCCTTCCTTGGTGGTAATATGTTCCATCACCACCCGCAATTCAGGCAAAGCCTGACGCAAAGGATCCAAAATGGTCTCGATAAAGACCTTCTCACGATCAAAGATATCAATATCAGCCGTGGTCACTTCCCCATGGACCAGAAGAGGCAACCCGATCTCTGCCATTTTCTCAAGAACCGGCATCACAGTGGCAACATCACGCACACCGGAGGCAGAATTGGTTGTCGCCCCTGCGGGATAGAGCTTGACGGCCTTGATCAGACCCTCTTTCGCCCCGGCCACAACATCGCTCGCATCTGTCCCTTCAGTCAGATAAAGGGTCATCATGGTCTCAAAGGCATGATCCTTGGGCACTGTCGCCATAATGCGATCACGATAGGCACGGGCCTGCTCGCTAGTGGTAACCGGCGGCACCAGATTGGGCATGATAATGGCCCGGCCAAAATCCGCACTGGTATGCGGAGTAACGGCCTTGAGCATCTCGCCATCGCGCAAATGCAAATGCATGTCGTCAGGGCGGTGGATTGTCAATTCAGTGGTCATGGCCAAACTCCTCATAAATATCACGGCCGCAATCACACAGCGCTATCGTGCAAATGTCAGCTGTCTGTCTAATAGAAAAAGGGACGGACAAATACAATGGCTCATATCACCTCATGATAATATTCTCGAGCAAGAGGAGCCATCTTAACCGCGAGGTTTAAGACCCTGCACAAACAAATCAATATAATCCTGTGCGATCATGTCATAAGAGATTGGCTTTGCGCCCCGATTCCAGCGAGGCAACCAATTGAGCGCCCCAAAAATAGCCGAGGTCATGATCCGCGGATCTCCCGGCCTAATCGACCCTTCCTCAATCCCCTCGCGCAAAATGCTTTGCATCAACAAATCAAGCCGCAACTTGGTAGCACGCAATTGCTTTTTATGGTCCGTGCTCAAGCTGCGATCACTGATTATGATCAGGCAAGCCCCAAGATCCGTTGAAACCCAGTCCGCATAGCTGAGCACCATCTTGTTGATCCGCTCCAGTGGAGTAAGGGCTGCATCCGAGCATAGATCCGCAATTTCATCAATATATTCAAGGCCAAGCTTGTTGCAGCCGAAGAGGATTTCTTCCTTGCTCTGAACATAATAATAGATCGTCCGCTTGGTAATATTCAGTTCAGCTGCAATATCATCAAGCGAGGTGCCTTCATAGCCTTTCTCACAGAAAAGCTTTGCTCCCGCCATCAAAACAGCGTGCCGCTTTTGCGCCCGCTGCTCCTCACGGCTGGCAACAGCATTGTTCCATCTTGGTTTGGCGGCTTCGGTCATAGCAATTCCTTTTCAAGAGGCATCTAATGAGTGATTTTAGCAAAATTTTCAACCTCAAACCAAAGTTACACTCAGCAGTTACAAAAAGACATTGACACATAACCAAAAAGATATGTAAGTAACCACAAAGTGTAAAGCAAACATTTGTTAGCTTAATTTCATACTAGAAATTGAGCATCGCCAAAATTTCATATTGAGGTAATTACGGCGCACAAACCCACGTACTTGCTGCAAACTATGGCATAGCTATTTAGAGGAAGAGAGACGATGACACCCTATCAAGCCAGTTGGATGGATGAAGAACTGATCCTCTTGCGCGATGCCGTTGCCAAATTCTACGCAACCGAGATGACCCCTCATGAAGAGCGCTGGCAAAAACAGGGGCATGTTGATCGGGACTTTTGGAACAAGGCCGGAGAGGCCGGCATTCTGTGTGCCTCCATTCCGGTGGAATATGGCGGCTCTGGCGGCGACTTCCGCCATGAAGCAGTGATCATCAGCGAGCAATATCGCGCAAGCGGAGTCTCGGGCTTTGGCAATCACGTCCATAGCCAGATCAGCGCACACTATATCCTCAATTACGGCACCGAAGAGCAGAAAATGCGCTGGCTGCCCAAAATGGCATCGGGCGAAATGGTCTGCGCCATTGCCATGTCAGAGCCAGGCACAGGATCGGACCTTCTTGGCATCAAGACAAGCGCCAAAAAGGATGGAGAGGAGTACATCATCAATGGCTCAAAGATTTTTATCTCCAACGGTCAGCAGGCAGACCTCATCGTGTTGGTCACCAAAACCGACCCTGATGCTGGCAGCAAGGGCCTTTCGCTTATCATGGTGGAGACCAAGGATCTGAAAGGCTTCCGCCGCGGTCGCAACCTCGACAAGATCGGCATGAAGAGCCAGGACACATCCGAGCTGTTTTTTGACAATGTGCGCGTCCCCCAAAATTTCCTTTTGGGGGAGGAAGAAGGCCGCGGCATGTATCAGCTAATGGAATCTTTGCCGCAAGAACGCCTCGTAGTCGCTATCGGTGGTCTTGGGGTGATTGAAAAGGCCGTTGAAGACACCATCAATTACACATCCGAGCGCAAAGCCTTTGGCAAAAGCATTATGGATTTTCAGAATACTCGCTTCAAACTGGCAGAGGCCAAGACCATCGCCCATATTGCCCGCGTCTTTGTCGATAATTGCACTGAGCGCCATACAGCAGGCGAGCTGGATTCTGCCACCGCCTCCATGGCCAAATGGTGGGTGACGCAAATGCAATGCGATGTGGTGGACGAATGCCTGCAATTGCATGGCGGCTATGGCTATATGATGGAATATCCCATCGCCCAGATGTATGCAGATTCGCGCGTGCAGAAAATCTATGGTGGCACCAATGAGATCATGAAAGAACTCATCGCCCGCTCGCTCGTCCCGACCCGTTAAGAGAGCAGCTTACAAAGCCATCTGCCTTGCAGTCTTGATCCGCTCAAGGCAGCAAGGCTGCAAGATCATCAAAATGGGAAAAGCGGGCTCTATCACCCGTCATCTCATCAAGCGCCGTCTTGCGATAGCCTTCGGTAAAGAGAAAGAAGGGAATATCGGCAGCCTTCGCTGTTGCCAGATCAACCTCGCTGTCCCCCACATAAAAATGCGTATCCTTCGCGCCTGAAGACAGTCCAAAAGCAGCCCCCAAACATTCAAAGGCATGCAAAAGCGGAGCAGGATCCGGTTTTTTAACATCCAGCCGATCCCCGCCAACGACCTCATCAAAAAAGCCGCCAAGCCCCAGGCCATCGACAATGGCTTTTGCCTGCTGCTCGGGCTTATTGGTGCAGACAGCAAGCTTGTGCCCCGCTTGCTGAAGGATTTCAAGACAATCTCTCACACCGGGATAAGGCTCAGAGAGATCAAACAAAGCCGCATCATAATGGGCCAGAAACTGGCGCACCAAATCAGCTTGATCGGTGCTTGTCTGGTCCAGCCCACGGGCGGATACAAGACGCTCAACCAGTTTGGGCACACCATTGCCAACAAAACTGTGAAGCGTTGCAAGACCAAGGGGTTCTGCCCCGAAATCTGCCAAAAACTTATTAGCCGCACCCAAAAGATCGGGCGCGCTGTCAACCAGCGTCCCATCCAGATCAAAAACAAGCGCAGCCATAATGCCCCCCAAACAGTTTGTCAGCATTCTCTAGCAGGTGCCCTGTTTGAGAAAAAGCCCCAAGACAGAAAATCCCACGTCTTTACCCAAAGACGCGGGATTGTATCTAATCATCCAATGAAGCTGCTGTTCCAGCCATATTAGGCTGGCTCCTCAAGCTGGAAGCTATGGTCGTTAAAGGCAAGCTCTTCAAAGCCGAACAGCAGATCAAAGCTATCATCCTTGTGGTTCCAGACAACAATGCCATTGCCATCTTCCGTCGGGCCCCAAGCATAGTTGCCAGCCACATCATCAACGACGAAGACATCATGGCCGTCACCGCCTTCAAGCATTTGCGTCGCACCTGCAACATCATAAGCGTAAGAGACAGGCTGCTCAGGATTGAGAATATCAGCCACGGCAATCTCGGCATCGGCAAACCGGATGGCTTTGAAATTCATCAAAATATCAAAGCTGTCATGATCCCAAATCACCACGCCTTTACCATCTTGGGTCGGGCCGAAGCCAAAATCATCCTTGTTGCCATCAATCACAAAGATTTCTTCGCCGCTCTCCCCTTCAAGATATTCATTCTCTAAAGGCTTGTCCTCAATCAGCTTATCCCCACCGGGCGCCTGCCCCCAACTGGTTGGGAATTTGGCAAGATCGATCTGCCCGTCAAAGAAACGGATGGCAGAGAAATCGGTCAGAATATCATGGCCATTGTCATTCCAGACAACGGTGCCAGTCCCGTCCTCGGTCGGTCCCCAACCATAATCGGCCTTAAAGCCTTCAATCACAAAAACCGTATCAGGCTGCTCGGCCGTCAGATATTGGGTCTCGCCGGGCACATCTTCCACTACAGGAGACAGAGAGCTTGGGAGCTGCACCAGATCCACTTTTTCATCAGCAAACTGGATCCAGGCAAAGTTGGTGAGAATGTCATGAATGCCCGTTGCCTTGTTCCACACAACAATGCCGGTGCCATCCTCGGTCGGCCCCCAATCATAGGCTTCACGTTTACCGGAAATGACAAAGGTCTGCCCCCAAACCGGCGGATCAAGATATTGGGTCTGCATGGCAAGATCATTATAGCCCGCCCGCATGCCAGCATCGGTCGGCCAGTCGGACAGATTAAGGGTCACATCGCTAAAGCGCAGCTTCTCAAAATTATAAAGAAGATCGGGGATCTCCTCCCCCACTTTCCAGATAACAACGCCCCTGCCATCATCTGTTGCATGCCATTTATAATCAGACTGCTTGCCGCCAACCACAAACACATCATTATTGGTGGTGCCGTGCAAATATTGTGTCACCGCAGCATCATTCACATGGCGGGAATAATCACGTCCATTCGTACCCATAAGAAATCCATTCTCTAGTTTAACTTGATCAGCCGACACCCCGGCAATATAGGCTCGCCCAATTTGAATTCCGCCTTCTACGTCAACAATCTTGGCGTCTTTTGGCAAATTCAAAAACTGGATGCGATCTTCGTTCGGATTGAAATCCTTGATAAAATTGGAATTCCAAGGCCCCGCATCCATAACAATATCGTCAAAACCGGCTCCAAGGGTCAGCGAAGCAGGTTTCAGATCCCCCCACGAGGTCACCTCTGGGTCGATATAAATAAAATCATCCCCCGCTCCCAGATCAATTGTGGAGCGGCCACCATGGCGCGGCATCATATCTTCAAGCGTGACAGCATCATCCCCGTCACCCAAAGTGAGATTTGCAGAAAAGACTGACTGGGAAATGGTCACCTGATCGTTGCCATCAAAAATATCATTCCAGAATTCAGCGCGCTTTGCATTGATATCTGCCACATCCCACGCAATGTCAGAAATCTGGACAGAAGCCCCGGGGAAGGAAAAGGAACCCATCTTAACGATAGTGATTTCGGTAATCACACCCGCGACAAGATTGTTTCCAGCGTCATACTGAAACCCTTCTCCCTTAATTATAATGCCGGGAGCATACCCGGCGACCGGCTCAGGCGCATAATCCCAAAACCTGTAAGACAGTTGTTCGTCTGTTTTCGTCGCGACCACTTTCTTGCCTAATGAATTAATGTGCGACTCCAGACTATGGAAGCCATCCTTGGGCCATATATCAAGCTCCAGATCCGCTTTGGAAAAACCAAATCCCCCAGAAATAATCATCAATCACAATCCTCAAAACAAACGATTGCCAGCAACATCTATGCCCCAAAAAGGCAGTCCCCACTATGTTCGGTTGCATGCAACTTTACGCTTTATTAAGAGTTTTGTCATGAATGAGGGCTGAATTAAGGTTACTTGTTAAGGCTATTCACACCAGCATCACATTCCTAAAATAATAAAATTATATCAAATAGTTAAAAGAAAATCCACATCACTCTTTTTTATAGACGGGGCCTCTCCCCCTTAGAATTCAGGGGAGGCAGTTTGTCGCGTTTTTGGTGCCCTCTTTTGCTTGATACACTAAATTACACTTTGGTGCCCTACGCGACACAGATCCGCGTTAGCATGAGGCAACACCCCGATCTCATGCCCCTCACTTAGGACACAAGACAATGTTAAAGCTTCGCTCAGTCCTTAACTCACCCGCTTTTTTCTGGGCCCTTTTGGCTCTCCCCGCCACAGGCATGATCGCCCAAGCCTTTACCGCCATGCCGGATTACGAGCGCCTGCTACATCCAACAGGCGAGTTCAGCGCCCGCTTTCTCATTATCCTGATGATGATCACGCCCTTGCGGATGATATTCCCCACATCCTCTGCCCTTTTGTGGCTTAATCGGCGGCGGCGCTATCTCGGGGTCGCATCTTTCGGATATGCAGCGCTGCACACGCTCTACTATATTCTGGATAAGGGCTCTTTCTCTGCCATCGCCGCAGAAGCCTTCGAGCTTGGCATCTGGACAGGCTGGCTGGCCTTTATCATCTATATCCCGCTTGCCGCCACATCCAATGATGCGTCCTTGCAGTGGCTACGCAGAAAATGGAAGCCCCTTCAGCGAACCACCTATATTGCGGCCATCGCTATTCTGGCCCATTGGGTCTTTGTCCATAACGAGTTTGGCGCGGCTTTGGTGCATGTCACCCCGCTGGTGCTGCTTGAGGCTTATCGGGTCTGGAAGAATTTCTCTTCCTCCACCGGTCACAAGATAGCTGCCGCTTAAGATAAGGCTACAAACGAGACAAGCTGTGCCAGTCATGTGACCGGCACAGCTCTTTTGCGTCCCCACTTTTGCGTCCCCACTATTGTGCAGTCCAGCCCCCGTCCACGGGGATAGAGGTGCCGGTTATATTATGCGCCACAGGCGAGCAGAGCCATGTGGCCAAAGCCCCAATCTCGGACGGATCGGAAAGGCGCTGCGAGGGCTGTTTTTCTTTGAGCAAATCGGCAATGCCTGCATCCCGATCCCCACCAAATTGCGCGGCCCGATCAGCCACCTGCGGCTCGATAATCGCGGTCTCAGTCCAGCCGGGGCAAATGCAATTGACAGTAATACCGCCTGCTGTCCGGTCGCCTTTATTGGCATATTCAAGGGCAGAAACCTTGCTCAGCCCCACCAGTCCGAACTTGGCAGAGACGTAAGGAGCCTTATTGACCGAGGCCACCAGCCCGTGGACCGAGGCGATATTAATCACCCTTCCATAGCCCTTTTGCGCCATTATCGGCATAGCCCGCCGCATGGTGTGAAAAGCAGAAGAAAGATTGACCGATAAAATGGCGTCCCACAAAGCGGGCTCGACCTCTCCAAGGCCTGCGGTTTTCTGAATGCCGGCATTATTGACCAGCACATCCGCGCCGCCCCATTGCTCCACGTCATCCATCATCTCATCAATGGCAGCAACATCGCGAAGGTCAGCACCGAAAAAACGCACCTCGGCTGCACCGGCTGCACGCAGCTCTTTTGAGGCTTGCTCAATCTGCCCAGCCTCGGCCAATCCGTGCAAACCAACCTTGGCCCCTTGCTCGGCAAAGGCCTTGGCAATTGCAAAGCCAATACCCTGAACCGATCCGGTCACCAATGCTATTTTTCCCGATAGATCAGACATTCTCATTCCTCCCCTGCCATGGCCACAAGCCGCTCTCGCAGCTCTGTTTTCAAAACCTTGCCATAATTGTTTTTGGGCAATTCATCGACGAAATGGTAGAATTTGGGCCGTTTGAAACGGGCGATATTGTCAAGACACAAATGGTCCAGTGCCTTGTCATCAAGCTTGCTGTCCGCCGTCGTCACCACAAAAGCAACAACCAACTCACCCCATTCTTCATCCACCTGCCCCACAACGGCCACTTCTCTCACCTCCTCATGAGTGAGTAGCACTTCCTCGACCTCACGTGGATAGACGTTGGAGCCACCGGAAATGATCATATCCTTGGAGCGATCCTGCATGGTGATATAGCCATCATCATCCATAAAACCCATATCGCCAGTCCAAAGCCACCCGTCGCGCAATGTCTGCACTGTAGCCTCTGGATTGCGCCAATAGCCCAGCATCACCGGCGAGCCTTTGACCACAATCTCGCCAATCTCACCATTGGGCAGACCCTTGCCCTTCTCATCAACAATGCGCACCTCGACCATACATTGCGCAAGCCCCACCGAGGCAAGGCGCTCCATAGCGCGCGGATGAGCGCGGTCCGTTACATCGGCGCGGCCAAGGGCTGTAATGGCCATAGGGCATTCACCTTGCCCGTAAATCTGGACAAAGCGCGGCCCCATCACCTCAACCGCATCAAGAATATCAGCCAGATACATCGGCCCGCCTGCATAGACGATTGTTTTGAGCCCCTCACCGGTCTGGCCAGTATGTTTGGCAACATCCACAAGGCGGCGCACCATAGTCGGGGCAGCAAACATGGCGATATTGCCAATCTGCGGGGCTAACTCCAGAATTTCGTGCGCATCAAAGCCACCCGAGAGCGGCACCACATGGCGGCAGCCGCGCATCACAAACATGAAATTATAGATCCCCGCCCCATGCGACATCGGCGCGGCATAAAGAATGGAATCTGTGGTCTCCACATCATCCACCTCGATAAAATATCCCATCACCATAGCCGAGATATTGCCGCAAGACATCATCACTCCTTTGGGCGTGCCTGTGGTGCCGGAGGTATAGAAAAGCCACGCCATATCATCACGATCCAGACTGACGGGTGCTGGCAGCGGGCTTGCCTCCTTCATGGCGGCAAAGGCCTGATCGTTCACCGAGACAAGGGCGCAGCTTTCTCTGGTCATCACACAGGCAAGATCATGGGCAATATCATCAGAGATAAAGGCAAGAGACGCCTCGGCATTGTCCATAATCCAGGCTGCTTCGCGAATATGCAATTTGCCATTAATCGGCACAGCCACCGCCCCTGCAAACCAGATCCCATACATCACGACCAGATAATCAGGGCTGTTGCTCATAAAAATCGCAACCCGATCCCCTTTGCCAATGCCGCGCTCGGCAAGAGCTCCGGCGACAGAAGCAGCCTGCGCTGCAAACTCGCCATAAGTGGCCACCTGCTGCGTGCCGTGAAACAGGGCCTGAGCCATGGGCGCACGCTTGGCGCTGCGTGCAAGCCAAAGGGCTGGGTTCATCTTTTCCTCCCATTCAGTCCCCGCCAGAGCAGAACAAATCCTTGCTGCACATTGGCGGTTATCACTTCTTGTTTTATAGTCCCAGCATATGCCGGGATATACCACCCTCAGGATCCGTGAGATTACCTAAAAGACAAGATTTATGGATGAACTGGCCAGCCTTGCTTTCGAAAATGCTCCCATCGGGCTGATCGTAACTCATGAGCGGGTTATCCGTATAAGCAATCTGCGCTTTGCTGAAATGTTTGGCTATCGCACAGCCGATCTGGAAGGCCGCTCTCTCTCCCAGCTTTATCCCTCTTGCGAGGAATTTCTGCGCATTGGGGAATTGGGCCGGGAGAAGATGCTCGGCACCGGCCGCTATAGTGATGAGCGCATCATGCGAAAGCGCGATGGCACGCTTTTCTGGTGCCGGGTGCGCGGCCAATCCCTCACTCCCGATGAGCCTTTCCATCAAGCTATCTGGTCCTTTGCCGATCTATCCGCCACCCGCCCCGTCACCAATATGACCCAGCGCGAGCGGCAGGTCGCAACCCTGATGACCGAAGGCAAAACCAGCAAGGAAATTGCCCGCGATCTGGGCATCTCCCCGCGCACAGTGGATGTGCATCGGGCACGGCTTATGGACAAATTCAATGCCCGCAACAGCCTTGAGCTGATCGCCCATCTCTCGGGCATCCCCTTGTAACAAGCCGCCCAAACCCTCTTCTCAACAAGCTTGCACAATTCCAAAACAATCGTTTGCCACCCTGCGACATTTTGTAATACATTAACATAATTGAATATGTTCAAGTAAGGACCAAGCCCATGAGAAAAACGGTAAATAGCCCTTTGCTAGGGTCCCTTGACAGCGCGCTGATAAACCGGCGCGACTTACTCAAACAGGGCGGCATCTTGGCCGCAGGACTGGCATTGGGTACGGCCACGCCAAGCTGGGCCAAAACCAGTTTCTCTCTTGGAACAATCAAAGTTGATACCCTGAGTGATGGTCACCTTACTCTCCCCGGCGATATGGCTTTTGGTCATCTGCCGCAGGATGAACTGGCTCCCATTCTTGAGCTATATTCCCAAGACAGAAAACGCGTCACCCCAGAATGCAATGTCACCTTGGTGCGCGACGGGGATCGCAACATCCTGTTTGACGTCGGCTCTGGCCCCAATTTCATGCCAACCGCAGGCAAAATCCTTGATGCCCTTGATGAAACAGGTCTGAGCACAGAAGACATCACCCATGTTGTCTTCACCCACGCCCATCCCGACCATCTCTGGGGCCTGCTTGATGATTTTGATGATCCCCTCTTTCCCAATGCAGAACATCTCATCGGCAAGACCGAATGGGATTATTGGATGGATCCCACAACCGTCGACAAGATCGGTGCAAGCCGCCAAAGCTTTGCTGTAGGCGCAAAAAACCGCCTGACCGCCATTGAAGATGCCATCTCCTTCTTTAAGGATGGCGAGGAAATCCTGCCAGGCATCGCAGCCCATGCCAGCTTTGGCCACACACCGGGGCATATGTCCTTTGAAATCCGCAATGGCTCCAATGCCGCTATGGTGATTGGCGATGCCATCGGTAACCATCATGTGGCTTTTGAGCGCCCGGATTGGGTCTCTGCCTCTGATCAGGACCCGCAAATGGGTGCAGACAGCAGACTGCGTCTTCTTGACAAAATCGCTACAGAAAACATGCAGCTCATTGGCTTCCACCTGCCGGGTGGAGGCATTGGCCGCTGCGAACGCAAAAACAACACCTATCAATTCATTTCCGAGGCCTCCTGATGAAAAAGCTTGCTTTGGCACTCATGCTGTCCATTTTCACAGCTCCTTCCTTGCTGCCAGCTCATGCCAGTGAAGATATCAAAGACCAATATCCAGCCTCTGCGCTTTATTCAAAGCCGGTGGAAGTTATTCCCAATGTCTTCTCAGCCATCGGAGCCACCGCGCCTCCCACTTACGAAAATGCGGGCCATAACAACAATCTTAGCTTCATCATCACCGGTGATGGCGTGGTCGTGATCAATGGTGGCGGCGCCTATATTCTGGCCAAGGCCTTACATCAAGAAATCAAGCAAATCACCGATCAGCCCGTAAAGCTTGTCATCAACGAAAATGGACAGGGCCACGCCATGCTGGGCAACAGCTATTGGGCGGAACAGGGCGTTAAAATCATAGCCCACACCGAAGCGGCAGCCGAGTTTGACGAGCGCGGCCCCCAGAGCCTGTCCGCCATGCAGCGCATGAACAAGGAAAAAGCCGAAGGCACCACATTGGTCGGCCCGACCGAGACTTTTGAAGAGGATTATATTGTCGAGATGGGTGACTTTACCATCGAGGCACGCTATCTGGGCCCGGCTCACAGCCCCGGCGATATTGTTGTCTGGTTGCCCAAGCAAAGTCTGGTCATTTCCGGTGACGTAGCCTTCCACGAGCGCATGCTTCCAATCTTTGAGCATACTATGACCGCTGACTGGCTGGACACATGGGACAATCATTTTGAGAAGCTCGGCGCGACTTATGTCATCCCAGGACACGGCCACCCAACCAATATGGCGCAGGTTCGCCGCTACACAAAGGGCTATCTGGAATATCTGCGCGGCAAGATTGGTGAGCATCTTGATAATGACGGCTCTCTGGCTGATGCCTATTATGTGGACCAAAGCCCCTATAAGCATCTGGATACCTTTGAAGAGCTGGCCACCAAAAATGCAGGCCGCGTCTATGAGCAAATGGAATTTGAGTAAGGAGCTATCGCTCTCTTAACCAATAAAAAGCCCGGCATTTGCCGGGCTTTTTGTTTTCATCATGCTCATGCGCGCTAAATTCAGGCTTACGCCTTGGCCGAGCGCTCCATAAACCAATGGGTCATCAAACCGCCCATCCACATGGAGAAAATCGCAACCCAAGCGGTGACGGCAAAAACGGCCCCCCCTGTCACGCCCGCCCCCACGGCGCAGCCGCCAGCAAGCATGGAGCCAAAGCCCATAAAGAAGGCCCCGAGCAAATAATATTCCATGCGTGTTTCCGGCCCAAAGCGCTGCACTTCAAACTCGCCGGTTAAGAGCGCCATAAGAGCAGACCCCAGAAAAACCCCCGGCACCAGCCCAAGGCCGAAGGTCAGCACCACATCGCGTTCATTCACCAGCGCCATCAGCGTATCTGTCGATGGGCCCGTAAAGCTGACCGATTGCACGCTAATCGGCTCAAAAGAGACCTGAGCGATCTGATAGGTAAAGATCCAGCCAAGCCCCACAGCAAAGCCCACAATCACGGCTCCCACAGCGTGGCTCCAGCGCACCTGTTTAGAGCGGGCAAGCCAAAAGGCAACCAGCATCACTACAAGAGAGACAATCGCTGCAAGGGTGGAGTTAAGCCCAAACAGCTCCAGCAGACTGCGCGCTTCGCCGCCTTCCACCAACCATAAACTGCCCACTTGCTCGCGGGTTGGCGCTAAAAATCCTCGCAAAGAGGCTTGGGCAACCAATGTCAGCACCAAACCGGTAATCACCGCCCTTAAGTTACCCGTCGCCGACAAAACCAAAAGACGGCTGGCACAACCACGCGCCAAAATCATCCCGATCCCAAACATCAGGCCGCCAATGATCGCCCCGGACATAGAGCCAGTGGCCGCCAATTGCCGCGCATCTGTTACATCAAGATAATCAAAGGAAATAGCGCCCTGAACGAACATAACCGCCGATGCAAAGGCCAAAAGCCAAATGGCAAGTTTGGCCCCGAAATGGCGGCCTGCCGTCTCGGCAATCGCGGCTCGCAAGCAAAATCTGGAATGCTGTGCAGCCGCACCAAAAATCAATCCAACAATCAATCCGGCCAGCATCATCACCGTGCTGTCGCCCAATTGATCAATCATGGCTTCCAACATAAGCCCAGTCCTTAACACGCACCCAAAACCGCCCTCACAGCTTTTCATGCGCTTAAAAGATGCCGCGCCAGCCCCTCAATTGGCGCACCATCAAGCTCTTCTTTCTCCAACGGACAGGTCGGTAAAGAAGATATAACCGCCCACTAAAACGCGACTTACTTCGCTGCGGTCTTGGAAATATCAGCCAGCAAAGCTTCTACTTCTTTCATCACCCCATCAGGATAAGCTTCATGACCGATTGAGACTTTGCCGTCGCGGTTGGTCACATAGATCTTGTAAGGGCAATAAACAATATTGTCCGGATCAGCTTCCATCACTTTGCGAGACAGAACAGCCGAGCAGAACAGGAAAATATCGGCATTGTCGAACAGCTTCTTGTCAGAGCCGGTATCCTTGCCTGTACGATTGAGCATATCACCCGTATGGCTGACATAGTCAATGACCAAACCTTTATCGACAATCGCACTCTCCACCCCAAAGGTAGCATCTTCGAAAGAGCCATCAAAGGGATATGACACCATTTTTCCATCTGCATGGGCAAAGCCGCTAATGCTCATGGCTGCCCCGGCAATCAGACCCAGATAAGCTTTTTTGAGTTTCATCATCTTCATTCCATCTTTCCGGTGCCAAATGGCACCTTGCGAGAAAAGAAGCAGGCCGACATCGCCCTGCCTCATCTTATGGCTCAGGCAGACCTTAGCCGAACATGTCCTTGGTGATGCCAGCATACCAACCTTCAGATTCTTTGAAGTTGTTGGCGCGCGTGGCTTCGTCTTCTCCGGTTTTGGAGATAAAGCCGGACACTTTGGCGATCTTCTCGTCGGTTGCCTTATAGCTGGCACCCACTTTCACACCGTCATCCGTGTCGATCAAAGACCAGCAGGTGTTGGAGAATTTGGCCGGGAAGACTTTCGAGCCGGTCAATTCACCACGAATGGCATTGGCACAAACCTTGGCCTGACTATTGGCCGCAAAGCCGGATTTTGGCATATCGCCCTGAGCTGCCGCATCACCAAGAATGTGAATGTTGCTGTCTTTCTTGGAAGACATATCCTTGGCATTGACCGGTGCCCAATTGCCCTCGGTCACGCCTGCCAGCTCGGCAATCCGGCCAGCCTTCATGGCAGGGATAACGTTACAGACATCAACCTTGGTCACTTCCCCGTCAATGCTAACCGTCATTTCATGAGGATCAACAGAGACCTTGTCTCCGCCAAAATCCGGGCCAACCCAGTCAACCATACCTTCATACCGGTTGGTCCAACCTTCCTGGAACAGGGCCATTTTGGAGAATTTCGGCTTTGGATCTGCGACCAGAATTTTGCCCGTTGGATTATGTTGCTTGAGCAAATGCGCGACCATAGAAATCCGTTCATATGGCCCAGGAGGGCAGCGGAACGGATTTGGAGGTGCCACCATGGCGAAAACTCCACCCGCTGGCATAGCCATGATCTGGGCTTTCAAAAGCTCGGTCTGGGATCCCGCTTTATAAGCATGAGGCATCTTGTTCTGATGAGACTGGTCCCAACCTTCAACGGCACCTTTCACAAAATCAATACCGGGAGAAATGATCAATTTGTCATAAGGCACCATACCGCCACCGGCAAGGCTGACCATTTTCTTCTCGCGGTCGACCCCGATCGCCCAGTCATGGACAACATTAATGCCATACTTGGAAGCAAGGGTGCCATAGGAATGGGAAATAGAGCTCAGCTCTTTGAACCCACCAATATAAAGATTGGAGAAGAAGCAGGTATAATAGCTGCGGGTTGGCTCGATAAGCGTTACATCAAGCCCGCCTTTGCTATCTTTTGCCAGATAGCGCGCCGCTGTCGCCCCGCCAGCACCGCCGCCAATCACAACAACACGCGGTTTGCCATGCCCTTTGGCAAACACGTGAGGGGCCGCAACAGCCCCTGCTGTGGCCGCCGCGCCCCCAAGAAATACGCGTCTGTTCAACTTCATTTCAGTTCTCCTCCCAATTGCAAATTACTTGTCCAAATTTTTTAGTTGCTTAGGCGGGCATCCTATTCATCCAGCTTGGAGAAATAGGCCGCCAGAGAGGCAATTTCCTCATCTGACAGTCGCCCGGAAATCATCTGCATAACCGGATGCTTACGCACCTTCTTCTTGTAGGCATGCATCGCCATTACAAAATCGTCTTCCGGCCAGTTCACAATGGATGGCACCCCGTCATCCTGACCACTAGCCTGATGGCAAGAGGTACATTCGCCAGACAAATATTCGCCATATTCAGGATCACCGGTCAGCGCCAGAATAGCCGGGTCCAACTCATGACCATGATCAGATGTTGTAGGATCAGCTTCTGGAATATCCGACGGATTGTCAGAGAAGGTGCGCAAATAGGCAATCACATCCATCCGCTTCTGGGGATCTTTCAAGCCAGCATAATTCATCCGAGTACCCGAAATCAGGTTTTTGGGATTCTCGATATAGGCTGACAGATTGTCCGCATGCCATTCAAGGCCGCCAGCAGCAGCCCGCTTGATACTCTTGGAATATTTAAATTTGGGAACGGAAGCTGCCCGACGGCCAAACAGCAGGTTGAGCTGGGGACCAATGCGATTTTTGGCCCCTTTGCCAACCTGGTGACAGCTTTTACATTGTTGCTTGAAAAGCTTCTGTCCCTTCTTCTTATCTCCCGCATCCGCCGCCATGGCGGATTGTCCCAAAAGCCACAAGAAACTGATGATATATAAGAGAAAAAGACGCAAGCCGTTCACCATAAATGTTATTGACCAAATACAACCCGGATCCATTAGCACCAAGCACCGATCCGGCTATTCGCCCAATATTTGCTCCAACAGGCAAGTAATCGCCAAAAGAGCCGGGCAAAAACAAATTCTAAAGGAAGGTTTGGCAAATGATCTCCTACATCAGGATCATTTTGCCAAAGCCTTCGCAATGAAAGGACAAGGTCAGTCCCCCTTGCACCCTCCATCTCCGAACACGGTCCCGGTCCCTCTCCCGAAACCATTTCGGATAGAGCCAGCGCAAAGCGCCAGCCCTTAAGTCGGCAAAGCGCGCTTATTCAAGCGCACTTCCTTCTGCATCATCAGGCGTAACATCAACAATCGCAGCACGCTTGGTAATTTCGACCGATGGCTTACAATCTTTCATGCAAGGCTCTTTTGTGAAGGCTGGCAATTCCACTTTCGCACGATCATCCATGAAGAAATTGTCTTCATTCTCCAGCTTGATCGATGTGAAATTTTCGTGGCTCAACTCAAAGTCATCTTCCACCACATCATTCATGTTGAGAAGATAGGCGGTGATGGCATAAACCTCATCCGGTGTCAGGGTTTGGGCAGCCCCAAACGGCATGGCACGGCGGATATAGTCAAACACGGTTGACGCATAAGGCCAGTAGGAGCCGATGGTCTTGACCGGACGCTCGTCCTCTAGTGATCCATGGCCACCGGAGAGAACCGGCCAGCGATCCACCCCTTCACCAAAGTCACCATGGCAGCTAGCGCAATTCTCTACAAAAAGCTCTTCGCCCATCTCAACGCTGCCCCGTCCTTCTGGCAAACCCTTGCCATCCGGACGGACATCAATATCCCAAGCCTTCACCTCAGCAGGTGTGGCCTCTCGGCCAAGACCAAATTTGCCGCCAGCGACAGCAGGAGTGGCCAAAAGGGATGCCAAAACAAGTGCCTTAAGAAATCTCGACATTTTCTGCTACCCCTTCTTCGTCAATCGCCCAGGTCTGGATGCCGTTGTTATGATAGATAGAATTCTCACCGCGATATTTGCGCAACTCATCTTTGGTAGGCTGCACATAGCCTGTGCTGTCATGGGCACGACTTTGCAGCAGCAGCGGCTTGCCATCCCAATCAAACTCGAAATAGAAGCGATGCATGGATTTATCGAGCGATGGCCCGGAAATGCGAGCCTTGTGCCATGTGATACCCCCGTCAATAGTCACATCCACACGCGGAATGGTGCCACGACCGGACCAGGCGAGACCGGTTAGCACGGTCGGACCCTTTTTATGGGTCAAAGGCGCTTGCGGGCTTGGATTGGTGATAACGGATTTGGCATCCATTTCCCAGGTAAAGCGGCGCGCTTTGCCCTTTGCCAGAAGATCGGTATATTTGGATGTTTCTTCGCGGTGATGCCAAGGCTTGTCACCCACCTCAAGGCGGCGCAACCACTTGACCCACATATTGCCTTCCCAGCCCGGTACAACCAGGCGAACTGGATAACCTTGCTCAGGGCGCAAAGCCTCACCATTCATTTTGAACGCAATCAGGCAGTCATCCAGCGCTTTCTCCATTGGAATGGAACGGGTCATGCCAGACGCATCAGCCCCTTCTGCCAGAAGCCATTTGCCGGATGGTTTGACACCGGCCTCTTCCAGCAAGGTGCGCAGCTTGACGCCGGTATACATCACATTATGGATCATACCGTGGGTAAACTGACAGCCATTAAGCTGGGAGCCGCGCCATTCCATGCCGGTATTGGCCGCGCATTCAAGAAAGTAAACATGGTTCTCACGCGGAAAGCGCATCAAGTCTTCCATAGTGAAGACCAATTCGCGATCCACCAGACCATTGATCATCAGGCGATGATCCTTGGGATCGATCTGCGCTGCACCACCATGGTGGCGCTCAAAGGCCAGACCATTGGGTGTGATAATGCCATCCAGCTCATGCAGAGGCGTAAAATTGATCGATGAAATCGGATCAGCTGTCAGCCATGAAACGGTCCGCCGCTTCACATGAGCTTCAAACTCGGACGGCATGCCGTAAGGAGCGGCATCCACACCATCCCCAAGCGAGCTGCTCCAATCCTGAACTTCAGTAATAACCTTCTCACCGGAGGCCATGGCAGCACCGCCGGACAACACCCCGGCGCCGGTTGCCACCGCACCTTTTAGAAAGGCACGACGAGATGGCTTCTTGCCTTTAAAAATCGTGGACATAGGGACTATCTCCTCTCTTACCTTCAAGCACCAACAACAGTCACGTTGCTTTCCCCAGAGACACTGACCGTCCCTTTTTTACGAATATAATTCTCGACAACATCCCAGATCTGCGGGCCTTCTGTGCCTTCATTGACACTGGCCCAACCGGCCACCCAATATTCCTTGGAGGCTTCGATCTTCTCACCGGTTTTGGCCAAGGTCAGATTGGAAATCCGCTTGCCCTGCGGCTTGGAAATGTCGCAAGTGAAGTTCAGCCCGCCGGTGCGCACCATGTCACCGCCTTGCTGGTAATATGGATCGGGATTGAAAATGTTATCGGCAACATCTTCCAAAATGACATGGATGAACTCACCGGTCATTTTGCTGCGATAAGCCTCACCGTAAGACATGGACGTCACATTGAAGAGGTCTTCACGGGTGATATCCTGTCCCGGCAGCAAGCTTGGCCCCCACCGAACGCCCGGAGACATGGAAATATCTGCTTCGCGCTCTTCAATCAGCGCTTCACAAATCAAATCATCCCATGTGCCCGAGAAATTGCCCCGGCGATAAAGAAGGCTGTCGGTTTTGCCGATAACCTCGCTCAACTCTTTTTCATAAGGCGCGCGTTGCTCATCAACCAGCTTGGTGATGACAGGATCCGGCGCGATCACATCGGCAAAGACCGGGATCAGCTTATGGCGAATGCCCATCATCTTACCATCACGAATATCAAGATCCACGCGGCTGACAAATTTGCCATTGGAGCCAGAGGCAACAATGTAAGTCTTCTCAATCAGCACAGGCTCTGGCAAGGCGTCGTGAGTATGGCCCGACAGAATAACGTCAATGCCCTTCACACGGCTTGCCATTTTCTTATCGACATCAAAGCCGTTATGCGACAGGCAGACCACACATTCAGCACCGGCTGCACGCACTTCATCGACCATCTTCTGCATATTCTGGTCGCGGATACCAAAGCTATATTCCGGGAACATCCAGCGCGGATTGGCAATCGGCATATAAGGGAAAGCCTGCCCGATAACAGCAACCTTCACACCGCCTCGCTCAAAGAACTTGTAAGGCTTGAACAATTCTGCCGGCTCGTCCCACTCAGAATCAAAGATATTCTGCCCCAGAGCCGCAAATGGCAGCTCTTCGACAATCTCGTTCACACGCTCCGAGCCGAGCGTAAACTCCCAGTGGAAGGTCATCGCATCAGGCTTGAGCGCATTCATGACATTGACCATGTCCTGGCCTTCTGTCTTGTGACAGGTATAGGAGCCATGCCATGTATCGCCACCGTCAAGCAGCAAGGCATCGGGGCGATCAGCGCGGATGGAATTAATGATGGTAGAAACGCGATCAAGCCCGCCAACTTTGCCATAAGCTTGCGCAAGGGCAGAGAAATCCTGATAGGTCAGCGCATATTGTGCAGGCGTACCATCATCCACACCATAAACCTTGCGGAAAGCATCTCCGGTCAAATGCGGCACATGGCCCTTGTTGCCACCCACACCGATATTGATTTCCGGCTCACGGAAATAGATGGGAACCAACTGGCCGTGAATATCAGTCACATGGATAAGAGACACATTGCCAAAGGTGTCAAATTCCAACAACTGATCCTGAGTCAGGGCTTGCTGGGCTGCCAGTTTGGCCCAGGCACCATAGCCGGACAAGCCATACAGGGAGGCCGCGGCCATACTGACCTGGAGAAAATCGCGACGGGAAATCATCAGGACTATATCCTACACTTAATGCAACATATGCGCATATTTGAATAATTCTAAGAAAAAGCCGTCCCGTGTCCTTGGGTCAAGACACGGGACGGCCCTTGGTTAATTTCGAACGGATGGTGTCTCGACAGACAGCCCGTTACCGCGAGACGAAACATAGAGCTCAAGTGCTCTGAACTCGTCAGAACCAACCTTGTAAGGCTCGGCGCGCACATCACGGATACAGCCAAACAGGCGGGAATGAACCGCATTGAGCTTGGCATTTTTCAGGCGATAGGTCGGGAAACCATTGAGCTGACCCTGACTAAGATGGTCAGCACGGATCGAGTTGCCATAATTGTCTTCGTGGCAGCTGGCACAAGACATATCAAGCTGACCATGACGGGTATAATAGATCTCTTTGCCTTTCTCCCAGAAAGGCTTGGCATCACCGTCAATTTTAACGCTCATCGGCATGCCGCGTGACTGCAAACCAATCAGAGCAACCAGACCGGTCATCTCACCGCCAGAATATTTCAGAGCTTCAGCGCCCATCTGCTCGGTGCGGCACTTGTTGATCTGGTCTTCCATGGTCTGGACCTTGCCATCGACCACGCGGGGCATCTTGGTACGCAGACCTTTGAAGTCTTCAACATTCTCGTGGCAAGACTGGCAGGATTTCTCCGCCGAGCCTTCTACCTGCTGATACATATCCATTGCGCTATCGATGAACACGAAGGCAGGATTGTCAAAATCATCCAGCTGCAGGGCCTGTGTTTCACTAGAGCGGAATTTCCAACCGGAATAGATTTCGTCCAGATTGTCTTTCAGATGAGCCGGTGCTGCTGTCTTGGTCACAAGGGTTTCACCCTCAATCACCAGCTCTGCATTTTCATCGGCAAGCGCCGAGCCTGTAAAAGCTCCAGACACCAAAGCCAAGGTCAGAAAAAATGCACTTTTTCTCATTCTACGGTCCTCCCTCTCGGATCTTGGCCTGGCCCAGGAAGTCCACCAGTCCCCAATCCTTTTTGTCATTTTAAAGGGCTTGCGCTTCTTCCTTTGCGGGACTGAGCCCAAAAGAAGCGAAAGCCAGTGTCGTCGTCGGATCCAAACCTGTCGCTTAGGCGATTTTGATCTTTTTC
Source organism: Cohaesibacter sp. (assembly GCA_025210795.1). Taxonomy (GTDB): domain Bacteria; phylum Pseudomonadota; class Alphaproteobacteria; order Rhizobiales; family Cohaesibacteraceae; genus Cohaesibacter. The sequence goes on along the minus strand of JAOAQZ010000015.1, from coordinate 5,096 downwards.
TTGGTTTCGTAGGAAGATCCGTCATCGTCATGCCAGGTGAAATGGAATTCACCCGCTTCTGGCACAACGGCTTCAAACTGGAAGTAGGGATTGGTAGAAATCGCAGGCTCCAGAGTCACATCAATCACATTCTGGCCGTTAAAAGCACAGGTAAAGCGGTTGATGATGGAGCGAGGAATAAGATTACCATCTTTGCCTTTGCGCTGACCAGATTCCATTTTGTGGCTGATCAGAGCCTTGATGGTGATGGTCTCCCCGGCCGCAGCTTTACGTGGAACCTTGACGCGAGGTTTTACACCTTTAGCCATTCTTTTATTCTCCTGAACTTGATTAGCCGCCGCAGCCGCCGATGGTTACCTTGACGGTGGTAGAAGCACGACGGAAAGAGCCGTCCTTCATTTTGGCAATTGCAACCACATCCTGCGTTTTGGCCAGACGAATACGGGTTGCCGCTGTCTGGGAAGGATTGAGAGGGCCAAAGCGGAAAGTCACCACATCCGGTGTCGGGTTGCCAGCGGCATAAACGGTGATGCTCTCGGCACCTTCTGCGCTTACTTCAACTGGCACGGTGTTGCCGTTTTCAGCAATTTCCGGCGCGGACAGTTCCAGACCACCTTCTTTTACTTCGGCACCGCCGGTCAATTCCTTGATTTTGTCATCGGTCAACGCTGCAAAGGCTGGCATGGAAATCATGCTGGCAGCCACCACTGCACCTGATCCCAGAGCAAGCACGTCCCTGCGGGTAAGCTTCATAATATCTTCTCCAGATAATGTGAGTGAATCACTCTTCTTTCAGTGTCACGAGATACGCCACAACATCTTCAAGCTGCTGTGCGGTCAAAATTGTTTTGCCCTTGAACTTTTCCTTTGTGCGCGGAAAATTCCCGATCACATAGAAAGCTGGCATGATGGTGCCTTCAAAGGTCTCTTTGGAGTTGACCAGAATGCCGCGTAGCTGGGCTTCGTTCCAGCGATCGGCAACTCCGTCCAGAGATGGACCAACTTCACCGTGGAATTGTTCTGACGCCAAATCCTGATTGGCATGACAAGCCAGGCAATTGCCCAACTTGCGATTGATAAAGATCTTGCGTCCTTCCTCAACATTGCCGCCAGTGCCCGTCAAAGACGCTTCCACAGCCCCTTCCACGAACTTGACATCTCCCGGCTTAACCGCCCCGGCCATGGCAACACTAGTCCCCATTGCCAGAGCCAACAGCGCAAAAACTGGTCTCTTCATGTTGGTCCTCCCTCTTTCATTTTTTAAACCTGTCGCTAGTTATTTTTTCTGATCATCCAACAACAAATTCAATTAATTGAATGTCATGATGTGTTAAGTGCGACAGTTTGGCAATCTATTTTTTTCGCAAAGCCAGCATTCGGGCATGATATTTCTGGAAAGGCTCCTCCCCTTCATACCCTTTTTCAACAACCCAGCGCAGCATGTCGTGAGTCGTATTTTTCTTAAAGGCACCAGGCATTTGCGCCACTGCGACCTTGTTTGCAGGCGTGTCAGAATCGACTGTTTGCGGAAAAAACAAAACGGTTGGGGTAAACAGCACCCCCCACTTTTTTACTATGTCTTTTTCTGAATAAGTGGAGCCGTCAAAGTCCGTAACTTCAACATCTCCGAACATATTGATCTGCACAACGAAGTAGTTTTCTTCGATAAATTTGGAGATTTCGGGATTCGGATACACCTCTTCGTGCATCTGACGGCAATAGATACAGCCCCGCTGTTCGATCATGACCATAAGCCGTTTTCCCTCGTCATTGGCTTCGGCCAGATCTTCCGCGAGGTCCTTGAATGTATCGCGCATCCAGGGCTGTTTATGCAGCCCGTCATCCCCCATCTCTGCCTGCGCGGGCAGCGCAAGAGGCAGGGCAAACAGAAAGGCAAGAGCACAGGCTCTTACAATGTTTGACAATTTGGTCATTGGCTTCTCCTCCCAAAGAAACAAAACGCACAGTGTCAGAATTTGTGTCCCCCTCTAGCCAAGAGAGGTAAAGACCGGCATCACCTCCAGCATCCATTGGGCAATCAGATTGACCGAATTGGTCGCAATCAGCACCCCAAACAATAGAAGCATTGCCCCCATAACCTTTTCAATTTTTGACAGATGTTTGCGAAAGCCCGCCATCCATTTCATGAAAGGGCCGATAAACATGGCCGCCAGCACAAAGGGAGCTGTCATCCCCACCCCATAGGCAAACAGCATGCTGGTCCCTTGCGAGGCAGTATCAGTCCCCGCTGCCATAAACAGGATGGAAGCAAGAACTGGGCCCACGCAAGGTGTCCAGCCAAAGGCAAAGGCAAGGCCAATGACAAACGCACCCAGATAGCTCACATTGCTGACCTCACCTGCATCCGCCCGAAACTGGCGATATAAAAGGCTGATGCGCAGCACACCTAGAAAATGAAGTCCCATGGCAATAATAATGGCAGCGGCCACCCAGCGCAGAATGTCAAAATATTCGCGGATCACCTGACCAAAAGCAGAGGCAGCAGCCCCAAGCCCCATAAAAATGGTAATGATCCCGGCGGCAAAACACAGGGCCGCAATCACCGCCCGGCGGCGGATAGCCCCGTCAATTTGTGCATCAGCCGAGATCTGGTTCATGCCCACGCCAGCGAGATAAGACAGGTAAAATGGTACGATAGGCAGAATACAGGGGGACAAAAAAGACAGAAGACCCGCTATTAATGCCCCAAAAAATGTGACTTCCAGCACACAAGGCCTCCAATCAACTTGTATAATTCACACATTCAAATTAGATTATATGTATAAATTCCGTCAATAGTGGTGTTCAGATGGTTCGCATTCTTCTTTTAGTCCTTGGTCTGATGGCCAGTCTTGCCTCAACCTCAGGGCTCGCTTTTGCATCTTCCAAAGCTCCAACCGGCAAGTTGGAGTTGCTAATGGTAGAGGAAGATGGCTGCGCCTGGTGCGAGCGCTGGAAGAAAGAAATCGGCCCCATCTATCCCAAATCAGCAGAAGGCAAACGGGCCCCCTTGCGCCATATCGACATTTCGGACCCTGTTCCAGGCGATATCAAACCCGCAAGAGGCTTTCATTTCACCCCTACTTTTGTTGTTTTGATGGATGGAGTTGAAAAAGGACGCATAGAAGGCTATCCCGGAGAAGATTTCTTTTGGGGGTTACTCTCCCAGATACTTGCATCAATCGACCAAAAAGCTGCATCTAACAGCAACTGAACTTAATGCACCCTAGTGTGAGGAAACCCAGATGGGATTGCCGGTTTTTCACGAGAATATGCTTGATAGCGATATGGAGAAGATGGAGCGCAACGCAACCAGCGCATCCAATTTCCTCAAAGCCATCGGGCATGAAGGCAGGATGATGATCCTGTGCTATCTCGTCACCGGCGAAAAATCCGTCACCGAACTGGAAGATCTCCTCTCTGCCCGGCAGGCTGCTGTGTCCCAGCAACTCTCGCGTTTGCGCCTTGAAGGCCTCATCACACCGCGCCGCGAAGGAAAATCAATCTATTATCGCTTGACCGATGACCGCTCAAAACAAATAATGGAAGTTGTCTATGACCTGTTCTGCAGGCAGGACGACTGACCGAGACGGATAAAAACAACACGCTCGGTTTTCACAGGGAGGGAAAATCTGGCGATGTTGGATCTGCTAGGCAGTGATGAATTTTTGTTGGCCTATATCGGCATGGGCGGGGGAATCTTGCTCGGCCTTGCTGCCCGTCTGGGGCGGTTTTGCACCTTAGGCGCCATTGAAGACTATTTCTATTCCAGTTCCGATTTGCGCCTGCGCATGTGGGGCATTGCAATTGGCGTGGCCATTGTCGGCACCTTTGCTCTTCTGCATTTTGATGCCCTCGCTTTAGAGAAAACCACCTATCTGCGCCAGCAATGGAACCCGATGGAGAGCATTGTCGGTGGCCTTCTGTTTGGCTATGGCATGGCCATTTGTGGCAATTGCGGCTATGGCGCCCTTGCCCGATTGGGCGGCGGCGATTTGCGCGCCTTTGTCATCGTCATCGTCATGGGGATCAGCGCCTTTGTCACCATATCCGGCCCCCTTGCCTATATCCGTATCTGGCTTTTTCCAGTAAACGAAACAGACGGGGCCCTTCCCTCTCTTGCCACAGGTCTTGCAAACGCCACAGGCATCAGCCTCTCCCTTGTCGGCATCCTGATCGGTCTTGCAATTCTTGCTTTTGCCATCAGCCCCAAACATGTACGTAATAGCCCCCAAACCATTTTCTGGGGCGCGGTGGTTGGCCTTGCCATTGTCTCCGGCTGGGCAGGCACCCAGTGGATGCATAATGAAACGCTTGAGGCCAATAATGTGGTATCCCACACTTTTTCAGGCCCGATAGGCGAGACCATCCTTTATGCGATGACCGCCTCAGGCACCTCCCTCACATTCGGCATCGGCTCTGTGGCCGGGGTCTGGATTGGGGCTTTCATCGGCAGCCTGATCAAGGGGCATTTCCGCTGGGAAGCCTGCGAAGACCCCCGCGAATTGCGCCGCCAGATTATCGGTGCGGGCCTGATGGGCGTTGGGGCTGTGGTTGCTGTTGGCTGTTCCATTGGTCAAGGCCTCTCGGCCATCTCAGTCCTTGCCTATAGCGGACCGGTCACCCTTATTGCTCTTATTGCCGGAGCAGCTCTTGGTTTGCGCCAACTCATGGTCGGCTTTGCCAACCCGATTTAGGTGAACAAATAATTCTGCAGCAAACAACGATTAACCCAGCATTCCATGCCGATCCGGCCATCGTGGATGTTCGTCATCCACGATAAATTCATGGCTGTGCCAGCCATCGACCGCATTGTGCAAATGGGGATGGTCCGGCGGCAAATTAGTATGCATATGCGCAAGATCCCGTTTTGCGCCTGACGCCCAGACCTGACGTGCCACCAACAGCCCGCCCACGGCAAGGGCAGTCAGAACCAACAGAGTCACAAATGTTCCGTTTGAGGTTTGCAGCCAGCCAGCAAGAGGATAGCAAATCAGCCAGCAGGCATGTGAGAGGGCAAATTGCGCGGCATATAAAGCGGGCCGATCCGGCGGATGAGAAGAGCGCTGCAGCAATCGCCCGGACGGGGTCAAAAT
>JAOAQZ010000014.1 GCA_025210795.1 Cohaesibacter sp. | reverse complement strand
GTTCGATCCCCTCTATTAGAAACCACTTCACCAACATCGATAGCGCTTTTTAGCTGCTTTGATGAAATCAGTTTTCCCCAGTAGCTCAGTTGGTAGAGCAAGCGACTGTTAATCGCTGGGTCGCTGGTTCGAGTCCGGCCTGGGGAGCCAATTAAGGGTCTTCTGATTGAGTTCAGAAGGCCCTTTTTCGTGGGATATTCTCATTTCAAGCGAAAAGACAGGGTGCGAATTGGGCATGCCGAGTTCTGCTTGCATCTCGAAAAGGAGACAAGGAAGATGCGGGAGTGTTTGAAGATGTCTTTGATAAAGCAGGCAATAGCTCTCCGCCTCTATGAAACCAGAGCCTAAAGCCTGTAAAGATGCACACTTTACAGTGTTTTGTTATGACGTTTTGCCTTGAGCGTATCAAAAAGCAGATTTTGGGCCGCATAGAATGCGACCCAATTTGTCGGTGGTTCCAATCAATTCCCTGAGGACCGATCCTCGGTATCCCCGCGGGTCTCCAGCAACTGTGTCAACCAGTTGGGATCCATTTCCGGCACCGAACTCAACAGCAGATCGGTATAGGGGTGGTGCGGTGGTTTAAACATTTGGGTCTTGGACCCCTGCTCCACCACGCGCCCTTGCTGCATGACGACCACTTCATCAGCAATTGAACGCACCGTGGCAAGGTCATGTGTGATAAACATGTAGGATAATTTCAGCTCTTTCTGCAAACTATCGAGAAGACGCAAGATCCCTTCCGCCACCAATTGGTCAAGAGCTGATGTGACCTCATCACAGATGATAAATTCAGGATTTGCTGCAAGAGCACGCGCAATTCCGATACGCTGTTTTTGCCCACCGGATAGCTCACCAGGGAAGCGGTCATAATATATGGACGGCTCCAACTCTATCAGGTCAAGCAATTCGTCCACGCGAGTCTTGAGTTTTGCCCCGGATAGCCCTGAGTAAAATGCTGCCGGACGGCCAATAATCTCGGAAATTCGCTGGCGAGGATTAAGCGCCGTATCGGCCATCTGGTAGATCATCTGAGCATGTTGTAACTGCTCACGATCCCTTTTACGGAAACTGGGCGGCAAAGCCTCTCCCTTGAATTGCACCTCGCCTGACATAGGTTCGAGCAAACCGGTGATAACTCTGGCAGTTGTTGATTTGCCCGAGCCGCTTTCTCCAACGACTGCAACGGTCATTCCTTCATAGATGTCAAAAGACACGTCATGAAGAACCTGTGCATCGCCATAGCCTGCATCAACATTTTTGACCGAAATTACCGGTTTGGTATCGTCAGTTGGGCGTGGTTTCTCATCTCGGCGAAAATTGCGAACTGCCCAGAGTGACTTGGTATAGTCTTCTTTTGGAGCGGACAGCATTTCTTCTGTTGGGGCCTCTTCTACCTCATCGCCTTTCAGGAGAACCTTGATCTTGTCCGCCATCTGCGCAACCACAGCAAGATCATGGGTGATATAGATAGCTGCTGTGTCAAATTGTTCGACAATATCACGGATTGCAGCCAGTACTTCGATCTGGGTAGTTACATCCAGCGCGGTGGTTGGCTCGTCAAAAATGATCAGATCTGGTCGGCAAGACATGGCCATCGCGGTCATTGCCCGTTGCAACTGCCCGCCTGATACCTGATGCGGATATCGAAACCCTATTTCATCGGGATTGGGCAAACGTAACCGGTGGTAAAGGTCGACACCATCCGCGATCGCCTCTTCTTTGCTGGCAGTTTTATAATGGAGCGGCGCTTCGATATGCTGGTCGATTAATTTATGCGCGGGATTAAAACTCGCTGCAGCAGACTGTGCAACATATGCAATTCGTGAGCCTCTTAACGCCCGCAAATCCGCGCGTGACGCATTAGTTAGCTCCATGCCATCAAATTCAATCGACCCGCCAGAGATTCGAGCCCCTGCCCGGCAAAATCCCATGGCAGCAAGACCCAATGTGGATTTTCCTGCGCCGCTTTCACCAATCAGGCCAATCACTTCGCCCTTTTTTAGCTCAAGATCAACACCATGGATGATTTCATGCCATTCACTACCATCATGAGCCTCAATTCGCAGATCCTGAATAGTTAGAAGATTTCCGTCTTTTTTACTCATGGGTTTACTCCTTCAGGCCTGAAGACCGGTGCAACATCCAATCGACCACAAAATTCACCGACACAGTCAGAAGTGAAATTGCAGCAGCCGGAATCAACGGGGTAAATTCACCAAAGGAAATCATGGTTGCATTCTCGCGCACCATAGATCCCCAGTCGGCTGTAGGCGGCTGAATGCCGAGGCCAAGAAAGGACAGGCCCGCCACGAGAAGAAAGACAAAACAGAATTCCAAACCAAATTCAGCAATCAAAGGTGCAGTTGTGTTGGGAAGAACGTCTCGACGCACAATATACCAAGGGCGCTCGCCGCGTAATTTTGAGGCTTCCACATAATCCATCACGACCACATTTCCCGCAACCGCTCGGGTCAGGCGATAAACGCGGGGCGAATAGATGACTGCAATCACCACCACGATAACCAGGACCCCTGTTCCGAAAATTGAGAGCATCAGAAGCGAGAAGATAAGCGAAGGAATTGACATCAAAAGGTCTGCAGAGCGACCGAGAAGCTGATCCATATATCCGCCTGACACTGCAGCAAAGAGGCCGGCAAGTGTGCCCGCTAAAAAAGCCAGCACTGTCGCAGCCAGCGCAATGCCAACTGAATTTCGTGCGCCATAAATCAGGCGCGAAAACATATCCCGTCCAAGCTGGTCCGCGCCAAGGAGCATATTCTCATCTGCTGGTGCGAAGGCGGATGAAATGACCTCAGCTTCGCCATAGGGGGCAATCCAAGGCGCAAAAATTCCCGCAATTGCATAGAGCAAGATCATCAAAATACCGAATGATGCGGTCAATGGTGCCTTTCGGATTTCCCGCGCCCCGTCTTCCGACAGGATCAAAGCCATGATTTCGCGAAAAGCAAATGAGGCCAAAGCTGCAACAATCAAAATGCCAACCAGCTTAATGAAGAACCAGCCTCCATCTATCCCACCAAATAGCAAGAACAAAATGGTTACACCGGTGATCAGGCCAGCATATAGGGTCAATGTACGATTTTTGAGATACGCCCCCACAGCAGATGCTGCAACCATAGCGGCGAGGATGAGCGTTAAATATATCATTTTCACCTCCTCCTTATTTGGGATGCCGCAAACGCGGGTTTGTCATGATCGTCAGCACATCTGCTGCCAGATTGAGAAGGATGAAAGTTGCCGCAAAAATCAGGCAGCTTGCCTGCACAATCGGGAAATCTCGTTTCGAGACCGCGTCAACCAATAATTGTCCAATTCCAGGATAGACAAACACCACTTCAATCAAGACCACACCGGTGATCAAATAAGCCAAGTTCAGCGCTACAACGCTAAAGATTGGTGCCAAAGCATTGGGAAGTGCATGGCGAACAACAACCTTTGAGGGGGGAGCTCCCTTCAAACGGGCCATCTCAATATATGGAGAAGCCAGAAGATTGATAATTGCAGCTCGGGTCATGCGCATCATATGGGCAGTTACCAACAAGACCAGTGTCAATGCAGGTAAGAAGGCGCGATACAGAAATTCGGCAAAGGTGATAGTATCGCTAATTCTGGCGATTGCCGGGAAGTAAGGCAGTTTGACTGCAAGATACAGAATAAGGATATAGCCGAGGAAAAATTCGGGCGATGAGATGGTCAAAAGCGTGCCGACATTGGCAAGGCGATCAAACAAAGTGTTTCGCAAAAGCGCTGTCGCAACCCCCAGCAGAATTGCAAGAGGAACCGCAATTGCCGCCGCATAGAGCGCGAGATACAGCGTATTTGTAAAGCGCCCCCCTATCGCCTCTCCTACATCCTGGCCTGATGTAAGCGATTGCCCAAAATCGCCAGTTGCAGCAGAACCAAGCCAATCAAGGTAACGCACGATCGCAGGCCGGTCCAGGCCGAGCTTTTCTTCCAGAGCTGCAACCGTTTCCGGCGTTGCAGATTGGCCAAGAATGGCCTGTGCTGGCCCTCCGGGCAACAATTCCACTGCAAAGAAAATGAGGACGGACACGGCAAACAATGTAAGGGCTCCAAGCCCTAGCCGTTTACCGATAATGGTGAATATGGACATGATCCTTCCTTATGGCGTAAAGGCATTGGAGCGGCAGCGGTGGCGAACAGGCATAAAACTGAACCACACGTAAAAGCCCGATGAGTGGGTAGATGATATCGCAATGTCCCCCCGCGCTTTACACGGGGGGACAGAGTATCGCTCACTGAGCAATGATTATGCGAACCACCAACGGCTTGGGCCGCGAGCTCCGTCAAGCTCCCAGCTTGCCGCAACATTTTCGCCACGCATCACGTTAGAGCGGCGTGCGTAAACGAAGTTGTTGAACATCGGCAAGACTGTACCGCCATCATCTTTCGCCAAGATTGCCATTTCGCGATACATTTCTGTACGCAAACCGTTATCCAACTCGGACTTGGCCATCAGGAGTAGCTCATTAAAGCGCTCATTCTGCCAACGGCTTTCGTTCCATGCAGCGTCTGACTTATAAGCCAGCGAATACATTACATCTGGAGTTGGGCGCGCACCCCAAGAAACGGCGCAGAAAGGCTTCTTCAACCAGACGTCAGAATAATATCCGTCATTCGGCTCGCGAATAACCTCCATATTGATGCCAGCAGCTTTGGCCTGTTCAGCGTACAGCACAGCCATATCTACAGCCCCGGCAAACACCGAATCTGCTGTAGACAAGCTGACTTTAAGTCCGTCATGGCCAGCTTTCTTCAACAGCGAGCGAGCTTGGTCCGGGTCGTATTCGTGTTGGTCCAGTTCTGTGAAATATGGCATTGCGGGTGATACGTGGAAGTCATTGCCCTTCGTGGCCGCACCAAATGCAATCTTCTCGATAATCTCATCGCGATTGATTGCAAGCTTCATGGCCTTACGCACATCCACATTGTCGAATGGAGCGGTGTCGCAATGCATAGGAAGGGTAATTGCAGCCGCAGATGGAATATTTTCGATCACAATATTCGGGTTACGCTTCAATAGAGCCATGGTCTTGGTCTCGATCAGCGACACCGCATCCACTTCCCCTGTCATCAGCGCGGTCTGGCGGGCATTGGGATCATTCAAGACCAGCATTTCGAGCTTGTCAAAATAGGCACCTTTGCCATGCCAACCATCATGGCGGTCAAGTTTCCAGCCTTCACCAAACTTGCCTTCAACAATTTTATATGGGCCAGAACCGTCGCCAGATTGCCAATCAATGCCGCCATCTTTGGCCGGGCAGATTGCAAAATGATAGTCAGTCATCAGCCAAGGTAGATCAGCGTTACCACTATCCATGGTGATGACGACCACATCATCGCCCTTCGCCTCGATATTGGTTACAGTGCTAAGCAGTGATTTTGCGGCGGATGTGCTTTTGTCACCACGATGATGGTTGAGCGAAGCTACAACATCCTTGGATGTCACTTTACCGCCGGAATGGAAGCTCGCATTTGGATTGAGTTTGAAAGTCCAGACCGAAGCGTCTTTGTTGCCTGACCATTCCAGAGCAAGATCACCTGCGAGGGATCCATCTGGTTCAATCATCGTCAGATAGGACCGATATTGGTGTGCCAGATAGATCATCTGGCGGGTCGTGTAAGTGCCTGGATCGTGGCTGTCAGATGTGTTGCCGTCATGGATACCGAAGCGGAATGTGCCGCCGCGCTTGGGGGTACTTGCATAGGCTGACCCCACCATCGCACTAAAGCCAGTGCTTGCAATACCAAGCGCTGTAGCTGACTTTAGAAAGCCCCGTCGGCTCAGACCGCCTGTTTCGATCAGCCCACTCCGGCTTTTAAATTTAGACATTCTCATTCCTCCTTTTGATGATTTACCGGACATCTCCGGGTCGGCCTGTACGGGCCTTGTATTTTTCTCTGGGTCTCATGACTAAAGCCTGCGCTCTGCAATCTTCAGTAGAGAATTTTATTGTTTATTCTTTGAGGCATATTCCAAAGTAAACTCGTGCCAACTATTCGAATTTGGCGAGACAAGATTTCGATCTCCATTTGGAATTAGGTGCCATTTTAGATCTTAGTTTTCGGATTTTAAGAAACCAGAATTTGCAAGACCAACCAGCAGCCATATGCGAATCTTTCTGACTGCGAGATATTGAGATCGGACTCACAGGAAAAATTCCTCCTTATAAACAGCGAGTTGAAAGAAACACCCTCTCTGCATTTCTCTTTCTCCCCCGTCCATTCACGCTGTTCTCGGTTGCCATACTGAAACATAAATTTTTATTGTGTACAATAATTATTTTCATTATTGTGGGCCAACAACCTCGCTACGGGCAAAGCCTTGGTGAGGCTTTCCACTCGTCACGAGCCCGGGGAAGACATGAGCGAAGCTGCCACCCAAAAGAAAAATGCCTTGGCTGACTATTTGCGCCAATCGGTGCTCGCGCTGGATATCCTTCCGGGCACCTATTTGGATGAAGCGCTGCTTTGCCAACGATTTGCACTGTCACGCCCTCCCCTTCGAGAGGTACTGCTTGAGCTTGTTGGCGAAGGCTATTTGGAGATGCAGCACCATAAGGGCGTGCGTGTGACCGGCATGCACCATCAAAGTCTGCGCGCTTTTTTTCAAGTTGCCCCGATGCTTTATGGCGCGGTCTCTCGGCTTGCTGCGGAGAATGCTACCAATTCGCAAATCAGGTTACTGAAAGAGGCGCAAGCGCAATTTTGTGCCGCTCTTGCGAAAGGGCGAGATCGAGATCGCTCCTTATCCAATATCCGTTTTCACCAAATCATCGGAGATATGGCGCATAACCCGTATCTGCTGCCCAGTTTTCGCCGATTGCTGATCGACCATGCACGAATCGGCATGACTTTCTCCCGACAGCGTAATAACGAAACCCATAAAAGCTTGTCGCGCGCAGTCCTTCAACATGATGCAATGATAGAGGCAATTGAGGCACAAGATGTCCAATCAGCAGCCCGTCTTGCCAAGGAGCACTGGACATTGTCACGTGCCAGAATCGAACTTTATACCCTTCCTTCTGGCTCGAACTTTTTGCTTGAAACATCCCCCACACCAATTTGAAAAGGGAAAAATATGCGCTGGAAAAAGACCCTGCAGCTACTCGATATTCATTGTGAAGGAGAAGTGGGCAAAGTTGTCACGTCGGGTATTTACGACATACCCGGCCAAACGATGACCGAGAAAATGGACTATATCAACAAGACGGATGACAGTTTGCGGCGGTTTGTCTGCCTTGAGCCAAGGGGCGCCGTAAATCAAACTGTTAATCTGATGATTCCCCCGTGCGATCCAACGGCAGATGCGGGTTTCATTGTGCTACAGGCTGATGAAGCCCACCCCATGTCCGGGGCCAATACGATGTGTGTGGCAACCGCTTTGCTTGAAGCCGGCATGATAGAGATGCAAGAGCCGCAAACCATATTACGCCTTGAAGCCCCTGCCGGGATTGTCACTGCAACAGCAGATTGCTCCGAGGGTAAATGTGAGCGCGTCTCTCTGGATATGATCCCGGCATTTGTTGAAGCCCTTGATCAACAGGTGACTACAGAAGAATTTGGAAAGATTGAGCTTGATCTAGCCTTTGGCGGCGTCTTCTATGCCGTGGTTGATGTGGCCCAGTTGGGTATTCATATAACACCGGACTATACCAACGATTTGGTGCGTGCCGGCATGATTGTCAAAGAAGCAGCCAATAAAGCTTTCCGCGTTCAACATCCACAAATTCCCTCAATCGACCATATCGCCTACGCAATTTTCAAAGAAGAGATGGAGGATGGCTCTGTGCGTACCTGCTGTACTTTGTGGCCTGGGCGTGTTGACCGTTCCCCTTGCGGTACGGGCAGTTCTGCAATTCTTTCAGTCCTTCATGCCCGAGGCAAGATGCAAGTGGGAGATGAGATCACCACGCGCTCTATCATCGGATCTGAATTCCGTGCCGGGCTTAGCGGTGAAACCTTTGTGGAAGGTAAAAAAGCTGTCTTGCCACGCATCAGCGGCCGCTGCTGGACCTATGGCATGAGCCAATTGGCACTCGACCCCGATGATCCCTTTGCAGCAGGTTTTGCCCTTCAGGATGCATGGGGCCCACAGGCAAATGAAATCAAGTAAACTTTGCTACATACCTGAATGGCCAGCTTTTTCGTTTGATAAACGAACACTCCTCACGGGTCCTCACCTCTAAAGAGGCAGTACCCACCCTAACCTGTTTCAGTCAGATTTTTCGCTTAATTCAAGCATTGTTTAAATAGCTCCTGCTTGCGTGAGCTTTTGCAATCTGCTAGAAAGTATAAAAAATGTATACCGAGAGTGCACATGAAGTTTACAGGGATATATACGCCGGTTATTACACCTTACGGTGCGGATGGTTTGATTGATCGCGATGGCTTTGCTGCGGTTATTGAGAGCCTTGTTTTGAACGGCGTGCATGGCATTGTCGTTGGTGGATCCACAGGCGAATATTATGCTCAGACTGCGCAAGAACGCATTGAG
>JAOAQZ010000013.1 GCA_025210795.1 Cohaesibacter sp. | reverse complement strand
CTTATGGCCAGCATCTCGTCCTTCTCCAATATCGGCCCGCTCTATACGTCTGGCTGGAGCCAAGTGAATGCATGGCCGGATTATCACCAGTTATCCCTTGCTTCCAAATATGCGCTGCTTGTGGCCATGATTTTGGGCCGTATTGAAATCATTGTTCTGCTGGGGGCGATTAATCTCAATTTTTGGCGGCGGTAGCACTGTCTCTAGGATTATCTTGTTCGCAAGAGAGTTGCGTGAGAGAGTGATCTTTTTCTGACTGCTCTTGGTATGGCTATTTTAAAAAAGAATCAATTGTTTGTTGGTTGTTGCTAACCATGGCTTGGCAAATCATTCCTATTCGATAATATAACTATGTAATGAATCGTTTTTTGACTTCGTTTAAAGATAGTATTGCGTGGCTGGAACAGGGGAATGAGGTAAGCTATCATGCTTATGAGTTGCTGGTTGTAACTGCAACTCCAAAGCGCCGCTTACATTATGCCGGTTTGATGAATTTCAAGAGTGTCAGGCAGGTTGTTTCATGTTGCAAGTTCAGGGAACAAGCGGTTCATTTGGTCTTAAATAGCTACACGCAAAGATAAACAATAAGGTAGGAAAAATGGCAGAACGGGCCCAAAACCTCCAAGACACATTTCTCAATCATGTCCGCAAAACCAAAACACCGCTGACGATTTTCCTTGTGAACGGGGTTAAGTTGCAAGGGGTTGTAACGTGGTTTGACAATTTCTGTGTGCTTCTGCGCCGCGATGGGCATTCCCAACTGGTGTATAAGCATGCCATTTCAACCATTATGCCAAATGGTCCACTTTCCTTGTTTGAAGCAGGGGAAGGTGGCGAGAAGTCTGATAGTTGATTGTCCGATTTAGAAGATTTTGACGGCAATTCACCAAAGCGCCGCAACCGCGCCCTGATTGATCGGGGGGAGGTTGCGGTTTCTGCTTTGGTGGTGGTGCCGATATTCTCTCAGCATTTGCAGTCCAAGACAGTTGCCAGTGGGGATGCTAATCCCATTCGGCGCAGCGATTCTGCGCGTCTTGAAGAAGCTGCTGGCCTTGCTGCTGCCATTGAGCTTGATGTGACTGACGTGCTGCGCGTGCCGCTCAACAGCCTTCGTCCGGCCACGCTGATTGGTAAGGGGAAGCTTGCCGAGATTGGCGAGCGTATTGCCCATGATCACATTTCTCTGGTGATTATGGATTGTGCCTTATCGCCCATTCAGCAGCGGAACCTTGAAAAGGAATGGAATTGCAAAATTCTGGACCGGACGGGTTTGATCCTTGAGATTTTTGGCCGCAGGGCTCAAACCAAGGAAGGCCGTCTTCAGGTTGAGCTTGCGCATCTGAACTACCAAAAGGGCCGTTTGGTCCGCAGCTGGACCCACTTGGAGCGTCAGCGCGGTGGTATCGGTTTTATGGGTGGTCCGGGTGAAACCCAGATCGAGGCCGACCGGCGGGCTTTGCAAGAAAAGATCGGCCGCCTTGAAAAGGATCTGGAACAGGTGCGCCGTACGCGCGGTTTGCATCGCTCAAACCGCCAGAAAGTTCCCCATCCTGTTGTGGCTCTGGTTGGTTATACCAATGCGGGCAAATCGACCTTGTTCAATCGGCTGACAGGCTCTGAGATCTTTGCAAAGGATTTGCTCTTTGCGACGCTTGATCCGACCCTGCGCACACTGGCTCTGCCACATGGGCGGAATATTATCCTCTCGGACACGGTGGGTTTCATTTCTGATTTGCCGACCCATCTGATCGCAGCATTCCGCGCGACGCTTGAGGAAGTGCTAGAGGCTGACGTTATTTTGCATGTGCGTGATATCTCTCATGAAGATACCGCCGCGCAAGCTGAAGATGTTGCGAATGTTCTGAAAGATCTTGGTATCCGGACGGACGAGGACCCGCGCATCATTGAAGTGTGGAACAAGATTGATCTGCTTGATGAGGATGAGCGCAGTTCGCTGGTCACGCTTGCCCAGCAGCAAAGCCGGTCTGTTGCGACCGAGCAAATGCAGCCTGTTGCTCTCTCCGCTCTTTCCGGTGAGGGAGAGGAGCTGCTTCTCTCCTCTATCGAAGAGAAATTGGCCGAGAAAGAAAATCTGCTGTCTCTACGCCTTGGCTACGAAGATGGTGAGGGACTTGCCTGGCTTTATCGCCACTGTGATGTGCTTGAGCGCAGCGATGATGAAGATGGTGTTTTGTTGCAGGTGAGGGTGCCGGATAAATTCCAGAGCGAAGTGCATAGCCGCTTTAAAATCGCTTAGTCAGGCATCCTCTTGTTCATGAATGTGAAAAGGCAGCAGCCCCGGATAGGCTGGCTGCCTTTTTCTTTTTGGCGCTACTCTTCTGTCTGCTTATCCGGTTTGTTTTCTCTCTTGGCCTCCTGCCAGAGCTTTTCCATTTCATCCAGACTGGCAGAGCTTAGCTCCCGCCCGTTGTTTTGAAGGCTTGTTTCGATAAAGCCAAACCGGGAGCGGAATTTCTGATTGGTCATGGCCAGCGCTTCATCCGGATCAATATGACAATGACGGGCAAGGTTGATCACGGCAAAGAGTAGGTCGCCAATCTCGCTTTTCATTCCTGCGCTGTCGAGGGAGGCTTGCGTCTGGCGCAAATATTCCAGCTCTTCTTTCGCCTCTTGGGCTTCTTCAGCAATTTTGTCTAGTACAAGGGCGGCATCATTCCAGTCAAAGCCAACTTTGCTTGCCTGCTTTTGCAGCTTGGTTGCAGCTTTCATAGCAGGCAAGCTGCGGGGAATGTCATCAAGATACATTTGCGGGCCACTGTCATCGAGCCCTAGAGCTTTGCGCCGGTCTGCCCGTTCCTGCTTTTCCTCGGCCTTAATAGCCTCCCACGCCCCTTTGACCAGCTCCTTACCGCGCTGGCCGACATCTCCAAAGACATGGGGGTGGCGGCGGATCATCTTCTTTGTGATGGCATGAACCACATCGCCAAAGTCAAAGGCGTCTTCTTCCTTTGCCATCTGGGCGTGAAAGACCACTTGCAGGAGTAGGTCTCCCAGCTCTTCGCGCAGATCATCCAGATCATTGCGTTCGATAGCATCCTGCACCTCATAGGCTTCTTCAATCGTGTAGGGAATGATAGAGGCAAAAGACTGTTCTATATCCCACGGGCAGCCATTGTCCTTGTCGCGCAAGCAGGACATGATCTTAAGCAGCATTTCAATATCTTGGGAAGCGTTGATGGTCACGGCAAGGCACCTGAATGTTTGAAGGGAATGAACAGAGAGAGGGAAGGAATAGGTGAGGGGTGGCGGCTGAGGGTTAAAGATCAGGCTGGCTTATATCCAAGGCACATGTCGCGCTTGCGTCCATAGCCTTTTCTCTTTTCTACATGAAAGCCGGCAGCGGCCAGATTCCGCCTTACCCAGCCTGCGGCGGTATAGGTTGCAAATGTGGCTTCAGGATTAGACTGGCGCACGACATTTTCTAGAAGCTCTTGTGACCACAGCTCGGGATTGGTTTTAGGATTAAAGCCATCAAGATACCAGGCGTCGATAAGTTGGGGCAGTTTTTCATGAAGGCAGCTCACGCCCTGCAATGCATCGCCAATAAAGAGGTAAAGCTGTGCATCGGAAAAGGACATATGCTGCCAGCCTTCTTCATCTGGCTGCCACACATCTAGGAGTTCTTCATAGATTGGTTTAAGCTCGGCCCATGGGGTGAGGGCGCGGGCCAGGCTGTCTCTATCCATGGGATATTTCTCAAAAGAGCAGAAAGTGAGTATTTCGCCAGGCCCATTCTTTTGAGTGGCTGACTTATCCTCATCCATTGTCTTTAAAGTAGCTACAGCGTGTGTGGCTTGAGCCTCTCTCCAAGCATGGCGCGTGGCGAGAAAGTTCAGTCCGGTGCCAAAGCCCAGTTCGGCGATCACCGGATTGGATTTTTGTTGCCAGCGGGCGGGCAGGTGATTGCCATCAAGAAAGACATAATTGGTCTCCTGCAATCCATTTTCGCGCGAATAATAGCTGTCGTCGAAGCGTGTGGATATGGGGGTCAAATTGTCCAGCCAGGAGAGTTCTGCCTGCTCAGCCATAGGAAATGCCACCATTTTCAGTTAGTGTCTCGCCACAATCTTTCTCGCATTTCTAGGATGTCTGTACCCCAATGCCAAGCGTAAATTCATCATTCTCTCAACGCTCTTTTGATTGCCTTGTTGTGGGAGGCGGTATCTTTGGTCTTTCTATTGCACGGGCCTGTTTGGGGGCTGGATTATCGGTTCTGGTGGTTGATAAGGGGGCTGCAGGAGAGGGGGCAAGCTTTGGTCTTCTTGGGGCGTTGATGCCTCACATGCCTGCAAGATGGAATGTAAAGAAACATTTTCAATTCAATGCTTTAAAGAAATTATCTAAAGTTAATGTAGAGCTTCAGAGTGAGGTTGGTTTGCCAACCGGTTATGAGCGCTGCGGGCGTATTGTGCCGCTGAGCAATAAGAACCTTAAAGGTCATAGCCAGATCCGCTCAGATGAAGCTGAGTGCGTGTGGGAACATACCCAAACCGGCTTTTCCTATAGTCTGCATCCCAAGGCTGATTATGATGGTTGGCTAGATCCTTCCGTGGCGCCGGAAGGCTATGCCTTTGATAATTTTTCTGCCCGTGCCAATCCGCGCCTTTATTGCGCCGCTGTTAAAGCATCTGTGCTGGCGCGCGGTGGTAAGCTTTTGGAGCATTGCGAAGTGCAGCGGATTGATGATCAAGGGGAAGGGGCGTGCATTACCCTTCATGGAGGCGAGCAGCTGACGGCTGGTAAGGTAGTCCTAGCTGCGGGCTATCATACTTTTCCCATTCTTGAAGGGCTTGTCGGGCAAAGCGGACTGGGCCAAGGCGTCAAAGGGCAATCTCTTTTGGTCAAAGCCAATCAGGAGCCGGGTTTGCCGATCCTTTATGATCGGGGCACATATGTCGTGCCTCATGATCATGGTTTTTGTGCTATTGGCAGTACCTCAGAGAATGAATGGCAGTCAGCGTCTGACACCGATCATCAATGCGATGAGATGTGGGTTAAGGCGCAAGAGTTATGTCCGCAGCTTGAGGGCGCTGAAATTGTCTGCAAATGGGCTGGTGTGCGGCCCAAGGCGATCAAGCGCGATCCGATGATTGGATATTTGCCGGGGTCGAAAAGTCTCTTTGTGGCGACGGGCGGTTTTAAAATCAGCTATGGCATTGCTCATCACATTGCCCAGATCGCCATGGAGCGGCTGACAGGGCTTGATGACAGTCTGGATGTGCCACCAAGCTTTGAGCTTTCGTTTCATCTTGAGCGGTAGTGCTGGAGCACCTATGAGGCATTGCTGACACGGCCGAACAAGCTTCAGAGATATTTTGGGCACTGTAAGCTTGAGTGAGGTCAGCACAAATGTGTAGCTACATATATGTACTGGGCTTGTGCAAAGCGAAACATTCGATGTGAGCTCAGCGTGCAACATAGTGCGATCTTTGCCGTGCTCTCACATGCGCGTAGGGCGCGGGATCCTATTTTCTGTCTCACAGAGAAGAGAGGGGCGTTTTGCGTAGATGCTAAACGGCTGGCAGAAAGTTGATTTGGTAAATATCATTTAGTCGCATAATTTACATTATGGAATATTTTTATATATATCACTATCTATATAATATGATATTAGTTCTATATATCAATATTTTGAGACTGATATTTAATGTGATCTCTTTTGTCGTGATTTAGGCCTGCTATCGCCCCACTATGGTGTCTTTGGTGCTGAAAATGTGATTTTAGGCGCTATCGGAATCATGGTTGCACCGGGATGGTTAATAAAGTGTCAGTGCGTGGTAGATATTCAGTGCTCTTTTTGATTTGGCGTCATGGATGTTACATGGCACAGGCATCCATTAGCATGGCGGGCTTTTCCCTCATGCTTGTCCGTAATCTTGATCTTGATGGAAAATCAGAAAAAGCTGATGAGCTATAGCCCATCATCGCAGATCTCGATTGTCAGGCTTTAAAAGAAAGAACCATACCATCATAGGCTGGCTCGATGCCCTTAGGCAGTTTGGCTGACAATGCCTCGTAATCGAGGTCGATATGCATATGGGTCAGGATTGTGCGTTTGGGCTTTAAGCGCTCGACCCAACTGATCACTTCATCAACGCTGAAATGGCTTGGATGTGGTGTGTAGCGCAAAGCGTCAACAACCCAGATATCCAGCCCTTGCAGCAGTTCGATGCTTTCTGGCTCAAGATCGTTTACATCAGACGAATAGGCCATATTTCCGCATCGGAAGCCAAGAGAATGAATGTTGCCGTGAACCTGATTGAATGGCAACAATTCCAGATTGCCTGCCGGGCCATCAATGATGACAGGCTGACCATGTTCGATGCGATGGTCGTTCAGGATGGGCGGATAGGAACTGCCCTGCGGTGTTTTGAAACAATAGCCAAAGGCTTCGTGCATGCGTTCCGCTGTTAGCTCATTTGCATAGACATCAACGCGCTTGCGGCGATTGATGACGAAGCCGCGCAGATCATCAATGCCGTGCAAGTGATCCGCATGAGGATGGGTATAGACAACGCCATCAGCCCAGTCGACATTTGCTTCCAGCATCTGATTGCGAAAATCCGGGCCGGTATCAACCAGTGCGCGGGTGATGGCGTCACCAGATATCCGGTCTATCAAGGCTGAACAGCGCTGACGCCGGTTCTTGGGATTGGTCGGGTCGCACTGCCCCCAATCACCCCCGACACGGGGCACGCCAGGAGATGAACCACAGCCAAGAATGGTCAAGCGATGGCTTGCAAGCTTCTTGTCCTTCATGGCTGGAAATCCCCCTGGATAAAGTGTCGGTTATTGCTTTGCTTTTGAAAAGAGACGGAAAAAATTCTCTGTGGTGATGCGGGCAATCTCTTCCTTGCTCACGCCTTTGACCTCTGCAAGCATTTCGGCGGTATGGGCAACGAAAGCAGGCTCGTTGCGTTTGCCTCTGTATGGCATGGGAGCAAGGTAAGGTGCATCGGTCTCAACCAACAACCGGTCAAGCGGGACATCTGCGACGATATCGCGAATTTCCTGACTGCGCTTGAAGGTAAGGATGCCGGAGAGGGATACATAATGGCCCATTTCCAGGGCTTTCATTGCCAGCTTGCGTCCAGATGAGAAACAATGCAGCAAAGCGGGATAGGCCCCCTGCTCCATTCCCTCTTTCAAAATGGCGATCATATCGTCATCTGCATCACGAGAATGAATGACGAGTGGTAGCTGGGTGATGCGGGCAGCATCAATATGGGTGCGCAAGCCCTGCGCCTGTGCTTTTCGCGGGGCATTGTCGTAGAAATAGTCGAGACCGGCTTCGCCAATGGCAACGCATTTGGGATGCTCGGCCAGTTTGGCAATATCTTGCGCTGTGAAATCCAGCTCCTTATCCGCATTATGCGGATGAGTGCCGACAGAGCAGAAGATGTTTTCGTACCGTTCGGCGATTGCCTTGATCTGGTCGAACTTGCGGATATGGGTCGAGATGGTGACCATATGGGACACACCGGCCAAGGATGCCCGGCGCACCACCTCATCAAGCTCTTCATGCAGCTCTGGAAAATCCAGATGGCAATGACTATCAACCAGCATGTGCTTTCCCTTTAAATGCCTTTGTGAGCGACTGGGCCTTTGAATGGGCTTTATGCGTCGTCTTCGGTTTTTTCGACATAGCGCGGGAAAACCGGGCTTGGCTTATCAATTGGAGTGCCAGCGGCAAGACGGCCGGACTCTCCCAATGAGGTGAAGGAGCGTGCCTCTTGCGGCAAGGCGAACAGATCAAGCAACTTCTCGGCGGAACCGGGAATGAAGGGCTGTGCCAGAATGCCGACCTGGCGAATGACTTCTGCCGTTACATAAAGAACGGTCTCCATGCGCTCGGGGTCGGTTTTGCGCAGGGCCCAAGGCTCTTGGGCAGCGAAATACTTGTTGGCTTCGCCCACCGTGTTCCAGATGGCCTCTAGGGCTTTATGCAGGCGCTGGCGGTCCATGGCCTCGCGGCACGTCCCCAGCATGGCATCCGCTTGGGCGAGCATTGCCTTATCTTCGTCGGAGAAGGCATTGGGGCTTGGCAGCGCCTTGTCGCAATTCTTGGCGATCATAGACAAGGACCGGCTGGCCAGATTGCCAAGATCGTTTGCGAGATCTGCATTTGTGCGGTTGACGATCGCATCATGGCTGTAATTGCCATCCTGACCGAATGGCACCTCACGCATGAAGAAAAAGCGTGTTTGATCAAGGCCATATTCCTCAATCAAGGAAAATGGATCGATTACATTGCCAACGGATTTTGACATTTTCTCGCCGCGATTGAACAAGAAACCATGGGCAAATACGCGCTTTGGCAAGGTGATGCCTGCAGACATCAAAAAGGCTGGCCAATAGACGGTATGGAAGCGCGTGATGTCCTTGCCGATGATATGCATGGCGTTGGGCCAGAAGGCTTTGAAATTATCAGCCTCTTCATTGGGGTAGCCAAGGGCGGTGATATAGTTGGTCAGTGCGTCGACCCACACATACATGACATGCTTGTCGGTGCCCGGCACCGGAATGCCCCAGTCGAAGGTGGTGCGGGAGATGGACAGATCGCGCAGGCCGCCTTTGACAAAGCTGACAACCTCGTTGCGGCGCTCGGCCGGGCCGATAAAGTCTGGCTGATTTTCATAAAGCGCCAGCAGCTTGTCTTCATATTTGGACAGGCGGAAGAAATAGCTTTCCTCTTCGGTCCATTCTACTGGGCTGCCTTGCGGGCCATAGCGGACACCATCTTCGCGCACTTCTGTTTCGCTTTCAGCATAAAATGCCTCGTCCCTAACCGAATACCAGCCTGCATAGCTGTCGAGATAGATATCGCCCGCCTCTTCCATCTTTTTCCAGATGGCTTTGCAGCTCTCGTAATGACGGGCCTGTGTCGTGCGGATGAAATCATTGTTGGAGCAGTTGAGTGCTTTGGACATCTCCTCGAAAACAGGCGCATTCTTATCAGCCAGCTCGGCGGCTGTGATGCCCATTTTCTCGGCGGTTTGCTGCATTTTCTGGCCGTGCTCATCGGTGCCGGTCAAAAAGAAGACATTGAAACCATCAAGGCGCTTGAAACGGGCAATTGCATCTGTTGCCATCATCTCATAAGCATGGCCGATATGCGGGGCCCCGTTTGGATATGAAATTGCGGTTGAGATGAAAAAATTGTTCTGATCAGTCATGAGACTCGCTTCTTAACGCATATGAAAAGCACCAAACCGGTCTGTTTGGTCCATTATCTGGTTCGGGCTTGGTTCAGCTTTCTGAACCAATATGTTGGAACGGTTTTGGGGCAGCTTCATCCAAGGGTCAAGCTTTATCTCGGATAAAGGCCAAAAGTTAAGGACTAATCTGGGTGACTGGTCCGATCGAGCGGGCGTGGTGGCGGATAAGTGCTTGCAAGACCAGGGGCAGGACTCATTAATTTAGTCTCATTCTGTTTATCTGGAAGTATTCAGATAGAAGGACCAATGACAAAGCAAGGGTGTTCCCTTTCTGAAGTCATAGTTTGATAGATGGATGCTTCCAGATAAACCCGAAGGGCGAGGCATTTTTGCGCTCTCACTCCGTCGTAAAATCTTGAAAATGCACCGCATTGTCGCGATTTTTCTCCTTGTGAGAACGCAAAACTGTCCTCGCAGAATGCACAAAATTAATGGGTCCTGACCCTAGCCACGCAGCGCCTTGGAGACCAGCCGCATCACGTTGATGACGGTTTGCTTTTTGTCGAGATTGAAAATCATCGTTTCGCGCATCATCTCGCCTGCCTCTTCCCACGCAGTGGCAAGGGCCATTGCTGCCTGGGATTGCCGGCCGCCCTCACCCATTTTCTGGTGCAGGTGGGTGCTTAGGTGGCGAAAGACCAGATCGGAGAAATTGGCGAATCTCTGGTCTTTGCCGCGCTGGGCTACAAGGTCACCGAGGTGGTTCAGTGTTTCATAATCTGGCTTATAGGGCGGGGTTAGAAGCCGCTCGAAGGCATGGACCAACAGCATACCGTCTTCTGATTGCAATTCGGCTGCCTTGCGCAAGGAACCCTCGCAAACTTCGCTCATACGCTCGGTTATATCGGGCGGTGTGATCTCTAGCTCAGCCAGCGCTTGTGAGAGAATTGGATTTTCCAGTGGCGCAAAATTAAGACGGCGGCAACGCGAACGGATGGTGGGCAGCAATTTGCCCGGTGCATGGGAGATAAGGAAGAAAACCGTCTTGATTGGCGGTTCTTCAAGGATTTTGAGCAAAGCGTTGGCGGCATTGGTGTTAAGGTCGTCAGCCGGGTCGACAATGCAAACCCTCCAGGTATTCTCGCCTGCTGTAGCGCCGAAGAATTTGGTGGTTTTGCGCACTTCATCGACGGTAATTTCCGTGCGGAACTTCTTGCCCTTCACATCAAATGGGCGTTCGATGGAAAGCAAATTAGGGTGGGCGCGATTGGCAACCTGACGGGAGATATGGCTGCCTGCATCGACACCAAGATCACTTGGGGTGATCAGGGGCGAATAGCTGTCGCTGCCATCTTGAAAGATAAAACGGGCGGCCCTGTAGGCGAAGGTTGCTTTGCCTATGCCCTTGGGTCCGGTGAGCAGCCATGCATGGTGCATTTTGCCCGATTGCCATGCAGAGAGCAGGGTTTGCTCTGCTTCCTGATGACCAAAAAACTGGGTCTGCTCATGAGGGAGAGGCAGAGCATCAATTTGATCAAAAATCGGGGTTTCGGATTGTGCTGCGGCCAAATCTTACCCCTCTTTTGCTTGTGGTTGTTGAGATGCGTCCGATGTCGGTGACTGCTCTTCGTCAGCTTTGTTGGGGGCAATCAGTTCGGATTCGACAATCTTCCAGATATCAAAGGAGATTTCCTCGATGCTCTGGCTTGCATCGATGATTTTGCAGCGCTTGGGATTGTTGTGGGCAAGGCGAAGAAAAGCCTGACGTCTTTTCTCATGGGTGGCGACGGTTTCGCGCTCAAAGCGGTCCGCATCCTCGCCCTCTTCCCGCCTTTCGTGGGCACGGTTAAGCCCGACTTCGGCGCGAAGATCAAGGATGAAGGTAAGGTGAGGTACCTGCCCGTCAATCGCCAATTTTTCAAGGCTATCAATCAGTTCCGGGGCGACATTGTCTGCCTCACCCTGATAGATGCGGGTTGAATCCATGAAGCGATCACACAAGACCCAATGCCCTTTTTTTAGGGTGGGTTTGATGGTGGTGTCCACGTGGTCTGCGCGTGCGGCGGCGAACAAGAGCGCTTCGCCTGCCGGAGATAGTCCCATTTCCTCTGCTTTGCCTGAAAGCAAAACATGGCGAACGGCTTCTGCGCCGGCTGAGCCACCGGGTTCTCTTGTGTGATGGCAAGTGATGCCGGCATCTTTCAATCTGTTTGACAGCAGCTTGATTTGCGTGGTTTTGCCAACGCCCTCGCCGCCTTCAAAGGTTATGAACTTGCCTTGCTGCATTTTCGACTCGCCCTGTGTGAGATCTTTTGCCCTTCATAAGGGCTTAGAGCCATCCGAGCAACAAATGATGCACGGCGTCCAATGCGCGCTGGGTCAGGGTGCCGGTTCCAACCGAATGAGCGGCAACTAGCGGGGTTTCCATGATCAGCTTCTTATCTGACCAAACCTTGAGCGTTGCGATTTCATCCCCTTCTGCAATCGGGGCCTTGATAGGACCTTGATAGACCACACGGGCCTTTAGACTGCCCCGTTTGGAGCGCGGCATGAAAAGGCTGACCGGTTTGTCACTGACCAGCATGACCTTTGATTGATCCCCGCCATAGACGCTGGCAAAAGCGATCTCTTCGTCAGTTTCATAAATGCGCTCGCTGACAAAGGCGCGAAACCCCCAGTCGACAATTTTGCGAGATTCAATCGAGCGTTCTTTTTTGGATTTGAGGCCTGAGAGAACCAGCAGCAGGCGCTGATCGTTGCGAAGCACTGAGGCAACAACCCCATAACCGGATGCTTTGGTATAGCCGGTCTTCAGTCCGTCCGCTCCTGCTGTTTGTCCAAGAAGCGGGTTGCGGTTTCGCTGTGTGATGCCATTCCACTTGAATTCTGGCACGGAGAAATATTCATAAAATTCCGGATAGGTTTTGATGAGATGTTTTGCCAACAAGGCCAGATCCTGCGCACTGACAAACTGCCCTTCAGCTGGAAGGCCGGTTGAATTGACGAAATAGGAATCTTTAAGGCCGATCAGTTTGGCGCGATTGTTCATCAACTGGGCAAAGGATTCTTCGTTGCCTGCCATGCCTTCGGCAATAGCGATACAGGCATCATTGCCGGATTGGACGATGATGCCCATGAGCAGATCTTGGAGGCGAATGGAGGAATCCAACTTTGCAAACATTGTGGAGCCGCCAGAAGAGCCGCCACCTGTGCGCCAGGCATTTTCGCTGATCAGGAATTCATCGTCCAGCGTTAGCTCCCCTTGGGCGATGGCATTAAAGACGACTTCCAGCGTCATCAGTTTGGCGAGTGATGCCGGAGGAAATGTGGCTTTCTCGTCTTTTGCAAACAGGACCGAGCCGGAGTCCCAGTCGATCAACAGAGCATGTTTGGCCTTTGTCTGGAAGATTTGAGCTTGGGCTACCGAGGGTAAGCCAAGCATTGCAATAAGAAGGATGACCTTGGCAAAGGTCATGTAAAATTTTGAAAAATGCATGCCAGAAAACCTCTAATATCCCTAAATTCTCTGCATAAAAGCAGAGATAACCCCACGCTTAGAAGACTTAACGTCATGGCGACAAGTTTGCTTGTCTTTGTCTATGTTATCCAAAATGGTATTGGGGCAGCTTACACTGTGTTCTGCAAAAGGAAAAGGAGAGTACGGGACTCTCCTTTGATAATGTGTATTGATACGTAATTCTTGTGGTTAGCTAACCTGCTATCAATTTGAAAAGCCGTATGCTTTCCGCATGGCCTTGATATCCTGCCACCCTACTCCATTTTTGAGTTTGGCAATATGCAAATCAGTGGTGCCATTGGTGCCAGGTGTTATATCGATTGCTGCAAGGCGGGCAAAGTCCTGCGCAATCCGCTCGGCATTCTTGCTTGGTACGGTGGCAAGAAAGGTGCCTGAAGATTTGGCGATAGCTTCTTTGTTCTTGAGCCGGATTTTGTATTGAAGGGCTGATTTAAGCGCTTTTGTTTTATCTGATGTTGCGAGCATGTCCGAAATGGCGGACTGGCCTTGAGAGAGCCGCTCCAAGCTATAACTAGGTTTATAATTAAAGGCTGGCGAGAAGAATCTTGCCAATTTAAACCGTTTGCGCGGCTTGATCGATGCTGTTGTCAAGCCCGGAGCCTGATAACCATCCCCTACCAGATCAATCGGGGCCCAACCGGCATTGGCCGGGGCTGACAATTGTTCAGGTGTCGGATTTGGACTGATCATGGAAGCCTGAATGGTTGGCACATGGGCCATAATATAAGTCGATTGCTGCTTTTGAGCAGGCTGCTGAACCGGTTGGGCAGAGGCCATCATGACAGGTGCCTCAAAGCGATGCTCTTGCCCTTCTTTTGGGACGGCTTGGAAGTCGTTGCCCAAAGGTTGGCCGCGCTTGCGGAAAGAGGCTTCAAGATAGCGTTCATCCTGCCCGTCCATGCGTGCCTTGCCAATATATTTGACGCGCACATTGGTAATGCCGTCATTTTTAAAGGCAAGTACTTCAGCCACGCGCTTTGATAAATCGATCACGCGATTATGGGCGTAAGGTCCCCGGTCGTTGATGCGAACAATGACGGATCGACCATTTTTAAGGTTGGTGACACGGGCATAGCTGGGGAGCGGCAATGTTGGGTGGGCTGCTGTCAGCGTATTCATGTCGAAAATCTCGCCATTGGCAGTCAATCGACCATGGAAATCATCGCCATACCAAGATGCCTTGCCCGTTTTGTTATAGCCGGGTTCGTCCTTGGGGCGGTAGAGCTTGCCAGCTACCCTATAGGGTTTGCCAATTTTGTAATGGCCTCCCCCTTTGCGAAACTCAGATTTTTTGGATGCAACGCGCGCGCTGGCGGAAACTCCGTATTTGGGGTCAAATTTGCCTTTGCCCGAACTGGAGCTTGAAGGGGCTGGGCCGCCCGAGGAGCATGCTGCCAGCATGGCAGTCAGGGTCAGGCTGGCCGCCAGACGGCCGCTCTTTGGGATGGAGCAAGATTTGAACGTCAATTTTGCACGCAGGCCCATTGGATCCATCCATTTTGTCGCTTGTGTCATGCCGACAGAACTCACAACTATATTGTCGACGTTTCGGCAACAAGCTTTCACGAGCCCGGCACCGAAGCGAATATTGGTTAACGCACCAGTCGCACCTAGCCATTAACTAACCTATCACCAATCGCCCTTTTATTCATGAAGAGAGATCAAAATTCCAGCTTAAAATGGTTAATTCTTGGTCTTATGGTAAAAGAAGTTTGAAGAATGGGGCTTCCTGCACCCATTAGCTTCGCCTGCGAATGATCATGATGATCACAAAGAGTGTGAAGCTGAGAATTGCAGCAACAGCCAATATGCCTACAACGGGATTGGGTGAGATGACCTTATAGATCGTGGTTGCTAAATTTAGCATCGGGTCCAGGATGGGGGAAAGTGTGGAATAAATCTGGCCTCCAATGCCTGCCGCACCTGCGGCCAGACTTCCAAAGATTCCGGTTACAAAGCCTACCGCAATATCAAGTGATGATGCTTCCACCTTGATTTTCTTTTGCATAAATCCGGGGCTTGATGGGTCAATACCAAGCTCGCTTAAAACTTCCGGGAAAGCATCAAAGCTTTTAAAGGACCGAGGCGTATCAAGAATAAGCATGCGTGATGATTTGCCATCGATGTTGCCTAAGCTGACGGATTGGCCGGGACGTATGTCATTTTTCTCGTCACTTATGAGGCTATTGACGCCAACAAGACCTTCATAAACGCGCACTACGGCTCTTTGGTCTACGACAGAGACTGAAAAACGAGTCCCTTTTACAACTGCTGCGAGATAGGGTGTTTCGACTGAGAAATGCTTGCGGTCTTTTCTACTGATCAACAGATCAATTTTTCCGCGTCGCTGTTTAATGATGGTTTTGCCAGGCTCAACCACTTCAGCACTGGGAAGGCGGATGATAGTATCAGCCCCGACTTGTAGCCTTTCCTTGTTGCGAGACAATAGAACACGGCTTCTTGAGGCTGTTTTTAGAGTTTGCCCTGGCTTGAAATACATTCCCTTGCGCACCTCAATGGTTTGCTCCTCCAATGTGGTAATCCAGGCATCGCCGCTAACTTTTTTAATCAGCCAGTCTGATGCTTCTTGCGCAGAAGACGGTACAAGAGTGAGGAAAAGGGAAACAAAGAAAGCCAAAAGCAGATTAATCACGCGCCAACCCCAATAGTGTTTCTCAGTCTGGCAATCATCATATTTGTGATCGCCGTTGAAAGTCATTTTCGGACCAAATGGTATAGAATATGTTTATTGTATCCATTAAACCCTGATAGGGGTAAATTTGCTGTAAAGCTTTTCTGCACAATTGTCTCTATGTTCTCTGTCTTGTTGATAATGTTAAAAATTCGAAACTTTTGAATAATCTGATGGTTATGATCCACTCGCTCCGCTTAAGCGCTGCTCTAGTTGGCAATGGACGGCGCGAAACTCTGTTTTGGTTTCAAAACCAAGATCTGAGATCAAGACTGACTGGTCACCATAATTGATGACAATAGATTGACTTGCAGAGCGCCGGAGGGATTGCAGTTCTATTCCGGTGATTGCGCTATAAGGGATGGTCAGTCGGGTGTTGGAATAAAGAGATTTGGGGAGCGTGAGCTCGTGTTTGTCAAAGTAAATAGTCCGGCAGCTTGTCTTTTGATCGCGTGCTCGTTTCAGGAGCATCGCCAATAGCAAAGCCAAGCTGATTGCTGATGCGATATAGAGAAGTCTTCCCATGCCGTAAGGTGACGGAAATCCGATAAAACTGTCAGGGTCGATGATGGCTAGAAATATCATCGCTGCGCTGAATAACAGCAGTGAAAAGCCTGCAAAAAGCAAGGACCAGCCACGGAAGCGATAATCATAGCTGATTGAGCCTTCGGGATGGTTTTTCATTGTGCCATCCAGTCGGAGATCACCATGAAGAGTACTAGAAGAGCCATACCGTAAATGAGGATAGAGCCGTAACGCTGCATGAGATGGTGGCGGTTTTTTTCGGCCTCCGTTAGGAAAATGTCCTCTTCTATTTTGGTTTGCATTGGTGGGGAGGTTTTGCCCGCAACACGCTGGTAGGCGCGAGAGGTTTTGCCGTTTAGCCATAGGCTGACACTGCCTAGAAGAAGGGACAACAGCCCCAGAATGGCCCCACCGGAAAAGGTGCTTGCAAAGAGCATGATCAAACCTGCCAGGATGAGCAAGCCTGAGGCAAGATAGGTCATGCTTCGTGATTGAACCGTCTCAAGTAAAGCTTCATGATCACATGCTTCACAGCAATAGAGAAAACGCAGGCCCGTGCCTGACCACCCCCCTCCTCTTGTCGCGCGGATGGCTTTCATGGAGGCGCCACATTTGGGGCAAGCCCGGTGGTGTGTGGGAAGCTTTATTGTTTTTGTCATGGGGCTCTTCCTTACATTTTCGAAATCGGGCCAGCATGACCACTTGGCTACCGCAAATTTCGTCTACGGAATCAATGTTTTCTCTTTTGATTATAGGGAATTTCTGCTTATAAATCGTCAGGTTAATCTGCAAATTTCCAATAAGCTGAGCATGCTTTGGGAAAGCTGATTGACACCCCGTACCCTTGGCCTTGTTGTAAGGATTTTGACCATGACAGATTTAATCTCTTATCAGTCAGGGAAACCAGATTTTGTCAAGGCGGCAGCGCAACAAGTGCTCTCCAAGCAGGCATTTGATGAAGCCTTTCAAGAGATAACGCAGTGGCAAGGATATGGAGCTACGCCACTTTACTCCCTGCCCTCTTTGGCCAAAGATTTGGAGTTGGGCACTCTGTGTTATAAAGATGAAGGCCCGCGCTTTGGTCTTGCCAGCTTTAAGGCTCTTGGTGGGGCCTATGCAGCTTTACATGTGCTTAAGCGTGAAATTGAGCGGCGCATGGGGCAAAGCGTTACCTTGGAAGAAATTCGAACCGGCCAATGGGCGCAAGAGGTGGCGGATGTCACTTTAACTTCGGCTACGGATGGTAATCATGGACGCTCTCTTGCATGGGGATGCCAGATGATTGGGGCGCCCTGCCGTATCTATATTCATGCACAGGTGAGTGAAGGCCGCGCGCAGGCCATGCAAGCGCTTGGGGCGGAGGTCATTCGGATCGAAGGGGATTATGATGCCTCAGTTGATCAGTGCAGACGAGAGGCTCAGCGGTATGGCTGGTTTGTCGTTTCGGATACGTCCTGGCCTGGATACAACCAACCACCACGTGATGTGATGGCAGGATATGGGGTTATGGCTCGTGAGGTTTTTGATAGTCTGACGGAAGCTCCTACCCATATCTTTTTGCAAGCTGGGGTTGGCGGCCTAGCAGCCGCTATGGCTGCGTCCTTACGCCAGCTATGGGGGAAGAAGTCTCCTCGTATTGTGGTGGTTGAACCAGATTTTGCGCCTTGCCTGTTTGAAAGTGCTCGTGCAGGTGCGATGACAGTTTTTGATATCAAACAAGAGACAATTATGGCAGGCCTTTCCTGCGGGGCCCCCTCTCCCTTGGCTTGGGAAATCCTTCAAAATGAAGTTTCTGACTTTTTGTCGATATCTGATGATTTGATTGGGCCTGCTATGGTGCAGTTGGTGCGTCCCAGTGGTGATGATCCGAAGATTGAAGCAGGCGAGAGTGGTGTTGCGGGCCTTGCAGCGTTGATGTCAGTCTGTCAGCTGTCAGACATGCGGCAAAAGCTTGGGTTGGATCATAAGTCACGCGTGTTATTGATAGGGTCTGAGGGCGTTACAGACCCTGTGATTTATAATCAGATCATGCAGGATGTATCAAATTGATATCCGTGATTTTACCTCAAAAAGCCTAACCTTTGACAGGTCTGGTAAGGGAAATGTGCACCGCTTCTTGGCAGGGCCTTTTGTTGGGACTATCCAAGTTTTACATGTGCTTTAGTTTGTTTGGGGCACAGTTAGAAATTCGCCATTCACGCGGTAGTTCCCAGTTGTTAGTGAAATTGTGTAATAGGGAACATCATCCTGAAGAACGGTTATATCACCATTTTTAACCGAATAGGAAAAGCGTTTCCCGTCGCAGATGACTTCGGGTCGATTGGATGATTTTGTTTTTAGAATTTCATTTTCAGACTGCGGCCGTTTGATGTGATGTTCGCTGCCGTCTGCTTCATAGAAGACATCTTGAGCTTCAGTAATGAAATGAAGTGAGGAGCAAACGGCTAGGGGAAAGTCAGACATATGCCCGGTCTCTTTTTCATAAATGAGAGCAAAGAGTGAGTTGGTCTGCTGTACCACCTTTTCTTGAGGCTGATTAACACCCAGCGATTGCAGGATCTTGTCTCCTGTATGGACAGAATTATTGCGAATATCGCCGCGATCATGGGCCTGGCGGTCGGGAGATGTTGGTATTTCGGCGTTGAACTGGGAGGTGAAGCGAAAGGTGACTTCTCTAAAATTCTCTGTGGTTGCAGATGCCTCAAGCGGATTGATAGGGATGCCGGCTAACAATCCGCATGTGATAAGACCTGTCATTAAAAATTGCGTTCTAATTCTAATCATAAAAAACCTCAATCTTCAAAACCACAGAGAATTCACAACTATTAGACTGTCATCCTAATTAGCGGCCACGGCTTGGGCAGGACACAGGAACCAATGTGTAATGTTGTGGCTCGATGACGCGGGTTGTACGAACATAGACGGGATCGTTATATCTGTTTCTGACCAGTGCACCGTCCCGGCGCATATTCCCGACGCGGGTGACACTAGCACCAGCCACCAGGCGACCGCGCGTATTGTGTTCGCGAAGCTCTGGGATCAATTCGCTTCTGAAGCAGGTGTCTCTGTTAACGACAACAGATTCTGTGAAGCGGCGAGCTTCTGCTCGGTCAATCGTTACGACAGATCCAGCAACCGCTGTTCCAACAATCATCAGGCTTAATACTAAGGACTTTTTCATGCCATTCTTCCCTATTCTCTCTACTCAATAAAATGCATATGTTTCACACTCTATTGAGTGAATATATTTTTCGTACTTATTAATTGCCCTCAAATAATGGGCGAGTTAATGAAAACATCAAATATTAACTCTGTCAAAACGAAATGTTTGGCATAGATCGCGGGGAATATAGTCCATTGCAAGAATAAGAAAATCATTTTATTATTTAGTGATAATTTGACTATTTCATAGAAATAATTATCTTAATAAAATTAATTTTATTTATTTTTTCCCATATCAAATAATAAAATGAACTAATTTTGCTTGATATGTATATTGTCTTATAATGAATTTATATTGTGATGACTAAATCTATATTTATTATCGATATTTTACGTATTTTTTAGTTATCAAAGTATAAAATACAAATTGATTTTATACGCAATTGTATAAAATCATATCACAACTCGTATTATTGCAACTTTTATATTTGATTTCAATCAATTTAAACGCTTGGGTTGCTCAGGAATATTTTCCAGCTTTTCGGGGTTTTTGAGAATAGCCCAAATATAAGGAGGAAGATTTTTTCTGTCTTCTTCTGATAATTCTCGAAATCTTATGTTTCCGTTTTCTTCGCAAACTTGAATTGCTGGTTTGTTTTCAAACACCCTAATATAACAACGCTCTTTTACTTTGGGTCGGGTTGAACAAGCGGATAAAATAGAAGATGCCAGAATAATTGCGAGCACTGGTAAAAAGCTATTGCGCATCTCTATTCCTAAGTTTAGCGGATGTTTCTTTGGCGTAATTGTTAATTTTTTTGGTAAATATTGAGTTAATTTGAGCAATTGCGCAGGTCTTTTCGAGCCAAAAGCACCGATGTTTCATACAACTTTCTCGTGCGTGGAATGCGCAAAATTGAGACTTCCGATTTTGAGGCAAGTTTTGCGGGATAAGGAAATGGTAGGCGTATTTGGAAGACAGCTATTTTGTTCCACTTGCCGGGCGGCATTGTTGTGCGGTTTTGGAGAATATTACAATCAGGCACCTGCTGAATTTGCTTGGAGTGGTCTTTTTAAAGTGGGATCTAAAGAGCGCGGCACCGAATGGGCTATGCCTCGCGATGTCGCGCTCTGTATTTGGAAACCCCTCTCCTCTATTCGTTCAGGATCGCAAGCAGTGCTTCATTTTTGACAGAGCCAACGGGCTTGCCTTTGATTGCAATCAGGGAATGTGTTTCACCTTTGGTGACCAAGGTGACCTGAAGGCCCGGTTGCAGGGCTTTTCCGGTTTCTTTGTTGTCGCTACCAAGGATTTTTACTGGCGCAATGACCATATGGGTTGGTTTTAGCGAGATTTGCGCATGTGAACTGTTCTTGTCGCTTGGTTTGAAGGCGACCGGCGTGCCGATTGGGAAGGCGTTGCCTGCAAGTTTCATTTGCGGGATCTGGTTATAGCCAAAGGCTTCCTTGGAGAGCTCAGGAAGGCGCAGATCGACATAGGTGGCCAGCTCGGTACTCAAGAGCGCTTTATCTGCATTTTCGTCCGCTTTTGCAAAGGCTTCTAGAAGAGCATAGGTGAAGAGACCATGCCCCTTATAGCCTTCAAGTGCTGGTGCTGTTCCGGTTGAGGCCGTTAAGATGGCGCGGCCAGTGGCATGGGCGAAGCGGTCAATTGCGCCTTTTCGCTCAAGTCCGCCACGCTGGACAGCACCGTCAGCGGTCAGCGTTCCGCTTTCGCAAGTATCATAGAGCAAAAGTGAGCGCTGGGCCGGGATGCGGGAGAACCAGTCCTGCCATGTCTCCTGCCCGATACCTTCCTTGGCAATTGAGTCTGAATTACGGAAACGGAAATTTTGCGGCAGGAAGTAATAGCGGCCGTCCTGCGTTTTGCCGTGCCCTGCAATGAAGAACAGAAAGGTGTCATGGGGTTTTACACTGCCTGCAAGCTCTGAGAACAGGCTTTCCAGTCCTTTGCTGGTTACCTGATCGTCGACCATTATACGGCTATGGACCTTGCTATAAGCGCGCTTTCCTGATCGACTGGCGGCTTCTGCAATGGCATTGGCGTCTGAGACTGCGTGATTTAGCCGAAGATCACTATCAAAATAATCATTGATGCCGACTGAGACGACAAAGAGCTCTGCTGGACGAGAGGCCTTGCCCGCGGAGATGATGGTGATTGAAGCGGGGTTGGAGGCAATGGTATTGTCTTTGTTATAGACAACCACTTCGATTTCGTTTTTGCCGGGCAAGAGTTGCAGGGATTTTACGACCTCGTGCAGCTTGTTGCTTTCCTCCTGGAACGCTGCTCCAAGACCGCGGGTGCCACCTTGAATGTGCCCGTTCACGCGGTATTCAATGCGCCCATAACCGCCATCCTGCTCTTCAATTTGGAGGGTCAGTTTGACCTCGTCTTTTTCAACTTCGAAAGCGTCATAGGGTTTGGCAATGGTCACTTTTGGCGGCATGCCGCCGTCAATCAGTTTGCCAAGATTAAGAACCGAGGCAGCAGACGCCACCTTCCCCTCAGGGTCACCCGCAAAGGCTGCGGCAACCAAGTCCGGACGATAGAGTTTGTCGTAAACCTGCCCAATGGCAAAAGAGTCAAGGCCGCGAGAGACACTGAGCAACTCGGCCCCATTATCGGATGCGTTAAAGAAGCCATCTTTTGTGACGATGACCCACTCGCCCTTGTCTGAAATAACGGCGGTGGCGATTTTGGTTCCGGTTTGCAAATCCCAGAATTGTTCAGTGCCGCCTCCTCCATTAAAGCCAACAAGGCGCCCCCTTGCAAAAACGGTTGCTCCGCCATGGTCAAAGCCCATCTGTTTGAGCTGTGCCCTCATTTTCGCGTTTATGCGATTGGCTTCAATCCTTTGAAAATTCTCGATTTTGTCCCTGTAGTGAGTCTTCTCAGCCTGTTTTTTTCGCTGGCCAGTGATGGGGTCGTAGGCGCGAAATGCTTCTTCGAAAAAGGCAAACATATACACGCTATCGCCATCTGGAGAGGCGTCAAAGCTCACCTCGCCGCCATTGATGATGCCGGTGCGGAATATGCTTTCAACTTTTGCTGAGGACAGATCGAAGGTTGCTATAGAGCCAGATGGGTTAATCATGGAATAGGTCATGCCATCAAAAGCCCCTGCAGAGGCATAGCCGACCATTGGCAACACGCCGAAGGTTGCGTCCTTGCTGGCTGTTGCCATGTCCCATGCCTCAACATCCATACCCTGGCTACCAACGATGATCAGTTTGTCTGTGCCTGGAATGTTGGTGATCCGGTCATAGGTGCTGGCAAGGATAGCCGAGTTTAGATCGTTCTTCTGCTCGCGTTTTAGTTTGTCGATCTCTTCTTTTGAATATTTGGCAATGGTTCTAATGCGTTTTTTCTGCTGAATGTCCCAAAGAGCGACCGACGGGGTGGTAAGCTTTTCCGATTCCCGGGCCATGCCTCCGACAGCGAGATATCCGGTTGTGTCTGAGAAAGCGATCGTGAGGACTTCTGTGAGTGCTACGGGGAAGTGGCTTTCCTGTCCATTGCGGGTGATGGCGTCTACCTGAAAGACGGTTTTATAGAAGCCGTCTTTCTTTTTGACTGACTTTGTGCTGACTGTTGCAAAACTGAAATCTGAACTAATTGCCAAAGAGGACAAAAAGGACGGATAGCTATTGATGCTGCTGGATTGGCTGCTTGATTTGAAACGGGCTTGACTGACTGTCTTGCCGCTTGTCACGTCCCAAACAATCAGGCCATTTTTGGCAGAGCCTCCTGCCAGTTCGGTCTCGTCTTTGGAGAAGCGCAGTTTTTCGTATCCGCCGCGCATGCTTTGGAGCATGTCGCCGGTTTCGAGTGACCAGATATAGGTTTTTGCGCCATCTGTTGCGGCCATCAGCGTGCCTGACGGAGACAGGATAAGGTCGTGAATTGCTGTTTTGAACGCCTGCAAGCTGGCTAGTTTTTGCCCGGTTTCGACAGACCAGAAAGTTAGGGCCCCTCCTCGTTCGCCCACTGCAACTATCTTGGAGTCGTTTAGCAATATTGCCTTTGTGGCGGCTTTGTTTTCAAACTTACGGATCTGGGTTTTGCTTTCAAAATTCCAGATCAGCACGCTGCCCGAATATTCCTCATTAAGCGTTGTGACCATGAAGCGCTTATCGGGTGAGAAGGTCACGCTTGTTTGCGAGACGATATCTTGCGCGTGGTAGTATTGGGTCTGGGTGGGGATGACTTTAACTTCGGTCTTTTTGCTTTCGGCCTTTTTGATCATCTGGGCAAGCGGTATTTGAAGCTCTTTGGCTTTGTCTTGGCGGGCAGAACCAGATGCTCTTGCTAGGCCCCATAAGCCATTTTTCTTGACCGGTGCCAAGCCGTCAGATGGGCGCCAGAAATCTTCAAATTGTGGTGGGAGCAGATAATTGCCGTCAAAATCAATAAAACCACGTTTATCACCCATGCGGACGCCGGCCATTTGGTCAGCAAAGCCGTAGGCGCGATCAAATTTTGCTCCAATTACCTGATTGCCTTTGGTGTCAATATAGCCCCAAAGACCGTTCTTGAAACGTACTGGAGCAAGTCCTTTGGAAAAGTTCCGGGCGGCAGAATAGCGGGGCGTAATCGCGTAATTGCCATTTTGATTGATAAACCCCCATTTGCCGCCTGATTTGACCGCAGCAAGGCCTTCAGAAAATCTCTTGGCAGCCTGCCAGCGCGCCTTGATGGCAAGGTCGCCTTTGGCGCACCCGATCCAGCCTCGTTTGTCATTTTGAATGAAAAGCGCCATGCCTTCTGCCGGAGCAAAAATTTTACTGGCGCTGGAGGCTTTAAGGAGGCGGTTTTTCTTGCCGCTGCCTTTCTTAGCGATCCTTTCGAAATGGGGCACCTTTTTGACATAGCCGGTGATACAGCCATCTTCGGCCCCAACAATGGTGGTAAAGGCAATATGTTTGCCGCCAAATTTGTTGCCGTTATCGTCGAGAAAATACCAACGCCCATTCAGTTTGGCTGGAGCGACAGCGCCGGAATATCTGGCAATTTCATCATATTTTATTGGGATGCGCTGATTGCCTTTGGCGTCAATCGTTCCCCATTTCCCGTTGCGCATAACCGCAAGGCGGCCAGAGGTTTTATCGTTTTTAGCAAAAGAGAGTGCACCGACTTCATCAAAACGGGGCTGAACAATCCAGTCGCCAGAGAAGGAAATAAGTCCCCATTTCCCCCCTTGCATCACGGGCACAACTCCTTCAAAGGCAGAACCTGCCTTTTCAAAACGGGGCTCAATGGCCCAGTCGGTTTGAGCTTGTGCCAAGCCGGGGCTGGAGAAAAGACACGACCATAGCAAGGCAAGGAAGAGAACCGAAAAGGAGGATGAAAAAGGCTTCTGGTTACTATGGGCGCACAGCATAGAATTTTCCCCGACACTTTCTTGCTAAGTGAAATTTACAAAAGGCAATAAATTGCCGCCTTCCCCGCTCATACGAGTGGTTTTAGACAGCAGGAGACTCAGTGTCCTTACCCTAGCAGATTTCTGCGACTTGTCAGGGTGAGCCGCTTAAGCCTATGGGTGTTGGGGCCGTACTAGTACAAAATTGTGAAAAGAGAACTTGGGGGTAATGCCCGAAAGAAGGCATTGCTGCGGGCAGTAGGTAACCGCCCGCGCTTTTGATGAATGTGGTCGCCTTCAGAGGATCAGCCTAGTGCTGATCAGACCTCATGCTCGCCAACTTTGATGACCATTTTGCCAAAATTGCGACCTTCCAGAAGGTCATTAAAGGCGGTTTGTGCATTTTCAAGGCCGTCCACCAGATGTTCGCGATATTTGATTTTTCCCTGCTTGATCCAGCCCATCATTTCGGCTGCAAATTCTGGATAGACATGGGCGAAATCGTCAAACACGATAAAGCCTTGCAGCTTGATTTTCTGCACAAGAATGGTTCTGAGCAAGAGGGCTGCAAAGCCCTCATCAGCCGGAATTTCTGTTGCGTTATAGAGCGAAATCAGACCGCAGAGCGGAATGCGGGCATTGGGGTTGAGCAGCGGCAGAACTGCCTTGAAAACATCACCGCCGACATTTTCGAAATAGACATCAATGCCCTTGGTACAGGCGGCCTTGAGTTGAGCTGCAAAATCGGGGGCGTTGCGGTCAATACAGGCATCAAAGCCTAACTCCTCGACAGCATAGGCGCATTTCTCTGCGCCGCCCGCAATGCCGACCACGTGACAGCCTTTGATCTTTGCGATTTGCCCGACTTGCTGGCCGACAGCACCTGTGGCTGCTGCGACGACAACGGTTTCGCCAGCCTTGGGTTCACCAATTTTCAAAAGACCTGCATAGGCAGTAAGGCCCGGCATGCCAAGAACGCCAAGCGCCCAAGAAGGCGCTTCTGGTGATGGGCCCATATTCTGGACCATCTCACCGTTTGAAATGGCATAATCCTGCCAGCCATTCATCGACAGCACCCAGTCACCCGTTGCAAAACCTTCCAGATTAGACGTGACAACTCTGGCCACTGTTCCTCCAACCATGGTGCCGCCTATGGCCACTGGCTCGGCATAGGATTTGGCATCACTCATGCGGCCGCGCATGTAAGGATCCAGAGAGAGATAAACCGTACGAAGGAGCATTTCGCCCTTGCCGGGGACAGGGATCTCTTCGCTCTCCATGGTCAGGCATGTATCGTCGGGTACTCCGACAGGACGCTGGGCGAGAGTGATCTTGCGATTGATTTGGTTATTCTGTGCTGACTGCTGAGCGTTAGTTGTCATCGTTACGGGGTCTTTCTTGAGAGTAGGATGAGAATTTAATTAGACCGGTCGTCTATTTATTGGGGTTGTCGGGTTTAAAAGGGGTATGATCCCCTCGCCTTCTTTTCTGTCATTTTGGGCAAGATTATTTGTTAGGCCGGTTGCAAGAGCGCGTTGCTGGCTTCTTTGGCGGATAGGAAAGGTTTGGTGCTGCGCTCTAATTTTGCACGCAGGCTTGCTCCTAGCCACATGTGATACAGCATGGGGGCAAGGCTTTCTGCATCAAGATTTGCGCTTAAAGAGCCGTCCTCTTGGCCGTCTTTGATCCAGTGCGCCAGACGATCAATCACCTTTTGTGTTCCTTGCGCCAGTATACAGCCCATAGGCTGGGAGATATCAGCAATTTCGGCTGAGAGCTTAACGATAAGGCATCTTTGTTCGCAGCCGCTATCCGATTGGGTGTCGATCCAGCGCTGCCAATAATGCAAAAGCCGTTCACGCCCGTTAAAGTGTGTGGCCTCTAATTCATTAAGCCGCTCCATATAGGCCTCGAGATAGAATTCCAGCAACTTACAGCCAAAATCTTCCTTGGATTCAAAATAGTGATAGAAAGAGCCTTTGGGAACTTTGGCTGTTTTTAAAAGCTCGCCAAGGCCAAGGCCAGTAAATCCGCGTGTGGACATCAAATCCCGACCAATGGTCAGAATATGGTTCCGTGTTTCATCAGATTTTGAATGCGCTGCTTTCATCATGTTTGATCATTTAACATGAAATAGACCAGTCGTCTATATGCGTTGATGACGTATAGCCAAAACGTAAAATGCTTGTGGGTATGATGACTGGCCACACTTGAATGGGGAGCTGCAAAGATGCGTTTTGGATTACAGCTCTGCAAGAAAAATGGCACCAAGGGCAAAGCATGCAAGCAAAAGTGTGAGCAGACAAACCAGCGCGATTGCATTGCCCCCCACATCGCCAAGTTTTTTAAGCGATGTTTTCATCCCCAGAGCCGCAATCGCGACCACAAGGCACCAGCGGGAAAAATCCAGGAGGAAATTTTTGATGACATCAGGGATTAAGCCATAAGAGCCAACTATAACAAGGGCAGCAAATCCCAAGACAAAAAAGGGAATTGGTATCTTTTGCTTTTTCTGTGCTCTCTCCTTATCGGCTTTTGCAAAGAAAAGTGATAAAACTAGAACAATCGGCACGAGTAGAGCCACTCTCATGAGCTTGACAAAAGTTGCCACCTCCCCCGCATTGTCCGATACTGAATAACCCGCTCCCACGACTTGTGCGACATCGTGAATGGTTGCGCCGAAAAAGACACCGGTTGCCAAGTCTGACAGGCCCAGCCAATTGGTCAAAAGCGGGTATAAGATCATTGCAAGAGTGCTAAGAGTTGTCACCGCAATGACAGTAAAGACAGTATCGCGCTCCAATGTTTTGTTTTTTGGTAGCACTGATGAGATTGCAAGTGCTGCAGAGGCTCCGCAAATGGCAACGGCTCCTCCGGTTAGCAGGCCAAACCAAGTGGTGCGCCCAAACAGGCGGCTCAAGACTAAGCCGAGTAAAAGAGTGATGAGGACACTGCCAAGGGTGATTAGCAATACTTCATGTCCGGTTGCTGTAATCTGCTGAATTGTGATGCCAAGTCCTAACAGGGCAACGCCAATTCGTAAGAGGGATTTGGCCGCAAATTCGATGCCCGGTAATGTATTGGTGCCCTCTTCCGCAAGAAAAGCAAAGGCCATGCCGATGAGGAGAGCCAGCAACATTACCGGTGCACCATAATGCTCGGACAGGAATTTGGCGGCAAGAGCTACCGTTACGGCTGCCAGAATTCCGGGAAATAGTTGTTTGGCCAGCCGGCTGATTGTCAGATCTGTCGCATGGAGCATCGGGCTAATCTATCCTATCTCTTTTTCGGGCTGTCCAATAGCAAGAGGGAAGTGGTTTTACGTCTTTGTTGGATAGAGGATTGTTTTGAGGTACGTTTCCTAGTTTGTTGCCCAACGAATAAGAGCAGTCAAGGGTGCGTGTGGAGGTAAGCACATTACCATACGTAAGATAATGGCTTAAACTGGATAGTATTTGCTAAGTCAGGAGACCAAAGTAGGGATAGTGTGTCGGCACTTTACGGCATCTTCATCATAGCCATTGCGCAACGCGTGCTAGCGCGTGTTCAATTACTCAGTCATGATCCTGGCCTTTTCAACCAGTCTATGCTTTGGAATGTGTTTGCAAGCTGACCTTAATATCAGGCCTGCCCTCAAGCTTTCCAAGATCTTTAGGGAAGCGCGAGGTATCTAGAAAAGTATCTATGAGCGAACCGCTGCAAGGCATCAATATGTGTGTAAAGAATGATGTAAAAATGGCGGAGAGGGTGGGATTCGAACCCACGGTACGCTTGCACGCACGCCGGTTTTCAAGACCGGTGCATTCAACCACTCTGCCACCTCTCCGGCGTCAGCGGTGAGTGGTATTTGCCGTTATTTGTCTGAAAATGCAAGCCTCTTTGGCAGAGATTTTTATTCCTCTGTTGAAAACGGGCTAAAGTCCCCTCTCCGTGCGAAAGCGTGACAGGATAGGAATGTATCAAACTGTATCCAGTTTCGGCCAATTTGTAGAATTTGATACAATAATTCTGTGATCTAGTCCCAACGCCTCTCTTCTTCTTCTCCTTTTTATATTCGTTTTTCGCTAACAATTGATTTGCTTCACCGAAGGAATCGCGCAGATTATTTGGTGGTGGATTTGGGCAGAGCTCCCTGGGATGAGTGGTTTTCCTTCCTGATGGCTGTCTCGTCGGCCTGCTCAAATTTGTAATCGCATATTATGAGGACTAAGGACTATGCGTAAAATCATTCTTGCTGCAGCAACTGCTTGCTTGTTTGCCTCTCCTGCCCTTGCGGCTGATGACCCCAAGCTTGAGGCTGTCGAGGCTCGTCAAGGCTATTACAAACTGCTTGGCGCCAATATGGGTGTTCTGG
This sequence comes from Cohaesibacter sp., assembly GCA_025210795.1. Taxonomy (GTDB): domain Bacteria; phylum Pseudomonadota; class Alphaproteobacteria; order Rhizobiales; family Cohaesibacteraceae; genus Cohaesibacter. Next base: position 8,484 of record JAOAQZ010000013.1, on the reverse strand, counting down.
CTGGTATGGCCAAAGGCGAAATCGAGTATGATGCCGAGAAAGCCAAGCTGCATGCGGGCAATATTGCCAAATTGTCTGAAACCAATATCAGCTTCCTTTATATTCCCGGTACTTCTGCTGAAGATATGGCGGGCAAGACACGCGCTCTTCCTGCAATCTGGAAAGACATGCCCGGCGTTGGCGCTGCTGCCAAGAAATATGTTGAGGCCGCTGCTAATATTGCCAAAGTGGCCGGTGAAGGCCGTGCTTCCCTTGGCGGTGGCGTAAAAATGCTTGGCGGATCTTGCAAAGGTTGCCACGATAATTATCGGGCTAAATGAGGTCTGTCATGACACAAGATCCAACCAAAAGTCAGCCCGTTGTTGAGCGGGTGAAATTGTGGGACCCTATTTTGCGGTTCTTTCACTGGGCTTTGGTTGTATGTGTGGTCATTGCTTGGTATCTGGGCCGGTTCGGCCCAGATATCATGACCCTGCATTTCTATTTTGGATATGCAGTGATTGCCCTTTTGGTGCTGCGCGTGGGCTTGGGACTGCTTGGGCCACCCTCTGCACGGTTTTCCGGCTTGTTTCATAGCCCGTCAGTGCTTGTGCGCTATATGAAGAATATGTTTGCCCGCAAGCCAAGCTATTGGCCGGGCCATAATCCGGTTGGTTCTCTTGCGGCTATTGCATTATTGCTTACTTTGATGCTTCAAGTGGCAACGGGCCTGTTTTCTGACCCCGATGATTATGTCAATGTCGGGCCGTTCGCCTCCTATATTGATGCTGCAACCACTCGGCTGGTGACGGGGTGGCACTATTATCTTTCTCTTGTTCTGCTTGGACTTGTCGGGTTGCACTTGCTGGCAATTGGATTTTACAAGATCTGGAAACACGAAGATCTGGTGAGACCCATGATTACCGGCTGGAAAGAGGTTGTCCGGTCCGATCAGAAATAGCTTGATTTCAACAATTCGCTTTGCAGTTTGCGAAAATCTGATTAAATTGACATCTCAAAAAGGGGGCTTTATGGCCCCTTTTGTTATTGTGTTGTGATCATGCGCGAGCTTTTGTGTGTTGCCTGATCCTGTATCCATAGCCCTTAACTCTGCACCAAGGTGCAAAAGAGGTAGAGATGATCCAATTTCTGGCCGGTTTGTTGGTAATCGCCATATTGCTGTTTGGCGTGATGACGTTTTTCAATCTCAGTGATCCGGTTGGTCTTGGCGTGAAAGAGGGAAAGTTGGCTCCCTTGCCTAAAACACCCAATGCGGTCTCCAGCCAAGCGCCTGCCGGGGATGATCGTGCGGTTGATCCCCTGCCCTTTAAGGGGTCTGAGGAAGAAAGCATGGCCGCTATCATCGCCCTGTTGCCGCAAGTCGGTACAATGGAAATTCTAGTACAAGACGAGACTTATCTTCATGCCGTTGCCAAGTCAGCGCTGATGGGATACCGCGATGATGTTGAGTTCTATTTTGACGAGGCTGCCAAACAGATCCATTTCCGCTCTGCCTCCCGTGTTGGATATTCTGACAAAGGAGTCAATCGCCAGCGCTATGATGCGATCCGCGCGCTTTATTTGGTTCAAGATGCTGAGTGATTTGCCAGCAAACAGGTTGAATGACATTGAGGCATGAGTGACTTTACGCATAAGAAAACCGGCGGGCCTTGTGAGGCTCGCCGGTTTTTGTCTTTTTCAAGATCTGGCTTGATCAATTATTTGAAATAGCCAGCTTCATGAGGCAGTGGTTTGCCGAGCTCTTTATAGAGTTTGGCCATTGCTTCATCAGCCCCTGCGGGCAGTTTGTGGGCAATGCCTTTATGGCAATCGATGCAGGTGCCGCCAGATTGCAGAGCCTTCTGGTGAAGGTCTGAAGCCCGGTTTTCCTGAATGCTCAGATCCATGGAGCCAAAGTCATGACAGTTGCGGCATTCGCGGCTGTCGGTGGTTTTCATGGCTGACCATACATTGGTCGACAGGGTCAGGCGTTTGGCATCAAACTTTTCCTTGGTGTCCAAGGTTCCAAGGAAGTGATGATACAGCTCTCTGGATGCCTGAATCTTGCGAACAACCTTATGAGTCCATTCTTTTGGCACGTGGCAATCTGGACAAGTTGCACGGATGCCGGTGCGGTTGGAATAGTGCGCAGTTTCGCGATATTCCTCATACACGTTGGCTTCCATCTCGTGGCAGGAAATACAGAATTCTTCCGTATTCGTCATTTCCATTGACCAGTTGAAACCACCCCAGAACAGGATGCCGACGATGAAACCGACGACCAGCAGGGTTCCTGCAGCGATAGACACTGCAGGTTTTGTGAAGAAGGACAAAAGCCCGCCTTTCTTCTCTTGTTCGGTCATTGTCTTACCTCCGGCTCTCAGTTAGAGAAAGCGCCATCAAGTTCGCGAGCATTTTTAAATGCGTTTGGAACCAGAGCTGGTGCATCTACCTGAGGAACATGGCATTGGGTGCAGAACCAGCGGCTTGCAGCAACGTCATCTGTTTCCTTGCCGCGGCTTTCATAATGGGTCTCAGAAACTTTAGGTGCTTTATATTGCACGTTCTGAGGCCATGAATGGCAGCTCAGGCATTTGTTGAAGTTCTTGTTCACCTGATAACCATCGACCTTATGAGGGATAAGCGGTGGTTGCTGGCGATAAGCTCTGGCAAAGCCATTGGCAGGTTTTGCCTGTTTGTTAACGAGCGGTGTGGACCCGGCTTCGTCGATATTAATTTCGCCACGCAGTGATTTAACTGTGTCACTCTGGGCAAAAGCGGTTGTTGCTGCCAATACACCTGCAAGGGTGAGTCCGATCATAGAGATCCTCGCCATTGTCAGCCTCCTTTTTGGCATAGCTGGGCACTGTCATCTGTAAGGGATGGTGTTTCCAGCCGTTGATCAAAACGATGAGTGAAACAGAAGACATTCTCGGAGCAGACGTCGAGGCAACGGCCGCAATTGAGGCAGTCTCCTGATAAGATAAGTGGTCCGGTACCGGTCCTTTCCCCTCTCAGGGCCGGAGCGATCACTTGTGGTTCCGGACAAATCGCGAAGCAATCCATGCAATCATCGCAGCGATCACGCGCTACAGCTGATACACGAAGGATTGATCCCTCACCGAGGAGCCCGTAAAAGGCACCAACGGGGCACAGATGGCCACACCAACCATGTTGTGCGGTGAAGAGATCAAAGAGGAAGATGGCAAGTGTTGCCATGGCACCAACAACGGTACCAAACAGGATGGCCCGATGAAGAGACGTGATCGGGTTGATCAGTTCCCAAACGAGCGTGCCTGAGATCAAGGTGGTGATCAGGATGCCAGCCAGAACAAAGAGACGGAGATTCCGTTTTGGTGTCCAGCCTTTCTTGATGCCAAGTTTACGCCGTAACATGGCTGCCAGATCGGTCACCGGATTGATGGGACATACCCATGCACAATAGGCCCGTCCCCCAACAAGGAGATAGCTTATGGTTACAATCAGTGCACCAACAATGGCCACCAATTCCGGTATATTACCCGCCAGCAAGCCCTGAATAAGAACCAGAGGATCCGTTAGGGGCAAGAAGTCGAGTGTCCAGCTGGAAGCAAGTGTTCCTTCCGCAATCCAGAGGCCAAACCAGGGGCCTGTGAGGAAAATGGCAAGGAAAGCAAGCTGTGCTGCACGGCGAGCAATCAGATAACGATTGGCAAACCAGAAGCCGTAGACTTCACGAGCCCGTTTGCCCGGTGTGAGACTCATTTTCATGATCCACCTCCTGGCAATTGTGGGCCACGGTCAGGCAGATCGATCAGACCGGGAACAAGCTCGCCCCCTGCCTCTTCTTTCGCTTCCCAACCGAACTGATAGTGTCCATCATGGGTGCCACCGGCAAGCCGGACTGGCAGAACCTTGATGGCGGCTTCTTCCAGAACGCATGCCTTTTCGCAAATGCCACAACCTGTGCATTTGTCGACATGGACAATGGGTTCCAGAATGGCATGTTTGCCCGTACGCTCATTGTGCCGGCGATCAAGTGTAATCGCTTCGTCAATCAGCGGGCAAACGCGATAGCAGACATCGCATCTCAGACCTTGGAGATTGAGGCAGCTTTCCCGTCCAAGGAGAACCGCAACCCCCATTTTAGATTGAGTTATATCCGTAAGAGCGCGATCCAACGCTCCTGTCGGACAGGCCGCAACACATGGAATGTCATCGCACATTTCGCAAGGTCCTGTGCGTGCGACATAAAATGGTGTGCCATGTGCTGGCCCCTCGCCCAGGTCAGCCAGGGCGAGAATATCATATGGACAATCCCGGACACAAAGCCCACAACGAATGCAGGCGCTGACAAAATCATGCTCGGCCAAGGCTCCGGGGGGACGCAAGGCTGTGCTGGGCAGTGCCGCAGATTGACGGGAAAAGACGGTAAGGCCAAACATGGCCGCCGCCACACCGCAAGCTGCGCGCGCGCCATCAACGAGAATATCCCGCCGTGATTTTGCTTTTTTACTTTGCGCAGTCATTGTCTTAAGCCCGATAAGGGTTTTCCAGGATTAGAGTAAAGGCTGCGTCATTGCAGCCTTTACCGGTTCGGTAAAAGCGTTAGGTGCTTTCAACTTTACAGGCGCATTTCTTGAAGTCGGTCTCTTTGGAGATCGGGCAAGTTGCGTCCAGTGTCAGTTTGTTGGTCAGCTGCTTGGCGTCGAACCATGGCATGAAGACTGAGCCTTTAGGTGGTTTGTTACGACCGCGTGTTTCTACACGGCTGGTCACTTCACCACGGCGGGTTGCAATCTTGATAGCCTGGCCACGGCGCAGGCCGCGTTCCTTGGCATCGTCTGGATGCATGAACACAACAGCGCTTGGGAACGCTCTGTGCAGCTCAGGCACACGACGTGTCATGGAGCCTGAATGCCAATGCTCAAGCACACGACCAGTGATCAGCCACAGATCAAACTCTTTGTCCGGGCTTTCTGCTGGTGGCTCGTAAGGAGCAAAGATGATGCGTGCTTTTTTGTCGGGACGACCATAGAAGCTGACGCCTTCTCCTTCATTGACATAAGGATCATAGCCTTCACGGAAGCGCCACAGGGTTTCCTTATTATCAATCACAGGCCAACGCAGACCGCGTGAGTTGTGATATTGTTCGAAGTCCGCCAGATCGTGGGCTTTGCCGCGACCAAAGGCTGCATATTCTTCAAACAGGCCTTTTTGCAGATAGAAACCAAAGTCCTTGGATTCCTGGTTCTCGAAGCCTTCTTGCAGTTCGGAGAGCGGGTATTTGTTGACCACACCGTTTGCAAACAGCACTTCAAACAGGGTTTTGCCTTTATATTCTGGGTTTTTGTCCAGAATTTCAGCAGGCCACACTTCGTCTGTTGTGAAATATTTCGAGAATTCAACAACCTGCCAAACGTCAGAGCGAGCTTCGCCCGGAGCGTTGACTTGCTGACGCCAGAATTGGGTGCGTCGCTCGGCGTTGCCGTATGCCCCTTCCTTTTCCATCCACATGGCAGTTGGCAGGATCAGGTCTGCTGCTGTTGCCGTGACGGTTGGATAAGGATCGGAGACCACGATGAAGTTGTCAGGATTCCGGTAACCGGGGAAACCTTCTTCATTCATGTTCGGTGCGGCTTGCATGTTGTTTGTACATTGCACCCAGTGGCAGTTGATTTTGCCGTCTTTAAGCAGGCGATGCTGCAGAACGGCGTGGGCACCTGGCTTGCCTGGGATAATCCCGTCAGGGATGTTCCATTTCTTCTCGGCAAATTTGCGGTGTGGTTCTTTCATAACCACCATGTCTGCAGGCAGACGGTGGGCAAATGTGCCAACCTCACGAGCAGTACCGCATGCAGATGGCTGACCGGTCAGTGAGAATGGGCCGTTGCCGGGCTCGGAGATTTTACCGACCAGCAGATGCACGTTATACATCAGGCCGTTAACCCATGTGCCGCGTGTATGCTGGTTGAAGCCCATGGTCCAGTAGGAAACCACTTTCTTGGACGGGTCAGCATAGAGTTCTGCCAGTTTGACCAGCTTGTCAGCAGGCACACCGGACAGTTCAGACACATATTCCAGAGTATATGGCTCGACGAGTTTCTTGAACTCTTCAAAGTCAATGCCACTTACCTTGCCGTGCTTTTTCTCATGGGCCGGGAATTTGGCTTTCTTTTCCAGCTCATGGGTTGGGCGCAGGCCGTAACCGATATCTTCCTGAGTACGGTTAAAGGTTGTGTGGGCATTAACGAATTCCCAGTTCACCTTGTCGTTCTGGATGATGTAGTTACAGATATAGTTGAGGATGGCCAGATCTGTTTGAGGGTTGAAGATCATGCCATTGTCGGCCAGATCGAAGCAGCGATGCTCGAAAGTGGACAGGACATGCACTTCAGAGCCCTTTTTGGTCAGCGCTGTATCTGTTAGGCGAGACCACAGGATCGGGTGCATTTCGGCCATGTTGGCGCCCCAGAGCACGAAGTTTTCGCCATGCTCAAGGTCATCATAACAGCCCATTGGCTCATCGATACCAAAGGCACGCATGAAGCCGGCCACAGCGGAGGCCATGCAGTGACGTGCGTTGGGGTCGATATTGTTGGAAAGCAAACCCGCTTTCATGAATTTGGCAGCGGCATAGCCTTCCCAGATGGTCCACTGGCCAGAGCCGAACATGGAGACAGCTGTCGGGCCTTTGGCTTTCATGGCAGCTTTCCACTTTTCTGCCATGATGGTGAAAGCTTCATCCCAGGATACTTCGGTGAATTCGCCGTCTTTGTCGAACTTGCCATTGGTTTTGCGCAGCAATGGCTTGGTTACACGGTCCTGCCCGTACATGATTTTGGAAAGGAAGTAACCTTTAATGCAGTTCAGACCCTTGTTCACCGGTGCATCCGGATCACCTTGGGTCGCAACCACACGTCCGTTTTTGGTACCAACAAGCACACCACAACCTGTGCCGCAGAAACGACATACGCCTTTGTCCCAGCGAATGTCATTCTTACCTGCGGCTTTTGCAACATCCGGAGTGATGGATACTCCGGCGGCTGCTGCGGTTGCAGTAACTGCACTCGCTTTCATAAAGTCGCGCCTGTTTTGCTTTAACATGGCTTTTCCTCCGTCGCGCTTGGTTGCGCATCAAGATCAGGGTCCATTTCGTGATAAACCAGTGCAGTGGCAATGACGCCGTCGGTCGCATTGACCTTGGCCATTGCATCCATTGCACTGAGTGTTTCGGTATCTTCTATGGTCACAACGAGACGGGAATTCTCGCTTTTACCATGGGTCTCAACACCGGGGATTTCGGATAGCAGAGCTTCGACATTCATCAGCCTGTCGGGCCGTGCATGAACAAGTACGCCGCACACATTCATCATTGCGCGCACTCCTTTTGTGAGAGGTCAGAACTGGAAATTTCGCTCCCTGCAGGCTTGTCCGCTGGCAGGGTATAAATGCTAAGAGCATGCACAGGGCAGCTTGAAAGGCATTCGCCGCACCCGGTGCATTTGTCTTGATCAATGATCAGGGTAGAGCCGCCCCCCTTTTGGGGACGAAAGCGCATTGCGCCATACTCGCAAGAGGAATCACAGGCACGGCATGTGGTGCCTTGTGCTTCCAGACATCCAGATTGGACTTGCACCTTCAGCGGCCACGCCAAGGTGGGGTCTGCCTGTTCGGGAAAAGCAGGAGCGACCAGAGCCCCGTCTTTACAGGCAGCGGCGCAATCTCCGCAGAAGGTGCAATAGGAATTTGAGAAGTCAACTTCAGGACGGCCAAGATGTCCTTCAACAAGAAGGTTGGTCGGGCACACGTCGATGCAGCGGCTGCAAGCTGTACAAGCGTCGAAAAAAGAAATCTCATCTAAGCTGTAAGGAGGCCGAATAGTGCTTTGGGCTCTATCCCCTCCCCGTAAAAATGCACGCCGGTCCACGTCCATGGGTCCTTCTTGGTCTGGGAAAATGGAGTCGCTTTCTTTCCCAAGAGGAACCCTAAATATTGAAGGGCATTTTCACTCTTGACTTTCATCAACTGATCTAGATCAAAAGTGGAATACCGCATTGATTTAAATGGATAAAATGAGATCAAATTAAATCGGCGTAATAATATGTTTTTGTGCAAAACACCAAACTAAGAAGTAAATAACACTCATAATATTATCTTCTACCTAATATGATTTACTTATTGCAAAAATCTCTAACTATTCGCTTTTTGGATGCAGTGATTTTTCTTTTTACAGCAGTATGAAGGACGTTGGTTTCATAAAAAAACCCTCAAGCAACATTTGCCCGAGGGTTTTATTTTTAGAATGCTGAATATATCTTATTGCGGAAGTTTGTCATCCACGCCTTTGACATACCAATTCATGCCAAGCAGGGTGCCAGCATCCAGGACTTCACCTTCTTTGATGACTTGAGTGCCATCCTGTTTGAAGATTGGGCCTTTGAAAGGATGCAGCTTGCCCGCTTCAATGTCGTCAGCGGTCTGCTTTGCCATGGCGGCAACATCGTCTGGCAGATTGGTGTAAGG
>JAOAQZ010000012.1 GCA_025210795.1 Cohaesibacter sp. | reverse complement strand
GCTTAACATGGCTCATGGCAGCGGGCGCGGATAAGCCAACTCCGACCATGGACAGGGAGAAGACAGAAAGCATCTGGGCAAGGGAATTGTTCTTCTCACAATCAAAATGCCCGTGAACCAGTGCATTGACCATAAAGCCGGTGAAAATTTTCATGGCGAAATAGCCAATGGTCAGAAAACCGACAATCGCTGCAGGGAACAGAAATTCGGAAATATCCCAAAGTCCGGGCACAAAAACCGCACCGACAATGAAACTGGCATTGAGAGACATAGCCAGCGTCAAGGGGATCGCCATCAGCTGAATACCGTTATTGGACTTGATAAAGGCATCATAGGCAGTGCTGGCTTTGAATTTTTTATATTCAGAAATGTTCCAGATCAGCGTGCGCACATGCAGATAGGTAAAGAAGGCAATACCGGCAAGGGCCAGCGGGATCAGCACTTTATAAGCCACATCGGGGCTATTCCATGCTGCCATCAAGTCTGCAAAGGTCGCAAGAGGGCGTCCTTCATGGGGCACCCAGAACATCAAAAACATGAACATGGAAACAATTGCACCGCCTGAGCCAAGGGATGCAAGAAACAGCAAAGGACTATAGCCTTCTTTCAAATCGCGGCGGAATGTCATCAGGTCTCTTCCTTGATAATTTATATTAGATATAACTTATATTCGAATATACTAAAATATAAAAGAAAAGGAAGCAGGACAAAAGCGCGCAGTCTGGAAACAGGATAGATTGAAAGCGGCAGGGGCTACGTACGGAGCGGACATATAAGAGGGAAGGGTGCGGCGTCAGCTATAATCAATTTGTCACAAAATAAAAGCAGGCCTTGCAATCTATGTGACAAAAGGGCAATCTGGGACAAATTAGTTGCAAGGGAAACTAAAATGACGTCCGCATCCAAACTACCAATACTTTATGGATATTTTCGCTCATCTGCTGCCTATCGCCTGCGCATTGCGTTGAATCTGAAAGGCATTGCCTATGAGCACAGGACAGTTCATTTGCTAAAGCAGGGCGGTGAGCAATTGCTGCCCGAGCATGTTGTGCGCAATCCTCAAGCTTTGGTGCCCACATTGGAGATTGATGGAGCGATGCTCAGTCAGTCTCTTGCTATTCTGGACTATCTGGATGAAACCCGCCCCGATCGGTCCCTGCTGCCCCAAAATTCCCTCGCACGCGCCCGCATGCGCGCTTTTAACCAGTCCATTGCTTGCGAGATCCATCCGGTCAACAATCTACGCATCCTCAAATATCTGGTCACAGAGCTAGGGGCGAGTGAGGAGCAAAAAGTGGATTGGTATCGGCACTGGGTGGAGACGGGCCTTAGGGCAAGTCTTGCCTTGCTCAAAGAGCAAGAGAATGTTGGGCGTTTCTGTTATGGCGATAGCCCCAGTCAGGCCGATTGCTGCCTCATACCCCAGCTTTATAATGCCCGCCGGTTTGAATGCGATATGAGCGGCCTTGAGCACTTGTTGGAGATTGAAGCGGAAGCAAACAAACTGGACGCCTTTCACAAAGCGCATCCTGACAATCAGCCAGACGCATCCTGATCGGGATCGCGCTGCTCTTTAAGGTCATGTCGGGCTTTGTCCCCGATTGATGGGAAAAGAGCATTGCGAAAGAGCCAGATCATCAGAAGTGGGGGAGCCGCCATAAGAAAGGTCTGGCTGTCTGCATTATAGCAATCCGCACAGAAACTGCCGTTGGTCGAGAAATAGGAAGCGGTTTCCCAAAAGAAGAAGAGCGTCAAGGTAGCAACCACGGCCATCCGTTTGGCAAAAGCTTGGGTCATTTGATGCCATCCTTTCAGCCTGCCTCTTATTTGGTGGCCTGCTGCCTTGAAATCAGTCCTATGGCCAGATTGGGCACTGGCCTTTTCTTTCTTGCGGGGAAGACTAGCAAACGAGGCTTAGAATGCCTTTAAATCAATAGCTAAAATTTTATAGATTGCGAAAATTTGCAAGCATCAGGATGTCTTTTGTGCAGCCAAGTGCGATGGCACAAAAGAAAAGGCATGCCCGACCTATCGTCAGGCATGCCTTTTCTTTTTGCATTGTGCTTTTCTCTAGCGAAGATTGGCGGTGACTTGCTGCCAAGCGGCTTTGTCAGAGCGTTCTATGAAATGGGGTGCTTTGCCTTCTTCGAGAACCAACAAGCGCTGGGCCAGCTCCGCCTCGGCCTTTTTGTGGGTTACAAACAACAGGGCCTTGTCCTTGGTGGCATTTTGCAACGTCTCTAGAACGGACTTGGCTGTGTTGCTGTCCAGACCTTCTGTCATTTCATCCAGAAGCCACAGATCGGGCTTATAGAGAAGAAGGCGAGCAAGCGCCATGCGGCGGCTTTCCCCGCCAGACAGCCCCTGTCCTTCATCCCCAAGGACTTGCTCCAGACCTTTGGGAAGGCGCTCAATCATGCGGGCCAATTGCGCTTGCTCGATGACCTGATCCATCTCGTCCTGCGCTGCATCCGGAGCCCCAAGGCACAGATTATCCCGCAGGCTCTCGCGGAACAATTCTGTTCGCTGGGTGAGAAGGCCAAGGCGCGGCTTGCGGCCGTCCTGATAGGTTTCATAGCGCAGTAACAGGCTACCATCTTGCGCCTCCAGCAAACCTGCGACAAGGCCCAAAAGGGTCGACTTGCCAGCACCGGACCCGCCAACAACGCCAATGCTCTCGCCGCTTTTTAGCGAAAAGGACAGATCATCAATGATAGGGCTTGCAGTTTGCGAATAGGCAAAGCGTACATGATCGAGCTTTAAGGAGATAGGGCCGCCTTCTTCCAAAGTGGGTTCCGGTTCCTGTGCCGGTTCTGCCAGAAGGGGCAGAATGCGCTGGCCTGCATAAATGGCGCGGCCAATGTCAAGCAAGCCCCGGCGGATGGGCACGAGCAGCTCTGTCATGGCAAAGACAGACAAGACGGCCAGCAGAACCATGGGGCCGGAAAGACTGCCTGCCTCATAAGCCCAAGCCCCGATGAGCAAAGCGGCAACCAAGGCAAGGCCGCCAGCCAACGTCATCAAAGCCCGACCACGTAGATCATGGGCGGAGAGATCCCCTTGAAGATCACGGATCTTGGAGGCGGCCTTGGTAATCGACGAGACCTGATCTGAAAGGCGGCCCGCCATAACCAGTTCCATTTGCCCGCGCAGCAAATCGATATAGCGCAGACGAAGAGCCTCGGAGGTAAAGGCAATGCGGCGGCCCAGCTTGACGCCAATGCGTCCCGCTTGTGTTGGCAGAATAAGAATAGCTGCCAGCAAAATACCTCCGGCCACAAAGGCCAGAATGGCATGGAAGCCATGGAGAATGAAAATAAGCGCAAGACAGGCCAGAAGGGCCGTGGAAAGCGGCAGAATGACGCGCAGATAAATCCCGTCCAGCGCATCAATATCGGCGGTCAGACGCGCCAGCAATTCGCCGGAGCGATAGTCGCGCAATTTGCGAAAAGACAGACGGGAAATACCGTCAAACACATAAAGCCGCAGGCGGGCAAGAAACCGGAATGTCGCATCATGGGTGATGACCCGCTCGCCATATTTGCCGGCCATGCGGGCAAGGGCTGCAGTGCGGATCAAAAAACCGGGATAGACCGTATTAAAGGCAACAGCTCCGGACAGACCCGCCAGAGCCGTAGCCCCAAGAAACCAGCCAGCCGTTGCCATAAGAATGATGGAGGCAATAGCGGCGACATAGGCAATGCCAATGCCCGCCAGAAGCCAGCCGGGATAATGCTGCCAATAAAGCCGAAGGACTGCAAAAATCGTCTTCATGATGTTGCCTCCTTATCAGCTGTCTCACCTGTGTTTGGCTCGGCAATCTTTGCAACCGGCTTGGCCGTGCCGCGCAGGGCCATGTCATCTGCGGCCAAAATCTCTTGCAAGGATGCAAGATCGGAAGACGCAATTTCCCGCACGCCCCCGTCATGAACATAGAAAATATGATCGCAGCGCTCGGCCACTTCCTTGTCGTGGGTGGCAATTACCAAAAGCCGGTCTTTCGCCATATCCATCAGGCTATCGGTTACCAGCCGTGCAGTCTCGGCGTCCAGATCAGCGGTTGGTTCATCACACAGAATAAGGCTTGATTGCGTAAGCGCCGCCCGCGCAATGGCAAGACGGCGGATCTGACCACCGGAAATGCCAAAGCCGGTCTCGCCCAGAACGGTCAGCAAATTGCGCGGCAATTGATCAACAAACTTTTCTGCATGCGCGACCTGCAGGGCCTTTTGCACGCTGTCGCGATCAGCCTCGGGTGTCGCAAGGCGGGCATTCATCAAAAGGCTGCCATGGAAGATGTGAGGCTTTTGTCCGATCCAGCCAATGGTGCGGCGCATCTTGGCCCACTCTTCCAGATCTGATGGCGCAGGCGTATCATTAATATAAAGACTGCCCTGCAAAGGAGGCAGCAATCCGCAAAGGGCGGCAAGCAAGGTGGATTTGCCCGATCCGGAGACCCCGAGAATGGCAATCTTCTCACCCGCTTTAAAGGAGAGCGACACATCGGTGAGAATGGCCTGCCTGTCATCGCCAGGATAGCCAAAGGCGCAGTTTTCAAACGCGATGCTGGAAATGGGCGTGATAGGCACGTCTGCGTCTTGATCAGGTGCCTGTCTGGTTATCGCCTTGGCTTCGCCCGTGTCTTCAAGTTCAGACGTTAGCGGTGCTTCCTGCAACTCATCCGTTGGTAGCAATTGCATAAACCGCTCGGCCGCAGATTGGGCAGTTGCCCGATCATGATAGGCGGCGGCAAATTCGCGCAAGGGCATGAAGAATTCCGGCGCCAGCATCAACATGAAGAGGCCGCTTGAAAGCGTGATGGGGATGCCATAACTGCCAAATTCGGCATAGCCAAGATAATGGTAACCCACATAGATGGCGATAAGAGCAATGCCAAGGGCCGAGAAAAGCTCAAGCGCGGCCGAGGAGAGGAACGCAATGCGCAAAACGCGCATGGTTGCTTTGCGATAATCGGTGGCAATGTCCTCAAACAGGCGGCGCGTATGGCCCACCGCGCCGAACAGGCGCAAGGTGGTCATGCCTTGCAGGCGGTCAAGAAACCGCGAACTCATGTCCGAGAGGGCAGAGATCTGTTTATCTGATGCCTTTTTGGCGCGAATACCGACAATGGCCATGAAAACAGGAATTAGCGGCCCGCATAAAAGCAGCACAAGGGCAGCAGCCCAGCTAAAGAGCGAGACAGCAATTAAAATAGCCAGCGGAATAACAATGAGCTGAAGCTTGAGCGACAGATAGCGCGAGGCATAGGGATCAAGGCTTTCGACCACATCTGAGCCGAGAGCTGCAATCTCACCTGCTGAGCGGCGTTCAATATCAAGCGGGGAATGGCCTGCAAGTTTGGTTGCCAGTCGCTTGCGCAGATCAAACCGCATGGCCGAAGATACCTCATGCCCCAGTTTGCCCGCCAGATAGGCAAGAGCGGCGCGCACAACAATCACAAGCAACAGCCCGATGGCATAAGGCAAAGTGCCCCAGAAGCCGCCATCATCCGTAATCAGCGTGCCAATGGCAAAGGCCAAAAAGCCAGCTTGCGCGATGGAGAGCACGCCAGAGGCCGCTTCAATCCATGCTTTGCGTTTGAGCTGGGCGGCATAGGGTGCCAAAAGGGCCGTCAGCCAAAGGTCTGCCGGTTTCTTGGCACGCTTTGCGCGCCCCTTCTTCTTGGGGCTGTCAGATTTATGGGAAAGGTCCGTCTTTTCGGTGCCGCCGGATGCAGAAGAATGGGTGCTGGTTTCTGCGTCTGCCTGGCTTTCGTTTTTCTCAAGGACTGTCATAAAGGGCCGCGCAACTAAGGAACACTATCAGGGCCGGGATTGCCACCAATCCCGCCCCCTTTGATAAACCGGCAAACCGGCTCATCATAATCGGGTTATTCTGGTTTGCAGACCTGATGGTTGGCAATGGCTTTTGCCGTTTTCCCCAGCAGGACCAGAATAACAAAAGTTAGTAGCGCAAAAAGACCCTTGCCTGCAACGTCATGAAGCGCAGATTGCGTTAATTCTGCATAGAATAAAGTCGCTATGGTCAAGGCTGCCAGCGGAAAGGAATAGGCCCACCAGGACAGGGCAAAGGGAATGCGGATCAATTTGGGGATCTGGATGAGAATGATCAGAAAGAAAATGACCGCTGAGTAATAGATGACGCGCGCAAAGGAATCGAGGCCGCCAATCAATCCCACATAGGCCACAAATCCAACGGCAGGTGGCGCGATGAGAATCATCAAGGTTGGCAGAAGGCGCTCTGGCAGTGGATTGTGAAAGACAAGGCGGTTAAAGACCAGTGTCAGCAGCACAATCCAGAAGACAAGACCGACCGAGAAGAAGAACCAGCCCATCTCCATAAGCCCGAACCGACTTGCTGCAATGGGAACGATGATATTGCCCACAACCGGAATGAACCATGCAGGATTAAGATGCAGGGGCTCGAAATTGCGATGCCCGATCCATGCGGTCAGAACAGACAGAGTGCCCACCAGATGAAGCGCGGCTCCCAGCCCCCAGATAGCCATGGCAAGGCCGGTGGAGAAGGGGCCCATAGCAGTGCCGAGCAGGATAAAGCCAATCGAGGCTGCGGGAAAGAAGCACATGCGAACAGGATGGTTCCATTCCCACTTGATCATTTCAGGATAGCGCACAGCCTTAAGCGCATAGATGCCAAGCAAAAGCGCAAAGACGCAGGCGGTGAAGATGACCAGAAGCAGGCTGCCCTCATGAGCAATGCCCAAACTCTTTTCCAGCCGTTCAGCTGCCAGAGTAAAACCGGCCAGCCCCATGATCATGGCAAAGAAGGAGTTGGGGAAATGTTGTAGGCGCGACTGCTGTTCTTCTTGCGCGGCCGTATTCTCGGGGCTTTGAGCAGCATTTGCCTGCGGGGCATCTGCCCCAGTTGCACCATGCGTCATTGTGCCTCTCCCATTTCAGCGAAATCTTAAACAAGTATACTTGATGCCTATTATCTAACCTGCTATTGCTTAGATAACAAATCAAAGTCATCGAATATGTGCAAAAAGTCAAACATTTGAGTTTCTGTACAACAAGGCGAGGGAAATACCCCGTTCAGCGTGCTGAAAAATGCCTTGGGGATGAATTGATTGGAACTCATCGCTTATCCGACGAGGAGTGGCGATGGTACTACTGTCCAGGCTGATTACCCCGGTCTCTAAGTCAGCTTGGACAGTAGTTCTTTCTTGCCTGATAGTGTTTGTATGCAGATGGCGATCCATCAAATGCAGGCCAGTTGTCATTCTGGTCAGATGCAGGATGTTTTTGTGCCGTTATTTGATGCATAGGGCGCAGATTGGGCAAAAAGAACGGACCATAAAGAAGTGAAACAGGCATCCCGCTGTCAGCTAGAAACTGGTCTTTGGGGATGAATGGGAGGCATTGATGCGCTTAACGCAGCATTCCAATTATGCAATGCGACTGCTTATGTATTGTGCGCTCAAGCCGGACCAGCCCGTTCGCCTTGCCGAAATCGCCGAAGCTTATGACATTTCCTGTCATCACTTAAATAAGATTGCTCAGCGGCTTACCCATATTGGTGCTATTCACGCCATTCGCGGCCGCAATGGCGGCATCCGGCTGGCCAAAGCGCCGCAGGATATCAATGTGGGCGATATTCTAAGGGCCACCGAGGAAAATCTCGTCATCGTCGAATGCTTCGCCGAGACGACAAATACCTGCCCCTTGATCAGCGAGTGCAAATTCCGCAAATTGCTTCAAAAGGCGCTTAAGGCCTTTCTTGATGTGCTGGATGATTGCACATTGGCTGATCTGGTCTCTGAGCCGGAATGCCTCAAGCCGCTTTTGGGACTTGCCGAGCATATGGGCAGCTTCATTGAGCAGCAAGAGCCACCCCAGTGTCTGCATTAGGCCGCGCAGGAAAATAGCGTTTTTCTTCCCTATCCTATTTGGCAGTAATTTTCTGTCTGTTCTCTCTTGCCAGCTTTAGCTTGGAAAATTTAAGCCTGTTTAAAAGGCCTGCGCCTTCGTGCGCTGGCAGTGTGGGCAGCTTGGCCAGCCAAATGCCGCCTGCAACAATCATGCTTCCACCAAACAGGGCCATCGCTGAGGGGACTTCGTCAAAGACGATGAGGCCTAGTAAGGTAGAGAAGACAATCCAGCTATAATTGACCGGTGCCAGCAGGGAAATTTCTGCAAGCCGATAGGCGCGGATGTTGCAATATTGCGCCAGGGTTGCAATGGGCCCCAAGGCAAAGAAGGGAGCAATGGCCCAAAGCGATACCTCTTGTGTGATGACCAGATAAAGGGCAGGCCCGATCAGCAGCAGCGAACATAAACCGGTGACATGGACCAACAGCGCCAACGCACTTTCGCGCCGTGCCAGAACTTTAAGCACAAGAAGTTCCAGCGCCATAAAGATGGCACCCAAAAAGGCATAACCCGCGCCACTCATCTGGGATAAGGCAGAGAGCGAAAAGGCAAAACCGCCATCAGCCCGCGCAAATAAGATGAAATAAGCCCCCGCCATGCATAAAAGACCTGCAAGCCAATGGCCAGACGTGACACGCTCCCCCAAAAAAATAGCCGCCAGTGCTACGGCAATCACCCCTTCGGTGAGGCCAATGGCTGTGGCCTCGGTGAGCGGCATGATGGATGCCGCGTAAATCGTAAAGCCAGCCGACCCAACAGAGAAAAATGCGCGCAGAAGATGCTGGCTTGGTTTGGACGATTTAAGGCTCATTAGGCTGGTTTTGGTGAATAGCAATAGCCCCAAAACCAAGAGAAAGGCGCTGAAATAGCGCATGAAAATCACAACCAGAATCGGAACCGCGCCATCAGCAAATTTGCCAGCTGCAAAAATCGGGGCAAAAAGGGCGGTGCCCGCAAGTCCAAAGGCAATGCCTTTAAGATTGCTGGCAAAAGTGTAACGAGGTTGCCCCATGGGATGATGCTCCATTGTTGCGGGTCCAGACCAAACGGCCGGGAGGATCGAGTATAGGTGCACTGTGCCGAAAAGGGGGCTGGATTTCTAGCCGCAATATCGGCATGATGGGTATGCGGAAATACATTGACAGAGGAGGTGGGGTGCATAAATGAATTGGGATGATCTGCAATTATTCCATGCAGCGGCCACTGCTGGCTCTATGACCGGAGCTGCAAGGCGGCTTGAGATCAGCCAGCCACAACTCTCGCGGCGCTTGCGGCAAATGGAGGAGGGAGTGGGGGCTCGCCTGTTTGATCGAACGCCGCAAGGCCTGCGCCTGACCACAGCGGGAGAGACCTTGTTACCACTGGCGGAGAAAATGCGCACCACCGCAGATGCAATCCTGCGCCTTCAGCCCAATCTGTCTGACAAGGGGCTGAAAAAAATCCGCCTCTCGATTGATGATCTTCGGGTGCGTTTCCTCATCCGCCATCTTCCTCAACTTAAAGAGAAAATTGGTGATATTGAGCTGGATCTGATCGCAACCCACCAGCATCTTAATTTGATGAACAGATCAACCGATCTGCAAATCCGCACCTGTCTTCCCGATAGCGACACCGCTATTTTGCGAAAACTGGCGGATATATCCTATGCGGTCTATGCCCACCGGGACTATCTTGCCGCAAGGCCGGAACAATCCTTTGCCGAGCATTGCATAACCGGCCACTGGATTGGTGTCTGTGAGGAACCGATCTGGTATCCCGATCAATTATGCTGGCTCCAAGAGAGTGTCTCCGGCCCCATCCAATTGCGCTTTAACTGCATGATCGACTGCTTTGAAGCAGCCAAAATGGCCAGTGGCCTTGCCTTGCTGCCCCGTTTTCTCGCGGATGGCGAGCCTGATCTATGCTGCGTGAGCGAGCGCCAAAGCGAAGTGACAAGCCCGGAACATCTGATCGTCAATCGCGATGTGTTGCGCGAGCCTGCAACGCGCATTGTTATGGACGCCCTTATCGAAATCTATCGTGCGCTTTATTGAGATGAAACGCCGGTCCTGATCCTACTGACCCTAGAGCGGCTTGCGATAAATGGCGAAGGTGTGAGGGATGTCTTTTCTGCTGCCACCATCGCGCAGAAAATGCACCTCTTTATCCTTGATCAATCCGGCTTGTTCAAACCGTAAAAACTCGCTGGGCATCAAGGGCCAAGGGGCCTGATCCCAGCTTAAGCCTTCCTCGCGGGTTCGCGCATAGACCAGCAAGGTGCCACCGGGAGCAACGCAATTGGCAATCGCATCAAAAGCACCGGCACGAATGTCATCGGGCAGGGACTGGATGGTATAACATTCATGCACCAGATCAAATTGACCCCAGCTTTGGGGCAAATCGAACAAATCAGCCGAGACATAGGTCACCGGATTGCCGCGGGGTTGATCAGGAAAGCGCTCTTTGGCCCAGTTGATTGCCTCATCTGCCAGATCAAAGGCCGTGACCTTGTAATTGGCGCGCGCAAGGGCTTGGGCATGCTCTCCAAGTCCGGTGGCAATATCAAGGGCACGCATGCCTTCCTGCGCCGGATTGGCGTCAAGCCATGCCAAGACTTCCGGTTTGGCATCATCGCCTGACCAAGGCACCTTACTGTCATCGCCATCTGCGCGAATATAAACCGCATCAAAAAACGCTTTTCGTTCTTCGTGGGTTTCCCCGTCAATCAAATCATCAATCATGCGGATCGCTTTCCTATGGTCTTGATGTGCTGGCGCTGCCATGCAGCTTTGAAAGGGCATTTGGTCAAGCCGCACAAGATTGCGACATCGCATAAGCTTTTCAAAGCGCAGAAAATCTTCTATTGCTACCGCGAGATATAATCGGATCCAATTCTTGATCAAGAGAGAAAAGGCGATAACGGCGTGAAACAGACCAATTCCATCTATACCGGGATGCAAACCACCATTTTTGAAGTCATGTCCCGCTTGGCACGTGAGAATGGGTCCATCAATCTTGGACAGGGTTTTCCCGATGTCGATGGGCCGCTGGATATTCGCCAAAAAGCTGCGGATGAATTGCTGAACGGATATAACCAATATCCGCCCATGCTGGGCCTTCCGGTGCTGCGTGAGGCTGTGGCGGATGCTAACAAGCGCTTTTATGGTCTTGAAGTGGATCCCGCAACCGAAGTGCTGGTGACCTCCGGCGCGACAGAAGCCCTGTGTGATTGCCTGACCGCGCTGATTGAGGATGGGGATGAAGTGGTTCTCATCGAGCCGCTTTATGATTGCTATCTGCCTCTTGCACGCAGAGCCGGAGCAACCGTAAAAAGCGTTCGCATCGTACCGCCCAAATGGGAGCTTGATAAAGAGGCTCTGGAAGCCGCCTTTAGCGACAAGACCAAGCTTATTGTTCTCAATGATCCGCACAATCCAGCTGGCAAGGTCTATAGCGACGAGGAGTTGGGCTGGATTGCCGAACTGCTGGAAAAATACGACGCCTATGCCATTTGTGATGAGGTTTATGAACATCTCACCTTTGACGGGCGGCCGCACAAGCCCCTGATGGCTTTTCCCGGTATGCGAGAGCGCTGCCTGCGAATTGGGTCGGCTGGCAAGACCTTCTCATTAACAGGCTGGAAAATCGGTTATATCACCGGCGGCAAGGAGCTTTTGGATCCGGTTGCCAAGGCACACCAGTTTGCGACTTTTACCACCCCGCCCAATCTGCAGGAAGCCATCGCTCTTGGGCTGAATAAGGGGGATGACTATTATCATTCGCTCGCCGCTGATTTGCAGGCCAAACGCGACCGCCTTGCCAAGGGTCTCTCAGAGACCGGCCTTGAGGTGATTGAATGTCAGGGCACCTACTTTCTGACAGTGGATATCACCAGCCTGTGCGAGAAAAAGGGCCTGCCAATTGATGATGCAGCCTTCTGCCAGACCATCACATTTGAAGCAGGGGTAACTGCGGTTCCAGTCTCAGCCTTTTACATTCAGGATGAGGACCACCTGCCAGCACCAAAGAATTTTGTGCGTTTCTGTTTCTGCAAGCAAGACAGCGTGCTGGATGAAGCGCTTGAAAAACTAAAAAGCTGGGCGCTTTAGGTCTGTCTCTTTGCCCCTGAATTCGGCTGTTGCAAGGGCGTTTTGCGTGCCGGAGCGCCCCGTCTTTCTTTCGCAAAGTCTTCCTCCATCTGGTCAAGTTCTGCCTGCATGAGCTGGCAGTCTAATGCTAATGGTGGGCGTGACCTGAAGGAAGTCTGGGGCTACCATCCGCGAAATTGAATCAGATAGTCAAGTTATGCGCAGGTTCGCCGGTCCAGTTGCGCAATTGGGCCTCACATCAAACCTCGCATGAACGCGGTAGGTGGAAAAGACATGCGCATTCTGGTGCTTGGGGGCTATGGGCTGATCGGGGCAGAAATCTGCCGAAGCCTGCTGAATGCCGGTCACGACGTTGTCGGCCTTGCCCGTTCTCCTGATTTGGCTGCGCGTCTGATCCCGCAAGTGGAATGGCATGCAGGTGATCTGCGCGAAATGCTGGCCAAGGAAGACTGGGATCATCTGGTTCATAACATTGATGCCGTCATCAATGCCGCTGGTGCCTTGCAATATGGCCTGTTTGACGATCTGCAGGCGGTGCATTATCTCTCCATCAAGGCCTGTCTTGAAGCCTGCGAGGTAAGCGGTGTTGCCCGTTTTGTGCAAATCTCGGCAACTGGCGCGGACCGCGATGCCGATACCGCCTTTATGCGCACCAAAGCAGCAGGGGATGACGCAGTGATGGCTGCCAGTATGGATTGGGTTATCTTGCGCCCCGGTCTGGTGCTGGCACCCACCGCCTATGGAGGCACAGCCCTTTTGCGTCTTTTGGCAGCATTTCCCAAGATTCAGCCGCTCATTCTTGCGGACCGGCAGCTGCAAACCGTCCATGTGAGCGAGGTAACTGAAGCCGTGCTGATGGCGACAGAGGGGCGCATCCCCAGCGAAGCGGATCTGGATCTGGTAGAAGAGGAAAGCCAAAGCCTTGCTGATCTGGTTGCTGGCATGCGCCGCTGGCTGGGCTTTGAGCCTGCGCGCCGCACCCTTATCCTGCCGCGCTGGCTGGGGAAGGGCGTCAGCCGGATTGCTGATGGTCTGGGGCGCCTTGGCTGGCGCTCCCCGTTGCGCTCTGATGCTCTGACCATGCTCGATAGTCATGTGAAGGGCGACCCAAGCCTGTGGCATGCGATGTCAGGCCGTCATTGCCGATCGTTTGAAGAGACACTGGCCAGCATGCCCAGCACAACGCAGGAGCGCTGGTTTGCCAAGCTCGCATTGATGCTGCCGATTATGATTTCTGTCCTCTCGGCCTTCTGGCTGTTGTCGGGCGTTATTGCCTTGGGGCAAATGTCGCAAGCCGCTGAAGTTCTGGCAGGCTCTGGCACATCCAGCCTGCAAGCTCAGTTTTTGGCCGCAAGTGCCGCCATTCTTGATATCGGGTTGGGCATTGCCATTTTGATCCGACCCTGGGCAAAGCGGGCTTGTCTTGGCATGGTGGTGCTTACCCTTGTCTATCTTGCCTCGGCATCCATTCTGGTGCCGCATTTGTGGCTCGATCCACTTGGGTCGCTTCTCAAGGCAGTTCCCGCTCTGCTGCTGGCCATTATCACCAGAAGTCTTTTGACCGAGCGCTAGGCTTCCCTCTCATGCTCTGGTTCTCATCAGGTCAGGAAAGGAGCGGCCAATAATCGGCAAGACTTTTGCGGATACGTTTGTGTTTTCCTTTAGTGGTTTGCGATGCAAACAGGCAGGAGAGGATTGCTTCTTCACTCGCTTCAATGGTTGCGCGAAAGAAAGGGTCGAGACGATCCTCATGGATTTGCTGCATATTATTGAGCCCGCTTGCATGGGGCGTATGGGGAATACGATTGGCGACGGAAAAAGCCAGCGCAATATCACCACTGCCTGAGCCAAACTGCGTCCCCGTGCGGGCAAGTCCGGCACCTGATCGCACACAAAGCCGCTTAAGCTGGCGAGAGGAGAGGGGCGCGTCAGTTGCAAGAACAAGAATGATGGAACCAAGTTCGCTCTGGCTCTCAGCCTCTTGCGCCCTCAAGGCAAGGATGTCCTGCCCCACTTTACGGCCATCCACCAGCAAATCCCCTAAAAGGCCCATATTGCAAAGGGCAAGACAGCCCACATGATAGGTCTGGCCTGAAAGCTCAATCTGCCGGGAGGCACTGCCAAGGCCGCCCTTAAGCTCATAACAGCTCATACCGGTGCCTGCGCCAATGGCTCCTTCTTCGCAGCTCTCGTCGCGTTGGGCCAAAGCGGTAAGCACATCGCTCTCGCTGACATGCATACCGCGAATATCATTCAGATAAGCCCCGTCATTGCATTCCATCACCACCGGATTGACCGTGCCGGTTGTCTCGCCAATGGCAGGAGAGAGATCAAGCATATGGCGTACCAAAGCTTGCGAGGCTGTGCCCACATTAAGCGTGTTGGTCAGAACAATCGGCGTTTCCAACTGCCCCAGTTCGTCAAGCTGAACCAGTCCGGTAGATTTGCCAAAGCCATTAAAAACATGACTGGCCGCCACGCATTTATGCTCAAAGGGATGTTCCGGTCCGGTGTGAATGACGCTAACCCCGGTCTGAACCGGCCCGTCGGAGAGGGTCACATGACCCAGACGAACGCCTGCAATATCGTAGATGCTGTTATTCTTGCCCGGTGGCAGATTGCCAATGGTCAGATTGTAGCGAGAGAGAACACTCATGCCTTGGCTCCTGTCTCTTCCCCACTGCTAGAGAAAGGTTGGGCGGCAAACAGATCTTGGCAGCCGAGAAAAAGATCTGCCAATTTTTGGGCCTCATCATACACAGATTGCAGATCTGTTTCATCATAGGCGTGACCCCGATCCAACAGATTGACCGTGCCAATAACCCGTCCCTCGTGGCAGACGGGGCAATTGATCACAGCTCCCAATCCCATATCTGACAGAGCCTTGTGATCGGGGAAATAGTCCATCACATCCTCAATCACGCTGCCGCGAAAAACGGAAGCTTCCTCAATCACCTGTTTGTACCAGTCATTGCGCAGCACCGGTTTCGTGCCTTGCTGTTCATAAGCTGCTTGCTGGCTGGAATAAAGGCGCAGCACATAATTGCCCTCAGGGGCCAGAGCGGTAAGGGTAAAGAGCCTATGCCCGAAAAGCTGCGCAAAATTCTTGTCAGCTTGCATCATGGCAGCCTTGAATGGGGACGTCATCGCGGTTTTATCCTTGGGCGGAAAAGATGGGTTTATCACCATGCCTTTGGGCACTGGACAGGAGGGAATCGGATCAGAGAGTCCGTATACGCCCAAGCCTAGACAAAGGGGGAGGCTTGGGCAATCCCGCAGTGGCTTCCCCTTGCAAAGTGGGAGGGGATGGCGTTCCATATGGGCAGAATGGTCACGCCAAGACGGGAAATAAGGCGAGGAATAGTATTTTTACTTTGACGTTTACGTCAAAACAGGGTTGGATATGGCAACTGGAATCTGAAGTTAGCCATAAATTAGTTGGCTGGGACGACCTGATCAAAGCAATGGGCAGATCACGGGCCCTGCGAGGAGAGACAAGATGACCGCATGTATCGTTGGCTGGGCGCATATGCCCTTTGGGAAAATTCAGGATAAGACTGTCGAGGACATGATCGTCGAAGTCGCCACAGACGCACTGGCCCATGCCGGTCTGGGGCCAACCGATATTGACGAAATCGTACTTGGCCACTTCAATGCCGGTTTTTCTCGCCAGAACTTTACCGCTTCTCTGGTGCTGCAAGCTGACCCCGCCTTCCGCTTCAAGCCTGCAACCCGTGTTGAAAATGCCTGCGCCACCGGCTCCGCTGCGATTGCTCAGGGTATCAAGACCATTCAGGCCAACCGCGCTCGCAAAGTTCTGGTTGTTGGCGTTGAGCAGATGACAACAACACCGGGCCGCGAAATCGGTGCGAACCTTCTGAAAGCCTCTTACCTGCCAGAAGATGGTGACACACCTGCCGGTTTTGCTGGCGTTTTTGGCAAAATCGCTCATCAATATTTTGAGAAATATGGCGACCAGACCGAAGCCCTTGCCATGATCGCTTCCAAGGCTCATGCCAACGGTGTTAGCAACCCTTACGCCCAGATGCGCAAGGAAATGCCATTTGAATTCTGCCGTGACGAGAGCGAAAAAAACCCGATTGTTGCAGGGCCTCTCAAGCGCACAGACTGCTCTTTGGTCTCTGATGGTGCCGCGGCTATCGTTCTGTCCGACGTTGCCTCTGCCATGAGCCACGAGCATGCTGTCATGTTCCGCGCCAATGAGCAGGTCAATGACTTCCTGCCAATGTCCAAGCGCGATATTCTCAAGTTTGAAGGCTGCCGCGTTGCCTGGCAGCAGGCTTTCGCCAATTCAGGCCTGAGCGTCGATGACCTTAATCTGGTTGAAACCCATGACTGCTTCACCATTGCCGAGCTGATCGAATATGAAGCGATGGGTCTGGTGCCAGAAGGGGAAGGCGCGCGCGCAATTAAAGAAGGCATGGTTCTTAAGGGTGGCAAACTGCCGGTCAACCCGTCAGGCGGCCTGAAAGCCAAAGGCCATCCAATCGGCGCAACTGGTGTTTCCATGCATGCTCTAATGGCAATGCAGCTCACCGGCAATGCAGGCGATATGCAGATCGCGGACGCCTCTATCGGTGGCATTTTCAACATGGGTGGCGCAGCTGTTGCCAACTATGTCTCTATCCTTGAGCGCGTGAAATAAGCCTGTCAGGCCTATCGCACTGCAAGTTTGATGAACCCTCGGCGGGGAACCGCCGGGGGTTTTGTATGTTTATCCTGTGCCATTGTCTCTTGCGGGGCGGGAGCAAAGTCTCTAGCGTACATGCGTCAAAAGTCGTAGAAAAACGGCTGCGCTTGGAAAGGCGCTTAAAGAAAAAGCAAAAACGATAAGAAGAGGGGGAGGTTGCATGTCCATTTTGGTGGAAGTCACCCGCGGCAACTGGGTGGAAAGCTGGCATAGCGGCGCAATTGCTGTGGTGGATAGCAAAGGCAAGCTGGTATCGGGCATCGGTGATATTGTGCGCCCGGTCTTTCCCCGCTCCGCTATCAAGGGCCTGCAAGCCCTGCCTTTGATCGAATCTGGTGCAGCGGATGCTTATAATCTGTCAGATGAAGCTCTCTCCATTGCCTGTGCTTCCCATAATGGAAGAGGCGCACACGAGCGTCTCGGCTGCCATGCTCAAAGCCTGCGGGCTTGGGGCTGATGCGCTGGAATGCGGAGCCCAATCTCCCAAATATGAAGAGGATCAGGCCAAGCTCCATGTTGCCGGGCAAGAGCCAACCGCGTTGCATAACAATTGCTCTGGCAAGCATTCCGGTTTTTTGTGTTTTGCACAAAAAGCAGGGTTTGATCACCACGGCTATGTCATGGCCGAGCATCCGGTCCAGCGCGAAGTCAAGGCCGTGTTAGAGGCCATGACAGAAATGAAGATGGCGGAGACCACAGGGATAGAGCTGTGCGGCACCGATGGCTGCTCTATTCCCACCTATGCGGTCCCGCTAAAGAACTGGGCCCATGCCTTTGCCAAATTTGCAACGGGGCAGGGGCTGGCCCCTGAGCGGGCCAAAGCTGCCCAGCGCCTGCGCGCAGCAGTTGCCAAGGCCCCCTATATGGTCGCTGGCCATGATCGCTTTTGCACCAGCATCATGGAGATCTTTGGTGAGCGGGCCTTTGTTAAAGTGGGGGCCGAAGGGGTCTTTTGTGCCGCCCTGCCAGAGCTTGGCTATGGGGTTGCGCTGAAATGTTGGGACGGGTCATTCAGGGCAGCGGAGATGATGATGGCCGCCGTCCTTGATGCTCTTTTGCCCATGAGTGAAGAGGAAAATGATGCCTTTGCTCCTTTCCGGCAGGTCGAGATGAAAAACTGGAATGGTATCCATGTTGGGGAGGTGCGTCTGGCTGATGGCGTGCTCGGCGCACTTAGAAACTAGGCACAGCGTGCCCAGCTTTGCAGGCTTTTAAACAGGCGCAAAGGAAGCCCATCAGATAAGAATGGCATCTTCATCTTCAGCTTCAATGTCATTCGCTGCCTGTTCGGGCTCGCAAGGACTTTCCTGCGGGAAGAGAATAGCCTTCTTGCCAAATGAAGGTGGGGTAAGGCCCATGATTTCATGCAGCACCATATCCACATCATCGGGATAGAAGGGTTTCTTCATAAATCCGCATAAGCCCGCCTCTTGTGCCTTTTTGATAATCTGCGGGTTGTCATCCGAGCTCATCAGAACGATCTTGGCATTGGGCAGGGTCTTGAAAATCTCGCGTGCACCGGTCAGCCCATCAAAGCCTGGCATATGATAGTCAATGAAAATGATATCATAAGGAATGGTGCGACAAAGCTGGATAGCCTGCTCGCCTGAATTCGCCTCGGAGCTTTTGAGATTGAACTGGCTTTCTTTGAGAACTTTGAAAACAACACGACGAACAATCTTGGAATCATCAACAACCAGCAAAGACTTATGACGCGCAATCTGCTGGCGAACACTTAACAGGCGTTGGATCTCTTCGGCCTCAAACGGCTTCTTTAAATAGTCATAGGCATGGAACTCTTTAGCCTTATTGACCAGATCTGGCTCAAATTGCCCTGAAATCATCACGACAAAGGTATTGATGCCATGCTTTCGCGCAAGCTTCAGAGCATCAAGACCCGAAATTCCAGGCATATGGACATCAAGAAATGCCATATCAATGGTGCGGGTTGCCAGCGCTTTGACAGCCTCCATCCCATCGCTTGCCTCAATGATCTCAATTGTTGGATCAATTTGCTTAATAGCATGACAGAGAATCTTCCTCACAGATGAAGAATCATCTGCAATCAGGATCTTGTTCAATACTGCCATCGTCCCCATCGTCCCATACGTAGTTCCCCTACGTGTAAGCATACAAAGATTGCATTAATTAAGTCTTCCTGTCCTGGGAATTTTTTCCCATTTTCAGCAAGTTTTGTATAAAAATGGCCAAAATATGGGTCTTTAAGCGGTCTGGTTGTTGCGCAAGTGAATGTTTGAAGGGGCTCGGTCTGGATGTCCGAGCAGCTCTTTGGTTGTGCGATCATGCCATCGGTAGCCAGCAATGGCCACTTGGCTTCCTTCAAACAGATTGTTATGGATATGGGCTGTTCCGGCCTTTTCCACAACACTCACAGCCAGACCAACTTCCGAGCCGCGCACCAGATTATCTCCCATCACAATATTGCGCAGATAGGGGCCAAAACCGGCAACCATGCCCATCGCTGGGCAGTCTTCGATATTGTTGCCAGTCACGACCGCATCGGCTTCCACATAAAGGCCAAAATTATTAAGCTGTGGCCCTTTATGGGGCGTTGGGTTGGTCATGGCGTGAATAAGATTGCCGCTAACGGTGACGCGTCGTCCCCCTTGCATGAAATTGGCAACGGAAATGCCGTTGGTGCCACCTTCCAGAATATTGTTGGCGATGACGGCTCCGTCAAAATCGAACTCGGAATAGAGCGCAATCTCACCCGAACCCAAACAGTGATTCTGGACGATTTGGCATTGATTGGCCCCATTGGCGCGAATGGCTGAATAGGCGCAGTTGCGCACCAGATTGCCCGAGACAAGGACATTGTCCGCTCTGTAAATATTGATACCATTGCCAAACTGGCCGGATCCGCCCTTTGTGTTGTCGATCTTGCTGATCTGGTTGTTGAGCACCCGGCTGCCATCATGGCCATGGCTGCCCCGATGGACCAGAATACCGCCATTGCCGATGGCCTCAATCTTGTTGCCCTCAATCCATAGCCCCCGCGCATGGCGGGAGAAAATGGCGTAAAGCCCCAAATCGGAAAAAGAGCAGTCTTCAATCCGTCCGGAACAGCCCTCAAGCATCAAGCCGGATTGAGAGCCCTCACGGATAGTACAACTCTGAAAATTCAGCTTGTCGCTTTGCTCGGCTAAAATAAGGGCAGGTATGGAACTCACCCCCAAAGGGCCATCCCCGCGAAAGGTGATATTTTCAAATGTGATGGAGCGCTGGCCCTTGATGCGAACAAGATGGCGCGCCCCCTCCAGCATCACCAGCTGGCTTTGTTCTCTATGCCCGATCAGATGAAGTCCAGAGGGGATATCAAGATTGCGAACAAGATAGAGCCCGCCGGGCAGAAAAAGAGGGCGGCCAGCCTTTGCAGCTTTGTTCATGGCCTTTTGCAGGTGGGCAGATTGATCCTTGGTCAGATTGGGCACTAACCCTAAATCGCGCCCGTCAAGCCAGCCTGAGGCCAGAGCGGGAGTGCTAAGCGACGAGACGGCAAAGGCCGAAACAGACGCACCCGCTGAAATGGTGAGGGCCGAGCGGAGAAAGGAGCGGCGATTGTGATCAGTTTGCATAGCCCAGACACTGTCCCTGTAATATGAAGTTAGGGCAGTGTGGCATAGGACCGTGAAAGGGCCGTTAAGGAGCGGAATGCAGAGATTTAGCTAAGTCTATTGCCGCATGCTGGCAATCAGCTTGTCCATGATATTTTCAACGGCAACAGAGGCGGGCAATTGGCCTTGTTGAACCTGTCCCTCAATCTGGGAGAGAAGGGCGGTCACATCCGGGCTTTCATGCAGCAGGGCTTTCATCCGGTCCTCAACCATTGACCACATCCAGCGCACCTGCTGGCCAGAGCGTTTGGCGTCAAGCTCGCCCGTCGCGCCCAGTTTGGCCTGATGGCTTTCAACCTGCGCCCACATTTTATCAAGGCTCTCATTGGCAAGGCCGGAAATGGTCATCACAGGCGGTGTCCAGCTGGGGCTTGCTGGCGTCATGATGTGAAGAGCGGCGCGATAGTCAGCAGCGGCACGGCGGGCACGGCTGGCACCATCCCCATCGGCCTTGTTGACCGCGATCATATCGGCAATCTCCAACACGCCTTTCTTGATGCCCTGAAGTTCATCCCCTGCGCCAGGCAGCATCAAAACAAGAAAGAAATCGACCATATCCGCAACCGTTGTCTCGGATTGGCCAATGCCGACGGTCTCCACCAAAATGACATCAAACCCTGCCGCTTCGCACAAAAACATGGTCTCGCGCGTGCGTGCAGCCACCCCGCCCAAAGTGCCCGCAGAAGGCGAGGGGCGAATAAAGGCATTGCGATCGGTTGAAAGCTGCTCCATGCGGGTCTTGTCCCCCAGAATAGAGCCGCCCGTTCGGGTGGAAGAGGGATCAACGGCCAGCACGGCCACCTTTTTGCCCATGGCAGTAAGGTTAGAGCCAAGCTGATCAATCGTTGTGGATTTGCCAACGCCGGGCACACCGGTAATGCCTACCCGGTGCGCGCCACCAGCATGGGGCAGCAGGCGGGTCAACAAATCATGAGCGATGGCACGGTGAGCAGGCTTGCGGCTTTCAACAAGAGTGATGGCCCGCGCCAGTGCTGCGCGATTGCCGTCCAAAATGCGCTGCGCCAATTCTTCTGCATTCAATCTTGCGGGAACCATGGCCTGTCCTGCTCTTCTTTTGTCTTTTTAAAGAGCCAATTGGCTCTTTGCCTGTCTCTGGAAGTTGTCTTGCTAAGCTCTTAGCGCAAATTCTCAGTCCTGTCTTGCCGACATAAGGTTATGTGAGGATAAGCCATGACGACGAAAGTCCGTGATTATGGTAGCAATAGCTGGCCGGAAGACCTTAATAGGTCACGGGAATTGCGATCTGATCTATTGATGGATTAGGTAAGACGAGAGTTTTCTTAAGATCACATGCATGACCTGCTTTAAGCGGGGCTTGTGTGCCTTCAAGCTCGGTCCCGTAGGGTTCAAAGGTGAGAAATCCTTCCTTACCGCCTTCGCCGTTAACGGTGATATCAGCGCGAAAGCGCAACATATTATCAACAAGGCCAAAGGTGGGCAGGTCTGGTTCCAATTCCACCTGACCTTCGGCGACAATCTCCTCGCCGTCTGTCAGTGTAACATGCAAGCCATTGCACCAGTTTTGCGGCACTTCCCCTTCAATCGTCATGGTGCCGCCTAGCTCCGCCCCGGATTTCATACCTAAAAGATGAAGTTTGGCAGACGACAGGCTGCGGGCGGAATGACTGCTGGCGCGAATGAGCTCACCACCAAACTGATCCGCAAATTCTGCGCCAAGAGCCGTTGAGAAGATAGAGGCAGGCACATAAACCATATAAGGGCCATCTGCTTCTGCGCCCAAGAGCCCGTTGTCAAAGTGAAATGTCAGCCCGGCAATCTTGCCTGTCTCGACAGACGGCTCAAGATTGAAGCTGGCCAATTGTCCCGCAGTCGGGGAGAAGTCCTTCAGCCATGCATCTTGATCGGGACTGACGGTGGCTCCAAGCCGTATGGATTTCTGGCGTGCAATATCAACGCGAATATAGGCAGAAAGCAACTGCAAAAGCCCATCCAGCGTTTGGCTGTCTTTGGCGCTGAACATCTCTGCCAACCCAAAGATCTGCTTGCTTTGGTGATCATAATTAAGCGTATGATTGGTGCTTCTGGATGGGCGGTCTTTGCTGCTATGCTCTTCCTCGCTCCAATAAAGCGAAGAGAAGCGAGGGGATTGGAAGCGATCTTCAATCTGGCTGCGTAAGAAGTAAGGCTGGCGATTTTCCTTGCTCTTGTCACTCACAAAAGTCTGCTGTGCGCGGGCCTGCTGCCAGAAGGCGAGTGCCCGACTTTCAAGGATAGTACGCAAAGCAAGGCCCAGATCTGGGCGTTGTGTAATTGCCCCGGGCATTAGATAGGTAATGGTCGCATCTTGTGAGTGAAGCAAGAAGGGTTTGAGTGGCCCTTGAAGGGGCGTATTGGGAGATCGGCGGGCTTTGACATAGTCAATAATCGCAGGAACATTTTCTCCGCTGGACATCTCTTTGCTTGGCAGTGTTTGAGAAGATCCAGAAAATCCAGGTACGCTGCCTTCAGGAGGAAGTGTTGGCACCGCTATGCTGGGCGAAATCAAAGGCGCTGATGGAGCTGTTGGCTTGGAGCTTTTGTCCGACTGATTTGTCTCATCGTCTGTCGCGGGCTTTTGTATTTGTGCAAGCGGCGACAGAAAAATGGTTCCGCCATCCGTGCTATCCCTTTGCCCTTGGACCACACTGTCATTGATGATGAGGTCTTCAAGCTCAATTGGCTGAGCAGAAACAATTGGCTGGGCAAATGCTGTTTCCTGAGAAATAAAAACCGGAGGGAGGATAGGCTGAACTGCAAAGGCCTGAACCTGAAGGGTGGAAGGCAACAAAAAGCCAGCCATTAAAAATGCCGTAAGAGCCTTGAAAATTTTTGGGCCGATCAGGCAAAGTTCCGTGCCGTGAGGCACAAGTGCCGATTTGCCCAGAAAAGGCTCATCAAATTGCGTCGCCATTTAAACTATCCTTCATCCCCAAAAGGAAAGATTACCTCGGTTGTAGCGGACTTAAGCCCCCGGTGTCCACAAGATGCGTTGCAATGTTGCCGATTGCAGGTCGTTGGCAGCGGGCAGGCGATCAAATGGCCCACCATAGCCAGAAATGGCAAAGACCAACGACACGGACTGGCTGTTGCGTGCCTTGCAAATAGCCATGCCTCGCCACAGATTTTTGCCAACACGACAGCTGGAACGAGGCAGGCCGGATTGCGCAAAGGTCATACCCAACCGTTCTCCATTCGGGCCAGCCATAGCATCCCCAACACCATGGACAATCCCGATTTTACCACCTGATCCCTTGAATATCTGAACCATCTGAAGACCGTCAAGAAAGGCTGCATAGGTCCATTGTGTGCCATTCTCTCCAGCGGTCTGAATGGTCTCGATGCTATAGCCGGGCAGGGCCGCTCCAATTGCCTTGGGACCATAGCCGGTTTGTGCATTAAGACCACCAACCCCTGCATCCTGAATTTGCAAAACCGCTTTGGGTGGAGGGGCCGAGGCCGGATCCACAATCGGTCCCAAAGACGAGCCACACCCAGCCAGCGTGATGCAAGAAAGCGCAAAACCGCCAATCAGAAGAAATCGCGAAGTTGGGAAAGGCATTCACATGTCCATTTTTTACGCTGCCTTTGAGACAACGTTTTCAAGAAACCAGCGGGCCTTCCTGACACAGCAAGGCTCGAACACACATCCTACGCAGCTTGTTTGTTATAAGACCTGCGCTAGATCAAACTATCTGTTATTTCGCACCACAGGCGACCCTATCACCTCATCCCATCATGTTAAAGACTTTGATCAAAGCTTTGCCCTTAATTGCATTAAGAAGATGGCCTCTTTGTGTTTGCCAGTTTTGAAACTGGCCACTCTTTTTGTGATTCGCCCGTTCGTTACATGCGTATCTCGAAAACTGTAGCGATTGATTGGCAAATGCAGCTGGAGGGATGAAAATCAGTCAGAATTTGGCTGGAACTGGGCGTTCTATGAGAATGAATAGCAGGTGCAAACATATCTGTTGAAGAGTGACGGCAAGGCGTCCCAAAAATGAATAAACCCTAAGCATACATATCCCAAAGCAGTTAGCTTGATTGACGAGGACCAAATACAAGTCCCTTCCAACCTTTGGACTGGAGTGGAAGCACGGACACAGATCAGGTGACACATCACCCTCAGGAGAAAAATATGTTAAATTCTCAGGTTGCTGAAAAGCTCAATGCTCAAATCAACAGCGAACTATTTGCTTCTCATCTTTATTTCTCCATCGCGGCCTATTTTTCCTCTCGCGATTTGCCCGGCATGTCAGCTTGGTTTCAGGCACATTCAGTAGAAGAGCATGAACATGCGAAAAAGCTGTTTGACTTTATGGAAAAGCGCGGCGCACGGGTCACTATTACGGCACTGGAAGCCCCAAAAACTGACTTTGCTTCACCGGCGGATGCGTGGGAGACAGCTTATAATCACGAAAAACTGGTAACAGCTGCTATCCATGACATTTTCTCGGTAGCCGCAGAAACCAAAGAATATGGCACGCAGGCAATGTTGCAATGGTTTCTGGATGAACAAGTGGAAGAAGAAGATACCTTCCGCCGCAACTTCATGCTGGCGAAAGCTGCAGGTGATGACGAATGGAACCTGCAAGACCTGGACGCCCGTCTCGGTGCCCGAGGTGCCGCTGAATAAATGGCGACCTAGTTCACGTTTAAAAGAGAAAGGCCGGGAAATCCCGGCCTTTTTGATTGGTACAGCTTTTCTCTCTAGCTCTCGGCAAGGGCTGACAGCACGCGCACCCAGGAGCGGATGCCTTTGTGGTAGCTGGTGATGTTATATTTTTCATTGGGGGAATGGATATTGTCATCATCCAGAGCAAAGCCGATGAGCATACTATCCATGCCAAGAATGTCTTTAAACTCCCCGACTATGGGAATAGAGCCGCCCATACCCATCAAAATGGCGTCTTTATTCCATTCCTCTTTCAGCGCTTGTGTGCCTTTTTGAAGGGGTGGGAAGTCGGGTGACAGGCTATGGGCCGGAGCGGCTCCATGCTCGATAAAATCAACTTGGCAATCAGCCGGAACCCGTTCGCGTACAAAGGCGCGCAAGGCTTTGCGCAGGGCATGAGGGTCCTGCCCACCAACAAGGCGGCAGGAGAGCTTGGCTGAAGCTTTGGAGGCAATGACCGTTTTGAATCCGTCGCCACTATAGCCGCCGGTAATGCCATTAAACTCGCAAGTGGGTCGCGCATTGATCATTTCATAGGTGCTATAGCCATCTTCCCCTGCGGGCACGGAAAGGCCGATATCGCCCAAAAATCCTTCGGCATCAAAGGGGAGGGCATCCCACTGCGCCTTGATTGCAGGGGAGAGCTCTTCCACCCCGTCATAAAAACCGGGAATGGTCACACGGCCGGTTTCATCATGCAAATCTGCAAGAATTTTCGAAAGAATCTTGATTGGATTGGCTGCAGGGCCGCCATACATACCTGAATGAAGATCGCGATTGGCAGCAGTGATGACAATCTCTTCTCCCAAAAGGCCGCGCAGCATCGTGGTGATGGCGGGGGTGTCTGCATTAAACATACCAGTATCACACACCAAAGCCAGATCTTTTGAGAGCTCATCCTTATTTTCATTAAGGAACGGCAGCAGGCTGGGAGAGCCGCTTTCCTCTTCCCCCTCAAACAGAATAGAGACAGCAATGGGCAGGCTACCCGCAACAGCCTTATAGGCGCGGCACGCTTCTACAAAAGTAAGCAGCTGACCCTTGTCATCGGAAGTTCCGCGCCCGACCATAACCTTGGTGCCATTGCGCTCTTCGATTTTCGGGTCAAATGGATCAGCATCCCACAAGTCAATCGGGTCAACCGGCTGAACATCATAATGGCCATAAAATAGGACATGCGGGCCGGGCTTTGCAGCCTCGTCACTATCATGGCCAACCACCATTGGGTGGCCTGTCGTATCGCGAACGGTGGTGGTGATGCCGATGGAATTGAGTTCATCCGACAGATAGTCAGCAGCTTTTCGGCATTCATCCTTATAGGCAGGATCCGTGGAGATGGATTGGAACCGGACCAGAGTTGCCATCCGATCAAGTGACTGCTCAATATTGGCGTCAACATGCGCCAATACATCCTCAAGAATGCTCATAAATGTTCCTCTAGAAAAGGGCGCAGCAGAACAGCGCGCCGATTACAAACAAGCCTATCAGGGTCTTTTGTCGCTGACCAGTGGGAAAGGCGAAGGCAAGCTCAAGACCAATGAATGGAGTGATTGGGATGAGAGTAAAGAGCGCCAATCTTAAGAAGATCAATGCACTCGAATATGTTGCCTTATTGATTCGATTATCTGAATTTAGGGAATTGCTCCCAATAAGTGTATTTTAAAATAAATCAATTTATAATATTAAGTCTGGACATAAAGGCCATTGAAATGGACTAAATTGAATTTACGAAGAGTTTCGTAGATTTTATCCTATCTATTTGCATTATCAGTTTGATTTCTCATGAACTGGTCACGAAAGCGCTTGCAAGATTGGTGCTGATACCATCTAATTTTTATATTCGTGAAAATGCACAGATGGGTGGGGCAGTTTTAGGGATGCTGAATAGCGAGATCATGGAGTTTATGGTAGAGGTCAACTCCGCCATGACACGAGATCAAATATGGAATAGCACAACGCGCTTTTTTGCTTCAAAAGGTCTGAAAACGGTTTCTTTCTTTGATTTGAAATCGAAGAATAGTGTGTTTCATTCAACCCTTCCAGACTGGTGGCTGAAATATTATCTCGATCAGGGCTATGCCGAGGTTGATAGCTTGCTTGATTATTGTTCAAGCAATATGCGGGTAAAACCGGCAGGGATTGAATTTATCGAATGTCGTGGCAAACTTTCAGCCAAGCAGCGCCAGATTATCTGTGATGTGTCAGAAGTTGGTGCCAAAGCTGGCTTTACCTGCACCTCTCGGGAGCGAGGCCCGGACGGTATGGCTGTTTGGGCAATCTTTGGCGACATGAAAGCCCAAGACATGGAGCATTTATGGGCCGAACAGGGGGAAGTGCTCAAACTGGCAACTCATTTGTCCTATAACGCAATGCAAAAGCTGACAAATGGCCAAACTACGCCAGATCCTAAACCGCTTGAACAGGAATATCTGCGGCATTTGATTGGTGGCCTCTCTCCCAAAGAAGCGACCTTTCATATCAGCTTCCGGCCGCACGAGGCTAATTTTCATCTATCCATGGCACGGCGAAAACTTGCATCCAATAGCAATGATCAACTGGTTGCCAAAGCCTTGGCGCAAAAGGTCATTGGCCTATAAGGACAGATTTTAGGGGGAAGGCTGGCAGATATAGGGCAAGTCTTTTGCTCTTTCCACATCAGATATTACAGAAAGACAACTTCTTCTTCGCATGTGTTGCCAGATCGGCCGGGTACATGGCCATCGGCAATAGAGGTATCCTCTTGATCTTGGGAAGGGCTTTTCTGAAGTTCAATCTCTGACTCTTGCTCCTCCCAAGCCTGATCCAGCCTGTCTTCCTTGGCCTTGTTGGACGAAGGGGGGCTATTCGGCTGTGAGGTCTTTTGCGGCTCAGCTACAGGCGATGGGGAAGAGGAAGGATCTACCTCACTCTCATGATTTGCCGCATTGTCTGCTGTCTCCAAGGCTTGGGTGCTGGCGGAAGAAGGCGTTGGAGGCACAGCGCTTGCGGCTTGGGCGCGATCACTCGCAGGGTCATCCTTGGGAGCTGGCATATCTTGAGAAGGCTTGTCAGCATTTTTCTTCGGCACAGACCAACCAAGTTCCTCATCACTAGGCGGAATATAGCGCGCCGCCAGTTCCAGATGTTTGCGAATAGTATCGGTCGAAGCTGGCAAGATGACCAGAGAGGCAAAGCCAAGACGCCGGGCATTGAGAACATCGGCAGCTGTGGCTTTTTTGGAGCACAATACAAGACACACCCCGCGACCACCGGCAAACTCCACGCTGCGGGCCGGTATCAGCATTTGGGCAATGCCTTGCGCGCCATAGGATTCATCAACAAAGACCACATCGGCCTGACCCGAGGCGATAAAATGGGCAGCCTGTTTGATGTCAGCCATAGAAGTCGGGTAGTTGATGCCGCAATTCTTCATCAGCTCCCCCCACAATTGCCGGTCATGGCGGCGAGGGGCCACAATAAGAACACTCAGGTCTTTAATGGGTTTGAGACGTCTCATTTATGCGTTTTGCTCCAAAGATAGTCTGGATAGCCGTTTGATAAATGCACAAAGCGTAGGGTTTATCAGGCTGCGTCTATTGAAGGGGCCTTTCAAAAGAAAGGGCCAGCCCCAAAAGGCTGACCCAGAATACGCTAAAATCCTTGCAATCGGTAAAAGATGAAGTGCAAGTTTTTCCTATGGTAAACAGAGGGTTATCGCTTAAAAGCCGCGTTTGATGCTGCCCAGAATACCGCGCACCAAGGCCCGCCCCAGCGAGCTGGCAACCGAGCGAGCAACAGACTTCATCGCAGCCTCGGCAACGCTTTGCCGGTTAGAGCGTCTCTTGCGGGTTGACTTGCGCCGCGACGAGCGGGTCGGGCGATCATCACGGCCAAAATCAGGCAGGGTAAAGCCGGTGCGGCTCTTCCTCATCCGGCCCTTTTCCTCGCGCTGACGGTCTTCTTCTTCGCGTTGTTCCTCTTCGCGCTGTGCCTTGGCTTCAGCCCGCTCTTTGAGCACCTCAAAGGCACTCTCGCGGTCCTTTGGCTCATCATAGAGGCCAAAGACAGGGCTATTCTGGATCACTTCCTGTCGTTCTGCCTTGGTAAGCGGCCCAAGACGGGAACTAGGTGGGCGAATAAGGGTCTGCTGCACAATGGAGGGCACACCTTTTTTCATCAAGGTCGAGACCAGAGCCTCACCAACACCCATCGCCATGATGGTCTCTTTGGTATCCAGCCCCGGATTGGGGCGGAAGGTCTCGGCCGCAACGCGCACGGCTTTCTGGTCGCGCGGTGTAAAGGCGCGAAGAGCATGCTGCACGCGGTTGCCCAGCTGAGAGAGGACGCCATCAGGAATATCAATCGGGTTTTGGGTGACGAAATAAACACCAACCCCTTTGGAGCGGATCAGCTTGACCACTTGCTCCACTTTTTCGAGCAAAATTTTCGGCGCATCGTCAAACAACAGATGGGCTTCATCAAAGAAGAAGACCAGTCGCGGCCGGTCCCGGTCTCCAACCTCGGGCAGTTCCTCAAACAATTCAGACAACAGCCACAACAGGAAGGTGGCATAGAGGCGAGGGGACTGCATCAGCTTGTCAGCTGCCAGCACATTGACCATGCCGCGTCCATCGCGTGTGGTGCGCATCAAATCGAGAATATCAAGAGCGGCCTCACCAAAGAAATGATCGGCTCCCTGCTGCTCCAGAACCAGCAACTGGCGCTGGATGGCCCCGATAGAAGCACTGGAGACATTGCCATAGGCGGTGCTCAGCTCCTTGCGGCGCTCATCCATATTGACCATCAGGGCGCGCAGATCTTTAAGATCCAGCAGCAACAATCCTTCGTCATCGGCCAGTTTGAAGGCGATGTTAAGAACCCCTTCCTGAGTGGCATTAAGATCCATCAGACGCGCGAGAAGCAAAGGACCCATATCAGAAATGGTGGTGCGGATGGGATGGCCTTGCTCGCCGAACAAATCCCAAAAGATGGTCGGCATGGCTTCAAACTGATAGTCGTCAAAACCGATTTTCTCGGCCCGGTTTGCCAGAAAATCCTTGGGCACGCCAGCGGCGGCCAGACCGGACAAATCGCCCTTCACATCCGCGCAAAAAACCGGAACGCCAGCAGCGGAAAATCCTTCGGTCAGGATTTGCAGCGATACGGTCTTGCCTGTGCCTGTTGCGCCAGCAATCAAGCCATGGCGGTTGGCCAGTTTCAGATTGAGATATTCCTTCTGGCTTGTTTCGTTGCCATCTTTATCGCTAAGAAAACTCGTTCCCAGATAAATATGTCCGTCTTTATGCATCCCGTCCTCAATTCAAATCTTGCGCAACCGGTGAAAAGTCATCCATCCCTGAAATTCAGTGTCCATCACAGCAAAACACTGGCAGACAGCCTTTTGCAAGGGTGCCATGATGCTATGGGAAGGCTCTTTGGTATAATGCCTCACTTTCTTACCCATTCACACTGTGTTCAGGACAGGATGGATAGGGAAAGGGGAGTTATACAACTCTTTTTAAAGCAGCTCTTTTGCGGATCATGGGGAGGTGTAGCGACCAAATAAAAGCTGCATGCTCAAATTTTGCGCGTCTTGCTGTTTAAGAAAGCATGCAACAACGGTTGTCACACTCACCGGCAAGTGGAAGACTGGTGACAAGAGAAAAATACCGAATCGGGAGACGATTATGGATGAACTTATTGAACGCATTGCCTCAGCTGCGGGCATTTCCCCGGATCTGGCTCAAACAGCCGTCCGCGTCATTCTGAACTTCCTCAACAAGGAAGGTCCGGAAGACAAGATGAGCATGCTGATGGATGCACTACCCGGTGCTTCCGATCTGCTTGAAGGGGGCGAAAGCTCTGGCGGTGGCGGCGGTCTGCTCGGTGGCCTGATGGGGTCCATGGGCGGCATGGGCGGTGCTATGGCAGCTCTCAATGAGCTCAATTCCGCAGGGCTTGAAATGGGACAGATCCAGTCCGTTGCCCAAGAGCTGATTGGCACAGCCAAGGAAAGTGTTGGCGAAGAAGTGGTTGACGAAATCATCTCTTCAGTTCCTGGCCTTAATCAGGTTCTTTAAATCAAGAAAATTTCAAAGGCGGCTTTGTAAAGGCCGCCTTTTTGCATAATGACCCTATCTCTCAATCTTGGTCTTCAAGTCTGGAGGTGGGATAGCTTCTATTGATCTTGGCCTCAAAATTCTTAGGCTGCACTAAAGGAGGATTTCATGTCATCTTATCCAATCGCAAAAATTGAAGGCATTGGACCAACCTACGCAGAAAAACTCAAAGCAGTGGGTATCTCCAATACCAAAGCCTATCTGGAACGTGCCAAAGACCCTGCTGGCCGCAAAGCGCTGGAAGCTGATACCGGCATTGAGCATAAGCGCATTCTCAAATGGGCCAATATGGCCGATCTGATGCGTATCAACGGTGTTGGTGAGGAATATTCCGAGCTGTTGGAAGCCGCCGGTGTCGATACCGTCAAGGAATTGCGCAACCGCAATGCTGCCAATCTGACCGTTGCCATGAAAGAGGCCAATGACGAGAAAAAACTCGTGCGTCAGGTGCCCGCTCAAAGCAACGTCGAAAAATGGGTCGCACAGGCAAAAGAATTGCCTCCAATGATGACCTATTAAGAGAACGAACCAAAGAGGCACAGGGCAGACTGAGATGTAAGTAAGTCCCCTCGCGCTCTTTTGGAAAATGCATCAAATAAGAAATGGGCCAGCATGATGATGCTGGCCCATTTCTTATTTGGAGATTGGGTTCGGATTTGCGTCCTTTATGGGGTTATCCGCGCTGGCGCCCCTGACCCTTGCCATATCCACCTTGGCCCCGTCCCATGCCTTGACCTTGGCCACCGTGACCACGACCAAAATCGTTGAGCATAACCTTACCGTCGCCATTCCTGTCCATGCGGGCAAGCCATTGGCCTGTCTGGGTCAGAAACTCTTCTTTGGTAACCGCGCCATCCCCATTCGCATCATTAAAGGCAAGGGTCATGCCGATCATGGCCCGTTTCTGGCCCGTGCCGCTCTCTGCGGTAGTTTCTGTCTGGCCTTCAAGAAATTCGGCGAACTCGGCAGCATTCAGAATGCCGTTCTTGTCGTCATCAAGGGCTTCGAACATATCGGCGCGGCGGGTCTTGGCCTCGTCAAGCGCGACAATGCCATCCTCATTGGCATCCCAGCCAGCAATGAAGGCCGGCATCCCGTCGCCGCCACCTCTACCCTGACCTCTACCTTTGCCACCGCCTTGTCCCTGACCTCCACCTTGACCACGGCCCATGCCGCGCCCCTGACCTTGTCCCATTCCGCGGCCTTTAAGGCCTTGGGTCTGGTCCGTTGTTTGCGCCAGGAAAAGAGGGCGCTGCTCGCGAGATTGCAAATTGGTGAAAACAGAATTCTTCCAGCCCTCAAGAGGCTTCGCATCATAAGGGGCTGCATAAATTGCGCCAGCCATTGTCATGGTGAGCACAAGTGTTGTGACTGTCAATTTTCTCATCACAGGCTCCTTTGTCTGGTTGATTACAGTTTAAACCAGACAAGGGGGGCTGGAGATCACAGGATGAAAAATTTCAGGATTTAATCACTGATTTTGGGTATGAAACTGTATCGCATATGAGCTGTGATACAGTGCGATACAAACGCACTTTTTACTGAAAAAAAAGCGGGATTAGCCCAGCTCAATCTGCCCATAGCGCACCGCTTCAACAACCGTCTGGGTTTTGTTGGATGCAAGCATTTTGTCTGAAGCATTTTGCAAATGGGCATGAACTGTCCGCTGGGAAATGCGCAACTCTGATGCAATATGGCTCGCAGTCTTTCCCTCAGCGGTCAGTGTAAGGACATGACGTTCCCGGCTGGACAACTCACCGGGACGGGAAGCCGCAAGAGAAGCAAGGCTAGGTAACTCGCGTAAGGCGACTTGAGCATTGCAAAACACGGTAAAAAGATCCCGGTCAGATATATCAAGCTTTTCACCGACCGCGCAGACAGCGAGCTGAACTCGATCAAATTGGTGCAAATGAAGACCAATCATGTCCTCAAAGTCTGATCCAGGACAGCCAGAGCGTTTTAACAGATGAATGAGAGTGGATTGATGAATCCAGCGGTTTTGCCCTTCGGTCAGATCCCAGTGCCGGGGAGACGTGAGGGAGGCAATCTTGCGTAACAAAATATCACTG
The DNA here is from genome assembly GCA_025210795.1 of Cohaesibacter sp. GTDB lineage: Bacteria > Pseudomonadota > Alphaproteobacteria > Rhizobiales > Cohaesibacteraceae > Cohaesibacter. The sequence goes on along the minus strand of JAOAQZ010000012.1, from coordinate 58,540 downwards.
CCCTTGATGGAACTCACGCGCTCTTCGTCCTCCTCTCTAATCCAGTTTTGCCGCAGGATAAGATCGGTCAAATCCTTACCCGGTAGAGGTAAGCCGGTGATCAGAATATGTTTTGCGCCAAAGGAGATCAGCTGTGCGGTAAGGTTATCAAGAAAACTGATAGTGTCTGCGCAAAAGCGGGCTGTTGGACTTGGGGAATCTGTACCGTCTTCATTCTGTGACATTGATTTTCTTTTCTTCAAAATGTCTCGATTTGGGATAACCAGCGCAAGATCTGACAAAAGAAGAGCCCGAACTTTTAGCGCAAGGGTGGGACTGATTGGTTTATCTCTCCCAAAAGGAAGGAAAAGGCGAGGATGGACAAAAAGAATAGATGGAGCAAAAAAGAGGGAAATGCGTTCAAATCTGCCCAAATATTTCTCGACCCTAACGATGACGTAAAGAGAATGAATGAGCAACCCAAACAAAAAATATTTGGACAATCAGTTGTTTTTGCACAGCAATAACCGTTAGTTTGTATGGAAGCATTGTCAAGTTTGACGATGTGCAATTGACCAGAGAGGAGTGGATCTTTGTTGTCCGTAACAAGAACTGGTCAGGAGCGTTCATAATTAAATAATGATTCGGATTTGTATCAAGAAAAGGTTTGTTTGTGAGCGCCTAAGATGCCGAAAGTGATGATGTCTCTTTTGAATAGACGCAGTCCGGGTGCTGAGTTTGAGCCTAATTCTGGCTAGCTTTGCGACACAAACACGCCTTTGGGCCTGTATATATGGCCATTTGACGGGCTTGCAGCATCCCCTGTCCCGTCCTAAACCCTAATGCAAGGTTTTCTTTAATTGAGAGCTGCCCGCGGCCAAGCCTATCAAGGCTGACTGTACGGGCTGGCTTGAAAGATAAAATGCAGGCCGACAAACAGAGCGGGGCAGGGCGCATATTGTCTTGGGACCCCGCCTCTAAATTGGACCAGATAATCTGCATTTCAGATAGGAGCAAAAGAAATGAGCGATGCTCTGAGGATTTCGGAAACATTTCCAGGCTACTCGCATCAGGATTGGCAAGCGGTAGCGGAAAAAGCCCTCAAAGGGGCGCCGCTGTCCCGTATCTCCACAAAAACCGAAGATGGGGTCGCGGTTGATCCAATCTATAGCCGCAAGGAAGGTAAAGCCCCGCTGGCCATGCGTGACGCGCAGACACCTTGGGCAATCTGCCAGAAGGTGGACCACCCTGATGCAGCCAAGGCCAATGAGCAAGCTCTGATCGATCTCTCCAACGGCACCAACATGCTCTCCATTCCTTTCGCGGGCAGCGCTCCTGCACGCGGCTTTGGTCTAGATGCGAGCAAAGAGGCGATTGCGACAGCGCTCAAGGATGTTCTGCTCGATCTTATCAAAATCCGTCTTGAGGGTGGGGTAACGGGCCGCGTTGCTGCCAGCGCTTTTGCCGACGTGGTAAAAGAGCGCGGCTTTGATCCGGCAGGCCTTGATGTCTCTTTCGGGCTGGACCCGATCGGAACCTTCGCATCCCACGGCATCATGGCCCCTGACTGGGCTGGCCGCACAAACCAGATGCTGGACGCCATCAAGGCGCTGAAGGAACAAGGCTTCAAAGGCCCGTTCATTACAGTTGACGGACGCCCTTACCACGATGCAGGTGCATCGGACGGGCAGGAGCTTGGCGCTGTTCTGGCATCAGTCCTCACATATTGGCGGGTACTGGAAGAGGCAGGCTATGAAGCCGCAGAAGCGCTTTCCATGATTGATGTGACCCTGTCTGTCGAAGCAGACCAGTTTGGCTCCCTTGCCAAGATCCGCGCTATGCGTCACTTGTGGGCGCGTATGCTGGAAGCCGCCAATGTGCCTTTCCTGCCTCTCACCATCCATGCAGAAACATCATGGGCCATGATGACCCGTCTTGACCCATGGGTGAATATCCTGCGCGTGACCACAGCAAGCTTTGCTGCCGGTGTCGGCGGGGCTGACAGCGTTTGCATCTTGCCGCATACCGCTGCCATTGGCCTGCCTGATACACTGGCCCGCCGCATTAGCCGCAATCTGCAAACCTTGCTGCTGGAAGAATCCAACCTCTATCAGGTGACCGACCCGGCCGCAGGTTCTGGTTATGTTGAAAGCCTGACCAGCGAAATCGCACAGCGTGCTTGGGCCCGCTTCCAGCAGATCGAACAAGCTGGTGGCATGATCGAGGCTCTGACTTCTGGTGTTATCGCCGGATGGATTGATGAAAGCAACGAAGCACGGGGCAAGCTGATTGCCAGCCGCAAAAATGCGCTGACCGGTGCCTCTGCCTTCCCTGATATTCATGAAGATGCGGTAGCCGTGGAAGCCGTTGAGCCGGTTGCTGCTCCAAGCTTTGCCAAGCAAGGGGTCACCTGCCGCGCTCTCACCGCCCAGCGCCTTGCCGAGCCTTATGAAGCGCTACGTGATGCAGCCTCTAGCGCCAGCAAGGCCCCATCCGTCTTCTTTGCCAATCTGGGCCGTATTGCAGATTACACAGCCCGTTCAACCTGGGCGAAAAACTTCTTTGAAGCGGGCGGCGTTGCAGCCTTGTCTGATCAGGGGTTTGATAATGCACAAAGCGCCATTGATGCCTTTAAACAAAGCGGGGCTGAAATTGCCTGCCTTGTTGGCCCCGATGGCCTTTATGAAGACATGGCGGATCAGATCGCATCCGGCCTTAAAGAGGCGGGCGCCAAGATGGTCTATCTTGCCGGTCGCCCTAAGGAGCTGATGGAGGCTCTCTCTGCCGCCGGTGTTGACGCCTACGCCTTTGAAGGCTGCGATGTTCTGGCGGAACTGACCAAGATCCACGCAATTCTGGGCATCAAGCCCGCAGCTCAGGCTTAAGGAGAAAAGTGATGACCAAGATCCCTAATTTTGCCGACATCGCTTTTGAAGCATCAAGCCCGGCAGCCGCACAGTCCGACGCTGTTTGGACCACGCCAGAAGGCATCGACGTGAAAGCCTCTTATGGTGAGGCCGAAATCGCCGAGCTGGACTTTACCAATACATGGCCCGGTCTTGCGCCATTCGTGCGCGGCCCTTACCCGACCATGTATACCCAGCGCCCTTGGACCGTGCGCCAATATGCGGGCTTCTCTACTGCTGAGGATTCCAACGCCTTTTATCGCCGCAATCTCGCAGCGGGTCAGAAAGGCCTGTCCATTGCATTCGATCTGGCAACCCACCGCGGTTATGACAGTGACCATCCTCGCGTGCCCGGTGATGTGGGTATGGCCGGTGTGGCGATTGACAGCATCTATGACATGCGCACGCTGTTTGACGGCATTCCGCTCGACAAGATGTCTGTCTCCATGACCATGAATGGTGCCGTGCTGCCCGTGATGGCTTTGTACATCATCGCAGCGGAAGAGCAGGGCGTCAGCCAGGACAAACTCTCTGGCACCATCCAGAATGATATTCTCAAAGAATTCATGGTGCGGAACACCTATATCTATCCGCCAGCACCTTCCATGCGCATTATCTCGGATATCTTTGCATATACATCCCAGAATATGCCCAAATTCAACTCAATCTCTATTTCCGGCTATCATATGCAGGAAGCAGGGGCGACGGCTGATCTGGAACTGGGCTATACCATTGCCGATGGCATTGAATATATCCGCGCTGGCGTAAATACTGGCCTTGATGTGGATGCCTTTGCACCGCGCCTGTCTTTCTTCTGGTCCATTGGCATGAATTTCTTTATGGAAATTGCCAAAATGCGCGCCGCTCGCCTGATCTGGTCCAAACTGGTGAAGGAAGAATTTGGCCCTAAAAACACCAAATCCTATTCGCTGCGGACCCACAGCCAGACCTCTGGCTGGTCGCTGACCGCGCAGGACGTCTTTAACAATGTGGGCCGCACCGCCATTGAAGCCATGGCGGCAACCCAAGGCCACACCCAGTCGCTCCATACCAATGCGCTGGATGAAGCCCTTGCCCTGCCAACGGATTTCTCTGCCCGTATCGCCCGTAACACCCAGCTGTTCCTTCAGCAGGAAAGCGGCACCACCAAGGTGATCGATCCTTGGGGCGGTTCGCACTATATCGAAAAGCTGACCTACGAGCTGGCCGAAAAAGCCCTTGCCCATATCAAGGAAGTGGAAGAACTGGGCGGCATGGCAAAAGCCATCGAAGCCGGCATTCCAAAATTGCGGATCGAGGAAGCGGCTGCCAAAACACAGGCTCGCATCGATAGCGGTACGCAAACCGTTGTCGGCGTGAATAAATATAAGCCGGAAAATGAAGCCCAGATCGAGGTTCTCAAGGTTGATAACTCCGCCGTGCGTCAGCAGCAGCTTGACAAGCTGGAGCGCCTTAAAGCTGAGCGGAACCAGGCTGATGTAGATGCAGCCCTTGATGCCCTCACTGAAGCCGCCAAGAGCGGTGAAGGCAATTTGCTGGATCTGTCGGTCAAAGCGGCCCGTGCTAAGGCAACCGTTGGCGAAATCACCCACGCCATGGAAAAAGTCTTTGGCCGTCACCGCGCAGAGATCAAGTCTATTTCCGGTGTTTACCGTCAGGAGGTCGGGCAAATGTCTGATGCTGTTCAGAATGTCCAGAAAATGGTTGAGGAATTTGAGGAAAATGACGGCCGTCGCCCTCGTATCCTCATTGCCAAAATGGGGCAGGATGGTCACGATCGCGGCCAGAAAGTGATCGCCTCGGCCTTTGCTGATCTGGGCTTTGACGTTGATATCGGCCCTCTCTTCCAGACACCTGAAGAAGCTGCTCGCCAAGCCGTTGAAAACGACGTGCACATCGTCGGCGCATCTTCCCTTGCAGCGGGTCACCTGACCCTCGTTCCGGCTCTTAAAGGCGCGCTGGCTGAGGAAGATCGCGAGGATATAATGATCGTTGCCGGTGGTGTGATCCCGCCGCAAGATTACGACGCCCTCTATGCAGCAGGCGCATCAGCCATCTTCCCTCCCGGAACCGTGATTGCAGAAGCCGCTGTTGACCTGCTCAAAGAGCTAAACGAGCGTCTGGGCTACTAGGCTCCCGCCGGGCTATTGCTAAGATCAAAGATATGAAAAGCCGCCCTTTAGAGGGCGGCTTTTTCGTGGACTGTTTTTGCAATACCACTTGATCTCTCGTTCAGGTTTCCTACCTCAATGGCATCACACAACCAATTGAGGGACACCCAATGCTGATTACCACGACGAACACAATCGAAGGCCGGACCATTCGCGATTATAAAGGCATGGTCAATGGCGAGGCCATTCTTGGGGCCAATGTGTTTAAGGACTTTTTCGCCGGTATTCGTGATATCGTGGGTGGACGCTCTGGTGCCTATGAGAGCGAGCTACAAAAGGCACGCGAAATTGCTCTGGAAGAAATGCAGGAATATGCTCGCCGCCTTGGTGCCAATGCGATTATCGGCGTTGATGTGGATTATGAGACTGTTGGCCAGAATGGCTCCATGCTTATGGTGGCAGCATCTGGAACCGCCGTTGTCATTGATTAATCTTTCCGTCCTAATGTAGTCGCGAACAGACAATTCTGCGCGAAAAGGATCCGCTTCATGAAAAGTATCTGCGTTTTTTGCGGCTCTAACTGGGGCAATCGGGACGATTACAAAAAAGCTGCGACCGAGCTGTCGCGCGAGATCGCATCGCGCGGCTATAAGCTCGTCTATGGCGGGGCCAATGTGGGCCTGATGGGAGCCTGCGCGGATGCAGCGCTTGAGGCAGGTGGAGAGGTGATTGGCATCCTGCCGCGTGCCTTGCAGGATAAAGAGGTGGGCCATACAGGCCTTACCGAATTGCACCTTGTTGATTCCATGCATGAGCGCAAAAATCTGATGGTTGATCTCTCAGATGGCTTTATCTCCATCCCTGGCGGGGCTGGAACCATGGATGAAATGTTCGAGGTCTGGACCCAAGGCATGCTTGGCTGGCACGAAAAACCGTCAGCCTTGATGAATGTTGCGGGCTATTATGATGATCTGATCGCCTTTCTTGGCAAAACCGCTAAGGAAGGATTCGTCCGTAACAGTCACCTTGACATGATGATCATCGACACGGATGCAAAACGCATCCTTGATCGTATGGAAAGCTATCAAGCCCCGACAGTCTCTAAATGGATCAAGAAAGACAGCGAGCGCTAGTCGCTGTCTTTTGGCACCCGCTCTTTGTGACTAGGGGTGAGGGCATTTTCGTGACCCTACAGCATCAACAACCCATTGAGGTCATGAAGCTGGGCGGCCGGTGAGAGGTCGCGATATTCATCAGGCTGCGCCGTGCGGTTGATCCAGACTGTGCGGAAGCCATAGGCACTGGCGCCAGCAATATCCCACCGATTGGATGACTGGAAGGAAACCGCCTCTGGAAAGGCGCGAAAGACCGTACCAACCAGATCATACACCGCTTCGGAGGTTTTATAGGTGTGCAGCTCATCGACCGAGAGAACATGGTCGAGTAGATCACTGAGACCATTGCCTTCAACGGCTGCCTCTAGCATGGCAGGCGAGCCATTGGAGAGAATAGCAAGGCTCTTTCCCTGAGCTTTCAGCTGCTCCAACACCACCCGCACTTCAGGGTAAGCTTCCAGCTTATGATAGGCAGCGAGCAATTCTTCTCGCTTTGAGCGATCAGCATCGGGCACCTTGTCAAAGGCAAAGTCCAGAGCCTCTTCGGTAAGGGTCCAGAAGTCCTTATATTTTCCCATCAAGGATCGGACCCAGCTATATTCCAACTGCTTGGCCCGCCAGATTTCGGACAGCAAGGCTGAATTGGGGCCAAGGGCGTCGGCATGTTTGCGCACGGCAGCATGGACATCAAACAAAGTGCCATAAGCATCAAATACATAAACAGCGCAGTCCTGTTGAGCGGCAGACATGAAAACACCTTTGATAGATCAAGTGGAATGCTTGCCAGTGTGCCCAAAGAGGCGACAAAAGAAAAGCGCTACAAGAGGAAATTCTCTTTCTCCTTTGGCGAAAAGAGAGAAAGATATTTTGCCGACTTGGTAACAAAGGTATGGAAAGAGTGACATCAATTCCCGAATGCCGCCTAATCGGAATATTCAATCCTATTGAGGGCGCAGGGAAAGTAAAATCTTGACCTTATGGCGCGAAAACGGTTCGATTGTCACCTATCCTACCTTGCTTGCTGGGCATAAAGCAGATTGACCGATATTGCGGAGAGACTTGATGGCCGAATTTTCAAAGACATGGACTTGGTATAAAAATGAATGGCATGAGGGCAACCCGCCTTTGATGGGCCCGCGTGCTCACGCATTTTGGCTAGGCTCCAGTGTGTTTGATGGCGCGCGCGTTTTTGAAGGCGTCATGCCGGATCTCGATCTGCATTGTGAACGCACCAACAATTCCGCTCTGGCTTTGGGCATGAACCCAACAATTGAAGTGGGTGCCATGATGGAACTGACCAAAGAGGGCGCAGGCAAATTTGGCACGGATGCGGCGATCTATGTGCGCCCAACCTATTGGGGCGTGGGCGAAGGGGCAGGGGTGATTTCGGTCAATCCCGATATTGTGGATTTTTGCCTCACCCTGTTTGAAGCTCCGATGCCCACAAGCGATGGCATTCGTATCACCACAACATCCTTCCGCCGCCCGACGGTGGAATGTATGCCCGTCAATGCCAAGGCTGGCTGTCTCTATCCCAACAATTCGCGCTGCCTGAACGAAGCCATCGCCAAGGGCTTTGACAATGCGCTGGTCTGCGACATGTTGGGTAATGTGGCCGAGCTGGCCACAGCCAATATCTTTTTGGTCAAGGATGGTGTGGTTCAGACACCGGTGCCCAATGGCACATTCCTCAATGGCATTACGCGCCAGCGGGTGATCAAACTTCTGACAGATGCTGGCTACAAGGTAGAAGAGCGGACCCTGCGCTATGAGGATTTCCATGCAGCCGACGAAGTCTTTGCCACAGGCAATTACGGCAAGGTGACACCGGTTCTCGCCTTTGACAGCTCTGAATATGGTTCAGGTCCTGTTGGCCAAAAAGCCAAAGAGCTTTACTGGGCGTTTTCCCATGGGCAGCTATAGGACAGGCCTGATTGCGTCAGTCGCAATCAGCGGGAGTGATGCTGCTCAACCTCTCTCAAGCCATAGGAAAAGGGCAAATGTTGAAAAGACGAGGCTTTAGCTGCGCGCTTAACATATCGCACAGACTGAGCTGATATTCATCTTTTAAGATATTTGCCCCTCTTTTGACATTTTGCTGGCTAAACTGATTCCGGTGAGGGGCTTTATTGCTGTCAGGAGAGCTTGAGAATGGTAAAAATACTGGTGCCTGCAATGATGATTGTGGCCGTCGGGCTCACCGCTTTCTATGCAAGCAGTCAGCCTGCCGATGCTGGAAATAACATCCGGCCTCGCCCTCAGCCTCAGCGCTGTCTGGATCTTGCCAAAAAAATTGGCCCCTCCAAGGTTTGGTGGGGTCGCCATAAAGGATCTCGCGATCTGGAGCCAATGTTTGAATGGGGCCCAAAAAGCGAATATGTCAACCAGATCGGTTGCTTTAAAACCCGCAAAGCTTGCGAAAACTGGCTCTATTGGATGAGAACCGATTTCCCTCATTCTAATTTTTATAATCCATGCCGTCGCGGGCTTTAGGGTCTTAGCAATCCTTGCATCTGCGAAAAGCCACTGCGCATAGAAATATAGGCAAAAGAAAACCCCGCTCTCATCTCTGAGGCGGGGTTTTCTTTTGTACTAGAAGTAACTTAGGAAGCAGCTTCCAGAAGCTCTGCAACATATTCCCAGTTGATCAGGTTGTCGAACCAGGCTTCAAGATATTTAGGACGCGCATTGCGGTAATCGATGTAGTAGGAATGCTCCCAAACATCACAACCGAGCAGTGGTGTGCCGCCATGTACCAATGGGTTTTCGCCATTTGCTGTCTTGGTCACAACCAGCTTGCCGTTTTCCAGCGCCAGCCAGCACCAGCCAGAACCAAACTGTGTCATACCAGCATTGATGAAGTCAGCGCGGAACTTGTCCATGCCGCCCAGATCAGAGTCGATTTTCGCAGCAAGTGCACCGGGGATTTTGCTCTCGGTTGCAACCGGCTTCATCCACTTCCAGAAATGGATGTGGTTGTAATGCTGAGCAGCATTGTTGAACAGGCCAGCATTGGTGCCGAAGCTTTCTTTGACGATATCTTCAAGGCTTTTGCCTTCCAGACCAGAGTCTTTAAGCAGATTGTTGCCGTTCGTTACATAAGCCATGTGATGCTTGTCATGGTGAAACTCAAGAGTTTCAGCAGACATGAAATCACCAAGAGCATCATAGGCATAGGGCAGATCAGGAAGTTCAAAAGACATAAAATCTCTCCTCGACAGGGGGAACGGCACGCTCAGGCCAAGGCCTTTACACCGCTTGCATTTGATTTATGTCAAGATAAGCCCTGTTTGAGCGAACAGCAAGACTAGTGGCAGCCTCATTTGATTGAATTCACAAACAATCAAGTAAAATTGAACAGGCACGTTTGCAAAGTCGAAGGTGAGGGTCTTGATGCGCGGTCTTGGAGCGCGATTTTTGCGAGATATGTGGCAATTACAAGTATTTATCGCCTTACGATCGTGGCTGACTGGTGAGAATATCGATCAGCCGTTTTGAAAAGACGGAATAAGAGAAATCCTCTTCCCGCACGCGCGCAAAACAGGCCTGTTTGATGGCCTCAAGGCTAGCCCTATCCTCAATAAGGGCAATCAAGCGCTGGGCAAAAGCAAAGGCGTCATCAATCGGCAATAGCGGGCCCACCATTCCCCCTTTAAGGATATCCATCGGTCCGTGAGTAACGGTTGAAAGGCAGGGAAGGCCTGCATCCATCATCTCGCATAAGGTAAAACCAAAAGCCTCCTGCCGGGATGTTTGGCAATAAATGTCAAATTGCTCACCCATTTCCTTAAAGCTCAGGGCACCAGTAAACTCGACAAAGGGCGCGATATGATCGGCAAGCTCTTTAAGGTCATGCTCTTCCGACCCGTCCCCTGCAATGACGAATTTCACATCCGGACATTCCTGATGCACCAATTGGGCAATATGTAGAAAAGAGCCAAGCCCTTGCTCGGGTTCAAGCGGACCAGCTGCCCCAATGGTAAGGGGCTGGTTGCGAGGGAGCGGCTTTATGCCGTCATAACGGCAGGCATAAGGATTGGGCAGAGAGTGAACCCGCACGTCATCCTCTAAAATTCCCATGGCTTGGTCAGCAGCCGATGAGGAAAAAGCAATCACATCATCCGCTCCTGCAAAGTGCTGGAACTGATCATCATGGCACACCCCGATAACGCGGCGGCTTACCTGTTTGAGGCCGCGCGCTGCAAAGCCGTCATGGGTGAGGGCAATGTCAAAAGAGTGCCGACGCATGGCGGTCAGAATTGGCCAGAGCTGAGGGGTACGGCGCAACAGTGAGCGAGAGAAATCCGACAGCGGAAAAAGCCGGTAGCCAGCGTCCCGCGCCCTGTTGGCATAATCCCCGCCATTGGGCGTCATCAAGGTGATATCAAGATCATCGCGGTGGGCGAGAGCCGAGAAATAAGTGTCCACGACAGCGCGCTGATCGGGCGATTGCGCCTGATCGCCCAGAAAGAACAAAATACGGGCTTTGCGTGTGTCGGCTTCCCCATCGGGAAGATCCATCATCGGCTCAAATTTGATCATGATGATCTGATCCGCTCTCTTCGGCCTGCTTGAAAAAATGACCTCGTTGGCCAATCCAGGCGAAGGTCTTTGCTCAGTCTATCCAACACAGAGATATTAAACGTTAATATTAACATGCTGTTTGCTTTGAAGAGCTATAAAGAAAATGATCTAATTGGCATCGGGCCAAGCATCGGGACGGGTAAAGTAGAGAAACCAAAGTGCCATATGAACTTGAAATTCATAGCAGCTTCGACTTTGAAAGTGCGGAGTATCAAGAGCTATATGCGAAAAGCAATGCAACGGCTTTTCAGTCTCCACTTTGGCTCAAACATGTTTATTCGGATCTGGTGCCGCAACTGGATTCCGAGCCTATCATTCTGACAGCGAGAGAGCGTGACAGCAAAAAGCTGATGCTCGTCAAGCCTTTGCTTAAACGCACCTATATGGGCTTTTCTTGCGTTGAAATGGCAGATCTGGGCGTAAGCGATTATAATGGTGCGATTACCGACCCTGAGCTGGATGAAAAGGTTTTCTTGCAAGAGAAAACCAACAAAACTTTGCGCAAATTGCTGCCCTCTTATGACCTGATTTCCTTGCGCAAAATGCGGGCAGGATCCCGCGCGATTACCTCGATGATCGCCACTGCAAAAGTGGGCGAAATGGAGACGATGTCCTATGACACGCCTCTTTCTGCCCCTTATGAAGCGTGGAGAACCTCATCGCTCTCCAAAAGTTTCCGCAAAGAGCTGCGGCGAAAGCAGCGCAAGCTTGAGGAATATGGCGCTGTCCGCTTTGAATTGTTGCAAGAGGAAGATCGTATCAGGGATGCAATTATCCTTCTGGCAAAAATGCGGTCCGAGCGCTTTGAAGACGATCTTTTGAAACAGGATGTCTATCTGCAATTTTATATCAATATCGCTATTGAAGGAGCAAAGAGCGGCTTTGCCCAGACCCGATTGCTTTATGCAGGGGACGAGATTGCAGCCGTAGAGTTCGGCATCCATCATGACCGGTGCTATTATTTCCTCCTTGGTGGCTTTGATCAGGAGACATTTGCCAAATGCTCACCGGGCATGTTGATGATTGATCATATCCTTGAGCAGCGTGCAGAAGCGGGTGATCTGCTTGCCGATTTCACTCTTGGGGATGAAGCCTATAAGGCCAAATTCAACACAACAGCCCGACCGCTTAAGCATATCGCCATTTCCGGCAATATCATTGGCCATCTGGTGCAAATGACATATGAGCGTGGCGGCTTGGTGAAAAAGGTTGCCAAGAAGCTGGCGAACTTGAAAATGAGCGCTTAAGGGCGCGTGCTGCGTGCCACAGCGCAAAGATTTGACAAAAAGAAAGCCCCGCCCGGGGCTTTCTTTTTATCTTGTATAAAGCATCCTCTGCCGATCCATTGCAGGGGGCTAGGCTGCACTTTGGGTAAGATCAAAGCTTACCCGTCACCTTAAGGGCAAAGGCCCATTCTAGCGCGCTTTCTTTTAGGCGATCAAAGCGCCCAGACGCACCGGCATGGCCGCTATCCATATGGATTTTCAGCAAGAGAAGATTGTCATCAAGGCGCTTTTCGCGCAGCTTGGCAACCCATTTGGCAGGCTCCCAATAGGTTACCCGTGGGTCGGTCAAACCACCGACAGCCAAAATGGCAGGATAATGTTGGGCTCCGACCTGATCATAGGGGGAATAGGCCGCAATGGTCTGATAATCTTCAGCGGATGCCAGCGGATTGCCCCATTCCGGCCATTCAGGCGGGGTTAGCGGCAAGGTCTCATCCAGCATGGTATTGAGCACATCCACAAAGGGCACAAGGGCCAGAATGCCGCAAAAGAGATCCGGCTCCATATTGGCAACCGCGCCCATCAGCATACCGCCAGCGGAGCCGCCTTCCGCAACGATGTTGCCGCGCGAGGTATAATTCTGCTCGGCAAGATAATTCCCTGCTGCGATAAAGTCCTTAAAGGTGTTGGTCTTGGCCGCGCGTTTGCCCGATGTATACCAGGCAAAGCCTTTTTCCTTGCCGCCACGAATGTGAGCAATGGCATAAACAAACCCGCGATCCACTAGCGACAGGGCCTTTGTGGAGAAGCTTGCCGGAATGGAAATGCCGTAAGAGCCATATCCATAAAGAAGGCAAGGAGCGGACCCGTCAAGGGCAGTGTCTTTATGATATAAAAGCGTGATAGGCACCTGTGCGCCATCATGGCTTGGGGCCATCAGGCGGCGCGTTACATAATCATCAATGCTGTGACCGCTCGGCACTTCCTGTTCTTTGCGCAAAGTGCGGGCGCGGCTACCCATATCATAATCATAAACCCGCGCAGGGGTGGTCATGGAGGAATAGGTAAAGCGGATGACGCTGGTATCATATTCCAAAGAGCCGGACAGTCCCAATGCATAAGCCTCTTCATCAAAGGCGATGGCATGACAGGCACCGGATGTGAGGTTGCGGATCTGAATACGCGGAAGCCCTTCCGCGCGCTCCATCCATGTCAGATAGGTCTTATAAACTGTGTGTGACAGCAGCAAGGTGCCCGCTTGATGGGGAACCAGATCAATCCAGTTGCTCCGCTCAGGCGCAATCACCGGCGCGGTGACCAGCTTGAAATCTTCTGCACCATCGGCATTGGTGAGAATATAAAGAATGCCGCCCGCTTCATCGACTGAATATTCGGTGCCATTTTCGCGCGCAGCAATCAGGCAAGGTTTCGATGCATTATCGCGTGCATCAATCAGGTAGCATTCGCTGGTTTCGTGATCGTGACAGTCGATGATGATCTGATCCCCCGATTGGCTTTTGCCAATGCCAACAAAGAAACCGGGATCCTGCTCTTCATAAATCAGGTCATCATCCGATTGCGCGGTGCCCAGCTTGTGACGGAACACCTTGCACGGGCGGTGATTTTCATCCAGCCAGCTATAATAGACATGGCTGCTGTCAGCGCTCCAGACAACGCCGCCGGTGGTCTCGGTCAGTTCATCCTCAAGCTCCTGGCCAGTTGAGAGATCGCGAATGCGAACGCTGTAATATTCGCTGCCCTTGGTATCAACAGCCCATGCCAGCAATTTATGGTCTGGGCTGTGCGCGGTGGAGGCAAGGCGGAAGAAAGCTTCGCCTTCGGCTTCCTTGTTGCCATCCAGCAAGATCTCTTCGGCTTCTTCATCCTCTTGCCTGTTGCGCGGGGTGCGCACCAGCAAGGGATATTGCCCGCCCTTGATATAACGCGAATTATAGGCATAGGGCCCGTCGGGGGAGGGGACGGAGCTGTCATCCTCCTTGATGCGCCCTTTCATTTCCTCAAAGAGCAGGCTTTGCAGGGCATCGGTGTCTGCCATTTCCTTTGTCGTATAGGCATTCTCCGCTTCCAGATAGGTACGAATATCTTGTGGAAGGCTGGATGGGTCACGCATGACTTCCTGCCAATTGTCTGCCCTCAGCCAGGCATAGTCATCATGCAGGGAAAAGCCATGATGAGAGGCCGAATGGGGGCGCTTGTCAGCGCGCGGGGCTTGGGCGGAGAAGGAAGCAAGGGATGCCGTTTTCGTCATAAAGGAATATCCTGGCTATACTTGATGTCATGCATATCCTTACACTTAAAGGCTTAATCAAGCCTTCTCAAGACCTCCTGCAATCCCCGTTCGGTGCCAAATGCCAGCAAACCGCCCACAAGTCCCCAAAAGGCGGAGCCAATCCCGAAAAGACCGAGGCCTGATGCGGTGATTGCAAAGGTTAGGATGGCAGAAAAACGAGATTCTTCCTGCGCAAGGGCTCCACTCATGGCCCCAATGAAGGGCGTGATGAGGGCAAGCCCTGCAACGGTCACAATCAGACTGGCTGGCAGGGCGGCGAACAAGGTGACAAGGGAGGCCCCGAAAAGCGCCAGCACGAGATAAACAAGCCCATAGACAAGGCCCGACTTCCAGCGCTCGGACGGGTCTTTATGGGTGTCTGGCCCCGTGCACAGAGCTGCGGTAATGGCGGCCAGATTGGAACTGTGAGCGCCAAAGAAGGCCGAGATCAGAGACGCAAGGCCTGTGACCGTCAGAATAGAGCGCACCGGCGGCTCGTAACCATCGGTTTGCAAAACAGCAAAGCCCGGCAAATTCTGCGACGCCATGGTGACGAGATAAAGCGGCAGGCCAAGGCCAATCAGAGCGGTAAGGTCAAAGTCCGGCCAGAAGAAAGAAAGGCCAAACCAGTGCCCTGAGAGAGAAAAGTCAGAGACTTTGCCTAGAAGAAAGGCAAGCACAAGGCCATAGATAAGAACAGCTATCACCGCCAGCGAAGCATTAAAAACCCGTACCACAAGAAAAACCAACACCATGGGCAGCACAAAAGCCCAATCAATTTGCAGACTTTCAAACACGGCGAGCACAAATTGCAGAAGAACCCCGGCCAGCATAGCCGCTGCGATGGGTTTAGGAATGCGATTGATAGCATCGCTAATGGGGCGAAAGAGACCGGTAAGGGTGAGCAACAGGCCCGCAAAGACAAAAGCCCCAATTGCCGCTTCAAAACTGATGCCACTGCTGGCCCCGATCAGTGCAGCCCCCGGCGTTGACCAGGCTGTAATGATGGGAATGCGGTGGCGGAAAGACAGATATCCCGATGTTGCCGCCATAACGAGGCAGAGCGCTGTGACCCAGCTGGCAATCTGGCTGCCACTTGCCCCCACCGCTTGCCCGGCGGCCACGATCAAGGCAAGCGTTCCGCCAAATCCGACCAGCGCCCCCACAACGGCAGAAGAGACGATGCTTGATGTAACCGGCAATTTGGTCATGCATTGCTCCGTGCTGGTGGGGTAAGAGCCTTGGCAAAGGCCTAAAGGAAAGAGAGGAAAGAAATATTTCCAAGGAGGGCAGATAAAGACAGAAGGCCCGACGTCTATGAAGGCAGGCCTTGGCCGTAGCAAGCCATATTTTTAATCCCCGCGCAAGAGAGGGGAGGCGGCTTGGGTTGCTTTTGCCCTCATGGATATTGTCCTGAAACCGTAAAACAAAGGGCAGTATGTGATTACCTCCGGAGCATCTAGGAGGTTAAGCAAGCCTTCTCAAGTCAGCGCATAAAGAAAGCCCGCCTGAACCGGGCCAAACGGGCTTTCATCACTACCTTTTTATAGCTCCACGAGACAAATAGCCTATTGAACGACGGGCTTTAGAGGCCTCATGACGACCAGAATAGGGGCATAGCTGTAGATATCCTTGCTGTCGTCAGATACACCATTCACCACCGCCATTAGGGCAAGACCCGCTAACCCGGCATGAGAGCCGGCATTCAGACGGTCAGACTTGGTCTGATTGTAAACTCCAGTGGTTACTAGCTTGCTTTTATAGTCTGGATGCTCGCAACGCACGGAAAGATCACTGGATTTAGCTCTGAAATTCGGCACGCGTACTTTGGCAGGGCTGATTGTTGATGCCGTGAAATCCCGTGCTTCGACTTTGCATTTTGCCCCAGCAAATTCCTTACCGCGGCCACCATTCTTTGTTGCTGTATAAGTGCGCACATCAACGATCTGATCGCCTGCAAATTCAGGGACAGCCTCTCCAGCATTTCTTTGCTTGGCGTAGAGATCTAGTGAGGAACTTCCGTTCGTGGCCGAAATAGGAGTGATGCGATCAACTTCCATGGGCTTGCTTGCGCAGCCGGCAACAATCATCAGTCCAAGAACAGCAAAAAACGAACGATGCAAGGGCTTCATGGTGTGTCTTCCAATTAATTTCAGCCGCCTCAAAACCGAGTGAGGGCATGTAGTAGAACTAATCAAAAATTTTAATATTGATACTTATGACTTTATGCAATTATTTCCGCAGAAAAGTCTGGAAATATTTCGTCTCTTTCGGGGAAAACCGGGTAATCAGGCGCGTGCCGCGGCCCGACGCTTCATCCCCATACGAGCCATCATGAAGAAGAAAAGGCTGATCAAACCAATGCTTAACCCAACGGAAATTGCCTGATAGGCCCCGATAGTGTCATCGGCGCGCAAAACGGCCCGGGAAGGATCATTTGGGTCATAAAAGACCTCAACATGATTGCCGATCTTGTAAGGCTCCATCTCCGTACGGGCGACACCTTTGATGGTCCGTTCAGAAGGATGAAGGGAAATCTGCGATCCTTTATAAGACTTGCCATCCACCTCATAGCGATAACCGACCACCGCCTTATAGGTTTTGATGGCAGTACCATCGGCTTTAGTGCGATCAAACTCCTCAACATGGTTGGTCAGAACCATGCCTTTCGCAGTTGGCCATGCCTCATTTTGTGTCGCTTCGGACAGAGCCACAAATCCAAGCCCTGCATAAAGAAGACCGCCCAGAGCAATCAAAAGATACAGATAGGTTAGAATAGGGCTTTCCTTGCGGATCGGTTGGTCCGTCTGCCTATCCATGTTAGACGTCTCTGGATCAGAAGCCTTTGGGGCGGAAAAGAGCGATGAAGAAGAAAGCTTGGACATCTTGGGCTTCTTGGACCTTCTGGACATGGATGTTTGATTTCGCAAGGCAGGAAGAGTGAACCTGAAATGCGATCAAACAGGGCGCAACAAGAAGGGCCACAACCGACCCATCCTTCCTGGCGCGACCATAAGCAGATTTGTCGCAAAAGCAAAGAGACAAAGCAGCACATTACTGCTTTGTCATGGTCGTGAGTAGAGGTGTGATGAAAAGCGGGGCCGATTAGCCCTGATCGTCTTCAGGGCGGAAATCAAGCGCGGCCCCATTCATGCAATAGCGCAGGCCCGTTGGGGCAGGGCCGTCATCAAAAACATGGCCCAAATGGGCATCACAATCCCCACAGCGGATTTCTGTCCGCTTCATAAAGAATTTGCGATCAACATGTTCGGTGACCGCACCCTCGCTAAAGGGGCGGAAAAAACTGGGCCAGCCACTGCCCGACTCATATTTGGTGTCCGATGGATAAAGAGCTTTGCCACAGCCCGCGCAGTGATAGACCCCATTGCGTTTTTCGTAATTGAGTTTTGATGTGCCTGCTCGCTCGGTGCCGCCTTCGCGCATGATATGAAATTGCTCGGGAGTTAGTTCCTCACGCCATTGGCTATCGGTCTTGTCAATTTTACTCATCGCGCACTCCTTGGCTCTTTAGTACCTGAAATCAAGTCTGGCATGACTGACCTTAGATATAAACACGTAATGCTCATTTCAAAGTCAATTCAAATCACAAAGCCGATAGGTCGCGGCTTGGAGTCGCATACTCAATCACCTGCAAATACGCATTTGTGTTAGGCTTTTGGTAAGTATAAACAAAATTGGGCACCCAGAAATAATCATTAAAATTTGAATCAACTTTTATCAGATCCGCCCATTAACCCTTTACCAACAGCCTATGGCCTAAGATTTCGCTCAAAGGGGTGGGAAAAGTGCGTATGAACTGGATTTGGATATCCGGCATCACCACCTAAAGACAAAGCAGGCTGGAAGAGGATTGGCGTATGACGCTTGATTTCAGTGATGGAACCTATCTTGCAATGATGGCGCCCTTTTTGGCGGCGCTGGTTGCACCGATAGCTAAACGGGTTCTGGGGCATAATGCCGCCTGGTTGATGGCGCTGGTCCCGGCAGCTATTTTTTTCCATTTGTGTAACTATATTACGCCCGTCTCACTCGGCACTCCGGTGGTGCTGACGGCTGATTGGTTGCCCATCTATGATATTAAATACTCACTCTTCATTGATGGCTTAAGCCTGCTCTTTGCGCTTTTGATCTCCGGTATCGGCACCTTCATCATTCTCTATGCGGGTGGGTATCTCAAAGGACATGCAGATCAGGGGCGCTTCTTCTCATTCCTGTTCCTGTTTATGGGATCAATGCTCGGCGTGGTGATGGCGGATAACCTCATTACGCTTTTCATCTATTGGGAGCTGACCTCTATCACCTCCTTCCTGCTCATTGGCTTTAATCACAAATATGAAGCCTCTCGCCGAGCAGCCATTCAGGCTTTGGTGGTGACCGGGGGTGGGGGGCTTGCCTTGCTAGCCGGTTTCATCCTGATGGCCCACAATGGTGGCTCTTATGAAATGAGCGAGCTTCTGGGCCGCGGTGATATTCTGCGCGATAATGCTCTTTATGTGCCAATTCTTCTGTTGGTGCTGGGCGGAGCCTTTACCAAGTCTGCGCAATTCCCGTTCCATTTCTGGCTACCCAATGCCATGGAGGCCCCAACACCGGTCTCGGCCTATCTGCATTCTGCAACCATGGTCAAGGCTGGCGTCTATTTGCTGATGCGCGTCAATCCGATTTTGGGTGACACGGTTCTGTGGTCCATCATCCTCCCAAGTTTTGGGGGCGTGACCTTGCTGATTGGCACTTGGATGGCCCTGCGTCAGCGTGATTTGAAACTAATCCTTGCCTATACCACCGTTGCATCGCTCGGACTTTTGGTCATGCTGGTTGGAACGTCCAACCCAGTCGCCATTACCGGCGCGGTTATGTATCTGTTTGCCCATGCCTTGTTCAAGGGCGGACTCTTTATGATTGTCGGTACAGTTGATCATGAAACAGGCACAAGGGATCTAACCCGGCTTGGTGGCTTGCGTAAGCTGATGCCTATTTCCTTTATCGCCGCCATTCTGTCCGCTCTGTCCATGGGCGGCCTGTGGCCGATGATTGGCTTTGTTGCCAAGGAAGAGGTCTATGCTGGCATCTACGGCACCACACCACATTTCATCGCCATCACGGCAGCGGCGGTTCTGGGCAATGCCATGATGTTCGCGGCAGGCTTCATCGTCGCCTTCCGCCCTTTCTTTGGGCATGAGCGCAAAACTCCCAAGAAAGCCCATGAGGGACCTGCCTTGCTCATTGCCGGGCCGATAGTCCTCTCAAGCCTTGGCTTCCTTGCCATGCTGTTTGGTGATTTTACCGCTAAAAGCCTTCTTGCCCCCATGGCATCCTCTGTTGCGGGTCAGCAGGCACATGTGAAGATCGGCTTCGGACTTCATGTCAATGAAGCATTGGCGCTTTCAGGGGTGACTGTGGTTCTCGGCATCCTGTTCTACAAACTGACGGACCGCATTCGCAACGCCAAAGGCTATGTCATTGAGTTCTTCGGCAAGGGCCCAGATCATGCTTTTGACTTTGTCATTGCAAGTCTTGTGCGGGGTTCTACAGCGATCACGCGCATTGTGCAGTCGGGAAATCTGGAAAGCTATCTGACATTCACTTTCCTTATCAGTGCCGCAGCCTTAATCCTGCCGATGATTACTTTCGGTGAACTACCCGCAATTCCGGCAATCCCCAGTATGCATTTTTATGAATGGGGCGTGTTTGGCTTGGCTCTGGTTGGTCTTGTCGCCATCGTTATTGCAAAGACGCGCCTGACTGCCATTGTATCGCTCGGAATTCAGGGCTTTGCCGTGGCGCTGATCTTTATGATGTTTGGCGCACCGGACCTGAGTTTCACCCAGTTTATGGTCGAGACCTTGTCGGTGGTGATCATTGCATTGGTTATGACGCGCCTGTCTTTGGCAGAGCGCGACCCACGCCCAATCCATCAATTCCTGATGGATGCGACAGTGTCTGTTTCTGTAGGCGTTGGTGTTGCACTGCTTCTGATCGCGGTCACACAAGTGCCGTTCGATTCAAGCCTGTCTCAATTCTTTACAGAGAACAGCCTCTCGATTGCCCATGGGCGAAACATTGTCAATGTGATCATCGTCGACTTCCGTGGCCTTGATACCTTCGGCGAGATCGCAGTGGTTATGATTACCGGACTGGCGGTAGCGGCCCTGATCCGTGGCACCAAGCAGGCTTACCGAAAGAATATTGATCCGATCAAGGAAATGATGGACGGAGAAGGTTCAAACAAATGAAAACATTGATTTTTCGTACAATTGCTCCGTTTCTGGCAGCTTTGATGGTGCTCTTCTCTGTGTTTGTCACATTGCGCGGGCATAACGAGCCAGGGGGCGGTTTCATTGGCGGCCTGATTGCAGCCTCTGCCTTTGCCATCCACGGCATTGCTGCAGGTGTCCACTCTGTGCGGCGCACGCTCTATTTTCGGCCCTTGTCTCTGGCAGCCTTTGGCCTGTTGCTTGCTGGTTTGTCGGGCCTGTTGTCAATCGTGATGCGCGTTCCATTCCTGACCGGCCTTTGGACCTTCCCCAAGATTCTGGGTGTGGAGCTGGCACTCTCAACCCCCATGTTCTTTGATATCGGGGTTTATTTCGTTGTTCTGGGGGCTTTGTCCTCCATTGCCCTGACGCTGGAGGAATAATCAAGATGGAAACTCTGCTTGCTCTTCTTGTTGGCGTCTATTTCGGGGTTAGCGTCTATTTGATGATGTCCCGACATATTATCCGCATTCTCATCGGGGTTGCTGTACTTGGCAACGGCGTCAATTTGCTGATCTTCACATCAGGGCGCCTGACGCGGGAAACCCCGCCGATCATCCCGCAGGATCCAGAGAAAATGGCTCAGATCATCGCAAATCCTTTGCCTCAGGCTCTGATCTTGACAGCGATTGTGATCTCCTTCTCATTTCTGGCATTTTTGCTGGTTCTGGCCTTCCGCACCTATCAGGAACTGGGAACCGATGACACGGTGCTCATGCGTGTAGCCGAGCCAGAGAACGAAGCCACCCCACCGGTAAGCTATTAAAGGAAGCGTAAAGACATGGCTGGAAGTCCTTCTCATTCAGTTGATCTGTCTCAGGCAATGATCCTTGCGCCCAGCACTCCGGCTGACTGGCTTATCATTGCCCCGATCATTATTACCATTCTAGCAGGCGCCGTTATGGTGATGCTGCGCTCTCGTCCCGATATCCATGCCTATATTGCAACCATCAGCATGGCAGCCGTGGTGGGATGTGAGCTATTATTGCTCCAGCGCGTGCTGGAGCTTGGCCCACAATCCATGACCATGGGCCGCTGGATGCCTCCCTTTGGCATTTCCTTCACGGTTGATGCTATGGGAGCGACGCTTGCAGCTGTCTCGGGCATTGCAGCGCTCGCGGTTTGCATTTATTCCTCGCTCGACATCAATTATACGGGCCGCCGCCTTGGCTTCTATCCGTTCCTGATGTTGCTGATGACTGGGGTCAGCGGGTCTTTTCTGACCGGTGATATCTTCAACCTCTATGTCTGGTTCGAAGTGATGCTAATTTCATCCTTCGGCCTGATCATCTTGGGCGGAGAGAAGTCCCAGATTGATGGTGCGCTCAAATATGCCATCCTTAATCTGATGGCAACGACCCTCTTTTTGGTCGCAACCGGCCTGCTTTATGGGGTGACAGGCACCTTGAATATGGCCGATATCGCCCAGAAGGTTCCCATGCTGCCCGATAATGCCCCGATGAGCACAATCGGAGCCCTCTATTTCCTCGCGTTCGCTATGAAGGCTGCAGCCTTTCCT
This sequence comes from Cohaesibacter sp., assembly GCA_025210795.1. GTDB lineage: Bacteria > Pseudomonadota > Alphaproteobacteria > Rhizobiales > Cohaesibacteraceae > Cohaesibacter. The sequence goes on along the minus strand of JAOAQZ010000012.1, from coordinate 36,535 downwards.
GTTAATTTCTGGTTGCCTGCTTCCTATCACACCCCGCGCATTGTGGTTTCTGCCATCTTTGCCGGTCTGCTGACCAAGGTTGGTATTTATGCCTTGATCCGCACGATGGTGCTGATCTTGCCGGAAAGCCGTGGCGAGCTGGCAGACGTCATGTCCGTTATTGCAGGCCTGACCATGATGCTTGGCGCGCTGGGTGCTTTAGCGCAAAATGATGTTCGCCGTATCCTTGGCTATCTCGTGATTACCGGTATCGGATCCATGCTGGCTGGGGTGGCCATTGGTACAGGAGCGGCAATTATGGGCTCTATTCTGTATGCGGTGCATTCCATTTTCGTCATGACAGCTTTGTATCTGGCGCTTGGCGTTCTGATGCGCATGGCTGGTGGCAAATATACGTTAGCCGATCTCGGTGGAGGCTATAAGGCATCAAGCCTTCTGTCCCTTCTGTTCCTTGTTCTGGTGTTGGCTGTATCAGGCCTGCCACCATTCTCGGGTTTCTGGCCAAAATTCGTGCTGGTTGAAGCTGCTTTGGGCAACGAACATAATGTTCTTGCCTTTGTGATCCTTGCAACTGGCCTTCTAACCTCGATCGCCATGGGCCGGGTTTGGGCTCATGCCTTCTGGCGCGGCGGTCCCATTGGGACCGAAGATGGCCGCGATGCCGCACCGCTTAACCAGCTTGCAGCATCTGTGAAGGGCAGGGCCTTTATTCCGGTTTCTGCACTGGTGGTCTTCGTTGCCCTCATGGGGCTTGTACCATCGCCATTCTTTGGGATTGCCCAGTCAGGGGCCTATACCTTGCTGCGCCCTCAGGCCTATGTGCAGTCAGTCTTTGGCCCTGTGCTTGAGCAGCGCAAAGAAAACGGACAGGTGGACAACATGGCCGATGATAAGGCGCCTGCCAAACCACAGGCGGCTGATCAGACCGGTGCCACTCAAGAGAAGGAGAGCGCACAATGAGTTCCCTATTTCTCATAAATATCCTGCTCGCCCTTGCTTGGGGTGCGATAAGCGGGTCGTTCTCAGAGCTGAACCTGATGTTCGGTTTTGTGCTGGGTATGATCTCTTTGTTTCTTATTCGCGAACAGGTAGGGACGCTTAGCTATCTCTTCCGTACAAAGCGGGTAATTTCGCTGATCTGGCTTTTCCTCTACGAACTGGTCCTGTCTGCCTATCGGGTGGCCAAGATTGCCATTCAGCCCAAGATCAATGTCCGCCCTGGTTTCTTTGCCTATGAGCTGCAAACCGATAGAGACCACGAGATTACGCTCTTGGCAAATCTTATAACCCTGACGCCGGGCACGTTGTCCGTCGATGTAACCTCAGACAAAAAGTATCTGCATATCCATGCCATTGATATCGACGATGTAGAAGCGATGCGTGCCGATATTAAAAATGGTTTTGAGCGCAAAATCATGGAGGCACTGAGATGAGCTTTCCGCAAACCTTTCTTGAGGCCGCAATTCTTCTGTCCTTGTTGTTATTGACAGTCTCATTCCTGCTCATTGCATGGCGGATTATTGTTGGTCCCTCTCTCTCAGACCGGATTATGGCACTGGATATGCTGGTTGCGGTTGGTATGGGATTCATTGCCGTAATCGGCGTCAAAACCGGCTACTATCTTTATATCGACATCGCCATTGCTTTGGGCCTCATCGGCTTTTTGGCAACGGTCGCATTCGCCCGCTTTGTTCTCAGCCATGGGGACGATTCGGAATTTGCTGATGAAGAAGAAGCGGCCGAAGCCAAAGCCAAGGCACGCAGGGCCCGTGAGCAGACCGCAGGAGGACAAGCCTAATGACCGATATTCTTGTAGGATGTATCTTGATTGTCGGAGCCCTCTTTGCCCTGCTTGCAGGTGTTGGTATGGTGCGGTTTCCTGATCTTTATACCCGTATGCATGCAGCATCCAAGGCAGGCACCTTGGGCTCAGGCCTCATGCTTTTGGCTCTTGCGATTTATTCAGCGGAATTTAGCGTTGTTTCGCGTGCATTGGCCGGAATTGTATTCTTCCTGCTGACAACTCCTGTAGCAGCTCATTTGTTGGCGCGTGCCGCTTATATGAGAGGAACCAAGCCTTGGGAAGGCACAATTATGGATGAATATAAAGGCCAGGCTTCTGTCGATGAATGAGGGAACCCGTTACAGTGAAGTACAAAAAAGCCCGGTAGTTGCCGGGCTTTTTTGTTGGTTCGTGATGCATAGTATAAGGGGAGAGTGGGAGTAAGAGCGAAATCTTAAATCTGCTAGGAACGAGCGCGAACCTATCTGTATAGGGTTAAGTGATAATTCAATTACTCAGCAATTCTACGCAAATGTGTATAATTTTACTCTTGACCAACTGGCGTTTTTAAGAAAAGGAAAGAAAATATTCAGTTGGAATTTTATTGTCTTGAAGTAAACGCAATTAGCGATTAGGAAAGGGTAAGTTTAGCGACAGTTAAAGAGCTTTGCTTGATTTGTCGTCCCTAGCACCCCGCCCGAATATGGAAAAGACCGGTTTCATATGTATCAGGAAGAACAAACAGAAATGACTGAAACTTCAAACAACAATATCTTGATTGAACTGACTGCAGATATTGTTTCAGCCTATGTAAGCAACAATGCTGTGCCAGTAAATGATCTGTCTGGACTTATTGGTGATATCTATAAGGCTTTGGAAGATACAAGCACTCCTGTGACTGAAGAAGTGGTTGAGGCCCCAAAACCTGCCGTTTCCATCAAGAAATCCATCACACCGGATTACATCATCTGTCTTGAAGATGGGAAAAAGTTCAAGTCACTCAAGCGCCATTTGCGCACCCATTATAATCTTTCCCCCGAAGAATATCGCGAAAAGTGGGGGCTACCAGCCGACTATCCAATGGTTGCCCCAAGCTATGCCGAAGCGCGCTCCAATTTGGCCAAGAAAATGGGCCTGGGTCAGCAGCGCCGCCGCAAGCCACGCGGTTAAGTCAAGCGGAAACCACCCCCACTATCTGGGGAGAAGAAACAATGCAAAAAGGCGGTCCTTGTGGCCGCCTTTTGTGTTTTAAGCATGAGTGCGCCTGAAAGCTACATCATGCTGGCGCCAACAATAGCCAGCAGATCATCTTCTCTTTCAGCCGGGCCATAGAGGCGCGCATGCTCCGCACTTAATGCCTGATACAGACCGATATGGCGCGACAGACTATAGCGCCAATGACCCGTTCGCCCCCGTTTTCTCTCTGCATGCAAGGCTCTATGAAGCCGTCTTACAAGCTCGCCTGTCTGTTCTTCTTCAAGACGGGTAATTTCGCTTGGAAAGAGATGCAGCAAGGCAGGCAGATGCCGCATCCGGTCATAGTTTAACGGGGGCACCCGAAAAAACAAATCATGACTGAGCTGCTTTCCCTTTTTATGCGCTTTTTGTGGTTGGTCGCCCGTTGAAAGAGGCTTCTGTTTGCACTGACCTTGATGAACTGCAGATTTGCACTCAAATCTCATCAGTGCTTGAGCATGAGCTCTAGCCGAAAAAGAAAAGGGAGGGGCAAGGTCGCTCCGTACGCCTTGCGCGTTTGGAGCAACTGAAAGGTGAGATAGGAATTTTGTCATAACTCTATTGTCCTGCAAGTTTGCAGAAGGGGGATAAGTCGAGTTGCCAAAATCAGGGGTTGCTCGCTTGTAATTCTATGGGAATGGCAGAAATCAGCGCCGATTAGCGATATTTGTTTACCATGAAAAATATTCGAATGACTTCTTTTTGTTGAATTTATCCTCATAACACCAAAAAGTTGTATTATCAGGTAAATATTCCTATTGCGACCTGTGCGCGAATGCCAGCCTGCATACAAGGCGAACAAATGGAGAGAAAAATGCTGAAAGGGCTTTCACAAAGAGACACTCGCAAGAGTGTTCCATTCTTATTGCCAGAGCCGGTGCTAACACCCGAAAAGCAGGCGCTTAACATAATTGATGAACTGGTGGCCCGCACTTTTCGCCTTCCAAAGACAGCGCTCCATTCTGCAACGCGCAGCCGCCAGCCCGTTGCCTTTGCTCGCCAGATTGCCATGTATCTTGGCCATGTCTGCCTTAGCTATCGCCTAAGAGATGTGGCACGGCATTATAGAAGAGATCGCACCACCATTTCCTATGCTTGCCGGGTGATTGAAGAACGGCGGGAAGACGAGAATATGGAATTGCTGCTCAGCAGTCTTGAAAGCGCCTTGGAGACCATGAAGGTACTTGAGCCCTCTCCCTATAATATCAATCAATAAAGAGGGCGCTCACATGACAAATGCATCTCAAAATGCTGAAACAATCGCCAAAAAGGGCGGCAAGAGTGCTGGCGTGGCATCGGATCTCTCATCCGCCCAACTGGCGCAGCTTCGAGTGCTTATAAAAGCCAAGAGTATCAGTAAAGATGCACTCAACGAGAAAGATCTAGGCGATTTTCTCATCTGTGATCTGGTCCGGCTAGAGGGGAGCAAGGTGCTGCCCACCTCTCAAGCCCGCCAGGCTTTGCGCCGCCTCAAACTAAAAAAAGAGGAAGATGCTATATTTGTCGCCCAGCACCAACAGCGCGAAAAGGCGGAGAAAAGTGAAGCCATGCCTGAGGTGGGGCGCCTTAAAGATAAGAGCAATGCGTCCATCAGAGTGAACAGGGCCGAAAGCCCCCTTGCGATGATGGCCCTGCGCAAAAACAAGAAGGGAGGCGCTATTATCAGTTCCGTACAATATGAAGCCGGTGAGCGATTAAGGCGTGATTTTGAGCGAGGGCATCACGGCCCATCCATGGGGATTGACTGGCAACGCCTTGGGCAAGGGGGGCTGGATAGCCGCAGCCATCGCTCTTTTAATGATTGTGAGGATGCGAGCCAATCTGCTCTTGCCGCGCGTGAGCGGTTTCGAAAGGCAATGGGAGAAGTGGGGGAGGAATTCGCCGGTCCCTTGATAGACTTGTGCTGTTTTCTCAAAGGTCTGGAACAGATAGAAAAACAAAGGCAATGGCCGGCCCGCTCCGCCAAGCTGGTGCTTTCTATGGCATTGGCGCGGCTGGCCCGCTTTTATGGTCTTGAAGAACAAGCCACCGGCCCTGCCAAAAACCCGATGCGCCACTGGGGTGAGGAGGGCTATCGCCCGTCCCTTCCTTCCATTAAGGAGGGTAAACCCCAATCAGGGGCGTAAAACATCAAGCTGCCTGCAAGGCACGCCGTGCATCAGTCTTGATCCGCTCAAGCATGGCGGACAAACCATTAGAGCGCTGCGGGGTCAAATGATCGCGCAGCCCGATCTGCTTGAAAATATCCTCAACATCTAGGCTAAGGATGGCATCGGCCTTTTGGCCGGAAAAGACAGAAAGGGTAATGGCAACAAGGCCTTTGACAATATGGGCGTCGCTATCTCCGCGAAAGGTGAGAACAGGCTCACCGCTTGATTGATCCACTTCCGATACCAGCCAAACCTGAGACACACAGCCCTGAACCTTATTGAGATCACTTTGCTCTTCAGCGCTCAAGGGTTCCAGATCACGGCCAAGCTCTATGACATAACGATAGCGCTCTTCCCAATCATCAATGAAAGAAAAGTTCTCGATGATGTCATCAATCGTCAGCGTCATATTGGTCTTCCCGTCAAGTAACACAAGCAAAAGCCAAGAGAGTCCCGGGCATTGCAATTGGGCAGCACACTAATGAAAGGGTGAAACAGGGGCAAGCATCTCACGAAAAAATGCAAAAAAAAACACTGAGTGACTGGGCAAAGTCACATCAGTGCCGGGAATAAACAGCCCGATAGTGGGACGAGTATGACCTTCATGGAATAGGGCCTTAGGGTGATGAGGTGGTTGTCGTAATAGTTGACAAACAAGACCCATCTTCCATTCCGGTCTGGGGAACGGAGCCAGAAGCTTAAGAGCTGCCAGCATCCGAAACTGGTGTTGCGTTCGCATAAATCCTTGTGCTTGGCGTTTCTCGGCATCTGCCTCTAGCGCCTGATCTCTTTATTGTGCTCCTTTGGCGAGCATGGTCAGTTCTTGCCGGTCAAGGCCCTGATCCTGAGAAAGGGCAGGGGCTTGGGTCAATCCATCAGCCTCGCCGCTGTCGCCATCCTCTACCTGTCCATCCAGATAGACATATAATTGCTTGGCGCCATATCGTGCTTTGGCTGAAAAGCTGTCCAGTGCTACTTCGCCTGCTGCGCATACTTCGGGTTGCCGTGCGCAGAAATTCGTAAAGTCATTTAAGGTTGCTTGCGCAACAGTGATTGCTTCTGTGGTCGATAGACCTGCTTCCTCGCGAGACTTACCCGGTTCGCCCGGCAAGATGAGGATAACGAGAGAAAGCCAGAAAGCTGCTCGTATCAAAAATGCCATTGTTTGCCCTTTCGTCCTTGCAACCCCTCCACCTCTTGATGGGTGAATGAGATTTGCCGTCCCAGACATGTAAGAGACCTTTTCTTTGCCGTTATGGTTCGTGGTCGTTTTATTTCTTGCCACGGTTCGGCTTGTGGTCGCCTTGTCTGTGTTTTTGAAATTACAACCAATCTGTCACGAGGGGATTGAGAGAAAGAGTCAAAATCAATTCAAATTCTGTCTATTCTGCAAGGCTTTAGTAACCATGGGCCACAAACCGCAGAAATGCGCGGCTTTGGGGCTACCCGCTGAAAAGGGCAAATGAAGGATGCAAAAAGAGGCAAGGGAAGGAGAAGAGGGCCGAAAAAGCGCACCAAAACCCTATCTTGTTGTAATTGCATCTTTTCTGAATGTGTGGTCAGATTTCGATTACTCTCTGTTAACCATGATTTTTCTTTTCGTCCCTTTCTTGCGAAAAAATGTTTGTGAGTGGGAAAAAAGACAAAAGCTATCCCCGACCTTTAGCGTTCCTTAAAACACTGCGTGGCACTCTGGCAGACATCAAGAATACCCCTCCATGCCGCAAGGTGGTGGAACAACCTGTGTTAGTTTTGCGTATAGAGTTGCAGCATCTGCTGCAAATCAGGTGAGGTCAGACGTGCAAAAAGGTGCTTCCTATAATGCGCCCTTCCGCTCAGTGATTGATGGTTTGCTCCATCCTTCCCTGCAGGAGAACCAAACAGAAGAGAGAAAGCATAGAATATTTCTCGCCCTGCATTTGCTGCTGGGTGTGATCGCACTTGCCGCTTTGCCGATCTATCTGTTGATGGTAAGCAGTCCGACCCCCTTGGAGGCTCTGGCACCCCTTTGGATGTTGGCACCGCTCTTTCCCGTCGTGTTGTTGTCGCGGCAGGGCAAGCTGGAGACTGCTATTCTGCTTTCTGCCACTTTGGCTGCCGGTCTTGTTGCGTGGATGGCGCTGCTGACGGGCGGCCTTAAGTCTTTTCATCTTATTTGGCTCGCAATTATTCCCCTTGAAATAAGCTTGGCGGGGTATCGCTCTCTTCAGGCAAAAAGCTTTGCGCTGGCAGCTTCAGCCTTTGTCGCTGTTGCCGTTATGAGCTTTCTGCAGCCAGAAGGGGCTTTGGCAGGCTCAATTGGCTTTGCTCAGGCACTTGGATATGTGTCCCTGTTGGGCGCGGTTCTTTATGCGGGTTCTTTGGTCCTTCGCCTTGATGCAATGCAAAAGGAACGGGTTAAAGTTGCCCAGTATGGCGAGCGTCACTATCGCCAAATCACCGAAGCTGTGACAGATATGATCACATGTCATGATGCGAAAGGGGATGTAACCTATGCGTCTGGCGCAGCGAGGGATTTGCTTAATCTTGAAGCGGATAGCCTGAGTGGCGCTGGCCTGTTCCAGCAGATCCATATTCCTGATCGCCCTGCCTATTTGCAGGCGCTTTCAGACGCCATGAATAACACAGCCGAAGAACCAGCCGCCATTTTGGTAGAAATACGCTTGCTTAAACAGGCGGTGGCAGATGATCGCCATGCTGGGGGAACATTGATCTGGGCTGAGATGAAATGCGCACCAAAGCGCAATAGTGCAGGGGATGTGATTGGCGCAGTGACCACAACGCGGGACATTTCTGAGCGAAAAGCCCATCAGGATGAGCTGGAGAGAGCCCGCAACGAAGCGGAAGCGGCCAGCAGTGCGAAAACACGTTTTCTTGCCAATGTCACCCATGAATTGCGCACGCCTTTAAATACGATCATTGGCTTCTCGGAATTGCTGACCAATCCGCAGGTGATGGAAGACCAACCTGAACGTAAGATCGAATATGCAGAGCTGATCCATAAAGGTGGTCACCACTTGCTGTCGCTGGTCAACGCATTGCTGGATATGTCGCGTATTGAATCAGGCAACTTTGAGGTCCATCCCCAGCATTTCGATATGCGGGAACTGGTGGAAGATTGCTGCAAGATGATGCAGGCGGGAGCAGACAAGAAAGGGATCGCCCTTTATGTAGAGATGGCAGATAGCATCCCTGACATGAATGCAGATCCAAGAGCCTGCCGCCAGATCTTGCTGAACCTGATGTCAAACGCCATCAAGTTTAGCCATGATAACAGTCAGGTTGCTGTCTCTCTGGCATGGGATAAAGATGCAAAGGGTTCTTGCCCCCGGTCTCACGTCAGAATTTCCGTGACTGATCAGGGTATTGGCATCAAGTCCGATGATATCCCGCGCCTCACCATGCCATTTGTTCAGGCTGATTCTTCCTATCAGCGCCGTTACGAGGGGGCTGGCATTGGCTTGTCTATCGTAAAGGGCTTGGCCGAACTCCAGGGCGGGGATTTGAAGATCGAGAGTGTGGAAGGCAAAGGGTCCACTTTTTCCATCATCTTGCCACTGGATATGGAAAACCCTGCCATGCTTGAAACAAATTCGGTTGTCAGTCTCAATGTCAAATCCGGCGAAGTACATGAGGCAGGTGAAGCTCACCAAATTCGCGAAGCCCGTATTGCCATGACACGGGGTAAAGCCGAGAAGTCAAAAATCAACGTTGCCTAACCAAGACAGCGACAAGGGGAGAGGCAGAAGGCCGCCCCAAAGAGACGAACGAAAAGAAACGGAATATCCATTCCTGTGACTAGAGGCAAATCTGATATGTCAGAAATGTATGACGATTATAAAGATTGGGATGACGGGGGCCAGGATAGCCCTCTCGCTCTGGTCGGCATTATGGTCATGGCTCTGACCGGTGTTGCAATCATTGCCAACGCGCTCTTTTTCCAGCCAAAGTCGGCTGAACTAGCTATGATTGCAGAGGCGCAGAAGCTCGAGGCCCAAAGGCGGCTGGCTGATCATACGCAAGCAATTCCCACACCGCGGGTCAATCAGCGCGGCCAAATGGAAGTTGCAGGCTATGGCATGACGCAAGAGAATGCCAACCAACAGCAGATTGCTCAAAATCGCGCTTTCGCGAATGACCGCACCAGCACCATTCTTGCAGTTCAGAGCTACCTGACAAGAGCAGGTTATTATGTTGGCCCCTTGACCGGACAGGAAAATGGCGAGACGAAAGAAGCAGTCCGTGCCTTTCAGGATGCCATGGGCCTGCCTGCAACAGGATTGATCACAGCGGGCCTGCATGACGTACTCGCTGGCAAAATTTCTGTTGCGGCCCATGCGGCAAGTCTTGCGGAGCAGGGACAAGCCTCCAGACAGGAGCAAGCAGCACAGACAGTGACATTGGCCGTTTTACCCAAGCGAAAACCCCGTGCTATTGCCAGCACAAAGCGGGTGCCTATTCAGACACTTCGGACAGCAAATACGCGCGATAGCAATGCGCCTGTACCGCCTGCCTCCATTCCTAATGACCCGGATCCTGTCTTGGCAAAGGTACAAAATGCCCTGACCAAATGGGGATTTGCCCAGCTAACGGTTGATGGTCGCATGGGGGATAAAACCGCCAATGCCATCAGTAAATTCCAGCGCTCAAGAGGTCATCCAGTAACCGGCCGGGTCAATGATCGGCTTCTCAAAGACATGATCATGATGGGCTATCTTGATCTGGGATAGACGGCATCAGGATTGCTTAGCCAATTGCAGCATAGAGAATTGACAGATAAGAAAGGGAGACTGATTTCAGTCTCCTTTTTTCTTGCCTCAAAGACAGGGCATCACCATGCGTACCACATCGGATTTTTGGGTATCGGCCTATATCCGCTACCGCAATGATAACAACAAACCCACGGTCTTGATGAAGCGCGGAGCTTTGGAAGCAGGCGCTATTTTCATTCGTCTGGACCGCTTGGACGGGTCTTACGATCTTTACGGTCCCGCCTCGCAATTGGCGTATACAAAAGAGCAGCAGACGCAAGGAGACAGACTATTCTCGGCCCTTCTGGAAAAGGCAGATGTTTTTGCCGTGATGGATAAAATCGAAGCTGAGCAAAAGTTTGATAGCGATTTATGGCTGATTGAAACCGAATGCGAAGAGGCGAGCCATGATTTGCTGTTGGCACCTGATTTGTAAAGCCTGACAAGACCAACTCTCATTGGGCAGTACGTAGTATGCCCTAGGAAAGTATTTTTAGGATGGCTGGGGTTTCCACGCGGTTTTTCTGGCTTCTCTCAACTCAGTGGGCGTTTTGCTATAAACCTCTTTGCAAGCGGCATTAAACCGGCGAATGCTGCCATAGCCTGCTTGTAGCGCGATGTCAGTCACCGGTAGGTCGGTATCATCTAGCAGTCGCTTCGCTCGTTGCAGGCGCATAGTTCGGGCGACTTGTCCGGGACTAGCCCCCAAATGCTTTTGAAAAAGCCTGCCCAGATGCCGCTCGCCAATGCCCAGCCGGTCGGCCAGTTCAGCAATTGTGCCATGGTCAATAGCCCCTTCCTTGATGAGACGAAGCGCACGTTCAACACTGGTTTTGGTGCCTTGCCACGCGGGAGAGAAGGGAGCTGTTTCCGGTCGGCAGCGCAGGCAGGGGCGAAAGCCCGCGGCTTCTGCAGCGGCGGCACTGGGATAATAATCAACATTCTTGGTCAGCGGCTGTTTGACGGGGCAAACCGGACGGCAATAGATGCCGGTGGTCTTAACGCCGGTAAAAAAGCGGCCATCAAAAGCAGGGTCACGCCGCCATCGGGCCGCATCGCATTTTTCAAAATCCAACATGCCCCCAGTATAGGCTGGCTGCCAGGGGCTGGAAAGCACCAGCAGGATGATGGAGTCCGAAAACGACCAGCATAAACTGTCTCTGTCATGATAGATCTGTGTCAAGATTTTACCAAATGAAGGTCATATCCATGCAAATGTCACAGCGCGACTGGTTCATGCTCATCCTGCTTTCCATCCTCTGGGGCGGGTCTTTTTTCTTTGTAGCTGTTGCGGTCAAAGAGATGTCTCCGCTCGCGGTGGTTTTTGTGCGGGTCTTTTTAGCCGCCCTGTGTCTTGGGGCTTACCTGTGGTGGAGAGGAGGGCTGCGGCCTCTGTCTTTTCATCTGGCCAAGGCATTTCTGGTCATGGGATTTTTCAATAATGTCGTTCCCTTCAGCCTTATTTTCTGGGCGCAAACCTCCATTCCCTCAGGTCTTGCTTCCATCCTCAATGCCACCACGCCAATCTTCTCTCTCGTAATTGCCCATTTCGCGCTGATTGATGAAAAAATGCAGATCAATAAATTGATGGGCGTTCTGCTGGGGCTTTTGGGTGTGGCAGTTTTGATCGGCTGGCAAGATGTCTGGGCCCAAAGCCAGCAATCACAAAGCTCTGGCGGGGAGCAAGGGCAATTGCTGCCAATTTTTGCCTGCCTTTTGGCAGCTGCCTCTTACGGGATTGCAGTGGTCTATGGACGGCGGTTTAAGCAAATGGGCATCACCGCATCCATGCTGGCTTTGGGTCAGCTGTCAGCCGCCTCTATCTGGATGTTGCCGGTGGTCCTTATCGTGGTGCAGCCATGGACCCTTTCCATGCCGGGCATGGCGGTTTGGCTCTCGCTTCTTGGTCTGGCTGTTGCCTCAACCGCCTTTGCCTATCTGCTCTACTTCAAAATCCTGGAAAATGCCGGCGCGGTGAATGCTGCCCTTGTCACCTTGCTTATACCCGCCAGCGCCATTCTGCTGGGATATCTGGTGCTGGATGAGCAGCTTCAAAGCCAGCATTATGCCGGCTTGGCGCTGATCTCTCTGGGGCTCGTTGTCATTGACGGGCGGCTCTTTTCATCGCTCTTGCCAAATGGCAGTAAAAAAGCCCTGTAATCCGAATATCTTGAAAGTCAGACACGCAAAAGCCCTTTTCATAGCGGTCTTGAACCGTATGAAAAGGGCTTTTCCTTTGAATAAGGGCCTAATTAGCGCGAGGATGTGCGGCGGCCAAATGTGATGGTTGCATCGCGTTGGGCTGGAGCCTCTTCGTGCTGGCTGCTTCTGCGCAGTCTTGGGGCCTTGTCCCCTGATCCGGCATCCAGCATAGGCTGATGGTGAGCACTCTGGCCGCGTTTGCTTATGCCGAACATCTGATCGGTAATGGCAAGAGCCGCTGCAGGATGCATCTGGTCAAACAGCGTCATCAATTGCGAGATCTTGTTATAGGAATGAGACAGCGATTGTGGTGCATGTAGAACCATGGACAAGGTCCGGCTTTCATCCAGCCCGATGGAATAGAGATAAGCCACCAAGGCTTCCCCGCCGGGATCGCGCAGTAGTTTGATCATGTCAGAGCGGCGATGACCGGAAATGTCATGCATCACTTGCGCCACTGTTTCTTCGTCCGCTGCAAAGCGGGCCATCATCAGGGCAGAGGTCAGCTTTTCCGAAAGTTGGGGCCGACCATCTGCCCAGCGCCGATAGCGCTCGGTTCGGTCCATAGGAGGGATGGTGGCAAGCATCGATTGCATAATGGCAAGGCGACTGTCTTCCTCAAATCCAAGGAATTGATCAAGAGAGCCAAGCCGTCCCGCAGGGGCTTGCATAGCAGAAATGCCAGTCGTAATGCGTGCATGAGAGCTATCAACAGCCTCACCAGTATCCACCTTAAGGGCTGCAAAGTCATCAGCCTCCACCACACGATGATGGGCAAGCTCTGGCAGATCGGTAAGATCACCCGCCTCATTCAGAACGCTCTCAATGGGCTGCTTGCGGATATTGATATGAAGGCTATCCAACTGTTCGGACGTATCGGCCTCAAGCGCAGCAGGGGCAAATGGCAGGGCCTCGCGGCGCTGGCGGCGGTCTTCTTCATCACGGCTGATATCAATCGCCAGAAGCTGCTGGGCTTCATCAATATGAGCGGTCGCCGCATTGCGCTGCGCTGCTAATTGTTCTGCAGCTTGCATGGCCGGTGTGTTCGCAAGGCTTGTAGCGGCATCTGCTACAGCGGTAGCCTCAGCAAAAACCACCTCATCAGGCTCAATCATTTCAATAGCAGGAGTTGAACGTGTCTCATGCTCGCGAATAAGCAAATCGGTCGCAGATGGGAAATCGGGCATGGCTTCAACCAGTTCAAGATCCTCAAAAGTGACCATATCAGGCATGAAGCCTATTGGCGTGCCTTGGGAGACCGGAATTTCCCTGCCAAGCTGAGAAGCGTGGTTCGGTGCTGCGCCTTGCATGGAGGCTGAAGGCAATTGCAAATCCAGTTTCGCATCAGAAGCTACAGCGAACTGCTCTGCTTCCATAGGCGCAAGATCAGACACATTGTCGCTATCAAGCTCATCATGAGAGGCAACAGGTGCAATAAAGGACGGTTTGGCAATGGATGCCTTCTCGTAATAGGCCTCAATCGTTGCACCATGGGGAACATCTTCAACCACCAGCACCGATTCCCGTATCTGAGGGGCTTCCAAAACTGCCTCCGGCTCGGTCTTTGCCGGAACTACAGTGTCTGTTTTAATCTCGGCACTCTCTTTTTGAAGAGAAGGAGGTGCGAGCGGGATATTGGCTTTGGGCACATCTGCCACAGGGCTGCTAGTTTTGCGCTGCGTGCCAATGGAAATGCTGGCGTTTCTCTCGCTGACCTTGATAGAGGAGGAAGCCGTCGCAGCATTGGCCAAACCGCTGACAGATAGGCGGATACTGGGGGCAGGCGTTGCGCGCTGGGCAGCCACCGGCTTTTGGTCAGGATTGCTAGGGGCCTGCGGCTTTACCTCAATCCCGACTGGCGCAGAAAGGCTCTGTTCGGCTGGTTCAGCCAGATGGGCAAGAGCCAATTCCCAATCATCATCACAGGCCGAAACTTCGACCTCTTTGGGCTGGAAGGGAGCCGGTGGAGGGCCAAGCTTGAATTTCTGATCACGATGAGCGGCGCGCGCATGGCTATTTTGCTCTAAAGCTTCATCATGGGCAATTTTATGCGCTTGGATTTTTTCCTCTGAAGCTGCGACGTCGCTTACGGAAGGCGCCACAGGCTCATGATGCTCAATCGCTGGGGACTTTGCCGCTGTCGCAACCGGAGCAGGGTCAGACTTGGCGCGGATCTCAAGCGTGATCCGGTTGGATGGCGAACTGGTAGCCCGTTGTGTCTCGTCTTGAGACTTCAAAGAAGGCTGGGCAGGTGCTGGCATCCCTTTGGCTCTAGGCGTGGAAACATCCTGCGTCCGGCGCTCAGCTTTGGCTTGAGCGGGCTCAGGCATTGCCAGATTATCGGACTGATAGCTGCGATTAAACTGGATTGAAGCCGAACGCTGCCCTTCCGTCTCTGGCTCAATGGCCGGAATGGGGGCGTTGTCTTCATCTTCAGCGCCAATCAAGAAGGAAAATTTACGCTTGGGTGCCGCTGAAATATCGTCGTCCTGATTGCCAGGAACTGGATCAGCAAAATCCTGCATTTCGGACGGCGCCTCGCCGTGCGATGCAGCTTTCAAGGCCTCCTGATTGGCTTGCTCCATGCGCATCCCTGCCTCTTCCAGCTCGGATGGCTGGTAATGCTCATACCAGTCGCGTTCCATATCTGCGACCAAGGCATCATATTTGCGTTTGTCTTTTTGATCTTCCGGTTCCATCAACGTCTGCCCCGTTTGAACCTGATTCTCGATTGAGTCGCTCCCGAGTATATCACGGAGCCGTCGAGCAATCTCCGGCAGTCTTTTCCCATGCCGTGTGAGGATTGCAGCAACCTCTTTTTCACCAAAAGAGAGCAGGCACGAAGCATGCTGTGCTGTAAGATCCTGCCTTGCTGCCACCGCCTTGCGGTGATGCATGGTGCCTTGCAGAATTTGCGTGGTCAGGCTGTCTTCATCAAGGCATGGAGACTTCGCCAAAATGATAGAGGCAACCCGCTCGTCATCACAACATAATAGAAACAGTACATCCTTTGGAACCTGCTTGTTATCGGCGAGCATGTGGGCAATTTGCTTGCGGTCTTCGAGAGCCGTCTTGGGGAAGAAATGGCGTACAAGTTCGGTATATTGCTGCCGTGAGCGTTTGTCATGAAGGTCGGTCGCAACAAAAGCCTGAGTTGCTGCCAGCAAGGTGTGACTGGCGCGTGTTTTCCCATATCCTCGAGCAAGGTCATCAAACGCTTGAGAAGAAGACGCATTGAAAGACGACATCAAAAAACCCTTTAAACACATAACTCTATAGGGTGCGCCTTTATCTGAAGAGGCTGCACCAAACGCGCGGATCATGATGCAAGACGGTCAGGGTGCCATTATAGTGGCAGCTCTTTGGGGCTTACGATGAATTATGCAGGCCCGGAAAAAAGACCAAGCCAAACTGGCCAGTCTTGCAAAATGAACGATTGCACCCATCCTCACCAGCAAACTTTAATATCGCATTAACCATAGTGATCTTTGTCCGGTGGCGCACAGGCTGGCAGCAGGCAAGAGCAAGTGCAGGGGGAGAGTTACTAATCTGCTTTACCGCAAGGGCGTTTACTCGTAAGTCTTGAACAGCACGGATATCTGCGATTCGCCGATATCTGACCCAGCCAATCCCTCTAGGCTCGGCTTTTTACAGGTTTGGATCGTGGACGTTCTGAGACGGCAAAAAGAGAAGCGAAAAATTATCCCCAGCCATAGAAAATCTGGCATGGCTCTGGGGGTGATATGCATTGTTTTGCTGCCCGTTCTCTCTGCCTGTACCTCCAGTATGGGAGATCTTGGCCGTCCTGAGAAAGCGGGGTGGGGGGAAGGATTGCTGGCATCCGCTGGCAAACAGCGCGCGCGATTGAATGGAGAGCTCGTCTCAAGCTTTAACGGTACTGATGAAGAAACCCTGATGCGGGATAAAGCATGGGTCCTGATCTATCCACCTCATGCCAAAGATTGGACCTCTGCTGAGCTAAAAAGCTTCCTGCCTCACGATTTTTCTTTCGGGCTGCATGTCTTTACCGAAGCTCAGCGACTTCGTCTCGCGCCCACCATCGATGAAGCCTTTGACTCGCGCATGTATTACTCTGTGCTAAGGTCAGACCATTACGCCTCTCATCACGGGCGCTATGATCGTGTAATCTCAGACATTGATAAGGATCGCAAAGCCTTTGCCGCCTTCTTGCCCGCTGCAAGCCGCGTGGTAGCCATGGATGAGCAGCGCATGCAGGCGCTATCCCGTCTTGCAGATATGCGCCCCGGCGAAATGCAAGGGGCTTATGCGCGGGTTGATGAGAATAAGCGTTTCATTGGCTGGGTATGGCGCGCCATGCAAAGCCGCCTTCGTGCCTATGCCCATGCCATCAAACGGCTTGAGGTCGAAACTCCGTCTGACAAGGTCAAGGACGCAAACTTTGCTTTGCGGCGGCTTTATCGCGATGTTCAGGAACAAACTGGTGTGCTGGATGCAGAGCAGCAAGATGCCAAACCAACCTACCGGCGCTCTCGGTTGAGCAAAAAGCAATGGGCCAAAGAAGATCCCAATCTGATCAAGTAAGCCCAGATCTGTTGCGCACAAACAATTTTGCGCAGACGGGTAAGCTGCATATCTAGTTTTCGAGTGTGTCCCAGAGGGGTTGGCAATCCAGAGCTTTAAGCGAGGCGATAAGATGCTCACGCTTGCTTTCCTGCCCCACAAAAGCCCGTAGGAACAAAAGCCCTTTATTGCCAGTTGCAGTAATAATCACAGCGGTATCATCCACCAGATCTTGTCGGTCAGAAAGCTGGCGTTGCTGTACACGATTTGCAAGAACAACCTGCAAGTCAGAACCTGAAATCTGATTGGTCAGGCTATATTGAATGCGATCTTTTTCATCAATATAGGCAAGTGACCAGAAGGAGCTGTCCACGGACCCGGACAGACGAGCAGGAGCTTGGCTGATATCCATGCGGCAAAAAGCATAGGCAAAGGCAGGGTCCAGCTCAGGAAAAGTCGAAAGAGCTTGCTGCGCAGACGACATGATGTGAATGCTCCCTTCGGGAGCAGCTTTTGCGCTGCGTTGCCAAATGCCCTGAACCGCCATGGACGGCACCAAAAAAATGGTCACGATATGAATGATCGCGGCAGTAAACAGAGCGGCCAGCAAGACATAGAGTGTGCGGATCATTTGCAGCTCTCCCATTCAATGCGCGGAAGGGAAATCTCGCTATAGGATCCACCCGAGGTAAGCGGGGTGGCGTAAAGGCGTAAGATAAGCCGGAAAGTGCCATTGGATGGGCTTTGAAGCCAGTTATTGCCCATCACTGTCGGTCCGATGACAATATCAAAACGTGAGCCGGAATAGCGCAAAAGGGACTGGTTGTCATACCCATACCGATTGGAAGGATTATCAACCACCATACCCTTTTCATCAACAAGGGTAAGCGTCCAAAGCCGAGCGGGTAAATGCCCACCAGAAATCCGATATTGACATGCCCCATCCAGTGGCGTGCCTACATCATCGCTAGTGGCCTGAAAGGTTATACCTTCGCCAGTCCCGATCAAAAGAGCACCGCTGCGCGCCTGATTGGCGCGGCTGTAAGGATCTGCCTTGGGGCCAGCGGCATTAGGCCAAGCTTTCCACGGACCCAACTCAGTTAATTCCAGTTTGTCAGCGTGATTGATTGCAAGATAGGCACTTCCCAGCCCAAGGCCGACTGCGACAAGTACAAACAACAATATGTCCCAGATCAAGCGCACGCTTACCGTCCTATCAAAGCCAAGCCCAGCTTAATGAGCTGACTTGGTGGATGTTTGCCCAAACCAGATTTCAAGGAAAATGAGCCTTTTAAAAAGCCGCTCAACTCCTCGATCTGTTCTTATTATTACCCAACCGCTTGCCTGGTGTGACCTTAAAGAGGTCTGCGCGCCCTTACACCAGCAGGAGCTGAATTGATTCAAGTTAACCATAATCCGTACAGGGATTCCCTCAAAGGTCAATTGATCATTGCATAATTAAGGTCATTGAAGCGGGTTGAGTGTCAAATTTGTGGAACTTATTGAGATTTTTGCAGCTTAAGTGCGGCAATCAGGTGCTTCTATTGTTTGAATATTAAGGCGGCAATCAGTTCCGGAGCATTGTAATTTCTACCAATCCGCCGCTCGTCGGGGACTTAAGTTCTGAAAGCCCGGAGCCTGCCCTGGACTGCTTTAAGGAGGATGGAACATCGCGCAAACTATGCTGATTGCCACCCCCAAGAAGGCTGCTCAGTCCATCAAGCGCTTTGACCGTTTCGGGCGATAGGCGCTGGATGCTGCGCTTTGCTTTCAAATCCTTGATCCGGCCCCCATCAGCAATTTGAATGCCCACCGGTTGGCCGGGCAGGGGTTTGAGAAATGGAATAGGTTTGATTTGCACACGGTCATGCGCCGCTGTCATAATGGCCTGCCATGTCATTGCAGGAAGGCGACCACCGGTTAGGCGGTTGGTTGGCCGGTTGTTGTCATTGCCAAACCAGACAGCAGCCGAATAATTGCCGGTATAACCCACAAACCAGGCATCCTTATAGGCAGAAGTTGTCCCAGTTTTGCCAGCAGCCCGAATGCCTGCCAGCTGGGCGCGCCGTCCCGTTCCTGCTTCCACAACGGTCACCATCATCTTGTTCATGCTGGCGATGGCTTTAGCAGGGATGATTTGCTCGACTGGTTGCTCCTTGCGGCGATCAAAAATAACCTTGCCCTTGGAATTGATTATCTGAAGAACTGAATGGGCCTCGGCTTTTTTGCCGCCCGAAGCAAAAACGGCATAGCCGGTAGCCATATCCATCACCGTCACCTCCGCTGAGCCAAGAGGCAAAGAGCGTGTGATCAGCAATTCGGATTGAACCCCCATCTTGTAAGCGGTATCAACAATCTTACCCCGCCCCAGTGTTTGGGCCAGACGAACAGGAATTGTGTTGATCGACCGCCTCAAAGCATTGGTCAGCGTAACGGGGCCAGAATAGGAGCGACCGTAATTTTTGGGAGACCAGTTACCAATGGTTATGGGGGCATCTTGCATGACGGAGCTTGGCTTGTACCCGTTCATCATGGCTGTGGTATAGACAAAGGGTTTGAAGGAAGAGCCCGGCTGTCGTTTGGCGTCGGTCGCGCGGTTGAACTGGCTCTTACCATAATCACGCCCGCCGACAATGGCGACAACTGCTCCACTTGGCTCCATCAGGACAGCGGCCGCTTCATTCACGCGGTAATCCTTACCATAGCGCCGCAAATTGCTTTCAACTGCCTGTTCTGCCTGTTTCTGCAAGGTAACGTCGATAGACGTTTTGACGGTCAGCACCCGGAACTTTGATCCGGCAATCCGTTTAACTTCTTCAAAGGCCCAATCAAGAAAATAGTTGGGAGTGTAAATGTCACTTTTATCAATAGGCGTGGCCGGATTGCGCAGAGAGGCAACGATTTGCCCTTCGGTCATAAAGCCAGCTTGCACAATATTAATGAGCACTTCCTTGGCCCGGGCGCGCGCAGCTGGCAAGTTCACGTGAGGCGCATATTTGGTCGGTGCCTTAAACAGCCCGGCAAGCATAGCAGCTTCAGAAAGGGTAAGGTTCTTGGCAGATTTACCGAAATAATATTCTGACGCAGCAGCAATTCCGAAAGTACCGCCCCCCATATAGGCTCGGTCCAAATAAAGTTTGAGAATCTCACGTTTGGTCAGGTTGGCCTCAAGCCACAGGGAGAGAAAAGCCTCGTCAATTTTGCGTTTTAGCGTCCGCTCATTGGTCAGGAACAGGTTCTTGGCGAGCTGCTGGGTAAGAGTCGATCCCCCTTGCACAACACCGCCTGCGCGGGCATTTTCTACAATCGCGCGGGCAAGACCAAAAAAGTCGATACCAAAATGCTCAAAGAAGCGCCGGTCTTCGGTGGCAAGGACCGCCTTGATAACATGATCAGGCAGATCATCCAGTTCAAAGGAATCGTCCTGCAAGATGCCGCGCTTGCCAATCTCATTGCCGAAGCGATCAAGAAAGGTAACCGCATAATCCGCCTGTTTCGTCAGACCATTGACGGTATGATCAAAGCTGGAAAGAGCCAAGGCCAGCGCACAGATAGAGCCAAACACGGCCATGTTAAAACCGCCCGAGAGACCCTGGAACAGCCAATAGTTGAAACCAGTCACCCGAAAACGGCGCATGAAATTGTTCGCGCTGTCGATCGTGTTTCCAAAGACCCCTTTGAGCTGATAGAGAAAGCTATCAAGCATTGCATCAAACGTAAGAAATTTGCGTTTGAGATCGGTCTTGGTCCTATTTTGAAACGGATCACGCACGAGACTGGTTCATCCTTGCACAAAGGTCACAAAAGCAGACCTTCTTTGTTAATCATTCCTTAAGAAGAAGCAAGAGTGGGGCCAGATTTTGACCCAATTTATTTTTGCAGGGCACAAAACTGCTACCAACGCGATAAAGGCGTGAAAATGATGGCCTTTCAGAGAGGTCGCAAACAAGAGAGAAAAGAATGCGCTTGAATTTGTCTCAGCGCGGCCTAAATTGGCCATTCTGTCAGGCAGATATGACAGAGCCTGAGTGATTAAGAAGGAGCAGACCGCGTGACCAACAAGGACCAGCCATCCTCCTCTTTCCTGTCTTTACCAAAAGAGGAAACTCCCTTCTGGCAAGTCAAAAGCCTTGAAGAGATGAGCCGTGCGGAATGGGAATCGCTTTGCGATGGGTGCGCGCGCTGCTGTCTCAACAAATTGGAAGACTGGGACACGGGCGAAATTGTCTGGACCAATGTCGCCTGCAGCCTGCTGGATGACCAAAGCTGCCGCTGCAAGGATTATGACAATCGCCTCGCCACCGTACCCGACTGCGTGCCACTGGATCCTGATAAAGTCGCCTCTCTTACTTGGCTCCCGCCAACCTGTGCCTATCGCCTGCTTGATGAAGGCTACGACCTTTACTGGTGGCATCCGCTTGTCTCGGGCGATCCAGATAGCATCCATCAGGCCGGTATCTCTGTACGCGGCAAAACCGTATCAGAAGATGGCATGGAGGTCGAAGACTACGAACACCATGTGGTCTTTTGGCCCGGTGAAGATGGTGATGATGAGCCCAAGCTTTTGCCAAAGAAAGAATAAGACATTGTAAATATTGAGATTAATTAGTTGTTTAATATAAAATTACAACTTTAAAGATATTTTTCTTGACCTGCGAACGGTTGATAGATATAGTATAGCTACAGTCGGAGAGGTGCGGATAAATAATCTGCACCCACCGGCTTTTTTTATGCCGTGTTGCAAACTCATTGGAATCGACGCGGCATAGGAAACAGAGTGTCACCCGTTCGGACAGGTTGCCTCAATCGTGTCCGTAGCGGGTTTTTATTTCTCTCATCTCGGAGGCACAATGCCGCAGAGTGAAGAGCCGGAGATTGACTGGCAGCATGTCCGCCAAAGAGTGGAAGCGGGCAAAGAGCCAATTACCCAGATTGCTCGGGATTTGAAGATTTCTCCCAATCGGCTTTACAAGCGCAAAGCCAGATGGGCCGCAAGTACTGCCCCTAAAAGCAAAACGGCAAAGTTTGTCAAAAAGACCGGCGCAGAGCCAATCCTTAATGCAGTTAAGCCGCAAACAAGGAAGCGCCAATCTGCCAATCCTGGCGATATGGTGCAGCGCCTTTATTTCGCCGCCGACCAGCAAATCAGCAATTTGGAAGAACGACTGGCAACGGGGGAGGCGGCTTTTGATGAGAAGGAGGCGCGCATTCTTGGCACCATTGCTCGCACCTTGGACAAATTGATGGATCTGGCCCAATCAGGCGCGCAGCAGAAAGTCAAAGCGGATGAGCAACAAAGCGACAATGCCTCAAACGGCGACATTGACAGCCTCCGCGCGGAGCTTGCGGGGCGCCTTGAAAGATTGCAGTCCCAGCGCTAGAGCCGACTTTCTGGCCTCGTTGTCCCTTAAGGAACTAGAGGCTCTGGCATCTGACTGGGAGCTATGGGCCCGCCCCGACCAATTGCCGCCGCAAGGGGACTGGACCACTTGGCTGGTATTAGGGGGGCGGGGCGCTGGAAAAACACGGACCGGAGCGGAATGGATCAAGGCTTTAGTACACGGGCGCGCCCCCTTTGCCGCAAAACCCTATGGACGCATTGCCCTGATCGGCGAGACCTTGAGCGATGCACGGGATGTGATGGTTGAAGGGGTATCGGGCCTTTTGGCTATTCATTCAAAGGCGGACAGGCCGGATTGGCAGCCCTCGCGGCGGCGGCTCACATGGCCCAACGGAGCGGTGGCGCAAATCTTCTCGGCGGAAGACCCTGAAAGCCTGCGCGGCCCTCAATTTGATGCTGCATGGGGAGATGAGCTTGCCAAATGGCGTCACGCTGACGCCACATGGGATATGCTGCAATTCGGCCTGCGTTTGGGGGAGGCTCCGCGGCAGGTTGTGACCACAACCCCAAGGCCATTGCCACTGCTTAAAAGACTGATGAGCGACAAGCGCGCAGTTCTCAGTCACGCTACAACCCGCGCCAATGTGGCCAATCTGGCTCCGGGCTTTCTTGACGTGATCGTGGATCGTTATCAGGGCACCCGACTGGGGCGGCAGGAGCTGGAAGGCGAGCTGATTGAAGACCGGCCAGATGCTCTGTGGCACCGCGAACAGCTGGATCTTTTGCGGCAAAGCGAACCGCCAGATTTGCAGCGCATCGTGGTGGCGATTGATCCGCCTGCAACCTCTACTAAGGGTGCGGATGCCTGCGGTATCGTGGCAGCAGGCATTGATGGCCAAGGCGTGGCTTATGTCCTTAAAGACAAGTCGATCGCTGAGATGAGCCCAACCCAGTGGGCCAGTCGGGCCATTGCTCTTTATTACCGCCTGCAAGCCGATTGCGTGCTGGCGGAGGTCAATCAGGGGGGCGAGATGGTCTCGACCATCCTCAATGAGGTTGACCGGGACGTGCCGGTCAAAGCAGTGCGTGCCACCCGTGGCAAATGGCTGCGTGCCGAGCCTGTCTCTGCCCTTTATGAGCAGGGCAGGGTCCGCCATATCGGCAATCTGGCAGATCTGGAAGATGAAATGTGTGACTTTGGCATTGATGGTCTGTCTTCGGGCAAAAGCCCCGACAGGCTCGATGCTCTGGTCTGGGCTTTGACCCATTTATGCCTTGGCGACAAGGCCAGCCCCAAAGTCCGCAGCCTGTAAGTTTTAAATCAATGATCGGGAGAATAATCATGCTCCGCTGGTTCCAAAAGAACCGGGCGCAAAGCTCTGCGCCCAATGGCACCCCACAGCCCCATTTTGCGGCGCATGTGGAACAAAAGGCCTCTCGAACGGGGGCTCTTGTCGCCCTTCACGGAGCGGGCAAAGCACGCTGGACACCCCGTGATTACGGCACTTTGGCTCGGGAAGGCTATGCCCGCAATCCAATCGTTTATCGCTCCATTCGCATGATTGCAGAAGCCGCCAGTTCCATAAGTCTTATCTGTCTGGAAGCGGGAGAGCGCCAAGAAAGGCATCCACTGCTTGATCTCCTTGCCAGACCCAACAAAAGGCAGGCAGGAGCAGACTTGTTTGAGGCGCTCTATGGTCATCTTCTGGTCTCGGGCAATGCCTATCTGGAAGGGGTGTATGGCACCAACGCCCTTGGTGAGCTTCATGCCCTAAGGCCCGACCGGATGAAAGTTGTCCCCGGGCCTGACGGGTGGCCTCAGGCCTATGATTATCATGTCGGTGGCAAATCCTTGCGCTTTTTGCAGGAAGAAAGGGATGAAGGCAAAATCCCTCCCATTTTGCACCTCACGCTCTTTCACCCCCAAGATGATCATTATGGCCTCAGCCCGCTGGAAGCAGCGCAGGTCAGCCTTGATATCCATAACGCCGCATCAGGCTGGAACAAGGCTCTTTTGGACAATTCCGCTCGCCCGTCTGGAGCCCTTGTTTATGCAGCAAGTGAGGGCGGGAACCTGAGCAATGAGCAGTTCGAGCGCCTCAAACAGGAGTTGGAAGAGGGATATCAGGGCGCGGTGAATGCTGGTCGCCCTCTTTTGTTGGAAGGGGGGCTTGATTGGAAAAGTATGAGCCTGTCACCGCGGGATATGGATTTCATTGAGGCCAAAAATGCAGCAGCCCGAGAAATCGCCCTTGCTTTTGGTGTGCCGCCCATGCTGCTGGGCATTCCTGGCGATAACACTTATGCCAATTTTGCCGAAGCCAACCGTGCCTTCTGGCGACAGACTATCCTGCCTCTGGTGGGGCGCAGTCTTCAATCCCTCTCACTCTGGCTTGCGCCCGCCTTTGGGGGCGAGGTGGAGATCATTCCCGATCTTGACACAATCTCTGCGCTTGCCGGTGAGCGAGAGACCCTGTGGCGCCGCATAGGGTCGGCTCCCTTTCTCAGCGATGAGGAAAAAAGACGGGCTGTGGGCTATAGCGCCCAGTCGGGCCCGTCAGATGATACTTGCAATCACAAAGGGACAACAGGTGACTGATGCCGTTTACATATTTGCGCAAAAAGGGGATCTGGCGCATGTCTCCCTCTTCCTGTGGGCCAGCGCCGCAAGCGCTCTGCTCGTCTGGAGCCTTAAAGAACAGGCAGCCTCCAACGAACGTTTTCAGGATTTTGTCGAGGAAATCGCCCGACTTAACCGATTGTTCGAGGACTGATCACCGGTCTTTGACTTCAAAGCCGGACCACAGAGCCATTTTCGCAAAATTCAGTCGCTGTCTCGCTGAGCAATTACAGGGCGGGCAGGAGGCTCGTATTCGCCTGCTTGCAAGCCGCTAAGCGGCTTTGCCCCAAGCAACAAAACACGTTCCAAGGAAAGCATGATGCATTTAGCAAAGGCTGAAATAGCTGCAAAAGCTGGGATAATCAAAAAATGCAAGCAGAAAAGCCTGGCCGTAGGGCAGGGCATGACACCGCCCAGAGAATGCAAGGCGCTGGCTGCCAATTTGCACACCATCAGTGAAAGCGGGCAATTTGAAGGCTATGCCTGCCTGTTTGGCAAAGAAGATCTGGGTCGGGACATTGTGGCCAAGGGGGCCTTTACCAAAAGCCTGCAAAAACGCGGGCTTAAAGGGGTGAAGATGCTCTATCAGCATGATCCGGCCCAACCGATCGGCCATTGGCTGGAAATCCGCGAAGATCATAAAGGGCTCTTTGTGCGCGGGCAATTGATGACGGACCTGGAAAAGGCCCGTGATGTGCTTGCCATGATGAAAAAAGGTATTCTGGATGGACTCTCCATCGGCTTTCGCACCGTACAGGGCCATCGGCAGGGCAAGGGAGAGGCCAAAGAAGGCTGCCGCCATCTTCTGGAAGTGGATTTGTGGGAAATCTCGGTGGTGACATTTCCCATGCAGCCCCAGGCCCGCATCGCCTCGGTCAAGTCCGAGGCTTTTTCAAAACGAAATCTGGAACGAAAGCTCATGCAGGATGCGGGGCTAAGCCGTTCTCAAGCCAGAGCGCTGTTGGCGCATGGCTATCACGGACTATGCGGCAAGCAGGACGCTGTCAGTGAGGTCCGCGCCATGACGGACGTAATCCGTCAGGCAACCCGAACCCTCCGGTATGAAAGATAAATGCCGGAGAATAGGTAACAGAAAACGGACAAAATTGAGAAGAATGATGAAGACAACGCACTCACAGAACAGCTTGAAAGAAGCTGCTCCTGCTCTTGAAATCAAATCGGTCTCCTCGCATGAGCTGGGCTCCGCCTTTGATGAGTTTATGACCTCATTTGAAGCCTTTAAAGAAGCCAATGACGAGCGCCTTGAGCAAATCGAAAAACGCTCTGGTGACAGTCTTTCCGAGCAAAAGGTGGAGCGCATTTCTGCCGCTTTGGATGAGCAGAAAAACGCACTGGATGATTTGATCCTCAAATCACGGCGTCCGCAGCTTAATGCCGGTCAGGTCGGCTCAACCCTTGCAGCGCAGGAACATAAAACCGCCTTCGATGGCTATATCCGCAAGGGCATCGAGCAGGATTTGCGCACTCTGGAGGCAAAAGCCCTGTCGATGGGATCTGACCCTGATGGCGGCTATCTTGTGCCAGATCAGGTAGAAGCGGAAGTTGGCCGCCGTCTTGCTGCCATCTCTCCCATTCGCGCCATTGCAGATGTGCGCGAAGTCTCTGGCGGCATTTATAAAAAGCCATTTTCCATTGAAGGGCCACAGGTCGGCTGGGTTGGCGAAACTGCAGCGCGCCCGCAAACCTCTGCATCGACCCTCTCAGAACTGGCATTCCCGACTATGGAGCTTTATGCCATGCCCGCCGCAACCCCATCTTTGCTGGATGATGCTGCGGTAAATGTCGAAGACTGGATCGCAAGCGAGGTTGAAACCGCTTTTGCCGAGCAGGAAGGCGCGGCCTTTGTGTCTGGCGATGGTGTTAACAAACCAAAGGGCTTTATGGCAGAAACCGCCATTGCAGAAGACAGCTGGGAATGGGGCAAGCTGGGCATGCTGAAAACCGGCAAGGCTGGCGGCTTTGCTGATAGTGGCGCGTCCGATGCCTTGATTGATCTGGTCTACGCGCTCAAAGCAGGCTATCGCCAGAATGCGCAATTTGTCATGAACCGCCGCACCCAGGCTGCGATCCGCAAGCTCAAAGATGCCGACGGCAATTATATCTGGCAGCCACCGGCAAGCGTTGGCGGCAAGGCGTCCTTGATGAATTTTGCCATCACCGAAGCTGAGGACATGCCTGATATTGCAGATGATGCCAATGCTATCGCCTTTGGTGATTTCAAACGCGGCTATCTGATCGTTGATCGCCTCGGTCTTCGTATCTTGCGGGATCCATTCTCCGCCAAGCCTTATGTGTTGTTTTACACCACCAAGCGTGTCGGTGGCGGTGTGCAGGATTTTGATGCCATCAAGCTGCTTCAGTTTGCAGCCTAAACCCAATTTTCTCCCCCAAGGAACATGGTTGTTTCTCTTATAAGTGACAGCCTGTTCCCACCTTGGCGGCTCCTCAAATGGCGTTTCGTTTTGATCATGCCCCGATCAAGGCGCAGCAGCCCTGAGGGGCCGCATTTATTTTGGCGCAGAGCTCTTTGCTCTCCGTCGGCTTACGGCATTGCCGCGCAGATGCTGAACAGGCCCTACACCGCTAAAAAGGAAGAATGTCTGCCATGATGGCCAAATTGATTACGCCTCCTGCTAAGGAACCTGTCAGTCTTGAAGACATGAAAGCCTACCTCAAACAGGATAGTTCCGCCGAGGATGACTTGCTTTCTGCCCTGATCATTGCCGCACGCAGTTATCTTGAACAGGTGACCGGCCGTCATTTCCTCTCTCAAATCTGGCAAGTAACGCTCAAGGTCACGAAAGAACGGGAAATCAGCTTACCCTTCCATCCGGTGCAGCGCCTTGTCTCTCTTGCTGCATTGACAGATCAAGGGGATTTGACTGCTCTGGATCTGGGGGATTTTAAACTGGAGCAGCACAGCAACCCTGCCATCATCAAAAAACTCCAGTCATCGCACCCACCTAGCGCAGGACGGCTCGTTATCCAACTGGAGACCGGCTTTGGCGGGCAGGAAAGCGATGTGCCGCCGCCCATCTTGCAGGCTCTTAAAATGATTGTGTCGCGATGGTTTGATTGCCGCGGGATTAGCAACCCATCTGACGATGAGGCGATCAATGTGGCGGTGTCTACCCTGATTGCCCCTTACCGAACTGTGCGATTATAGGGAGGCAAGGATGAAAGCATTTTGTTGTGATCCGGGCCATTTGCGCCACCAAATCGCCATCCGGCGTCCAATTCATGACGAGAGCAAACCTTGGCTTGAGGCAAATGGTGAAACACTAGTTGCCACGGTCTGGGCAGCTATCAAGCCGCTTTCAAGCACCGAAAGTGCCAAGGGTGATCATCTCTCTGATGTGCCGCGCTTTGAAGTGATTATCCGCTATCGCGATGATTTGACCGGCCAGCTGACCCTCCTTCACGAGGGCGAGCGGTTGCGGGTTACGTCAATTAGCGATCCCGATCTGCGCAAAACCTGGCTTCGACTTGTTGCAAGCCGGGAACTGGGCCAAAAGGAGTGAGCGGATGAGAATGGCGCAAAAATACATCATCAACCAAATGCTGCTCTCCCATGCTGCCTCTTTGGCCCGCGCGGCAGAGAGTGAGGGGAAAAAGCAGGGGCTGGAGCTCAAGGCCACTGTGGTGGCGCACGCGGATCGCCCCATCAAAGTGCAGTTTAAAGGCCCTGGCTTGATCGAGCGGGAATTTGGGTCTTGGCAACAATCAGCCTCGGCCCCGCTCACAAAGCTTCTTCATACAATAGGCTCACGGGAAGGCGGGTGCCTTCGAGAGGATTATCATAATGCTTGCAGCACAAAGTCTTGAGCAGGTTGTCTTTTCTGCCCTTGCTGCAGATGGTGATGTGCTTGCCTTGCTCGGTGGCCCGAATATTTACGAAGAGCCGCGCAGAAATGCAGCCTTTCCCAATATCACACTGGCAGTGACGTCAAGTCGCGACTGGAGCACTGGCACAGAGCAGGGCGAGGAGCATCAGCTCACCATCAATGTCTGGACGGGAGCCGAAGGGCGGCTGCTTAATCAGAAAATCCTCAATGCAATCCGGTCTTGCCTTGATTTGGCTGACTTGGATTTGCCTCAACATACCCTGATCAATTTCCGCTGTGAGACCTTACATATCGTGCCAGATCGCAAAAATCGTCTCTTTCAGGGCGTTCTGCGCTACCGCGCGGTGACCGAGTCTCGCAGCTAATTCCGCTTTCTTTCTCTTTACATCTCTCAAAGTTATCAAGGAACAGATATGGCCGCTCAAAAAGGCAAGGATCTGCTGCTAAAAACGCGCAATGCAGAGGATACCGGTTTTCTTACAATTGCGGGCCTTCGCGCCCGATCATTGGCGCTGAATACCCAAACGGTAGATATCAGCCATTCCGAATCCGCCGGGCGGTGGCGGGAATTGCTGCAAGGTGCAGGCATGCGGCGCGCTTCTCTGTCAGGCTCTGGCCTGTTTAAAGATGCCGAGAGCGACGCCCGCCTGCGTAGCCTGTTTTTTGAAGACAAGATCATCCCATGGCAAATCGCCATCCCCGATTTTGGTGTGATTGAGGGGCCGTTTCAGATCACCAGTTTGGAATTCTCCGGCCAGCATGATGGGGAACTGACCTTTGAACTGGCGCTCGAATCTGCCGGTGCGCTCACCTTTACAGCGGTTTAGGGGGCGGTATGGTCAATCATCGGCGCGGGGAAGTTCCCATCATTCTGGATGGCAAGCGCTTCCCACTGGTCCTCACTCTTGGCGCATTGGCCGAGTTGGAAGAGAGCCTGCAACTTACCAATATTGCCCAGCTGGCCGAACGGTTTGCTACGGGTCATGTGCGGATGCAGGATTTGGTCAAAATTCTGGGTGCAGCCCTGCGGGCA
This sequence comes from Cohaesibacter sp., assembly GCA_025210795.1. GTDB lineage: Bacteria > Pseudomonadota > Alphaproteobacteria > Rhizobiales > Cohaesibacteraceae > Cohaesibacter. The sequence goes on along the minus strand of JAOAQZ010000012.1, from coordinate 7,011 downwards.
GGGGGCGCGGATATCTCTGACGAGAAAGCAGCCGCCATGCGATGCGAGGGTGGGGCGCCAGCATTGGCCTCTGCTCTTGTGAAGGTGATGCAGATCACCTTTGCCCCGCTTAAAGGCAATGATGAGGCCAACTCCGACTTGCAGGCTGCGGAGGGGCAAGATACGCAAAACCCGACGCAAGCCGGGCTTTAGCGACCTCTGACAGGTCCGGTCCGGCAGACAAATCACCCGCTTTTCCATGGCAAGAAATAGCTGCACTGCTTTTGTCAAACTGGCATTGGACACCTGCGCAAATGTGGCGAGCTACCCCGCAGGAAATTTTGCTCGGGGCAGGGGCAAACTGGCAAAAATCGTCAGGCCTCACTTCAAGCGACCTTACTGCGCTCTGCCAGATTTTCCCTGACCAACGAGCCAATTAAGGCAAGTGCTTGATCTCACAGTGTATGGATCTGGCGAACTGCACACCATCTACGGGATGAAAGATAAATGGATACGACCATTGAAAGTCTGGCAGTTGAAATCTCTGCAGATATGCGAAAATTCACCAAGGATCTGGATCTGGCCAAAGGTCAGGCCGATCAGTTGGGACGGCATTTCTCAAAAGCGATCGAAGGCGCCTTGTCTGGCACCAAAAGTCTTGAAAGCATTTTCCGCCAATTGGCTGTCAGTATGAGCAAAAGCCTGTTTCAGGCAGGTATTGCCCCATTGCAAAAAGGTCTGTCGGGCGCGTTATCGCAAGCAACAAGCGGCCTTGTCTCTTCTCTCTTACCCTTTGCCAAGGGCGGTGTGTTTGCGGGCGGGTCCGTCACCCCTTTTGCCAATGGGGGGATCGTCTCGGCCCCCACAGCCTTTCCCATGCGATCAGGCATCGGCCTGATGGGAGAGGCTGGGCCTGAGGCAATTATGCCGCTCAAAAGAGGGGCGGATGGTCGGCTGGGGGTACAAGGCGCGCAAAATGCCGGAGCGACTGTTTCTGTAGTGATGAATATCACCACACCAGATGCGGCCTCATTTGCAAAATCGGAAAATCAGATCGCCATAAAATTAGCCCGTGCCGTCGGACGGGGACGACACGGGCTATAATTGTTGGTGAACGACGAGGAGGGGCTCAGTCACCAACTGCGCCCTTGCAGGAAAGCAAGCTTTCAGATCTCTCCCGATCAGCCCCCGGTGCTTCACGGCAGAAAATCCTCTGCAAAGACATCCAATTTATTCCATGTGACTTAGTCACGCTCCTTGATCAAGATCAAACTAAGGCTGCCATCTTTTGATTTCAGCCAAGGAAAAACTATGACTTATAAGGGTTTCCACGAAGCTTTATTCCCGTTGGAGGTCGGTTTTGGCTCCTCTGGCGGTCCTGAGCGGCGAACGGATATTGTGGCGCTGTCATCAGGATTCGAACAGCGCAATGCACGCTGGGCTGACTCGCGCAGGCGCTATGAAGCAGGCTTTGGCGTACGCTCTTTGAGCGATCTGCAAAAGGTGATTGCTTTTTTTGAGGAACGGCGAGGCCGCCTTTATGGGTTTCGCTTTCGGGATCCGCTTGATCATACCTCGTGCAAAGCGGGGCAAGAGATTGCTGCCACGGACCAGATTTTAGGGACAGGGGATGGTAGCCAGACAAAGTTCCAGTTGATCAAACGCTATGGCAGCGACTTTGCACCCTATAGCCGGACAATCTCTAAACCCGTCGCCGGCAGCGTCATCGTTGCGGTGAATGGAGCTGATCAACCGCAGTTCGATCTGGATGAGGAAAAGGGCGAAATAACCCTGCCTGAGGCACCGCCATCAGGCCATCAGGTAACCGCAGGCTTTCGCTTTGATGTCCCCGTACGCTTTGATAGCGACCAGCTTGATCTGTCCCTTCATGCTTTTGAGGCTGGCGAAATCCCCGCTCTGCCACTTGTGGAGATCAGGATATGAAAGAGTTTTCCCAATCCTTCAAAGATCATCTGGCCTCCGGGGCAACCACTCTAGCCTATTGCTGGGTCCTTGAGCGTTCCGATGGAGTGTCGCTCGGTTTTACCGATCATGACAAAGCCCTAATGCTCGATGGCATAAAATGCGAACCGGCCTCCGGCTTTACGGCCTCTCAAAGTCGGGAAAGTGCCGATTTTTCAGTCAGCGATCAGGAAATATCCGGTATTTTGAGCTCACACTGGCTTAAGGAACAAGATCTGGCATCCGGGCTCTTTGATGGGGCGAGAATTCAAACCTGGCGGGTCAATTGGCAAAATACGCAAGAAAAACACTTGCTACGATCAGGATATCTTGGCGAGATCAAACGAAGCGACAAAGGATTTTCGGCAGAAATCCGCAGCGCAACCGCGCAAATGGATCGCGAAAAAGGCCGCGTTTATCAAACAAGCTGTGATGCTCTTTTAGGAGATGATCGGTGCAAGCTTGATCTGACGGATAAACGTTGGTTCCGTCTCATCGAGATTGAAGATGCTCCAACTGAAACCGGCCTGCACTTTACGCTCAAGGATGGCGAAGCAGAGGTTGAAAGCAGTTTCTTCACTTTGGGGAAAGGCGAAGTTCTCTCTGGAGCCGCGGCACAGCAGAGCTTTGATATTCTCAATCATCAGCAGAATGGTGCCTCAGGTGATTTGGAAAGCTGGATCCCCTTGCCGTTAGGACTGGCTGTTGGCGATCAGGTTAAGCTCTTTGCCGGATGCGACAAGCGCTTTGAGCGCTGCAAATCCCGTTTTGACAATGTGCTTAATTTTCAGGGTTTTCCTCATATGCCGGGGAATGACTTCTTGCTCGGCTATCCCGGAAAAGGACGCCGAAAAGATGGCTCCGCCCTTCATGGAGCGCAAGGATGACAAAGACAAACAACACGTTAGACAATCCGGCAGGCAGTGCATCAGATAAGACAATCACCACAGATATGATCTTGCAAGAAGCCCTTGGCTGGCAAGGCACGCCCTATCAGCATCAGGCGGCTCTAAAAGGGGTGGGATGTGATTGTCTTGGCCTCATCAGAGGGGTCTATCGTGCCTTTTGGGGCGAGCCGGAACTCCCGCCAGCCTATAGCCCGGACTGGGCCGAAGCGTCGGGGCGCGAAACCTTGGCCGAGGCTGCTTTGCGCCATCTGGTCCCAGTGCCTAAGGAACACATGGCCTCGGGCCATGTTCTTCTCTTTCGCTGGCGAGCAAATTATCCCGCCAAACATGCAGGGATATTGCTCTCGCCCACCCATTTTCTTCATGCCCAGAATGGCAGCGCTGTCACCAAAGCTGCCCTGTCTCCGTGGTGGCAGCGGCGAATAGCCTATGTCTTCGCCTTTCCCGGTCAATCAAATAAGGACTAGCATATGTCTACGCTGATATTGCAAACAGCAGGCAAGGCCATTGGCGGTGCCATCGCTGGGCCACTTGGGGCTATGGTGGGAGGCGCTTTGGGTGCAAGCGCCGGTTATGCCTTTGACCAAAGGGTTTTTGGGGAGGCACGTTCCGTTAATCGCCAAGGCCCGCGCCTTTCTGACTTGCAGGTGCAAACCTCAACCCAAGGAGCCGATATTCCGCGCGCCTATGGACGCGTGCGCCTTAACGGCCAGATTATCTGGGCGACCAACTATATTGAAAAGGTCACCACCCGAACGGAAAAGACCGGAGGCGGCAAGGCAGGCGGTGCTCCTCAGCAAACCACCACTCAGACGACTTACTCTTATTATGCTAATTTTGCGGTTGGTTTGTGCGAGGGAGAGATCGGTCATATCGGACGGATCTGGGCCAATGGTACTTTGCTGGATTTGGAGACCATAACCTATAGGGTCTATCGCGGCGCGCAAGACCAAATGCCGGACAGCCTGATCGAAGCCAAACAGGGGAGCGGACAAGCACCGGCCTATCGCGGACTGGCTTACATTGTTTTTGAAGAGCTGCCACTCGCTGACTTTGGCAACCGCATTCCGCAATTGTCGTTTGAAATTGTCAAACCTGTTGGACAGCTTGAAAAGCAGATTACCTCCATGGTGATGCTGCCCGGTGCGACCGAATTTGGCTATGACACACAAGAGGTCAAACGCACCATAGCTGAAGGACAGCAAGCGAGTGAGAACAAGCATAGCCTGGAGGCGGGGGCAGATTTTGAAGTCTCGCTGGAGCATTTACTGGCAATTTGCCCCAATCTTAAGCGCATTGCGTTGGTTATTGCCTGGTTTGGGTCAGACTTGCGGGCCTCTCATTGTGCAATCGAGCCAAAGGTAGATAGCAAGACAAAACAAACCTCGGGCGGGCAATGGTCTGTTGCAGGTCTGGATCGCTCTGATGCCAAAAGCGTGAGTAAAATCGACAATCGTGCAGCTTACGGCGGGACGCCATCAGATCAAAGCATTCTCAATGCCATTTCATTTGCAAAGGAAAAAGGGTTGGAGGTTGTTCTCTATCCATTTGTGATGATGGACATTCCGCTCGACAATCAATTGCCGGATCCATATGGGGCACCGGCTCAAGCAGCTTTTCCGTGGCGGGGCAGAATTACCTGTCACCCGGCAGCAGGAGAGGAAAATACAGCGGATAAAACAGATCTGGCAACCTCCCAGCTCAATCACTTTTATTCGGAACAAGACTGGAGCTATCGCAAATTCATCCTCCATTATGCTGCGCTTGCAAACCAAGCCGGAGGCGTTTCAGGCTTTTTGCTCGGATCAGAATTGCGCGGGCTGACACAAGTTCGCAATGAGGCAGGTGATTATCCTTTTGTTTCTCACCTCAAAGCCTTGGCAGCGGAAGTCAGGTCGCATATCGGGCCGCAGTGCAAACTTACCTATGGGGCCGATTGGAGCGAATATTTCGGCCATCACCCCAAAGATGAACAGGGTACGGTTTCCTTCCATCTCGATCCACTTTGGGCTGACGAGAATATCAACGCCATTGGCATCGATAATTACATGCCTATGAGTGACTGGCGGGCAGAAAGTCCCAACCGGGATGGCGAAGAGTTCAGCTCGGTTTATGACCCTGACTATCTTAAATCGCGCATCACCTCCGGCGAGGGATATGATTGGTATTATGCCTCTGATGAGCACAGAAAGACCCAGAACCGAACGCCGATCACAGATGGGGCTCATAACAAACCATGGGTCTTTCGCTACAAAGATTTGAAAAACTGGTGGTCAAATCCTCATTTCAATAGAAATGAAGGAACAGAAGCCTCGCAATCGACGGAATGGCAGCCGCGCTCCAAGCCGATCTGGTTTACAGAGCTGGGATGTGCCGCGGTTCATCTGGGAAGCAATCAACCCAATCGCTTTCCTGACCCCAAATCGTCTGAGCATTCCTTGCCATACGGCTCCAGCGGAGCGCGTGATGATGCCATGCAGAGGACGATGCTGGATGCTGTTCTTGGCTATTGGCGCACGGAAGAAGGGAAGGAGAATCCCATTTCCCCCCTCTATAATGCCCCGATGGTCGATGTGGATCACAGCTATCTATGGGCGTGGGATGCAAGGCCTTTTCCGTCATTCCCGCTTCAGACTGACAGCTGGTCTGATGGCAGGAACTGGTTTGCCGGACATTGGCTCAATGGTCGTCTTGGGACTGCACCTGCACAGGGGCTGATTAAGGCGGTCTTTGCCGACTTTGGCCTGCCGGAACCGAAGGTCGAGGTGCCTGACCTTGTTCTGGATGGCTTTGTGATCGACCGCCGTATGTCAGCACGGGCAGCCCTTGAAACGCTGAGCGATGCCTTTGGTCTGTCTATCCTTGCAAGTAAGGAGCCAATTTCATTTCAATCGAAACAGACAAAGCCGATTGCAACCATAACCGATAAGGATCTGGTGGATCTTGATAATCAGGCCAGCAACATCAAATCGTCTGCTCCTGCCTATGCTCATGTCTCAAGTTTGAGTTTTGGCTATCAGGATGTCCTTCTCGACTTTCGCCAAAGTGTTGCGCGCAGGGACTGGTATGGCAGCAAAACAGGCACGAGCCGGAATGAAAAGGCAATTGCCCTTTCTGTTTGCTCAAGTTTGCCGGAAATGGAGCTGCAAGCTGAAAACTGGTTGCGGCGCGAAGCCTATGGACGCCACAGGGTGCAGATGACGCTTCCACCTTCCTATTTGGCTTTGGAGGCAGGGGACTGCATCACAGCCAATCTGAACGGAGAGGAAGGGCGATATGTGATCGAGGAAATTGAGGATGGCGAAGCACGGGAAATTGAAGCAAGGAAAGTGCCTCTCCCAAGTGAAGGAAAAGCAAGAAGCAGTAGCTATCAGGTAAGCCAGGAAAAACCCCTCATTGCCTCAAAACCTGTTGCGGAATGCCTTTATCTTCCTGTTTTGCCGGGGCGGAGCAATCATGGGCATGCTCCTTATCTTGCAGTCCATGCAGACCCATGGCCGGGATCTGTCCATCTTTATGAAGGCAGCCCCGATAGTGGCTTCCGGCACCGCCAAATCCTCTCAGTCCCCGCCATCATGGGGCGACTGAACAATGAACTGTCCCAAGGATTGCCAGACCGCTGGGATCGCCAAAGCAGCATTGAGGTGAGCTTGCTTGGGGGAGAACTCTCTTCCGTGCCCGACGAGGCTGTTTTAAATGGCGCAAATTCTGCGGCCATTCTGGCCAAGAATGGAGAATGGGAGATTCTCCAATTTGCCAAAGCAGATCTGATTGCTCCAAAGACTTGGAGATTATCAGGTCTTCTTCGCGGGCAATTGGGCACAGAGCAGGCGGCACTTGTGGGCGCTGATACTCAAAGCCGCTTTGTCTTGCTTGATGAAGCAATCGTACCACTGGAAGTGCCTGAAAGTAGACTTGAGCAGGTGCTGCAGGTGCGTCTGGTTCCTCATGGGTCCACCACGGCAGACAGCAATCGCCTGGATCTTGAGGCCGCGATTGATGGCCGCGGACTGAAACCTTATGCCCCGGTGCATCTTGAGCGCAGGATTGATCATGTCAACGGTCTTTGGACCTTTGGCTGGATCCGGCGTGATCGGCTGAATGCGGATAGCTGGGTTGGGCATGACATTCGAATGAGCGAAGAGATAGAGCGCTATAGCTT
>JAOAQZ010000002.1 GCA_025210795.1 Cohaesibacter sp. | reverse complement strand
CCACCAGAGAACAGGCGATCTCCTACTTGCTCAATAGTTCCTTTAGCAGCCATAGGTGCGGCAAGTAGGCTCTTCAATAGACCTCGCCTGTTCATTTCTGCGTTCATCAAACCAGCTCCAATATCTCTTTGATTTCTTTGTGTTGGTGCAGGGCTTTGATGCCCATGAGGTTGTCCATAGGGAGGCCGCAAAGTTGAGCTGTGGCTTCCTCAAGAGAGGGCGTCCGGAATTGCGTCTCATCACCAGTGGGCAGGGCACAAAGCGAGGTTGCCTTGTCTGAAAGGCCGATAAACTCAATGCCTGGTCTTGCCCAATGAGACTTGCCAAGGCGGGATAGCTCGGCCTCCATGACCCTTAGAAGCTGATCAGCGTCATAAGTGATGATGGTTTTGACCGTTTTGGCCATTTGCGCGAGCCAAGGGATGACCATGCGGGGTTCAAGGCCTTCTCTCATCAGTTGGCGCGTATCGATCCCTTTTAGATCCGGTACAGTAACAGGAGGGCGGACAAGGCAAGAGAACTTGTTCGCACCTGTTTCCGCGTCAATTGCAAGAAGGTATGGCTCTTGCCCCTTGGTGGCCTGAATGTGGGTGAATAGGGGCTTCATTGGCCAATCTCCGCACGGCGAGCCATAACTGACTTAGTGGCAAGCCCTTCGAACAGATCGCCTGCATCGAGGACATCTTGCTCGAACTCTTTGATGACATTCTCAACGTCTGCCTGTGTCCGACATCCTGATAGGGCATCCTCTAGGCTTGAGAGCAGATCCAGTTGGCCTTCTGTCAGATTGGAAATGCCCTCTTGCTGACTCTCAGGGGCGTTTTCAGAGTCATTCTCTGTCTCTGGTGTGTCTGCCTCTGGTTCAACGTCTATTGCGTCCTCTGGCTCGCTCTGAGTCTTGCTGACGTTTTCAATCTGCTGATTGATGCTGTCTTGATTAAAGCCTTCGTCAGTTGGCTCTTCCTGCTTCTTTGCTGCAAGGCGTTCTGAAAGGCTACCCTGAGAGCGCGTCTGGCGTTCTGGGTAATCTTCAACCTCTTCGCGAATTGATAGGCCGCGCAGAATATCTGCAAATCCATCGCGCAAGGCAAAGGCGCGGGCCCGCATTTTCAGCATGCGCTCTGGATATTGGGTCCACGGTCCTTTCTTTTTCCAAAGGCCTGCCCTCTCAGCCTGAGCAACAGAAAAGCGGCCCTCAATGGGTTTCGGCTCGTTGACCCGTTTCACTCGGCAGATGGCAACTGTCTGCATGCCATCGCCTTCCAAGGTCTCTTCAATCCACTCCATGAGGCCAGAACCGCGGACAAGCCCTATCGCTCCATCTCCCCAGATTGAAGGGTTGCCATTGATCACGGCGATTGACTGCAAAGCCACCATAGGGGTCATGCCGACCTCCATTCCGTGCATGATTGCAACCATGGCTTTTTCTGGGGTGTTCAAGCTGTTTGGAGCCATGCCAGAGGCAACAATCGCCTTTGCAACGCGGTAAGTCTCGTCAAAGCTTGTGGGGACGATAGCAGCAACTTTGGCACCGGCTGCAATGGCGGGCTTTCGCTCTTCATGTTTGACAAGCTCATTCATTCTGCTGCCTCCATATATGGGGTTGGGTTCATCACATCGGGCAGCAATCCGCCTTCAAGATCTTGCTCAAGGCGGTTCTGCGCATAGCCGGGCAAATAGGCTGTGTTGCCGTTGCCCGCATAGGTGGGCCAGTGATCGGCCTCTAGGCATTCGGCAAGGGTTCTAAGTGCGTGTCTGATCTGGCATTCACCGAGATAGATCGCCCGCTGATCGATAGGCTTGATGTTGTAGGCATACGGCTTGCTGGTCTCGACAAACAACAGAATGAAATCTTCGATCTCGCGCCCCAGACAAGCCCGCATGCCCATTCCTACAAGGGCTAGCTGCATATGGTAGCCGTGCTCATGAATGGCTCTCTGACAGGCCTCATCAGTTGCCCCGCGACCGGCTGTTTTCAGATCAACAATGGTCTTGTCTACTGCTGGGATAACGTCAGGGCGGGCCTTGAGCCAAATGCCGGTTTCTCTGTCTTGCCAGATCAACGAGCGCTCAATTGATCCCGCAAGCAAGCCATGCTGGCGAATGAGTGGATCTTTTGCCAGAGCGCGGGCCATTCCCTCGATCTTCTCAAGGTCGGAAGGGAGCAGCACAAACTTGCCTTGCTCTTCCATATCGGCTTTCCATTCCTTGGATGCCTTTGAGCGCCAGCTATCAAACTCATCTGGGCGAATGGCAAATTTCTCATCAAACCCTTCTTCACCCAGAAACAGGGTATGCACTGCCTGTCCGAGATTGAAATGGCTCTTCTGGTCTTGCTCTTCCCGCTGAGGATCAAGATATTCGGCCCAATAGTGGAGAGGGCTTTTGCTGGTGATCAGGCGCAGGCCTGAGGAAGAGACCGAATGACCATCGCAAATCTGGGTATGATAGTCCTCGATTGGTAAGGCAAAGATGCCGTTTTGATTGACTTTCTCGCCCTTTTGCAGACGGTGAGGGTGTTCAAGGGTGCCGATCATTCTGCTGCTTCCTTGAGTTTGTCTATGGATTTTTGGAGCTTCTTTGAGGCCTGATCTGTCTTGCGTTTCTCTTCCTCAAGCTGAACCTGAAGGTTGCTGACAATGCCTGAGGCCAGTTCCCCAATCCGTTTCCATTCGTCTTCCATGATTTGGCCTTTCTGGCGGGCCTGCTGGTCTTGGCTCCAACAAGCCCGCCCGGCTGCGGGGAGGGGAAGGGTTATTCTGCTGCGATGGTTGGGGCTGTATGGAAGACCAAAAAGTCTTCGGCCTTTGGTAAGCTCTCAAAAGCTTCCGTTTCCCCGTAAACATTGAGCTGAAACTCTCCGCTCTCTGTTGTGATTTTGATTGTCCGGCAATCGGAGTTGAATGGCATGTGGCAGACCAGCTCGATTGATTTCACGCTGTGAATGTTCATGGATGAGTTCATGGTTGTTACTCCGCTGCGATGGATTGGGCTTCAAGCGCGTAGGCCTGCTCGCGAATGGAAATCAGAAAATTCTGGTCAATCTGGTCGCGGGTGCATTCGCGGAACTCTTCGACCTCGTCAAAGTTTCCACAGCCTGTCAGGTCGATGGTTTCAGAAGCGAGATCGGTCATTGTGCGAATGTAGAGCTCTGTCAGCTCCTGCATTTTGTCAGCAATGCGCTGGGCGACGAGTGCTTCCTCAGAAGAGCTGGAAGGCACGAAATTCTTAGACTTTGCATCAGCTTCAAGTGCGCCTTTTGCAAACTCAGAAATGATTTTGTGTGTCCCGTTTTTCATCGCCTTCGCTCCGTTCTCATCAATCGTGATAATCGATATGTATCAATTAATGATACATAATTCAAGATTAAAAGTATCAAAAAATGTAACTTTTATCTTGAGGCTTGAGAAAATCGGGCGTATAGGTGGAATCGCCTTCTTGGATAAGTTGGCCTGTGAAGCATGGCGCGAGCAGAAATCAGCACCGGTCCCACGGGGTGCTGTCAGGCCTTAAGGCGAAAGCTGGTCTGGAAGTTGCTCCCACCGGGGGACGTATCAATAGGGAGCGCGGTTGGTCTGACCCTTGAGGGGGTTCTTGAGCCGAAGACGTGATGCCGGGGCAGGGGAACCTGTTTCGATAAACAATGCTCAAGTGTTCTGTATGTCCCAAAGGCTCATGTGTTGCCTGAGTGGCCCAGACAAGACAGGATCTGGTCTTTTAGACTGGGGACTGTCTTTGTCTTGCTCTTTCGAACCCAAGGTCTTTGAATTGCCTAAAGAAGAAAAACATAAATAAAACAATAATTTAAGATAGTTAGATATACGATGTATGCAAGGATGATTTGCTCTGAGAAACATACATGGAATATTGAATTTTCTTGAAAAAAGGTGCGGAATCGCACATATTATAGTTAGACTCTGGTCTAGCCGAAGCCCCAAGCTTTGCATGGGAGATTGATGTAGGCTTTACTGGGGTCTTTTCCTTTTACCCTTATCTAAATCTTTGACATGGTTTTTGACTTTGAAAAGCCAGTGACGATAAGGGTGATTCTATCTATCCGCCTGACCTCCCCTGCTTACAATGAAGATGCACGAAAAGAGCTTGATGTGATGATCAAAGTCCACAAGCAGCAAGAAAATGGAGTGCGGGATTAGTTAAACGAAAACCCGCCAACGTCAGTTGTCGGCGGGTCTGTTGTATTTTATTCGGCGGCGGTTGCAAGCAGGCGGGAGGCAGCCTGCTTGGCCCCTATATGTAGCTCTTCCCGAAAAACCTCGCCTAAACGATGGGTGTTGGTTCCGAGATGTTGGGCGATGATATTGTACTTTTCGCCCTGCATGCGCATCAAGTGCGCGGTTACCGCCTCGTTGAAATTAAGAGCCTTGCGCTCGATCTCAACATCATTAAGTTCCACCCCAGTTAGGGGATGAATAATAGCCATATGCTGGCCTTTCTTTTTGAAAAGAGCCAGCGAGGCATTGACGTCTCCCACGAAAATCGTCAAACTAACGTGGTGAATTCACGACGCAGCCTAGCTGACTGCGGTTAGAGTTAAGCCGGTACATCTGAACCATGTACCGGCTTTTTATTTTCACTGATTCGCAGTTTCGTGTCTACGAAAGCAATTGCATGTTGATGTGTTTGTTCTTTTTGTGTTCTTGCTCTTGCTGAGTGTGCTAGCTGCTGGTGTTTTTCTCTTTATATTCAGTTGCTTATCGGTTTTAAAGCTTGTTGGGAGGCTTGCTATTTTCCTGCTCTTCTTCCAGCATTCCTTTTCGCAAAGTTACGCGCCCTGTAACAATTGAAGATATGATCTTGCGATGCCTATCCTCGTAATAGGTCTTCACTTCTGCCTCTAGCTCATTTTTTGGTCTGTTGGCTTGTGCAAAGATTGCGTCAGCAACTCCATTTAATTCAACTTCACAGCGTGTGAGTACCACTTCGGCACCAATTTCAGCTTTTTCGTCTGAGTAGGCCATGATGTCTATGGCGTGTTTTGCAAAGCACTCGTTTGCTTTGTCTTTGGCTAGCTCTATATCGGTGTTCTTTGTGTTTTGGGGCGCGTTGGGTGTGGTGAGGGTCAGTGCCTTGGCTTGGGAGTGATAGAATCGACGAACTAGGCTCGGTCGTTGATTTTTATATTCTGCGTTGATTTTGTCCTTGGTCATCTGTGGTGAGAGGCCAGCGTTTTTTAATGTAAATGTCGCAGCTTTGATGTACTCGCCACATTGGACTGGCAGGCTGGGCTCGATATCGTCAAAATATGCATGAGGCTGTAAAGTGCCCATATCAGTCAAGAATTTGTTCGCGCACTGAAAATAGCTCAATAGCTGGTTTCTTGCCTGAACAGGGTAGTTATGAATTAAATCAGTGAATGCGACTGATGGGCTGCAAAGAAATAGAAATACTGCAAAAGAATATTTAAACATAAAATGTAGCCCTCTAAGGCTCAAGGAGATCTAGTTATACTGATAACCTTTGCGAGGATTCTAATTTCCTCGTCACAATCTTCTTTTTGATAATCAGCAACTTTTAGCGGTTCTTGGAAATCTGGGTGGTCGCTTTCCGGCCATAGCTCCCAGTTGCCGTTCTTTCTTACACGCTTGGCTGTGGTTTCGATCATCTGCCCTTGGAATTTGGAGCGTTGGACAATTACCAGCTCGCCTTCTTTGATATCCCAAGCGCCACCATTGATTAGCTCAATACAGTGTAATGTTGCGCCATTGGGGGCAATCTTGTTCAGGCTTTCTCCACGCACCGTTAGGGCGAATTGATGCTCTTGCGGGTATCCTGGCATCATGACCGTTGCTGCGTATTCTGTGGGTTCCCCCAAGTCTTGAGCTAGCTCATCATACTCACGCCAAACACCAGCGGCGACTTCCCCACGAATTGGTAATACTCCAAGTTGAGATGGAGATGGCTCGAGGTCACCAGTTTCACTTTTTGACGGTGGAGTTGGAGAGTTGCCTAACATCAGGGTGGAGATCGGAACATTCAAAATAGGCGAAAGTTTCTCAGCCCATTTCTTTGAAATGCCGTCCTGCTTTTCCAGTCGAACTATCGTTATGCGCGTAACGTCACATCTTTCGGCCAACTCTTCTTGTGTTAGGCCTGCAGCTTTTCGCGCTTCAGTAAGGATTCCCATATCAGGAATGTTGCATGGGAGTTTTGATACGTCGATATCAGAAAAAGATACATTTTTTGAATTGCCATCTTGAAAATGTATCATATTATGTTACTTTCAATTTATGATGAAATTAAAGCAATGGCTGAAAGAACAGCGAAGAGAGTGTGGTCTCACCAATGTGCAGTTTGCGCAGGAGATCGGAATCTCCCGTATCACCCTCCAACGCATTCTGGCGGGTGGCTCTGTAACTGATAAGCGGAAGAAGCAGATTGAAAAGGCCACAGATGGAGCGGTCCCGATCTCTGCTTGGTATGAACCCGCCCCAGCCGAATAGGAGGCCTGTCTGATGGATTACGAAACCTTCCAGCTCGTTTGTCAGATCCTTGGAGTGATGGCGCTTGTTGCGGCCTTGATCATCTTTGGAAAGGCAGCTTGGGAAATCAAACAGACATGGAGCAAGGGCAAATGAGGCTTTTGGTTCTAATCGCTGTCTTTGCTGCCGGTTCATCTGGTTTTGCGGTCCTTATGGGCCTGATTGCTTGGTTGGCCTTGAGTACCTGAGGAGGCCCACCAGCGAGGCGAGAAAGTCCTCCAACTCGCCTCGCACTCATAACAGGGTAGGGACACCCTGTTTTCACCCCGCCCATTTCTCCTTCGGAGGCGGGGACGTCCGACACCTTGAGGGGCCAGTTAGTCAAAGCAACCTCTGGCCCCTCCTTTTTTCGAGTTCACGAGTGGGATTTCCCCGGACCAAAAGAGCGGCAAGTCCTTCCTCGCATTTCAAGATTTGCTCATAGAGCAACCCGCGTCATCTGAAAAGATCAGGAAAAGTTTCATGAGACAGTTTGATGGAAACACTTATCGGGGTTTGAAGGCCGTAACCCGCCGCCTGATCAACTCGTTTGGCAAGCAGGAAGTCGCTGCCATGGAAACGCGGGTCAATCATGTGATGCTTTCCAACTATGCCAGCCTGAACCCTGACCATGAGGGTTGTTTCATGCCGGCCGACGTTCTGGCCGATCTGACGCATGCCTCAGGCAATACCGAAGTTCTGGAATATCTCGCCTCACTGCAAGGCAAAATCCTTGTCGATGAGCCAGAGGGCCGAGACTGCAACCTAGAGGCCAAGAGCCTACAGGTGGTCAAAGGCATGGCTGACAGCATCAGTTCAATCATGGAGGCCATGGAGAACGGCAAGATTGATGCCCATGAGCGCCCCGCTCTTATTGAAGAGCTCAAAACACTCCAATCACAAGCAGCCGATCTGCTCACAGGTCTGTCTGCTGCCCGATAGTTTCCCCGCAAGTAAAGAAAGGATGATCCATGTCAGAGGTCAAAACAGAAGAAGCAATCCCACAGGATGAGTTGCGAAAGCTGGTCAGTATGCAAGCCAAGGTCAAAGAAGAAAATGGTGAGCGCTCCGGTGAGTATGGTGAAGCGGTAAAGGCTGCATCTGAGAAATATGGGGTCAACAAAAAAGCCCTTGGAATGATCTGTAGCCTCAATCGCATGACACAGGAAAAGCGTGATGATGTATTGCGTTCTCTGGATAACTATCGTGCGTTGATGGGCTATGATCCGGGTGATGACTTGGTTGATCAGATGGAAGCCGAAGAGGAGGATAAACCTCAAACTGCCCAAGAAACAGTTCATCAGCTTCATACGGTGCAGTAATGCATATTCTGGCTCTTGATCCTGCAACCAAGACAGGGTGGGCGCGATATAAAGCGCCCTCCAATGGTCAGCCAGCTGAACTGGCTTCTGGTGTTGTCGAACTTGATGGAGAGTTAGGTGCCTTTAACAGGCAGTTCCGTAAATTCTTGATCAATCAGATCAAGGGCCATGAAGTCTCTACAGTCATCATTGAAAGTCCAATTCTGCCTAGCGGTGTCACTCAGATTAAGACCCTGCTTAAGCTTTATGCTTTGAACGTGAACACACACGATATTGTAAAAGCTTTGGGCTGTTCACTGGAAGAAGTGCCGGTTCAAACATGGCGCAAGCATTTTCTTTTGGGGCGAACTCCTCCGAAGGAACATCGTGTGAAGGGCAAGCAATCAAATTGGTACAAGAAGGCAGTTAAGCAGCGTTGCCAAGACCTTGGATGGCAAATCAAAGATGATAATCAGGCAGATGCCTTGGGCTTGCTGGATTATTCCAGATCTCGCATGGACCCGACATATGCAGCTAAATCAACCCCACTTTTTGAGATGCGCCCATGACCAGCACAGCCCTACAAGCAGCCTCAGAGCGCCTGAGTAAAGCAAGAGGCACATATGAGAAGGTTGACACCCAAGGCAACTATGAGCGCCTTCTCGAAGCTCAAAGCAGCTATTGGCGTCTAAGAGCAGAGGAGGCCGAAGAAAGGGCCTTCATGTTGTCACGCAAGAATAGCTCGAAGCCAAACAGACAGCCCGCCTCAATGACCGCCAGAGATAAAGCAGAAGCTCTGTTCAAGGATGCCACTAGATGAAGCCCAAGGGTGAAATAGACCGTATTTGCGATGAAGTGGGCCTCAAGGTTTGGCCTGCTGCAAGATGGCAACCCAGAACCCTTAGAACCACAAAAGCCCGCCGCTCTCTCTGGCAAATCAGAAATCGATATGGGGCAGGGCACTTACGCCATGTGCTGATAGCCATCTGCCAGACCACAGATAACACCGATATGAGGGTCATCCCGGCACCGGTTTTAAACGCGGTTTCTGATGTGCTTCTGGCTCACCCTGAGTGGGGTAATCAGCTAGTTGAAGCAATGGACAAGATCAAGCTCTCAGACCTCTATCAGGAGGCCTGCGATCTTCGAATGGGAAAGCCAAGAGATAATTTGCGTGTCTTGTTGGCAAGGGAAGTTAAAGAGGTTTTGGAGCCGTGAGTTTATTTACATGGATAGGTTTCACGCATTGCATCTCTAATGATCCAATGGGCCCCATCAGTCAACAAATCTGGATTAAGTTCAATAATATCGATTACCGCTTTGCGCATCTTGTCAGCTTCATGAGGGTTTGGGAGGCAAAACTGAGCTATGCTCTCAGTATTAAAGCTTTTGACGACATCATTGGTATGTTTCTTAGTGGCATCATAAAGACCAGTCTGATACGAGCGGATAGACTCTATGATCAAAAGATCGCAGGTGGCCGTGTCGTTTTCACAGAGCTGTTTCAGCTCACGTCCCAAAAAACTGGCAGTTGCCGACGTGCTCAATGTAGCAATAAAGATTGCTGCTATAACAAAAATGCGCATGTAGATTATCCAAAATTAGAGCGTCAAAATCATATGATGCGATTAATGCGCGATTTTTCTATCTTTGGCAATCCGAGCAATTCGTTAAACATTAGACCTCTGTCTTGTGGTGGCTATCATGACAAGCAGTTTTGACGATTGGGTAGCAGAAGCCAAAAGCGTTTCAGCCCTCGATGCGGCCAACATGGTGGGAGCAAAACTGAAGCGAGCAGGGCGGGATTACAAGGGCCCATGCCCTGCCGGATGCTCAAGCAAAGATGGCTTCATTGTTACCCCAGACAAAAACCTCTTTCTCTGCCGTAAGGGTGATGCTCATGGGGATGCAATCGGGCTTGTGATGCATTGCTTAGGCTTGGATTTCAAAGGAGCTTGCGAATATCTCAACAATAGACCTCCACCAATAGGCCAGAGAGGCGGGATTGATCCTCAAGCAAGGGAGCGGGCAGAGAAGCGCAGACAGGAGAATGAGCATAGGCAGGCCTTAGCAGATCAGGAAGAGGCCAGAAAAGCCCAAGAGAAGGGCCAGAGAGCCAAGAAGCTATGGACAGAGGCCGTTCCCCTCAAAGATACCCCTGTTGAGCTCTACACAAAGAACAGAGGCATTCTTGAAGCGCATAAGATCCCTGCATTGCGGGCGCATTCCCATGTTTGGCATGACTTCGCGAGAAAAGACCATCCCGCATTGCTTGGCTGTGTTGTGGGGCCGGATAAGCGCTTTCATGGGATTTGGAGAATCTTCACAGATCTGGAAGGCAACAAGGCCGATATTGAACAGGTCAAAATGGGTCTTGGAAGGCCTGATGGTGGCTCTGTATGGATTGCCAGCCAAGACCAGATGGAAGCTGAAATCTGGGGCGTATGTGAGGGCATAGAAACCGCTCTGTCTATCCGTGAACTGTTCCACGACCTGCCAGTGTTTGCGGCCCTGTCCACCTCGGGAATGATGAATTTCGAGATCCCGCCCCATGTTAAATTTCTGGTGATTTTCCCGGACGGAGACCTTGCGACTAGAAACAACATAAGCGGTTGGAACATCCCTCCGGGAGAACTGGCAGCCCGCAAGCTTTCAGAGCGCTTGAAAGAAAGCAACTTTTCGCACGAAATAATTAAGCCCCCTCAGCACAGTGATTGGAATGATGTGCTTGTTGACGCGGTGAGTAAAGGATTGAGGTAATGAGCAAAATTGATGCGAAGAAGATCAAAGATTTGTTTGACTATTGCGATGGTGCCTTGGTTTGGACTGAACGGCCGTTGAGCGATTTCAAGAATGCTCACGGCAGGAACTTGTTTAACTCACGGTTTCTCGGAAAAGAGGCGGGATGGATTGACCATGATGGATACAAGACGATTTGTATTTCAATCAGAGGCAAAGAACATTCGATAAAGGCTCATCGACTTGTTTGGGCTTGGCACCATGGCGAGTGGCCGAGCGGTATTCTTGATCACATCGATCATAACAAGCTGAACAATCGAATTGGAAACTTACGTATCGTTTCAAACTTGGAGAGCGCGAAAAACCACCCACGCAGAAAAGACAACACGACAGGTGTTACTGGCGTTTATAGGATTGCAAAACGCGACAAATGGCGGGTGTTGATCAATCATGACGGCAACCTCACCCATGTTGGCTATTACAGCACTCTCTCCGAGGCAATAGCAGCCAGAAAGGCGGCTGAAAAAGTTCTTGGGTTCCACCCGAACCACGGCAGAGCATCGGGAGGCTCGTCAAATGTCTGATCACAACACAACAAAACTCGAAGAAGAGCTTATCGGTCTGATCCTGACCAATGCAGATGCCTTCTATGATATCTCCGGTCGCATTCAGCCGGCGCATTTCTTTGACGGACTCCTGGGTGAAATCTATGGGGTGATTTATGCGCTTTATGAAGGCAACCGGTCCGTTACTCTTGGGGCCATCGCCCAGGGCGTGAAGGAAAAGCCGAAAGGGGTTTCTCTGGATGCAATGTTGCTGCGGTTCTCAAAGGACACACCTCAAGGCATGAACGCGATCGACAATGTTGACTATATCGTCGATGCATCTAGACGCAGGAATTTGATCAACCGCACCACAGAAATTATTAAACTGGCCAATGACACCTCAAAGCCAGCTGAAGAGCAGATAGAGGCCTGCCATGGAGTCATCGATGACATTTTAGACGGGGAGCCCGTAGAAGAGGTGAAGAGCTTCAGAGAGGCCTCTCAGAGCGTCATCGATGACATTGAAAGACTGCTCAAGGATGACTCAGTGCAAGGGGCAGGCATCAAGACCGGCATTCCATCCGTAGATGAGCTGCTAGGCGAGAACTATGAGGGTGAACTGATCCTGATCGCGGGGCCAACATCCTCTGGTAAATCCATTATGGGTGGTCAGGTAGCCGATAGCATCGCGTCCCAAGGTGTCCCAACGCTACTGATCTCCAATGAGATGAACCTCAAGGCCTGCACCACGCGTTCTCTGACCCGCATGACTGGCGTAAAACAAAGTCTGATGATGAATGGTGGTGTGAACCAAGAAGAGCTGGAAAGCCTCTGTCATGCCTCCCAAGAACGCCAGCTCTGGCCGCTGTATATCGATGATCAAGGCGGAGATAAGATCGAAATTATCCGGGCGAGGGCAAAGCGGCTGATCAGAACCAAGGGCGTAAGAGCTATTGTGCTAGATCACTTCCACGAACTCAAACCAGTCCAGCGCAGAGAAAACAATGAAGCCACCTATTCAGAGATGGCCTATTCGATACGTGAAATGGCAAGAGATTTAGGAATCCCGATTTTCATGATGGCTCAGCTCAAGCGACCATTCATTCAGGGCAATGTGGTCAAGAATGAGAAGGATGTTCCCAGACCGTCAAATTCAGATCTCAAATACACCGGAGCATTGGAACAGGTAGCACACAAGATCCTGTTCATCCATCGACCAGCCTATTGGATGGAAAAGCACAAGCCTCAGAAGGTCAGCGAAGAATGGCAAGAAGGCTTTTCATATTGGGAGCACAAAGCCCAATTGATCCTATCCAAAATGCGAGGTGGCAAGGCCGACCAATCCCGCATCATGGCGTTTAACGGGCCTCGGTTTCGATTTGATGAGCTGGCGGCAACTGGCGAGGCGCTGCTATGACCGAATGGACCAAGAAGACAGTAGGGCAGGAGATTACCAAGGCCTATCGGACGCTGAACCGGATTGAGGGCAAAGTCGGGCCCCAAGGCTATGGCAACTTCCTCGCAGAGCATAAGGGAGGCAAGAACAGCGCCCCCGGTGATGTTGATCGCATGGAAGCAGTCTTTGATATTCTGATCAAGGAAATCGAAAACATAGACGAGCGAGCCCAACTGATGCTCTTCCACTCAATGAAGGCAAAGGGCCGCAAAATTCCAGAAATTTGTGAAAAATTGGGTCTGGTGCGTCGAACGCTCTATTGGAAAATTGGTGAGTCCCATCAAAAGCTTATAGAGGCCTTCGCTCTCAATGGTCGTTTGAGAGGTGATCAGGAGTTTGACTTCATTGCACAAAAACCGCAAATTCCTCGCGTAAGGAGCGAACTGCGTCCACGGCAAAAACGAGGCTCAATTCAAGGATGGATGGAGCCAGACGCAAGGCCAGATAAAGAGAGTTTTGGAATTATTGAGGCTGCTGAGTAGGTGGGCTTAATGTCACTTGGGTCTGTTTGTTAGCTTCTTCCTGGTGACGCTTCTGAAGGGCCTCGTAGCGACACATTTCCATGTACTCATGAAAGGATTTTGAATACATGCTGCCGTCTTTAAATTCGAAGTCAATTTCTTCGCAGGCCTTTTGATACCAGAATGGCTTCTTTTGTAAACTAGGCTCGCTGGTCCTCAAGTCTAAGGCGACGAGCCCGGCGAAATTAGCCCATCCAGGATACCGCTTCTCATATTTTTCTTTCGTACCGCCTGCAATAATCCAAGATTGGTAGATAAGATTTAGATGGCTTATATGAATGGCTCTAGCTGCCCAATACAGTTCAAAATAGCCTTCTTGAGTTTTTGCGATGCTGCTTCTTAGTTTAGCGTTCTGATCTCCAGATAGATCGTGAAAGACCTCTACTGCCATTTTTTTGTATTGGTCGGAGCATATTTCGCGGTTGTGCAGCATGGTTTGTGTGTACATGTGCATATCTTGATTGTGTTTGTAGGTTTTTATTGCTGTCGAGAGCTTTCGATAGGCAAAGGTTAGACCTAAAACCAAAATTATTGGTGAGATGACAAAAGAGTATGGTTCTACTGATAGTAGAAAACTCTTAATTCTATCAAATATTTCAAAGTATGGCATTTGAGTTATGAGGATGTAATTGATTGCGATAATAGAACAATAAATTCTATTTCAGCTTCGAATGCTGAGTGAGTCAATTATTGAATTTTATCTCAATGATGTTTTCGGATTACGATGGCTTACACTGCCTCATAGTGTGGCCCCTGATATTTCATAGGCTTGGAATAATCAGGGGTACGGATAAACACTACATCTGTCGAGCCACACACAGAACAACGAAATCGAAGCTTGCGTAATATCTCAGGGGCATAGATAGCCTGCTCAGGCCCAAGACGCTGGATAAGAAAATCCAAGCTGAGATCAGCGGAATGTATGCAACGACCGTTGCTTGAACGATTACAGCAAATCCTAAGTGTATCGCCTTCCTCGCGCATCCTGCCAAGGGTGCCGTAGGCATATGCATATTTTATGTTCTTCATACGTTCCCGTAACACGAGCACAAAGAAACGAGTCAAGAGATGCCGGGGCCTTTGTCCAATCCAAAGCATGAGCACTTCGCTCAACTGATTGCAGAAGAGAAGCTATGTGACCTCGATGCATATACAGAAGCGGGGTTTAAACGGCATAGGAGTTCTGCTTCTCGGTTGCGAAATGATGCGAACATTCGCGCTAGGGTTCAAGAACTCAAGGAAAGAGCTAGTAAAAGGCACGATGTGACCATTGAAAGCGTCCTGAAGGAACTGGAAGAGGCGCGCCTGATTGCACGAAAATGCGAACAGGGTTCGGCAATGGTTAGCGCGACAAAGGCCAAGGCTCAGCTTATGGGGCTCTGGGTCGAACGCTCTGAAAACTTAAATCAGAACCACAACTATGTTGTCTCGGATAGCCCAGAGGAGCAGAGCGCGGAGGAATGGCTAGACCAGCACAAACCAACGTAAAAATCGCTTGGAAGCCACAGGCAGGGCCGCAAGCAGCATTGGTAAAGTGCCCCGTGTTTGAGATCCTTTATGGAGGAGCACGAGGCGGAGGCAAAACAGATGGAATGCTGGGAAAGTTTGCCATTAAGGCCGGACGATATGGGAAGCATGCGACAGGGGTTTTCTTTCGTCAGACAAGGGAAGACCTGAAAGAGGCGATTGAACGCTCAATGGACATCTACGGGCCTTTAGGGGCTCGCTGGAATGCATCAAAGAACTTTTGGCGATTTCCCAACGGTGCCCGACTGAAATTCGAGTATGTGGCCTCTGAAAAGGATGCAAAGAACTATCAGGGCCATAACTATACGGATCTGTTCATGGAAGAGCTCACACAATGGGCGTCTCAGACTCCCTTGAACATGCTCAAGGCAACACTGCGAAGCGCTCATGGTGTTCCTTGCCAGTTTCATGCAACAGCGAACCCGGGCGGGCCGGGGCATCTTTGGGTGAAGCAAAGATATATTGATCCGGCGCCAGAAGGATGGAAGCTGCTTAAGGAGCAGTATGAGAACCCATTTACAGGGGAGATCATTGAGCTGGATCGAGTGTTCATTCCCTCGAAGCTCTCTGATAATCGGCTTTTGATGCAGGGTGACCCGCTTTACGTGGCCAAGCTCCAGCAGTCGGGCAGTAAGACGCTGGTCAAGGCTTGGCTGACAGGGGATTGGTCAGTTGTTGAGGGTGCATACTTCGATAATTGGGCAACGGCTCGGCATGTGGTGAAGCCGTTCCCAATACCAGACCATTGGATGAAATTCAGATCAGCAGATTGGGGGAGCGCGGCTCCCTTTTCTATTGGTTGGTGGGCTGTCGTTTCTGATGATTATCCATTGCCTGATGGTCGGGTATTGCCTCGTGGGTGCATTGTCCGATATCGCGAATGGTATGGCTGCACAGGTGAACCGAACAAAGGCTTGAAGATGACTGCTGAGCAAGTGGCTAAAGGCATCTTGGAGCGCCAGAAGGATAAAGAGCCGATTTCATACGGTGTGATGGACCCAGCTGCATTTGCAGTGAATGGCGGGCCTTCTATCGCTGAGGTCATGGCTCAGAACAGCGTCTATTTCGATCCTGCAGACAACAAGCGTGTTGCCAAGCAAGGCGCTATTTCAGGATGGGATCAATTTCGAACAAGGCTTGATGGTGAAGATGAGAACCGCCCCATGATGGTGGTCTTTGAAACCTGCAAGGATTTCATCAGGACGGTTCCTGTTCTTCAGCATGATGAGAAGAACCCTGAGGACCTTGATACCGACATGGAAGATCATGTTGCGGATGAGGCCCGCTATGCCTGCATGTCCAGACCATGGGCCGCGCCGGTTCCTTCGAAAGACAAGCCGAAAGACCGTTACAGAGAAGCAAGACAACAGACGAGTGAGAGCGGATGGGCAAGTTAAACACAGACAAGGGCCTTGCGACGTTTCAGGGCTGGTTCAAAGATGATAGCGCCCATCTTTCCGAATGGAGGGAAGAGGCTCGTGAAGACTATCGATTTGTTGATGGTGATCAGTGGAGTGCTGCGGATAAGGCCAAGCTGAAAGCAGAGGGGCGGCCTGTCATCACCTTCAACCGGACCCAGACATTGATCAATGCGGTGTCTGGCTCTGAAATTGCCAACAGAATGGAAACTCGGTTCATTCCTCGTGAAAATGGGGATGCAAAGCCCAATGAGTTGCTGACAGCTGCGGCTCAATGGAGCAAGGACCAGACAGACAGCGAAGATGAGCAGTCAGAGGCATTTCGAGATGTCACCATTTGCGGGTTGGGCTATACAGACACATTCATGGATTACAGCGAAGATCCTGATGGTATGGCCACGGAGGAGCGCATTGATCCGTTTGAGATGGGTTATGACTATGCAGCGCGCAAGAAGAACCTAAAGGATTCTCGACGCTTCTATCGCTGCAGGGTTGATATGCCCATCGATGAAGCGCGGGAGATGTTTCCCGACACAGCTGATGAAGAACTCGATGCAGCTTGGGCTAAGGCCTATATCGATAATCCAAAGCGCGAAGAACAGCAAAATGCAGAGGTTGGCCCCTCCAAGCTGGTTACCATCGTGCATTATGTCTGGTTTCAGAATGAGCCATACTGGAGGCTTAAAGATCCGCTGACAGGAGAAGAGGCAAAGCTTTCTAGCGAACAGTATGAGCGCATGAATGATCGCCTTGGTGGTATGCTGAAAGGCGTGAAGCAATACAAGCGTGTCTACAAAGAGGCTTGGATTGGTGCTGTGGTTCTGGAGCAAAAGGATTGTGATTGCCAAGGTGGCTTCCGGTATCAGGCAATTACCGGAATGCGGGATCAGGAAAAGGGAACCTTCTATGGTCTCCTGCGCTTGATCAAAGACCCGCAGCGCTATGCCAACAAGTTCTTCAGTCAAACTCTGAATATCATGGACAAGTCGGCAAAGGGCGGCGTCATGATCGAGGAGGGGGCTTTAGGCG
Organism: Cohaesibacter sp.; assembly: GCA_025210795.1. Lineage (GTDB taxonomy): Bacteria > Pseudomonadota > Alphaproteobacteria > Rhizobiales > Cohaesibacteraceae > Cohaesibacter. Next base: position 26,835 of record JAOAQZ010000002.1, on the reverse strand, counting down.
ATAAGATGGAGGCGTTCAAGGAGAGTTGGGCCAAGCATGATGCTGTGACGGTTGTTCCGCCGATGACGCTCTCCGGCCAGAACCCCAAAATTCAGCCAAAGCCCACAGCGTCATTCCCCGCGGGACACTGGCAGCTGATGGAATTTGCGATTAACTCCATCAGGGAAGCGCCAGGCATCAATCAGGAGCTCCTTGGGCAGAGAGAGGCTAATCAGCCGGGAGTATTGGAATACCAGCGCAGACAAGCGGGCATGACCATTTTGCAATGGCTGTTCGATAGCTTGCGCCGGTTTAGAAAGCGTCAGGGCCGAGTGTTGCTCCATTACATTCAGGAGTACATCTCGGACGGTCGTTTAATCAGGGTTGTGGGTGAGGATGGTGCGAAATATGTGCCTCTCATCAAGCAAGCCAGTGCGACTTATGACGTTATCGTGGATGAGGCTCCATCAAGTCCGAACCAGAAGGAAAAGGTTTGGTCTCTTGTAGGGCCAATGTTCATGCAGTTGCCTCCACAGATCCAGATTGAATTGCTGGACTACTCTCCATTCCCTGAAAGTGTGGTGGAGAAGGTCAAAGGGGCATTGAAGACAATGATGCAGCCGCAAGAACCGGGGCCAGAACAGCAGTTGGAGCAGGCCCAACGGGCGGCGGACGTTGAGAAGACCCGCTCTGAAGCGGAGAAGAACCAAGCCCAAGTGCAAGAAATGATTGCAAATCTTGTGGCTCCAACCTTGCCAGTAATGTAGCTGGCTGCGCATGGCCTGAGCGATATCAGGTCTACGAGTGCTCACGTCACGAGCAAATAGGTGAAAAGATGACTATTGAAAACGAGGGTGAATTCACCCCCGAAGAACTCGCTATGCTTGAAGAACCTTCTGAGGAAGGAACAGAGCAGCCTCAGGATGAGGAAGTGGGCCAAGAGTCCCAGTCTGAGCAAGAAGAGGCAAATCCTGCTGAGGAAGGTGCTGAGCCTCAGGAAGAGGCCGAAAAAGAGCCGGACAAACAAACCATGGTCCCTCATGCCGCAATGCATGAAGAACGGGAGCGCCGGAAGGCGGTTGAAGTCCAGCTCCAAGCTGCACAGAGCCAGATTGAGAACATCAATGCCATTCTTGCAAAAATGCAGCCGCCAGAGCAGGAGCAGCAAGAGGAAGTCCTTGATCCTGAATATGATCCAATGGGCAGTATGATGAACCGGCTCGATCAGCTTGAGCAGGGGAGACAGCAGCAACAGGAACAGCAGGAAAGAGAGCAAGAGCGCCAGCAAATCCAGCAGTTCGAGAAACAGTATATCGATCAGTTGGCAGAGCGTGGGAATAGTGATCCTGAGTTTCAGTCTGCAATCGATTTCCTGTTTGATCAGTCGGTCGAGAACTACAAGAACGAGGGTGCGAATGAACAGCAGGCGCGCCAACTCACAATGCGTGATGCTTATCTGATCGCTGCCAATGCCCATAACAACGGTTTGGATATTGGTCAGAACTTCTACGGGCTTGCCTATGCCAATGGGTTTAAGCCTCAGCCAGTGCCAGATGATGGCCCGACGCCTCCTCTCGAAGAAAAGCTTGAGAGCATTCAGAAAGGGCAGGAAGGAAGCAAGACGCTGTCCGGCAAAGGAGGTGGAGCTCCTGAACCCATGACTTTGGCAAAACTGGCCAACATGACAGATGCCGAATTGGATAAATGGACCACGGCAAATCCCGGTATGTGGGAGAAACTTATGGGTGCTGCATAAGCGCCTTAAAAGGTTATAGGGGCGACCCAAAGCCCCTTTCGTCCTCGCTTCGACGTACAGAAGCCAAACGCACAGTCTGAGCGTTTAATCAGGCTTTCGTTTCAGCCCACGTTACAGGCTCTCGCCCGCGCGGCGTCAAGGCGCATCCCACTGACACAAACACTCATGAGGATGCAAAATGTCTGCAACCAAATTTGGCACGAATGATGCCCTTACTCAAAAAGCGTGGGCAAAAAAGCTCGCGACTGAAGCCCAAGCCGAAACCTACGTTGGCAAATTTATCGGGTCCAGTGATACATCGCTGATCCAGAAAAAGAACGACTTGAAGAAAGATGCCGGCGATAAAATTATCTTCGGCCTTCGCGCTCCATTGCAGGGCGAAGGTGTTGGCGAAGGTGAAACACTGGAAGGCAATGAAGAAAAGCTTCAGACCTACGATGATAACGTTGAGGTCAATGAGCTCCATCATGCCGTTCGAGTAAAGCCAAAAGGCTCCATCGATGATCAGCGCGTCTCCTTCAATGCTCGATCAGAAGGCAAAGATGGACTGAAAGAGTGGTTTTCTGAGCGTTATGATCGCACGTTCTTTAACCAGATCTGCGGGAACACCGCTCAGAAAAATCTCAAGTTCACCGGTAACAACATTGTTTTGCCTCCAAGTCGGATCATTCGTCCGGGTAACCGTGCAAATGATGAAGACCTTGTTGCTGATGATATCTTCAATCTGCATATGGTCCGCCGTGCAGTGAACATGGCGAAAACCGGTCGCAATGGCCGTCGTCGCATGCGCCCTTTGAAGATCCGGGGCAAAAAGATGTGGGTCATGTTCATTCATGAAGACCAGGCTTTCCAGCTTCGTGAGGATGTTGGAGAGAAAGGTTGGAATGATATTCAGATGGCTGCAATGAAAGCCGGTGATGTGGATGGCAATCCAATCTTCACAGATGCTCTCGGGGTCCATAATAACGTGATTTTCCATGCAACTGAGCATGTGACGTTGGGCGTGAGTGCTGATGGCACAGATAATGTAGATAGCACCCGTCGCGCGGCACTTTGTGGGGCTCAGGCTGCCATCATGGCCGGTGGTAAGGGCTATTCGGAACTTGGCCATAAGTGGGTTGAACGTGACTTTGACTATGGCCGTGAAGTGGGTGTGTCTGCCCAGTCCCTCTTCGGCATGAAAAAGGCCCGCTTCAACGATCAGGATAACGGCGTTGTGGTTGTCGCAACCCATGCCCCAGATCCAAACGGCTAAAGCCTTCTGAGGGCGCTTCAGAGCGCTCTCTTCCCTTCTTTTCCTAATTAATGAGGTAACGACATGGCTAAACGTAGCCTTGCGCGCCATTACCACCATTCAATGGTGCATTATCTGCGCGCGACCATCACCTTTGCTGACGATGCCAAGAAGCTTGAAATCGGCAAAATCCCTGAAGACAGCATTCTCGTTGATGCGGGTGTTGTGGTGACAACAGCCTTCAATGATACGGGAACCGATCAGATTGATATCGGCACAGAAGCCGATCCTGATGGCATTGCAACTGATCTGGATGTGTCAGCAGTGGGCCTTAAAGCGGCTGATGAACTGGCAACATCTGATGATCTCTATGCTACGTCCGGTGATCTGACGCTTGTTGCTCAGTATGACGGGGCCAATTCTGACGCCACTGCAGGTAAGGCAGTGGTCTTTGTGGCGTATCTGCCGAACAACGGCTGATGTTTACGGCCTATCTATGTCTCTGGCGGTCTCAACAGGTTGCCAGAGATACCAAGAACCGCAGAAAACCCCAAAAGAAGCTGAAAGGCGTGTGTCGTCACTGTGGCCTGAAGGTAGGCCGCGGTATCGCGATCCATGAGCGGAATTGCCATGACAACCCTCGACGATCTCAAACAGGAAATCGCTGATGATTTGGAACGGCCTGATCTGATCGAGGCGATTGGTGATGAAGTGGATGCAGCAATCAAGCATTTCAGAGTGGAGACTTTCCATTTCACAGAAGATGCTGATTGGCCCAAAGAGGCATTTGATTTGCTTCGCGGCCGAGCCGGGCGAAAGGTCTGCGTGTTCAAGATCAGGGATTTTGAATTGGCTTATGCATATGAACAGCTAGAAGCCGACAGTTTGCTTCATCTGCGCCGTTTGAAAGAGCAAGACTCTGAAACCTACATTCTCAAGGGGGCAGGCCTATGACCAAGTTTGGAGATTGGCGGCCTGATGCGAGTGATTTCAATACTGGCGTTCTGTCTGGTGTTGTGAATGCTCAGCCTGTACTTGATGGCTGGGCGCCAGTGCCTTCTTTCGTGCCGTATTCTGAGGCCCTGCCAGACAAGCCTAGGGGCTCTTGCATGGCTCGTCGCCGTGATGGTGGTTACATCATCTATGCCGGCACTCTTGAGAAACTGTACCGCCTCGATCCAGCCACGCGCAATTGGGTGGAGGTTGGATCCGGATATCATCTCTCAGAAGGGGATACCTGGTCTTTTCAGAAATTCGGGACAGATCTTGTTGCGGCCAATGTGAACGACTTTCACCAAGTGGTTGATATTGAAGCAAATGGTGAGTTCTCGGATCTGAACCAGATCAAGTCTCGCTCTCTGTGTGTAATCGGGCCAAACCTGTTTGCATTGGGACTGATTGACGTGCCGGATGGAGTGGCATGGAGCGAAACCCGCAATATTCGAAACTGGAACACATTCAAAAAGGGCTCAGGCTCTAATCAGTTGCTTGATGGTGGCTATGTGCTGGCGGGCTATTCAGGTGAGAAGGGGAGCTATCTGTTCCAGAAGGATGCTGTTCAGTTTGTGACATGGCAGCCGGGGCAAGCCTTTAATTTCCGGTTTGATGAGATTGCATCAACTGGCTTGGTTGGGCCTCATGCTGCTGTAAAGGTCAATCAGACCGTGTTCTTCTTGGCTCAGGATGGCTTCTATTCTTTGATGGGCGGCCAGCTTAAAGCGATCGGGGCGGGCAAGGTCGATAATTCCTTCTTGAAGGATATCAATCTCGACAAGCTTGTTGATGTTTGTGCGGTTTCTGATCCGCTGAACAAGGTGGTTTATTGGGCCTATGCCTCGTCGGGCTACACTGAGGCTGGTTATGACAAGATCGTCGGTTATGACTGGCAGCTTGGCCGCTGGTTCCAGATTGAGGCCAATATCCAGCTTTTGGCAAGAGCGGCAACGCCGGGCCATTCTGCAGATAGTCTCGATCAGGTCAGCGCAACGGTTGAGGCCTTGAACGCTTCCTTTGATAGCCCTGCTTGGTCTGGCGGTAAGCCTGTGTTGGCGGCTTTTGATGACGAGAACCGACTTTGTTTCGCTCATGGGGCAAACTTGCGGGCGATGTTTGAGACTGGCGACAATGAGTTCAATCCCGGCTATCGATCGCTCCTGACTTCCTGCGCTCTGGCTTCTGATTGCTCTGATGCCTCTTTGGAGGTCGGAACAAAGGCAACGGCCAACGCTGCAGCTGTATGGAAACCAGAGGTTATCATGCAGGCTAGTGGCCGCTTTCCGTGCAAGGCAAATGGCAAGTTTCACCGCTTCCGCATCTCTCTTGAAGGGGCGTGGTCGAGTTGTCACGGACTTTCAGACATTGAAGTAAGACGGGCGGGCAGACGATGAACAATCATGCATTAGAGCAAGAGCTGTATGTTATCGAGGGCAATGGTAACGAGCAGATTGTCTGGACCGAAGAGGACAGGAAATCGCTTATTGTGGGGCTGATCGTGGTCAATGCCAATGGTGGCAACAAGTTCGCTGCTCTCAAGATTGGTGACCATATCGTCTTTAAGGCTTCATTGAATGCCAATGATACCCGCATTGAGGAATTGAGCCTGCCTGTGCCAACTGGCGCTGAGGTGCGATATGAGGCTGATGCAGGCGTATTCCTGACCCTCACGACAGTGGAGCGCGGCCAATGATTGGATGGTTGATGCCAATCGAGCAAATTCCGCGCTTCTTCCCGATGTATTATCCCGCTCTCGTCAAGGCTTGCTCTCGGCTTCCTATGTGGACGCCAGAGAAGGCAATCTATGACGCTTTGAATGATCAGATAGAGCTCTGGCTGATCTTTAGCGAGGAAGATAATCAGGCTTATGGCGTGTGCGGCACACAAATCCACATCGAGGATGGGGAGCGCGTACTTGAGATATTGCTTCTGGGTGGTTGGCGCTGGAAAGAGTGGGGTTTTCTGTTTGATGAACTGAAATCCCATGCAAGGCGAAATGATTGCCCCGTGATCAGGTTCACGGGGCGCAGAGGTTGGGCGCGGTTGTTGCCGGAAGTGAAGCAAGTGGGATGGTCTAAGGGCCGTCCCATTTTTGATTTGAGGATTGAATAATGGGCGGAAGTAAGAAGCAAACGACCACGACGGTTCAGCAGTCGAACAACAAGCCGCAACCCTATGCTGATGCCAATTTCAGCAAGGCCAATACGGCGGCGGGCAAGCTGTTTGACAATGACGCTGCTTGGAAGCCATTTGAAGGCTCTACTGTGGTGGATCAGAGCGCCGATACGCTCAAAAGCATGGATATGATGCGCGATGCGGCTGGTAAAGGCGTCTGGGGCCTTCCTCAGGCTCAGCAGCATGCATCAGGCGTGATTGAGAAGGGCGGCGTTGATAGCGCTCTGACGGGCCAATATGGCGATATGCAGGGCGGTGCCTTGGGTGACTTTGCCTCGGGCAAGATGCTCAATGAGGGCAATCCATATCTTGAACAGGCTCTATCGAAAGGTGCTGATGATATTCAGGGACGCCTTGGAGAGGTTGCGGCGGCCAATGGTCAATATGGGTCTGGCACCCATCAAGGCTTGCTGTCTGAGAGCCTGAGCAATCATTTCAACAATGGGCGATTGCAGAACTATCAGCAGGGCGTCAACAACATGATGTCAGCAAAGGGCATGCAAAAAGGAATGCTTGATAGTCAAATTGGCGCTGAGATGCAGGGCGACCAGCTGGCGCTTGGTGCAGGGCAGGGGCTTCCAAGTCTCTATGATGCAAGCCTTAGACCTGCTGCAACGCTTGGGCAGGTGGGGGCTGAGGTTGAAGGCTATCAAGGCCAGATCCTTCAAGACCAGATCGATAAATATTACGCCAATCGTGATATTGAGAAGAACAAGATCAATTATCTCAATGCAGTGGCCGGTGGATCTGGTCAGTTCGGTTCTTCGACACAAACAGCTCAAGGCCCAAGCCAGCAAACACCATGGTGGCAGACTGCGGCAGGCGGTGCTTTGGCTCTTGGCGGTCTTTTCTAAGGAGTATCAAAGATGGGTCTTCTTGATGCAATGCAGGGCGGCAACTGGTGGCAGGATTTGAACCAGAGCCGCAAAGACAACAGAAATGCTCTGATGATGGCTGGTCTAGGTCTGATGAGTGGTCAGACCCCTCAGGCAGGTTTTCAGAATGCTATTCAGGGCTTTGTTGCTGGTCGTGGTTTGGATGGTCAGGCACGAGAGCGCAAGGCCAAGGTGGCAGGGCAGAACCGGACTATGGATTACATGATGTCTCAATGGGGCATGCAGGAACCTGAGGCCCGGATGATCCTCGCCAATGGCGGATTTCATGAGGAATACAAGCGCCGACAGCAGGCAAAGTCCAATAACAAGACCATGAACTATCTGCAAAAGAACCGCCCTGATCTTTATGAGAAGGTTCAAGCAGGCATGCCGGTTAATCAGGCTTGGAAGATGGTCAATCAGCCAGCGCATACCAAAGGGGTCACGGTTGGCAATAATCTGGTCAATCCGGTTACCGGCGAAGTGATCTATGAGGGCGCTCAGAAGGCCCAACAGGCTCCGACCTCAGTGCAGGAATATGAGTATAGTTTGGCCAATCCCGGATATAACGACTATCGCAAGGAACTGAAAAAGGCCGGCGCGTCTCGCGTCACTGTTTCTAACCAGATGGGTGGTCAGAACGAATATGATAAGGCCATGAATAAAAGCTGGGCTCAGGAAAACCTTGATATTTCCAAACGTGCCCGCGCTGCTCACCAGAAGATTGGCAAGTATCAGTATTTGGGTGAACTTCTTAAGAATCCAGATCTTTATCAGGGTGCTGGCGGTGAAATGGTCTTGAAGGTTAAGGGCGTGGCCAACTCGCTTGGGATGGAAATTGATCAGCAGGCCCTTGCAGATGGTCAGGCGGCTTTGGCGATCGGCAACCAATTGGCGCTGGCATTGCGTAACCCAGCCGGGGGCGAAGGAATGCCCGGTGCCCTTTCAGACAAGGATAGAGAGTTCCTTGTCGCGTCGGTGCCCGGACTATCCAAAACAGAAGGCGGTAATGGCAAGCTGATTGAATATGCTATTCGCCTGCAGGAGCGTGAAATCCAGTTGGATGACTTGCGCTGGGAGTATACTCGCAAGTTTGGCCGCCTTGATGATCGTTTCTATGACCATGTTGCGCAATGGGCGAAGGAGAACCCACTCTTTCCAGAGGCGGCCCAAGGTCAGTATTCCAGTGATGTTGCTAATGGGGTCACCCAAACCGGAATGAAATGGGGAGTTGTTGAATAATGCCCATTCTTCAGATCGAAGGCCGCAAGGTTGAGGTGGATGAAAGTTTTCTCAGCCTTAGCCCTGAACAGCAGAATATTGAGGTTGATGAGATTGCCAAGAGCTTGAAGCTTGAGCCATCGGCCCCGCCGCAGGAGGAACAGGGCTTTCTTGATCATGCTGTAGACTTTGCTCGCGATACTGCTGTCAATGCGATGGATATGGCAACGCTTGGCTGGAATAAGAAGGCTGCTGCAGCTTTGGGCGCTGTCCCTGCCTTGCTACCAGGCGGGAAAAGCTACGGTGAAGAATATGACCGGCTCTATAGAGGCCAAAAAGCACTTGTTGACCGGGCACAAGAGAACTCCCTAGCAAAGGTTACTGGTGAGACCATAGGGCTAGCCCCTGCGGCCATACTGACAGCCGGTGCAGCCCCTGCGGCAACCTATACCGCCCAGGCCGCAAAGGGGTTACCTCGTTTGTCGCAAGCAGTCACCCAAACAGCTAAGGGTGCCCTTGCCCCAGCCGCAACAGTTGGCGGACGGATAGGGCAGGCAGCAAGACTTGGTGCGACCTCAGGCGGGTTAGGGGCAATGTCTGACGCTGAGGGCAGTCTGAATATGGTTCAAGAAGGAGTGCTAGGCGCAGCGAAAGGGGCTGCTGCTGGTGCCCTTGTTGGTGGAGCATCGGAGGCGGTTCCTTCTCTGGTTGGGGCCGCCAAGCGTCTGGCAGGCTTTGCTAGGCGGGCACCCGTGAAAGAACGAGCCGCGAAACGTATTGCCAACTGGGCTAGCCAGGATGGACATACCCCTGAAGCGATGGTTGACCGTGTGAGGCATGCAAGAGATGTGGGAGCGGATGAATTTGCTCTGTTGGATTCTGGCTCAAACAATCTTCATGGACTGGCGCGCTCAATCAGCAATAAGCCTGGGCGAGGTGGTGACCTTTTGTCAGACGTGACGACTGGCCGGAAGGCAGGGCAATATGATCGCAATATCCGAGCGATTCGAAAGGAACTTGGCCCGATTGAAAGCCCGGCAGCCCTGAAACAAGCAGCTAGAGAGCGTTCACAGATGATTACGGAGCCTCTCTATCGTGCCGGTCATGGTGATGCAATTGAGGTGGATGACGATTTAAGCCTTGTTCTTAGCCGACCTTCTGTCAAGAAAGCAGTCCAGCAAGCAAGAAGGAACTATAGAGAGACAGATAGGAAACCTCCTTCAATCTATGATGAAGATGGGCAAGTTGATGAGGAATTGACTGAACTGCCCGCAGAGATGCTGCATTATTTGCGGGAAGAGTTAGATGTGGCGATAGAGTTGCTGGAAGGTTCTGCCAAAGCCAACCGCCACCGCGGCAACCTTATTCAGACGCGAAAGCAGCTTGATCACCACATTAAGTCGGGATCTGAGCGGATGGCACTTGCTGATAGCCGCCATGCTGCTTTGAAGAAAGATGAAGCAGCGTTGAATGCGGGTTATAACCTGCCCAATAACAAGCCAAGAGATGTTGAAGGCATGTTGAAAGGAGCTGAAGCCTCAGAACTTGATATGTTCCGCAGTGGTTCGCGCGCGAGAATGGCCGATGACTTGGGTAAAATGAGAGATGGGCGCAATGTGTCTACTTCTTTCCTTGCAACGCCTAATCAACAGGAAGTGCTTAAGTCGGTGGCACCAAATCGGGAAAAAGGTTCTCGCTTTGGTGACTTCTTGCATGCAGAGCGAGCTATGACACGATCAGATGCGGCAATCAGCGGCAATTCTACGACCGCCAAGCAGTTGGCCATGCAGGATGCAGACAGCAATGTAACAAGTGAGGCGGTTGGTGGCGTAATTCGCGGTGGGGCTAGAAACTGGCTCAGGAATCGTCTCGCGGATTTTGTAACCTCAACAGGCCGTATGACGGATGCAGAGCGACGGGTTATTGCCGAAATTCTGACAGATACCAGCGAAGAGGGACTTGAAGAGTTCCTTGACTATGCTTTGCAGAATGCGGCTGAACAGCTTGCCAAGCAGCGCGGGCAAGGTCCAATCACTGCGCTCGGTGGCTTAGGGGTCGGTGCTGTTATGGGGAGAGAGTAGAGGAGATTTGAACGCTGGAAGGTCAGAAAACAGTTGATGGTTCTAGGTGTCGCGATCTTACGAATTAGGATTTTAACTTGAAATTAGGGAGTTGAAAGGCCAAATTAACATCAAGTTAATGATTCATTGTAAGGGCGCGTAACACTTGCGCCCTAAACTGTCTAAAAGAGGGGGAAGTAAATCATGGTTGTTCCATATTCTCCACTCGCAATAGCAAATACTTTTTTGGAACGTCACTCCAATGGCGTTGGTATTGAGCACATGAAGCTTCAAAAGCTTGTTTACTGTGCTTATGGCTGGTGGCTCGCGTCTTATGGGATGGATCGCGAGCGCCTGACCGCCGAGGGGCCGGAGATTTGGAAGCACGGTCCGGTTTTTAGTAGTTTGTATCAGGCTCTAAAAGAGTTCGGTCGCGCCCCCATCCTTACACCTCTATCAGCCGGTCCGCTTGTGCAGGCTGAAACTGTAGGGGAAGATATTGAGGTAATCGCCTTGGTCGATTGGGTGTGGTCACGGTATGGCCGTATGAGCGGCTTTGATCTGTCAGACCTAACTCATCAGGTGGGATCTCCCTGGCACCGCGTGGCTATGGAGAATGATTTTCGTATTGCGAGACACACACAAATTCCTGACAAATATATTTTTGAAGAGTTTCACCGACTTCTTTGCTTGATCCGAGGAAACGCAGTCAGTGCCGTAGAGACAACGAATGGAAGAAGACGAGAAGCCGGAGTTCATTGATCTCTCGAAGAAGCCTACTCCTGAGCAGGAGCAGGATGACTTTTCAACGGCTGCTGAGAAGCGTAAAGATCAAGAGCATAACCACTCCGTTGAGCTCAAGCGCCTTGAGATGGAGGCCAAGAAGCTCAATCAGGGCCCTGTAGGTATGCTCTTCGGATGTACAGATAGTACGTTGAACGTAGCTTTTGTTTTGGCCGCAATAGGTTTTGTTTGTATCGCAGGAGCAGCAATCTTAGGTATTTTCCATCCAGAGCTAGCGACTTTGATCTTAGATAAACTATTTCCGCTGGAGAGCGCTATAATTGGCTATGTTTTTGGCAAAAAGACGAAATAGTGACTACAAATTTCTAGCGGTTGCCATACTGCTTGCCAACGAGACACGTTAGCTGTAGCCTTTAGGCACAATCAATGAATGCGCCCGGAGCCTTTGCTGGCTGCCGGGCATTTCTATGTTTTGATGAGGCGATAAATGTTTTTTACGAAGTTGGGTCGAGTATTGGCCTGGATAGCGCTTGTTGGCGGTGCGTTGCAAGTGGCTATGGGCTTTTATGTTGCCCTTACATTCACATCACGAGAAGGAATGGTAGCAGCTTCCAAGCGATATTTGGGTACCACATCCTCCGGTGAAGCAATAAACGGAGGGGTTGAACTGCTTGCAATTGGAGTGGTTATTGGGATCTTAGCTGAAATCTCTCTGAGGAGCGGTGGGTATCGTCAGCCAGACTAACTGGATTGCCTGTAAAGTTCCTAAAGTCTACTTGTTGACATTCTATAGGCGGCATCACCATGTTGAACGCAAGGAGATTTTGTATGCTTAGATTGTTGATTGGTTTGTTGCTGTTTGCTTCGCCTGTGGTGGCTGCGGAGTGTGAGCAACAGAATGCTATATACCTTGATGCTTCAGGGAAATTTCGGTTAGATTTTGTACCTTCAGCTGAGAGCAAGCGGGGATTGCGCCAACATGGAATTCAATTGATTGAATTGGAGACCTATCAGATCTTCAGCGGTGGTTTAATGAACTCATATGAGCCGCTATATCAAACTCTTATCCTCGGCGTTCAATGTATCGAAGATGATCTTTGGACATTTGAATGCAAGAAAGATATCGGTGAAGTTGACAACGTGATCTATCGCCTTGATGTGCCTGAGGGGGCGGCTATCAAGCTTCCTAGCCATGGGGATGTAGCTGCACAAAGGCTTTTGGTTTCAGGGTTGGGTCGTTCATTGATAGAGCATTCTGTTCAAACAGGGGGCAATTTTTTGAAAAGCTATCCGAGTGATGTTTTTAGCTTTGATCGATGTCGAAACTGAAACGTGAAGACAAAAATAGACCGTTGGGGCTCCTTAGGGGGCCTTTTTTTATGGAGAAACGGAAATGGGAAGTCAGCTTGTAAACTTGGAAAGATCTCGTCCAATTCTGCCGCCCGGCTGCTTAGGTTGCGATTCTTCCTCCTTGGAAGAGGTTTCCTTCGTGGGCGAGGTGGATTGATCTCCATATTCGTCTATTGATAGGGCAGGTGGAATATCATCCGGCCCGTCAGCGCCATACTCTTCAATTGAACTAGCTGGGGGGGCATCAGGATCTCGTGGTTCGCCCTTGTATGCTGCCAAGAGGTTTGCTTCAAGCGCATCAATCCTGCTGGCTAGAGCATCATAAGTGACTTCGCCATCGCACTCAGACAGTAGATCTTCATGCCTCAAAAAGGCATTGGTCATCTGGGTGTGACCGTCGTCGTCTTCGTAATCGCTACAATGAGTCATGAAATGATCTTGATCGAAAGTGACACGCAGGCGTGCGTTAATCTCAGCGGTCATAGAACGCTGATGTTTCTCTGCTGCTTCTTCAACCTGCTTTTTCAAGTCTTCTGGGATCCGAAGGCGAAAATGTAAATCATCTCTACTCATAACACACCAATGCCACACTTTTGACTTGACTTCTATGCCACACTTATGCCACACAAATGATGTGCCGCACCGGTGTGGCATGGAAAGGGTAGATTATGAAAACAGATGAAGCAAGGCTCACTATTCGGCTCCCAATGGAGCTAAAGATCTGGCTGGATAAGGTAAAGGAAGAAGAATTCTCTTCGCTGAATTACGAAATTGTTCGGTCAATTCGGGAGCGTAAGTGCCGTATTGAACAGGAGGTTACATGAGAGAGTGGCCACAATTCAAAATGAGGATGCCACCAGAAATTAAGAAGTATCTCGCTAAGGAAGCGAAGCAAAACAGGAGAACATTGAATAGCGAGATTGTCTATCGACTACAGATGACAATTTCTAGGCCTCAAAACGATGAAGGCCCCGGTGCGGGAACACCAGAGCCTTCGGATATCACTCTAACCCCTAGCAAGGATACGAGTTATGCTTATGAAGATAGGTCAAACTGACGCTTTTATCAAGGCTCGTGAATATCTGGACGCGTGTGATGCGCTGGATTTCCGCTACAAAATCAACACATTTGGGCAAATTTGCTTTCAAGAAGGTGAAGATTGGGCGTCTTTTGATGCCCTTCGTTCTCGCTTGGAGCGTCCATCTCTGAAAATCCTGAAAGCTGTTTTGCTGTCTCTGGGGCGTCTGGATAAGCCCTATGAGGCTCCAGAAGGCCCTATGCAGGTGATTGATGTTCGTTCTGGTCTGGTTATCGGAGAAATTCAGGGAGCGGTGGCATGAATAGTATTGCTGTAAAGGAAAGCACTATGGACTGGAAGGCGCATTCAGCCGCTGGCATTTTCCCGATGATGGATACCGAGGCATTCGAGCAGTTGAAAACGGACATTGCTGAGCATGGTCAACGAGAGCCAATCATTATTCATGATGGCTTGGTTTTAGATGGCCGAAACCGCCTGAAAGCCTGTCAGGAATTGGGCGTTGAGCCAGATTATAAGCGATTTGAAGGTTCGGAAAGCGATGTTGTAGATTATGTTGTGAGCCTAAATCTAAGGCGTCGTCATCTGAATGCAAGTCAGCGAGCCATGGTAGCTGCCACGGTCGCAAATTTCACTAAAGCAGATGCTGGAGCACAAGGTGGAAGCAACCGCAAATTTGCAGTTGCTTCAAAAAAAACCACTCAACAAGCCGCCGATATGATGAACGTTTCGGAACGAGCTGTAAGCACGGCTAAGAAAATAGCCAAAGAAGGCGAGCCGGAAGTTATCGAAGCTGTTCAATCTGGTGACATGTCCCTGAATGAGGCCTCGAACATCATTCAGTTGCACCCAGAGCAGCAGAAGGAAGTTGCAGCCCTTCCAAAGGAGCAACGTAGAGAGCTTACAATTGATGAGCTGAGAGGATCGGTTCAACCCTCTAGTGAGCGCTCCAAAGAAATTTCAAACATGATTTTCGCTTTGAAAATTCTGAATGACATCAAGACCCCGCCTTCGGAGCTTCTGGAGAGTGTTCCAGCCTATTCAGCACGAAGGCTCAATGAAGAATATGGGGGAGCAATCCTTTTTGTTGATGCTTTGAAAGTCACCTATTCCAAATGGAGTTTCCGCAATGCGTACTGATCCAAGACTGAAAAAGGCCACTCAAGAAGTTGCCGGGGAAATGATCCGCACTGCGGGAAAACTTGATCTCAAGGCAGTTCGGGCAAAAGTTGAAGAAAAACTCGGTCACGAGCGTCAGGAAATTGCCAATATTGAGCTTGGAAATCGTATTGAATCCTACGCTCGTTCTATGATCCAAACATCAAACCGCAGGCAAGATCTCTCACAGTCTACGTTTCTCTCGAAGCCTTATATGGTGAGTGTTTCTGATAGTGAGCTTTGCGATATTCTTGATGTAGATGTTTCTTATATTGAGAAGATGATCAACAAGAAGGAAAAGACAGGCGAAACTCTTCGTGTGTCAGCAGAACAAGCAAGGGATGCATTTGGTAAATGGCTGGAAGAAGGCAAGAAAACAGGCCAGACCATGCGGGAAGTGATGAATGCCAGTTGAGTTTCCCACAAATTGAGAAATGCACAAAGGTCGCCAAGGGCGGCCTTTTCTATTTACAATCTAGAACGATAGGCGACCAGTGGTAGCCTGTGTGAGCTACGAACAAGGAGCCGGTAAGCGTTGCGAGCTTTCCTTCTCTGCCGGGATTGCAGGTAGTTTGAATCATCTGGAAGGTTTCGCTTCCAACGCAAATGCCAGCTCGAGCAAAAAGAAACGAGGCGCTTAGGCGGCGGTCTCCCTGCGATACGTCGGAAAATTCAGGTGGTCCGGGCAAGGTCGTGAAAACTGGGTATCCGGTAATGGAGACGGGTTTATTCAAGGGCAGGCATTCGTCAGCGAGGGCCGAGCCGGATAGGAGGCATATAGAGATCAATAGACGAGTAAACATGGTGTCATGATCCAACAAAACGAGCTTGGGGTCATTAGAAAAATGCAAGGGGCAGAGATGCCTCTTTTTTTATGAGGTTTTGCAAATGGTTAGAGCTGTAAGCGTTGTTAAAGCAGGCCGGGGCTATACCACCGTTCAGTATAGCGATGGTTCTGTCGTGCAATACAACGGCGCAAGAAACTGGCGGAACAATAATCCGGGAAATATCGAATATGGCAAATTTGCCAAGTCTAAAGGAGCGATCGGAACAGATGGCCGGTTTGCGGTGTTTCCTGATTATGCGACGGGACGTAAGGCAAAGGCTGATCTGATTTTCAATGGGTCATCCTACAAGAATAAATCAATTGCTGGGGTCATCAGCAGATATGCCCCGGCTTTTGAGAACAACACAAAGGGGTATTATTCCGCTGTTGCGAGAGCGATTGGCGTCAGCCCCAACACGCGGGTTAGGGATCTGACCTTAGAACAGCGTGAAATCATGCTGGATGCTATGGAGCGGGTAGAGGGCTTTAAGGTTGGAAGGGCAAAGGCCTTGAAGGGAACTGTGCCCCCTACAATGAAAGGAACGCAGCCTAAAGCCCCCGTCATAGAGCCTCCCTTAGAACTAGCCTCTCTGCCCCGTGCAAAGCCAGCGCCCCAGCTTGCAGCTTTACCTCAGTCGCGGCCCCAGCTTGCAATGGCGGCGCCGTTATCTGCAATGCCTAGAGGGGCGGTGGAGGCTTTGTCCTTGCAGGATGTGGCGAAGATCGATGTGCCTCAGCAGGTTTCGATTAATCGGGCTCCCAGCCTTAAGGGCGCTCCTCTGGGGCGTGTCGAGATGGGATCATTGCCAAGCCTTGAAGAGATTCAGGGTAAAAGGGACTTTGATAAATCCTTCAACCTTGATTTCAATCCTGATGTGGTGGGGATCGAGAGGGCCTCTGTCTCTGGTATGGGGTCTATGAGGGCAGGGACACAGGGCAGGGCCTCTATATCGGCTCCTCAGGGCCTATCAGCGCCTTCCATGTCTGTTCGTGCCTCAGGGGCTGCAAATCGTGCTCAGGGAGTCTCTGGGATGGCTACAGCGCGTAATATCGGAGGGTTTAGCGCTCCTGCTCGCTCTGCAAGATCTGTTGAGGCAAAGAGTATGGAGAGTTTAGCCGGCATGCCTGAACTGACAGGCGGTTTTTCCGCTCCTGCTGTGAGCGCAAGACAGGCAGAGACCCAGAGCATGCAGGCTTTGAACTCGATTGCTCCGGCTCCGGTTGATCTGGTTGGCTCGTCTGCGCCTATGAAAGCAAAGACTGTCAATACAATCAGCATTACAGCACCTAAGGCTGTAGAGGCTCCCAAAGCCCCTATGCCGACCGTACAGGCGCCGGTGAGCATGATGAACCCGAACAAGCCTACAGCTGTTCCAAGGGCATCCTTGCCAAATCCTCCTAATCCTATGGCGATTAAGGCGGCGCAGGGGCTGACCAAGGCGGCATTGACCGGCATTGGCGGTGCCATTGGTGGGTTGCCCGGTGCTTTGGCTGGTCGTGTTGCTGGCTCGGCTGTTGAAGGTGCGGTGGGTGATGCTGTTGGCGGCTTCCTTGGTGGCGGTGTGGTTGGCCCATCTGGTCACAATTATGCGGAAGGGACAGGTATTCAGCGCGGCGTTGAGGAGATTGCTGCTGGCAATCCGGGGGGCTTCTGGAATTACAACAGCGACACCAACCAGCTGGCCCAGATGGCCTATGACAGAGAAAAGGCAGCAATGGAGGGCCGCTCTGTCAAATCTCTGGGTGAGAAGATCTCAGAGGACTTCGGGTTTGGTGGCTCTTCCTCATCCTCTGGCGGCGGGACAATCATCTGTTCTGAGCTCTATCGTCAAGGCTATATGCCCAAAGAGATTTGGGATGCCGACGAGGAATGGGGCCGCATGATTGCCCGAAGAGATCCGGACATTATCCGCGGTTACCGATATTGGGCCGCGCCGGTCGTTCGTCTTATGCAGCGATCGAGGCGAGCAACAAAGCTCATTGCCTGGCTAACAAGGCCTTGGGCTTATCAGATGGCATTTGAAGTGGGGGCGGTTCCGAAGGGTTCCGCCCTTGGCTTTTGTACCAACGCAATTGGCATTCCCTTCTCTTGGGTGATTGGGAAGGCCTTGAAGCTTCATAGAAAACGGAGAAAGAACCATGGGTCTTTGGTCATGGGCTAAAACGGCGGCCCAGAATGCCCTACAAGGCCAGATTAACTGGCAGGAGGGGCAAGCGCCTTCCACCATCAATGATTCTGCACGGGCAACCATGGCAGATATTGCCAAATGGCGGGATGATATCTCTGGCGGCCTTACAACAACTGGGGCAGCCGGTGTCTATTCCGTGCAGACCAACAGTCAGATTGGCAATCTGGTTGCCGGTATCTCGATCATGATCAAGGCAAATCATGCATCACCGGGCGCTTCCACTCTCAACGTTGATGGAAAGGGCGCGAAAAAGCTTCGTGTGATTGATGATGGCGGTGAACGTGATTTGAAGGCAGCGGAGTTTGACGCTGGGGGCTTCTATCCCGTTGTTTATGACCCTGCGGCCGATGGCGGTGTCGGGGCTTGGATTGTTTCTGGCATTGTAACGCCTGAGCTTGATACGTCGAACTTTGCCTTGAAGGTGGAGGCAGAGCAGGAAATCGCCTCTGCGGACACTTGTGATATTGGCGCACAATCAGCCTATCGGTTGAATGTGACCGGCACTACGACGATTACCAGCTTTGGGACGGTGGCCAATTCTCGCAAGCTTCTGCGTTTCTCTGATGCTTTGACGCTGACGCATCATGCAACAAAGCTCATTTTGCCTGGGGGAGTTGATGCAGTCACTAAGGCGGGAGATGTGGCCGAGTTTGTCTCTGATAGTTCGGGGAACTGGCGATGTGCTGGAATGCTGCGGGCTGATGGCAGAGCCTTGATATCAGACACCCTTCTCGATGAGGATGATTTTGCCTCAGACAGTGATACGCAGGCAGCAACTCAGCAATCCATTAAGGCTTATGTTGATTCCCAGTCTGTCTTTGGAAGCCTCTACGAAAGTTCGGAACTGTCGATTACCGCTTCATCAGAGGCAGCTGTTAGCCATGGTCTTGGGGCAAAGCCTAAAATGATTTGGGCGGTGTTGGTCTGCAAAACTGCAGAACTGGGCTTCTCGGTGGGTGACGAATATCAATATCCGCTTGGTCATGCCTCCTATGCAGAGGGCAATGGTATCGCTGCAAAAGCCGATGACACCCAGATCAAGATACGCTTTCTCTCTGGCTCAACCCCTGCAATTGGCAGGTTTGATGTTTATTCGAACACGTTTTTGACGGCGGCAAACTGGAAACTCAAAATAAAGGCAGCGCTATGACTGAGACTGTGAAGCATTTTGTTGATGTGGACGGGGCCTATATTGGCCAGTTCGACGGGGTGGAGCCGCCTGAAGGCTCCGTTGAGGTGCCGAGCGGCCCGGATGATGGGCGACAAAAATGGAAGAACGGGAAGTGGGAAGAGCTCCAAGCTGAAGAGAAGTTTGAGAACCTGACAAGCTTCCAGTTTGGCGTGATCTTGGATCTGCTGGCTATCACGGAAGAGCAAGTGTTCAAGTTGATTGATGAATTGAATTGGTCAGACATGGAAAAGATCATAGCCAAAAGAAAAGTCCGGACAGGCGGCAATGATGGCCGGTGGAGCCGATCGAATCCTCTTTGGGATCTACTTGGGCCCAAGCTTGGCATTGATGCGGCTCGCATCGATGAGGAATGGAGGAAAGCGCAGGCCCTCTAACTGAAATCAAAATCTGAACGTTCACAGCTCGCTTTAGGCGGGCTTTTTTTATGGAGAAATGAAAATGCAATTAATCTCTGACTGGCGGCGCGTTATGGCGCTGTCTCTTAGCTTCTGGATGCAATTTGTTGGCTTCTTGGTGCTGGTTGTTCCTGAAATCTGGTTCTATGCCACCGGTCAGGACTATGACCCGTTTGTGACTTGGTGGCTCGGTGTGTGCTTGCTGCTGGCTGGTCTGGTTGGCCGCTTCTTCAAACAGAGCCTTTCGACATGGCGGGAATGGCTGCGCATTGTTGGCATTGTGCTTGCTGTCTTGGTTTTGTCTGTCTTCTTGGCAGGGAAGGCCTTTGCTGCTCCGGTATCTGAGAATGAGGCGTTGGCCGTTGCTGTGCCTCACATCGCCAAGGAAGAGGGAAAGCGAAACAAGGCCTATAAAGACATAGTGGGAGTCGCCACGATATGCTTCGGCTCCACTCGGGGCGTGAAAATGGGCATGTATAAGAGCGATGCAGAATGCCTTGAACTATTACGCTCTGAGGTGGCCGAATATCGGCACAAGCTGCATCGCTATTTCAGCGAAACAACGATCAACAATCGCCTGACCGCAAAGCGGGATGCTGCTTACACCTCTCTCGCATTCAACTGCGGTATCCGGGGCATTGGCCGGAGTACAGCTGTTCGACGTTTGAACGCTGGAAACATCAAGGGGGGCTGCAAAGCCCTTACTTGGTGGAATAAAGCTGGAGGCCGAGTCATCCGTGGCTTGGTCAAGCGTCGGGCCCGTGAATACCAGCTCTGCATGGCCGGCCTTCGATGATCTGGCTTTTGAAATACTGGCGGCCGCTTTTACTGATATCGGGGATTGCGGCCGCATTCATCGCAGGTTGGGTTCAGGCTGGGCGCCAATGTCGAGCTGAAGCACTGCAAGCCAAGGTGACTAGCCTTCAAAACCAATTGGATATTAGCCGCAAAGTTCAGGATTCGGCAGTTGCTCGATCAGCTGAACGCGAGAAAGAGAAAGAAGAACTAGAAAGGCAGGTTGAAGACTATGAAACAGCATTGGCTAATCGGATCGATCCTTCTTGCGCTCTCTCTGTCGATGATGCTCGGAGGCTGCAGCAAATCAAATGATCAAGCTATCAGCCTTCCAGTTCTTCCAGCGGACCTTGCGAACCTTTGCAAGGATCCGGGGGTTAAAGCTGGCCGTGATGCCCGGCGAGAGCTGGCGAGGAACAGGGCCGCTTTGGCTGACTGTAAAAAGAGGCACAGAGACACAGTGCAATTCTATGGCGAT
Source organism: Cohaesibacter sp. (assembly GCA_025210795.1). GTDB lineage: Bacteria > Pseudomonadota > Alphaproteobacteria > Rhizobiales > Cohaesibacteraceae > Cohaesibacter. The sequence continues at coordinate 6,379 of JAOAQZ010000002.1, read as the reverse complement.
GTGCGCCAAGCCTACGAGAAAGAATGAATACGATGTCAAACAATATTGAGCGGGATATCGGCAAACTTCAGGCGGATGTTGAGCATTTGCAAGAGCAGATCACCTCTATGCAGCGAGACATTCGTGCAATGCGAGATGCGGCCCTTTCTGTTAAAGGGGGCTGGAAGATGATCATAACGATCGGCAGCATTGGGGCGGCTCTTAGTGCCTTGCTGTTTAAGTTCCTGCCATTTTTAGGAATGAGGCCGTAAGAACAAACGTTCACGCTGAGAACAAAAAAGCAGGGTTCCTGTTGTTGCCTGCCCCCGCAACCAATTTTCCCTCTTCTTTTTCTTGAGTTCAGCCACTTGGCTGATTTTCTCGGCCGTCTTTATTTTGTGGCTGCACCGTTGAGACAGCGTGTTTCTTCCGCAATTTCGGGGCTGTAGATAAAGTGTCTGGTTAGCCAACTGCTTTGTCGAGGTGGCGGGCGCAGATGAAGTCGTTTTCGCTCAGACCGCCAATGGCGTGGGTGGTATAGAGGATGCGGCAATAGCCCCAGCCAAACTGAATGTCGGGGTGATGACCATCCTGATCTCCAATATAGGCGGCCATATTGGCCAGATAGACGGCTTTGGCAAAGCCTTTGACCTTGATCTCTCGCACAATTGACGAGCTATCCTCGCTCAAGCTCCAATCCTCATGCAAGTGGTGAAGCAAGTCTGCGGCGCGCTTTGGGGCAAGAGGTTTGATGCCGCTTTCCTTGCCTGAGCATGGAACGCAATCCTGCTGATCCAAAATGTTGGTATCTGTCATCCTGTTCTCTCCTTTGTGATGGAGGCAGGATCAGAATAGCATATTGGACGGCTTCCTCTATGGTGTTTGCAAAGAAGTCCGTGGATGCCTAGCGGATGATCATATGAAGCCTGCGATTGCGCGTGTCGAGGATGCCTAGGATATACCCAGCCGGGTTTTCAGACCTGCCCATCTCAGCGCAATTGATGGCGTTATATTGGTCTAAACCTGATGGGGTTTTGAGCGGAAATTGTTTCTCGTAACCTTTGGGCGCTTCACGCCACCAGTCTGATTTTCTCTTGCCCAAAGGCCGGCGAAGGGCGAGGCAAAATGCGTAACCTTCTTTGATCTCTCTGATTTTATCTCTCGATAGATTACCCCAGCGAACGCGCCTTGTTCCGGCAAAGAAGGGGGACGGTAAGCTTTTCCATTTCAGTGCCTTTGGCGAATAGGGGGCTTCAATCTGGAGGTTGCCGACCTTGATGGGTATCGGGCGCCAGATATTCGGATTTGCCAGGTGGGCAAGGTAGTTTTTATGCTGGATGTCAGTGAACTGGACGATTGCCTCGATATGATCGGCTGTTCCCCTTGCCGGGTGGCGGGTTTCCAGAAACTCCACCTCTTGCGGTAGATGAAAATGCGTTCTGAGCATAGTCTTGACGGCATCCTTCTTATACCAGCTTGGTATGATAAGGCTTGCTGTGAGTAGTATGATTACAATCACCCAATGATGCGGTTGGACATGACGAAGCCGGTGCTTGAGATCTTTGGATCGCTTGGTGCGCGCCGCCGCAATCCAAATTCCATAGCCGACACTGGCACACACGGCGAGAAGAATGGACAAACTGTTCATTGTGAGGATGTCTCAAATTCTGCCGAGTGACGGCGATTTCTAAAATAGCGCGTGATTTTAATGATTAGCGCGACAATCGGGACCGTAATTGCCGAAAAGAACATGCCATAAAGCAGGGCACCATGCAGGGTGTCTTTCAAGTCTATCGTCATGACAAAGAATAAAGCAAAAAGCCCTCCAAACCAGATAAGAAAAGCTTTGAGAACGGCTCTCCAATCTCCCCAAGTGATAATAAGTCCCAACAAGGCTGGAATAATCACAAACAAGGCAATGACGACCATGCCGTTGCTGATAGGGAGAGTTGTCAGAAAAGAGCTTATTGCGCCGAAAAACTCTCTCATTGGCTGGCCTGTCCTGATTGCGATTGTGAAACTATGCCGGACAGATGCTAAGAGCTTTTGGTTGCATACTGGTTAAGCAGCCAATTACGCGCTGTATCGCAGACCGGATGGATAGAAACTGAAAACCGGTTTCTGCCATTTCTGGCCTGTGGATTTTACGTACGACGTAAGACGCCTTAAAATCGTCTTACGGCGTCTTATGAGCTAGGCAATTCCGGAGCAAAAAAGTAGCTTATATTGCACTTAATGCTTTGAAATATAACGATTTAATTTTTAGGGGAAAGTGGTGCCGGCAGAGAGACTCGAACTCCCGACCCCCTGATTACAAATCAGATGCTCTACCAACTGAGCTATACCGGCTTCCGTGCGTAGGGTAATATTGTTTGCGCCGGTTTATGTCAAGGCGGTTACAATGGTTTTCCCCGAGATCAGTTTAAAAGTTGTGATTTAAAATCGGGTGCGGCTCTCGCAGTGGGGATGGGGCCGGGAATTGCTCTTAAAGGCAGGCGGAACTTTTCGTTCGGGATGAGCAATATTAATAGTCTTTCCAAATGTTTGAGTGGGGATGAAGGGTCGGCGCAATAGGTGCTTTCTTTTGCTTATCGGGAAGATTGGGTTGTAGCTGACCTATTAGCAAAAGCCATTGCGAGAAGGCCGCCAATGACAAGGATCAGGGCTGCCAGTTGTGACTGTGAGGGCAGGCTATCCAGATAGAGGATGGAGGAGGCGACAGCCGTTATTGGGCTCAGGGCAAGGAAGGCTGTGACGAGCCCTGCCGGAGCGTTGCCAAGTGCATATAGCCACAGGAGATAGCCGATGCCGCTGGAGAGACCAATGAAGAAGACAAGAAGGCCGGTTTTAAGGGACCAGTTTGCCATGGGCAGGCCGCCGCCTTCGAGCAATGCCATGATGCCAAGGGGAATGAGAGAGGCAGCCATTGCAATAACGCTGACTTTGATAACGCCGTAGCGATTGAGATAGGGCTTATAAAGAGCCGAGCAGATTGCACCGGTTAATGTTGCAAGGCCTGCATAGGCAAGTCCCGCTAGTTCAGTTCCGCCTAGACTGCCTGTCAGGGCATCTCCGCCGAGCAATATAGTAACGCCCAAGACGGTCAAGACAATCGCCGCAAGGTCGGCGCGCTGGACGCGCGTTCGAAACAGGATCCAGATCACGCCGAGGGTCACAAGTGGCAAAGTCGCAAAGACCAGCGAAACCCGCACGGAGCTTGTATAAAGAACGGCAAGATTGATGAAGGCGATGAGAAGACCAAATTGTCCGATGCCAAGTAAGGCAACAGGCAAAATATCCCGGCGTTTGATCGGTGTGCTGGATTTAACGCGCAGGGCAAAGGGTAAGAGAAACAGTAGGGCCACCGCATAGCGAAGAAAGCCAAGGCGGCCAACGCCCACATCTGCCACAACGGCCTGACTGGCTACAAGGGCAAGGCCTACTTGCACGCCCGTTGCTGCTGCGGCTGTGAGAGCAAGTTTCATAAATCCCGCCCCCAGATTTGGCCAACAAGATCCTTGCCAAAGCTGTGATGGGGTTCTTCTTCCAGCAATTCAAAACCGGTTGCCTGATAAATCCGGCGGGCCGAGACCAGCACATCGTTGGTCCAGAGCTTCATGCGCTTATAGCCTTTTTGCTGCGCAAACTGGATGCATTCCTCCACCAGCCGTCTGCCCAGCCCAAGGCCGCGGGCATTGGCATCGACATAGAGAAGGCGCAATTTGGCGGTCTCTTCATCGTCTTTGGCCAAAAAGACCGAGCCGATCACCTCTCCTTCGCGCTCGGCAATCCAGCATTTTTCGCAAGCGGGATCGAAGTTTTTGACAAACTGCCCGACAATTTCTGCAACAAGGGCTTCAAAAGTCCAGTCCCAACCATATTCCTTTGCATAGAGGCGGCCTTGCTGACAGGTAATCCAGCCCAGATCACCGGGGGCAGGGTCGCGCAATATGAAGGTATTGTCTTTGGGACTGTCTCCAAGAAGCCGGCGGATACGCTTCATTGCGCCAAGCAATTCTTGCCTCTCTGTCACTGATAACGGACTTAAGAAGCTTTTGATTTCTTCGATTGAGGCTGAATTAAGCTCGGCGAAGGCGGCTTGACCTTTCTCCGTCAAGGTGAGGGCTAGTCGTTTGGCATTTTCCTTAGACGGGATGCGGCTGACGAGGCCTTCTTTTTCAAATGCCGAGGTGAGGCGGCTCAGATATCCTGTGTCCATTTGCAATACTTCGCCAAGATCGCGCGCAGAAGGGGCTTTGCCACCCCTTGCATTGGCGATTTCATAAAGGACCCGTACCTGCGGAAGGGAATAGCTTGAAGCGAGCAATTTTTCATTCAATGCGCCGACCAAACGGGTGTGGAACCGGTTAAACTCACGGAAATCTGCAATGTCAGCTTCATTCATATTGCTAAATTCTATATAGATGTTGACTTAGTCAATATATTAGGGGGTGGCGATCTCTTGGCAAGGACTGTTTTGTAAGGCGCTTGCGTCTTTTCTTCTCAGGGCCTGACTGTGGTCAGGGCCTTGATTGATGTCTCTGTAGGGCTATGGAGCTGGGTGGGGTTCTGTTTCTGATGATGAAACAAGGATTGGGGAGTGGGCGTGTTCTTTGCGTGCTCCCCAGTCCGTTTGTATTTTGTGTGCCGATGCAGCGCTATTTGAAAAAGCCGTTTGTCTTGAGAGACCAGGCATAAAGCGTCATGGCCACAGCATTGGAGACATTGAGGCTTTTGATCGGGCCGGGCATGTCAAGTCGCGCCAATTGGGTGCATTTTTCGCGGGTGAGGCGGCGCAGGCCTTTGCCTTCAGAACCAAAGATAAGTGCAAGCTTTTGATCGGATGCCATGCCAGAGAGAATGTCTTCAAATGGTTCGCTCTCTTCAGAATCAAATCCGACAGTATCAAATCCCTGATCTGCCAGATCATCCAGTGCCCGTGCCAGATTGGGAACGGTGATCATGGAGAGCATATCAAGGCCGCCGGAGGCTGTTTTGGCCATAACGCCCGAATCTTCGGGGCTGTGACGTCCGGTCATGACGAGGGCATCGGCACCAAGGGCGACAGACGAGCGGATGATGGCTCCCACATTATGGGGGTCGGTTACCTGATCCAGCACGACCACCAGTTTGGCGTCCTCCAGATCGGTAATGCCCAAAGGGGGGAGGGGAGCGACAGTCAGGACGGCCCCTTGATGCACGGCGCCTTTGGCCAGAAGATCGATGTCTTTTGGATTGGCGGTTTCTACCAGACCATCAAGACGCGCGGGATTGCCGCCGAGCTTGCGGATTTCGTCGGTGAGGCGGGTTTGCGCATTGGTTGTGGCAACCAGTTTGATGAGGGTGCGCTGCTTATTGGCCACGGCCGCTGCAACGGTATGAATGCCAAAGAGGCGCAGCTCGTCTTCGTTCTGGCGGCGACGGTTGCGCTGTTTGGATGTACCAGATTCCATCTGGCGGGCCTTTTTGACCCGTTGGGAGCGATTTTTTGTCATGAGGCCGATTTACAGGCAAAAGGCCAAGAAAGACAATCAAAAAGATTGCAACAGGCAGTGGGAAAAGAGCGGGAGATCTAAAGGCTTGGAGCATTGATGGCTGAAACCTGATTTTATGGCCAGCCCGTAGGCAGCTTTGCGCGATGATAAAAATCAGGTGCCAAATGAGGGCTGTGAAAGGATTGTGAGGTTTTCCCCAAAAACGAAAAATGATGGAAATGGCGGAAATGCTTGGCTTTTTCGGCTCTCGAATGGGGATAAATCTATGCCGGACCGCATAAAGTTGATGTTACGCACAGAAACTGAAATTGCGGTGTTGACTTCGAGGGCGTGGTTTTGCATAAACCGCCTCACGAACTGACCGCGACTTGGCGGGCTTTTCGAGACCAACCTGTTCGCAGGGACAGGATGGCGAAGAATCGGAGGAGTGTCCGAGTGGTTAAAGGAGACGGACTGTAAATCCGTTCGCTTAGCGTACGCTGGTTCGAATCCAGCCTCCTCCACCATTCTTCGTCTTTACGTCTCGCGCGGGTGTAGCTCAATGGTAGAGCAACAGCCTTCCAAGCTGATGACGAGGGTTCGATTCCCTTCACCCGCTCCACCTATTTTCCTACACCTTTAAACAGTTTGATCCGAGCCCTTATAGGTCTGGTCTTTTTGTGTTGAACCGGGTTTGTCTGCTTGAATTGGTCAAGCTGCAAGCCTTTTGGCGCTGAGAGAAGAGCCGGCACGTGGTGGTTGGCCCCTGATGACGAGAGCTATTTCCATGGCTAAGGAAAAGTTTGAACGTAATAAGCCGCATGTAAACATCGGCACGATTGGTCACGTTGACCACGGCAAGACGACGCTTACCGCTGCGATTACAATGACCCTTGCAGAAGCTGGTGGCGCAGAAGCCAAGGCTT
>JAOAQZ010000011.1 GCA_025210795.1 Cohaesibacter sp. | reverse complement strand
TCCCTTATCGCCTTCTGTGATAAGGGATTTTTTGTGATGGATAAAATTTTACCGGAAGTCTTAAACGGCCAGAAAACTCTCTGTGTTAGCTTTGTGCAGCTTGGGGGCGAGCACGAGAGCACAGAAACATTTGTAATATTGTTTTGTGCGGTAAAACGGGGACAAATGATATGGGCATGATGCTTGGAAAGCGCATTGCTGCGCTTGGTTGCCTATTTTTGATCTTTTTCTGGGAAACCCTGTCTCGCTTTTTCTTACAGCAAGAATCTTGTGCATCCTGCTATCAGGAAGAAAGCACGAGCTTTCTGCTTCTGGCCCCGCCTTTGCTCATGATCTGGCTTTTTCGCCATCATTTATTTATCGGGAGCGCACGCCAAGAGAAGCCAACGCCAACGCAGGACAGGCTTCTCTAGCGAAATATTCTTCACCCTGCATCAGGTTGTTGATCCGGGTGGGCTTTTTGGAAGGCCTCCAGCTTGGAAGCTTTTTCCTCAATTTCAACCAAACGCTCCAAGCCGCTCATGTCACATTTGAAACGGCGGGCATTATAAAGCTGAGGGATCAAGCAACAATCGGCCAAACCGGGTTCATCACCATAGCAGAAATCGCCTTTTGCTCCGTGCATATCCAGCATTTTGGCACTGGCCTGTAGGCCGGTTTCCACCCAATGGCGATACCAATCGGCTTTTTGCTCATCACTGGCTCCCAGTTCGGCAACCAGATATTTCAACACTCGCAAATTATTGACCGGATGGATTTCGCAAGCGATGGATTGGCAAAAAGCGCGCACTTTGGCTTTTTCCTGAGCACTTTTGGGCAAGAGAGGCTGATCGGATCTCGTATCTTCCAGATAATCCAGAATTGCGAGTGACTGGCTCAGCATCTCACCATCAATTTCCAACGTGGGAACGAGAGCCTGAGGGTTGCGCTCAAGATGTTCTGGTAGCAACTGCTCCCCACCTTGGTTCAACAAATGCACCGTTGCATGCTCATAGGCTATGCCTTTTAGATTGAGCGCTATGCGCAATCGATAGGCTGCTGATGAGCGAAAATATCCATATAAGACTGGATGCTTTGATGCAGATGTCATTTTAGTTTCCCTAGCAACTAAACCTCTGCCACATTGCCCCTTTGCCAGCTCGATTGCAAGGGGCAGCGCTCATTCTTGCGTTTAGGTGGGCATAATTGCCAAGATTTAGAGTAAACTTTCTACAAGTTCGCTCACCTCTCTTCCCCATCGCCATTTGTTACATTGGAAAATTTTCCTTTCAAATTCATAGTTTGAGCCAGAGTTTTTGGCCCAGATTCCTAATGCACAAATACGATGTGCCAAATTGTCCTAATAAAGCTGCCTTTCTTTATTTTGATATTTCGAATATTAGGATATACTAATATCAAAATCCACTTTTAACCAGTCAAGGATTTGACCATGGCTTTTCGCCGAGATTTGAAGGAGGGCTATAGCCCCCTGCTCTTTCTTGCTTCACTGGGCTCGGGCGGTGCGATCGTCTCGATGTTCATGTTTTTGATGTTTTGGGTTCCCCACAAGGGTAAACCTCTCGCCACCTTTGCCGAGTGGATGACCGCCTTCAATGGCTCTCAGATTGGCTATAAACTCATGATCCCTATTGCTCTGGTCGGGATTGCCTTCTTCACCTATCTGCATATTCGCACATTGATCTGGAATATTTCTGAGTTCAGGAAATTCAAGGCCAGCGCTGCCTATGAGGGCTTTTTGAAATCCAATAACGGCATCCAATTGATGGCTCTTCCGCTGACTTTCGCCATGAGCCTGAATGCCTCCTTCATTGTTGGGGCGGTTTTCGTTCCCGGCTTATGGGATTTATCGGAATTCCTTTTCCCTGCCGCCATCCTTGGTTTTTTGGTGATTGGCTATTTTGCGCTGAAGAGCTTTGTGGGCTTTATGGTCAATGCACTGGTACATGGACATTTTGATTGTGAGAAGAATAACAGTCTGGCCCAGATGCTGTCTGTCTTCTCCCTGTCCATGGTTGGTGTAGGCCTATCCGCACCAGCGGCCATGAGCCATGTGAAGGTCACGGCAACCATTGGCTTCATCGGAGCTGTCTTTTTCATCACAGCGGCCATTGTGTTTGGTGTGATCAAGTTGATCCTTGGCTTCCGCTCCATGATGAATAATGGTGTCAATCAGGAAACCACCCCAACCCTTTGCATCATCATTCCCATCCTCACCGTGATCGGTATTGGCCTCTTCCGCCTAACCATGGGGCTTGATCATAATTTTGACAGCCCTTCTACTGCTGGCGGCATCTTTGCTCTTTTGACAGTTCTGCTGGCCCTGCAAGTGCTGTTCGGCATTCTTGGTTATGCGATCATGAAGCAGGTTGGTTATTTCGAGCGCTTTGTCAGTGGCCCTGATAGCTCCCCCGGCTCTCTGGCGCTGGTTTGCCCCGGCATTGCCCTTGTGGTCATGGCCAATTTCTTCATCAATTGGGGCCTTGTTGGCATTGGCGTGGTCGAGAAATTCTCACTGGTTTATTTCGCTCTTTATATCCCTGTCATTTTCCTGCAGATCAAAACCTATATGGTTCTTTTCCGCCTGACCGGAAAGTTGCTGGGCGAGAAAGACACACCTCCTTCTGCTGCAGTCCCCGCAGCGGAGTAAGGATCTCGCTTCGTTGCCAACGATCGGCATTAAGCCCGGCAGTTTCGCTATGCCGGGCTTTTTTCTTGCCAATTCTTAAAAAACACAAGGTGCAGAACGGTCAAACACTCTAGACCTTACCCAAATGTAAATCGGTATCTGACTTATTCAGATATCGCTCGATCCCTTCGTTAACCTTGATGGAGCAATCGTGGGGAAGTGGAAATTTTCTTCTCTCTCTCCTTGCCAGATCGCGTGCCATAATTGGCCCTAACAAATCGCTAAAACAACCCTCCAATAGAGCTATTTCATCTTTTAATTCAGCACCTTAAATAAATTGAATTTTTCGAATATACACGCTATCCCTCTTCTCAATCTAGCCTGACTTTGCTTGGTAAACAGAGCTTAAATCGATAGGCCAAAATCAGCGGCATTCTCCAACGCATCCTTTAAAGGAGAAGCGTAGCGTCCCCTTCAAGCAACTTTGAAAGGGAATGAATTTGTCCGGTCCTGTAACTCATAAGCCAACATTTATGTTTCAGAACCTGCGCCGTCATATGATGGGTGGTCTGACCTTGGCAGCACTGACTATGCTGCCTGTAAAAGGAATGGCCTTTGGTGCGGCTGGTTCAAGCATGCGGGTTTTAGAGCAGACCAGCTCACCGGCTGGCCATATATATTATTGTGCCAATCAACCAGAAGCCTGCCTGCGTTATGGCGAAGGTCTGGTGAAGCTCACTCCGGCCACCTGGCAAACGCTGGTGACCATTAACAGCCATGTGAATAGCCAGATCCAGCCGGTTGAGGATGGTCCGGTTGATTCTTGGCAGCCTTATGTCACGCAAGGTGATTGCGAGGACTATGCCCTGACCAAACAGCGCGAATTGTTGCGCGCAGGCTGGCCTTCGGATTCTCTTTTGATCACCACAGCCTATTTGCCCGACGGAGTCTATCACGCAGTTCTTGTCGTGCGGACCAATAAGGGCGAGTTTGTGCTGGATAATCTCAATCCCGCCATTCTGCCCTGGCAATCCGTCGGTTACCGCTGGAATAAACGTCAGGCTGTTGGCAATCCACAGGTCTGGCAACGCATTGCGGGGGCACCACAAAACGCGACCCCTCGCCCTGTTGCGGGCTTGCGTGGTGCAAATTAGCAACTTCTACCCTGTCTGCCCCAACGGCGCAAAAGGACAGGCGCTCCTCGCTCCCGGGAGGATAAGACAAATCTTTTGTCAGGGAGACGATTTATCCCGAGCCTAGGGCGCTCCTAACACCGAGACCCTCCTTGACCATGATTGCAGTGGCAATCATGGTCTTTTTTTGCGCAAATACCGCCCCGCCCCTTTCCCTTTTGGTTCAAGAGGCCTAAGACAAGGCCCAATTTGATCGCAAGAGAAGGATGCGCGCCGTGCCAAAAACTATAGCAATTATCGGAGCCGGGGCTGCTGGCCTGATGGCGGCTGACCATCTTTCCGAGCTAATGGCCGATCAGGAGCGCGATTGGCAGATCACTCTTTATGATGCGATGCCAACGCCTGCACGAAAACTTATGATGGCGGGCAAGAGCGGGCTTAATCTCACCCATGCCCAGCCGATTGATGAGTTTATCGCAAGCTACAGCCCCTATGCAGACTGGATGGCCCCGATGATCCGCGAGTTTGGCCCGCGCGAGGTTCGTTCATGGAGCTATGCCATGGGGCAATCCACCTTTGAAGGCTCCTCCGGCCGTGTCTTTCCCAAAAGCATGAAGGCCTCTCCGCTTTTGCGCCGCCATTTCCAGCATCTTGAAAAAAGGGGTGTCAAACTGGTCACCCGCCACCGCTGGCAGGGCTGGACTGATGACAATGCGCTCTTGTTTGAAACTCCTGAGGGACAAGCCACCATACGCGCAGATGCTGTCCTCTTGGCATTGGGTGGCCCCACTTGGCCACGCTTGGGAACGGATGGCAACTTTCTTTCCGTGCTGGAAGAAAAAGGCATTGCTTGCTCGCCCTATCGTCCGGCCAATTGCGGCTTTGAGGTGGGCTGGTCCAAGCAATTTATCCAGCAATGGGCGGGGGAGCCGGTCAAGTCCGTGACGTTGACTTTTGGAGACCGGCAGGTGCATGGGGATTTTGTCATCACCCGCTACGGGATTGAGGGAAGCGCCGTTTATGGCCTCTCCGCCCCTCTGCGCGACGCGCTAGAGGCAGGGGCCCCAGTGACTTTACAGATCGACTTGCGCTCCCATCATGATCTGGATGAGGTGAAGAAACGTCTTGATCAACCAAGGGGCAAGCAGAGCTTTGCCAACCATATCCGCAAGCGTCTTCATCTTAAAGGCGTACAAGCTGCCCTTTTGAAGGAATGCACCCCTCGTGAGGTGATGAATGATATGGGCAAACTGGCCCAAGCCATCAAAGCCCTGCCGATCCACGTTACCGCCCCTCGCCCCCTTGAGGAAGCCATCAGCTGCGCTGGCGGCGTGCATCTGTCTGAACTGGGTGATGATCTGATGGTTAAACGCCAACCCGGCCTATTCATTGCCGGAGAAATGCTCGACTGGGAAGCCCCGACAGGCGGCTATCTGCTGCCCGCCTGCATGTCCCAAGGCCATCACGCCGCCCTCGGCATCGGGCGCTACCTGAATGAGCTTTAACTCTAATCTGTAGAGCTGCTTTAGATACGCAAAAAGGGAGCCGTGTGGCTCCCTTTTCTTACGTTTATCGTTGTGCCAGCATCGCTAACCGCCGCCGGGGGTGTTGCGCATATTTTCTGGCAGATAGGTCACCAATTCAGGGAAGAAGATCAGAATGAAGACCATCACGACCATGATCATGAACATCGGCAAAGCCGTTTTGGCGATATAGCCCATGCCGTGATTGGTCATGCCCTGCATCACAAAGAGGTTGAAGCCGATTGGCGGGGTGATCTGTGCCATTTCCACCACGACCACGATAAAGATACCAAACCAGATGATATCGATACCTGCCTGCCGGATCATAGGCTCTACAATTGCCATGGTCAGCACGACCGATGAAATACCATCAAGGAAACAACCAAGGATGATATAAAAGACCATCAGGGCCATGAGCAACGCAAAGGGTGACAGACCCAGCGTATCAATCCATGTTGCCAAGGCACGCGGCAGACCGGTAAAGCCCATCGCCAGTGACAAGGCTGCGGCACCTGCCAGAATGAACATGATCATGGCAGATGTACGAGTAGCTCCAATCAGGCTGTCAAGGAAGGTGGACAGGTTAAGCGAGCTTTGCATCGCAGCCAGCACCAACGAACCAATCACACCAAAAGCGGCCGCCTCGGTTGCTGTGGCAAGGCCCAGATACATGGAGCCGATCACGACGGTGATCAGAACAATCACAGGAAGCAAAAAGCGCGATTCCCATAATTTCTCACCAAAACTCATTTTTTCGGATATATCCGGCACTTCCTCTGGCTTGGTGAAGGACCACCAAGCGACATAACCCATAAAGAGCAGGGCAAGGGTCAGGCCCGGGAAGACACCAGCCAAAAAGAGTTTGGAGATGGATTCATTGACCGTCACGCCATAGACGATGAGCGTCAGCGATGGCGGGATCATAAGCCCCAGCGTTGCAGCTCCTGTGAGCGTGCCAATAATCATGCGTTCTGGATAGCCACGCTTACGAAGCTCGGGGATCGACATTTTGCCGACAGTGGTCAGCGTTGCAGCCGATGAACCAGACACAGCGGCAAAGATGGTGCAGCCAACAATGTTGGTGTGAACCAAACCACCTGGGAGACGTGACATCCATGGTGCCAGACCACGGAACATGTCTTCCGATAATCGCGTTCGGTAGAGAATCTCGCCCATCCAGATAAAGAGCGGCAAGGCTGTGAGGGTCCAACTGGAGGTGCCTGACCAGATCACGGTGGTCATGGCATCGCCTGCCGGACGAGAGGTGAACAATTCAAGACCAACAAAAGCTACGCCGAACAGGGCAAGGCCTACCCAGACGCCGGTTCCCAGCATCAGGAACAGAACGAAGAGGAATATTGCTGTTAGGTAAAATTCTTCCATATCTTCCTACTCCGCATGACTTTCCAAAGCATCGGCATCGATGCCGTGCTTGCCGGTAAAGATGAGCTGCACCAGATGGTCAACCATGGCCAAAGCCAGCAACACCGCTCCAATCGCCATGGAAAGCTGAGGAATCCAAATGGGCGTTGCATCTTGCCCCTGACTGATATCATTGAGCTTGTGGGACCAGTAGACCGCCTTGATGGCATAATAGGAGAAATAGATGGCCAGACCACTGCCGATAGCAAAGCACCAGATTTCAAGCCATTTGCGTTTCTCACCCAAGGCCTGCAGCAATATCCCCACACGAATGTGAGCACCTTTATTCAGCGCATAGGCAAAGGCGAGAAAAGCCGAAGATGCCATGAAGTAGCCAGCATATTCGGGAATACCAGGAGCGACTTCTCCACTCCAACGAGCAACCATTTGCAGGACGACAAGAACGAGAATGATCACAAGGCTCAGTGCCCCGAGTATCCCGCCAGTAAGGTAGAGTCCGTCCAGCAGCTTACGAATAGCCGCCATTATGTCACCTCCCTAAAACTAGAGGGCACTCCGCCGCTTTTTCAGGGCGGAGTGCACTGGTTTGCTATCGCTTATTGAGAGGCTTTGAAAGCATCAACGATGGCTTTACCGGTTGGCCCGGCTTTTTCCAGCCATTCAGCTGTCATCTTCTTGCCGATTTCCTGCAATTCACCTTTGAGAGAATCGCCAGCTTTGCCAACAGTCATGCCATTTTTAGCAAGCTGGGAGATGGTGAACTCGGTATACTGAACAGAGCGCCAGTAGCCTGCATATTCTGCGATGGAAGCACAGCCATTGATGACATTTTTGGTGGCGTCATTGAGGCCACCCCAAGAGTCTTTGTTCACGAAGACATAGTTGCGTGGCAACCAGGCATCCACTTCATAGAAGTGTGTGAGGCTTTCCCAGACTTTACGGTCATAACCGGTGGAGCCGGAAGAGACCATGGATTCTGCAACGCCGGTTGCAAAAGCCTGAGAGATTTCAGCAGCTTCAATCTGAACTGGCAGCATGCCGGTCAGCTCGGCCAAACGGCCGGTTGCAGTGTTGTAAGAGCGGAACTTGATGCCCTTCATGTCAGCCACGGAATTGACTTCTTTTTTGAAGTACAGGCCCTGTGGTGGCCATGGCACAGAATAGAGCAGAACCAGATTCTGGCTGTCCATCAGCTTATCGAACTCTGGCTTTGCAGCTTTCCAGAGTTTTACGGAATCGTCGAAAGATGTTGCAAGGAACGGAATGGAATCAATGCCAAAGAGGGCATTTTCATTCTGGTGAGCAGACAGGATACGCTCACCAATCTGGGCCTGACCGGTCTGAACCGCACGCTTGATTTCGTTGCCTTTAAACAGGGAACCGCCTGGATGGGTGACGATTTCCAGCTCACCGCCTGTGCCTTTGGTTACGCATTTGGCAAATTCCGCACCGGTAACAGAGTGGAAGTTAGAGCCGGCATAGCCCATTGGCATATCCCATTTTTCCGCAGCCAGTGCAGACCCTGCCATTAGCATGGTTGCAGCTGTCAGTGCGGTTGTCAGCTTCAAGGATGTTACTTTCATCATTCATCTCCCTCTGGATTGAGACTTTCTTATTTGAAGTGATTGTCCCTCCTCAGCTGAAGCGCTGAGGGGAATAAGGTGAAAGATCGTTATTGGATAGATTGCCTGAAATCATATCAGCTACCATTCGGCCCGTTTTCGGACCGCCCGTCAAGCCAATATGGTGGTGACCAAAGGCTGCGAACACACCACTTGATCCGACCTCGCCGATCAAAGGCAAGCTGTCGGAGGGTGCTGGACGATGCCCCAGCCATTCTTCCTCTGATTCTGCGATCAGATTAGGGAAGCTCTCCTTGACTTTTTTACGCATCAAGGCAAGCGGAGCTTTGCTGGCTTCTGCCTCCAGTCCGCCAAATTCAACAATGCCAGCACAGCGCAAGCCCTGTGCCATCGGCGTTGCGACAAATTTCCCGCTGGCCACCATAATCGGGCTTTTTGGGCCATTTTCGGGATTTTTGTATACGATGTGATAGCCGCGCTCGCTCTCAAGCGGCACGTTAATGCCCAATTTCTGCATGAGAGGCTTGGACCATACGCCGGTTGCCAAAACGGCCTGATCACACTCAAAGCGGCCTTGATCGGTTTCAACTGCAGAAATCTTACCGCCCGAGAGATCAAAGTCGCGCACGTCCGCCTGCACGAAGGTGCCACCCAGCTCAACCAGCAGCTTGGTCAGATCTGCCACATAGCCGCCCGGCTCATGAATGAAACCATGATCAGTTTTGAAGGTTGCAAGGAGATTGATGTCATCGGCCAAAGCTGGTTCATAGTCATGAACGTCCTGTCCTTCGATCAGGTCAGGGACGAAGCCTGCTTCGCGGCGCAGGTTCCACGTATAGGCATCCGCCTCAAAGGCAGCGCGATCCGTGTAAGCAAAGCTGTAATCGCTTTGCTGGATCCATTTGGCGGTATCTGTCCCGTCAGTCAGAGCGCGATGCTGGGCAAGGCTGTCTGAGACAATGGGGGTGAGCCCCTTGGCAATACGGCGAGTGTCTTTATCATTGGCGTGTGATAGATAGCGCAGAAGCCATGGGGCCAGTTTTGGCAAATAAGGCCAGCGCAAAAAGAGCGGAAAGTTGGGATCGAGCATCAACATCGGCCCTTTGAGAATAAGGCCCGGTGCTGTTACAGGAGCGATCGAGCATGCTGCAAGCACACAGGCATTACCGTAGGACGTCCCCTGCCCCGGCTCTCCCTTATCAATCAAGGTCACATCATGACCGGCCCGTTTGAGCCAGATTGCGCTGGATACACCGACAATTCCGGCACCGACGACGACAACTTTCTTTGCTGCACTCATGATCACTTCCCGTTGCTGAAGGAGAGAGTATATTTTGCCACCTTGTCAAGGTCGGGTTTAATACCCAAGCCCGGCGTCTGAGGCACGATCACTTGCCCGTCCCTGACTTCAAACGGGCTTTCCAGAATATCTTCGACGAGGAAATAGCTGGCCTGATAGAATTCGCAACCCAAGGTAATCTCAGGAGTGGCGGCAATCATGTGGGTGCCCGCCAGATGCGCAAGGCCGGCTTCGAACATATCGCCGCCATAGGCTGACATACCAACGCTATGGGCCATGCGTGCCACGGTTTGGGCACGGGTCAGACCACCGGTTTTCATGATCTTGATGGACACTCCATCACTCAGCCCCATGGCGATGGCTGTTTGCATATCTTCGGGGCCGAAGATGCTTTCATCTGCCAAGAGCGGCACATCGATGCTGTCGCGAATGCGGGCCATCAAGCTGCGTAAATGGGCTTTGACCGGCTGCTCGATGAAATCAGGCTCGAAGGTCGCCACTTCTTGTACGCATTTGATGGCATCATCGTGATGAAGGCCCTGATTATAGTCAACGCGGATCTGGAACTCAGGATAATGGGTGCGCAGATAGTCAAGGCGCATCATGTCATAGGCATGACCTTTAAAACCCGTTTTGAGCTTAATGATACGCACCCCATCTTCGCGCAGACGCTCCATCAGCTTGATGTCTGTCTCCCAATCTGGATCCGCAATGGAACAGGATAGAGGAATTGTTTCGCGGCACTTACCACCCAGCAAAGCCCAAACCGGCATAGAGGCAATTCTGCCTTGCAAATCCAAAAGCGCGGTTTCAAGAGCAGCTTTTGCTTCGGTGCAGTGGGCAACGGCATAAGCGGCATCTTTCATGATGGCGGCCCGCTCGCCAATTGTCCGACCCACGACCAGCGGGCGGATATAACGATCAAGTGCTGCAAAGCTTGCTTCGGCAGAGCCTGTAAAGACTGACCAGCTTGAGGCTTCCCCATAGCCGGTCTCGCCGCCCTCGGCTACAAGACCGACAACGACAATATCCACCACATGTTCAACGGAGCCAATACCATGATCACGCCGTGCATTTACAGGTAGCTGCAAATGCCAAACATTCATCTGCGTGATCTTTTGATCAACAGTCATTTCATCTCCCTCTGCCGGACCGCTTGAGCTTTTGCCCTTTCCTTCCTCTCTGCCCCTTACGCATTAAGTAAAGGAGCCTGATTAGAAGCGATCTCTCGGCAACCAACGCAATGCTGATATTTTATCGACATTTTGTCGATGTTTTCTGTTTTTGTAAACACTTTTCTTAAAAATGCTCGCAAGCTCCTTCGCAATCCCTACGAAATCCGCCAGATTCTGCCCGCTATCCGGTCTGCTCTTAATGCAGCTGCAGATAAGGCTGTCCGTCTAATTTGCGGATTATGGTGCGTTCAAATTGCAAAAAAGGCCCGCTCACATCTCCGTATACGAAATCGTATACAATGTCGTCGGCAATTTCAATCATGCCCTTTTGCTTTCCCGCCGATAGGCAAGGAATCGGGTAATTTCTATCAACCGTGTTGGGAAAAATTACGTATTTACGGGTCAAGCTGACCAAAATTTTCACATGATAAATCCGTCATATTGCCGATCTTTAAGCATAAATCGTCATATTGCTGACTAATTATGTCATTATGACACTTTCGGCGGCAAGCGCTGCAAAATGGGAGATAAGCGCTGACTGTTTGCTTCTTTTTCAGGGGATTTGCCGATTGGGTATAACAGTCGGCTTGGGATTTGGCTGAAAAGCTTCAGCTCTTTTCTACACTTACCGGAAGGGGTAGAGGAAGTGAACAAGAAGGTGACTTGTTGTCGTTCAGACCAGGGGCTAGATCTTCCCGATTAGGCGGCGCACCTGATGGTTGAGCTTGGGGGAAGATTGGAGACCGACACGCAATTTGCGCCGTACGCGAAGCAGCGGGGCACCCGCCAGCCCCAGCGCAGAGCGGGCCATTTCATATTCCATCAGCTCCAGCTTTTCGCCACCAAACTTTGCTTTATAGGCAGCGCCACCGACGCCGAGATCACACAATTTGCACCCAACTTCAAACGCCCAGTTAAAGTGGCGCGCAATCACCAAAATGCCGGGGCTATATTTTCGGGTCTCTGCCCCACCCATAGAGAGAATCAAGCCATTGAAGGCCCCATTCACGACAATCCCCATGGAAATGGCGATATAGGCCCCGTCTTGCTTGAGCGCCAGCCCCACCATGCGGGCATGAGGAAGGGAGTGATCGATGAGGCTGCGATAAAATTGCTCGACGGCTTCGTCTTCCAGATTGTTCTCGATATTGAGCTCGCGGCAACGCTCTGAACGCTGGGCAATGGCCTGATCAAGCATAAGGTGAAGATCTTGCGGCTTTGTGGCGACAACCTCTTCAAATACGCCTTCCTGTTGGAGCTTGCGCATTTTCGAGCGGATATCACGCGCTGTCTTTTTTGGGAAAGGATCTTCGGCTTGGGCTATCAGAGCGGTGCTCACCCCCATAGGCTCCATCCGCTGGAGCCGCATCAACGGATTTGGCATGCCATCGATATAGGCAGGCATTTTCTTCAAGGTAATCAGATCGCAGCTGGGCAAGGATGCCAGTACAATCTCCCACAGGTCCTCGATATCGACACGGTCCCAATCAATCTTGCGACTAAGCACCGGAGCGCAATAGTCACATAATTCCAGATCTGCCATGGCAATGATGCGCTGGCCGTGACTGCGCTGGCGGATGAAAGGGAGAATCATGACAGGAATTTTCCCGTCTTTTTCAAACAGCATAATGATGCAAGGCTCTGCCCCCATTTTGGGTGCAAAATCCTCTAAAAATGGCTTCATGAACCAGCTTGACTGAAATGCTGTAACCGCTGCCTCGCTTTCCAGCGCCTGCCACAGATCCCACAAGGAATCCTCCTCAGTTGACTGAAAGCATTTTGCTGTAAGCGCTGAAAGCATCTGATCTGCTGTCCGTAACTATCCTTATATCCCAAGCCCCCACTTTATAAGAGCGGTCTCTATGAGCAGGTTAAGAAATTGGATTAACGGCCAAAATGAACAATTGAGTCCCGTCCTTTCTGCAAGCAGCGTTAAAAATCTCTAAAAGCATTTTCCATGTAACTATGCTTGCAAGATCAACGAAAAAAGCCCGCCTCCTCATGGAAGCGGGCTTTTGCGATCTTGGGTTTTCTGGTTTCAGGCGGGCCCAATGCCCCCTCATCAGGAGAGGCTTTTGCGGGCAAAATCGATATAGATCTCACGCAGGCGAGCCCCCAGTGGGCCGGGGTTTCCCTCTCCCACCGGACTGTCGTCAATTTTGACCACGGGCGTTACAAAAGTGGAAGCTGAAGTAACAAAAGCTTCCTTGGCCTGTTTGGCTTCCATCGGCGTGAAGGACCGTTCTTCGATTTTCAGTCCCATTTCTCCTGCCAGTTCAAGCACTGCTTTTCGCGTAATGCCATGCAAAATTTTGTTAGACAGCGCGCGGGTGACCAGCACATCGTCATTGGTGATGATATGGGCATTGTTGGATGTGCCTTCGGTGATATATCCCTCTTCCACCATCCAGGCATCATCAGCACCAGCGTCAAGAGCGGCTTGTTTGGCCATGGAGGCAGGCAGCAGGCCCACAGTTTTAATATCGCGGCGCTGCCAGCGGATATCTTCTTGCAGAATAACACTAATCCCGTCCCGTGCCCCCTTGGTATCGAGAACCGGACGCGCTTGGGTAAACATGATCAAAGAGGATTTGGCACCTGAAGGATAGGCAAAGTCGCGATCGGCAGCACCGCGGGTAACCTGCAAATAGAGTCCCCCTTCCTCGACTTCATTACGCTTTAGCATTTCCTGCTGGATAGCCTCAATCTCCTCGTTTGAGCAAGGCGGGGTCATGCCCAGTTCATACATAGAGCGCTCAAGCCGGGCGAGATGGGCAGCATTGTCCACCAATTTGCCGTCGATAATGGTCGAGACTTCATAGACGCCATCGGCAAACAGAAAACCGCGATCAAAGATAGAGATTTTGGCCTCTTCCTCTGGCAGGAATTGGCCATTCACATAGACGATACGAGACATTGCTATGCCTTTCTTAAGACAAACAGGATGGAGCCTGCATGGTAACACATGGGCAAATGCCGACACACAATGCAGGCTTTGCCTTGATGAGCAATCGCGCAAAATGCAGGCTGCGCCCAAGGCAAGAGAAGAGTTGCCCAATTGTTACGGAAAGGGCGAAACAAAAGCAATATTATGTCTCGACAAGCCACTAGGTTTTTCTGCCAGCACTCTGTAAAACAGCATTGAATAATTCTGCCTTGGTTATAGAGTTACATTCATAGCCCTAAGGCTGCAGCAAGAGCCATTATCGTTGGATCAATTTATGCGCACTCCTATTTCTCTGGCCATTGGCTCCATTGTGGTGGCTCTGGTGGTGCTGGCCCTCAAGATTGTGGCCTATGTCCTGACCGGTAGTATTGCGCTTTACTCCGATGCTCTTGAATCCCTTGTCAATCTGGCAGCTTCGCTTGCGGTTTTGGTTGCCGTCTGGCTTGGGCAAAAGCCCGCTGATCACAATCATCCCTATGGCCACCATAAGGCGGAATATCTATCGGCCGTTCTGGAAGGGGTGCTGATTGTCGTTGCTGCAATGGCCATTTTTCATGAAGCCTATATGGCCTACAAATCCCCGCGCATTCTGGAAGCCCCTTTGCAAGGCCTTGCCATTAATGGCTTTGCCGGTCTTATCAACGGTCTCTGGGCGCTTGTGCTGATCCGTCAGGGGCGGGCTATCAAAAGTCCGGCCATTGTTGCCGATGGCAAGCATTTGCTGACAGACCTTCTGACCAGTGTGGGGGTGATTGTCGGGGTTGGCCTTGCCTATTATACCGGCATTGCAGAGCTTGATCCTCTGGTTGCCATTCTGGTTGCGCTTAGCATTCTGTGGACAGGCTGGGGGCTTATCCGCTCGTCTGTCTCTGGCCTGATGGATGAGGCCATTCCTGATGGGGAGCTGGACCGGATTCGCACCATCATTGCCGCTAATGCAGACGGAGCCATAGAGGCCCACGCCCTGCGCAGCCGCCATTCTGGCAAGATGACTTTTCTTGATTTTCATCTGGTGGTCCCAAGTGCGATGAGCGTGCAGGATGCCCATGCCATTTGTGACCGAATCGAATTGGCCCTGACCAAGCAAATCCCGGATATGGCCATTACCATTCATGTGGAGCCTGAAGATATGGCCGAGCATAAAGGCATTGTGGTGCTTTAGGCTGGCGCTTCGGCATGCTGTCATAAAGGGCGCCTCACCGGCTATTACCGATTTTCTGGTTCTTACCGGTTTTCCGCCCAGCCTTTTTCGGGACCTTTCAGATCAGTTCACCTGATTGTCCGGCTTTTTGCCTTCAAAGAACGCCACCAGATTATTTGCAGCCATCATGCCCATCTCAGTGCGGGTCTCGAGCGTGCCGCTACCAATATGCGGCAAGAGCGAAACAGTCTCAAGCTGGGTCAAGGCTTTGGGAACAGAGGGTTCTTCTTCAAACACATCCAGTCCGGCGCCCGCAATGGTGCCGGTTTGCAGCGCGGCGATCAGGGCTGTTTCATCCACCACTTCACCGCGGGCGGTATTAATAAGATGAGCGGAGGGTTTCATCATCGACAGGCGCTGGGCATTGATAAGGTGGCGGTTGCTGCCCCCTCCCGGGCAATGCAGAGAGACGAAGTCGGCTGTTTTGAGAACATCCTCCACGCTGTCCAGCTGGGTTGCTCCAAATTTTTTGGCCTCATCGGGATCCATCTTCGAGCGGTTATAGAAAACAACCGGCATATCAAAGCCGAAATGACAGCGCTTGGCCATGGCTTTGCCGATGCGGCCCATACCGATAATGCCCAGCGTTTTGCCCGTAACCTTGGCCCCAAGGTTAAAGGTAGGCGAGAAGCCCTCCCATTGCGCGGCACGCAAGATCTTCTCGCTCTGGGTTGTCCGACGGGCGGACATTAACAACAGAGCAACGGCAATATCGGCGGTGCAATCTGTCAGCACGCCGGGGGTGTTGGTTACCGCAATGCCAGCGCCGGATGCGGCATCGACATCGATATTGTTATAGCCGACACCAAAATTGGCGATAATCTTACAGCGAAGATCCTGACCTTCCATCATATCTTTGGACAGTCCATCAACGGCTGTCGGCAGCAAGGCGTCAGCATCCGAGAGCGCATCCTTTAGCTGCTTCGGGGTGAAGGCCTCATCTTTTTCATTGAAGACAGCGTCAAAACGGCCTGCGAGGTAATCCTCCACCTGCTTGGGCAATTTACGGGTTACAATCAGGCGCGGTCTTGCCGCTTTGGTCTCGCTTGTCATTCCATCCCCCAATTGACCATTGTTATCAGCTCGTTAGACGCTCTTGCGGTTGCCTTACTTTACATATCTCTTAAAGGGATGCGAACAAAAATCGCTAGCAAGCAAGTAAATGCAACAATCATGCACGGATGATGTCCAAGCCAGACACTTCAGGCGGCTTTATCCAGAAAGTGTTTGAAAATGATAGTTGCAGGCTATCAACACCAAACAAGCAAAGCTATGCTGGCTGGATTGAGTTTTCCTGATTGTGATTGGATTGATCATGAGACCCCAGCCCCGCCGCAAACAAGCCGCCTGTAAAGCCGCTTCCCTTGGCCATACCTACTCCCAATGGATCGCCCTTTCCCTGCTGGCTGCCCTTGTCTTTATGGTTGCCCTATCAAGCAAAGTCGCCGCGCAGGATGTAACCTTGCGGCTCCATTCCTTCTTGCCGCCCTCTTCTACTGTTCCAAAGCAGATTTTGCGCCCTTGGGCCAAAAAGGTTGAGGATGCCACTGGCGGTCGTCTCAAAATCCAGCATTTTGATTCCATGGCACTTGGGGGAAAGCCGCCCTCTTTGATGGATCAGGCGCGCGACGGGGTGGCTGATATCACCTGGACCCTTCTTGGTTATACGCCGGGGCGTTTTCCCCGCTCGGAAGTGTTCGAGCTACCGTTCATGATGGAAGATCCGGTTGCGACCTCTCTTGCCTTTTGGGATTTGATTGAAGAGGATTTGCAGCATAACGAATTTCGCTCTGTCAAAGTGCTGGGAGCATGGGTGCATGGCCCCGGTGTGCTGCATAGCAAAGAGCCGATTGCCTCGCTTGAGGATATGAAGGGGCTTAAATTGCGCGGCCCGACCCGTGTGGTGAATGACTATTTCAAGCAGATTGGTGCAACACCCTTGGGGCTGCCCCTGCCTGCAGTGCCGGAGGCTCTGTCTCGCGGGGTGATTTCTGCCACTGCCCTGCCGTGGGAAGTAACGCCCGCCGTAAAGCTCTCAGAACTGGTGAGCCATCACACCGAGCTTAAAGGCCCGCAAGCCCTTTACACAGCAACATTGGTGCTGGTGATGAACAAGGCCAAATATAACAGCCTGCCTGATGATCTGAAAGCTGCGCTTGATGCCCAGTCAGGCGCCGTGCTCTCTCAATTTGGCGGTAAAGTCCAATGGGCAGCCGATGGCGCTGCTCGCAAAATTGCGCAAGATGCAGGCAATGAGATCCGCCAGATTGAAGGCGCGGATTACGAGCGCTGGCAAGAGGCTGCCAAGCCTGTTTATGACCGCTGGATCAAACAGATGGATGATAAAGGCATGGACGGCCAAGCCCTTATTGAAAAAGCTCGGGCGCTAATTGCAAAGCATCGTGGCCAATAGCCTAAAATCTGTGGCCTGCTTCGGGCCGCGAATAAGAAAGACAGAAGAGAAGCCGCAGCACCAAGAGTGCAACACTTAAGGACGCCATGTTTGTAGGTCTATCATGCTTGCCAACCTTTGCCGCCTGACCCATTTGCTTGCTCTATTTTCTGCCATTGCAGGCGGGCTGGTGCTGTTCGCTCTTATCGCTCTGACACTGGCCTCTGTTCTTGGTCGCGAGCTTGGCAGCGCGGCGGATATAGTGTCTTTTCTGGGTCCGGTTCCCGGCGATTATGAATTGGTGGAACTGGGCATGGGATTTGCTATTTTTGCTTTTCTTCCCTGGGCCCACTGGACGGGCAGCCATGCGGCGGTGGATCTGCTGCGTCCGCTTTTTGGCAAATGGGGCAATCACGGGCTTGATCTTTTTAGCCAGACGCTGATGTTGATCGTCAGTTTTGTTCTGGCGCGGCAGCTCTGGCTGGGGCTTGAGGATAAGCACAGCTATCTAGAGACAAGCTTCATTTTGCAAATTCCGCTCTGGTGGGGCTATGCCGCTGCCTTTGGCGGCGCGGCGCTGTTTGTTTTTGTAGCAAGCTCCAAGCTGGTTTTAAGCCTGTTTGCGCCCTCACTCGTTTCCGACTCCTTGTCACCCTCCCCTCATTCAGGCGGAGCGCAGGCCCGATCTGGTGAGCAGATTGGAGGCGGGCTATAATGACGGGTCTTGATGCGCTGCAAATCGGGCTCTGGTCCTTTCCCGTCCTTCTGGGGCTTATTGCCTTGCGGGTGCCCATTGGCCTTGCCATGTTATGCACCGGCTTTGCGGGATCCTATCTCATTAATCAATCGCCCCTTATGGCATTGGCACAGCTTAAAACCATGCCTTATGGCAGTTTTTCAAGCTATTCCCTCTCCATTCTGCCGCTCTTCTTGCTGATGGGGCAATTTGCCAGCCTTGGGGGCATGTCGCGCGCCTTGATGCAGGCAGCAGAAAGCTTTGTTGGCCACCGGCGCGGCGGCATCGCTATGGCGGTGATTGCAGCGAGTGGCGGCTTTGGGGCCATCTGCGGCTCATCCCTTGCAACTGCGGCCACCATGGGGCAAGTGGCATTGCCAGAGATGCGCAAATATGGCTATGAGGGCGGGCTGGCCAGTGCCACGCTGGCGGCTGGCGGAACGCTCGGCATTCTCATCCCCCCGTCCGTTATTCTTGTCATCTATGCCATTCTGGCCGAGCAGAATATTGCAAAATTGTTTGTGGCCGCCATCATACCCGGCTTACTTGCCATGTTTGGCTATATGCTGACGGTTTCTATTTTGGTGCGCCGAAATCCCGGAGCGATTAAAGCCAGCCCCAAAGCAGATTGGTCTGCGCGTCTTTCCGCCCTTGGCACCATCTGGCCGGTTTTAAGCATTTTTCTTGTGGTGGTCGGCGGCATTTATACCGGCCTCTTCACCCCCACGGAGGCAGCCGCCATTGGTGCTGCGGCAACGGGACTTGTCGCTTTAAAGGCCGGGCGGCTTAACCGCTCCACCTTGCTTGCTGCTATCACCAGCACAGCCAGTGCAAGCGCCATGGTCTTTTTCATTATTCTTGGTGCGGGCTTTTATAATGGCTTTTTGGCCCTGTCGGGCCTGCCCCAACTGCTGGCCGAGTTTGTTGCCCAAAGCGGTCTTTCGCCGTGGCAGCTGCTCTTTCTGGTTCTTGCGCTTTTCCTTGCCTTGGGCTGTGTGATGGAGAGCCTCTCCATTATCCTGCTAACCGTGCCGCTTCTCTTTCCCATTCTTTCAGGGCTGGACTTTGGACTGCCTGCCTCTGATTTTGGGCTTTGGTTTGGCATTCTGGTGCTGATCGTCGTCGAAATTGGCCTCATCACTCCGCCGGTGGGCCTTAATCTGTTTGTGATCAACCGCCTTGCGCCTGATGTCTCACTGAAAGACACTTTTCGTGCCGTCCTTCCCTTTGTTGTAAGCGATCTTGTTCGGGTTTGCCTCTTGGTCCTTTTTCCCTCTCTCAGCCTCGCTTTCGTCTGGCTGTTTTTTTGATCCTGGCGAACGCTGTGAAGGGTGCAGACCTATCAACAAGGCTGCCCCTAGGTTAGCTGGACATGGGGAGTTTGCTCACTTACCATTTTACGCAAACGTAAAGCTCAATTCGGCCCGCTCACTCTGGCCTCATGCCGCAGGATCCCTTTCATGTCTCTTCCTCCTCTCTTTAACAGCCTACGCTTGCCCGCGGTTGCCTCACCCATGTTCATCATCTCCAACCCCGAGATGGTGATTGCGCAGTGCAAGGCCGGAATTGTGGGCTCCTTTCCCGCTCTTAATGCCCGACCGCAGGAAAAGCTGGGAGACTGGCTCACCCAGATTGAAGACGCGCTGGATGCTCATAATCAGGCCAATCCGGACGAACCAGCCGCCCCCTTTGCAGTCAATCAGATTGTTCACCGCTCCAATGATCGGTTGATGCAGGATCTGGAGGTTTGCGTCAAACATGAAGTGCCCATTGTCATCACCTCCCTTGGTGCGCGCGAAGAGGTCAATGAAGCCGTCCATTCTTATGGAGGCATTGTGCTGCATGACATCATCAATAATCGCTTTGCGCGCAAGGCCATTGAGAAAGGGGCCGATGGCCTGATCGCAGTGGCCGCCGGTGCCGGAGGCCATGCGGGGACGCAATCTCCCCTCGCCCTGATTGCAGAAATTCGCGCCTGGTTTGATGGACCTTTACTACTCTCAGGGGCTATTTCCTGCGGCAATTCCATTTTGGCGGCCCAAGCCATGGGCGCAGATCTTGCCTATATCGGCTCGGCCTTCATTGCCTCAAACGAAGCCCATGCAGATCCTGCCTATAAGCAAATGATTGTTGATTGCGGCGCGGAAGACATCATCTATACCGATCGCTTTACCGGCGTTCATGGCAATTATCTGATCCCGTCTTTGCGCGCGGCCGGGATTGACCCGCGCCGATTGGCCCATGAAGAACGTAACAAGATGGATTTTGGCAAAGCAGATGCGGCAAGCAATGAGGATGGCAGCGAAGCCAAAGCCTGGAAACAGATTTGGGGAAGTGGTCAGGGCATTGGCGCTGTTGAAGCCGTTGAACCCGTTGCAGCCATCGTTGCGCGCCTTGAGGAAGAATATGCCGCAGCAAAGGCAAGGCTTGCAGCCTTATAGGCGCGAACCTTTAGGGCGCACCATACTCACGAAAAAGGCCCGCCAAACAAAGCAGGCCTTTTTCAATTTTATATAGAAGCTCGATTACGAGCGCTCTAGCATTCAGCTATCTTTATGCCTTTGTGGTGTCCTTTCTGATGTAGGTCACCAAAAAGGTTGATTAGGCAAGCTGGATGTTGGAAACGGCAGGCTTGCCGGAGCGCTTGTCGATTTCTGTTTCGTAAGCCACTTTCTGGCCATCATCCAGAGGACCCAGACCGCAACGCTCAAGAGCGGAAATGTGAACGAAAACGTCCTTGCCGCCGTTATCCGGTGCGATGAAGCCGTAGCCTTTCTGGCCATTGAAGAATTTTACAGTACCATTTTCCATGGTGCAGTTCCTTATCGTAGTTTTGGCATTCAACAAGGAATCACAGTGACTTCCCTGTCGTTTAGTTCGAAAATTCTGGGAAATCTAATCATCTGCCCTACGAAAAGGGGCGTCACGGCTAAATAGTCCGGCCAACGTTCGACGCAAAATTCATACGAAAATCGCCCTTCACATACAAGCACAAAATACATGAATGCGCTTTTATGCAGTCAATTCAGACCTAGAAGGCATGTGATCAAATTTTAGGGGAGGTTTAACTGATGGTCGGAGCGAGAGGATTCGAACCTCCGACCCCCTGATCCCAAATCAGGTGCGCTACCAGGCTGCGCTACGCTCCGTTCCATCAGTGCGCTGGCTTATAGCCTTCCATTTTTAGAAAGGCAAGACCCTTCCCATAGACTTTTTCACCCTTTTTGCGACTTTCCCCAGTTAGTCCTGTTTCGACCCTGATGGGTCAAATGGGAATGACCAGCTTGTGAAAAAGGCGTATTTTTCATTGCATGAGGCAAATGGGTTGTTTATAGAAAGCCCTACTTCGCGACGGACATATTCGTCCGCACCGTGTTGGGGTGTAGCCAAGTGGTAAGGCATCGGTTTTTGGTATCGTGTATCGTAGGTTCGAATCCTACCACCCCAGCCACTCACATTTCCTTTTACAATTTAGCGGTTTCTTGAACGGGATAGTTCCGTGTTTTCGGCCTATTAGCGTCCTTATGCTAAAGC
>JAOAQZ010000010.1 GCA_025210795.1 Cohaesibacter sp. | reverse complement strand
GCTCGCGAGGTAGCACGGGCCTTGCTGCGGGCTTTTGATCGTGCTTTTTGAGCTTTGGCTTGGGCCTTGGCGGACAGGGTTTTATTGGCAAAGCCGGGAGCGAGTTCTTTTCTGCTGCCTTTTTTGGCAACTGTTGTATGGAAGGCGGGAACAGCCTTTTTGGCCTTTCGCGTTGCGCGAGCGGCTGCTGGCTTTTTGGCTCCAAAGGTGGTTGCTGCCACCGACAATCACGATATTTCTCGCGAAGAGGTATCAATGCTGGCTGATTGTCCCGCAGTTACATCAGCTTCTTCACCTGAGACATGACTGGATACGCCCACCTTGCCGGAGGTGACATCGACCGTTGCCTTACGTCCCGTAACCGAGACCGAAAATCGGGTGCCCTTGACCACCGCCACCAAATAAGGGGTGCGAACAGAGAAATGCTTCACATCTCTTTTATTAACCGCCAGATCTACCTTGCCCGATTGCTGCAAAATCATTGTTTTGCCGCGTTTGATATATTTGGCGGGCGGCAGGGCAATGATGGCATTGGGGCCAACCTGCATCCGCTCTTTGCCGCGTATCAGCATCACCCGGGTGCGGCTTTTGATCGAAAGCGTTTGGCCGGGTTTGAGAAAGACACCGCGTTTGACGCGGATCGGTTTGATATTTTTGGCAGCCACCCAAGCCGTGCCGGAAATCCTGGCAACTTTCCAGGCATCGGCGGACTGCGCGGCGAAGCTTGGCTGCGCGCCGAATATCAACACCATTATAGCGAGGATGTATCTGAGCATTTTATTGGTCCAGGTCGTCTTATTTCATAATATTCAAAACAAGATTCCTTACAATTTCCCTGAATCTAGTAATGATTTGATCACGTTAGCCTCGCTTTTAGTCCAATATGTCTAATTTGTCGCGCCTGTCGTATCTTGCAAAATGGCGTTTTGATGCATCTGGCAGTTTCTGGCCTGCCCCCATTGTCGCGTCTCAAAGTGCAAATGCATCCCTTTAAGAAGGAAGGTCTTCCCTTCTCTTTCGCCATCGCTTATGAGTGGCAGGGACCAATCAAATAAAGGACCATCCGCGTGACAGATCCGGTTGAAGTGACAATTGACAGCCTTGGCGCCAAAGGGGACGGCCTTGCCCACCATCAGGGGAAGAGCCTTTATATTCCTTATGTGCTGGAAGGTGAGACCGTACGCGTAAGCCCCCGTGGCGAGAGGGCCGAGTTGGAAGAGATTGTCATGTCTTCGCCGGACCGGACCGAGCCTATCTGCCCCTTGTTCGAGCGCTGCGGCGGCTGTGCCCTTCAGCATATGGCGCGTGCGCCTTACCATGGGTGGAAATCTGCTCTCGTTGCTGATGCCCTTGCCTCGCGCGGGCTGGATGCAGCGCTGGAGCCCCTGACTGGCACCGAGCCGGGAGGCCGCCGCCGGGCCGTTCTGGCCGCGCGTCTTATTGGTCGGCGGCTTTTGTTTGGCTATCACGAAGCCAAGAGCCCGCGCATTGTTGATGTCAATCATTGTCCCGTTCTGGTGCCCGAGCTTTCCGCGCTTTTGCCGCGCCTTGCGGATTTTTTGCCCCTGTTCATGACCAAAAAGGGCGAGGCCAAGGTGACCTTGCTGGCAACGGATAGCGGCATTGATGTCTCTTTGGATCATGTCAAGGATATGCGAGGCGGGCAGGATTACCTCAAAGCGGTTGAGCTGGCCGAGGAGCTGGATCTGGCCCGCCTGTCAGCCAATGGCGAAATATTGCTTGAGCGTCGCCCACCACAAATTTCCATGGGTCGGGCTCTGGTCTCCCCTCCCCCTGCTGCCTTTACGCAGGCGGATAAGGGGGCGGAAGACGCCATGGCCGAAATGGTGACAACAGCCATTGGCCCCGATGCCAAGCGGGTGATTGATCTTTTTTGCGGCTCTGGCACCTTTGCCTTACGCCTTGCAGAAAATGCCCCTGTCTGGGCTCTTGAAGGGGATGAGGCTGCCATCAAGGCACTGGAAAAGGCCTGGCGTTTTGCGCCCAATCTCAAAGGCATCAAGATGGAGCGGCGCGACTTGTTCCGTCGTCCGGTGCTTGCCATGGAGATGAAAAAGTTTGACGCCTTGGTGTTTGACCCACCGCGCGCTGGCGCACGGGCACAAGCTGAGGAGATTGCCAAATCGGATGTGGCCACTGTGGTTG
Organism: Cohaesibacter sp.; assembly: GCA_025210795.1. Taxonomy (GTDB): domain Bacteria; phylum Pseudomonadota; class Alphaproteobacteria; order Rhizobiales; family Cohaesibacteraceae; genus Cohaesibacter. Next base: position 149,084 of record JAOAQZ010000010.1, on the reverse strand, counting down.
CGGTTTCGTGCAATCCGGGAACCATGGCGCGTGATTTGCGCATTCTGGTCGATGGGGGCTATCGCCTTGAAAGCGTGACCCCGGTTGATCAGTTCCTCTTCTCCCCCCATGTGGAATGCGTGGCTGTTTTGCGCAAGTAAACGGCACTTTCCTGATTTTTCATCGATTCTGCTTGTGGAGCTGGCAGGATGTGACTTGATCTTGCCTTAAATCACCTTATCTATGCACAATGTTGCTCGTTTTGGGCACAATAAGGCAATGACTCAATCAGATCGGGCATAACCGGCAATTAAAGGCATCTGGCTTATATGGCAAAAGCTTATATGGCACGCGTAAAACAATGGCTGATCATGTCTGTGGCGATCATAATGTTCGTCATCGGGCTTGCGTCTGTCTGGACGCCTGTGCCAGCGGGTGCCATTTTGATGGCCTTTGCCACCTTTTTGTTCATTGCCAACAGCCGCTCGGGCCGCCGCTTTGTGCGCTCGGTGCGCGAAAAGGTCTCGCTGATTGACCGGCAAATGATATGGCTGGAAAATCGGGTCAGCAACAAGGTCACCCGTGTTTTGCGCACGACTCGCCCGCTTGATACCCGTCTTCGCCAAAAAGAAAGCATTGGCTAGGTTCTGAGACCCTTTGGCTCTCGCCCTTGTCTTGTGACCCTTCACTCTTTTCCCTGCTCTCACCGATCCCCTGTGCCGTGCTGGCGGCGTCGTTAAACTGTCATCCTGCATGCCTAAAGCTTTTCCTGTCAGGATGATAAGGTGAGAGGCGGAAAGCAGATCAGTGATTGCCAAGGTCAAACGGGGATTTAAGCAATGGGTGATGCTGGGGCTGGCGCTTGTATGCCTCATCGCAGGTCTTGCCACCTTGTGGCTTCCCATCCCGACGGGTGTCCCCCTTCTTGCCTTCAGCCTGTTTTTGATTGTGGCTTATAGCGCAACAGGCCGCGCATGGGTGCGCTCGACCCGGGCGCGGCGCCCTTGGCTTGATGGCAAATTGCGCTGGTTAGAAAAGCATGGCGGGGCGCATATTGGCCGCGTTCTTAAAACAACGCGCCCCTTTGGCTGCCGAACAGCGGAGCAGCGCGAGCGAGGAGAGCTGGAAGAGCAAGCGAAACCAACCCCTGCATCTAGTGACGCGCGGGGCAGGTAAAAACTCAGTTTGTCACCACGCTAGCAAGGGGCTGGCCAACCTTGATCAGGGTTTCCTTGCCCGCGGCGCTGTTGGCCACCAAATCATCGCTAAAGCGGATCTTGCCCTCTTCAAACACCACAACAACGGTTGAGCCACCAAATTTGAAATAGCCTTTTTCATCCATGGCTTTGACATCGCCTGTGCTGCGCGTATTGACGATGGCGCCAACGCCAAAAGCCCCAACCTCGATAAAGCACATCTGGCCTGCATTTGCCGTCTCAACCAGCGTATAGCTGCGCTTATTCTCGCCAAAAACATCTGGCCCTGCCCCAAGCGCAATGGGATTGACCGAATGCAAGGGGCCATCAATATCGCAGCTTTGAGTGATAGTGCCATCACAGGGGAAATGATAGCGGTGATAATCGGCCGGACACAAGCGCACAATGGCAAGGGAGCCATTGACAAAGCGGTCCGAAATGCCGGGCAGCATTTTATGGATGGAGAAGGGATAGCCCTTGACCGGCACAAAGACATCTTCTTCAAGACGCGGAAAGACCAGAACGCGCCCGTCGGCTGGCGATAGGATAGCCCCTTCACCGGCTTCAAAGGGACGCGCTTCGGGTTTTAGGGCGCGGATGAAAAAGTCATTGAAGCTGGCATAGCTTTCTTTGCTGTCGGCAAATTCGCTTTCATCAATGGATAATTCCTTGATGGTGCTATCAATTTTTCCCTTCGAGAGCGGGCTGTCATAATACCAGCCCATCAGACGGCTAAGCCATGGGGAGCGGAACAGGATACGCTCAATCAGGGAAGAGCTGGCATCCTGATAGGCCCAGCGGATCCATTTTTCTCCCAGAATGACTTCTTCAAATTCCTCGCCCGTTTCCCGGTCGATTACAAGAACTGGTTGCTTCTCAGCCATAGGTCCGCCTTTGTTTATTGCTCGCAAAAACCTATTGAGTTTGCACCATAAGTGCAAGACAGAATGCAGGCCTATGTGCGCATCTGCTCCCCTTCTTCTTTGCTGACTTTCTGCAGCAAAGAGGCTGCCTGACTTTTCTTTGCATTTTGGCTTTTTCCCCCTCTTTGTGCTTTTCAAATGGAGCCCGCCTCTTTATCTCTAGGCTTGCTGGATCTCTGGGCTTGCTTACTGCCAAGGATACTGCGCCTTTGACCATTATGTGAGGATTGGCCCCATGAGCTCGATGACCGCGCCCGCTCCCATTATCAAAGCAGTTCAGGTTCCCCTTACCCAAGACGCGGCCTATGCCCTGTTTGTGCATAAAATGGGAAGCTGGTGGCCCCTTGGCACCCGCTCTATCTCGGCCCATCAAGGCAACGGGCCTGCCCTTGGGCTGCATGTCGAGGGGAAGAATGGCGGAGAGATTGCCGAGATCGCGCCCGATGGCAGCCGCCATATCTGGGGCACTTTTCTTGATTGCGACGAGCCAGCGTCCGTTTCTATTGCCTTTCATATGGGCCAGCCAAAGGAAGCTGCCAGTCATCTTGTGGTCAGTTTTTTGGCCCTGGGTGAGAGCGAGACACGGGTGAAGCTGCATCATTCGGGATGGGAGAGTTATGGCGAGTTGGCCCAGATGATGCGCAATGGCTATGACGCGGCTTGGGACGAGATTTTTGGCAGTGCTTTTGTGGGGGCGTGTGATCCGTCCTAAGCCCTGCCTCTTTGTTCTCGCATGGGACAACGTTGCGAAAATCTGCGCCTTCGCGTCTTACCTCTTTGTTAAGGCTAACGGCTAAAATCTGCTCTTTTCCAGCGTCTCTTAACAGGCTTTCAAAGCCCTTGCTGTATTCCTCATGTCTGACGGGCCGTTCTTAAGCGGGCAAATTCGGGCAGGAATATTTGCTGGTAGGGATATGCAGAGGATTTCATATATTGACGGGCTGAGGGGGATTTCGATATTGGTCGTGATCCTTTTCCATTTTTACTATCGCTGGCATGGTTTCGAGCCAGCCTATTACCCGTATGATTCCCTTCTCTCCGGCCATTCTTTGTGGGATCTGGGCCAATATGGGGTTCAGCTCTTTTTTGCCATTTCCGGTTTTGTGATTTTTCTCACCCTGGAGCGCAGCAAAAATGCAGCAGACTTTGCCGTAAAACGCTTTGCGCGCTTATGGCCGACGCTTTTTCTGTGCTCTGTGCTGACCTTCGCGACCCTATTGCTGATCCCCGATTTGTGGAGCCGCAAGGCGCTTGATTTTCTGCCATCGCTGACACTTATCCATCCTGAAATTTTAAACAAGCTGGTGCCTTGGCTTGAAGTGAGCTGGATAGATGGTGCTTACTGGTCGCTATTTGCCGAGCTGCAATTCTATATTCTTGCCGCTCTTTTTTACTTTTATGCGCCCAAGCGGCTGCCCCTTTATTTCGGCCTCTTTATGCTGGCAACCATCAGCTTTGGCTTTGTGGTTGCGCAGTTTGGGACGGCCTATCATCTTAAAGCCTATGGCCTTTTGTCTTTGGCCAAGGAATCATGCTGGTTCCTCATCGGGATTGCCGCCTATCTGCTGGCAAATGATCGCAGGTCCGAGGCTTTGCAGAGCCTCACCCTTGCCATGATCGGGGTGATGGCAACCTCTATCCTGTTTGAAGATCTTGTGCGGATCCCTGTGGCACTTGTCTGCGCAGGGCTTTTGATCCTGCCCATGCATATGCCCCTTTTGCAAAAGATGCTGTCGATCAAGCCTCTCTCTTTGGTGGGGATGGCGTCCTATTCGCTGTATCTGTTGCATCAGCATGCAGGGCTTAGCATCAATCATGCTCTGTCTGCCCGTCTTGGCCTTGGGAGTGAGGCAGCGCTGGGACTGTCCTTCATCGTGATCGGGCTTTTGGTAGGGCTATCGCTGATGATTTATCACCGCTGGGAACAACCGGCCAATCGCTGGATCGTTAAAGCCTATTATGCGCGTCACACGAAAAAAGACGAGCTGCATATGGCCGCAGCTGAATAGGCCAACTGCGCGAGAGATCATCAGATGCCAATATGCAAAAAGCCCGGATGGTAGATCCGGGCTTTTGTGTTTTGTCAGTTCTCTCGCCCAGCCATATGGCGGGCCTGGCTCTTCTTACAGGCCAAGAATGCTGTCGGCAGAGACATAGTCATAGCCAAGATCATGGGCCACGGCTTCGTAAGTGACCTGACCTTCATGCACATTCAGACCATTGCGCAGATGCACATCATCTTTCAGCGCCTGTACCCAACCTTTGTCAGCCAGTGCCAGCGTGAATGGCAGGGTTGCGTTGTTCAGCGCAAAAGCTGAGGTGCGGGCCACACAGCCGGGCATGTTGGCAACGCAATAGTGAACAACGCCGTCAACCACGTAAGTAGGCTCGGAATGGGTTGTTGCCTTGGAGGTTTCAAAGCAGCCGCCCTGATCGATAGCCACATCGACAATCACAGAGCCATCACGCATAGAGGCGATCATTTCCTTGGTCACCAGCTTTGGAGCGGCCGCACCCGGGATCAACACTGTGCCGATAACCAGATCCGCTTTTTCGACAAGGCGTGCAATATTGCCCTTGTTCGAATAGACGGTTTTGACGGCAGAGCCAAACCGGTCGGTTGCGGCGCGCAGGGCATCGACATTGCGATCAACCATGGTGACAGATGCCCCCATGCCAAGCGCAATGCGTGCTGCGTTGGTGCCTGATACGCCAGCGCCGATGATCACGACTTCAGCCGGATCCACACCGGGTACGCCACCAAGCAGCACGCCCATGCCACCACCGTTATTTTCAAGCGCTTGCGCACCAACCTGCGGGGCCAGACGGCCAGCCACTTCGGACATCGGGAAGAGCAAAGGCAGCGCACCGGAATTGGAGGTTACGGTTTCATAAGCAATGCAGGTTGCACCGGATTTGACCAGATCTTCGGTCTGGGGTGCGTCTGGTGCCAAATGCAGATAGGTGAACAGCACCTGCCCTTTACGAAGCTGGGCACGCTCTACAGCTTGAGGTTCCTTGACTTTGACCACCATATCAGCCTTGGCAAAGATTTCTTCTGCTGTGTCAACAATGGTTGCACCGGCATTGAGATAATCATTGTCAGAACAGCCAATGCCAATACCGGCATTGGTTTCCATCATCACTTCATGACCGTGGGCTACCAATTCCTGCACGGAGGATGGAACCAGACCAACGCGGTCTTCTGAATTTTTGATTTCCTTTGGGCACCCGATAAGCATTCCCGTAACTCCCTAAAGCATCTAGCTGGTGATGCATCGCACGCTCTTCTCTTTTCTGGGGAGCGCCTTTGCATGATTTGATCGTGTTATCATGATCGAAAATTAGCACAATTTGTAACGAAAGATGCTTGATCACCCTAAATAATTTCGCATAATATTGTGCAATTATCATAAAATGAGAAATATTATGCAACTGAGTGATTTAGACAAACGTGACCGCAAAATTCTGAATCTTCTTCAGGATAACGGGCGGCTGACCAATGCTGAACTTGCAGAGAAGGTCAATCTCTCCCCTTCAGCTTGCCTGCGGCGGGTCAAGCAGCTGGAAGAGAGCGATTTGATCTCTGGTACGCATTTGATGCTGGATGCCAAGGCCTGCGGGCTCACTGGCGCGGCCTTTGTCTTTGTGACGCTGGATGGTCAGGGGCGTGATACTCTTGCTCGTTTTGAGCGGGCCATCAGGGATATTAGCGAGATTCAGGACTGCTATCTGCTTGCCGGGCAATATGATTATCTGCTGCGGGTGGTTTATAAAGATGCGTCAGATCTGGAGCGGGTCCATCATGACATTCTCACCAACTTGCCCGGCGTGGTGCGCGTCAATTCCACCCTTACCTTGCGGGCGGTCAAGCACACCACCAAAATCGAGTTATAGACCGCAAATCCGGTCAACAAGAGCAAATGTCTCTTCCAGATCATAGGGGCTGAGGGCCCAGTTAAAGGCCTGATAGCGGGCGGCTTCATGCTGATTGGTCAGCCTTAACGCGTCGCTTTGCCCTTGGGAGCGAAAGGCGGCAGGAACGGGCACATGGATCTTTAGATCATAATCGTCCTCTTGCACTCTTGATGTAGCAAGGGTGAGTTCTTGCCCGAGGAAAGACAGGCTATGGATGTCTGTCAATAAATCCTCATGCAAGGGAATGGGATAGGGGCTGTTCTTTCGCTTGCTTTCAAACAGCACCAGCTCACGCTGGCCTTTGCCCGTGCAGCGATAGGACAGATGGCGCATGCCATCCTTGCTGCGCGAGATTGCGGCCAGACCGCCCTCTTGCGGCATTAATTGCCATGGCTGCAACTCAAAAGCATTATAGCGAAGGCCGTAAGCATCAAGACTTTCTGCATGAGAAATAATCCGTTCCTGCCGGTCAGGATTAGCAGCACGGCGCAGGATATCAAGATTACCGCCCATGGTCTGGACATAGTCGATGAGTTCAGCATCAAGGCCATTTGGCCCCGAGAGGTCCGGCACTATGATCTCGCCCTCTTGAGCCTGACGGTTTGCCCCACCAAGAAAGGTCCAAAGGCAGGCTCCTTCGCACAGGCCTGCTTCGATCTCGTGAAAAGAGGTATCCTCAAACGGACGCCCTTTGCCAATGACAATGCTCACCCCTTTTTGCCGAAAGGCTTCGCCCAGCGCTATGGCTCCGGCCCGATCGCCTCCGCTTGAGGACAAGACAACTTGCATGGAAGTATCGAGCGCCTCAAAGGACTTATGACTATCCTTGGTGATACGACCTTCAGCGGCGATCCATTCACAGCCAAGGCAATTGCCGCCATTGCCTTGAAGGGTGAAGGTCATAGCGCTTTTCTTGAGCGCATCATCAGATGACGCCAAGGCAGAGCCTTGCTGCGATAATCCAAATCCCACAGCCAGAAAGACCGCCGCAAGTGGTCCCCATTTAGTCATGTTCGCATATCCTCAAAGTAATGAATGCAATATAGTCAGCACGCTTTTGCGCAAAAAATCGGATCTATGGAAGCAAGATGCGCCTGCCTTGTCACCCCCTTTTTTAAAAATTGCGACAAAGCATTTGCCCATAAAAAAAGGCCGAGACGACGAGACGCCCCGGCCAAGTCCTTTCTTCTGTTGGCTTGGTTGCTCAATTGCCGCAAGAAGAAAGTATTTCGTGAATCGGACATTCCAGCCCGCCCCATAACCGATCCTAATGGGCAAAGATGCCTTTCATATCGGCAAAGCCCTTGATCTCGATGGGGTTGCCTGATGGGTTCCGGAAAAACATGGTATGCTGCTCCCCCGGCTCCCCTACAAAGCGGGCAAAGGGCGGGAAGACGAAGTCAAGGCCTTCCTGTTCCAGCTTTTTGGCCAGATTTTTCCAGTCCTTGAGCGGCAAAATGGCTCCCAGATGCGGCATGGGCACCAAATGGCCACCGACCTTTCCGGTATTGGCCGTGGCAAATGGCTCCCCGATATGGAGGGACAATTGATGGCCGAAGAAATTGATATCCAGCCAGCTATCAGTTGATCGTCCTTCAGTGCAGCCCAGCAAATCGCAATAGAAGGCCCGTGCCTGCTCAAGGTCACGTACATTAAAGGCAAAATGGAAATAGCTTTGCATGTCAGGCTCCTTTGCAATTTTGCAAATCAAGATATGGTCGGGTCACGGCTGGTTACTGGTTGAACCTGTCTCACCTCACTCTTCAAAAGTCGCCAGACTTTGGCGGGTGCGGTTGACTACAAGGCGGGTTACATCCGGGCGGGAATAATGACCGGCCAGATCAAAATTCTGCCGCTCCTGCCGTACCTTGGCATGATCGATATCAGCAACCAACAGCGCTTCCTTGCCGATGACCGGCTCTATCAGCCAAGTGCCATCGGGATTGGCGATGCAGGAGCCACCATTGGCCATGAAAGTGCCACTATTGGCGATGATTTCCTCACGCGCTGGCATTGCTTGTGGGCAATCCTGTGCCCGCATCAAGCCAGAACAGGCCACCACATAAGAGCGCCCTTCCTTTGCCAGAACCTGCGTGAGATCAAAGGTGTTATGCAGACCGCCGGGCCAGACACCCACATGCAGATCTTCCCCTTGCGCATAAAGGGCTGCGCGCGAGAGCGGCATCCAGTTTTCAAAGCAATTGAGCCCGCCTACTGTAAACGCCCCCAAGGCATGGGTGCGCAGGCCATGGCCATCGCCAGAGGCCCAAGCGAGGCGCTCTTCGTAAGTTGGATGCAGTTTGCGATGGACTGAGCCAATCTGCCCCTCTTTATCGATATAGACAAGAGAGCAATAAAGACTGTGCCCGCCCCGATCAGCCGCCCGCTCCATAATGCCCAGATAGATGGCGATGCCGTGGCGCTTTGCGGCCTCTTGCACGCCTTTCAAATCACCACGCTCAATCATCACCCCCTGATCGAGATAGAGGGCGTGAATTTCCTTTTGCTTGGCATCGTTGAATTGCGCAGCATCGGTCACAGCCAGCCAGAAAGGGTAACCGGGCACCAAGGCTTCACCGAAGGTGACCAGATCACAGCGCTGCCCTGCGGCCAGATTGATCTGCTCTATCACCTTGGCAAGGGTGGCGTCTCGGTCCATCCAGACGGGCGCCATCTGACACACACCAAGGCGTAACGTGTCTGCATTTGTCTGCGGTTGATTGACAAAAAGGTTGGGTGCGGTAGCCCCACCATCGTGATCTTGATGTGGAGAGATGACTTCCAGCATTCAAAGTCCCCATATTCCCTAGCGCAGCTTTATGTGCTGCATCTTTCCTTCTAACCCCTGCTGTCTTTCTGCTGTGATCCATCCAATTATATTTTATCCAAAGACGGACGCAGCAAGACCTTGCGCCCGGACTGCTATCCCCATAACAGTCCGGACGCAAGTGGCTCTAGGCAGAGGCATATGGTCAGTAGATTTCACGGATAGTTTCATCTTGCAACTAATTCAATACAAGTGTTTCTCCGTATGGTCAATTGAATTTACCATTGTTAGTCGAAAAGAATTACAATATATTTCTTTCATTGACAGAAAGGATTTCTTTTGGATACCGATTTTCTCCGCTCCTTGCTTCTTGTGGCCGAACGGGGCTCGATTGCCGAGGCTGCGCGGGCAGAGAATTTGACCCCCGCAGCAGTTGGGCAGCGGATTGCGGCCCTTGAAAAACAATTGGGATGTCCGCTTCTTAGCCGTATTGGCCACCGAGCCCAACCCACGCAGGCCTGTCTTAACCTGCTACCAAGGGCGCGGCGCATTGTTGAGGATGCTGCGCTGTTGGCATCAGACCTTGATGATCAAGGCCTGACGGGGCCGCTTAATTTTGGGGTTATCTCAACAGCTACGGGCAGTTATTTGCCCCATATTATGCGCTATATGAAAGAGCATGCACCGGATGTGCACCTCACCATAACACCGGGCACATCACGTTTTTTATTTGAAGCGGTTCAAAAACGGGATATTGATGTTGCCTTGCTGGTCGAGCCGCCCTTCCCCCTGTCCAAGGCCCTGCATTTCCAGCCTGTCGCGTTTGAGCCGCTTATTCATCTCTCCACCACCGCGATCGCTGAGGAAAGCGAGGATGCCATAGCCGAGGCTATCATGGGCTCGCCGTTTATCTGCTATGACCCCCAAAGCTGGGGGGGAGCCATAGTTGCAGCCTATTTGAGTGATCGGGGTCTTATGCCAGATATCTTGTGCGATCTTGATGGGCCGGATTCAATTTTGCACATGGTGGAGGCAGGCATGGGGACAGCTCTTTTGCCCTTATGGCCAGGGCTGCCGGTGGACAATTCTGATCTACATATTACGATGATACCAGATGCACGCTATGCCCGTCCCGTGGGGCTGATCAGCACGCGGCTGAATGAAAAACTGCCAATCATCCAGTTACTGACCCAAAGCCTTATGGACATAGCGGCAAAGTAAAGCCCGCCCGCACAATCCTTGTGGCGTGTATTTTAAGGCTTCTTGAACATGCGAGCGCCTATAGCGTCCACAACATCTGATCCTATTTCCCGCGGCAATCGTTCTGTAGGCTGTCGCCATTTCAGGCCCTCTTCTCCCCTATCAGCAAGGACAAAACGGAAGACAAAATTGGGTGCAAGTCCCATTCGCAGATCATTCAAAACCAGAGCTTGGGTGCCGCGTTGTTCAAGAGCATAAAATCCATGAGTGAATTTAACCAAGGAGCGAACAAGCTCTGGCCTGTCCTTTTGCTCTCCCAATAATTCTGTCTGGCGGGCGATTTTGGTCCATTCAATCTTTGTGTCTTTTTCATCAAAAAGCGAGACCCAGCCATAATAGGCCTCATCCCCTGAGATGGCCAAAATATACCAAAGGGCAGAATTGCCCAGAGTTGGGGTGACCAAGAGCTGCTCGGCCTTTATGGGGGCTTTGTTTCTGTCTGCAAGTTCGTCTGTCACTTGCGAGGCAATAAAGCTCTGCATGCCCAGACCCCACACAAGATAAAGTGAGGAGATGGCAAGCGCCCATTTTGTTGCACCATGAGAGCGGGTCAGCCGCCCGTCAGGCCGCCTATAGCCGCGAATGAGGGTCCAGAGCACCGCGATCAGAAGAGGCAAGGTATAAAGCGGATCAATGATGGAGACTGACGATATGGCGACAGGATGATTGGTCAGCGGCCAAAAAAGCTGCGTGCCATAGGATGTCAGGCTATCAAGCAAGACATGGGTAGTCAGGATCATCCAGGTCATCAGCATGATCCGGGGGCGGAGCGAAGCATCCAGCTTATGCAGGCGACGGATGCCTTCTGCGATGAGCGGGGTTGCTGCTGACAACACAATGAGTGAATGGCTCCAACTGCGATGATAGATAAAATTTTCAATCGGATCAGCAAACGACACGAGCACATCAAGATCTGGCAATGTGCCCAAGCCGATACCCCAAAGGGCTGCCTTGCGTCCCATTTGCCGCCCGCCAATCGCATAACCTACCGATGCGCCCAGCACTGCCTGAGTTAGAGAATCCAATCTATGCTCCCGTCATTGCATATGCGGGCAAAGAGGCCATTCTGCCGCCCTGCCCCGCCATGGGCTTTACCTATGCGGCAAGCCCACTAAAAGAGTAGCGAATATATGAGAAGTAAGCGACGTGGTTGCAAGGGGCTTGGGGCACGGGGACGGACTTTTTCCCACCCCTCACCCAAACACATCCCCAAGCCCAGCATGCCAGAGGCAAAGCAAAGCAGGGGTTCAGAAAAGCATGGATGATTGGAAGGATTTGGTGGATCATCACCAGCGCCCGCTTAAGGCAAAAGCGGTAAGCGAGCGCTTTGGGGTCACAGACATGACAAATCTGGTCGCACAGATCTGCCGGTCAGAAAACTGTAAATCAGCCCTTAAAGAGGGCTTTTGCGGCCTGCCTTTTACTTACGGCAGACCAGACCGAATTTTGAGCGGTCCATGATGAAGTTGGCTTTGGCCGGGCTATACCAGACACCGGCCTGACTGCCTTTATCACTTTCGCCCAGATATTGTTTTGTCTCACCGCTGGTTTTGCCGCTATCGGCCATGAACCATTCCATATAGCCGCTATCCATCTCGCGGCCAGCAACGACGAAATCGGTAAAGGCGCTTTTGCCGGTGGTGAAGGTTACGGTGAATTTGTCTTTATCGCCTTCACAGGTCCAGTCTTCTGACTTGGTGCGACCGGGGCGGAATTTGGCTTCCAGATAGGCAAGGCGCACATTATAGGCAGCCGTCAGGCATTTTGTTTTCTGGAACGACTTGGCGCAGCGATCACGGCGGGAAAGCCACTTTTTCTGGCTGTCATCCAGCTCAATACCCGGCGCATCTTTGCGAGGGGAGCGCGCGGCATGGGCCAGCAGGCCTTCCATTTCTGTATGACGGGCTTTCAGGCCCTCATCGGCGCAAATGGCCAGCTCCACCGCATCTTTGGTGGTTTTGCAATCCAGTGTATCGCCCATTTTGGCAGCCTGGGCCTGATCGGCACTTCCCAGTGCGCCAAAAGCCGCAGCAAAGGATAGGGCAATCGCAACAGAGGCAGCGCGCTGATAGGAATTGGTGGTCATGAAAGCTCTCTTCATTCGTCTCTGGTTGCCCTTACGCTAATGGCTGGGCCCCTCTTGCTCTTTGACTTTTGCCAAACCTGCCCTTCTGCCGGGTGGAAATACGGTTTTTTACGAAGAAAAATCGGGGACAAAGGCCAGAACTCCCCCTTTGAGCCCATGTTTGGCACAGAGATTTGTTTGAATAAATTCCTAATTTCATTTATATTCGAATTTACTAAAATAAAGAATGAGTTATTTCCCGGCTCTTTTTCATCTTTTAAGCCACGGTCCAATTTACCTGAGCGGCGGAAAAGAAGCGGGAAGGATTTATGGAGAACAGAGATGATCCTGAACTGGAAATCAGGCGGCGTGCTGTTGGGCGCTGTCTTTTTCTTGGCAGTGTTATTGGTCAAGCCAATCGGCGTATCCACGCAATTTGTGATTTTGGACGGTATCTTGTGGGATGCGGTTAGCCCTGATGTTGTTAAAGTCGACGAGACTGCCAAGTCAGGCTATTCCAGCCCCAATGACTATCTCAACAAGAGCGGTGGCAAATATGCTAAAAATGTTGCCAATCCGCTAAATTACAGCTTTGTCTTTGTTCTTGCCATGATTGCAGGGGCGGCGATTTCGGGCATGTTGCGCGGCGGCGTGAGCACGCAAGAAAGACAGATGCCGGAAGTGTGGCGCAAAAATTTTGGTGACAGCACCGCCAAGCGCTATGCGTGGAGCTTCTTTGCCGGTTTCATCGTGCTGTTTGGCGCGCGCCTTGCCGGTGGTTGCACCTCGGGTCATATGATGTCCGGCATGATGCAGACCTCCCTGTCCGGTTATATCTTCACCGCCGGTGCCTTTCTGGCCGCCTTCCCCATTGCTCTTATGATGTTCAAAAAGGGTCGCTGATCATGTCTATGTCCATTCTTCTTGCCATCATCATTGGCGGTGCCTTTGGCTTCACTCTGGACCGCGTTGGTGCCACCAATCCCGGTTTCATCATTCGCATGCTCAACCTGACCAACCTGCATTTGATGAAGACCATCCTGCTGGCCATCGGCACAGCCTCCTTCCTGATGTTTGGCGGCCTGTTGCTCGGCTTCGTTGATCCCGGTCACATGTCTGTCAAAACCGCCTATAGCGGCGTCTTTATCGGCGGTCTTTTGCTTGGGGCAGGTTTTGCCATTTCCGGTTTCTGCCCCGGCACCTCACTCACCGCGGCTGCCACCGGCCGCAAGGATGCCCTCTTCTTCATTCTCGGTGGTCTTTTGGGCGCTGCGGCCTATATGGGCGCCTATTCTGGCGTAAAAGCCACCGGCCTTCTGGACAAGATTGCAGGCGGCAAGGCAACCCTTGGCGCAATTGACGGCACGAAATATCCATCTCTTATTGAAGGGATGTCCGGTGAGATGCTCGGTATTGTTGGCGGCATCATTTTCATCGCTCTTGCCACTTTGGCCCCTGCCCATATTTTCGGCAGCAAAAAATAAGCGCATGCAATAGGGAAGCGAGTCGCTTTGCGTCTTGGTTCCTCATTGCACCTGCTTTGCGACAGGGTCTGGCTACAAGTCAGGCCCATTTTTTTGCTTAACTCGCCAGCCTGCACTGGAAAAGACGCGGATTTCTGCTCTTTTTCCCCTTCTGGCTTGGCCTTAGGGATTAAAATTTACCTATCTGGAAAATGTTCCTTTCCCTTGAAAGCGAAAAAGTGTTTAAAGAGGCCGCAGCGAGGATTTGGCCGAACTGTTCCCGGTTTCAGGCCATAGCCCCATATTTGAGATAGACATGCCCGCCTGCGCACAGGCCTTGTTGCGATTGTCAGGCGGCATCACAAAATTGAATGCTAGAGGTAGCGCTGAAATGGCAAATTCAGAGCAGATGAAACGGATCATCGAAGACAACGGCTTTATTGCAGCTTTGGACCAATCCGGTGGTTCAACACCAAAGGCTCTGGGCCTTTATGGTGTGGGTGCAGATCAGTTCTCCAATGACGAAGAAATGTTTGCTCTGATGCATGCTATGCGCAGCCGCATCATGACCTCCCCTGCTTTCACCGGTGAGCGCGTTGTAGGCGCCATCCTGTTTGAGCGCACCATGGACGAGACTGTAGAGGGCAAGCCTTCTGCTGACTATCTGTGGGAAGAAAAGGGTGTTGTTCCTTTCCTCAAAGTTGACAAGGGTCTGGAAGAGGAAAATGACGGCGTTCAGATGATGAAGCCAATGCCTGAGCTGGATGCCACTCTGGAGAAGGCTGTAAAAGCCAACATCTTCGGCACCAAAATGCGCTCTGTCATCAACAAAGCCTCTGCATCCGGCATTGCGGCTATCGTTGAGCAGCAATTTGCTGTTGGCAAGCAGATCCTTGGTCATGGCCTCGTTCCAATCATCGAGCCAGAAGTCAACATCAATGCCGCTGACAAAGCTGAAATTGAAGAGATCCTGACCGCAGAGATCCTCAAGCAGCTTAACGCTCTGCCAGCTGGCCAGAAAGTCATGCTGAAGCTGACCCTGCCTGAGAAAACCGGCCTGTTTGATGCGCTGGTTGCTCATGAGGCTTGTGCCCGCGTTGTGGCTCTGTCTGGTGGTTACAACCGCGAAGAAGCTTGTAAGCGCCTTGCCGAGAATAAGGGCGTCATCGCTTCCTTCTCTCGTGCTCTGACTGAAGGCCTCAATGCTTCCCAGTCTGACGATGAGTTCAATGCCATGCTTGATGGCTCTATTGAAGCCATCTATCAGGCTTCCAAAGCTTAATATTAGGCAGCTTTCGTGGCTTGAGGGCTGCGCTCACAAATTCCGGCCGGGCTATCACTGATAGCCCGGTTTTTTTATGTCCTGCAGCAAAAAGCCCACGCTCCAAGGGGCACTTGGATGCTTGGGCTCTCTAAAGGGCTGTTGGGAAGCGTTATTTGGCGGCGAGCTGGCGGCGCTTTAAGGGGCTGGCTTTGTTAAGAGCGGCAAGCACAGGAGCATTTGGCCAGCGCTTTCCAGCTGTAATGAAACAAGATTGCCAATCCGGTCAAAAATAGTGGCTTATGCATGGTCTCGCTCCCCCATTGCTTGAAATCTAACACTCATTGCATCCAAATGGCCTGCTTTCTGCTTTGGCCTGCACAAAGACCCTAGCCTATGCCTGTGGCAAAACTATGCTCAATCGTCTTATTTCTGTCAGAAAGTGTATCAAACTGTAACCGACTTGATGCGACCAGCCTAAACCAAAAATTGTGGTTACCCCGGTCCATAAAATTGATTTGATCTATTTAAACTCTCAAAAGACAAAAAGGGTACATAACAAAAACAAATCACTAAAAACCGGAACTTCGTCAAGATTCATAAGAACAAAAAGTGATCTTCATATTTAGCCGACCTTTGAAGTATAAGATATTTTTTTGCCCCAATCAGGACTTTAAGAAATTGGTAATTCTTTTTTGGCAGGCAAAATCTCCAATCCTTGATAAAGACAGGCAAAAGGCTGCAAAAGCTTGATCCCCATACAATTTTAACGCGCTGTTAACCATAAATTGTCACGTTGGGCCATGGTTAAATCTTCGTTCACATTTGCGCTCACGCTTGCTATCGGTCTGCCTCTGATCTTGACTGGCTGCACCGGCCTTAAGCCCAAACAATGCAGCTATAGCCTTTCCAAGGATGGCGGCATTTACGAGCATTGCCCAGGTAAAGACGCCCGCCTGTTGCGCTATATGGCAGCGGACGAGGATTATATCGAGCTTGCAGAAGATTTGGGGATGGATGGTTTGGTCATTCCGGCCCGCTAAGACGGACTGACTTTTGGGGCGGCACCTGCAGGCCTTGTAAGAGCTGATTGATCACATATTCCTGATATCTGGTGGAATGGCAGTCAAATGGATTCTCCCACGCTTTCTCACCTTTTGGACAATGCCTTGCCCATTTTAACGGTAGCGGGGCTGATAGTGTTTGCCATGTCTGGGGGACTTCGGGCCCGACAGGCCGATATGGATATTTTTGGGGTGATTACCGTGGGCTTTGTCACCGCTGCTGGCGGCGGCACGCTGCGCGACGTGCTGATCGGCAATGTACCGGTCAACTGGATTGTTGATCCTTGGCCCCTTGCCATCATTCTCCCCTCCAGTCTTCTTGCCTTTGGGGCTGATCGCCTTGAAATGTCCAACCGCGCCATTCTCAATTGGGTCGATGCGCTGGGTATGGCCACTTTTTGCGTGACCGGTGCAGCGCTTAGTCTGTCGCAGGGCATTCATCCTGTGATGGCCGCGATGATGGGAATTATCACCGCAACCTTTGGCGGACTGCTGCGCGATATCTTATGCAATGTGGTGCCCTTTGTTCTGCGGCAAGAGATTTACGCCACTGCCGCCCTTTTGGGTGCAGGCCTGTTTGTGGGGCTTGTCTCCTTTGGGCTGGATGAAGGCCTCTCAGCCCTTGCAGGCATGGCGGCAGCCCTTGCCTTGCGCGGCGTTGCCCTTCACTACAAACTCAATGTCAAAGCCGATCCTTCTGCCTGATCTGCCTCCCTAAGGGCTAATGATGCCAGCGAGCACAAAAAATCCCGCCTCCAATAAAGGAGACGGGATTTTTGTTCCAGCTGTCAAACCTGGATAGGAAGCTCTTTTGTGGCAGGTGCAGAACACCCGGAAGATCTGTTAGATGATCTCGGTGCCGGTAATTTCCAGACCAAAGCCTTCAAGACCGACATAGTGGCGCTCTTTGGAGGCAAGAAGACGGATGGAGGAGATACCCAGCTCTGCCAAAATCTGCGCTCCAAGACCGATATCGCGCCACTCTTCTTCGCGCGTCTTGGCGCTGTCATGCTCTTCATTCTCTGCCGCTTCAAGGCTGTCACGCGGGCGCATGGAACCGCCCACCACGCCGGGGGAGCCATCACGCAGATAAACCACCACGCCGCGTTCCTTGGAGAATTTCTCGCAAATCTCGTCAAGGCCGCAATCGCCAAAGACGTCAGAAAGTACATTTTCCTGATGCAAGCGCACAGGGATATCCTTGCCGTCACGAATGTCGCCAAAGATCAGAACCAGATGCTGCATGGCATCGAAAGGCGCTTTGAAGGTTACCGCTTTGGCTTTGCCGAATTTGGTCTGAACACCAAACTCTTCCATCTTTTCGATCAGGCGCTCATTGCGCTGACGGAAGGCGATCAGATCGGCAACAGAAACCTGCTTGAGGCCATATTCTTGAGCAAAGGCTTCCACTTGCGGACCGCGCTTTACCGTGCCGTCATCATTGACCAGCTCGGAAATCACGCCAACGGGTGGCAGGCCAGCCAGTTTGCACAAATCAACCGCTGCCTCGGTATGGCCAGAGCGGACCAGCACGCCGCCATCTTTTGCCACAAGCGGGAAGATATGGCCCGGGCGCACAAAGTCTGCAGCCCCTGCATTGGGATTGGCAAGGCCATGCACGGTGGTGCAGCGTTCCTCGGCGGAAATGCCGGTGGTCGTGCCGTGCTTATAGTCAACCGAAATGGTAAAGGCTGTCGCCAGAGGTGCATTGTTGCTGGCCACCATGGGATCCAGATGCAGGCGGGCTGCATCTTCCCCTGTCATCGGGGCGCATACAATGCCTGATGTATGGCGAATGATGAAGGCCATTTGCTCTGGGGTGATTTTGGTGGCCGCAACAATCAGATCGCCTTCATTTTCGCGATCGTCATCATCGGTAACAACGACCATTTCCCCTTTTTCAAAAGCGCGAATAGCCTCGGCAACCCGTTCCATATCTGTGATCATTCGATCTGTCCCTTAATTTCCCGTCGCGGTGCCAGGCACCTTTGTCTTTATTGTCTGCTTACCAGCCTTGGCGCTGGTTTTGGCCTTTAGCCGGTCAATTTCAAAGAAAGGGAGCCTAGCGTCCCTGCTGCGCCCGATGAAGCATAGTGTGATCTGCCAGAACGCAGGCGAGCATCGCCTCACCGACAGGCACAGCCCGTATTCCGACACAGGGGTCATGACGGCCCTTTGTCATCACATCCACTTCCTCACCAGAGCGGGTGATGGATTTTTTGGGCGTCAGAATTGAGGAGGTCGGCTTGATCGCAAAGCGCACCACCACCTCTTCTCCCGTGGAAATACCGCCCAGAATACCGCCTGCATGGTTGGAGCCAAAGACCGGCTTGCCATCTGGCCCGATGCGCATTTCGTCGGCATTTTCTTCGCCCGTCAGGCAAGCAGCTTCAAAACCATTGCCAATTTCAACGCCCTTTACGGCATTAATAGACATCATGGCCGAGGCTATATCCTGATCCAGTTTAGCATAAATCGGGGCGCCCAGACCGGCGGGCACACCGCTGGCGACCACTTCCACGACCGCGCCGATGGAAGAACCCTGTTTGCGAATATCATCAAGATAGTCTGCCCACAGGCTTGCAGCTTCCTTATCGGGGCAAAAGAACGGATTGTTATCGACCTCGTTCCAGTCCCAATTGGCGCGATTGATCTTGTGCGGGCCCATTTGCACAAGGGCCCCACGAATGGTGATATGCGGCACTACTTTGCGCGCAATGCCGCCTGCGGCTACCCGCATGGCAGTCTCACGGGCAGAGGAGCGACCACCGCCGCGATAATCACGAATGCCGTATTTTGCATCATAGGTGAAATCGGCATGGCCGGGGCGATAGCGCTCTGCAATATCGCCATAATCCTTGGACCGCTGATCGGTATTTTCAATCATTAACCCGATAGAAGTGCCGGTTGTGACCTGCTCGCCTGTTTCAGGGTCTGCAAAGACACCTGAGAGGATTTTTACCTGATCAGGCTCACGGCGCTGGGTCGTAAATTTTGACTGGCCGGGGCGACGGCGATCCAGATCTTTCTGGATTTCTTCAGCGCTGATTGCGATGCGAGACGGGCACCCATCCACCACGCAACCAATAGCGGGGCCGTGGCTCTCGCCCCAAGTGGTCACGCGGAACAGGTGGCCAAAAGAATTATGCGACATCGTCAGGAATACTCATGCGTCAGCCAGAGCGTTTGGCTCTGGCAAAAGTTAATGGATTTTCACCATTGGGTTTTAAAGAGAGAGGGGGCAAAGGTCAAACATGCTCTTGCCGAAACTTGAGCCAAATTCGGTCTTGTGGGCTATCAAGGCGCGTTGCTCGCCCTTCACTTGCCATCATTCCCGCATTTGGCCCCTTATCTGACCCCTCTTTCGCGTCATTTCGCACCTAATTTTGTGGTGTCCAGTAAGAATTTGGCATTTTGCGCACGACATAGGCTCGTCTGCTCATACCCGGAGCCCTGCATCGCCTTGTCACTTTCATCTTCCAGTCTCGCGCCCCGTTCACACCATCATAGATGGTTAGGTGCGTTTTGCCCGATTGCCGGAAAAGCTCGTAAGTGCGATAGATATGCTGGGTTTGAACAGAAGAGCGCAGGGATAACCGCTCATAGAGCATAACCCGATTGCCGTTTTTCTGACTGAGGGTTTCATAGCTCCAATGGCTTTCCAGCTTGCCCTTATGGCCAGAGCCAAGCTGAAAGATTACACGCGTGCTGGAAAAGCGAGGGTCGGCGCGCTCAATCGTAGTTGTGTTGGCTTTAAACCAGTAATCGGCACCACCATTTTCCTGACCGCCATCGCATACATAAGTGCGATTGGCCAAATTCTGGGCCAGTTGGAAAGCATTGGCCGGCCCGATTGCGCCAAACATTACTGAGCAGGCAAGCATCAGCCCCAGATTAGTGCTATATGAACGCGCTTTTATTGTCATAATCCCCATCCCTTTAAAGGCAAAGGCCCTGTCAGAGTTATGAAGGCGGATTTTGAAATTGCACCAGCTCCCTGCCCAGGTTGCAGCCATATCAGATAAAGGCATCCCCTTTGGGCCGTCCGCCTTAACTCTATGCCGGTGCGTTTTTCAGTCCTCTTCACACCGTTTGTTTTAACAAGCAGATCTTGCCGCTTTCTCTGTTTTAAGCACGCAACTTTACGACAATTTGAACTAAAGTGTCTCCATCTCATCAAAGCATTGAAATAACAAGTGTTTTAATAATGTTGAGGTGAAAATTTTGCCAAGTATTTTTATACACAAGCGCTGATTTTCTCCACCTAAAGCCAGTGGGAGTGGCTCCCGTCCCAAAGGTAGATTTGGTCCTGAGGTGTTTCAAGAAATGCGGCCTCATGAGGGGCGTGTTGCTCAAGATATTGGCGTACCACCCGCAGCACGCAACCATGGGAGACGAGAATAGAAGGGCCGGAAAGTTGCTTTAAGAAAGGGATAATACGGGACGAGAGCATGGCATAGCTCTCCCCTTCAGGTGGCACCATGTTCCATTTATCTTCTTCACGTGCTTTGGCAAGATCAGGGGCCATGGCTCCAATTTCCTTCATTGTCTGCCCTTCCCAGTCGCCAAAAGTTAGCTCTATCAATTGCTCTTCGATCTGAGGTTGGACAGCATAAGGGGGCAAGTCCCACTTTGCGGCTTTAAGCATAAGATGGCAGGTCTGGCGGGTTCTTAGCATTGGGCTGACATAAAGAGCATAACAGGCGGGATCGGGCAGGTGATCTGCAAGGGTCGCGCCATTTCTGAGCGCCTGCTCCCTCCCCTTCTCATTGAGCGGGATATCCTGCTGGCCCTGCAGACGGTTCTCGGCATTCCAGTCGGTCTGGCCATGCCGTATAAAATAAAGAGGATGAGACTGCATCACACCTGCCCGCACCTAAGACCTGCGCCGTTGAGATCGAATCGGGGATCTTCCCCTTAGCTCATCTCCATGGTGCGAAGAAAAAAGGCCCGGCGTCAATTGAGCGCCGGGCCTTTTAAAAGCTTTTGACAAAGAGAGATGGGCGAAAGCCCGCCTCTTAATCCTTGTTGACCGAAATATCCGGTGCATCCACCGCTTTCATGCCAACGCAGTGATAACCGGAATCCACATGATGGACTTCGCCGGTGACACCGCGGGAATAGTCGGAGAGGAAGTAAACTGCTGAATCGCCCACTTCATCAATGGTGACGGTGCGGCGCAGAGGCGAGTTATACTCGTTCCATTTCAGGATATAGCGGAAATCACCGATGCCGGAAGCGGCAAGGGTTTTGATCGGACCGGCAGAGATGGCATTGACGCGAATATTCTGCTTGCCCAGATCTTCAGCCAGATAGCGAACCGATGTTTCAAGCGCAGACTTGGCAACACCCATGACATTATAATGGGGCATCACTTTCTCTGCGCCATAATATGTCAGGGTCAGCATGGAGCCACCGTCGCCCATCAGCTTTTCCGCACGCTGGGCAATTGCGGTAAAGGAATAGCAGGAAATGAACATGGACTGAGCAAAGTTTTCAGGGCTGGTATCAACATAGCGCCCTGTCAGCTCTTCCTTGTCAGAATAGGCGATGCAGTGAACCACAAAGTCCAGCTTGCCCCACTCTTTCTCGATATTTGCAAAAACTGCATCGATGGATTCGCCATCGGTTACATCGCAATGACCTGCAACAAAGGCCCCCAATTTCTCGGCCAATGGCTCCACGCGCTTTTTCAGCGCATCGCCCTGGTAAGTGAATGCGAGTTCGGCACCGGCTTCAGCACAGGCTTGCGCAATTCCCCATGCAATCGAGCGGGTGTTTGCCACACCCATGACCAGGCCACGTTTGCCCTTCATCAATTGAGGCTTATCAGACATTGAATCCCTCTTGTATCCTGTCTGGTGGCCGCGCACTGAAAATCAGGCGTCACACCAAGCCGACAGTATTGTAGGAAGCAGCCAGAGCCATTGCCCCGGGCAGTGCCTTTACACTGCAAAGGCAGGGGAGACCCTGCCCTTCGCTTTTTAATATTTGGTCTTTATCCACCAGAAAGGCTTGCAATTGCAATGGCTAAATGGCGGCAGGCCACCGTGTTATGCTCAAACTTTGTTACAATTTCTTAACTGCAAGGCTGTTTGTCATTCAAGACGGGCCGGTTCCGGCGCAATCTGGTGATAATCCCAGATAGAGTCACCAGAACAGTCATATGAAAAATCCGGACTGGTTGCCACCAATCCGGATTTTTCATATTTACTAGCCTTACGCACCAGCCTGTCAAGGCAGACAGAGAGCGAGAGCCCGCGGGCGGTCTTTTACATTGCTCTCACTTGCTAGGCAATTGCCGTCAGGTGGACTGAGGCTGCGTCTTGTTGCCCACTCTCATCAAGTGTGCGGTGGCCATTGAGGAAAGTCTCAATAGCATAACCGGCCTTTTGCGGCAGGTCATAGCCACGCTCTCTATTAAGCCATTCCTGCCCCATACCAAATAACAGCGAGACGAGAATATCACTCATCAATTGTGGCTTGCTGGATTGCTCCAGTACACCTGCATCCACGGCTTTGGTGCAAATTTTCTCGAGCGTATAGCGTAGCTGATTTGCGGCGCATTTGGAGCGATCAGGGGCCACACCCTTTTCGCGCAAATTGCGGCTAAAGATCAAAGCCAGCCAAATGCCCGGTTGATCACGAAAATCTGCTGCCATGGCCGCCATGACGCTGTTGACCAGAGCCAATGGATCTTTCCATTGCTCTGCCTGGCCAATCAGGCTTTTCAAGCGCTCCAAAATACGGGAGTTGGCCTCATCCAGAATCGCATCATATAATTGCTGCTTTGAGCGAAAATGGCGGAAAATGGCGGGTTGAGAGATTCCGACCATAGAGGCAAGCTCTGTTGTCGAAAGAGAAAGATGACCGGCTTCTTCAATACATGAAAAAGCGGCATTGATTATTTCCTGGCGCCGAAACGTGCTGTTCATTCTACGAACAGGCCGCTTCAACTGATTTTTACCTGCTTCAGGCATCCAGCTGTCCCCTTGCTGTGATGCAATCATCAATTGTTGCGAAGGATAAAATATAGACTTTTGGTCCCCACGACCATCTTTTTCGCAATAATGTGATCACTTTTTTGAATTTGCAGTCTTTTCAGTCGGTCCACTTCCCTAACTATGTTAGTAAACTCTAATTTTTAGACAAAACTGTGTAAAAATTATTAATTTCACCTAAACACGAAACCGTAAAACTACGCAAATGATTCGCATAATTAAAAGAGGCCACATTTCAGTAGTGTGCATGGTGAAATCATACCTCTTCTAGCACTGACATTACCATATATTGTGCGGAATCTTCGATCAAATCCGCTTTACCTGCCTAACCACTGCGACCTTTTTTCTCAGTCTTTCCCGTTGCTTTGCTCCTCTTTCCCATACGGCAGATACTTCTTTCCTCTTCATGACCCAATGGAAGGTGACAAAACAGGATCTGCGGGCTAGGTTAGTTCAGTTGCATGGATTTGCATCATTTTCTGGCCCAAGCTTTTGGACATAGCTCCATATTGCTATACGCATTTTCCCTTTATTTCATCTATAGGCCCGGTCGTGACTTCAAAGCCCGTCTCTTCTGCTTCCCCCTCCTCCAATCAGCCAAAAGCCGAGCATATTGATCACTTTTCCAGATTGATTGGTGCTGGCAATTGCCTAACTGCAGCACAGGATGTTGCGCCCTATTGCGAGGAATTGCGCGACAAGTTCCATGGCTGTACTCCATTGGTGCTTAAACCGGGGACAAGCGCGGAAGTCTCTGCGGTGATGAAATATGCCTATGACAACAATCTGGCTATCGTTCCCCAAGGGGGCAATACCGGTCTTGTTGGCGGGCAGGTGCCGGATGCGAGCGGTGATCAGATCATCCTCTCGCTTGAGCGGCTTAAAACCATTCGCGAGATTGATGCAGACAGCAATGTAGCCATTGTTGAAGCCGGGGTTATTCTGGAAGTTTTGCAACAGGCTGCCGAGGATGCCGGTCGGTTTTTCCCCCTCTCTTTGGGTGCGCAAGGCTCTTGCCAGATTGGGGGCAATCTCTCCACCAATGCGGGCGGCACTGGCGTGCTGGCCTATGGTAATATGCGCGATCTTGTTTTGGGACTGGAGGTTGTTTTGCCCGACGGGCGCTTGTGGAACGGCCTCCGCTCTTTGCGCAAGGACAATACGGGCTATGACCTCAAGCATCTCTTCATTGGCGCGGAAGGCAGCCTTGGGGTGATTACGGCAGCCTCGCTCAAGCTCTTTCCCAAGCCGTTGCAGCAGGAAGTGGCCTTTGCCGGTGTGGCCGACCCTCATCAGGCGCTTAAGCTTTTTAATCTGGCGCGCAATCATGCTGGCTCCATGCTGACCGGCTTTGAGTTGATGCCGCGCATGGGGATGGATTTTGTGCTAGCCCATCTTCCTGGTGCGCGTGATCCGCTGGCAGATCCGCATCCTTGGTATTGCCTTGTTGAAGTCACGGCGACCACCAAGGCCCTTGATAGCCGCGCTTTGATCGAGGCCATCTTTGCCCAAAGCTTTGAAGAGGGATTGGTTGACGATGCCGCGCTTGCAGAAAGTCAGCAGCAGGCCAGCGATTTCTGGGCGCTTCGCCATGGTATGAGCGAGGTCCAGCGCGCAGAAGGCGGCTCGATCAAGCATGATATCTCGGTGCCAGTCTCGCAAGTCCCAGCCTTTCTCGACCGGGCTCTGCCCGCATGCAAGGAGGCCCTTCCCGGCTGCCGCCCTGTTCCCTTTGGTCATATGGGCGATGGCAATTTGCATTTTAACATCTCCCAGCCAGTTGGGGCCGATAAGGACGCCTTTCTTGCCCGGTGGGAAGAGATCAACGAAAAGGTCCATGCCATTGTCAGCGATATGGGCGGGTCCATCTCGGCCGAGCATGGCATTGGGCTTCTCAAACGTGATTTGCTGCCCGGCGTGAAAGATCCGATCGAGCTTGATCTGATGCGCGCCATTAAACGCCAGTTTGATCCCAAGGGTTTGATGAATCCGGGCAAATTGCTGCCAAATGAACAATAGGGCTTTTGCTATGCTATCGCTTGAATTTTGCGAGATTAAAGACGAAGACGTGAACGAGGTGATCGCCCTATGGCAGGCTTGCGGCCTTACGCGCCCCTGGAATGATCCTTACAACGATATTGCCTTTGCGCGCGCAAAACCCACTTCCACCTTGCTGGTGGGGCGTGATAGCCAACATGAGGATGGTGCCATTCTTGCCTCTGTCATGGTGGGCCATGATGGCCATCGGGGATGGGTCTATTATCTTTCAGTCTCGCCTGACCATCGCGCAGAGGGTCTTGGGCGGCAGACCATGGATGCTGCAGAGAACTGGCAGCTTTCGCAAGGGGTGTGGAAGATGCAATTGCTGGTGCGGGGGGATAATCATGCCGTGTTGCAATTCTACGACCAGCTTGGCTATCAGCCCAGCTCTTGCAAGCTTATGGAAAAATGGATTGATCCCTCAAAGCGCGGCGATTAGAGCATTGTTGCCCGCGTGATCATTTTCCTTTGGGGCCGAAGGCGACAAGAATGATCCAGATGGGAATGATGACAATGGCACCAACAAGAATGTTGGGAATAGACCAGATGATCAGCCAGTTGAGAGCCAATTCCAGCATATCCGTCATTTGATCCAGAAACGGTTTTGCTCCGGGGAAGATATCATCTGTTGTGATGCCCAAAGCTGCCAGAACGGTGCCGGTGATCAGCGATGCAAACAGTATTTTGCCAAAACTTGTCACAATACGCGCCAGAAGCATGATGATGCCTTTCTTGTCTTGCTGCCTTGGCCTGCTCACTCCACTTTTTGATCAGTTTAGCCCATAGCTATGAGCAATTGGTTAGAGCGATGCAATATTTTTTGCTTAATTTGATGGCTCTGTCAGGATCAGGTTTGGGGCCATCAGCCCCCCTTTCTCGCCTGCCTTACCGCCAGATCCAGATAAGGCGTCTTGCGCAGCTTGCCCTAGTTGCTTGATGATAGTCTCCTGCGGCTTGGTCGGCGCGATTAGGTCTTGAGGGGTAGCTTTTTCTGGTCTCTCAGCTTTTGGAGTAGTCTCTTGTTTGGCTTCGGAGGGAGATGCCGGGTTAGATGCCGGTGCCTGCTCCTTATCCTGCCGCTCATTAGGGGCTGGTTGTTGCTTTTCTGATATACTCTCTTGCCTTGCCTCTGGCTTCACCTGTTTTTCAGGCTCTTTCACCTCTTGCGCTGGCGTGGCTTTGGGAATGTCTGCTCCTTGTGGCACACCCGGCACGGGAATGTCTGGTTGCTTGCCTGATGGCTCTTTCTCATCGGGGAGTTGGGCGAGATAGGGAAGGCTTACGGGGCCTGCCAAATAGAAGGGCAACTTCAATACAGGGTCTTCCGCTGAATGAGTTGCGGGGTCGGAGCTGCGATAGCGCGCCAAAAGTCCCGGGAAATCAAGTTCTCCGTTTTCAAGACTGATCTGAGCCGACCCGGCCATATCCAAGTTGCCTGCGGTCATGCGCAGCCCGTCAATCACGACTTTCTTGTTGCCCATGGATCCCGAGACCGACAGAACATCAAAATCGGTCCCCCCCTCAAACAAAGCATCAGGCTCGCCCGCTTCACCACTTTCAAGCGTGTCCATCAGATTGACAAGATTGAAGCGGTTCACAGATCCATCAGTGATGACCACCGACAATTCTCCACTGGCATTGAGCAAAGTATCGCGCAGATTTTTCCCCTCCCCTGCGATATCAAGCTCCGCCAAGGTGGTGCCATTCACATAAGGCACACGCTCCATTTCGCGCGCAAAGGTGCCCGCAAGGCCGCCGCTTATTTTGGCTCTTAAGTGACTGGCCAGACATTCAGGATCACGCTTTGAGGGGTGCATATCCAGATTGGCTTCAAGGCGTCCACCATAGGCAAAGGCCTCACCGATAGAGAGAGCCACCTGTCCGTTTCTGGTCACCAGTGAGGCAGCGGTCCTCCCAAGTTTGAGCGGACCGAGCTGCAATTGCTGGGCAGAGAGCCGCACATCAATATCCATCCGCCCCAGATCTTGAGGACTGAAAGCCTGATCCAGCAGAGAGGGTTCGCCCTCCATACGTTCCATATAGGGGCGCAGATCGAGCTGATCATAGGCCAAAGTGCCCTGAATAAGGGTGCGATCGCGACGGAAATCAAGCTGCAAGGCGCCATCTGCCTTGTTGTCATCAAGCGACAGCGACAGATCGGCCAGAGCCGCTGAAGCCCCCACCATATTGGCGCGGGCGGTCATTTCTATGGCACCAAAGCTTGCGCCGGGTTTGACGGGATAGCCGAGCCATTCAAGCAGGTAGCGCATGGATTGGGATTTAAAGGCAAACTCTCCTTCCATCTGAAGATCAGCAACCGTAGCAGCTGTCCCTTCGATTGAAGCTTCAAAGCGGGTAGAGATCGCTTCAAGCGAGAGCGGCGACAGGCCGCCATTGATCAGCTCCATAGGCTTTTGGGAATGAGCTGCAATGGAGATGGGCTCCCCACGCCAGACAAATTGTCCCGTCACATCTGCCGCACGACCTGTATTGGGCCAGAGCATGGAGAGATTGGCATCGCTGACCTTTTCGTCCTGTCCTTTTACAGCATCGATGTAGCGCACTTGTCCGCTGGCGATCATAAAACGACCAAGAGAGATATTCCCAAGAGATGACTTCCCAGCCTTGCCAGAGGCGAAGAGATTGCCTTCTTCAAAATTCCAGGAGCGACTGCCATCCTTGCGCCGCTCAAGATGAAAACGGGGACGCACAAGATTGAAGCGCCGCACCTTGAACTTGCCGACCAGCAAGGGCATCCAGTACATTTCGGCCCGCAGATTATCCATAGCCACCAAGGGTGGTTGCTCGTTACCCAGGTTGGATGCTACCTGCACATCTTTGAGCTTGACCGTCAGATAAGGAAAAACGGTAATGACCGGCTCACCGCGCACCGTGACAGGCAAGCCCGTCCAGTCAGAGATCTGGCGAGAAATCTGCTGCTTGACCACTTTGCTATTAATCAGATGGGGGCTGGCAAAAGCCAAGCCAACCAAAATGATCAGCAAAGCCAATATCCCCCAAAGCAAACGGATCCGGGTGGTAGGTGTCATCGAATTTTCAATTCCAATTCCGCCCTCATCAGGCGTTATGAATAGCTGGCAAGCATAGTGCGCTCAAATCACACCGGCTCATTGGGCTGGTTTTGATTTGATACTTTATTATTTTCACCGGCCATCTTATCGCTCTCATGCTGGCTTGTACAAACAAAACTGAGAGCCGATGACGGTTAACAACAATCCTGCTTTGCATTCCTCCCCCAAAGGCCTGCTTAAGCCAGAAATTTCGTTGCCTCTGGCCACGTTTGGCAAAAGAAAACCCGCAAGCGCTGGCCTATGGCCTTTGTCTTGCGGGTTTGATGACTTTGGCAAGCGCCCACGCGCTATGCCACGCCGATATTACAGGTCAATGACAAGATCTGCTTCTGTCTTGGCTTGTACTTCTTCAGCGGTGACATCTGGAGCCAGCTCGATAAGAGCAAGGCCATTGTCACGCACTTCCATCACACCAAGATCGGTGATGATCAGATCAACAACGCCTTTACCTGTAAGAGGCAAGGTGCAGTCTTTCAGCACTTTGGTCTCGCCTTTTTTGTTGGTGTGATCCATCACAACAACAATGCGTTTGACGCCGGAGACCAGATCCATAGCGCCGCCCATGCCTTTGACCAATTTGCCCGGAATCATCCAGTTGGCCAGATCGCCGTTTTGCGCCACTTCCATGGCACCCAGAACGGACAAATCGATATGCCCGCCGCGGATCATGGCAAAAGAGGCAGAGGACGAGAAGTAAGATGAACGCGGCAGCTCGGTAATGGTCTGCTTGCCAGCATTAATCAGATCGGCATCCACTTCCTCTTCGGTGGGGAATGGGCCCATGCCCATCATGCCATTTTCAGACTGCAGAGTGATATCATAATCTGCAGGCACATAGTTGGAGACAAGGGTAGGAATACCAATGCCCAAGTTCACATAGAAGCCGTCCTGGAGCTCTTTTGCAGCCCGCTCGGCCATCTGATCACGTGTCCATGCCATAGTGCTTCATTCCCCTCAGCTAGCGCGTACGGTGCGCTGTTCAATGCGTTTTTCATGCTCACCCTTGATAATACGCTGAACATATACTTCAGGGGTGTGGATTGCCATTTTGTCCAGGCTTCCAACAGGGACCAGTTCCTCAACTTCGGCGAGGGTTACTTTACCAGCTGCTGCACATTCGGGGTTAAAGTTCATGGCGGTCTTGCGATAGGTCAGGTTACCCTTTTCATCGCCTTTCCATGCCTTGACGATAGCCAGATCCGTGCGAATGCCCCGCTCAAGAATGTAGGTCTCGCCATCAAAGTCTTTATGTTCCTTGCCTTCGGCAATCATGGTGCCAACGCCGGTTTTGGTGTAAAAACCGGGGATACCAGCACCGCCAGCGCGCAAACGTTCAGCCAAAGTGCCCTGCGGGTTGAATTCCAGTTCCAGCTCGCCAGAGAGATATTGGCGCATGAACTCGGCATTTTCGCCCACATAGGAAGACACCATTTTCTTGATCTGGCGTGTCTGCAACAACAGACCCATGCCAAAATCGTCCACGCCGCAGTTATTGGAAACGACAGTGATATCTTTCACGCCGGTTTCGCGCAGAGCCAGGATCAGATTTTCCGGAATCCCGCACAGGCCAAAGCCACCAACGGCAATGGTCATGCCATCGAAGACAAGGCCTTCCAACGCTTCAGCGGCGCTGGCGTACACTTTTTTCATTCTGCTCTCCCACACTAGAGCGGCAGGTCAGCTCCCGCGCTCTATTGCCTGTTCATACTATTTCTGTCGCATGTGCAACGCTGTGCCCCACATAGGAGCGGCCACAGCTTCGCAAGTGCGATATGATTTTACAAGCCCTTCAGAGCGAAAAACAGACCTGCACGCCACCGAATTGTGGCCAAGCCTTCGCTTGACGCAACGTCAATTCTATCCAGTCACATACTAGCAAAAGCTGTATCTGTTTGAGCTTGCACCATTCTGATCCGATGTCCGCATCCAAAGCTTATCCTTCGGATGAGCCTTGGCCGATTTCTCTCAGTCAGGATTATTTTCAGTCTTATTCCTCACGTTCGGCAAAATCTATGCTCCTTTGGGCTTTGTTTGCGCATCATCTTCGCAGCCCCCGCTTACACCGCTAGCAAATAGAATAACTAGATGATCCAAGCCAGATGGTCGGAGCTCCTGCAACCGGTCACAGACATAATGATTCTTTCATTGCATAAATTTTGTTCAAAGGCAGCCAAATCAAGTTTGCACTGCGTGAAACACAACAACTCATGAGGGTGTTTTTGTAATTGTTACGGGACAAGTATCCCCAATCACATTTTGCATCGCAACCAGCCATAGAAAACTATTCAGGCGAAAAAAGCGCCCATATTAGAAAATTCTAATGCTCAAATGACCTTTTCAAGCCTTATAATGCCAATGCCTTAGCGATAGCAGCACAACTTAATATGGTAAATTCCACCGCCTAACGCTCTGATTCTATTCGCTTTAGCTATTAAGGTTACTTCGAGGTCCAAGTCTCAAGGTTGCAGTAAAGAAGCATTTAACCGAAATGATCGCATTTTCTTCAAATGCACCCCTGCTTGTGTTATAGTTAGTTTCACCTAAGTAATTTGACATTGACAGCATTTTACCACGAAGCCATAACTGCGATTTTTTCATAAACCCATGAAAAATCAAATACTTCTCTTTTTTCGTAAAAAGAGGAACGGGTTGTTATGCGCTTTTGACCAGCTTTAAGCGGCCATTCATAAGGTCGTAACTTCCGCCCCCTTTGCCCGACTTCGGTCGGGCATTTTTTTTGGGTAAAGGATGCATCTGTGGTTGTTTACTGATTGGTATAGGAACGGCTCGAAGTGCGTGACAGCAAAATAACCGGCACGATGCCCACAGCAACAATAGCGAGAGCTGCAAGGGAGCCCTTCTCAAAGGCCTCCAGCGAGGCCTGGCCATAGACAAGCGTTGCCAAAGTATCGAAGTTGAATGGACGCAGCAGAATGGTTGCGGGCAGCTCTTTCATCACATCGACAAAAACCAGCAAGGCGCCGGAGACAAGAGCAGGCTTGATGAGCGGCAGGTCAATTTCAACCAGTGTGCGGAAGGGTGTGCGGCCAAGGGTGCGGGAAGCCGCTTCCAGATTGGTGGAAATTCTTTGAAGGCCCGTCTCGCCCGCGCCGTAGGACATGGCCATGAAACGCACGCAATAAGCGTAAAGCATGGCAGCGCCGGAGCCGATGATGATGAGGCCTGCTGCAATGCCGAACCAGTCTTTGAGCACAGAAGAAATAGCGTTATCCAGCATAGCCACCGGAATGAGGATGCCGACAGCCAGTACTGTGCCCGGCACCGCATAGCCAACGGAGCTGAGGCGCGTGATGGCGGTAACATAGCCCTTGTTCTGGATCCGCGCCAGATAGGCAAGCAGGGTGCCGATTGAAGCGGTCAGCAAGGCGGCAACAAGTGCAAGCCCCAAAGAATTGACGCAAGCGGCGACAAAGTCCGAAGTCAGATTGTCTTCCCAGTGATAATAGGACGAACGCAGCAGCACCATGGTTGGCAGAACAAAGCCAAGAAAGATGGGTAAGGCGCAAACAGCAGTTGCCAGCCATCCCCAAAGGCCTTTTAGCCAATAGCTCGGCAAAGCCTGATAACGGCGGCTGGTGACATGGTAGCGCTGATGGCGGCGACCGCGCCGCTCCAGCCATAAGAGCAGCAGCACGACAAGCAGCATGACAGAGGAAATCTGCGCCGCTCCTGCAAGGGATGATCGATTGAGCCAGGTATCATAAACGCTGAAGGTCAGCGTTTTAACGCCGAAAAATTCCACTGCGCCAATGTCATTGAGGCATTCCATCATGGCCAATGTTGCCCCTACCACAATGGCAGGGCGCGCGAGCGGAAGTGCCACCGTGAAGAAGAGCCGCAAAGGCCCGGCTCCCAATGTACGCGAGACATCCAGTGTGCAGGCTGATTGCAGCATGAAGCTGGCACGGGTGGTAAGATAAACATAAGGATAGAGCACAAGGCTCATCACAATGGTGGCACCGCCGAGGCTGCGAATTTCAGGAAACCAGTAATCGCGGGCCGAGGTAAAGCCAAACAGCCAGCGAATGGCCGACTGAGCCGGGCCGGAATAGTCCAACAATTCCACCGAGGCATAGGCCACGATATAGGTGGGAATAGCCAGCGGAACAAGCAACGCCCACTGGAAGATTGCTCGCCCGGGAAAGCGGCACATGGTGACCAACCAAGCGGTTGAGACCCCAAAGAGAATAGTCAGGCTGCCCACGCCCAGCATCATTTGCCCGGTGGTTACCACCGAGCGCGGCAGCACTGTGCGCACAAGATGCGGCCAGACATCGCCCGCATCACCAAAGGCCATAACCACCAGCGAAACAATCGGGGCAAGAACAAAGAAGACTAAAAGTGCCAAAAAAATCCAGCTTAGCCATGTGCGAATATCCGCATGAGTAACGCGCAACCAGATGCGGCGCATAAGACCGGTTTTCTGGTCCAAAGCCAGCCCGGTATACATTGCCCCCATGGCACCGGAAGAGATGGAAGCCGTGGTGCTGTCCTCCGCCGAACCATGGGCAACCCCGGATGCTATACCGGGGGCAAGGCCAAGCGTAATCCCGGCCCCATCGGCCTCGTCCGACTGGGCTGCATATCCCTGTTTCACATTCGCTGCGACATCATGCACGCGTCTGTTCCAATTCTTCTTTTCTTTTCAGATCAGCACTTCTTGGCGGTCTGAAAGGCCCGCTGGTATAAGCCTTGTCAGGATCCGGCTTTAAAGAGGCTGCATTCTGCAACGCCTTAAACCTGACTTTAATACCCAAATTTTCCGCAAACAGCAAGATTGCATCTTAGTTGCAATAGCAACAGGCGCTTTGACATTGGGCAATTCCCCTCTCCTTTCCATCTGGATCATGCATTTGACTTATCGAAAATAGGTAGTTTGCTCACGGTACTGCCCGCGGAGTATTCGCAAGAGAAGCAAAATCAGTCATCAACCAGCAGGCAAATGGACGGTGCTCTGGGCTTTAGACTAACAAATACAATTTTTTCTGGCGTTTTTTGGTAGCTCGCCCTACTCTAATGCGTCAAAGCGTCGCAAACTTGTAAGCAAAATCAATCAAAAAGCGCGATTGCCAGAAACAGAGATAAAGACAAAGGCACTAAGCTGATCGGGGGATAGTTGGGGGATGGATGCCAGCACATTGATACCAACAAGCGTTTTTTCAGTGGACGATGTGGCCCAGCATGAGCGCTATGAGGTCTGGCGAGACAGCATTTCTTGTGTTTTTGATGTTGAGACCGACAGGGAGATCCGACAGGAGAATTTTGGTGCTCGGGTTGAAGCGCAAATTTGTGGCCAGCTGATGTTGGCCAGCACCACGACCTTAAAACAAAAATGGGAGCGTTCCTCGTCCACCATTGCTCGCTGTGGTGTCGATCATTATATGGTTCAGTTTTTTGAATCAGGTTATATGGCCTATGAGAAAAATGGGCAGGAATATGTGCTGCGGCAAGGTGATGTGATTATTTTTGACCTTGCAGAGAAAGCCTTCTCGACAACCAACAATTTTAGCAACTTCTCCATTATCGTGCCGCGCGCTCTGTTGGCGCCCCATCTGGTTGAGAGCAATGCTCATCATTTGCGCATTCTCTCACGCTCTGATCCCCTTGTTGCCATGCTGCATGATCACATGGTGTCTTTGCGAAAATTTGCCAATCAGGTCTATGTCTCTCAGACCGAAAGCCTGAATTCGGCGACCATTGCCCTGTTGGCCGCCGCCATGAATGGCACAGCCCATGACGGCCCGATTGATCGGGAAGGCAAACCGATCGCCAAATCCATCATGGTCAAACGCGCCATTGATGATCATTTGTCTGATCCCGATCTACAGCCTGAAAAATTGGCTGTGATGCTTGGCATGTCACGTTCCAAGCTTTACAGCATGTTTGCCACCTATGGGGGCGTTAAGTCCTTTGTCCGTGAACGCCGCCTGAGCAAGGCGATGCATATGCTCACCGCGCACACCCATCGTCATCGCTCCATTGCGGAGATTGCCTTCACGCTTGGCTTTGCCAATGAAAGCACCTTTCGCCGCAATTTCAAGGCTCGGTTTGGCATTCAGCCCCGCGAGGCGCGACAGCATCGCCTTGACCATGACCTGGCGCAATCCAGCCATCGCCATCTTGATCGGCGCTACGAAAACTGGCTTCGTGATCTTTCACTTTAGCATCAGATGGGACGCATCCCAGCCAAGGTGAGCATTTGTCTTTGCGCTTTTATGCCCGCTTTTGCTGTGCGACTTCTTATAGTCTTTAAAGAAGTCCTAAGCGTAGCGCTCAACTCTTCCAGATTTACGCGCATTTTGTCCAATCTTGGTCACCTTGCCTTTGCAGACTTCTCCTTGCAGGTTAAGGGTAGATATGTGGGCGCAATGCTTTGTATGGGACAGAGATATGGTGCGTATCATCTATCCCTTTTGCAGGACTGAACATTGTTTCAGTTGGCTTTTTTAGCTGGTTTTTCAGGCCAACCGATACCATGGCTCTGGCGAGACTTCCTCTCGCTCCATGCCTTGCCCGGGTTCTTCGCCGAAGCCCGGCGTGCTCATGTCCTGGAGGGGCAACATACAGAATGTCCTCGTTGCCTCTCCAGGAACCTGCCACAGCGCAACCCTAACCCATTCCTAAACAACCAATAAGCACTCCAAATGCTTGGGGACATTTGTCAGCCAATGGCTTTTTTTGAGCGATCATTTCAGGACTATGCCGGAGGCAGCCCTGACCGGTAATCACACTTTTTCGGTGGACATCAAGGCAAACGAGAAGTGATTACAGGGGTAAAACTTGCTTTTTGCATTCAACTATGCAAAACGGAAAAAGGTGCCACGCATAACACGTAGCACCTTTCCATAAAGACGGAGGACCAGTCTGTCTTTATTGCCTGTGCCCGCCTGGTGCAAACAAGATCGTACGAGAGGACCAATCGCCGTTCGATCTATCCCTTGCAGCGGGACTTGCGGGAAGTGCGTTCAGATTTGGGTGCAAGAGGACCAATTCCGCACCGAGGGATCTGAAACGCGATTATTGGATTTCCTTGACGTTGAGCATGATAGAGGCAGTAACTGCAGGACCAGGCAGATACGGCCGACTAGCATAGACCGGTTATGAAGTCCGGCGTTGGGGCAAGGTCGTCCAATCTCTTGAAATTCCAATTCCTTTTCATCTCTTCCCAGCCTGCAAATTTGCAAGCCGGATCTGTTGGATGCAGCACAGGGCGCTGCATCCCTTTTTGTTTTTCTCTTTTAAGAAAGCGCTTAGTTGGCGCCAGCGTCGAAATCGACAATATCAACCAGCTCGGAGGCTTTTTTACGGGCCGAAGCTATATCGTTCAGAGAGATCGGGTCAGCTTTGAAAGAGCCCCAACCCTTGACGCGATCAGATGCTTCAACACCGTCAAGCAGAGGATATTCGAAATTGGCTTCACCATAGATTTTCTGCGCTTCGCCAGAAGACAGATATTCCATCAATTTCAGGGCGTTATCTTTGTTTGGCGCATGTTTGGCCATCAGCATGCCAGAGATATTGACGTGAGTACCGCGATCAGCGCTGTTCGGGAACAGGATCCGAACTGACTTGGCCCATTCTTTCTGCTCAGGCTCTTTGTCGTTGGTTTCCATTTTGCCCATATAATAGGTGTTACCCAGAGACAGATCACATTCACCAGCAAAAATTGCTTTTACCTGTGCGCGGTCATTGCCGGTTGGCTTGCGGGCCAGGTTGGCTTTCACACCTTCAAGCCACTTCTTGGCTTCTTCTTCGCCTTTATGGGCAACCATGGAAGCAATCAGGGCGATAGAGTATGCATGCTGACCGGAACGGGTACAGATCTTGCCTTTCCATTTTGGATCGGCCAGTTCTTCGTAAGTGATGGCATTCTGCTTGACGCGCTCGTTAGAGGCATAAACAACGCGAGCCCGTGTTGTCAGACCAAACCACTCATTTTCCTTGTCGCGATACTGAGCAGGAATGTTTTTGGAGAGAATATCGGATTTCACCGGCTGAGCGATACCATCCATTTTGCCGCCATGCAAACGACCGATATCAACGGTCAGCAGAACATCAGCAGGAGAATTTTCACCCTCGGCCTTGATACGTGCTTCCAAG
This sequence comes from Cohaesibacter sp., assembly GCA_025210795.1. Taxonomy (GTDB): domain Bacteria; phylum Pseudomonadota; class Alphaproteobacteria; order Rhizobiales; family Cohaesibacteraceae; genus Cohaesibacter. The sequence goes on along the minus strand of JAOAQZ010000010.1, from coordinate 112,934 downwards.
CCTTTTTTGGCAAAAATCACGTTGGTTTTAACACCAGTTTTTTCGGTGAAAGCCTTCAGCAGTGGCTCGATCAGGAAAGGCTGGCGGTAAGAATAGACATTCACTTCACCAGAAGCCAGTGCAGGAGCCGCAATTGCGGTAGACATGGCAAGGGCCGCAAAGCTTGCGACAATAGACTTGTTCATTTTTCTCTCCAATCAACGGGGTTAAAGGCCCCACCATCGGGTGGTTGCAAACCAAAATACTTGGTCAGATAAGGGTGACCGCCCCGTTGAAACTCTCTTGTTTGCGCCCTCAACATGCTGCGAATGGTTCTCATTGTCAACGAAGACAACCTAAAAAATCAGTAAGTTAGAGCTTAACAATCTTTTCCAAATTAGAATTTTTCCAAACACAAGCCCTAAGTGCTTCACTTATTTTGATTTTCATATGCAACATTTATTTCCTTCGGTCCGGTTTTTTTGTTGAAAAAATTCCTCAAGTTTATTTTGGCCAGTATTTTACCGCCATCCAAGAAAGATTTTTGTCTCAACCGGTCCCCATCTGCCAAACCAATTTGGGTGGGCAATGAACCGAAAGGACGCTATGCCCCTTTGGATAGCTCTATCACAATGCGAGATTGGAAATGGGCGCGCAAAAGCAAGACCACCACACATAGCGCGCGAAGGAAGAGACATCTGCCTAAAGAGAGTTTGGTTGAATTTAAGCGAAGAAAATGGGGATTAAAAAATAAGAGCAGGACAAGAGCCCTGCTCAATGACTTCCCTCACCTGAAGCAAGATCCCAGCTCAGAGGGCTGAAATAGGGATGCTCGTCGCCAGCATCCCCATAATTCCAATCGGTCCCCACACAATTGAAACTCAGATTGTCATCCACAGAACTTACCTTTTTTTGACATATCAAACAAGGGAAAAGACCTAGGCAAAAGAAATTACGCCTAAAGAGCAATAAGTTACGCACCTATTGCGTGCATATTAAAATTAGCAATCTGTGATTACATTTCTTTTTTGATTGAAGTCATCCAATATGCTCTTGCCCCTATGGTCGCGGTCGGACTCTGATCCTTCTTCATGCATCAATGAATAATTGTCGACGATCCTTTATTGCATTTCTTTTCCGCTTGCCTCGCGATCAATTCCCGTTAGGTTGAAGCTGGTTTGTTATAATGGTGGTGTTTATGCCTTCTCCTTCTTCTCAAGGTCGCGCTTGGCAGCGGATGTTATCTGGTCGGCGGCTGGATTTGCTTGATCCCTCTCCCTTTGATGTTGAGATTGAAGACATTGCCCATGGGCTCGCGCGGGTTGCGCGCTGGAATGGCCAGACGGTTGGTGCTCATCCCTTCTCTGTTGCCCAGCATAGCCTGATTGTGGAGCAGATTTTAAGCCATACCGACCCGCATCTAGGCGAGCCTGCTCTTTTAATGGCTCTGCTTCATGATGCGCCGGAATATGTGATCGGGGATATGATCTCCCCTTTCAAGGCTGCTATTGGCACAGATTACCGGCTGGTAGAGGACAGGCTGGAGGCTGCTATTCATTTGCGCTTTGGTCTTGCACCCCATCCCTCCCCTGCGCTTAAAAAACAGATCAAGCAGGCTGATAAGATCTCGGCCTATTTCGAGGCGGTTCATCTGGCCGGATTTGAACATGGAGAGGCGGCAGACCTGTTTGGCCGGCCTGATGGCATAACTGCCGAGCAGCTTCCTCTGGTTCCCTGGAGCACCCAAGAGGCAGAAGAGGCTTTTCTTGCCCGCTTTTCCGCACTCTATCGCCCAGCGAGCTGACGCCAGCCTTTGACATGATACAAAAGTCTTTTTTGTGAAAAGAGGCAGGGACTATTCCTTGTCATCCAACTAGGATAGTCTTTTTTCGTATTCGGTCCTCAAGGTCATTGCCCAAGTGATCCGAATACGCCTTGCAATTTATGGCTCGGTTTCTTCGAGCCTATGCTCTTCTGTCCATAATCAAGGATCGCTGCCTATGCTTTATGTTTGCTCTCTTGCCAGAATGCCCGGCCTTGTAGAACAGGTTGGTGCCTCTCATTTGGTGAGCGTGATCAATACAGATATGGAAGTGATCCGGCCCAATTGCATTGCACCAGAGCGCCATCTCTTTTTGGGCATGAATGACATCATTGTTGACACGCCGGGGTTTGAGCGCGGCAGCAAGCATCAGGTTTCGCAATTGATTGCTTTCTTTCGTGCGTGGGACAGGCAAAAGCCACTGGTTCTGCATTGCTGGGCCGGTGTCTCGCGCTCAACCGCGTCGGCCTATATTGCCGCCTGTGCCCTTAACCCTGATATGGATGAAGACACAATTGCGCAGGATTTGCGCAAGGCCTCTCCGTCGGCCACGCCCAATCAATGGCTGGTGGCGCTGGCAGATGATCAACTGGGTCGCAAAGGGCGGATGCTTGACGCGATCGAGCGCATCGGGCGCGGGGCCAATTGCTTTGAGGGGGATGTCTTTGCCATGCCCCATATCGGTCCAGCTACGGGCGCGGATGACTAGCCCAAATCCGCAATAGGCCTGCCTATTGCTTGCGCTTTCTCGCTGGCCACAATTCTTGAACTCTATCCCTAAATCAATTGCAGCTTCTGCAACCATGTGGTTTGATCCCGTTAAACTTGTTTTCTCTAGGTGATGTGCGTGTCTGATTCTATGTCTGATTCTGGACCCCGTTCTTCCAGATCCATTGAAATTGGCCTCAATGCTGCGGTGATTGCCGTGCATGAGTTGACCCCTGTCATTCTGGAAATCTGCCTTGATGAGACAAAGGACGGCTCTTCCCCTTCAGCCCCTATAAGTGCTGCGCAAATCGAGCGAGCGCCCTGTTTGGGAGCGCTTCCCTATGGCCCGTTTGATCCGGGCCAGCACCGCACGCTGGAAGCGGGCCTTCGCCGCTGGGTGGAGCAGCAAACGGCCCTAAAGCTTGGTTATATGGAGCAGCTTTATTCCTTTGCTGATCGCGGCAGAGCCTTTGATGCCAGCCATGCAGGCCCTCATGAAGTCTCGATTGGCTATCTGGCGCTGACCCATCATTCACCGGACGAAGACAATGAAGCGCTTGCAGCCCTTGGGGGGCGCTGGCGCTCGTGGTACGACTTTTTCCCTTGGGAAGACTGGCGCGAAGGACGCCCGGCCCTTTTGGACGAACGCATTTTGCCAGCTCTTGATGCCTGGCTCGCCCAAGACGATGACAATGACGCACAGCGGGTTTTAAGCCGCGAGGAACGGGTCCGGCTCTTTTTCGGGCTTGATGGCACGAGCTGGGATGAAGAGCGGGTTCTTGAGCGCTATGAGCTTTTGTATGAAGCGGGGCTGGTGGCTGAATTTCATACCGACAGAGATAGCGACCAAGGCCTCCAGCCAGAGCATTTGCTCGGGGCAGCCATGCAGATGGATCACCGGCGCATTTTGGCCACGGCCATTTCGCGCCTGCGCGGTAAGCTCAAATATCGCCCCATTGTCTTTGAGCTGATGCCCGAGCATTTTACCCTCACCCAGTTGCAAGCCAGTGTTGAGGCTATATCGGGCCGCCATTTGCACAAACAGAATTTCCGCCGCCTTGTGGAGCAGGGACAATTGGTGGAGCCGACGGGAGAGACCTCAACCGCCACAGGTGGGCGGCCTGCGGCCCTGTTCCGCTTTCGGCGCAATGTGCTGGCCGAGCGCCCCGCACCGGGTCTTAAACTGGGTGGCGGCAGCAAGGCAAATGGGCGCTGACCATGGCAGACAAAAAGGCCGAGCAGAAAGCCGCCTCAAAATCAAAGACAAAACAAAAACCCAAACAGGCGGATCTGTTTTTCACCGAGCAGGACGGGCCGGACTTTTCCCTTGAAAGCCAAGCTATGGCGCGCTTTGGCGGGCTTGTGGCTGGGGTTGATGAAGTGGGGCGCGGCCCCCTTGCAGGGCCGGTGGTGACAGCGGCGGTTATTCTCGACCCCGAAAATATTCCCGCAGGACTTGATGATTCCAAAAAATTGAGCGAGGCAAAAAGGACGGAGCTATTCAAGCTCATCTGCACTCAGGCCCATGTGAGCGTGATGTCCGCTTCACCCCGCCAGATTGATGCGCTTAATATTCGCGGCGCCACTCTATGGGCTATGAGTATGGCGCTTAAGGGGCTTTCAGTCCCCCCAAGCTATTGCCTGTTTGACGGGCGCGATGTGCCGCCCGATAGCCCTGTGCGCGGGGAGCCTGTGATCAAGGGGGATGGGCGTTCTGTCTCCATTGCCGCTGCATCCATTGTGGCCAAGGTGGTGCGTGACCAGATGATGACCCAAATCGGCCTTGCTTTTCCCGGTTACGGGTTTGACAAGCACAAGGGCTATGGCACCAAGGCACATCTGGACGCCTTGGACCAGCTTGGCCCCTGCCTTCACCACCGCGCCAGTTTCCGGCCTATTTCCGACCGGCTGTAATTGCTCAAGTGCACAGCTGCCATAGATCAGGGGCTTTTTGCAGAGGCCGGGATTACCAGCCACTGCCGCCACCGCCGCCACCACCACCGCCAGAGGAGCCACCGCCGGATGAGCCGGAGCTGGACGAGGCTGGTGGGGTCATGGCCTGACTTAAATCCGAGCTCATGGCACGGGTCATGGAGCTGACCGCCTGCCCGCCAGAGAAGTAGCGATCATCGCGCCCCGCAGTGTACCAATTGGGGCTATAATCCTCATCCGGCGGCAATTGGCTAAAGACCAGTTTTTCAAAATTCTGCGTCCATTCCTTATCCACCCCAAGGGCGATGGCATAGGGCAGCAGCTTTTCATAAAGGCTGGGGGTCAGCTCTGGCATGTCCATGGCTTCAACCTTTTGTGCCACGGCCACGGTCATAAAGAGTTTGAGCCCGTCAACCTCATCAATAATCTTTTGCCCCGCTTCCGTCGGGGCCTTCATCAACTCAAATCCGATAGGGATAGAGGCTGTCATGAGGGCAATTAGCACAAAGCTGATAAATTCCATGAAGGAAAGATCAAGCTCGCCGGGGACAAGGATAGCCATCGACCCCACAAAGGCGATGCAGAGTACCAGCGCCACGGCCAGAAGTGGAGTTAAAAGCTTGCTGATCCAGAAATCCCAATTCCATAATTTATAGAGGCCATAGATGGCAAAGCCGGTGAACAGCCCAGCAACAATGGATAAAATGGGGGGCATGTCGACCGGATTGAGGATAACCGACGAAGCAAGATAGGCAATCATGGCAATAATCACCGAGGCGATGGCTGGCACGACCTTGCCGATATTGCGGTTGAAATAGATTTCATTGGTGGTCTTTTCGATCCCCGCATCAAATGCGCGCAGGGTGCTCGACATCTGCTTGTAGCTCTGATCGGCAAAGACGAGGCGATTGTCCCCCTCTTCCTCGACCAGCTTGCCATCAGAATCATAATAATGATCATTGAAATGATAATCCATGATCACCTGCTCACCTATCGGCAGCTTGTCTTTCTCGTCATCATATAGCCGCTCACCGCGGCGCACCGTCAGCTTCTTGCCGCTTTCATCAATGATGAGATAGCCCTTGATAGCGAGATTAACGAGGGCGGCCATAAAGCCTTTCTGATTGCCTGCCACATAGCTGCCCATACCGGCAATATAGGCCGAGAGCGCGGGCGACATATCTTTTGGCGGGCGATAGCGGGGGATGACGACGCCCCGTTCCGGGTCTCGCCCCACTTTGCGCCAGTTTTTGTATAGCCAGCCAAGCTGCAAAAAGCCAAGAATATAGACAATGAAGGAAGGGCTGTTGCCGATCAGGGCCTGGGTTCTGAGTTCCGCCTCGGTGGGGGGCGGGATCAAGCCTTTCTCCCAGCCAACGGCGATGGTCATGCCCTCCCTCGCGCCCAATCTGCGCGTGGCGATATATTCAATATAGGTGTCGCTTTGCTTGGTGATTTTCCCGTCTGATGCTGTACTGCCATCACTCCCGGTATAGATGACCGACTGCCGGATCCGTCCCCCTTGCGGCAGAGCGAGAGATACGCGCGCATTTTCAATGGGAAAGGTCCAGCCGGTGCCAATGGCGTTCCAGTATACCTCTTCAACATCATCAAAATAGGCGACAAAGTCCGCAACATTGTATGAGATGGTATAGACATGCTCACCATGGGGCAGGAAATAGTCAGCATTGCCAATCCGCAGGCTGAGAAACCGGCCGTTATAGCTTTTCTCGTATGTCTCGCTCTTACCATTGCGAAGGACAGAAATATCCCCCACATCAAGCGTTAAGCGAGAGCCATCATCACGCTGATAGCGCACCACGATATCGCGCAGGATGCCTCGTTTGATTTGCTGGCCCAGCACATTGAAGGTGATGGTCTCGGTGACATCAATCGAGCGATCCTTGCGCACCTTGATGTCAACGCGAAAATCCTTGATCACCTCTTGTCCGCTCTGGGCAAAAGCGGGGCCATTTGGGCTTACAAAAAAGACGAGAAGAAAAGCGGCCCAAAAGGCCGCAAAGAAAGAGAAATTTGTAAAGAGGCGGCGCATTGAAGTGTCCCTCTGACAAAAGCAACTATGAAAATCAAGTTTGGTGCTTGCAGCGAAAGGCAAAAAGAATGCGCGCCTTTTGGCTGCAAACACAAAGACAATTGGCCCACAGGGACTGATCTGGGGGCCGATCAGGAAGGATGCTCAGAAAGACACATCCGGCACGGCGCGATCCTGTTCATTTTCCAGCTCGAAATAGGCGCGTTTTACAAACTGGAACATATTGGCGACGATGTTGGAGGGAAAACTCTCAACCAAAATGTTAAAGCTGCGCACGGTGCCGTTATAATAGCGGCGCGCCAGCTGGATCTCGTCCTCGATGCCAGATAGCTCATCCTGCAATTTGGCAAAATTCTCGTTGGCTTTCAGGTCAGGATAATTCTCTGCCACCGCCATCAGATTAACGAGAGCCTTGGAGAGATCGCCTTCGGCTTGCGCGCGCTCGGCCGCGCCGCCACTGGATGCCCCTGCCGCGCGGGCGCGCATTTCGGTGACATTTTCCAGCGTTTCTTTTTCATGGCCGGCATAGCCCTTGACCGTTTCCACCAGATTGGGAATGAGGTTGGAGCGGCGCTTGAGCTGCACATCGATGCCGGACCAGCCTTCTTCTACCATCTGGCGGCCCTTGACGAGCTTGTTATAGATGGTGACGGCATAGACAGCCAGCGCGATCAGCACCCCCAGCAGTGCCCATGAAATATCCATTTCTTTTCTCCCCAAGATGGATGCTTTTTGGCGCATCCCGAAATTTTTTAAATTATGATGGGCCAGCTGTGCGACTCTGTCCCAAAATGCCAGCTTGCCGTTTTGCGCCGCGTGATGCAACCTTCAAAGAGCGAGAGCTGAGAGGAAGCGCGTTATGAACCTGATTTTCTGAGCGCCATAACTTGGCCTTATACAAACCAGACAATCACGACAGGCTGATAACCAATTGATCGAGAATTTTATGTCCAGATACAGATTTGCGCTTGCCTCTTGTCTGCTTGGCTTTGGATATGCGCTTACCGCATTTGCCGCCCTTCCCGCCCAAGCCTCCGACAAGCCTCAGAAGACGGAAACCGCCATGCTACTCGCCGATCATCCCCTTGCAGGAAGCCTTTGGCACACCACGGGCGAAAAAGTAACGGATATGGACGCCTTTGCCAAAGAACTGCAAAAGGCGGATTTTCTGCTGCTTGGCGAAAAGCATGACAATGAACGCCATCATATCCTTCAATCAACCATGGTGAGCTTTGCCGGTGCTTCAGGGAGAAAAGGCCAGATTGTCGCCGAGATGATCGAGCCGAAATATGGCTCTGTTCTGGACACAATAAACAGCGCCTTTTTAAAGGATGAGAGTAAGACAGAGGATCTGCCCGCTCTCCACGCGGAGCGCGATGCTCTCTTGGCCAGCTTGGGCGATGATCTGGAATGGGAAAAGCGCGGCTGGCCCAGTTGGGATAGCTATCGCGATATTTTCCGCGTCGGCCTTGGGTGGCAATTCCCCATCAAGGCAGGCAATCCTGATCGTGAGACGCTCATGTCCGTTGGTCGCGGCGGTGAACTGGGGGCAGATCTTCTTCACAATCTGCCCTGGGATCAAGATTATGACAAAGCGCAGCGCGAGAGCCTTTTGGATGAGCTGGTTGAGTCCCATTGCGGCATGATGGGCCGAGAAAGCATGGCCCCTCTTGTCACCCTCCAGCGCCTTAAAGATGCCCACATGGCCAGAGCCATGCGGGAGGGAGCATCTGACAACGGCCTGTCCATCCTCATTGCTGGCAATGGCCACACCCGCAAAGATCGCGGTATTCCCTATTACCTTGATAAAGACAAGACCATCCTTTCCGTTGCTATTATCGAAGTGGTCCGCGGCGAGAGCGACCCTTCAACCTATCCCGCCTTTGACCCTAAGCTTTACGATTATGTCTGGTTCACCCCGCGCGTTGACGAGATTGACCCGTGGGAGAAATTCCGCGAGCAACTAGAGCAAATGAAAAAGAAGATGAAAGCCAAGCCCGATGCCAAGGGGCATGGCAGCTAACTCTGCTCTGCCACCTTCACCAGATTATCAGGCAAGGCCCAGCCGCATTCTTGTGGCTATTCAACCAACATCATGGAACAGCGCCCATGCTCAAACATGGAGGAGCTGCACAGCGCTGTATCCAGAAGGTAAGTCAGGAAGGGCGAGAAATAACTTCCCACAAGCAGCCATAGCCCCCACAGGCCAGCGCTCACCACCAACACAGATACCACCCGCCAGATATTGCTCCAGATCAGCACATGAACAACCTGTGTGACCTTGGCAGCAGACATAACTTCTGCCTTATCAGTTGGGATCAGCCGAGCGGCCTTGCGACTGGCGGGGCTGATGGCTTGCACAATTCCAAAGATGCCAAATGCCACATGCAGGACAGACGGAATAAGGGTGGTCAAAAGCATACTGGTGACCAGAAGCCCATCAGAAAATGGCGCATTTTTCACTGCATGGAGATAATTCTCCCAAGGGAAATAGACGTTTGAGCCAGCAAGCTTTACCCCCCAATTTATGCTTTCCAGCAAAAACGGGATGGCAAGCGCAAGAAGATAAAGGAAGAGCAGTGCGGTTGCGAGATCAAGAATAATCGTCAGCGCTTGCAAGATGACACCCTTAAGGCCTGAAAGGCGCGAAGAGGCCTTGAACAAGGCTCTGGTAATGCCCCAAGACACCCAGTCAAAGACGGCATTGATGAGCGGCAGTAACAGATATAGAGATAGCCCTTTCAATAAGAATATCAAAGACCTGTCAATATTTTGCCCTTTTACATTAATATTCCAAAGCACCATTGACGTTACTGTAAGCATCAAAAATATTATGATAATAAATAATAATTTTAATATATCATAAAATTTTACATTTGAGATATTCTTACCAAAAATATAATTATAATTTGTTATCAATAAAATTACGTAGAAAAAAGCGTGTAACCGTAAAAAATATTCTCATAATATCTATTTTCAACAAAAAATTTAACCAATGAAGTCAATAAAAAAGAAAAAAGAACAACATACGATATATCTATCGACTTCTTTTCTCCTTTAAATTCAAAATATCTTATCGATTTGGTGAATATATTTTCATAACATAGTTTCACCAGAAACAAAAACAGAGAAAAGCATAATATAATTATCAGAAATATGATTATTTTCTCTTCAAGATCAGATCCCAACGGAAAAATGACATTATCAATCGGCCCACCTACAAAGTAGGAGGCGGTGAAGAACAGGATTGTGTAGCAGAAAGCGATGACGATGCTGATCCATAATGCCCCTGCGCTAAAGGATTTTCCATAAATTCTGGACAGGATCAGGTTCAGGCGTCTCAGGGAGATTTGATAGGAGAGGAAACCGGGCTTTTGTATCAGTTCGTCGCGGCGGATTGCGCGAAGGTCGGGGCAGGCCAGAATGTCGCGATAATAGGTATCAAGATAAGACACCCAGCCTTTCATGCCTTTGAAGACAAGGCCGATTACCGCACCGATCGTTGCTATAAGACCAAACCCGTCTGTAAAATCCATGGCCTTAAGAAAAGAGATGACGGCATCCATAAAGCTCCCCCTGCTTTAAGCTGACAATTCTTCAAGACAATCATAGTTGGGCTAATCATCCAAGCCGCAGTGGCATGAGTTGCACACATTTATTCTTTTCTGCCCTCCGTTAGGGCAAGCCCAAAACGCAAAAACCGGCTCTTGCTTAGTGCAAGGCCGGTTTTTTTGAAGTATTAGGCTCTACAGGACCCCTGATCACCCCTTATAGCCAAGGCCGCCTGCTTCTGTTTGCAGGAAGGCTTCGCCGCAGGCTTTGGAGAGTTCTCGCACCCGCAGGATATAGCTTTGGCGTTCGGTGACCGAGATCACGCCGCGGGCATCGAGCAGGTTAAAGACGTGGGAGGCCTTGATGCATTGGTCATAGGCTGGCAGGACGCATTTGTGGGCGCCGCCTTCGTCCTGATCCTTTTTGCCCTGCTCTAGAAGGGCGCGGCATTCCGCCTCTGCATCCTTGAAATGGGCGAACAGCATTTCGGTGTTGGCATACTCAAAATTATGGCGCGAATATTCCTGCTCGGCTTGCAGGAAGACATCGCCATAAGAGATGCGCTCATCCCCGTCGCGGCCGTTATAATTGAGGTCATAGACGTTATCGACGCCCTGCACATACATGGCCAGACGCTCAAGACCGTAGGTCAGCTCGCCCGCAACCGGAGCGCATTCGATGCCTGCGACCTGCTGGAAATAGGTGAATTGCGAGACTTCCATGCCATCGCACCAGCATTCCCAGCCAAGGCCCCAAGCGCCCAATGTGGGGCTTTCCCAATCATCTTCCACAAAGCGGATGTCGTGGATGGAGCTGTCGATGCCGATGGCTTTGAGCGAACCCAGATAAAGGTCCTGCAAATCTTTGGGGCTGGGCTTGAGCAGCACCTGAAACTGATAATAATGCTGAAGGCGGTTTGGATTCTCGCCATAGCGCCCATCGGTTGGGCGGCGTGATGGCTGCACATAAGCGGCCCGCCACGGACGGGGGCCCAAAGCGCGCAAGGTGGTTGCCGGATGGAATGTACCCGCCCCAACTTCCATATCATAAGGCTGCAAAACAGCGCAGCCATAGTCGGCCCAATAGCGCTGCAAGGCCAAAATCATACCCTGAAACGAACGTTCAGGCTGCATATGGGGGGCAAGAATGTCGGTCATACCACTGTGCTTTTCAGTTAAACTAATCAAGAGCTGGATAAAGGAGCCTTCCTTTATCTGAAATAGCTCCCAAGATCTTGCGCGGACCCTAGTCCAATCCACCGCAAAATTAAATAGGCTTTTGTATTTTTTCAAACAGCGAGGGGGCGTGCTCGTTTCTTTCTCACTGTCTATAGCTCAACGCGCTTATCTCTTGCCCACAAGCCTGCCTGATATGCCTGCCTCAGGGCTTTGCGAATGCCATCCATCTTCTTTTCAAGTTCTTACGTCAAAATCTCAACCTTTGGTTATCGTCACCTCACCTATTCACCTTGATGAATATACAATGAATGCCGACCTCAGGTTGTATTCAGGCACCATCTTCTAAAAGCTTTGACATCGGCACAGTCAGGAGATGCGGCCCGGCCTCGCCACCCCCAGCGCCATTCCAGTCAGGCGCTTGGTGCGATAACGGGCTGGACCATATGACTACGCTGATAGTGAGAGTTTTAAGGCTAACTTCCAATCCGTCTTTTGGAACTGGGCTCAAAAATAAAAATCTGATCCGGCCCTGTGACCCCACCCGGCTAGATCGAGCAAAAGGCACTTGCTGGCAAAGTGCGTATTGGTCTTTGTGATTTTTGTTTTCCAGTCTCCGAAAGACGGATTTTTTTTCGCCTTTCCTTCCAGCCTTCCCCTGCCTTGGAATTTTTGCAGCAGAGTACCGCCCGCAAACACTCTTTGAATAGATCCGGTTTGACTTCCCGCAATTTCTTTGCCCATGCTATTTGCCAAACTGCGCCAAACCAAGACCGGCCCCATTGGCTGGCAGAGCGCAGATCATAGACACATCGCCAGAAAGGTCTGGCAAGACGATAAGGAAGAGCCTCATGGCTGGTATTGATGAAAGCCGTCCCTTCATCCCGATGAAAATTGCCATTCTGACCGTCTCGGATACCCGCACGCTTGCGGAAGATCGCTCGGGACAGACCCTTGTGGACCGGCTGGAAAAAGCGGGCCATGTGCTGGCGGATCGGGCCATCGTCAAGGATGAGGTAGATGCCATTCAGGCGCAGGCCAAGAAATGGATTGCCGATGCCGGTATTGATGTGATCATCTCAACCGGTGGCACTGGCTTTACCGGGCGGGATGTAACGCCAGAGGCCATGGCGCCCTTATTTGAAAAAACCATGGATGGCTTCTCAACCGTTTTCCATATGCAGTCTTACGAGAAAATCGGCACCTCTACCATCCAGTCCCGCGCGACCGGCGGCGTTGCCAATGCCACTTATATCTTTTGCATTCCCGGCTCGACCGGCGCTTGCAAGGATGCATGGGACGGGATTTTGGTCAATCAGCTCGACTATCGTTATATGCCCTGCAATTTTGTGGAAATGATGCCCCGTCTTGATGAGCATCTCAAACGCGGCAAATTGCAAGGCAAGGGCTAGACTAAGCGCCAGTGCTGCTACCCCGAAACTCTTTAAACAGAAAAACGCGAAATAGAAAAGCCCGCCTCCTTAAGGATGCGGGCTTTTGTGATTGGATCATGCCAAACTATATATCAGGCAACCTGTGCTTTGTCCGCTTCCAGCTCTTCTGCCATCGGATCAGCACTCAGAAGATCTGCAAGGAAGCTGTCTTCATCAAGGATAAATTCAGCCGCTTCGCTCTCGTCCTCAGCTTGTATGTCAAGCTTGACCTCAGCACTTACCTCACTGTCTTGGTCTTGCGCCAGTTCGGTCGCCGCGCCCTGCTCACCGGGTAGGACAATATCTTCAAGCGGTATCACTTTGCCGATTTGTGCTGACATTTCACGCAAGGCTGCAAAGTCATCAAGCGTGTCTTCCCTTGCCGGGAAATGTTCCAGCATTTTTGCGGTCAGCGAAATATAGAAGCCATCAAGCTCGGAGCAAGAGTCCAGCTCACGCAATTGCTCAATGGCCTCTGCCAGAGATTGGCAAGATGCATGACAAGGCTCACCAGATGTGCCGCACCAAACCATTTTCACCAATGCGCCATAGCGCGGACCACTGATATCCCCGTCATTGATCCGCTGCTGTGCAAAGTCGGCAATTTGCCCCACTAAATTTCGTAAAGATTCTGTATCCAATTCCATAGTACCGTCCCCCTGGGATGGTCTTAATGGAAATATGCTTACCAAATCCTAAAGATTTTAGGTTTTGAGAGGTTTTTTGGCCGAAATCTGCCCCAAAAGCCTATAAATTCCCTAGGCTTAGAGTAATCACTCACTCACTAAATCTTAATGCTGGCGAGGGTTTGCCATCAAGGTACGCCCCTCTTTTTCAAGGGCACTTTCTTTACAGCTCAAACTGTTCTGCAAAATCCGCATAAGCGGGGAGTTCGATAGAGACTTCCCCCCCCTCTTCCAGCCCCACAGGCACGCCGTCTTTTCGGGCTACTGCGAGGCGATCGAGCCGGACAAGAGCCAGCGCCTTGCCGCCTTGGGCCCGTCCCAGATTACCGATAGTCTTGCCCCCTGCCATCAATGGGGCATGGCTTTCAAGGGGTTTCTCGGCTGATATTTTGACAAGGCGGCGGCGAGCCGTTCCCCTGTGATGCATGCGCGAGACCACCTCTTGGCCCACATAGCAGCCCTTGTGATAATCAATGCCACCAAGATGATCCATATTGATATCGTGGGGGAAAACATCGCCAAAGAGGAAGTCGCCGCTTCCTTCTTCGCGGCTCCCATGCGGCACGCAGGCCTGCCAATGGGCGGCAAAAAGCTTGTCGCTGCCTTCGTCACTGTCCTGCGCATCATTTGCAAGATCCGGCCCATAATGACGCCAGCCCAGAAGAGGAGATCGCGGATCGGCAATACCGCCCTTACCCTCATCGAACGACAGGGCAATATCCCAGTCCAGTTCTTCGATTACCACATCGGATCGCAGGCGATAGAGGGTCATTTTCTTGATAAAGTCTGCCGCCATATCTGCTTCCAGATCAAAGAGGAAGCCAGCTCCTTCACCCTTTTTCTCTCGCAACACCAGAAAATCAAACAGCACTTTTCCTTGCGGGCTGAGAAGTGCGCCATAGCCTGCCTGACCTTCGCGGATCTGATCGAGATTGGTGGTGATCAGGCGCTGGAGCAGGCTTTCTACTTCGCTGCCCGACAGGCGTACCAAGGTGCGGGTCTTGCAGGCGAAAAGAGAAGAGGCATCAAGGGAAGCAGACATATTGGACATAAGAGAGGCTAAGGCTCCGTAGGGCTTTAAAGGATGGGCTGCCACTGCTTGCAATGGGTTTTGAGGCAGGCGGGCAGGATTTAGGAGGCTAGATCCTGTCCAGAAGATAAGAGCAGCAAAGCGGGAGTGCAAGACGCTGCGTAAAGGCTATAGCCTATAAGTTCTGGATTTCACTTCAAAGAGGCATTAGGGTCTGGACTCATTAATTTGGTCTCATTCTGTTTATCTGGAAGAATTCAGATAGAAGAACCAATGACAAAGGAAGGGTGGTTCCCTTTCTGAAGTCATTGGCTCGATAGATGGATGCTTCCAGATAAACCCGAAGGGCGAGGCAGTTTTGCGTTCTCACTACGTCGTAAAATCTTGAAAATGCACCACATTGTCGCGATTTTCCTCCTTGTGAGAACGCAAAACTGCCCTCGCAGAATGCACAAAATTAATGTGTCCTGACCCTAGGTAAGAAGGACTGGCCGCAATAATGCCTTAGCTGCGCCTTTTGCTTACATCCACAGGAGCGTTTCGTGATAGAGCTGATCAAAACCAACAATGCGGTCACCTTGTCCTATGTTGAAGCCTTGCTTCGCGATTCGGCTATTCCGTTCCAATCGCTGGATTTGAATATGAGCACGCTTGAGGGATCTTTGGGGATTTTGCCGCGCCGCATTCTGGTTGATCCGGACCATGAAGATCGCGCGCGCCGCCTGCTGGATGATGCCGGACTGGGCCATGAGACCAGCGACCGGGCGCGCAAGCGCTGATATCGTCAAGACACTCCCCTCTCCCCTCTCCCCAGCTCGGCACAGCGCCTAGCAAGACACAGCGATATGACGGCTCCCATGACAGATAGCTCCCTTCCCTCCATCTGGACCAAAGGCCCGCCAGATGCTGCTTTTCTTGCCAAAAGCGAAGACTTTCCCCACGAGCTTGCCCTGTCTGAAGATCAGTTTCTGGGCGGCAAAATTTCGCTTTATCAGCCGCGTAAAGGCCATCATCGCTCGGGGACCGATGCCGTTTTGCTGGCCGCCTGCGTGCCTGCCAAAAAGGGGCAATTGGTGGTAGATCTGGGCTCAGGCGTTGGGGCCGCCGGCCTTTGTGTTGCCGCGCGCGTTGAGGGGATTTCTCTTCTTGCTGCCGAAATTGATAAACAGGTTGCCGCGATAGCACTTGCCAATGTCTGCCGCCCTGATAGCCGCGCCTTTCTATCGGCTGCATCGGTTCTGTGCTGTGATGTGGCTTTGCGGGGTGAGGCACGGATGAAGGCCGGACTTTATGAGAATATGGCCGATCATGTGATTGCCAATCCGCCCTATTACCGGCCGGAGAAATTCCAGTCCTCTCCCAACCAGTCCCGCGCCCTTGCCCATATGCTAACCGATAAGGGCATGGAGCCTTGGTTCCGCACGGCGGTATCCATTTTGCGCAAAGGCGGCACCTTTAGTGTGGTGCAGCGGGCCGATGAATTGCCGGAGCTTTTGCGCCTGATGGAAGGGCGCTTTGGCAATATTACTGTTCAGCCCTTTTCGGCGCGTGACGGCGAGCCTGCACACCGGGTGGTGGTCCAAGGCAAAAAGCAATCCAAAGCCCCTTTCAGGCTGCTGCCGCCCCTTGCCCTTTTGGAAGCGGAAAGCGACAAGCCCTCCGCCCGCATTGATGCCATTCACCGCCATGGCGAGGCGATTGATCTGGGCTAAGTTATTTGGGCTTTGGGCTAAGTTATTTGGGCTAAGTGATCTGTGCTAGAGGATGGCCTTGCCCCAATTCTCTGCTAGCCGAGTTTTTCGCGCACAATCCGCTCAAAAATACGGGCACCCGTCCCGATCAGCTGGTCGGGGAAATCAAAGTCGGGATTGTGCAATTGCGGCTGGCTCTCCCCTGATCCCAAAAGAAAGAGGGTAGAGGGGCAATGATGACCAAAGAGGCCAAAATCTTCGGAAAAACGCATCGGATCGGGTTGTTCATGCAAGGGAACCGCCTCTGCGACCACGGCAGAGGCCACCATTTTGGCGGTCTCTTCATGGTTGGTGCAGGCTAGGAACACATCATCTGTCTCTATGCTGAGAGACAGGCCATAAAGCTCGGCCTGCTGACGGGCCAGAATTTCAGCCCGCGCCACCAGATCGCCCATGGCAGCATCGGTCACTGTGCGCAAGGTCGCCCAGACCTCTCCGCTAGCAGGAGAGACCCCGAAGGCAGGCTCTCCCATCCAGCAATGGGTAATGGTGACCAGCTTATAGGCATCATCCAGCTCCTGCCCTTCATTAAGGCCATTGGAGAAGCTTTTGAGCCCCGCAATCACGGAGCAAATGGCATCATCGGGTGAGAGGCCATCTTGCGGCATGGACGCATGGGAGGTTTTGCCCTCAAAGCGGATACGCATACCCCGCGAGGCGCAGCACATATTGCCCGACTTGAGCAGCACTTCTCCCATTTTCACACCAGGCAGATTGTGAAGCGCAAAGGCGTAATCGGGGATGAAGGGCGCAAAGCGCGGATCATCCAGAACTGCTTTTGCGCCTTTGCCCGTCTCTTCTGCCGGTTGATAGAGCAAGATCACCCGCCCCTTTGCGGGACGGCGTTCAGCCAGCATCATGCCAAGGCCGGTGAGTGTCGCCATATGGCCATCATGACCGCAAAGATGGGCTTTTGTCTCAATCTCGGATCGGTAATCAAGATCACTCAGCTCTTCAATGGGCAGGGCATCAAGCTCGCAGCGGAACAAAAGGGTCGGCCCTTCCTCGCCGCTATCAAAGACAGCGGCAATGCCGGTGCCGCCCATATGGCGTCCATCTGCTTCTGTCCACGGACCAAGCCCTGTGACCAACTCGTCCGGTGCCAATGTGCCCAGCATCATCAGCACTTTTTCCGCCGTTTCCTTTTCTTCCCCCGACAGCTCGGGCTGGCGATGCAATTGGTGGCGGAACTCGACAAGGGTGGAAAGATGCGCATTGGAAAGCATGACAAACTCCAACAGACAAGGATAGAGACGCACTTCTTTGTGCGCCCGATGGCTGTGATTTGCAAGCCTTGATGCCAATCTTTATCAATTCACAAGGATTGACTATTTACCTCTGGAATTACCCCTTCCCGCACCCTAGATAAAGAACACAAGAGACAGCGCGCAATGCCCGCTTGGTCCTTTATTTTATGCATAGGCAAAGTCCGAGGAAAAGTCCGTGACCCTGATGAAAAAGCTCAAATCCCTGTTGCCGGAAAAATACCGCAAGGAAGCAACCGTCATTCCCGTTGTGCGGATGACGGGCCCCATCATGGTTGGTAGCCCCATGCGGCCCGGTCTTTCTATGGCCTCGGTTGCAGCCCAGCTTCACAAAGCCTTTTCCATCAAGGATGCTCCTGCTGTTGCCATTGCGGTCAACAGCCCCGGTGGCTCTCCGGTTCAAAGCCGCCTGATCTATGAGCGCATTCGCCAGCTTGCCAAGGAAAAAGACAAGACCGTTATTACCTTTTGCGAGGATGCTGCGGCCTCTGGCGGGTATATGATTGCCATTGCAGGGGACGAGATTGTGGCTGACCCGAGCTCTATTGTCGGCTCTATCGGTGTGGTGTCCGGCGGCTTTGGCTTTGTGGATGCGATCGAGAAACTGGGCATTGAGCGCCGTGTCTATACCGCAGGCGCGCAAAAGGCGATGCTGGACCCGTTCAAGCCCGAAAATGAAGAGCATCTGGCGCATCTTAACGCGCTTTTGGCCGATCTCTTTGAGACCTTTAAAGATCTGGTGCGCGAGCGCCGTGGCGACAAGCTGACCGAAGAGGAAGACAAGCTCTTTACCGGCGCTTTCTGGACAGGCAAACGGGGCAAGGAATTTGGCCTTATTGATGAGCTTGGCGATATGAGCGGCTATTTGAAAGCCAAATATGGCGAGACTACCAAGCTCAAGCTGATTGCCTCTGGCGGCGGCTTTTTCTCTCGCCTTCGTATGCCCGGCATGAGATTTGGCGCTGCGCAAGAAGTGCCATCAGGCAGTGTGGGCGAGCAGATTGCAGCGGGCCTATCGGCTGATGCCATTCTCTCCAGCCTTGAAGCGCGCGCCCTTTGGTCCCGTCTGGGTCTTTGATTGTGCGCAAAAGAGCGCAAAGACTAACGCTTAAGTCATAAAAGGTTAGGGGCTGCTGTGACCACCTTTCCAACCAACCTGCAGCCTGATTTTACAAAGGCTGACTTTACCAAGACCGGCTCCCCTCGCCTTTTGGGGCTGGATCTGGCACGGTTTCTGGCCTTTGTCGGCATGGTGCTGGTCAATTTCAGACTGACAGCATCGGCGGCGGCCGGACCTGACAGCCCCCAGTGGCTGCTTGACTTTCATTTGCTACTTGAAGGACGGGCGGCAGCTCTCTTTGTGCTGTTGGCCGGGCTTGGCATCGGCCTTGGATTTGCGCGCAGTGATAGCCTGTCTCAAAGCCGCACAAGCCTTTTAAAACGCGGCGGCGTTTTATTTGCTTTCGGGCTTCTTAATAGCCTGATTTTTGAGCCGGATATCCTTCATTATTACGGCGTCTATTTCATGGCAGCAGCCTTTTTGTTGCCCCTTGGCAAGAAGGGCTTGCTCGGCCTTGCCTTTGCGCTGATCCTTGCCTTTCCCCTCGCTTTGCTGATTGTCGATTATGATGCGGGGTGGGATTGGGAAAGCCTCACCTATACCGAGTTCTGGAGCCCGACAGGCTTTGTGCGTAATCTCTTTGTCAACGGCTTTCATCCGGTTATGCCATGGCTTGCCTTTTTGCTGTTCGGCATGGCCGTCTCTCGGCTTAACCTGATGAGCGTAACCACTCGCTTGCGCATTTTGGGGGCCGGTTTTGCCCTTTGGCTGGCCAGCAATTTTTTTGCACAAATGGGTGCTGATATCGCCGCTTTGCCAGACATTCAGCAAGATGAAGAGCTGCAAGCTCTGCTCTCGCTTTTGTTTGGCCGCGATGCGATACCGCCGGGGCCGCTTTATATGCTCTCAAGCACCGGAACGGCCCTGATGGCTCTTGTCCTTTGCCTCTGGCTTGGGGACTGGCTAGGCCAAACTCGCATCTTGCGCCCTTTGCTTTTGACCGGACGGCAGGCGCTGACCCTTTATATTGCCCATATTGTGATTGGCATGGGGCTGATGGAGGCTCTTGGCTGGATTGATACAGCAAGCAATGCCGCGACCAATCCCAGCTTGACAGTCGTCACCCTCTACGCCCTTGGTTTTATCGCTGCTTGCTGTCTGTATGCTGTGCTTTGGCGCTTTGTTGCCAAGCGTGGCCCTCTGGAAGCTTTACTGCGAAGGCTTGCTGGCTAAAAGCCGCTCTTGTTTGGTTCAGGGCAGCTCCATCTTACCTTGAGTGCCTGCCCATTCATGATATAAGGGCAGGAACATCTTTTGCCTGGCCCTGTTGCTGTGATCAAGATGCGCGGTGACAGGGCCAGCTTTGAACTTATGCGATCGCTTGTGTTTGATGGCGCACATTATGATGCAAGGCGCGCTGAAGGGGCGTTTTCTATGATTACCAAATTGCTGGTTCTGGTTGCCAGTCTTGCCACCTTGTGGGCCTTTTTCAAACTGGGCAACAAGCTCAAGGTGCAATCCACCAAGCTGAAAGCCGCCCAAGTGCGCGAAGAAAAACGGCAGGCTGCCGAGCATCAAAAGCGGGAAGACGACATCATTGATCTGGAGATGGATCCTGACAGCGGCTCGTTTGAAGAAAAACGCTGATTCGCTTTGTCCTTATCCACGGGGATAAGTCTCAACCTTATCCCCCTTCCCCAAAATCATGAAATAAAGGAAAAGGGAGCGAGCTCACCGATACCGGCTCGCTCCCTTTTTCTTTATTGCGCCCCTGTCATTTTGGCCATTCTGTCCACCGCTCATGCACAGCTTATCCAGAGGCTGCAAACTTGGCCCAAACCGGCGCGTTGCCTCATCTCCTGCATCAATCCTTGTGCTTCTGAGATGAGCAGGCCAGAAATTCTGTGCGCCTCCCCCGATTATTGTTCTTGATTTGTTCAAATGAATTCTTCATGGTTAAAAGAGAACAAAATAAAAACATAATTTGGGTAGCGAGCCTGCTTTCTAGCTTTTGCCATATGGTCAAGCTTGGGGCAGGTAGCCAAATGCGATGTGATGACAGGTAACGAGATGCGATCAAATTCGGAGCGAAAGGTTGAGCAAGGCGGCAGCTTTATCGGGGCGCAGGTCGATCCGGATCACATGCTGGCACGCAACCTTAATGGCCGGATCAGAGGGCGTGGTAGCGCCCACAACCCTTCAGGCCGGTTTGAACCCTATGCCAAAGAGCCGGTGGATGATGGCTGGAGCCAGATTTGCGATGATCTGCCGCCTTTGAAAACCGATGTGCAGGAGGAAAAGTCCCGCACCATCATCACCCGCAATGACAGTCCGGACATTCCCTTTGACCGCTCCATCAATCCCTACCGCGGATGCGAGCATGGCTGTTCCTATTGTTTTGCCCGCCCCACCCACGCCTATATGGGGCTATCCGCTGGTCTGGATTTTGAAACCAAATTGTTCGCCAAGCCCGATGCGGCCGAGCAATTGCGGCGGGAATTGTCATCGCCCACCTATCGCCCGCGCCCCCTTGCCATTGGCACCAATACCGACCCCTATCAACCGATCGAGCGGCGCTATCGCCTGATGCGCGGCATATTGGAAGTGCTGGTTGAAACCGGGCATCCGGTGGCGATTGTCACCAAATCCTCGCTTATTTTGCGCGATCTTGATTTGCTCACCAAGCTGGCGGAGAAGTCCCTCGTCAAAGTCGCCATTTCCATTACCACGCTTGATAACAAGCTGTCCCGCGCCATGGAGCCGCGCGCAGCCGCCCCTCACCGGCGGCTTGGGACCATCAAAAGCCTTGCAGAGGCGGGCATTCCCACAGGCGTGCTGGCCGCTCCTATGATTCCTGCGCTCAATGACAATGAGCTGGAGGCCATTTTGGAGGCTGCAAGGGAAAAAGGCGCCAGCGAGGCCGGCACCATTTTGCTGCGCCTTCCGCGCGAAGTGGCCGATCTGTTTCAGGATTGGTTGTTGCAGCATTATCCTGATCGTTATCGTCATGTGATGAATGTTTTGCGCTCCATGCGCGGCGGCAAAGTTTATGACAGTACGCCCGGCAAACGCATGCGCGGCACAGGCCCTTATGCGGATATGCTGCATAAACGCATGGAGATTGCTGCCAGACAATATGGATATTCAGCCCGGCGCACTCGCCTGTCTGTTGACCATTTCACTCCCCCAAAACAAGACCAACAGCAACTCAGTCTGTTTTGATCTTTTCCGTGTCCACATGCGACGCCTCAACTATGCCCCATCTCCAACCCTCCTTTCCTGGTCTGGTAGATGGGGCAGCTTTTTAGAGCCAATCAAACAAAACAGGCACTCATTCTGTGCTTTCAGGGTGAAACATGCCTGCCTTACCTTGCTTCCCTTTGGCTTAAACGCCCGATTTCGGTGGATAAAGGCTGCCCGTTACTGTGATAGGCCTTCGTGAAACTTTCTTTGCTCCGACACATTCCCCCTCTTTTCAGCGCCGCGTTTGCAAGTTAGATTAACCATTAATTAACGACATTGATTCGGCTCGCCACCCAAGGCCACGGATTGGCTGAGCTTTTGAAATGTCTGGATGATTTTGGCTCGACATTCTCAATCATCCTCAAGCGGCGACGGATTTGATTTTGCAAGGCGCAGCAAAGGCAAGCTGCGGATTTTGTTCTCTTTTCACTTTTTAGGCGAGGTGAAAAGAAATTGGGGTCAAATTCAATAAGACAGGGCGGAGAGATATATGCAGCGGCTGGGCGCTATCTTTATTGCCATTTGCATGGTGGTGATTTCAGCTTCTCTGGGGGCCATTCTGCATTTGAAATTTGGCCTCACCATCCCAGAAGCTGCGCCGTTTTCTGTTGGAATTCTGCTTACTCTTATGCTTGTTCATTATCAGATCAGCCGTGTGCGTGACCGGTTGATCATTGATGAACAAATGGATGATCTGACACGCCTGAAACTGTCCTTGACCCGTGATGTTCAGGATGTCCGCGAGCTTGGGGAGCGGCTGGAGCATTCCCTTTCCGAGCGCGTACAATCTGAGATGGGGCCTATCCTTGCCGAGCTTGATCTGATTGGCAGCCTTGTGCGGCAGCTTGCTGAAAGCTGCGCCGAGCTTGATGAACGGGTTGAGAAGAATGAAGGGGCAGCCAAGGCGCTTAAAGGCAAGTTGGAACAGGCCACAAAGACAGTTGCGCAACTTGATGAACTTTTGCGCAAGAAGATAAAATCCCGATCGCTTGTGCAAGAAAATACCGGAGCGCCTGATCCGGCACATAAAGCCGGGCGCTCGGCAAGCCAGCCAGCTGCCCAAAGCGCCCAGATGACAGGCACGCCGGATAGCACGCCCGACAGCGCCGCAGGCGAAGGCGTGCTCCCTTCACAGACTGTATCAGCGAATGAGACCGCACAAGAACAGGCCGCTACCGGCAGTGCAGAGGAGAAGAAAGAGGCCGTTGCCAAGGCACTAGAGGCCATGGCCAATTTCCATTTGGCAGACCATCGCGATGATGCCAGCGAAGAGGAAATCGCTACCATTCGCCGTGCCCTTGCTACTGGCAATCTTGAACTTCATTTGCAGCCTGTTGTTACGTTGCCCATGCGCAAGCCGAAATATTACGAAATGCTGGCCCGGCTGGTGGCGGAAGATGGCTCCCTTGTCATGCCGTCAAGCTTCTTGCCTGTCTGCAAGAAGCTTGGTTTCATGCCGCTGCTTGATCGCCTTTCCATCAATAAGGCCTTCCGCCTACAACGCAGCTTGGCTGACCGGGGCCATGGGGTGCCGAGCTTTTGCAATGTGTCGGTGCAAAGTCTGGCTGACCCAGATTTCTTTGCCCATTTGCGTGGTCTTTATGAAGACAATCAGGATTTGATCGAGAATATCATCCTTGAGATTAGTCAGGCGGACTTCCGTTCCTTTAGCCCTATGGAAGAAGAAACAGTTAAACTGCTCAGCAGCATGGGCTTCCGCTTCTCTGTCGATCAGGTCACCAATCTCAGTCTTGATTTTGATGCAATGGCCCGCAAAGGGGTGCGTTTTGCCAAGGTGGCAGCGCCTATCCTTACTCATCGCGAAGCTGGTCGCGGCATGGATATTCATCCCGCTGATTTCTCGCGCGTGTTATCGCGCAAGGGCATCGAACTGATTGTCACCCATATCGAAACTGAAAGTGTTCTGGTTGGGCTGCTTGACTATAATGTACAGCTTGCGCAAGGCAATCATTTTGCTGAAGCCAAACCGCTACGGGCAGATAACAAGCCCGGATCGGGGGCTTCTCAGGCAGGAAGCCAACCAAGCACAATTAGCCCGCAAGATATTCCCGCCCCTATGGTGCATGGCACTGGCGGGCGCACGGCTGACACTATGAGAGCTTCTGCGCCGCAGCGCGATGGCATGGTAAAGCGCGGGGCGGGCCATCTGGCCCGGCAGGCCCAACCATCCAAGGCTCCGGCCCAGCCTTTGCACCCTTCACCCCCGGTTCAGACCGCAGGTGGCAGTGAGCGTACATTGGGGCAAAATCCGCGCGTTGCGCAAGCTCTTAAAGCCTTGTCTGATGGGGATCAGGGCAATAGCAGCACTCGTGATCATTTCCGCTCGGTCCTTGCCGAAGCTGCAGGCCTGATGGAGCCAGAGACTCCCCGCGCAGCAGCATCTGCTCCATCCGGCACCGTCCCTATGTCTCCACAAGTCCGGCGGGTTGTTCGCTAATCGCTTTTCGCCCTTTTGCAAATTAGCGGGCGAAAACCGCCCTTTTATCTTGACCTCCCAAAAGCAAAAGGGGACAAAGATAGAGCGTTGGGCAAGACGGATTTTATACCTATTTTCGGCTTGGCTTTACGCCCAAATTTCAGGCTTTTGCCTTGTTTTTTCTCTGCTGCCAAAAAGGGCTTTGTCATGTCTTCCCGTCTTTCCGGCCTTCATGCTGTTGCCGCTAATTATTCCGGTCTTCTTTCCGATATCTGGGGCGTTGTTCATAATGGCGTACAGCATAACAAGGCGGCGGTTGAGGCCCTGTCCAAGTTTCGCAAAGAGCATGGTCCGGTTATTCTGATCACCAACGCTCCGCGCCCTCATGGCCCGATTTTAAAACAGCTTGATGGGCTTGGCGTGCCGCGCGATTGTTATGATGCTGTGGTGACTTCCGGCGATATCAGCCGTGATGCCATTATTGCAAGCGGCAAAAGCAAATTGTTTCATATTGGCCCAGACCGCGATTTGCCTCTTTATGAAGGGCTGGGTGTGGAGCTTGTAGAAGAAGAAGACGCCGAGATTATCTGCTGCACCGGCCTCCTTGATGATGCCACCGAAACACCGGATGATTATGACGACTTGCTTAAGCGTCTTGCACAACGCGGCCTATCCCTGATCTGCGCCAATCCTGACCGGGTGGTGGAGAAAGGCGGCACATTCATTTACTGCGCGGGTGCTCTTGCGGACCGATTTGAGGCTTATGGCGGAGATGTGATCTTGGTGGGCAAGCCCTGCGCACCCATTTATGATGCCTCTTTGGCAACTTTGGCTAAAGCTTCAGGCAGCGAAGTGGACCGCTCCAAGGTGCTGCTGATTGGCGACAGCCTGCCAACGGATATTCGTGGGGCACATTACCAGAAAATGGACGCGCTCTTTATCACAGCAGGGATTCACGCCCCAGATTTTGGCCCGATTGATGAGCCTGATGATGAGCGGGTCAATCACCGTCTTGATCATGAAGATGTCGAGACCATTGGCTATATGCCGCGCCTTGTCTGGTAACGTAGCAAAGGGCAATGACGCATCAAGAAGATAGTTGGGCTCTCAAACAGAGCCTAGCTATTCACTAATGGGAACAGAGCCTTTGCTTTGGCTGGGCTGGTTGTCTTGCGCTTTTATCATCTGTTGATCGCTGGGCGCGCCAACCTTTGGGGCTTTGCCTTCCCCGGTGGTGATTTGCTGCAAAGGACCGTCGGAGCATTTCTCCAGGCTATAGACTTTATAATCCTCAGGATTATTCACTTTATCAACAGGCGCTCCCGCCTTGCGGGTGATGGTCAGGCGGCTATTCATGTGATAGTCGAACACCCATTCCTGCCAATCTTCTTTGACCATTTCATCGCCAGTGTCGGCATTGGCCTTTTTCGGGGCCGACAGATTGCCAAGAAAACTGACTCGCCCGCGGCTCTCTCCCTCTTGAGGCGGGCTATAGCTCACATCCTTGTAGAAGAGCAAAAATTCACTGGCTGGTTCATAGCGCGCAACCCGCTGGGCCAGCCCATCATGAAAGTTGAAATAGATATTTGTCTCATCACAACTGGCGCCAAGAGGAGCCCAATTGCCTTCCATTGAGGTAAAGGCAATGGGAGCCACCTCGGCGCAAGCGGCAAGACTGCCTGCAAGGCCAACAACAACCAGAGAGCGAAGAGGATGCCGCACAAGTTTTTTTGCCGCTTTGATGTGAGCAAAAAGTGCGGAATGAGATAAAATATGGGAGTACGCCATGAATAGGCCCCTGATGTATAAGCGGGCAAAACTGGCGTTCTTCTAGCATTCTGGTCGAGCAATGCAAGGCCGCCCCCTCACCCATACCAAGAAGAGGCCTATTTTTGCCTTTTGTGTCCTCTTTCCTACCGCTTTTGTCGCAATTGCTTGCCTGAATAACCCCCAAAGAAGCGACTTTTAGCTTAATTTCATAACAAAAGCGAAAGCGAGGTCTTGCTGTTGGCATCTCCCCCCCCTATTCTCGCGCCGATATGCCAAGAACGACCAGTATTGGAGCCAAACCTGTGGGTGTTGCGATCTCTATGGACCAGAAAAAGAAAACTCAAGCCAGTATCCAGCCTCTTATGGATCTGGTGCGGTCCGATATGGGGCGGGTGAATGATCTAATTCTGGAAAAAGCCGGCTCGGATGTTCAGATGATCCCTGAAGTGGCGAAACATCTGATTGATTCTGGCGGCAAGCGCCTGCGTCCTATGTTGACGCTGGCAGCTGCCCAGATGTGCGGCTATTGCGATGACGATCCTGATGCCATTGGCCACATCAAGCTGGCCATGTCTGTTGAATTTATGCATACCGCCACTTTGCTGCATGATGATGTGGTGGATGAGAGCGATATGCGCCGGGGCAAATTGGCCGCCCGCATGCTGTGGGGCAATCAGGCCAGCGTGCTTGTGGGGGATTTCCTCCTCGGGCAGGCTTTCCGCGTGATGGTGGATGTCGGCTCCCTGCAGGCGCTTGATGTTCTCTCGACAGCAGCCTGCGTGATTGCTGAAGGGGAAGTTTTGCAGCTTTCTGTTGCGCAGAATATGAAAACCACTCAGGCTGATTATATGGAAGTGATCCGTTCCAAGACCGCAGCTCTGTTTGCTGCAGCCGCGGAAGTGGGACCGATCCTTGGCAATCGCCCTGAGGAAGAGATTGTTGCCTTGCGCACCTATGGCCTTGAATTGGGTAATGCCTTCCAGCTGATTGATGATGCACTTGATTATGGCGGCTCTGCGGCTGATCTGGGCAAGAATACGGGCGATGATTTCCGCGAAGGAAAAATCACCCTGCCGGTCATATTGGCCAATGAGCGTGGCTCTGACGAAGACAAGGCCTTCTGGAAACGGGTGATGGAAGAGCGCAAGTTTGACGAGGCTGATCTGGAGCATGCCATGACCTTGCTACAAAAAACCGGCGCGCTGGATGATGTTTTGTTGCAGGCACGCCAATCAGGTGCTGCCGCTATTGCGGCGCTTGATGTGTTTGAGGATAGCGCGCATAAATCAGCTCTGATTGATGCGGTAGAATTTTGCATCAGCCGCGCCCACTAGGGCATTGCTTCCAAACATCGTCTTGCCCGAATAGCACCCAAATTATTTGGGACGGGCTCTGGGCAAGCATTTTGCTTAAAGCTTTTAACCGCCCTGATGGACGAACCATTCGGGCGGTTTTTCTTTTTAAGCGGCCCCTTAGTCCAGCCGACCATAGAAGGTTTTGCGAGCATTTTCCGACAGGGCAATACCCGGCTCGGAATTATAGGCCAGCACCACCAGCATGCGGGTGCGGTCCCCTTCATTGGGGGCAACACGGTGGATGGAATTGCGGCCACGAAACAGGCTGAGCGTGCCGGGCTTGGCGGTCAGCGTTTTGACCGGCTCGTCCCCTTTAAGCACCCGTCCCACTTGCGCAAAATTCATCTCGCCTTTATCGGCATCGCGCACATCGGCCACATATTCAAAGGCGCCGCCTTTTTCCGTATCCTGAATCATCAAGGTGATGGCAAAGGAGGAATTGTCAAAATGCCAGCCAAGCTCCTGCCCCGTCTTGGCATAATGCAGATTGATCGAGGAGACATTGTCCGCGTAAGGATAGAGGCCGCTTTCTGAGAAAATCTCGCACAAAAAGCCTTTAAAAACCTCGGAATTATAAAGTGCGCGCAAAGGAGAGTTTTTCTCGATCACGTCATCAGGGATGCATCCCTTTGTGGAGATGACATTGAAATTGCGCGGATGATCCATTGGATAGGCATCATCTGGCGGCGTGAGATAGACATTATGCTCCTGCTTGCAGAAATAGGCTTCATCCTGATTGCGGATTCCTTCCGCCCGGATTTCCTCTATCGCTCCATCCGTTAAAAACCCGTCCAGCATCAAGGCACCCGTTTCGTCGATTTGCTTTTTGCAGGCCTTGCGATAGTCCGCTTCCCCGATGGGATGCTTGTCGAGATTGATGATGGATGAAAGTTGCATAGCAGGTCTCCCTACAAAAGAATGAGCGGGATTGTCTTTCGTGCATTTTGATTGACGAAAGACCTTATCCAAAAGGCAGGAGGATCTGTTTAGCATTTCGACAAGCCTGGGACCATCCCCAAAATGTCTGACGATTGAACAACCCTTTTATCGCTTCTCTTATTTTGATGTTCGGGTAAAAGCTTTTCTTTTTAAAGATTTTCCCTCTGCCCTGTGAGTCCCATGCCTTGGACCTTGCCCCCTCGCCCTAAAAAAGCCATGCTGGATTCTTAGCTGAGTGGGCAAGCCGGATGAGTGCTATGGCAGTTCCGGCTTTTATACGGTTTGCTCCAAGGTCTGTTTTATCGCCTTTCTTTGCAAAGGCTTTGCCAATAGGCAGGTCAGGCACTTGGCTTTGCCTTACTTTGTTCATCTATTCGGGATTTTGTTGAAACCATGACGCCTAGACATACTTTTCGCTCCTTGCTGCTCTCAAGCGCTGCGTCCTTGCTGTTTCTAACATTGCCCTTGCAAGCCAGTACCGAGCCGGCTGAAACGGATTCCGAGATTATCGAAGCGCTTTCCGAGCTTCCCACCACCATGACGGGGACTTATTTGTCTGCCCGCGTGGCCGAGGAAGAGCAAGATTTGCAGCTTGCTGCCCATTTCTACAGTCAGGCGCTGGCAAAAGACCCTGAAAATCCTGTATTGCTGGAGCGTAATTTTGCTCTCACCCTTGCTGTTGGCCAGCATGACATTGCCTTTAAGCTTGCGGACCGCATGGCCGAAATGCTGGCCAAAGCCAATGCTGAATTAAAAGCACGGGAAGAAGCAGCAAAGCTGGAGCAAGACAAGCTCGCCAAAGAGGCCCAAAGCGAAGCCAAAACACCTGCTGAAGAAGCCAAGGAAAAAGAAGAAGCCAAGGAGAAGAAGGCCGAGGAAGGGTTGCAAAATACACCGAAACCCAAACCCGATGCAAAGCCCGCGCCTTCTGTAAAGCCATCCAAGGCCAAAGAAAATAGTCCTGCCAAGCAGCCCGCCAAAGCGTCTCCCCACACAAAAGACACAACAAAGGAAGATGCTGGCCAGGACCATGCTAATGATCCCGAACACGGCGAAGATATCGCACCCGCCACACCAGCCATTGATGGCAAGGTGGCCCCTATGGTGCATCTGGCCCTTGGAGTGAAGTCGCTCAAGGCAAAGTCCTATAGCAGTGCCACCACCAGTTTTGAGGCGGGCATTGACAGCCTTGTTAACAATCCGGTTGATCTTATTGCCATTGCTGGCGGACGCCGGGGCGGGCTAAACAATCCGCGGCTTTTGTCGGCTTCTGCTCAATATGGGCCTTTTGCCCAGATCACACATACCATTCTTAGTGCCTGGTCCATTATCGGTCAGGACCGCAAAAACCTGCCGCAGTCCCTCAAGCTTCTGTCCGATATTGACCGCTCAGAGGTTGACCAGTTCTTTTTCAGCCTGCATTCGGGCCTGATTGCTGCCTATGCCAAGGATTATGACAAGGCAATCGGTTTCTTGCAGGAAAGCTTTGCCGCTGATTCCAACAACCTGCCCATTGCCCGTGCTTTGATGAATGTTCTTATCAAAGCAGGCAAAACCAAACAGGCACGCAAGACCCTTGATAAATTCCTGCAAGGGATTGCGCCGATGGAAGAAAAAACCTGGCTCAAAATGACCTTTGGCAGCATGGAGCCGGTAGCAAGTTATATTCGCACGCCGCAAGATGGAGCTGCTGAATTGTTCAGCACTCTGGGCGATGCTCTGGCGCAAGAGCGAGCAGTGGAAGGTGGAGCCCTTTATCTGCAACTGGCTGATTATCTGCGCTCTGACCACCCCAGAACACTCTTCGCCCTTGCCTCTCTACAAGAGCGGATGACACGTCTTGAAGATGCTCTAGCCTATTTTGACCGCATTCCGAAAGATCATCCACTTTATCGCGATGCCCAGCGACAAGCAGGGCTTGCCTTATCACGGCTTGAACGCGGGAGCGAAGGGGCCAAACGGCTAGAGGCTTTGCTGGTAACCGAGCCGGGGGATCTGCAGAGCATCTCCATTTTGGCGCGCATATTACAAGCTGATGAGAATTTCACTGATTCCATTGCTGTTCTTACCAAGGGCCTTGGGACGATTGCGGAAAAGAAGCCCATTCATTGGTCTCTCTATTATCTGCGCGGCTCGGCCTATGATCAGATCAAGCAATGGCCCCAGACCGAGGCCGATATGCAAATGGCCCTTAAGCTCTTTCCCAAAGAGCCAACGGTGCTGAATTATCTTGGCTATAGCTGGGTTGATCGAGGTCTTCACCTTGATAAGGCGCTTGAAATGATCCGTCAGGCCGTTGCCTTGCGCCCTTATGATGGCTTCTTTGTCGACAGCCTTGGCTGGGCGCATTATCGGCTTAAGCAATTTGATGATGCAGTGGTCTATCTGGAGCGGGCTGTAGAGTTGCGCCCTGAAGATCCAACCATTACCGATCATCTGGGAGATGCCTATTGGCAAGTGGGCCGCAAGACAGAGGCACGCTATCAATGGGAGCGGGTCAAGACCCTGAACCCCAGCGATGAGATGCTGGAGAAAGTGGTCCAGAAACTGGATAAGGGCTTGATGGAAGAAAAACTGCTTGGTCATGGAGATGCCAGCAAAACCAACTGACGCACAGATGGCAAAGCAAAAGGGTATCCATCCATTGACAGCCCTTTAAAGGAGCAAGAAAGAAGATCACGATGACACTACAGTCCCCTCATAATGACGTCTTGATCATGCCTGCTCCTGCCAAGGTTAATCTGGCTTTGCACATTACCGGTCAGCGCGAGGATGGCTATCATACTCTTGATAGCCTTGTCGTGTTTGGTGGTGCGCAGGATGTCATTCATTTCAAGACCAGCGATCATTTGCATCTTGCCGTGACGGGTCCGTTTGCAGATGGTTTGCGCCAAGAGCCGGACAATCTGATGGTGCGGGCGGCACGTCTTTTGGCCGAGGAATTGGGCCTTGAAGCCAAAGCCGATCTGACGCTTGAGAAGAACCTTCCCATCTCTTCCGGCATTGGCGGTGGCTCTGCTGATGCTGCTGCAACTCTGCTTGGCCTGTTCCGCCTTTGGGACCGTACAATTAAGGAAGGCCCTCTGCATTCCATTGCGCTAACGCTTGGGGCTGATGTACCCATGTGCCTTGAAGGAGAATGCCTTCGCGCCAGCGGCATAGGGGATGAGCTTGAAAAGGGACCGCGCCTGCCCGATGATTTGGGGCTGGTTTTGATCAATCCGCGTGTCCCCATTTCTACGCCTGGCATTTTCAAGACCTTAAGAGAGAAAGACAACAGCCCTCTTGGTCCTTTGCCATCAGCATTTCTCTCAGCAACCGCTCTTGCCGATTGGCTTTCCAACCAGCGCAACGATCTTGAACTCGCAGCCATTGAGCAAGCCCCGATCATTGAAAATGTGCTTCAGGCACTCAATGATGACGGAGATTGCCTGCTGGCGCGGATGTCAGGATCGGGCGCCACCTGTTATGGTCTGTTTGCCACCTCCAAACATGCGCAATATGCAGCCAGTCGCCTCGCATTTTCCCACCCCAACTGGTGGGTCAGCCACGGCAAGGTCCAATAAAATTTCCCAAATCATTTTAGCCATTACGCAGGGCCGGTCTGGCGCTCGCCTAATAGCATCCTTTTTGCCTCATTGATTTTACTTACGTAAAAATACGAGAGTCGCCCTTAGTGCCCACTTTAAAGAAAAGAACAAAAGCAGATCAAAACTGCTTTAAACTACATTTCTGCGCCAAAAGCTTAAGAACAAAAGGCAACTTTTACCAGACGGATGAAGGTTTGTGTGCCCAGATAATAGATGGTTTGGGCGCTATATTTCTCGGTCAAGTCCTGATGGATGGCCCTAAGCGCCTCTATATCCTCATAATGGATATCTGCAATGCAGTGCCCTGCCTGTTTGGCATCGTCGTAATGAAGATAGCCGCGCGTGCCAGACAGAGCGATTTCTGCGTAACGGGCCTTCAGCTCTTTGGTGAAGAAGGTGCGCAAGGCATTGCATTCCTTATCGTCAGGCAAAGAAGCAACCACAACCAGATTGCCTTCTTTTGCCAAGCGATGCAGCAAGGGCTGATCAAGGGATGCCAAAGCAATACAGGCGTCAAAATAGAGCGCCGGCATGCCTGCCCTTGTTGCCTCCTCGCCCTGTATCACGCCGAAGGCTGCTGATGCTGCCCGGACATCATGATCCTTTTGCAAGGAGCGTTTGAGAAAGGTGACAACCGCAGCCTTTGCCAAGGCCTCGTCATGAGCAAACCACGCGGGCAGCAGGTCAGCTTCTTTTGTGCACCCCTGCTCCTCTGGCTTAATCAGTTTTTCAGGTGCAAAGATCTCTAACCGATCATTCCAATCCGCGATGGTCTGATCCGCGATCACATGATCGGAGCTGAGACCAATTGCCAGTTTATTGGCGGCAATATCTTTGAGCTCAGGTCCCAGATTGGCGGGATGCTCAAACAGGATTGAGGTGATCACAGCAAGATGCGAGGGGAGATTGCCCACTTCGTCAAAGGCCGCACCCCTTCCGGTCTCTATCACATACAGCTCCGCTTTTTGCTGCTTGAACCACGAAAGAGCGATTAGCAAGAACAGCCCTGAGGGGGAGAGATATTGATTAGGGCCGAGGTCGGCCTCGGCCTTGCGCAAATGGGGTTCAAGGCTTTTGAAGTGTTCGATGAACGCTTGCCTGCTTGCGGGCTGGCCATTAATGCGCATGCGATCATTATGATCCACTTCCTCGGGCGAGACGAAAAGAGCGACATCCTTACCGCTTTCTTCTTGCAAGATTTGGGCAATCATACGCGAGGTGGTGCCCTTTCCCTTTGAGCCGGTAACGCGGATAATACGCTCCGGATCTGGCAACAGATCAAGCTTTTGGGCAAGCGATAGAATGATATGTGGATCACGCACATCCCTGTCCAGTTTGCCCGCAACCGCTCCCTTTACCTTCATGAAAGAGGCATAGATGGCGTCCAGCACGTCGTTGAATTGGGCATCAGTGCGCCAGGTTTTTTCCATTCACCCAAACTTTCTTAGTTTTCTTGATTGTCGCGGGCGGGCTTGTCGTGGTCTTCACCTTTTCGGATCAGCTTTTCTTTAAGCCTATGCATGGCAATCCAGGCGGTGGCCACAACGGGAATAACCAATCCTGCCGCCAGCATGGTTTTGCTGATGGGCATCATCTTGGTTAGCGGCGCAAGCAAATAGGTGAGCAGACTAACCGCATAATAGGAAATGGCAACAACAGACAGGCCCTCGACCGTTTCTTGCAAGCGGGCCTGAAGGGCGGCACGGCGGTCCATCTGGTGCAGCAATTGGCGGTTTTGCTCAGCTGTTGTGACGCTAACGCGGGTGCTGAGCAGTTCCGAGGCCTTGGCCGCACGGTCTGCACTCTCTTGCAAGGCATCATGGGTGGCCTTGCAGGTGCGCATGATGGGATCAAAACGTCGGTTCATAAATTCGGCAAAAAGCTGACGGCCCAGTACTCTTTCCTCACGCAGGATGGCAATGCGCTCATGGACCAGCTTTTCATAAGCGCGCCCTGCCGAGAAGCGAAAGGCCGAGCTGCTTTCCAAAACCGCAATGCGCGCTGACAGAGTCTGCAGTTTATTCAGGCTTTCCTTATGGTCGTTGTCTTGCTCTGACATGACGGTCACGATCCGCGACAAATCGGCATTGATCTGATTAAGCTCGGCAAAAATCGGGCGGGCGACCGGCAAGGTGAGCAGTGCCAGGCTTTTATAGGTCTCGATCTCCAACACGCGCTGGGCAATGCGTCCAAGTCTGCGCGGCCCAATGCCCTTGCGCCCCAGAATAGCAAAGCGGATATGCCCTTCGTCATCAAAATGGAAATTGCCTGCAAGAACCGCCATCTGATCCGACACCCATGCTGCGGCAAAGCCTTCATTTAAGAACCATTGGCGCAAGTCGGTATTGACCCGATGCTCCACGGCCATGCCATCACTTTCCATCTCCAGCTGAATAACAGCTGAGGTAATGCGGCGGGCAGGATAGCGCTCCAGCCATTCGGGGCGAAAATGCGCATGCAGATCAGGCGCAAAGGGGCTGTCGCCCATATCGCTTGAAGTCAGCGTATAGGTGGCAAATTCGGAGTGATTTTCCCACTTTAGCGTCAGCGACGGCCCGCCCTCTTTGCCCAGATCGGCAAAGTGATAGACAGCCCCCTCCTTTGGAGCCTGTGCCCCATAGAAGCTCAAAAAATCGAGAAGCTGCTCGCGCGCTTTGTCCGGACTATGCAGGCCGTCCTCTTCCGGTTTGAGGGCGATATAGGCAATCCGGCTGGGGGCTGTCAGTTTGGAGAAAGGGCGAGCATGCAGTTCATCCATAATCTCGGCACGCAGGCTATGGTCCAAGGGCTGCTGGCTTTTCATGGCGCGCCTCTCCTTCTACAAGGGCTGTCTTGACCGGCAATCGCAGCTCATCAGTAAAGGAGAGAAAGGCCTTTTTGGCAACTCTTTAATCGCAATATGCATGACATGTTTGGGATGAGAGGGGGTTATCCTCTCATCCCACTCTATCGTTGCAGGCAGGAGCCGGAGGCTTTTTGCCTAAGCCACCGCTTCTTCTTCCAACAGGAAGCGCGCCATGACAAGGGCAAGGCCCACCCCTATCAATTGCATCACAATGAAAAGCGCGGCATCTTCGGGGCGGATGCCTGCAAAGGTGTTGGAGAAGATCCGGGCAATTGCCACCGCCGGATTGGCAAAGCTGGTGGATGAGGTGAACCAATAGGCCGCAGTGATGTAAAGGCCGACTGCTGCGGGGATTGCCTCAGGCTTTGAACGCAGACAGACAAAGATGGTCAGCAACAGGCCGATGGTTGCGGTAATTTCCGAGACCCACTGACTGGGACCGGAGCGAATCTTCTGCGAAATCTGCACCACATCCAGCTCAAACATATAATTGGCAACGAGACAGCCAATGATACCGCCCAGGATTTGCACCACAATAAACTGAAGTGCTTTGGGCACGGCCAGCTCTTTGCGGATCGTAAAGGCAATCGTAACCGCCGGGTTGAAATGGGCACCCGAGATAGGCCCCAGCATGGTGATCAGCACAAAAAGGATGGCGCCTGTCGGGATGGTATTGCCTAGAAGGGCAACAGCCGTGTTACCGACAGCAAGCGTTTCCGCCATGATGCCCGAGCCAACTACGGTGCAGACCAATGTGCCGGTGCCTAGAAATTCGGCCAACAATTGAGCACGATGTGTCGAAGCCATTAGCGGATCCCTCCTGTTGCTCCGCTAAAGGAGCCGATTTCTTCCATGAGTTCGCGAATTTCCTTTTTCTTCATGTCTTCGATTGGCATGGAGACAAAGCGGCCAATCCGGTCGGATAATTGGGCATAGGCGGTCAGAAAAGCAAGCTCGATATCCCGCTCATCGCCCGTTGCGGCCGCCGGATCAGGAATCCCCCAATGGCCGCTTGCCGGTTTGCCGGGCCAAAGCGGGCAGCTTTCACCTGCTGCATTGTCACAGACGGTGATGATATGGTGCATTTTCTTGCCATTCAGATCATCAGAAAACTCGTCCCAGCTTTTGGAGCGATAGGATGACAGGCCATAGCCCTGACGGCGCAGAAGCTCAAGCGCATAAGGGTTGGGCTCGCTTTTGGGCTGGCTACCAGCGGAATAGGCCTTAAACCGCCCTTTGCCCACGCGGTTGAGGATGGCTTCTGCCAGTATCGAGCGGGCTGAATTGCCCGTACATAGAAAGAGTACTTTTTGCATAAGTGGTTCCAATAGCTCTTCTTGCCTGACTATGAATTTCCTTTAGCCAAGTCCGGCAGTTGTTTCTATGAGGGTATCAATCTTTTTGTCATGTCTGTCAAAGTGGGACAAAGTCGAAGAATAGATGCATCACGCCTGCGGTGCCGCCGGTAGGCAGGTCTCCTTGTCAGAGCCGCAACATTCTGACAACAGAAAAGCAACCATGTTTCGATAGGCTTGCGCCTCGACAAAATAGCGTCTGTTTCGGCCCTCTCGCTTTGACGTTACAAGGCCCGCCTGCACCAAAATCGTAAGATGTGTCGACAGGGTATTATGAGGAATATCCAAAGCGGTCGAGATATCCCCTGCAACCAACCCTTCTGCCCCCTTGGCGCTGAGCAATTTAAAGCTCCTGAGCCGTGTTGGTTGGGCCAGAGCGGCAAGAGCCCGCAGACTCTCCCCTTCACAGTGACCCGGCGCATCCATTTCCTTGTTATCCATCTCACTTGCCTGTCAGCTTTGGCCCGCCTTTGGGCATTATGCAAGGCGCACATCTCGGCGCGACAACATGCGTCGATATCGTTCGACATGATTGCCCAAGTCATATGACAGATGCATGACAGGAGGAGAGATTGAGGGAATGCATTCATCCAATTCTCATCTTTTAGCACCTCTCATCAACAGAAACGGCGCCCCTTCCCCTAA
This sequence comes from Cohaesibacter sp., assembly GCA_025210795.1. Taxonomy (GTDB): domain Bacteria; phylum Pseudomonadota; class Alphaproteobacteria; order Rhizobiales; family Cohaesibacteraceae; genus Cohaesibacter. The sequence goes on along the minus strand of JAOAQZ010000010.1, from coordinate 76,309 downwards.
TTTACAGGGGGCTGGCTTAACCTTGCTCGTGGTTGTTTTTGGCAAAAGTCCCCATTTATATTGCATCGCAACATAAACCAGCTTAGACTAAAGGTCATTTGCGACTCCCCGCACGATGGGCAACGCATGGCTTTGAGCTCCAGCTCCAACCGGCCTTTGGGCCAAGATAGGGATATGGGGTAGAAGCCTTAATACTCGTCCCATCGTTAAGAAATAAAGGACCGGACCATGTCTCAATGGGTCTATAGTTTTGGTGATGGAACTGCTCAAGGAGATGCAAGCAAACGCAATCTTCTTGGTGGGAAAGGCGCCAATCTGGCAGAAATGAGTAATCTGGGGCTGCCTGTGCCTCCGGGCTTTACTCTGACGACAGAGCTATGCCGGTCTTATTATGACAAGGGGCATGTCTATCCCGAGGATTTGAAAGAACAGGTCGCGGCCGCCTTGAAAAAGGTAGGCGAGCAGACCGGGCGCGTCTTTGGCAGCGCCGACAATCCATTGCTTCTGTCTGTGCGCTCCGGCGCGCGCGTCTCCATGCCCGGCATGATGGATACGGTGCTCAATCTTGGCCTTAATGACGAGACTGTAGAAGCCCTCGCACGCCATTCCGGCGATGAGCGCTTTGCCTATGACAGCTACCGCCGTTTCATCCAGATGTATGGCGATGTCGTCATGGGGGTCGATCATCATGATTTTGAAGACATCATTGAGCAGGTCAAGGATGAGCGCGGTTATGTGCTGGATACCGATCTGGCAGCGGACGACTGGAAAGCGGTGATTGAGCGCTACAAGATGCTCATTCTGGACGAATTGGGCGAGCCTTTTCCGCAAGAGGGCGAGGAGCAATTATGGGGCGCGATTGGGGCGGTTTTCTCCTCGTGGATGAATGCCCGCGCCATTACCTATCGCCGCCTGCATGACATTCCCGAAGAATGGGGCACTGCTGTCAATATTCAGGCCATGGTCTTTGGCAATATGGGCGAGACCTCTGCCACCGGTGTTGCCTTTACCCGCAATCCCTCAACCGGTGAGAAGTCCCTTTACGGGGAATATCTGATCAATGCGCAGGGGGAAGATGTGGTTGCGGGCACCCGCACGCCGCAGGATTTGACCCTTGCGGCCCGCATGGCAAGCCATAGCACGGCTCCCTCGCTTGAAGAAACCATGCCGGAGGCCTTTGCCGAGTTTCTCAAGATCTGCAGCACGCTTGAGACCCATTACCGGGATATGCAGGATCTTGAATTTACCATCGAGCGGGGCAAATTGTGGATGCTGCAAACCCGCATTGGCAAAAGGACGGGCAAGGCTGCTTTGCGCATTGCGGTCGAGATGGCGCAGGAAGGCTTGATCAGTAAAGCCGAAGCTGTGCTGCGGATTGACCCGCGCTCACTGGACCAATTGCTGCACCCCACCATTGCCGAGGATGCAGACCGCAATCTGGTCGCCAAGGGACTGCCGGCCTCTCCCGGTGCGGCGGCGGGACAGCTTGTTTTTCAGGCCGATGAAGCAGAATCTCTGGCTGCACAAGGCCGCAAGATCATTCTGGCACGGGTTGAGACAAGCCCTGAAGACATTCACGGCATGCATGCAGCCCAAGGCATCTTGACTGCCCGCGGCGGCATGACATCTCATGCAGCTGTGGTGGCGCGCGGCATGGGCACGCCTTGTGTTTCTGGCGCCGGTGCCTTGCGCATTGATTATGACAAAGAGCTTTTGAGCGTTGGGCATATTCAGCTCAAGAAGGGCGATATCGTCACCATTTGCGGCTCATCGGGTGAGATTTTGCTGGGTGAAGTGCCCATGCAGAAGCCGGAACTCACCGGCGAATTTTCCATTCTCATGGAATGGGTGGATGAATTGCGCCGCATGAAGGTGCGCTGTAATGCAGAAACCCCGCAAGATGCCCGCTCGGCGCGGGAATTCGGGGCCGAAGGCATTGGCCTGTGTCGCACGGAGCATATGTTCTTTGATGAAGATCGCATTGCTTCGATGCGCGAGATGATTGTTGCTGACAGCGTGGATGCACGCCGCGACGCCTTGGCAAAGCTTCTGCCCATGCAGCGGCAGGATTTTGCCGAGCTGTTTGAAATCATGGCGGGCCTTCCGGTCACCATTCGTCTGCTCGATCCGCCTTTGCACGAATTTGTGCCTCATGAGCCGGAAGACATTGCCACTGTGGCTCCGTCTTTGCGCATTTCGCCCGAAATGCTGACGGCGCGGGTCACCGCCTTGCATGAATTTAACCCCATGCTGGGTCATCGTGGTTGCCGCCTTGCCGTTACCTATCCGGAAATTGCGGAAATGCAAGCGCGGGCCATTTTTGAAGCGGCGATTGAAGCGGCTGCCAAAACGGGCAAGCCGGTGCAGCCGGAAATTATGGTGCCGCTGGTTGGCTTGCGCGAGGAGCTTGATTTTGTCAAAGCCCGCATTGATGCGGTTGGGGCCGATGTGATGGCCGAGACGGGCCGCAATGTCGACTATACGATCGGGACGATGATCGAATTGCCACGCGCCTGCCTGCAAGCCCGCAAAATTGCAGAGACAGCAGAATTCTTCTCCTTTGGCACCAATGATTTGACTCAAACCACTTATGGCATCAGCCGCGATGATGCCTCGCGTTTTCTGGCTGATTACCAGCGCCTTGGCATTGTGGAGCAGGATCCCTTTATTAGCCTTGATATGAACGGGGTTGGGGAATTGATTGAAATTGCTGCCGAGCGCGGTCGTTTTGCCCGCAATGATATCAAGATGGGCATTTGCGGCGAACATGGAGGGGATCCCGCTTCCATTGAATTTTGCGAAAAGATCGAGCTTGATTATGTTTCCTGCTCGCCATTTCGCGTGCCCATTGCCCGCCTTGCTGCCGCTCAGGCACATTTAAGGGCACAATAAGTCCTGCATCACAGGTTGATGGCAGAACAAAAAAGCCCCTTTGGCAGCAAAGGGGCTTTTTGCGTCTTTTAGCTTTGGTCCTGCTCTGGTTATGCTGCTGCACGATAGCAATTGCGGCCCGCTCTTTTGGCCAGATACATGGCATTGTCTGCCTTCATGCAAAGCTCGGCTGGCTCTTCGTCCACGCCAACGACAAACCCCGCAGAAATGGTTGTTTTGATATTGGCAAGGCGAACCGACGGGGCCATTTGGCACAAGATGCGGGTTAGTTTCTCAACCCTCTTATAATCCCCCGGCAGGGCGAGGAAGAATTCCTCTCCGCCAGTGCGGCCAATAATAGCATCCTGCGGGGCCAAATTTTTCATCAGATTTGCAAGTCCGGTAATCACTTCATCTCCGGCAGCATGTCCATAGCGATCATTGATGGCTTTGAAATTGTCGATATCGAGCGTGATGACCCCGATGGGGCGCTGCTCCTGCTGGCAGATTTTTTGCAAAAGCCCGAACTCTAGAAAGAAATGGTTTCTATTCATCAACCCGGTCATCTGATCGTGATTGGCCAGAAAAATCAGTTTTTCCTGCTTTTGCTCAAGCCGGGCGATGACCTGACCAGTTTGGTAGGAAATCAGAGGAGTAATCACCAATGAAACAATAATGGTGAGACCAATAACATAATTGAGCATCTCCGGCAGGAAGAGCCAGGTAAGAGGGGTGGTCAGTGTCAAAGCAGCCAAGGTTGCCACAAGTGAGATCCGAACCATCCAGTTTGAACCACTGGCATTGAGATGCGTCTTTTCTTCAGGCTGCAACCAACGATGCGCGCCTTTTTTCAGCACGTCTAAAATGGAAGTCATGTCGTCCCCATCAAAATTACCAAGCCTTGACTAAGTGATCCCCATCACCACAACCAAAGCTAGTATTCACAATCACAGCACCCAATAAAAATTCAAATTCAACTTTTAGATTAGCAAATAATTACATCAACCTCCTATTGTTTATACTTAAAGAATAAATTGAAATACTAAACAAAACACAAATCCCTTAGAAGAGACACATAAACAGAGATACCGACCCTACCCCCTGCTTTTCAGATAAAAATCCTTTATATTTATAATTATTGATATTTTTTCCTGATTATTATAATTTTTCAAAAAATATTATTGAAAAGCAGATTTATCATGTATCTGGAGTTTCTCAAAGCCTGCCTTGTGGGGCTGGCGATTGCCGCGCCGGTCGGTCCCATTGGTTTGCTCTGCATTCGCAGGACTCTCACCCTCGGCGCTGGCATTGGCATTGCCAGTGGTCTGGGGGCAGCAGTTGCGGATGGCACCTATGGCCTGTTGGCTGCGCTTGGCCTGTCTTTCTCCGGCATTTTAGAAAGCCATGGGGATATGATGCGGCTGGGGAGCGGGCTGTTGCTACTTATCCTTGGGGGGCGCATTTTCTATCATGGCCTGACCTCTTCCCTGTCATCACCTGAGCCATCCGCCAACGCGTCTCCAAAGGTGGCTACAGGCCTTCTTGCCTTTGGCTCCACCTATCTTCTGACCATTGCAAACCCGGCAACCTTTCTCTCTTTTGTTGCCATGATCTCCGCCCTGTCCGAAGGCTTGGGATCATCCATCTGGGGGCCTTATATTCTGGTGCTTGGGGTCTTTACCGGCTCTGCCCTTTGGTGGTTTTTCCTTGTTGGTCTTGTCTCAAAGCTTCGCCATGTGCTCTCGCCGCTCTTTATGAAAGGGATTGATTTATTCTCCGGCCTTCTTCTTTTGGGCTGGGGTGGCTGGATGGCCGTTAAAACACTTTTTGTCTTGTTCTAGATTGGCCTTGATCCTTTCGATCCTTCTCAATCCTGCTTAATCCTTATGAGAGCCCGTAGCCCTCTCCCCATTTGCCGCAATTATCATGGCGATATGTGCTTTTGTCTGCTTTAGCCCAAGCCGCCGAGTGTGCTAAAGCCTTGGGACGGAAATTTGGACGGCAGCCAACTCGCCTTACACAAGGTGCAGACAGGCTGGCAGGCAGGCAAGGCAGGAGCAGACGGTGCAGCAGGATCCTTGGAGCTTGGACGCCATCAGGGCGGGAGGCAAACGTACCCTTGCGCGGGCCTTGAGCAATATTGAAGCTCAGGATGGCCAAATGGAAACGGCGCGCCTTTTGGATGAAGCCGCGCGCAATGCCTGCGCCCATGTGGTGGGGCTAACCGGCCCCCCCGGTGTTGGCAAATCCACCTTGACCAATGCCTTGCTTAAAGAATGGCGGCAGAGAGGCGAGAGTGTGGGCGTGGTCGCGGTTGACCCGTCCTCGCGTTTCTCCCTTGGGGCGCTTCTTGGGGATCGCACCCGCCTTGATACCGACCCTACCGACAAACATGTTTTTGTCCGCTCCATGGCGGCCCGCGACCGGCTTGGTGGTCTCTCCCATGAAAGTCTGGCGGCGATTATTCTTATGCGCGCGGTTTTTGATCGGGTGATTGTCGAAAGCGTTGGCATTGGCCAATCAGAAGCCGATATCGCCTTTGCCGCCGATAGTATTGTCTTGTGCATTCAGCCTGGTTCAGGCGATAGCCTCCAGTTCATGAAGGCGGGCATTATGGAATTGCCCGATATCGTTGTGGTCACCAAGGCCGATATGGGCGCCCCTGCCCGCCGCGCCAAGGCCGATGTGCAAGGGGCGCTTTCCCTTGCCCTGCAAAAGGCGCGAGATTGGTCCCCTCCGGTTTTGATGGTCTCCTCCCCCACGGGGGAAGGCTTGCCCACCTTGATCGATCAGGTCGATGCCCATCGCACCCATCTTTTGGAAAGCGGGCAGTTTTTAAGCCAGCGGACCAAGCAAACCCGCCTATGGCTGGAAGATCGCATCCGACTTAAATTCGGGCAAATTGGTCTGGCTCATGCTGGGATTGATCAAGCCCTTGAGGATGCCCAAGGCCCCTTTGGCGCAGAGCGCAGCATCACCCAGACTCTCACCGCGCGGCTCTCCAATCTGGGGTAAAAGGCATGTGACGGCAAAAACGTTACTGGTAGCAAGAGGCTCCTCATTTTTAAGGTGCCTTTGCTGTCTCTTTGTCATTTTCCAGCTCTTCTGCCTCTTTCGCCTCTTTGGCCTCGCTCTTCCCTTGGGCCTCTTCGGTCTTGTCTTCTTCAGTCTTGGCCTTTTCATTTTTGGCGTCTTCGGGCTCGGACCGTGCAGACTGCCGCATCAGAATATCGCGAAAATGGATGATGAAATTGATCAAGGCTGCAATCACCGAGAAGCCAATCAAAGCAAAAGACGGCCAGCTTGACAGCTTTGCCTGATAGGCAAAGACGAACAGGCACAGCGCCAGAACTGTTAAGGCATTGAGCACACGCAGCCAGATGGGCTGATTGTGGCGATTGAACAGGCTGCTCATAGCTTCATTTTCCGTTCGCATAGACTTAGGTCCGCTCGACCCGCGACATAAAGCTATCCAATAGCCTTATACCCCTTCGAGGGTTGCGATAGAGACCTACTTTCTTTGCCTGCCAATTGCAATGCAAAGCGATCACCTTTGCCTTCTTGAGACGCTTAACGCGGTTCGCTTTTCTTCATTTGGCCATCGCTTCTGTAAGTTAGGCAAGTCCATGCGAAGTGCTATTCTTGCATCAGCGAAATGCAAATACCCTTATTGCGAGTATAAATTACAAAAACACTACATCGAATCGCCAACATATCGAAATACCACACCGGATACACATGAATACACTTTACAATCAAAACCGAGGCATTTTGGCCGATTACCCCCATAATTTTCAGGGGGAAATTATGCAAATACCTAAAATTTGGGGGATGATTTACAAGAAAAAACCGGTTACTCTCTCCTTGCTTGGCTCATAAGGCCGGATGCTCCACCTTTCTTGGCTCTAGGTGTGAAACGTGAACGATCTGCGGGGACTGTTCCTGTTTGTGCATCCAACCAAAGCTGCTCTTTGCTGGTTTGAGTAGGTTTGGTCGTTCTTATGGCTTAGTACCGACAACTTGCCCGGACATCATGTCCGGGCATTTTTCATTTCTGCACCCTTTTTCTCATCTTGTCGGTTTTCTTGCCCCATCCTTCGTAAGGGCTGCTGCAGGCTGGCGTGTTCAATTGCAAATCTTGCGCGCCTGTTCGGAATTTATCCCTGCTCTCTGCCGTAAGTCTCCATTAAAATATCGGCTCTTAATCTGCCTTAACCATAATCCTTGCAGGCTTTGCATTTTGCCATGCTGTCTTCTTTTCCTCTCCACCAAAAGGATAAGAGCCGGATGCGCTTTGCCCCCTCGCCAAGCCTTATGCCTGCCATATTGCCATGTGAATTACGACCCGCCAGAAGCAGAGTGATGGAACCAGAAGGGTTGAAAAGCTCTGACTTTGCGCAGCAATTAAGCGGTTCTGCCGACCTCCAGAAGAGAGAGAAAGCAAGGCCAAATTTTTCATCTCGTTGTTAACTGTCTTTCAAGGTTAATAGCTCATTATCATACGCAACAGGGAAGATTGTGCGTTTTTCTTCCCTCGGATATGAGTTCGCAGCTTATGCGTTTTTAGGCTGTGATTGAGTAATCTTGTTGCGTATGTGTAATTGGTGACACAATGTCGAAAGCTGCCTTGGGCCGTCTAAGCCTCCGTCTTACGTATGGGCTGCTCGTTAGCACGAGCTTTGTTCTCTCCTTTACCCAATCTATCCATGAAGAAAGCCAAGCAGGCCAGTCTTTGGCACAATTGCGCCAACAAGCCTGGACGCAAACTCTGTTTGCCGGTGGCGAGGCGGGCATTCGTGGATCGCATTTTGATTTTTCAGCACCGACAGCACCCGCCGCACACAAGGGCGCGATTGTTCATATCTCAGAAATTATCAAGAATGATCCGCAAGCATCCCAGACAGGGCGAAGCGCGCCCCCTGCAGTCTTCCGCCAGGAGGACCGACTGGCTGTCAATCGTGCACCAAAAGGCGCACGACGTAAGGCTTGGGACTGGGAGCCTTATCAGGTTGGCAATGGCCGCAAGCCCATTGCGCTCAACTGGTCTGGCTCGCTGTGGGACATGGCAAGCCTTTTTCATATGCCTGATCAAGGTGCATTGCCCACCATGGCTTTCCGCGCGGAGAAAGATCGCCGGATTGTTTTGGCAGATGCAAAAGCCTTTTTACTGCCCAAAGCTGCCCAGCCAGCTCGCCAGCCACGCGCTGTGCAGATGGCCAAAGCCAGCAGCGTACAGGCCGGAAGCACCCCGGTTGATAGCCGCCCTGCCAATGCGGCAAGCACAGGGAGTGCCGAGGTTAGCGATGGGCTGACGACCGGGTCGACCTCTCTTGCCTATGCGCCAACATCCCTTACCCAACTGGAAGAACCATTCCGCGCCATTCTGGCCGATCAGAAGGCTGGGCGGGTATTTGATGCCAATCCTTATCTAACCGATGAGCAGACCGGCGCGACCTCTGGTCAGCAGCCACAACAGCAGTTGGCCTCCCTGCCGCCTGCTTCTGCCCTTCCGGCAACTCCGCTTACTGATCTTTCGGATGGTAAGGTTGCCGAGAGAGAGCCGGGCAAACCGTTTAATCTGATTGCGGCCCTGCCAAGAACCAAGCCAGCAAAGACAAGTGGCGCAAGCAAGGCGCTTGCCGCCAAGCCGCGAGCGGCCAATGCCCCGCTTGATACCAGTGCCGTTTTGGCAAAAGCGGCAAAGGCACCCAAGCCTGCGAAAGCTGCGCCTAAGTCCACGGAGCCAAAAGCGCCGCGCATTCAGGTGGCTTCGCTGGCTCCTGCCAAAATCAAAAGTGAAAAACCACAGAAGAAATCTCGTTGGGCAAACTGGTTTAACTTTGGCACCTCAAAGAAAAAGAAAGCCAAAATCCCGACACGGGGTGAACATGCATGGGTAACAAACAAGCTGCCCAAGTCGAGCTATACCAAGCGCCAGAAGACCTGTCTTGCCAATGCCATTTACTTTGAAGCCCGCTCCGAGCCAATCAAAGGGCAAATTGCAGTGGCTCAGGTGGTTATGAACCGGGTGAAGAACCCCACCTATCCAAATTCGATCTGCGGCGTCGTTTACCAGAATAAGCATATGCGCAATGCCTGCCAGTTCTCCTTTGCCTGTGATGGCATTCGCGACCGGATCCTGTCCAAGAAATCTTGGGACACCGCATGGAAGCTGGCCGACCAGGTCATCAATGAAGAAGTCTGGCTCAAAGTCGTTGGCTCCTCCACCCATTACCACGCCACTTATGTGCGCCCCAGATGGGCACGGACCATGAAACGGCGCGGCAAAATCGGTCTTCATATTTTCTACAAGACCCATGGTGGCGGTTGGAGCTAGGCTCCATCCCTTTTGAAAAATGAGACGTGAATGAGCAGCCCGGGCCTTCAAAGTCCGGGCTGTTTTGTTTCATTCATCATGGATGCAAAATCAGCAGGCAGGCCACACTCTGTCTGCCCAACTCATCAATTATGACATCAGATATCCGTTTTAACGGACAATCTTGCGGCGAAGCACACTTTATCTTCGTTCTTCTACATACAAATAGGTAGATTTCCCAATAAATTATTTCCTTATTTATCAAGAAGATAGTGATCTGATCAACATTCCGTTAAGCAATATAGCCTAGAAAAATAATGAGCACCTGCGTGCCATAGGGTCATTTACACGTGCCATGAGGCCATCCGATGTCGTTCCTTTCCGTCAAGAATTTCCCCATTTCCTTACGCATCTCCTTTCTGTCCATCATTCCTATTATTGCCTTGTTGGCATTGGGTGTGGTGGATCTTCTGGACAAACGAAAGACGGCGAACGAGGCCGAAGCTGTGGCTCAAGTCGTGGAGCTGGCTCCCATCATTTCCGGCCTTGTCCATGAATTGCAAAAGGAAAGAGGAACATCAGCAGGCTTTATTAGCTCCAAAGGCAAGCGCTTTGCAGATGCTATAGGCCCGCGCCGTGAGGATACAGACAAGGCTCTGGCTCTGTTTTCTGCCGAATTACCTTCAGCTGCTGACAATCTGAGCTTTGCCGAGTTCCAAACACCGTTCAAAGATGTTCGGCAAGCTTTGGATCAACTTCAAACCATTCGCACTTCGGTGGATGCCCATACCCTTAATCTGCCATCTATGGCAGGTTATTACACCACACTCATTGGCGATCTTTTGTCCATGGTCGAGAGTGTGACCATGATCGTTAATGATGGTGAGATTGTACGCTCCCTCACCAGCTATATGGCCTTTTTGCAAGCCAAGGAACGGGCGGGCATCGAACGCGCTATGGGCGCAGCAGGTTTTGGATCCGGCAATTTTTCTCAAGCGGTCTATAAAAAGTTTATTGGTCTTGGCGCAATGCAGGTAGCATTTGGCGATGTCTTCAATCGCTTTGCAACCGACGATGAGCGCAAGGCATGGCAAGCCATGCAGTTGGGAAATGAGCAGAAGGTTGTCGATCAAATGCGCTCTGTTGCCCATAAAGGCCCCTTTGGCGGCGATATCAGCTCGATTGAAGGGCCGCAATGGTTTGCTGCAAGCACCGCCCGTATCGACCGCATGAAGGAAGTGGAAGACACGATTGCTGCCAATATCGTCTCTCTTTCAAGCACAACCGCGCACAATGCCAATGTCGGTTTCTGGACCCTTGCCGGTATTTTGATGGGACTGTTGGTACTGACCACCCTTCTTGCTGTCTCGCTTACCCGCTCCATCACCCGTCCGCTCTATTCCATGATTACCAGCATGCGGGAGCTTGCCCGCAACAATACCAGCATCACTATTGATGGACTTGAGCAACATGACGAGATCGGCGACATGGCTCGTTCGGTCGAGATTTTCCGCGAAAATGCTATTGAACGTGGCCGCCTTGAATCTGGGGCGCAAGCAGAGCGCGACAAGGAACGTCATCGTCAGGCTTATCTTGAAAAACTGGTTGGCAGCTTCCGACAGGTCATTAGCGAGACCATTGGCGCGGTGGAAGACCAGACCCACACCATGCGCGACACAGCCAGTGTCCTGACCGATGTTGCTTGCCACGCCACCGAGGAGGCAGGCTCAGCCGAGAAAGCGTCTTGTGGTGCCTCTCATAATGTGGAGGTGGTTGCCACTGCAACCAAGCAGATGGTTGACTCGGTTCATGAAATCTCCACTCAGGTTGGTCAGGCCAATAGCATGGTCCAATCTGCCACTCAGATTGCCACCAATACCAATGAGGAAGTCTCCTCGCTTGCAGACGCTGCCGAGCGCATTGGCGCGGTTGTCGGCATCATTCGCGATATTGCAGAGCAGACCAATTTGCTGGCCCTTAATGCCACCATTGAAGCCGCCCGCGCAGGCGAGATGGGCAAAGGCTTTGCCGTTGTTGCCTCTGAGGTCAAAGAGCTTGCAGGTCAGACCTCCAAAGCCACGCAGGAAATTGAACAGCAGATTTCGGGCGTACAGCATCTGACTGGCAATGCGGTTGAGGCCATTGGCCATATTACGGAAACGGTTGGCAATATCAGCTCGGTCACCACCATGATTGCTGCCGCTGTCGAACAGCAGGAAGCCTCAACCCACGAGATCGCCAATTCCATTCAGCTGGCCTCTGGCGATACGCAAGCGGCAATGAAAAACAGTCAGGGTGTGAGCAGCGTGATTGGCAAAACCGCACAGGAAGCCAAGCATGTGGAAGTGGCGTCTGATGAGCTGTCACAAGCGGCAGACCAGCTCACCACCGTTGTTGAAGAATTCCTGCGTGATGTCTCCAAGGATGTCGCAGAGCGGCGCGAGAGCCTGCGGGTGAAGATGGACCAAATAGTCGTCATTCAAACCTCTGGCCATCGCCTCAATAGCTGTCTTGTCGATGCCAGTGAGACCGGTTGCCAGATCACCAATGGTGAGGGCCTTGAACTGGGCGAAGTCCTGCAGCTTGAACTGGCAGATGGCCGCATGATTGATGCAACCGTCATGCGCCACGAAAATGGCAATGCGGGGCTGAAATTTGCCCAGCGTGTCGAGAGCATTGATTATTTCAAGGCCGCGGCATAACGCCAAACACGCCTGATAGAAGATAAAAGCCGCACAGGTCATCTGGCCTGTGCGGCTTTTTTATCTACAGGGCTTTTTATCTACAGAGCCTTGCGCTCAGCCCATCTTTCTTTGAAGTCGAGCTATATTCTTTTCTGCATAGGGCTAGTGGAACAGGCTTGCATGATACGCTTAGGAGAGACGCCGAGAGTGTGGTTCCCTTCCACAGCGTGATTTCACATATGTGGTTTTCGCTGTCGCTTTATGCGGCAATGAGCGACTTTAGACCTTGCTTGATCCGCTTACCTTTGCCGCTACTTCAAGCAGATCTTGCCATGCAGCCCGCTTCTGGGCTGGTGTTCGAAGAAGGAAAGCGGGGTGCAGGGTCGCCATGGCCGGAATATCCCCTTGCGCGGTTGGATAGGCCTTCCAGCGGCCACGCAGACGCATGATCCCCTCTTTGGTACCAAGCAATTGCTGGGCTGCCGTGCCGCCCAGAAAGATCAGCACTTTGGGATTGACCAGCTCGATATGGCGATGGATGAACGGACGCATCATTTCGCTCTCGTCAAGGCTGGGCTTGCGATTGCCCGGCGGGCGCCATGGCAGGATATTGGTGATATAGGAATTTGTGCGGTCCCGCTCGATCGCGGCCATCATCTTGTCCAGCAATTGCCCTGCGCGGCCCACGAAGGGAAGGCCCTGCATATCCTCATCCCGCCCCGGCGCTTCACCGATAAACATCAGGTCCGCTTCTGGATTGCCATCTCCGAAAACCAGATTTTTGGCAGAAAACTTCAAGCTACAGCCATCAAAACTGGCGAGATTGGCCTCAAGTTCTTCCAGCGTTTTGGCGCTTATCGCTCTCTGGCGAGCTTCTTCCACCTGACCGCCAGCACGCGACATCATTCCGCCCGGTGCCATGGCCGGATGGTGTGCCGGATGGGGTGATTGGCCCATTTGAGGCTGATTTACGCCAAATGTCTGATCTGTTTCCCCCAATCTTGTGGGTGGATGGGATTGATCCTCCATTGACTTTGACGTAAACGTAGAAATAGGCGTCTGGAAAGCAGATCCAGCCCCTTGCTGCCCGCCCGCATTCTGCCCCTGATCATCCCAGGGCGGAGACTGGGGAGCGTGAGGTAATGAGCCGGGCTGCTGCGGATGGATGACCGGGTCCGCTCCATAACCGGGAGCGTGCTGATTGGAAGAAGGTGACCCCGATCTTTGCGGGGTGTTGGCTCTTGCTGTCTGGCGGGCGGCCAGTTGATTTTTTGTCTCGGCAAAGCGGTCTTGAGGATCATCAGCCAAGGCGCAATCGGCCCCTGCGGCCTCATACCATTGGATGAGGGCAGCAAGGTCATGAGCAGAGGTCACCATATTCTGATTATTTGGCACTTGGATTCCGCCATCTCTTTCCGCTAAAGCTTTATCTATAGCAGGCAAGCTCAAGTGATCATAGGGGCTTGTTGTGCAATGCATTATGTGGTTGAAAAGACTCCGGACCATTTCGACCCCTGAGGAGAGGACCCTTTGATGACTGACGAAACTGCGCTTCCCGAACGCGAATCTATGGAATTTGACGTTGTCATCGTTGGCGCGGGCCCCGCTGGCCTGTCTGCGGCTATCCGCATCAAACAAGTGGCCGCCGAGAAAGGCGAAGAGATTTCCGTTGTTGTCCTTGAAAAAGGCTCGGAAGTTGGCGCGCATATTCTCTCTGGCGCCGTGGTTGATCCCTGTGCGCTTGACAGCCTGCTGCCAGACTGGCGCGACGACAGCTCCCATCCTTTCAAGACCGAGGTCAAGAAAGATGTGTTCCGCTTCCTCGGCCCTGCTGGCGGCCTGACGCTGCCTAACTTTGCCATGCCGCCTTTGATGAACAATCATGGCAATTACATTGTCTCTTTGGGTAATGTGTGCCGCTGGCTGGCGGAAAAAGCCGAAGGGCTGGGCGTTGAGATTTATCCCGGCTTTGCTGCTGCCGAAGTGCTGTATGATGACAATGGCGCGGTGCGCGGTGTTGCCACAGGCGATATGGGCGTTGGCCGTGATGGTCAGCCAAAAGACACCTTCATGCGCGGCATGGAATTGCTGGGCAAATATACCCTGATTTCCGAAGGCGTGCGCGGCTCTCTTGCCAAGCAGGTGATTGCCAATTACGAGCTGGACAAAGACAGCGACGTTGCCAAGTTCGGTATCGGGATTAAAGAGCTCTGGCAGATTGACCCTGAAAAGCATCAGCAGGGCCTTGTTACCCACTCCTTTGGCTGGCCGCTTGATGGCAAGACCGGCGGCGGTTCCTTCCTCTATCATCTGGAAGACAATCAGGTCGCAGTGGGCTTTGTGCTGCATCTTAATTACAAGAACCCTTATCTGTCTCCGTTCGAAGAATTCCAGCGCTTCAAACAGCATCCATCGGTTCGTGACACCTTTGTAGGTGGCAAGCGCATTTCCTATGGCGCGCGCGCGATCACCGAGGGCGGTTATCAGTCCGTGCCGAAGGTCTCCTTCCCCGGTGGTGCACTGATTGGCTGTTCTGCCGGTTTCGTCAATGTGCCGCGGATTAAAGGCACCCATAACGCCATGAATTCCGGCATGTTGGCTGCTGAAACCGTCATCGATGCCTTGGCTGAAGGACGCAGCGGTGACGATCTGATCGCTTATGAAGAAGCATGGCGCGGCAGTGCCATCGGCAAAGACCTGTTCAAGGTTCGCAACGCCAAGCCATTGTGGTCCAAGCTTGGCACCGCTCTCGGGGTTGCTGTTGGCGGCTTTGACATGTGGTGCAACACCATTTTCGGTGGCTCTCTGTTTGGCACTATGAAGCATGGCAAGTCAGACGCGGAAAGCACTTTGCCTGCCTCCCAGTGCAAGCCGATTGACTATCCAAAGCCAGACAATGAGGTCTCCTTTGATCGTCTGTCGTCTGTCTTCCTGTCTGCCACCAACCATGAAGAAGATCAGCCGATCCATCTTAAACTTGCGGATGAAGCCTTGCAGAAATCATCTGAGCATGATGTCTATGCTGGTCTTTCCAACCGCTTCTGCCCTGCTGGCGTTTATGAGTGGATGGAAGATGATGCCAATCCGGGCGAAGTGAAATATGTCATCAATGCCCAGAACTGCGTGCATTGTAAGACATGTGACATTAAGGACCCCAACGGCAATATCACATGGACAACACCGGAAGGCATGGGCGGACCGAATTACCCGAACATGTAAGTCACATGTTTTTCCTGCGACAGACCTTCGTTTGACAGGTCTCGCAGAGTAGAAATCAAAAAGCCCGGCTGGTAAACCAGACCGGGCTTTTTTTTGGCATGAGACTTGGAGTGGATGCTCAGCCAAATTTCTGCTTGGGGCTAGGCGGGGCCCACATCCCAGATATAGATAATCAGGCCGTAATCGGTGCGCGAGATACGCGCAATGCAAGAGCGCAGGTCGCCTTCTTGCGTATAGTGACTGTTGAAATTGCGGGCCATGCCATCATCCAGAACGGATAGCAAAACCTTTTCCAGCGCTTCCTGATCCGCTTCGGGCCACAGACTTGGCAGATCAATCCCCGCAATATCCCGCATGCGTTTATTCATCATGTTGGACATGGGGCGATTGCATTCAATCACTTGGAAAGTCTGGTCTTTTTGCCCATCTACTGGATGGCGTAGCACAGTCATCAGGCCATGGGGCAGAGCATTGAGCAAGCCTTCAAGATAATCCTGCCGATAGATAGTTGGCTGGAAAATTACAATGATTTCGTCTTTATCAATATCGGTTGAATGAACCGGCAGATAGAGTGCTTCCCATAGTGAAACATTGGTGGCTTTAACTGCCCGAAAGCGACAAAAAACAGGCTGTGTTTTCTTAAAAGACAGTTCGCAATTATCAATATGAATTTTCGCAAATTCCTTGCCGCCGCTTTCCAATGTTTGGCCTGCAAGAGAGAAACCTGTAAAATCTACCAATCCGGGTGCAAAGTCGCTACAGAACCACTCTCCCCTGTCATCTTTTGAGAAACGGGCTTGCTGATTGCGCGAATGCTGGATGGCTTCCAGCTCAGGCCCACCGATTTCCGGCAGGCACCGGTCTTCCTTCACCCAAGACGACCATGCGTGGAATGCTTCAAGAAACAATCCATCCGCCAAATGTTCGCCTAAATTTTCCGTAATTGAAAATCCAAAGGCCAATAGAACTTCCCCCAAACCATCTGCTTCACAGCAGGTACAGCTCCACTATGCAACCCCGAATACAATAGTTCTGCTTTTTTGTTTGGCACCAGCCCTTGCCCATTCCAAAAACCTTGAGATGATGCTCAAGGCTGGGGCGACTCCTTTAAGGACGGTTTTCCTTAAATCCGGAGCAAACTACCGGCTTGATGCTCAAGCATTATGAGAAGAGATCATCTATCTCCGCCTGAGAGGATCCATTATCATTCTCATTGGCGATTGTATCAAAAGAGATTTCATTGAGCATATTATCAACATCTGCCTGATTGACGCCTTCCCCGGAATGTTGGGGACCGTGCAAAATCAGTTCACGGCGGCGGCGTTCCTCGTCACTTTCCTCAGCAACAGGCAGATCCATATCCTGAACCTTAAGGCGCTCAATAAAGCCCGATACCCGCTCATCAATCAGATTGAGTGTACGAACCACTTTAGAGATGCGCTGACCTGTAATATCCTGGAAAGAACAGGCTTCAAAAATTTCGATTATCTTGTCATTCACAAGGGCTGAGTAATCCTCTGCATCTGCAGGATCCGCCCCCATGATTTCTTCTGCCGCTCCCATAATTGTGTTGGTGGCAGTTTCTGTTGCTTCAACAACTGCGTCTAGCTCGCGTCCCGCGTCGGGAATAGAATTGCTACGCATGTCAGTTGGACAAAGGGCTGCAATTTCTTGCTTCATCTTCGAAATTTCATTGGCGATGGCCGAAAATTCCGAATAGATGGATTTGTCCATGGCTTCGACATGGGCATCAAGGCTATCTGCCATTACTTCAGCAAGAGACATCACATCGGTCAAAGAGACTTCCTGATCCGTCTTGTTCTGTTCAAGATAGGAAACAACTTGAACGATACTCTCTTTCCCTACCGCTTGTGCCATACCTCTACCCACTCGTCTTAGTTTGAGCAGTTTTTCTGCTCTTTCTCTCTTTATCAAAATGCTTACAGCTTACCCGTGACTGACCGTTTCCGACCCTCCCGGATTTATTTTTGTCATGATCAAGCATTTATTTTACGGACCGCAAGCCAGCTAACCGGACATTTTCATGTCCGGAGCTGTGGCCCACTGCATAGCGACTTGCGCTATGACCTCTGAAATTAGTTATCGAATACGGCGTCGATTTTTGTTTTCAGAGTCGCTGCATTAAATGGCTTCACAATATAATTGTTGACGCCAGCTTTCTTGGCAGCGATCACGTTTTCGGTCTTGGATTCAGCTGTCACCATAATGAATGGTGTCTTGGACAGGCTATCACTACCGCGAACCTGTTTGAGCAGCTCGTAGCCAGTCATTGGTTCCATGTTCCAGTCAGAAATGACCAGACCATAACGGCGGTCCTGCATTTTCGCCAAAGCTTCGGTGCCATCTGCGGCATCATCTACATCTTCAAAACCTAACTGCTTGAGCAGGTTTTTGATAATCCGGATCATGGTTTTGTAGTCATCGACAACAAGTACCGGCATAGAAAGATCAAGGGCCATAAGTTCACTCCAAACTCATACTAGGTTCCCGCTTTATACGGGTATTTACTTAGTAACCTTTACTGGTCTTTATGGGTTGTCAGCCTGTTAAGCCTCCTTGCACCCAGAGTTGAGACTAGCCCAAGGAATTAAAAAACCGGTTAATTCCTAAAATTCCCGCATTCTCAATTCTGCGAAAATTGTACCGTTTTTGGGCTAAATTCCTTGATTTTGCGGGAATTTTAAGAGCTTTGTAGGATTTTATTTAGTCTTTAATAACCTTGACACTCGTTAACCATTTTCCTGGATCGAAATTGACCTTTGAGGCGGTGATTTTTCCCCACATGGCAAGAGATACGCATGAGAGGGCTGAGTTTTCATCCAGATAGCAAAAACTAACCATCCAGGCCTTTATCACTCATTTTCAAGGGATATGGCCTTGAACCTATCCATGCGCCAGGCCCTTTTCTTACCGCTCCCCTTTCATCCAATGTCTTATGCGTAAGACTGTCTCGCCCGCGTAAGAATGCTTGCCCCGGGAGGAAAGCCCGCATAAGCTTGATCTATGCTGCAATGCAGTAAAGCGATAACATCTCCTTTGCTTGTATATTTGCAAGCCAGTTACAACGGGAAGAGATTGATCATGAATGCACCCTTGAGCGGCGTTGAAGCCCAGACCATCTATTACGATGATATGAGTGTGGGACAGAGCGAGAGCTTTAGCCATGTGGTAACGGACGCCGATATTGCTGCCTTTGCCGCTGTATCTGGTGATCACAATCCCATCCATGTGGACAAGGACTATGGCGCAAGCAGCCAGTTTGGCTCCTGCATCGCCCACGGGCTTTATACTGCCAGTCTCTTCTCGGCTATTTTGGGTATGCGCCTTCCCGGCCCCGGAGCGATTTACATCTCTCAGACGCTCAGTTTTATGGCGCCCGTTAAACCTGGTGATGAATTGACCGTCTCTGTCACCGTGGAAGAAAAGATTGATCGCGGCCGCCGTGTTCGCCTTGCCTGTGACGCTCGCGTTGGCGAAACCGTAGTGTTGCAAGGAGAAGCACAGGTAAAGGCAGCCAAGAAGCCTGCTGCCTAGTTTTGGCGCTTTCTGTCGGATAACAGACAGAGCCTAGATAATTATTGCTAATCCCGGCTTGTTGCGACAAGTCGGGATTTTTATTTGCTCTTTCTACAGCTGTTCTAAAGGTGGCCCTTCAGGCACCGAGATCAGGCTGTCATCTTGCCATGGGTCAGGCCCAGCTTTTCGCGCATGGCGAAACGGATTGTAAGGATGACGGCAACCACCGCCAGCCCCGTTGCCAGACCGATCCATATGCCGATCCCTTGCCAGTCCAGCACAAAGCCGAGCACATAACCGGTGGTCAGGCCACAGAGCCAATATCCAAAGACAGCCACCACCATTGGCACGGTGGTATCGCCCAAGCCGCGCAAGACCCCTGCAGACATGGCTTGTGCCCCATCCACCAGCTGGAAAAGCGCTGCAACCGCCAAATAGGAGACCGCCAGCGAGAAAGGAATCATGTTTTGCGGATCGGACGGGTCCAGAAAGAAGCCGATCAAGACATTGGGGATCAAAAGGAACAGAGCGCCGGTAAAGACCATAAAGCCGGTGCCAAGCCCGATCGCGATCCAGCCCGATCGCATCATGCCAACGACACTCTCACGCCCTCTGGCAAGGCCTGCACGAATGGTAGCCGCTTGGGACAGGCCCAATGGCACCATGAAAGCAACCCCGGCACATTGAAGAGCAATGGCGTGGGCAGCCAGTGCATCACGCCCCAGCCAGCCCATCATGGACGTGGCAGCGGAGAACATACCGACTTCGGAACAGATCATCAGGCCGATAGGCAAGCCCACCCGCAGCATTTCCCGAAAACGGGGCCAGTCCGGCTTCCAAAAGCGGGCAAAGATCTCGTAAGAGCGATAGGTTTTATGCACCAGCACATAGACAAGCAGCATCAAGAAACCAATCAGATTGACAATAGAAGTGGCAATCCCTGCCCCTTCCAGCTCAAGACGCGGGAAGCCGAAATTGCCAAACATTAGGACATAATTGCCAAAGGCATTGATGAAGATGCCTGAAATGGTAATCCAGAGAATAATAGCCGTTTCGCTATGGGCATTGACCATGCCACGCAAAGCCACCATGGCCAGCGCTGGTAAAAGGCCCCAAGCTGCATATTTAAGATAGCCTACTGATAAGATATAGGTTTCCGGATCCTGTCCGATCAGGGCATAGATGGTGCCGCTTTGATATAAAAGGGCGATGAGCAACAGCCCCAAAATGCCAGCAAGCCACAGCCCCTGACGGGTGGTCCGGCGCATGGAAGCATAATCCTTGGCACCGATTGCCTGCGCTGCCATGGGCGCCACTGCTGTCAGCGCTCCTATCCCAAATAGAAGAATGGGATGGAAAAGGGCGGTTGCCAGAGAACCGGCGGCAAGATGGTCCTTGCCTAACCAGCCCATCATGATGACGTCAGTTGTGTTATAGGAAAATTGTGCTACCTGCGTCAGCACCAAGGGCCAGGAGAGCAACAAGGTTGCACGCAATTCCCCGCCCCAGCTTAGCTCCTCGGGCGTCTCTTCCCCCGGATGAGCATCTGAGGATGGGTTGATGATGGAGTCCCGATCTCCCTTAGCCGCACTTGGGGCCAAAGTTTCACTGTCTTGCATTGTCTCACCAATTGTTTGGAGATCCGACACAGTTTTGTGATCTGGGGGAATGCTCATCTCCATCTTATCGGGATGGAGCAGACGCCATAATCGCAATCATTCGTCAGAAAGCTTGATGTGCTGACTCTAACTGTCTTTTGAACACTTGTATAGATGCAAACTCATCTTGCCTGCCTCCTATCCTTCTTCCTTCTTTTGTCACTTTCATTTGCGCAAAAAAACCATGACAATAGATTTTTGTCCAAAAGCTGCGACAAGAGCTGGAAATCATCTATCAAAGGCTTTGAAAGGCGGGTTTAGGCTTGACCTTGGTTCGGTATTTGGGCAACGTCGCGCCACATTGGCAGGGATTTTCTCAAATTCCTGTTTTCAAGCGCTTTCATTCCAGATTTGCCACGGAGACCATGAAATGGGGTCTGATCGCTCTTTTCTTGATCTGAACCAACCTTCCCTGCCCCTACCGCAATCCTTGCGCGGGGCTGTGGTCGCTATTGGCAATTTTGATGGCATGCATCGTGGTCATCAAGCTGTTTTGGAAGATGCGCTGGAAGAAGCCCGCGCACTTGGGGTAAAGGCCGTGATGCTGACCTTTGAGCCGCATCCGCGCACCGTCTTTCGTCCTGATCGCCCGGTTTTCCGCCTCACGCCCCATGATGAAAAAGCGCAACTGGCCGAAGCTCTGGGCTTTGACGGGATGATCTCCCTTCATTTTACCAAAGAGTTTGCCACCCAGTCCGCCGAACGCTTTATTGAAGATATGCTGATCGAGGCACTTGATGCTCGTACGGTTATTTCCGGCTATGATTTTCATTTTGGTCGTGACCGCCGGGGCACGCCGGACTTTTTGCGCGAACAAGGCAAAAAGCACGGCTTTGGTGTTACTATTGTTGATATGAAAGCCGACCGGTCCGGGGACGCTGTCTCCTCCACCCGCATTCGTCAGGCGCTGGAAGACGGGGCAACCATGCCTGCCAATCAATTGCTGGGTTACCGCTATTTCTTTAAAGCCACGGTCATTCATGGCGAGAAAAATGGCCGCAAACTGGGCTATCCGACAGCCAATCTGAAACTTGCCGAGAATAGTCGTCTAAAAGAGGGGGTCTATGCGGTGTGTCTCATCCGAGCCGATGGATCTGTGCATGACGGCGTGGCAAGCTATGGTCGCCGCCCGACCTTTGACAATGGCGCCCCTGTTTTTGAGGTGCATGTCTTTGATTTTGATGACGATCTTTATGATGAGGCTGTTTCGGTCTCTCTTTATGATTATATTCGTGGGGAAGAGAAGTTTGACAGCCTTGAGGCGCTGATTGCGCAGATGGATGATGACAGCCTCAAAGCGCGCACCATTCTTGGCGACGCCCACCCCTTGAGCCCGCTTGAGACGACTTTGTGGGAAAAAGGCAAGAGCAAATAGCGGGCTGCATAGCAGCCCATTCCTGACCGTCCTTCCTGCTCTTTCATAACATTTGCTCACTTTTTTGTTTTTCAAGGTGATTTCTCTTTTGCCTTTCCTATGGCTATCCATGGGGCAAGCCTTTTGTCTTTGCCTTTTCAAGGATTGCTGTCATGTCTGTCTCTCACGCCCCTCACCCTTCCGGCCCTCCCTCCCGCTCTGTCCCTTTCACGCGGCGCAAAAGCTGGCTGGTCGCCTTGGCCGGGCTCGTGCTGGCTGGCGGCGGGTTTTGGGCCGGTGGTGGGCTGTCCCTTTTTGGGCAAAAGCTGGAAGACCGCGCCACCGAATATTATAAAAGCTATGATGGCGCATGGGATCTGGCATGCGACAAGGGAGCCGGTGAGAATAAGGCACGCTGCTATGGTCAGCTTGTTGATGTCTATAGCAATGATCCCAATTTCCGCGCCGCCATTTTGCATTTGACCTATGAGGATGATGGCAAGGGCGGCAAGGAGCCTCAGCTTTTGTTCAATCTCGAACGGGATCTCGATTTTACCAAGGTCGGCGTGTCCCTTGCCGCAGCAGACGGCGCGCGCAAGGCTCTGTCTTTTGGGGATTGCTCCGGTAATCAATGCAAAATCAAGGGAGCCGCCGCCGAGCAGGTTCTGGCCGCTTGGCGCGAAGCCGATAGCCTTTTGCTGGATTTGCCAGAAAAAGAGGGGCGCAAAACTCTCTCTTGGCCCCTTGCCAGTTTTTCCGGCCTTCTGGATGATCTGACTGCCCAGCGCGAAAAGCGCGGTCTTTTGTAAAGGAACACAAGGAGAGAGGCGACAGGGCAGTTCAATCGCCCCTATCACCAAGCGATTGGATCTTTTCGCCCTCGATCCATCCCTCATGAGAGGCATAGGCGCATAGACACCAAAGCTTTGGGAGTTTGGCTGTCTCGTCGCGGGCCCCACCAACCGCCTCATTTTCAAAATGGCATTTGCGGATGATATCAAGCTCAGCCCCTGCGGGGACTGTCATGATGACATTATCATGATAGGAGGGCCATCGACGCATCGGGCTATCGGCGGGCAAAAATGCGCGCCTATCCTTTTTATCCGGCGGGATCTCTTTTATGGCCTGCTTGACCCTTTCAAGCGGGAAGAGCGGATTTGGGTCAGTTTTACGCCCCGGCGAAATTTCGTAATGAGTGGTGATGAATTCAAGGCGATAGTCTTCAGTCAGCCTTTGGCAGAGGGCAATTGTGACTTCAATCTGCTCCTTGCTATAAGCCAGCCACCAGCCCGAGCCGTGGCTTTTGGTCGCCTTATAGGCAAAATGAAGGCCATTCTCTCCCTCTTTAAAGCGCTCCTCAAACCACGGTTTAAACCGCCCGTCAGCCAATTGCGTGCAGCGGCCGGGATTGACCAGTTCTAATCCAAAAGCAAAGTCATTCACCCCCGTCCGGCCCTTATAGGCGCTTTTGCCCGCATGCCACGCCTTACAATCCAGCGCCACTTGCTGGGTTAAGCTGCCATCGCGCTCAATGACAAAATGGGCCGAGGCCTTTGCTTTTTTTTGAAGAAACCAGCGCACCGAGCTGCCTTTCTCCAGCCGCCCTGCCGTGTCGTGCAGGACAATGCCTTTGGGATCAAACGGCCTTGTTTGGCTGCCCAAAGATCGGGCTTTGGATGTCTGGTTGGGAGAGCGCTTAAAGGGCACTTGGCTCCCGCCCATATAGAGAAAATGCTCTCTTATGATCAGATCATCCAGCAGTTCCCCTCCTCCGGCTGTTTCTGTCTTTTTGCTCTGTTGCACCTGCTCCATTCTCCTTCTTTCCTCTTGCACCTTCTCTTTCGTCTTTTGCGCGCGCCTTTGCGCCAATCCCGTGCGCCAAACGAGCCCTTGGGCCCTTTAATTTGCCACAGCTTTGGGCAAGGGGGATTAGTTTGCTTCTTTTGAACAAGCGGCCCCCTGTAGGGCTTGCCCTTGAGGGCGGCTTGACTTATGGTCGCGGCCAGAATTTTCAGGCTTTTTGCTGGTAAAAAGCCCCTATACAGGCGCGAATATGCTCAAAGCGAATATGTTCAAGGTTGATATGCCCCTTTATGGCGACCAACCCTTGCCCTCTTCCTTCTGGTCCATTGTGCGGGGAAGCGGGGAACAGATAGGACGAATTACTGGCCCGGCCTTCGCGTGATCGGCGTCTTTTGATAGATGCCCGCGAGGGACCGGGACGATCCCTACCTGATCAGGTTTGCCTGATTGGCCTTAAATGTCTGGCCATCAACCGCCCCTGATCTTCTCCCTTTCTTATGCCCGCGTTTGATGCGGGATATGCAAGACCAAGACAAAGCCCAGCGGCCCTCTCTGTACGCTTTAGGATTGAGGGAATGCTGAGGACAATTTTTCTGGATGACAGACCATGACTGACAGTCGCGATTATTCCCAAACTCTTTATCTGCCCAAGACCGATTTTCCCATGCGGGCAGGCCTGCCCAAGAATGAGCCGAAAATTCTGAACCGCTGGGAAGAGCTGGATCTTTATGTTTCCTTGCGCGAGCGCTCCAAGGGCCGCGAGAAATATGTTCTGCATGATGGCCCTCCCTATGCCAACGGCCATTTGCATATCGGCCACGCTCTTAACAAGGTGCTCAAAGACATCATCACCCGCTCGTTCCAGATGCGCGGCTATGATTCCAATTATGTACCCGGCTGGGATTGCCACGGTCTGCCGATCGAATGGAAGATCGAGGAAAAATATCGCAAGAAGGGCAAGAATAAAGACGCAGTTCCTGTCAATGAATTCCGTCAGGAATGCCGCGACTTTGCCGCCGAGTGGATCGGCGTGCAGGCAGGCGAGTTCAAGCGCCTTGGCGTGACCGGCGATTTTGTCAATCCTTATAAGACCATGACCTTTGCAGCCGAGGCCCATATCGCCGCCGAGCTGATGAAATTTGCCATGTCCGGCCAGCTCTTTCAGGGCTCTAAGCCGGTTATGTGGTCGATTGTCGAGAAAACCGCTCTGGCCGAGGCCGAAGTGGAATATCAGGATCACACCTCCCACACCATCTGGGTGCGCTTCCCTGTCTCTGCTGTTCATGGCACCGCAGCGGACGGGCAAATGGATGATTTGCTGGATGCGGATGTGGTGATCTGGACCACCACCCCGTGGACCATCCCCGGCAACCGGGCTATCTGCTATTCTTCCGCTATTTCTTATGGCCTTTATGAAGTGACAGAAGCAGCTGACGACAATTGGGGCAAGGTTGGCGACAAGCTGATTGTTGCTGACAATCTGGCCGCTGACATCTTCAAGGCTGCCCGCATTGAGGCTTATGAGCGCAAGTTTGATGTTGATCCTTCTGTTATCTCAGAATGTGAGCACCCGTTCCGCGGTCTTGAAGGCACTGATGGCTATTATGATTATGATGTGCCTTTGCTGGCCGGTGACCATGTGACCGATGATGCCGGTACCGGCTTTGTCCATACCGCGCCGGGCCATGGTGCGGATGACTATGATGTCTTTGTTGCCAATCGCGAGCGTTTTGCCGAATGCGGCACCCCCGAAGTGCCTCACACAGTGGCGGAAGATGGCTCTTACTATCCGCATGTGCCTTTGTTCCAGGGGCAATATATCCTCAACCGCAAGGGCGGCGAAGGCACCACCAACAGTGCCGTAATTGACAAACTGGTTGAAACCGGCGCCCTTTTGGCGCGCGGCAAGGTCAAGCATAGCTATCCCCATAGCTGGCGTTCAAAAGCTCCGCTGATCTTCCGCAACACGCCGCAATGGTTCATCGCCATGGATCGCAACATTGATGGCGAAGGCGATACCCTGCGTGCCCGCGCTCTTAAAGCCATTGATGAAACCCGGTTTGTGCCGCAAAGCGGTCAGTCCCGCCTACGCTCCATGATCGAGACCCGCCCTGACTGGGTGATCTCGCGCCAGCGCGCCTGGGGTGTTCCAATCACCATCTTCATCAAAAAAGATGATCCTGCCACCGTACTGCAAGACAGTGCCGTTAATGATCGCATTTATGATGCCTTCCGCGCAGAAGGGGCCGATGCATGGTTTGCCGATGGGGCGAAAGAGCGATTCCTCTCCCCTGATTATGACCCACAAGAGTGGGAAAAGATCGACGACATTCTTGATGTATGGTTTGATTCCGGCTCCACCCATGCCTTTTGCCTTGAGCAGCGCGATGATCTGAAATGGCCTGCTGATCTTTATCTTGAAGGCTCGGACCAGCATCGCGGCTGGTTCCATTCTTCGCTGCTGGAGAGCTGCGGCACCCGTGGCCGCGCGCCTTATGATGCTGTGCTCACCCATGGCTTCACTATGGCAGAAGATGGTCGCAAGATGTCCAAGTCCCTTGGCAACACCATCGCGCCACAAGATGTGATCAAGCAATATGGTGCCGACATTCTGCGCCTGTGGGTGGCCTCTGCCGATTATTCCGATGATCAGCGGATCGGGCCGGAGATCCTGAAAACCTCAGCCGATGCTTACCGCAAGATGCGCAACACCATCCGCTGGATGCTTGGCTCTCTTGCCCATTATGACGGCACCGAAGTCTCGCCTTCCAGCATGCCTGAGCTGGAACGGTTGATGCTGCACCGGATTCATGAGCTGGACGCGATGGTGCGCGAAGCCTATGATGCCTTTGATTTCAAGCGCATCATGAGCGAGCTGAACTATTTTATGGGGATCGAGCTGAGCGCCTTCTATTTTGATGTGCGTAAAGACGCCCTTTATTGCGATGCGCCAAGCTCCGAGCGCCGCAAGGCCGCGCTTTATGTGATCCATGAATTGTTCATGCATCTCACTGCCTGGCTTGCGCCGATCATGCCTTTCTCTATGGAAGAAACCTGGTTGTCCCGCTTCCCGTCCGACGATGATTCTGTCCATTTCCGCCAGTTCCCTGAAGTGCCGGGCAACTGGAAAGATCAGGAGCTTGCTGATAAATGGGCGAAAATCCGCACATTGCGCCGCGTTGTCACCGGTGCCTTGGAGATTGAGCGCCGCGAGAAGCGCATCGGCTCTTCCCTTGAAGCCGCTCCGAAGGTTTATGTAAATGACAAAGACATTCTTGCCGCTATGGATGGGGTGGATCTGGCTGAAATCTCCATCACCTCGCAGGCCGAGCTGATTGAAGGGGATGCGCCTGAAGGCGCCTTTATGCTGGATGATGTCGCCAATATCGGCGTTGTGCCAGCCCTTGCAAGCGGCAACAAATGCCAGCGCTCGTGGAAAGTCTTGCCAGAGGTGGGAGAGGATAGCGACTATCCGGATCTTTCCTTGCGCGATGCTGCAGCCATGCGCGAGATCGAAGCCCAATAAGGCATGGCTTAAGCAGAGCATCACAGAATGACCATATTATAGAGTATGGTTACGATTTAAAGTCAGGCTTTTGAGGCTTTCAAAAGCCTGACTTTTCTCTATCTTATAGTGACCTTATATAGACGGCCCTGCGCCCTTCCACCTGGAGCACTTCCTTGTCCGCCCGCCTCATCGGTTTTTCTCTTGCTTTTTTTGCCTTTGTTTCGGATCAGGCTTCCAAATTATGGATGCTTTATGGGTTCGATATTCAAAGCCATATGGCAAGTCATGGGCCGCTTCAGCTTACCCCTTTTTTTGATGTGATTCTGGTTTGGAATCGGGGCATTTCTTACGGGCTGTTTCAGCAAAATAGTGACTTTGGCCGCTATGTACTGGTTGGCATTGCTGTTCTGTGTTCCATTGCACTTGTGATCTGGATCCTGCGCAATACTCATAAAAGTGTTGCTTTGGGGCTGGGGCTGGTGCTGGGTGGGGCCCTTGCCAATGGGCTGGACCGGCTGATGCATGGGGCCGTTGTGGACCTGTTTCATTTTTACTGGGGCACATTTTCGTGGTATGTGTTCAATCTTGCAGATGTCTGGATCGTTGCAGGCGCGGCCATCCTGATATATGACTCTTTTTTAGGGACTGGTCGTAATGATGCCGCAAAGCCATGATTTGGCTATGCCATCATTGCCTTGCCTGTGGTAGCTTTCAGGCAGATTTAAGGTGTTCAATTCGGCCCAATGTGTAAAATGGAACAATGCCGGGACGGCTGTTCCAAGAGTTAAGGCGAAATGTCATGAAGTTCAGCTTCCAATCTGATCGCAAGCCTGCAGGTGTTCAAAATCTGCGGACAGGCACAATTCTGGCTCTGGCATGCAGCCTTGCCGCCTGTTCCGGCATTGGGGGCACGACCTATGGCACGGGGACCACGCAAGAAGAGGCCCTGATTAGCGACCTTAACAATATTACCAACATCACCGACGAGCAGGGCGAGGCGATTGACTATACCGCTCGCCCCGGTTTGGTTATTCCGCCCAGCGCTTCCAACTTGCCAAAGCCGATTGATAAACAACAGACAGGCCGTCTTTTAACCGCCTCTGATTGGCCGCGTGATCCTGACTTGCTGCGTAAAGCCTATCTGGAACGCCTGGATACAATGAATGACAAAGAGCGGGAGGCTTTCCTTGCTGCTGTGCGCAGCCTGCCTAAAGCACAGCGCGACGCCATTTTGAAAAATGATCCACGCGTAACGTCTTTTACCCGGAATATCAAAGAGCATGATTTTGCCAAAGATGGCCCTACATCATCCGGCCAAGCAGCCGAATATAGCAAGCAGGTGAAAGAGCGTCTTGCCCTCATCAATGCAGTCAATGACAAAAATAGCGCAAAACGGAAATATCTCACGCAGCCCCCTTCCAAATATCGCACACACGACCCCAAGGTGAAGGCTGAAATGGAAAAGATCAGCACCGGCGAGACACAATTGGATGATAAAAAGAAATCGGGCAATGCTCTTAGCCGCCTATGGCCCTTCTAAAGTTACGCGGCCGTTTCTTATTGTAGAGTCTTCTGATCCGATAAAGCCTGCCTCTCCTACCGGGGCAGGCTTTTTCTTTGCCTGACATTTTCAGGCCAACATTTAAGAGAATCGCTCTGGCTTGATTGTGACAATGAGGTGGAGCCTTCGTTTTTCATGCAGGAACGGTCTGATTCTGCTGTTTGACGCGGAGCGCTAGGGATAGAAGGGGGTGTGCCGCTCATAAAGTGAGGGTGTTTTTTTGGGAATCGTCTCTTTCGCCGCCAAAAATCTTGTTTGGAATCGCATTTTGCCTCTTAATTCCCCCCTCTTTGGGTGCGACAAAGCGGCATCACCTGCTTGTAGAAAGCGGATTCCAGCCGAAACTGTGCGGATTTCATCCTCAGTTTTTGTTAATCTGTTAGAAAGGAATTGGCCGTTTTCTGCGGCCTGAGCTTTGTTTTGTGTTTTTTGTGCAACAGTTGAGGCAAATGGAACTGGGGGAAAGCGTGAGGTGATTGATCCACGGGAAAAAACGTCTATTGTCACCCTTGTCGCAAGCAGATGGCCCCATCAAGACTGACTGGACTTAGGTCTCTGCGCAAAAAGTTTTTATGACAAAGAAGGTCAGAAACAATGAACATCAAGAGCCTTATCCTTGGTTCCGCAGCTGCTCTGGTTGCAGCTGGTTCCGCTCAAGCTGCCGACCTGCCAGTAGCTGAGCCTGTAGAATACGTAAAAGTTTGTAACGCTTACGGTGCTGGTTACCACTTCATCCCAGGCACAGACACCTGCCTGAAAATCAACGGTTACGTTCGTGCAGACGTAAACTACGTTGAAACTAAAAACGAGCGCGTTTCCGGCACTGCTGCAAACAAAGTTGCAATCGCCGCACGTGTAAACCTGAACTTCACCGCTAAGTCCGAAACCGAGCTGGGCACCCTCGTTGGTTTCGCTCGTTACGACACTGCTAACGGCGCTTTCGACAAGTACTACCTGTCTCTCGGTGGTCTGTATGCTGGTGTAGCTGACGCTGCTGCTGACATCGACTACACAAAAGGTATGTACCTGGTTAACGCTTACTTCTCCGGCCATGACGTTGGTGCAGTAGGTTACAACATGGACCTGGGCAACGGCGTATCTGCTAAGATCGCTATCGAAAACCAGGCTCGCACTGGTACAGCTGCCCTCGTTGGTGGTGCTACTGGTGGTTACGCTGGTCAGGTAATGCCTGATGTTGCTGCTTCTCTCTCTGTAAACCAGGGTTGGGGTAAAGCCAAAGTTGGTGGTGTTGTTTCCCAGATCCGTTACCTGAACCAGGGCGTAACTGCTTTTGACACTGATTACGGTTATGCAATCGGTGCTGGTCTTCAGCTGAACCTGGACATGCTGTCCGCTGGTTCTAACATTGCCTTCGCTGGTGGTTACTCTGCTGGTGCTCTTCGTTACCTGACCGGTCTGCAGACTGGTGCAGCTGGCCTGACCGATGCAACTGTTAATGCTGCTGGTAACATGAAACTGAACACCGGTTTCGTTCTGTACACTGCCCTGAACTATGCTTGGACCGACACCGTGTCTACACAGCTCGAAGGTGGTTACACTTCTTACAACGACAAATCTGCAGCTAACGAAGATGCAAAAGCTTGGGGCACAGGCCTGACTGTAACCTACAAGCCAGTAACCAACTTCACTGTACGCGCTGGTGTCGCATACAACAAAGTTGATTACAGCGCATCTGCTGCTTCTGCTACCAGAGACCAGGACCAGTGGTCCGCACGTCTTCGCCTGCAGCGCGACTTCTAATCTGAGTTAATTCTTAGATTTAAAAGAACCCCGGAAGAGCAATCTTCCGGGGTTTCTTTTTGGCTATTTGCTTTTGGCTATTTGTCTGTTGATTGATCCTAACCAACTCTCTGCTGTTTATGGGCGATCTCAGCTTCTCTCTAAATCAGCTTCTCTAAAAAAAGACTAAGCTGATCCTTATTGTCCTTTTCCTTCTTTTGGCGCTTATCCTTCACGCCTTCCTTCCCTTCTGTCTTTGGCTTGGCCTGCTTTTCAAAGCTTGGCGCAACCGGCTCGATCAGGGCTGGGCTATCATTTGCCGCTCTATTCACGGCCTCACTGACCGGGTGATAGCGCAAGAAATCCTCGCCTTGCGACTGCATTAAGGTGGTAAGGTGATCACTTCTCCCAGAGCGACAATCCAGCCAGTCATTTATTTGCGTCTCATCCAGCAAAACCGGCATGCGGTGGTGAATTTGACCCATGGCGGAGTTCGCCTTGCAGGTGAGAATGGCACAACCATCTTGCTCTTCTCCATTTGGTCCCATCCAGGTTTCCCAAATTCCTGCCATCGCCAAAAGGGACGCTTTGGTTGGTGACATATAATAAGGTTGTTTTCTCTCTTCTGATCTCTGCCATTCATAAAAGCCAGAGGCAGGAATCAAGCAGCGGCGATAGCGCAGAGCATTGCGAAAGGAAGGTTTTGTAGCCGCTGTTTCAGCTCTCGCATTATGGATGAGGGTAAAATCGGCGGGGTTCTTAACCCAGTCGGGCAGGAAAGCCCAGCGCATCAAGCGCGCCTGTCTTTGATCTTCATGTCCCAAAATAGTCAGAACCGGCTGCGTGGGCGCAATATTAAAACGCGGCGGCATGGGGTGTAAGCCGGGCAACTCCCCTTCCTTTGTAAAAAAGGCAAGAAAATCTTCTTGGTCTGCATCAATAACAAAGCGGCCGCACATCACTATTCCCTCTCTTTTTATGCTTTCTTTATCAGCGCTGTATGCCGTTTTTTCTCAGCAAACTGCCAGCGTCAAGACTTTGGAAACCATGTAGAGATTAATCTAGTCTATCAGATGGATATTCAGGCTATGGGCAGCGATATGCAAGAGGCACATCCCCAAATAGATGCGGCACGGCTTACCGATGCCAACATCAATCCAGGGACTTATCTGGCAACGGATTTCCTCAATCATTTCAATGAAATGCTTATGCTCATTGAAATGCTTCCTTCCATGCCAGAATGTGCCGAGGATATTTTCGCATGGCGGCCCATGAGTTATTGCGACTATTTCCAGCAATCCACGTTCAAGGAAAAAGACCTTGCTGTTTCTGTCTATGAGCATGTTGATGCCGCTTTGAAGGCACGGTTTGAAAGCCTGATTGCTAAAATTGATGAAAAGATTTTTGGGCTGATTGAAGCAATTTCCAAGCTCGAAGGGGCGATCACGCCCGATGCCCTTGAGCCGATCGCTTTTTCCGCCTCTACAGAGGTGCGCCCCCTGATTGATCATGCCAGCGCTTTGATCAATGGCACCAAATCTGAAAAAGACTGGATGCTTGCTGTTGACCATCCAACGGCTCAGGACGAAATTGACCGCCTCTTTGACTAGGAGAGGTTTGACCTATGGCCCAGCCAGACCATGTGCGAGAGTATCCAGCCCGTCCCTTTCTTGGGGTGAGTGCCGTTATTGAATCAGATGAGGGTATCTTGCTGATCGAACGCGGCAAACCGCCTTTGGCAGGGTTATGGAGCTTGCCCGGCGGTGTCGTTGAAGTGGGCGAGACCCTGGAGGCGGCAATCGCGCGCGAAATAGAGGAAGAGACGGGCCTCTCTTTCGTCCCTTCTCATTTGGCCGACCTGGTTGAGATCATTCGCCCCGACGCCTCTGGCAAAACCGAACGCCATTATGTAATCGCGGTTTATTATGGAAAAAGTGGTGCTCTGCCCTTGGTCGCAGGGGATGATGCCGCCAGCGCTTGCTGGGTTGGGCGCGCTGATCTTTCCTCCTATTCCATGACGCAAGGCACGCTAGAGGTGATTGAAAAAGTCTTATCGCAAGCTCCCCTTTTCCCAACCTGATATCTGTTACCCATCCTTGTTCACATCAGTTTGAGCGGGTGTGATTTGGCCTTTCGCTGCGCGCCTGTCATGCTTGGTTTATCTGCCCCCTTTTGTGCAAGAAGGCGGCAAGGCTTTTGGATGGGAGACTGAGATGACAATCATATCCACGTTGGAAAGACCTCTGGCAAAACTGATTTTAACCAGCCTACTGCTGGCGGCCTTTGCTTTGGGGCCTGCTTTGGCCACTCCCAGC
The DNA here is from genome assembly GCA_025210795.1 of Cohaesibacter sp. Classification (GTDB taxonomy): domain Bacteria; phylum Pseudomonadota; class Alphaproteobacteria; order Rhizobiales; family Cohaesibacteraceae; genus Cohaesibacter. Next base: position 43,743 of record JAOAQZ010000010.1, on the reverse strand, counting down.
CAGTGGCGTGCTGAGGGGTGGAAGACCGATTTTACAAAAAGCAGTGTGCAATTTGGCGAGATTTTGTCCGGTGGCCCGCCTCGCGATGGCATCCCCTCGATTGATGCACCTATATTCAAGCCAGCCTCACAAATTGCAGACCTAGGGCCCAAGGAACCGGTTATTCGTCTAGAGATTAATGGCGACCGGCGCGCCTATCCTTTGCGCATTCTCACGTGGCATGAAATTGTCAATGATGAGGTCGGTGGCGTGCCAGTTGCTGTCACCTATTGCCCGCTCTGCAATGCCTCGATTGTGTTTGAGCGTAAGGTGGATGGCAAGCTGCTGGATTTTGGCACCACGGGCAAATTGCGCAAGTCAGACCTTGTCATGTATGACCGCCAGACCGAGAGCTGGTGGCAGCAATTTACCGGTGAAGCCATTTTGGGCAGCCTGCAAGGCGCGGAACTGACCATGTTGCCGGTTCGGGTGATCAGCTTTGGCGAGTTTAAAAAGAACAATCCCGAGGCGAAGGTACTGGTGCCGAACAATCCCAACTTTCGCCCCTATGGCCGCAATCCTTATGTCAATTATGATAGCCGGTCGGCCCCCTACCCGCTCTTTACCGGCGATTTGCCCGACAATGTCAGTCCTATGGCTCGGGTTGTGGTGGTGCAAGATGGCGACAAGAAAACCGCCGTCACGCTTTCCAAATTGCGTCTTGATGGTCCGATTACACTAGGAGATCTGACCCTTTCGTGGAAAAAAGGTGTCAATTCGGCGCTAGACGATGACCAGATTGCCCAATCGCGTGATGTAGGCAGCGTGTCGGTGACAAAGAAGGTCGCTGGCAAGCCACAAGATGTGGTGCATGATGTGACGTTTGCCTTTGTCTATTATGCCTTCCATCCAGAAGGATCTTTGCTGCAATAAAAGCCCTTATACAGGGGTTCTGATCCTTCTTACCTGGCGAGATTTGGGTATGCCCCCAAGCATACCCAATCTCGCCCTTTTTGCTCTTAAGCTTCGTCTTCTTCAACAACCCAAGGCTCTTTAAGGGCTTCTTCTACCCAGTCTTGCCATGCTGGCAGGGCCTTCATGGCTTTGGTATAGGCCTTAACAGCCGGATGGTCCGACAGCTCATATATTTCCAGTCGGTTGACCACCGGGGCAAACATGGCATCGACAATACCAAACTCCCCAAACAGGAAAGGCCCGCCAGAGCGCTGCAGTTGCTCCTGCCAAATGCTCTCAATTCGCTTTACATCTTTACGCACAGCGTCCGAGACTTCAATCGCGCCGGGCTTGCGGCGCATATTCATGGGGCATTCGCCGCGCAGGCCAAAAAAGCCGCCATGCATTTCTGAGGCAAGGCTGCGTGCTATGGCTCTTTCCGCCGGGCTTTCTGGCCACAGTCCTTTTTGCGGATAGAGATCGGCCATGGTCTCCAAAATGGCCAGACTTTCAGGAATGGTGACGGGTTCCTTCCCCTCTTCCTCAATCACCAAGGCCGGAACCTTTTTGGTGGGCGAGAATTTGATGAAATGGGCATGGCCGGTGCTTTCATCAAAACGGGAGAGGATTTCAGTAAAGGGAATGGCGGCCGCTGTCATGGCGAGCCATGGCCGCAGTGACCAAGAGGAATAATTTTTGTTGCCAATATAAAGGGTTAGCTGAACCATAAGGCACCTATTCATATATCAAATCAGGAATATCTTGCGCTCAATGCGCCGCTCTATCAGCTAGGATAGAAAGGGACAGGGATGCCACGTTAGGGCCAAAAGGGAGCAAATGAAAGGGCCAAAAGGGAAGAATGGCACTTTTAAAAAAAGTGCGTTTGTCGGCGGCTTAAACCAGCGGATGGCCCGGCGGGATGGAAGAGACGGCCTTCTTATCCTCTTCATGGATCATTTCTTCTGCCACTTCCAGGCTGACCGAGACAAGCTGCGAAATGCCCCGCTCTGCCATGGTCACCCCAAACAGCCGATCCATGCGGGCCATGGTGATGGGATTGTGCGTGATGGTCACAAAGCGGGTATTGGTCAGCTTGCGCATTTCTTCAAGCAAGGTCATGAAGCGCTCTACATTGGCGTCATCAAGAGGGGCGTCCACCTCATCCAGCACGCAAATAGGCGCGGGGTTTGTTAAAAAGACCGCGAAAATCAGCGCCATAGCGGTAAGGGCTTGTTCTCCGCCAGAAAGAAGCGTCATGGTTTGCGGCTTTTTGCCCGGTGGGCGGGCAATAATATCAAGCCCCGCTTGCAAAGGGTCTTCGGCCTCTGTCAATTGCAGCTCTGCCTGTCCGCCACCAAAGAGTTTGGAGAAGAGAGTTTTGAAATGGTCATTGACCACATCAAACGAGGCCAGCAGGCGGGCGCGGGCTTCCTTGTTGAGATTGAAGATGCCGGTGCGCAGCTTTTTGATGGCTTCAATCAAATCATCACGCTCGGTTTCCATCTTTGTCAACTGGTCTGATATTTCGGTCGCTTCTTCATCGGCACGCAAATTCACGCCGCCAAGGCGCTCGCGCTCGGCCTTTAGGCGCTCCAGCTTGCCTTCAATACTGGCAATAGCAGGCAATGGTGCGCCTTGTTTGAGCTGGGCCAGATCAAAGGTTGCTGCCGGGCTGCAATCAAGTGCATCAACAATCTGCCGTTCCATATCAAGGCGGCGATCAATCATGCTGGTCAGGCGTTCCTCGGCGCGGATTTTCTCGCCGCGGCGATCAGACAGTATTTCCAGCGCTTTTTTGGCGGCAAGATCCGCTTCCATGCTGGCCCGTTCGGCCACGGCCAATTGGTCACTGGCTGTCTTTTGCGCCTCCTCGGCCTTGCCAATTTCCCCCAAAAGAGCCCGCCGCTGCTCAAGAATGGTATCGGGCGCATCCTGAAGCGAGCGGCGCTCCTCTTCAGTTTGTGCCATGCGGCCGTCGAGCACGGCAATCTGATTGTCGGCATTGGCTGCGCGGGTGATCCAGCTTGTGCGCTCACGAGCGATGGCTTCAAGGCGGCGCTGGCGCAACTCCCCTTCGCGTTTTAATCCTTGGGCAAAAGCGCGGGCTTCGCTCACCTTGGCGCGCTTGCCCCCAAGCTCCAGTCGGGCTTCATCACGAACAAGCTTTAGCTCGGACAAATCCGGCAAGGCGGCCAGTTGATCCTGTGCTTCTTGAAGGGCAATTTGTGCTTCGCTCTCTTCTTGAGCCAGACGTTTGCCTGTTTCTTCCAGCGCTGTTTTGCGGGCAATCAACTGGTTGGCGTCACGCTCGGCTTTTGCCAAGGCGTCGCGCAGTTGGGAGAGTATTTTTTGCTGCTCGCGCCAGTGGCTGCGGGCGCGCTGCTCGGCGGAGACCAGATGCCCCACTTCTTCGCGTTTTTCGTTAAAGACGGCGCGGGCATGGTTCAGATCACCCTTGGCATTATCCACCTTTGCTTCCAGCTCTTCCAGTCTGTTGCGCTGCTCCAGCCGCTGGGCGGCGGGGGTTGGTGCACCGGCCTTGATGACCAGACCATCCCAGCGCCACAAATCCCCTTCGCGGCTGACAAGGCGCTGGCCGACGGCAAGCTGTTGTTGCAGCCCCTTGCCATGGGCCTGACTGACCAGGCCGATTTGGCGCAGGCGGCGAACAAGGCGCTCGGGGCCTTTAACATACGTCGCCAGCATGGGCAGATCATGGGGCAAAGATGCGTCCGCTGCGTCGGGCTTGGTATCCCCCCAGTGGATGCCAGCTTCGGCATTTAAAGGGGCATCAAGATCATCGCCCAAGGCCGCGCCAAGGGCTGTCTCAAATCCTGTTTCCACCTTAAGGCTGTCAAGAATGGGAGGAAAACGCTCATCCCGTCCGGCATTGACGACCTTGGCAAGGGTCTTGGCTTCGGTCTCAAGGCGGTTGAATTTACCTTCGGCATCGGCTCTGGCACGTCGGGCAAGGGTTTCGGCCTCGCGCGCCTCTGCCACCTTTGCGCTTGCGCCTTCCGCCTGTTCTTCCGCACCGGAGAGCGCAGTTTTTCGCGCTTCGATATCCTGTCTTTTCTCTTCCAGACCTGCATCACGGGCCAGACTATCGCTGACTTTTTGCAGATCTTGCGCATTGGCCTGGCGCTGCTGGGTGAGGCGAGCCTTGCGATGGTTGGCCGCCTCTGCTGCCTGTTTCATTTGCCGCTCGGTGCCTTCGCTTTCGGCCAGTTTGGCGGCAAGCTCGGTTGCCCGGCTTTCAGCAAGCTGCAAGTCTTCTTCAAGGCGGGCGAGCGCGCTGGCTGCATCTTTTGCTGTGCTCTCGGCGCTTTCTTCCTCAAGTTTGAGAGCAGCTTCTTCCTCGTCCAGCTGTTTTAAGATGCTTGCATTCTCGTCCACCAGATTTTGCTCGCGCAGCCGGTCGGCTTTGAGCTGCTCTATGCGGCGATCAAGATCTGCCAGTTTTTCCTTAATCCGCGCCTCGGACTGGTCCAGCTCCTTGCTGGCAAGAGTCAGGCGCTGGAGCGTTGCGGACTTTGACGCCAGATCATCGCGCAAATCTGGCAGGGCGTGGGAGGCAACGGCCTCGTTCCGGGCCGCTTCGCTTTGGTGGGTTGAGGCTTCGGCCACGGCCAGATCGGCCTTGCGCAAGCCGCCCCGTGCCTCTTCTTCCTTGGCTTTGGTCTCTTGCCAGCGCAAATAGAAGAGCGTTGCGTCCATTTTGCGGATTTCCGCCGACAGGTTGCGATAGCGACTTGCCTGCCGAGCCTGACGTTTGAGACCATCAAGCTGGCTGGTAATTTGCGCCATAATATCTTCAAGACGCTCAAGATTGGTCTCGGCCGCTTTAAGGCGCAATTCCGCCTCGTGACGGCGAGAATGCAGACCCGAAATGCCCGCCGCTTCTTCAAGCAAGCCGCGGCGCTGGGTCGGCTTTTGGCTGATGATCTCGCCAATGCGCCCCTGCCCCACAAGCGAAGGCGAGCGCGCGCCAGTTGAGGCGTCGGCAAACAGCAATTGCACATCGCGGGCGCGGACATCCTTGCCATTGATTTTATAATTGGAACCGCTTTCACGCTCGATCCGGCGCGAGACTTCCAGCTCATCACTATCATTAAAACCGGCCGGTGCCGTACGCTCGGCATTATCGAGATAGAGGGTCACTTCAGCTGTGTTGCGCGCGGGCCGGTGGGTGGAACCAGCAAAGATGACATCATCCATGCCAGAGGCGCGCATATTTTTGTAGCTGTTCTCCCCCATCACCCAGCGCAGGGCTTCCACCAAATTGGACTTACCACACCCATTGGGGCCGACGACACCGGTCAGGCCAGGCTCGATGATGAAATCCATGGGCTCAACGAAGGATTTAAAACCCAAAAGGCGCAGCTTGGTGAATTTCATCGGCCGCCGCCTTTTCCGCGCATAATCGCGGGCTCAAGGGCCGGAAGATCAGGCAATGAAGAAAAGCGCGCATAGAAAACGCGCCCTCTAGACAGAAGGCGCGCTGATAAGCTCTCGGCAAAAGCGGTGTTGCCAAGGTTATTTAAGAAGAGGAGCAACGATTTTGTCGATATCCTCAATCGAGAGAGCCCCGCGATGCAGTTCACCGTTAATGATGAAAGATGGCGTTGAATCAATGCCGAATTTCTCATTTCCACGTTGACCGACTGCACGGATATTATCCAGCAACTTCTGATCTCTGAGGCAATTGTTGAAGCTGTCCTGTGTAAAACCAACCTGCTTGGCCAGTTTCAGCAATGCTTCAATGGGATTTGGGCTGGCTGCCCATTCGCGCTGTTTTTCAAACAACAGATCATTCATAGCGTAGAAATTGTCATTTGGCGCGCAGCGCGCCAGCATGGAACCGCCTGCGGCCAGCGGATCGAGCGGGAATTCACGAGTGATATAGCGTATCTTGCCGGTGTCGATATATTTGGTTTTCAGTTCTTTATAAGTGCCATTGTGAAAGGATGCACAATGAGGGCAGGTCAGGGAGGAATATTCCACCATGGTGACAGGAGCATCGGCCTTGCCCAGAATTTTATCTGGCAGAGTGCCTTCTTTCAGCACTTCATCCATGTCGACCTTGTCAGCCGCCAAAGCCAAACCGGGCAAGCTCGCACTTACGGTCATGCCAAGGGTGAGTGCTGTTCCTGTTGCCAAAAAATCTCTACGCGAAAGTGCCATGGTCCATCCCTTCTAGGCTTGCCCTTAATTGCAGCAAGCATGGCTGTCATTACCCCGGATCGTTATCCTTGCAAGATAGGGCTGCAAATGCCCCCCAGCAAGGCAAGATCCTGTCTCTTTGTCTTTATCCAATCACATTTTGGCGATGCTGGGGCAAGATCCACAACCCAAATTAATTCTTACCAATTTGTAATTTGCGCCTATGCCTCACTATGGGCACCAAGGATTTTGCGGCCACGGCCAGGTTTGTCACCTTTAACCCTGTTTGCACCTTTCCTGCGGCCAAGTGGCAATATGTGCGCCTTTTGCTTGATTATGGGCTGGCTCATCCCTAGATTGCAGGCAGGATCTTGTGATCCCCACGACAGTTTGTGCGACATTGTTTGAAAAGAAGACAGATCATGGCCAAGAGCGAAGACATCAAAAAAGACGTAAAGAAAGCAGCACCAGTAAAAGCTGAGAAAGCTGCAAAGAAGCCCGCTAAGGCTGAGAAGAAAGCTTCTAAAAAAGATGAGAAAAAAGCTGCCAAGAAAGCCGCTGTAAAAGCACAGAAGAAAGTGCTGAAGGCTGAAATCAAGGCGCTGGAAAAAGACATCAAAAAGCTGGAAGGCAAAATCAAGAAAGCTGAAAAAGCGCTCAAAAAACTCGACTAGTTTTTTTGAGGCTTGGGGCTTTTGCTCCTTCCTTATCAAGTGCTGATGCTTTAAAGTGACCAACCCTGCCCGAGGCCTCTGGCAGGGTTTTTCTATGCTCTGGCCTAAGCCAAAGCTGGAAAGGGGCGTAGTGCAAGGCGGATCTTTAGTTCTTGACCGAGATGGCGTGACCCAGCCGTTTTAAAGCCGCTGCCATGCGTTCATTCTCCACCCCTTCTAGCTGATGGTCAAGCTTTGCCTCTTCTGCCTTTGTCATGGGGCGCAAGGGCGGGGGCTGGATGGCGCGGCGCGGGCGCACGGGGCGCTGGAGGATTTGCAAGCGGTCAATGGCGGGATAACCAAAATAGGCATTCACCCGCTGGATGATTTTCTCCTGCTCTTGCTGAAAGACAAGGGCGAAAGCACCCTCACAATGCACAATTAATGTGCCGGGGTTAAAGCCCTCCCCCTCACCCCGTCGCGGCCAGCGGATCCGGTCTGGTTCGGTGCAATGGGCGTAAGACGGGCCGACAATCTCTGCCCAGAACTGGACAATATCGGCTGACGCAAATCCCTGCTTGCGGCATAGGGGAGTGAGGCTCTTGCCAATCAAATCGCCCAAGCGGCGCGGGCCCTTGCCTGCGCCTGCCGTCTTACTCTTTCCTTTTGAGCCTTTCTGGCCCTGTGTCTTGATTGGCTTTTTAGTCATGACAGGATTATAGCGCGCAAGCGGCCCAGTTTCATCTTCTAACTTGTTCTGAATATTCTTCAGTAGGCTTTTATATAGAAGCTTTTGAGCGCACTTCCTATGCTCTTCTATAAGGGTAAGAGAAGAAAGCGGTGGATGCTTGGCCTTGTGAGCAAAAGGGACAGCGATTTTGATGCCACGGCCCCCATGAGTTGCATATTGCGAAAATCATGCTTTCCAAATTCTTAAAATAACCCTTTGGTAACTACTCTTAACCTTTTGTTATTTATAATTTTTTGGATTTTGCGATTCTTTGCCCAAATCCTCCCTTTCGGCCCTCTTTATTTAACCTGCGGTTTACCATGTTCCGCCACGATGAGGCCAACCGAGGGGCCTGCTCCTCTTCACAAGCACTGATAATTGGTTTGAGTAAAGCGTATGCGTTCTGTTGTTTCTTCTTCATTGAGTGTCGATTTTTCCTCCGCTTCCAAGCCAGATTGGCTCGATACAATCCTTAAAGGGGATTGCATCGCTCAGCTTGAGAAGCTGCCCAAACATTCTGTAGATGCCATTTTTGCAGACCCTCCCTATAACTTGCAGCTGGGTGGTGGGCTGACCCGTCCTGACCAGTCACAGGTTGACGGGGTGACCAATGAATGGGATCAGTTTGAAAGCTTTGAAGCCTATGACGCCTTTACCCGCGCCTGGCTTTTGGCTTGCAAACGGGTGCTGAAACCAACCGGCACCATTTGGGTGATTGGCTCCTATCACAATATTTTCCGCGTTGGCGCCATCATGCAGGATCTGGGCTTCTGGATGCTTAATGATGTGGTTTGGCTTAAAACCAACCCGATGCCCAATTTCCGTGGCAAGCGCTTTACCAATGCGCATGAGACCATGATCTGGGCCAGCCGCGACAAGGATGCAAAGGGTTACACCTTCAATTATGAAGCCTTGAAGGCCTTTAATGACGATACCCAGATGCGCTCTGACTGGACCTTGCCTCTTTGCACCGGTCACGAACGGCTTAAAGGGGAAGATGGCAAAAAGATCCATCCCACCCAAAAGCCCGAAAGCCTTCTTTATCGGGTGATGCTGTCTTCGACCAATCCCGGCGATGTGGTGCTTGATCCCTTCTTTGGCACAGGCACAACGGGAGCGGTTGCCAAAAAGCTTGGTCGCCATTTTGTCGGCGTTGAGCGGGACCGCGACTATATCAAGGCCGCGCAAGAGCGCATTGATGCGGTGGTTCCTGTTGAGGAAAGCTCTCTTAAAGTCACGCAAGGCAAACGCGCTGCACCGCGCATTCCTTTTGGTCGCCTTTTGGAAAATGACCTGCTCAAGCCCGGTGCTGTGCTGACCGACAAGAAGGGCAAATATTTTGCCATGGTGCGGGCCGACGGCTCTTTGATTTCCGGCGCACATACCGGCTCTATCCATAAAGTCGGCGCCCTCGTGCAGGGGCTTGAAGCCTGCAATGGCTGGACCTACTGGCATTTTGAAAAAGATGGACAACGGGCGCCGATTGATGATCTGCGCCAAATCATCAGGGAAGCAAGTTAAGCAATAGATCAAGGGCGGAGCGCGCCGCCCCACATAAATCAATTTGAAGGCAACAATCCAATCTGAAGGAAGAGTTCTGAGTTCCTTATTTTGACCGGAAAAGGATCGGTCTTGGCTCTGGTCGGCTGGCAAGGGTATTGCGTACCAGCCGATGAGTTGAGACCCAGACGCGACATCTGACCTTTTCTCAACTTTGGGCGGCCTTTGTGCCGCCTTTTATTTTGCCTGCCTTTCCCTTCTCTCCTCTTCTGCCTTCTCTCCCAAAGCCAGCACCTTGCGAAAGACGGTTGGCAAGGCTTCATTCGCAAGCTCTTGCGCGCTGGACCACCAGCCTATGTCCGTCGGTGCAGCCTCTTTACTGATCGCCTCATAGACATCCAGCACCAGATGAAAATGAGTAAAGGTATGTATGACCTGTCCGTCCAGTTTGTGAAAGTCTAGCCCCTCAGGGGCATGATCAAGGGCGGTGGTGAGATCAAAATTTTCTGCAGATTTCCCCGACCAATCACTGCCCGGCACTTCGCTCATTGAGGCAAGCAGGCCTTTGCCCGGTCGTTTGCGTAGCCATAAGGCCTGATCCGAGTTTCGGCGGATGAGGAAAGCGGCCCCATAACGGGTTGGCTTTGCCTTCTTTGGGGCCTTGCGCGGATAGCTTTCCTGATCCCCTGCCCGCTCAGCCAAGCAAGCTCCGCTAAAGGGACAAAGGGCGCAGGCCGGTTTTTTGGGGCTGCACAGGCTGGCCCCCAAATCCATCATGGCTTGGGCAAAATCACCGGGCCGCTCGGATGGTGTCAGCTCGGCCACCTTCGCCTTGATCTCCTTTTTTGCCTTGGGCAACACCTCTTGCAGGCGGTAAAGCCGTGCGGTGATCCGCTCGATATTGCCATCCACCACGGCAACCGGTTCATCAAAGGCAATGGCGGCAATGGCGGCAGAGGTATAATCGCCAATACCGGGCAGCTCTTTCAGCGCCTTGGCCGTTTCAGGAAAGCGGCCATTGTGATGCAGAACCACATGATCAGCGCATTTTTTCAAATTTCGCGCCCGCGAATAATAACCAAGGCCAGCCCACGCTTTTAAAATGTCTTCTTCAGGGGCTGAAGCCAGATCGGCCAATGTGGGCCAGAGGGTGAGGAATTTTTCAAAATAGGCTTTGACCGCCCCCACCGTGGTTTGCTGCAACATGATTTCGCTGAGCCAGACATGATAAGGGTCAGGGCGCTGTCCCTCAGCAAGGTCTGCCGGAGACAAGCGCCAGGGAAGCGTGCGGTGATGGCGATCATACCAAACAAGAAGGGAGCTGGCTGAAGGGTCTGGTGCGGGGCGGGTCTTGGTCATGCTCGTTGTTTGGGTACTTCTGGCCTTTTGGATTTATTGCAAGCAGACAGAAAAGCTGGCACAAAATCAATGATAATTTTGCAAGATTTTACGTGTTTTTCCTTAAGGTCCGGGTTGGGGTAGACTAGTCTGAACAGCCAAAAGATTACACAGAGTTATGGGGATCACAGCGCGAGAAGACTGGATATCGCGCTCAAAGCACCCTATCTCTAAACAAACATGCCCCTCTAGGCTTTGCCTTTGCGACCCAATATGGACCGGACCATGACCCTTTCTGACAACCAGACCCTTGATGCCTCTCTCTCTTCTGCCGATAGCCGGGACCTTTTGGAGGCCCATGGGCTGGATCAGGAAGAGGTACGCAAGCTTCTGTCAAGCAGTTTGGGGCAGGCCGATGACGGGGAGCTCTTTTTTGAGCAGAGCCAGTCAGAAAGTCTTGTCTTTGACAATGGGCGGCTGAAAAGCTCTGCCTTTGATGCAGGCCAAGGCTTTGGCATGCGGGCAATTGCAGGAGAAGCAGCGGGCTATGCCCATTCGGGCGAGATTTCCATGGATGCGCTCAAGCGCGCCAGCTCGACCATTGCCTCTGTCTCCGACGGTTATAGCGGCATTTCCGCAGAAGCACCTCTTCAGACCAATCGCCGCCTTTACGGCGATATCAATCCAGTGGATGATATGGCGCTTGCTGACAAGATCGCGCTGTTGGAAGAGATCAACCAATATGCCCGCGATCAGGATAGTCGGGTGCGGCAGGTTTCTGCTTCACTTGCAGGAAGCTGGCGCAAGATTGCCATTTTGCGCGCGGATGGTCAGATCTTTCATGATATCCGGCCGCTTGTGCGGGTCAATGTCTCTGTGGTGGTTGGCGAAGGCGACCGGCAGGAAAGCGGCTCCCACGGTTTTGGTGGCCGCCATGGCTATCGCTATTATCTCAATGATGCCGCCTCTGGTGGTTGGCGCGGGGCAGCTGATGAAGCCCTGCGGCAAGCGCTGGTCAATCTGGAAGCGGTCGATGCGCCTGCTGGCGAGCTGGATGTGGTGCTTGGCCCCGGCTGGCCCGGCGTCTTGCTGCATGAAGCGGTGGGCCATGGGCTGGAAGGGGATTTTAACCGCAAGAAAAGCTCTGCCTTTGCCGAATTGATGGGCCAGCAAGTGGCCGCCAAGGGCGTGACCGTGGTAGATGATGGCACCCTTGATGGTCGCCGCGGCTCTCTTTCTTTTGATGATGAAGGCACCCCCACCCAGCGCACGCCGCTGATTGAGGATGGCATTCTGGTTGGCTATATGCAGGACCGGCAAAATGCCCGCCTGATGGGGACGCAAAGCACCGGCAATGGTCGGCGGCAATCCTACGCCCATATCCCCATGCCCCGCATGACCAACACGATTATGGAATCGGGGGATCATGACCCGCAAGACATTCTGCAATCAGTCAAGAACGGCCTTTATGCGGTGAATTTTGGCGGTGGTCAGGTGGATATCACGTCAGGCAAGTTTGTCTTTTCCTGTACCGAGGCTTACCTCATTGAAGATGGCAAGGTGACCGCTCCCGTTAAAGGAGCCACGCTGATTGGCAATGGCCCCGAGGCCATGAAGCGCATTTCCATGATCGGCAATGACATGAAGCTTGATACCGGCATTGGCACCTGCGGCAAGCAGGGCCAAGGGGTGCCGGTGGGCGTCGGCCAGCCCACCTTGCGCATTGATGGCATTACCGTTGGCGGCACAGCAACGTAATGTTTCTGACGTAGAGCTAACCGCAACTTGAAAGCCCTCAAGTTGGTTACTCTAACTGGCCGAGGAAACATATCTATCAATATCAGAAAATTATAATTTTCAAATCAAAGAAGGTTGAATGTTAATTTCTGTTAACCATATTTTCTCTATATATTAATGGAGAAATCACAATGAATAATAGAAAACAAACCTCTAAGTCTATGGCTACCAAAGCTTCTAAAACTCTTACCAACCCAAGGGCCTCCAAAACCGCCAAAAGCCTTGCTGGTTCGGCATTAGCACAATCCAGAACCAGCAAGCAAACCGGTGCAGCTTTAGAAGATAAAGCTTCAAAAGTACTCCGAAGCTCGAAATATGGTCGCACAACTAAATCTCTAGCTGGATCCGTTGTATCTCAATCAAACAAAAAGCGATAAAGCTCGACTACATTTGCCAGCTGGCCATGGAGATAGCGCGATAGGTAAAGGCGCTAAGCGCCTTTCGCGGGATTGCTTCACCATCCCCTGCCCCCAAGGTGATGACAAGGGGACGCAGATGCTCATCTGTCGGGTGAGCGCGCACGGCATGGGGGGCCAGTTGGCGATAGTTAAAGAGGCTCTGCCAATCGCGCGCCAGAATGGTTTTATCAAGCCAGTTCTCAAATTCTTGCGCCCAATCGGGCACTGCTGATGGCTCTGTCTGACCCTCCATCCGCACCTCGCGCAAATTATGGACAAGCCCACCCGAGCCAGCGATAAGAATGCCCTCCGCTTTCAGCTTGGCTAAGCTTTTGCCCAAAGCAAATAGCTCTTCAAGTGACATGCCGCGATCCAGCGAGAGCTGGACAATCGGGATATCAGCCTTGGGGAAGGCAAGCATCAAGGGCACCCACGCCCCATGGTCAAGCCCGCGCTGTGTATCCTCTGTCACGGCATAGCCAGCAGATGACAGGCTATCCTTGACGCTTTTGATCAACCAAGGCGCGGTTTTGGCTTGATATTGCAAGCTGTAAAGCTGAGGGGAGAAACCGGAAAAATCATAAATTGTCTCAAGATCCGGTGCGGTGGTTAGCTGAAGGCCTCTTGTCTCCCAATGGGCGGAAATGATGACAATGCCTTTGGGGCGGTGCGGCAGCGTGCTTTCAAATGTGCTCAGATAGTCAACCGCAGGCCCGCTGGAGAGTGCCAGATCCGGTGCCCCATGGGACAAAAACACGCTCGGCATGGTTGGCGCGACCTTGGAAGAAACTAGGGTTTGACTGGATAACGGCATGGGGGCACCTCTTTGGATCTTGTGAGGCACCAGATATATAAATCACGAAAACAGATATAAAGTCCAGTTTTAGCGATTGATTATCAACATAAGATAATCAATCGCCCTATCTGCCTCGTCTTACCTCAAGCCAGCCTTAAGCCGGTTTGGCGGCCATCTCCAACAGCCACGCTTTGCAGGCCTCAACTGACTGAGCCCCCGACAGCAAATATTTACTCTGTGCCACCACAGCAGGCACGCCCTGAATGCCTCTTTGCTGCCACAGGCTGGCCGCAGCTTTTACCTCGGCAAGGCAGGCATCGGCCATGAGCATGGTTTTGGCAGCTTCCCCGTCAAGGCCCTTGCGGGTGGCCAAGTCAGCCAGCACCTCGATATCTGCAATATTTTTGCGATGGGTGAAAAAAGCTTCCAGAAGGGCCAGTTTCACCTCATGGCTTTTGCCAAATTGTTTGGCCCAATGGATCAATTGATGAGCGCGCAAGCTGTTTTGCACGCGCATATCCTCGTTATAGGCGAAGGTGAAGCCCACTTCAGCCCCAAGGCCGGTCAGGCGCGCACGCATCTCGGCAACCTGCTGTTTGCTCATCTGATATTTATAGATGATGTTATCAATCAGATTGGTCCCCTCATAATCAAGATGGGGATTGATCTCATAAGGATGCCAGGTGATCGAGGCGCTCAGCCCCGTCTCTTCCAGCGCAAGGCGCAGCCGGTTATAGCCAATGGCGCACCAGGGGCAGGCAATATCGGAAATGATATCAAGGGAGAGATCGGCGTTTGAGGCAGCAATGTCAGTCATAAGGCAAACCGGGGCTTGAGGCGGGGTAAAGGCTCTGCTCCATGGTTAGCGCAATTGGGCACTTTACCCCACTAACATTTGCGTTACTTTACCGATTGTCCCAGAAAAATACAAAAGAAGGGCCCACCAGATCTTGCAGCGGTTAAAGGGCATCCCTATCCGCTCTGGCAGGCCGTTCTAATATTACTTCAAGGTCTTAAGCCGGTTTACGCCAGCTCGTCCTGAATGATGACGGTTTCGTCGTTGAATTTGATTTCTTCAAAATCCCACAACATATCAACGCTGTCATTGTTCCAGATGACAACGCCGGTGCCGTCGACGGTTTTCTCTATGTTAAAATCAGCGCGGTCCGCATCCATGACAAAGATATCAGTGCCTTCAGAGCCGGAGAGATAATCGGTTTGGCCCTTGATGTCCTTGGCAACGATCTGGCCCACCTTGTCGGCGGTCAGATCAATATCCCGATCATTAAAGCGCAGGGTTTCAAAATCCCAGACAATGTCAAAGCCTTCACTGTTCCAAATGAGGATGCCTTTGCCATCTTCCGCGTAATTCCAGTTATAATCGGTGGATTGACCGTCGATCACGAAGACGTCTTCGCCCTTGGTGCCGAACAGATAATCGCTCTGGCCCTTGGTGTCTTTAATGATCATCTGGCCAATCACATCGGCGGTCAGATCTATGCTCTTGTCGGTGAACTGGATTGTCTCAAAATCCCAGACGATATCAAAACCCTGCTCATTCCATATGAGGATACCTTTGCCATCTTCCGCATAGGTCCAGTTATAATCGGAAGACTGACCGTCAATGACAAAGATGTCGTTGCCTGCGGTTCCGAACAGATAGTCTGTCTGGCCTTTGGTATCCTTGATCACCATTTGGCCGATTTTGTCGGCGGTCAGATCAATGGTCTTGTCATTAAAGCGGATAGCTTCAAAATCCCAGACGATGTCAAAGCCCTCATTGTTCCAAATGAGGATACCTTTGCCATCTTCTGCATAATTCCAATTGTAATCAGTCGACTTGCCTGAGATGACAAAAACGTCATTGTCACCGGTGCCAAAGAGATATTGCTCCACATTGGGATCGTCAAAGACCTCTCCGTCTTCCGGCAGATTGAGCTCAGGGGTTTGCCATGCCACACCGCCGACCGTTTTGCGGCTGACATTGCTGTCATTGCTGACAAGGGTCATGGCAAAGGAGCCGTCGGCATTGAGCGTGCCTTTATAAAGAGCGGCAGTGCCAGAGCCATCATCCACCAGCTGGTAGAAGGTCTCGCCATCCGCGGTTGAAAGGCTGATTGTGTTGCGGCTAAGGCCGGAATTTACATTCAGAAGCTCTGCGGTAAAGGTGCCATCTTCCTGACGGGTGGATTTGTAAATGGCGGCGGTGCCGGAGCCATCATCATAAAGCTGATAGAAGACGCGCCCGTCTGATGTGGCAAAATCGATGGTGCGATCACCAAGACCGGAATCGCTACTGAGGCGGAACCAGCGGAACTGCCCGTCCCCGTAGGCCACAGCCCGATAAAGAGAGACGGAACCCACCCCATCATCATAGAGTTGATAGAAGATATGCCCGTCGCCCGTGGCAACACCGCGCGTGGTGCTGGCATAAGCGCCGGTGTTGGACGAGATTTTCTTTGTGGCGAAGGTGCCATCCTCTAGCAAAGTATCCTGATAGAGTGCTGCGGTGGAATAATTGTCATCTTCAATATGCATGAAGTCGATAGCACCATCAGAGCCTTCTGCATCCCCCGGCTTGACCGTGGTCGCAGAGACAATACCGAAAGGATGTCCCTTTTTGGCATAGGTGAAATCGATCCAGCGGGTCTCGGATGTGCGCTCCCATCCATCATGGATGAGAAGCTTGTTCTGGGCGCTGTCATAGCCAAAGACCACCACATTATGGTCATTGATTCCGTCGGCATTGCTGTCAACCGAGAGGATAACCGGACGGCCTGCATCAATTTCGTCCGCAACCGTTTGGAAAGAGAAGCTACCCCAATGTTTCAATTTGGTGACGAAATCGTCATAGCCGCGATGATTGGCCCATCCGTGGACACCCAGCCCTTCTGTGCCATAAAGGGACCAGCCGAATTTAAGGCCCAGATTGCTGCGTGAGGTATAAAGAAAGTCGGCGACCGAATTGTTTTCGTGCAATTCGCCAAAGCGGCTGTTATCGGGCAGAACACTCGCCGAGCTGCCATCATTGGGGTCGGCATAGTCGCGGTAATGCTCACTTGATGCCATGACTTTCTTGACATCTTCCGAATAATAGCCCGACTCCCCTTCAATCAGGTTGTCATAGCCATTTCTGTCCCAATATCCCAGCAGCATGGTCACCGCGGTGGGCGTACAGCCGACCAGCCAGTGATATTCCACCTGATCCTTGAGCATACGCTGATTGGGAGAAACTTCGGTGACCAGATCGTAATTGATAGCCATCTTCTAGTCCTGATAAAATTGTATCATTCTGCATCAAAAAGCTGGGCAAATGCGCCCGGCAATAAATTCACACGTCAATATCCAAATCCCATGCCAGATTTAAGCGCGTTTGGCGGACAATGGCAAGGTAGTTAAGAAAGTATGAAAATACTCCTCGGCGCCCCTTTCCAGCGGCAAAGTAATAAGCCAAGAGATCATGGGAGGTCAGATATCTCTTGGCAAAAGACAATCGGCGTTTGACCTTTGGCCCCGGCTCCTCTACAAGGGCCGCTTGACCCGTAAGAATGGTGCTGATTTGATGGCGGATGTTTCTATAGTTCGCCTGTAAGGGGGGAAGCGTCTTTATACGGGATGGATATTCAAGCTTCTGATGGCAAGTCATCAGACAAATTCCCGGAAAGACACATCCATGACTCTTCATGATGCCGTGCATCCCGCCCTTGGTGCTGCACTCGAAAAACGTGGCTATGAAAGCCTCACTCCTGTTCAAAATGCTGTACTTGACGCCGAAGCTGGCAACCGCGATTTGCTTGTCTCTGCCCAGACCGGTTCGGGCAAGACAGTCGCCTTCGGCCTTGCCATGGCATCCACTTTGCTGGACGGGGCCGAGCGCTTTGGGAAAGCCTCCGAACCTCTGGCACTGGTGATTGCGCCAACGCGCGAGCTGGCCATGCAGGTCAAGTCCGAGCTTGAATGGCTCTATGCCGATTGCGGTGCGGAAGTTGCCTCTTGCGTGGGCGGCATGGATATGCGCAAGGAACGGCGGGATCTTGCCCGCGGCTGTAATATTCTGGTTGGCACACCGGGGCGCCTGCGCGACCATATCGAGCGCGGCTCTCTGGACATGACATGGCTGCGCGCTGCTGTTCTGGATGAAGCTGACGAAATGCTGGATCTGGGTTTCCGCGAAGATCTTGAATTTATTCTGGGTGCCGCTCCTGACCAGCGCCAGACCTTGCTCTTCTCTGCAACTGTTCCAAAGCAAATCGCCTATCTTGCCAAGACCTATCAGCGCGATGCCCTTCGCATCTCAACCGCAGAAGAGCGCAAGCAGCATAGCGATATCGATTATCACGCTCATCTTGTCTCTCCTAAAGACAAGGAAAAAGCGGTTATCAATGTTCTGCGCTATTACGAAGCGCCAAGCACCATGGTTTTCTGCTCCACGCGCGAAATGGTCCGCCATCTCACATCCCGTCTGTCCAACCGCGGCTTTGCTGTGGTCTCCCTGTCCGGTGAGTTGAGTCAGGCTGAGCGCACCCATGCCCTTCAAGCCATGCGTGATGGTCGAGCTCGGGTTTGTGTCGCAACGGATGTTGCCGCCCGCGGCATTGATTTGCCCAATCTTGATCTGGTGATCCATGCCGATCTGCCAACCAATTCCGAGACCCTTCTTCACCGCTCTGGCCGTACGGGCCGCGCGGGTCGTAAGGGCAATTGCGTTCTGGTTGCGCCGTTCAACAAGCGCCATGTGGTCAATCGCCTGCTGAAATTTGCCAATCTGCGCGTTAATTGGGGGCCGGTTCCTTCTGCTGATGATATTCTCGCCAAGGATCAGGAGCGCATCTTTGCCCATGAAGCCTTGCAGATCTCTCCTGAAGGTGAAGCGCTGGAAGCGGCTGAAAGCCTGCTTGCCCTTTATGATGCCCATCAGGTTGCCGCAGCCTTTATTGCCAGCCAGCAATCCCTGCGCCCTGCTCCGGAAGAAATTCTTGATACCGGTGGCAGCTTTGAAGACCGCAAAGGCACACAAGAGCGTTCTGACTTTGAAAATGGTGTCTGGTTCCGCATCAATGCCGGTCGCAAACACAAGGCCGAGCCACGCTGGCTATTGCCGATGATTTGCCGCGTTGGTGGCTTTACCAAGCGCAAAGTCGGCTTCATTCGCATTCTTGATGCCGAGACTGTGTTTGAGCTTTCCCCGGATGTTGCGGACAAGTTCCAGGATGTCACCGAGACGGAAGGCACCGGCGAGAAGTCCCTGCGCATTGTCAAACTGGCTGAGCGCCCCAAGGAAGTCTCCGGCCCACGTGGCGGCGGTGGCGGACGGCCCGGCGGTCGTGGTGGCCCGCGTGGCGGCAAACCCGGTGCTGGCCGTGGTGGTCCTCGTGGTGGCGGCGGTGGCAAGTTTGGCGACCGTGATCGCAAATTTGATGGCCCGCGCGGTGAGCGCAAAGGCGGCAAAGGTGGCAAGGGAGGCTTTAAGAAAGAAGGCTCTCGCAAAGATGGCTACAAATCCAAAAAGCCCCATCGCGGCAAAGGCGAGTAAGGCCTTGTGCCTTGTTCCATTGATCTGACATTTTTGCGGCACCGGGCAACTAGGCTCCGGTGCCGTTTTCTTTTGTCCTGTCTTGTCGTCATGCTTATGACGGCTCTGGACAGCATGGCTTGGACATCTTATATGTTTGCCATGTTTTTCGGCCTCATGACCATACAGTTTGGCCAAACGAATACCCAGATCACCTTAATCTCTCGCCTGTATGCCACCAATCTGCTAGCCTGACGATCAGCCCAGCCGGAAAGAACCCTTATGTCTGATGATGTGAAACCATCAAGCCCTGAAAAATCATCCAAGGATGACAGAAATTCAGGCTCATCCAGCCCTTCCGCAGCGGAAAAAAGCGGGCGTACTGGTGGCGGGGCAGGCCGTAAGGCAAAGTTTATTGAAGGCTCGATCCTTAAGCATGTCGTCACCATGACAGCGGCGGGGTCGGTTGGGCTGCTTGCTGTTTTTCTGGTTGATTTTGCCAACCTTTTTTATATCTCCCTATTGGGCCAGACCGAGCTGGCGGCGGCTATTGGTTACGCCTCCACTATTATGTTCTTTAATACATCGGCCAGTGTTGGTTTGATGATTGCCGGTTCGGCCATTGTGGCCCGCGCCTTGGGGGCGGGGGATAAAGAGCTTGCGCGGCGGCGCGCCAGTTCAGCTCTTGCAGCTGTCATCCTTGCCATGGTGATCATTGTTGCCTG
This sequence comes from Cohaesibacter sp., assembly GCA_025210795.1. GTDB lineage: Bacteria > Pseudomonadota > Alphaproteobacteria > Rhizobiales > Cohaesibacteraceae > Cohaesibacter. Next base: position 24,198 of record JAOAQZ010000010.1, on the reverse strand, counting down.
TGTCTTTCCCTTTATCGGGACAGTGCTGGAGCTGATTGGAGCACGGGGTGAAACTCATACGGTTGCCGTCGGCTTTTTGCAGATTGTCGTGCCCTCCCTGCCATTTTTGGGCATAGCCATGATGCTGGGGGGCCTTTTGCGGGCCTCGGGCGATGCCAAACGCTCCATGTATGTCACCCTTTCTGGTGGTCTGGCCTCAGCCATTCTTGATCCCATTTTCATCTTTGGTTTTGACCTTGGGGTTACCGGTGCTGCCATTGCATCGGTGCTGGCCCGCATTGTCATGATCATGGTTGGCCTTCACAGCGTTGTGCGGGTGCATGGCCTGTTGGGCAAAGTGACACCCGCCACCATTTGGGAGGACTGGAAGCCCCTCTTTGGCATTGCCGTGCCTGCTGTTCTGACCAATGTTGCAACACCAGTGGGCAACGCCTATGTCACCTATGCGATCGCTCCTTTTGGCGATGATGCAGTGGCTGGCTGGGCCATTGTGGGGCGTATGATCCCTCTCTCCTATACCGCTCTTTTTGCCATATCCGGCTCGGTCGGGCCGATCTTTGGGCAAAATCTGGGGGCGGGCCTGACTGACAGGGTTCGTGAGACCTTGCGCGAGAGTATGAAATTCATCCTTGCCTATTCTCTGTTTGTCTGGGCCATTTTGTTTGTAGCACAGGACTGGATTGTCCTGATGTTTGGCGCAAGTGGCGAGACGGCCAATTTCGTGCGCTATTTTTGCACCTGGATTGCAGGCAGTGGCATCTTTATGGGCTTTTTGTTTGTGGCCAACGCAGCCTTTAACAATCTTGGCTATCCTACATATTCAACCGCCTTTAACTGGGGCAAGGCCACCCTTGGCACCATTCCGCCGGTTATGCTTGGGGCTTACTGGTTTGGTGCAGAAGGGGCACTTGCAGGACAGGCCATCGGCGCAATTGTCTTTGGGGTTGCAGCTGTGGTGACGTGTTTTAGAGTGATCAACAAGGCCCACAAGCCAGAACCGGGAGACAAGGACGAACCACCTTTGGCGCGTCCGGCGCTCTCTCCCTTCTCTTCCGGCAAGGGCAATATGTAAGCTCCTTGCCCAGAGCCAGTTCCCGAGCCTTTGCTCGCCTTGCTGTTGGCAAGCGGGCTACTCGCTCTGGATTTCAGGCCAAAGAGCCGATAAAAGGAAAATAAGAGCATCAAGATGCTCTTTTGCTTGCAGCTTTTGGGTGCCTCTTGGTGCTTATCTTCCAAAGCTGCCTATGTCAGAGACGAAAATGGATATCCTTTGATGATCAATTTTTCAAATGCAGGCAAAGAAGCCAAGTTGCGGTATCTGGACGGAGATTATCAGGTAATCCAAGGGGGCTCCTTTGTCACCTGTGCCATGACTGGCCGCAGTATTGCGCTGGAAGATCTGAAATATTGGAGTGTGGAGCGGCAAGAGCCGTATCTTGATGCCCAAACATCCTATCAGGCCCATATCAAGGCCGAGAATAACAGTCAGAGCTGAGGGAGATTGTCAGCCGCTCGTCTCTAGGGTCAGGACCCTAGCGGCGGCTGAATTTTCTTTGGGTCTGTTCCAGTACAAGACGCGGAAAGGCCCGGTCATCAAATCCCATGGAGATTTCGATCACCTTGGCGGCTTTGGCAAGTTCTGCGCCGGCATCTTCCATGCCCTTCAGGCGTACATGGTCTTTTGCTGTAGTGACAATCACCAGATTTTGTTCTTTAGCCTTGTCCAGCACCATTTGCGCTTCGCTGTTGCTATAGGCATGGTGATCCGGCATTTCTACTTTATCGACCAGCTCAAGCTCCAGATTTTCGATCGTTGCATAGAATTTCTCCGGGCGACCAATGCCGCACAGAGCCAGTACGCGCGTTCCGGGTAAGAGAGATGTCTCCTCTGCACGGAAATAGGCATGGCTGGAGGCTTTGCCAAGGCGGGCTGCCATTTGGCGAAGACGCGGTGCGCTATCTCCCTCGCCAATAACCAGAAACTGATCTGCGCGGCGCACTTGCGGCAGCAGCGGTGCCCGCAAGGGACCAGCTGGCATCACAAAGCCGTTGCCGATGGCCTGCTGGGCATCAATGGTGACCAGATTGAAATCTTTAAAGAGAAAGGGATTTTGAAAACCGTCATCCATGATAAGCACATGGCCGCCGATTGTCTCGGCCAGCTTTGCCCCTTTCACCCGATCCTGCGAGACAATCGTCGTGGCAGTTTGCGCCAATAAAAGCGCTTCATCGCCCACATCTGCCATCGTGTGTTTTTCCAGATCCACCACAACCGGGCCAGTCATGGAGCCACGATAGCCGCGCGTCAGAAAGAGAGGCTTGAGGCCCAGATCAACTGCTGCCTTGCCAATGGCCATTGCCGTTGGGGTTTTGCCCGCGCCACCGGCAACCAGATTGCCAATGCACAGAATGGGCAAACGCGCTTTATAAATGGCTTTTTTGCGCATTCTGGACAGCGAAATCCGGCCATAGATCAAGCTGATGGGATATAGCAACCATGCTTTTAATCCCCGGCGCTTCCAAAAAGACGGAGCTTTCATTGCAGGCCTTCTCCTGTCGCCCTGTTCAGTTCCGCATTTATTTTAAGCGGGTTGAGAAAGGGAGTGAGGGCCATGATGGTTGTATCAAGAGCGCCTGAGAAAGGACGCAATGCCTGACGAGCCAGCTCGGAACGGCGATGCACCTCGGCAGACGAATTAAACAGCCGCTCAAGTGTCTGAATCAGATCGCGTTCGGTCGTGATACATTCCGCGCCACCAGAGGCATCGAGAGCCTGATAAATTTCCTTGAAGTTCTGAACATTTGGGCCGTGCAGCAAGGCGCATCCCAGCCGTGCGGGTTCAATGGGATTCTGGCCGCCATGATTGATGAGCGAGCCACCCAAAAAGGCAATGCGTGAGAGGCGATAGAAAAGACCAAGCTCTCCCAAGGTATCACAAATATAAATCCCGGTGTCAGCGGTGAGCGGCTGGCCGGATGTGCGCTGCACGGTTTGTGGCACAATTTTTGAAAGTTGCTCGCTCAGCTCGGTCCCGCGCTCGGGATGGCGGGGCACGATAATCGTCAGCAATTGCGGCAGACGCATCACCATACGCTTATGAGTTTCGGCAAACAGGTTCTCCTCACCGGGATGGGTGCTGGCGGCAACCCAGATGGGCCGCTTGGCAACAGCGGCGCGCAAATTGGTGAGATCCTGCTCGTCAGCTGAAAGAGGAGGCGCATCAAATTTAAGATTGCCTGTGACTTCCACATGCTGCACACCAAGCTCACGGAAACGGCTCTGGTCTTCCTGCGTCTGGACAAGGCAAAGCGGGACATTGGCAAACATTTGATTGACCGCAAAGGGCATTTTTTTCCAGCGTTGGAAAGACCGATCAGACATGCGGCCATTGACAATGATCAGCGGAATGTCCTTGTGGTTAAGCTCGGTCATGATGGTTGGCCACAGCTCGGATTCCACAAACAGAGCCATATCCGGCTGCCAGTGATCGAGAAAGCGATTAACATAAGGGATCAGATCAAGGGGAACAAACTGGTGAATGGCACCAGCGGGCAGCTTTTCCTGTGCAAGCTTTGCAGATGTCAGAGTTCCGGTGGTCAGAAGGACGCGGGTGCCGGTCTCGGTGATTTGCTCGATGAGGGGCATCACCGCATTGGTCTCACCCACTGAAGCTGCATGGACCCAGACAAGTGGTCCGCTTGGGCGCTCGAGACTGGCATAGCCATAGCGCTCTTTTTGCCTCTTGGGGGATTCCTTTCCCCGTGAGCGCCGTACAGCCATAAGAACAGGCGTCAGCGGGCGCAAAAGATACCCGGCAGAGCGATAGAGCGTGAGCGCAATGCGTCCCGACCAATCCATTCAAACATCCCCATCAATAAATCATACAGCTTGTTTCAGCATCAAGGCTGTCATGTGATGTTCTTCCATCATTCTCATTGGCTGCTTGTCCCCGCCCCACAATAGAAATAACCGGCGAAAATGCAAAACATTCTGCGCGTATGGCCTGCGTTTAAGGTGTTTTCAACTGCTTTTCATCGCTTCTGCGCCATGCAATTGACCATTGCGGGACAGACAGGGCGAGTTGTCCAGCCTTACCAAAACTCACCTTTTCTCAGCCTGCTCGTAAGCTTTCTTCGTTACGGCATTGAGAGCTGCTTCCACTTCCAGCCTTTTTGCTTCCATCTCGTCTTCATCCGATTCGTGATCCACATAGATCGGAGCACCGATGATGAAGCTAGCGCGCGAAAAGGGCAAATTGATGGAGGCCAGATCCCAGGCTTTTTCCATCGTGATCCGCCGAGAGGATGCATAGGCCGCCGGGATGATAGGCCGGCCCGACAATTTGGCTAGCATAATAACGCCCATGCCACATTCGCGCGCGCCACCCTTGGGCACATTCACTGTCATCACCACCGAGATATTGTCTTTCAGCGTGGTGACGAGAGTTTTAAGGGCTGCAATGCCACCTTTTGAAAGGATCTTGGCGCGATTTCGCCCGCCGGAGCCACGTACAACCTTTACTCCAAGGGAATTTGCTGCCACCGCATTGAGATGCCCATCGCCCGAGCGGGAAACCAAAGCCCTGACATCATGGTAATCCTGACGGACCAGTGGAACCATGAAATGCTGCCCGTGCCACAGGCTGATAATAGCGGGGAAGTGCCCGGAGACTTGCTTATAATCGCTCTGGTAATCATTCACATAGCGCGCTGTGGCATGGACCAGACGCAAATAGGCCGCGATTGCCTTGCCTCCCAAGGTGAGCAAAAACTTTGAACGGCCAAATTTCTTCAAAGCAGACATTAAAGAGACCATCTCCCAAGCTGGCAAGAAAATGGGCCAAGGGCCCATTTTGCGGACGGTTCCCCGTCTTTATTTTGGCTCTTCTGGTTCCATCAGACGATGGATATGCACGATAAAATAGCGCATATGGGCATTGTCGACCGTGCTTTGGGCTTTGGACTTCCAGGCGTTATAGGCCAAGGCATAGTTGGGATAGATCCCGACCATATCCAGCGCGTCCAGATCTTTGAAATTGGTGCCATCCAAAGCTTCCAGCTCGCCACCAAATACCAGATGAAGAAGCTGTTTGTTGTCTTCTGTTGCCATTCTTTATCTCCGAACATACACAAGGTAAGGCGCAAATGAGGGAAACCGTACCCGCGTTCTTTATCAAAGGGTCTTGCAGAGGATCACCAGCAGCATTGTTGCCACCACGATGTCTGCTTGCAGAACAACCAAGATTGAGACCAAATCAATCATTTGGACCCAAGCCACCCCGGCTCACTTAGCTGGGTGGGAACCTAACGATTAAACGCTCATGGGGCTAGATGGAAGGGGAGAATATTTCCACCAAATTCCGAAAAACCAGCACTTTCCCCCACCTCTAAGGCGTGAGTTTAGACTTAAGCGGAAGGCTGTGACTTACGGGCGGGGAAATGAAAGCTGCTCATCAGGGGCTGGATAAGAGACTCAAGCTGCGGATTTGTGGCATAGAGCGCGCCATGGCGCGGGATTTTCTTGTTATAGCGCAAAGGGCTGCCATCTTCTTCGCGCAGTAGGCCGCCTGCCTGAGCGATGATCAGATCCGCGGCTGCCAGATCCCAATCATGGGCGCCACCACGGGCAAGAGCCAGGTCGGCCTTCCCATCCGCGAGCATGGCAATGCGGTAAGCAAGAGAGCCGATATAACCGCCCCATTTTGCCCCTTTGTCATACAGCGCCCCTTTACGGATAACAGGGCCGGGGCCAACCGCGCGCATGTCAAAGAGCTTATCTTTGCTGCCGACAGTCACGTTTTTGCCATTGAGCGTGGTGGGCTGGCCTTCGCTTGCCAGATACATTTCGTCCCGCACAGGCGCATAAAGCGCTGCGACAACCGGACGATCACCTTTGACGATGGCAATGGAGATGGTCCACTCATCGCCGCCATTGATGAAGACACGGGTGCCGTCAATGGGGTCCACAACAAAGACAAAATCCTTATCGAGGCGCTCGGTGCTGTCTTCGGTCTCTTCCGACAGCCAGCCATAGTCGGGGTGAGCGGCCAGCAATTCCTGATGCAGCATTTTGTCGATCGCCAGATCGGCTTCGGTCACCGGACTGTCATTGTCCTTGGACCAGATTTGCGGATCACGATTGAAAAAGCCAAGACCCACCTCGCCTGCCTTGCGGGCAGCATGCTCCAAAAGAGCGCGCTCCTTGCGCCAAAAGTCAGGGGCTGGGGTCTTGTGTGTCATTCAGACAGTCCTTTTCATTCTCTTTTTATGTGGCATGCGCCGAATTGCTGTTGTTGCTCTTTATCGTCCGGCAACCGCCATGCCTTCAATCAGGCATGTTGGCGCACATACAGCGCGGTCAAGCACCAGATCGCTAGCCGGGATCAGGCGGGCAAACATATCAATGAGGTTGCCTGCAATGGTAAATTCCGAAATGGCTTCGGCAATCTCGCCATTGCGGATGCGAAAGCCTGCAGCCCCGCGCGAATAGTCACCGGTGACCCCGTTGACCCCGTGGCCGATCAGATCGGTGAGATAAATGCCATCTTTCATGGAGGCCATCAGCTCTTGCGGACTTTGTGCGCCAGCATGAAGGGTCAGATTGGAGGAGCCCGGTCCGGGATTGGCGCCTGAACGGGCCGCACGGGCATTGGTTTTCAGGCCCAGCTCGGCTGCTGTGGCGCTGTCCAAAATCCATTGGGTCAGCACGCCGTCTTCAATCCAGTTTAAAGGATGAGAGGCAACGCCCTCGCCATCGAAGGGGTGAGAACCCAGACCGCGCACGCGATTGGGATCGTCAGAAATGGTCACAGAGGCAGGGAAGATCTGCTCGCCCAGCTTGTCTTTCAAAAAGGAGGTTTGCCGCGCAATCGCGGCCCCGTTGATGGCACCGGCGAAATGACCGAGCAAAGAAGTAGCAATGCGCGGATCAAACATCACATCATAGGTGCCAGTCTCTACCTTGCCGGGGTTAAGGCGGGCCACGGCCCGCTCGCCCGCTTTGCGGCCCACGTCAGCGGGGTTTTTCAAATCCTCGCGGTGGCGGCAGGAGGAATAATCATAATCACGCTCCATGGCGGTGCCTTCCCCTGCAATGGCGGTTGCCGAGAAGGAAAAGGAAGAGGAGAGATAGGAGCCGGTAAATCCGTGCGAGGTCACCAGCACCATGCCGCCAATGGCATGGCCCGCGCCCGCACCGCCGGATTTACTCACCCCGTCCACTGACAGGGCAGCCTCTTCGGTCTCCAGCGCCATGTCTTTAAGCTCGGAAGGCTCTGGCATTGAAGTATCCAGCAAATCAAGCTTGTCACGCAGCGCTGCAATGGCGGCTTCATCCATCAGGGCATCTTTATCGGCAAGACGTGCATAGGGATCGGGCGGAGAAACCTTTGCCATGGCCACGGCCCGCTCGGCCAGTTTGACAAGCTCTTCGCGCTCGCCCGTACCATTGGTGGAGATTGAGGCTTTGCAGCCACCGACAAAAACGCGCAAGGCGATGGAGTCATTTTCCGAGCGCTCATTCTCTTCCATCGCCCCTTCACGAAAGCTCAGAGATGTCGCAGCACTGCGTGCGGCGATGGCATCAGCCGCTTCGGCCCCGGCCTTGCTGGCCGCCTCGACCAAAATCTGTGCGCGCTCCAAAATTTCTGATTGATCGAAAAGGCTGGACATAGAGGAAGCATCCCAAACTTGAAAGTCGGCCATCTATGAGGCGGATAACCGCCGTCACATCTGACCCCAATTGACCGATAGGCGCCTGTTTCACCGTGGCGTTAGAGCCAGCAGGAAGAAAAGCGCACGAAGCGTTGCCACAAAGGCGTTGTTCTTTACTTAGGGTGTTCGCCTGTTCGGGGCAAGGGAAAAGAGCAAGAGCGCCCCCCATGCACCCCCCATGTGCCACCAAGGTGGCATGGTGAACGAAATCTGAAGATTTCCAAGCCAGTAACTTTTAGATAACCCTATAAAATATAACGACTTTTTAACCTAGAAACTTAAGCAATTTCACATCGCTCAGGCGTATTGTCGGTCTCATCAAAAAGAGGCACCCGAAAAGGGGCTCAAAGGAGAGGCACGTGAGGCGTCAAATACAAAATCAATACACGGAAGCCACTCCGTACCGGCAAGAGGGATCGATGCGAGTCGATCCCCACTGCCCCCATACACGGTTTCAATCCTCCAAATTGCGCAACAAAGCTGCAAAGCTTATCGGCAAAGATGCTGCTGAGCTGTTTGGCACCCATGTGCCCGGCCATGTTCAGATTACCGGTAATCAGGCTCTGGTTGAATGCCAGCTTGAGTCAGGCCTGCCGCTGATCGTGCGGGTTCCGCTTTCTTATTATAAAGGGGTTGGCGCACGCTATCTGGTCAGCAAAGAGGTGGGAAATCCCGTTATTTGCATTCTTGAGCTGGTGCATGACGATCCGCATTTGACTGTGCCGCTTCTGGTCTCTGCTGACCTTGAAGATGCTGCGGTGGATTGGCAAGCATGGGCGCGCAAATATGGGCTCGATTTGCTGCACAAACCTTTACAAGAGGATGGCTATATCAAGCTGAATGCTTTGAACGGCTGCGCAAGCCTTGGCGAGATTGTTCCTGCACCGCGCCGCCATCACAGCCAGTTTGCAGCCCGCCGGCCACGGTTCCTGACCCGCCGCAAGATCGGCCAGACCGGACCTATGCCAAGGGAAGCCGGACGCGAGATGATTGCCCGCAATTAAAGATGTGAACGGCACATTCCTGATTTTGATCCAAAGGCCCCGACGGGGCCTTTTGTCTTTTGAGAGAGCATCCAGGCTTGGCCTATGAACATAAGCCTATTTGTCAAAGGCTGCGAGGATGGGGTCGATCACTCCGGCGCTTGTGCTGTGGCTCATAGCAGTAAAGTCCCCCTCACCGAACATCGCCTTACCGGCATCAAGTATAATTCGGTGGGTTGCGCGCGCCAGAGCCGAGCCAAGGGAGATGCGCGCCACGCCGATATTGGCAAAATCCTGCACCGAATGCTGCATAAATGGCCCTGCGGCCAAGGCATTGACCGGCGCGGAGACCGCGCGGCAAATTTCGGCTTGGGCCTCCAAACTGCCCGGCGCAGGGGCATAAAGGCAGTCAGCCCCCGCCTTCTCAAACGCTTGCAGGCGGCGAATGGCTTCCTTGACATCATAGGTGCCCAGCATCACCCCATCGGCGCGGGCGGTCAGGACAAAATCTGATTTGAGATTTCGAGCAATTTCGACCGCCGCTTCAATCCGCTCGACAGCTTTGGCAAACTCATAGGGCCGATCAGAGGGCAGGCAGGTATCTTCAATGCAAGCCCCCGCAAGCCCTGCTTCGGCTGCTTTCAAAATGGTCTCAGCCACATCTTGCGGGCTATCCCCATAGCCATTTTCCAGGTCTCCACTTACCGGCAAGGGGGTTGCTGCCGCCAGATCCTGCGCATGACTTATGGCTTCACTGCGGCTGACATGGCCCATATCGGGTTTTCCGAGCGTAAAGGCGTGAGCAGCGGAAGATGTGGCAATGGCTTTGGCCCCCATGGATGCCAGCATGCGCGCCGAGCCTTTATCCCACGCATTGGCCAAAATGAAAGGATTACCCGGCTGATGCAGGGCCCGAAATGTGGATGTTTGCTCGCTCATGACCTTTCCTTTTCGTCGTTTCCATGCACATGATGGGATGGCAGACCGGAAAGAGCCGAGAGCCAAAACCCGCAAAATGATATAGCCAAAGCGCCTGTTGGCTCTCTGGTCTTATTGTTCGCGATAGAAATAGGCCAGATCAAGCGGCGGGGCGTCATAGCCAAGCTGGGTGAGCATCGCGTGACATTGGCCGCGATGGTGGGTTTGGTGATTGAAGAAATGGGAATAAAGATCCGATCGCATCTGGTTCATCTTCTCCCCTACCATGGTCTGGTAGGCAAGGAAATCCATTGGCTGGCTATCGGCTTCAAAGAAGCTGATAATTGTTCCGTCCATCGCCTTGCGCCCTTCATGAAGAGAGGCAAAGGAGGAGAAGGGAACAGAATCAAGCTGCCATGGCGGCGGCGAGCTTTGCAGAAAGCGGGCCATCCATAGGGTATCGCCCACCAGCACATGATTGAGCGTGTTGTGAATGGAGCCAAAAAAGGAGGAAAGATCGCGCTGGAGCTCGTCTTCAGACAATTCTGAAAGGCTTTGATAAAAGCGCTGATTGGCCCATTGGTTATAGTGGGCCAGCTTGGCAAAATATGTCCTGAGTGACTGCGCCATATCCTATCCTTTTCTCACATCTGCATAATTGCAAATTTGAGGATAGACCGAATGTGCGCGCCAAAGATAGGCCCTTGGCACAATCAGGTAGAGAGTTGCTCATCGAGTTTGCGTTTCAGCTCCTCTTTGGCCGCTTGCGAGCTTTGCAATATCTGTTTGGCCTTGAGAAAATCGAGCACGCGGAAGGCTCCGATTTCGGGATGGATGAGAATATCCACCTTGTCATGGCGCATTTTCTCGCGCTGGATGGTCTGCATCAGAATTTGCGACGCACCAAAGCCCATTTCCAGTTGGCTCAAGCGTCCTGTCTGGGGTTTTTCGGGCAAGCCAACCACATCTACCGCAATCACGATATCTGCTTTGGCGCGTACATGGTCGATGGGCATGGGATTGACGCAAGAGCCATCCACCAGCGGGCGATCTTCATACATAACAGGCGAGAAGAGCGCCGGAATGGCCATGGAGGCGGCAACGGCCTTTGGCAGATTGCCAGAGGTGAAGACCACCTCTTTGCCAGAGAAATAGTCAGTTGCCGACAGGGTGGTGGGAATAGAAAGCTGGGAAAAATCCTCTTTCAGCGCATCAGGCAAAAAGGCCTCGACCACTTTTTGCGCGTCAATCTCGCCAAAATTGCTTTCATTCGAGAACCAGCCGGAAAAGGTTTTGGGCCGCATTTGCCAGAAACGGCCAATGACCTCGGTCGAATTGCCAAAAAGCGCGATAATATAATCATGCAGTTCCTTGCCCGTCAGGCCAGAGGCATAAAGACCAGCTGCAATGGCTCCGATCGACGTGCCAGACAGGGCCGCCGGTTTGATGCCCAGCTCATCAAGGGCATCCATAATCCAGATATGGGACAGGCCGCGGGCTCCGCCCCCGCCAAAAGCAACTGCAATTGTTTTGTCTGACATGGGATTTCCTCCAGCACTCTGCGCTTTTGTGTTTGGGGCCTGAATTGGGTTCGGATTTGCGTTTTGTCTATAGCATCAATGTTCGCCCATTCGCATCTATTGATTGCATTTATGGCCCTGCTATGTCACAGACGGACGCATCATCTCTTTTTTCTCTTAAAGACGCAGGAATGCCTCTCATGATTACCCTTAATGTACAGGAAATGGCCTGTGGTGGCTGTGTCAAATCCATTCGTGAAGCAATCGAAGCCAAAGATGCTGCCGCCAAGGTGGATGGCAATCTTGAGGCCGCGCAGATCACGGTTGAAACCAGCCTGAGCGCAGAAGATGTGCGCCAGACCATCGAAGAACTGGGTTTTCCCGCCAGCTTGTAAGCCGTGCATAAAGCGCGGCACCCAGCCCGATTAGAAAAGGCAAAGTCATGCATGATGCAGGCTTTGCCTTTTTCTTTGTTCTCTCGCCTTCATAGGGCGGCCTAACCGGTCTGCACGGCTATCCCTGTCTGTTTTTACGGTAACAATTGCACGCTCTGTTAGTTGCGATTTCCTGAAATCTTATCAAAGCCTTAACCAAAAGCGCCGTTTGAGCTGGGGATTAGCATGCAAAATGAGAGAAAAAAGGCTTCCAAATAGGGCAAGCGCCATAATTGCAAAGACTTTGTTTACCCTAAGCGGTCAAAACTGGAGGGGACCGGAGCTGATGGATCTGTCCCATTTGGACATTTCTGCATGATCTGGTCCAAAACCAGCCATTGCCAGCAAAGTGTAAAGAAAGGCATCAAGATTATGACATCGGGACACGCGGATAGCACTCTTGTCCGCATCGCAGTCGTGAGCTCTGACCCAGCCTTTCGCCGGATGATCAGCGATCAGCTCCCCGCTCATCTGAACCGGGAATGCGATTTTCAGATGTTTGATGCACAGGGCCCCTCCTCTTTTTTGATGGAGCCTGCCTGTGTTCTTGTAACCTTTGAGGACGAGGAAGAACTGAAATTTCTCTCCCGTCTTGCCAGCCGCCATCCCAATATGATTTTGCTGGCGCTTAGCGAAAATGGCAGCGTTTCGCGCGCTGTTGCCGCCATGCAGGCTGGTGCTCATGATTTTATTGCCCGCCCCGTCAGTGCCGACAATTTGGGCAAACGACTGAATGAATTGCTGGCCCAGCATCGCACCGCGCTCAAACCGGAAAAACCGGCGCTTAGCACCACACCGAAAGAGCCGCTTGCAAGCGACGCCTTTTCAGGGGCCGACAGCGAGGCTTTATGTGATTTTGAGGGTTTTATCGGCCAGTCCCCTGCCATGCAGGGCATTTATGACCAGATTTTGCGCATTTCCTCCTCTAAAGCTCCGGTTTTTGTAACGGGGGAAAGCGGCACCGGCAAAGAAGTTTGCGCTCAGGCTCTTCATGCCCGCTCCAATCGCTCTGACGGGCCGTTCATTGCGATTAATTGTTCTGCCATTCCGGCTGATTTGATGGAATCCGAGATTTTCGGCCATATGAAAGGGGCCTTTACCGGCGCTAGCGATGACCGCAAAGGTGCGGCAGAGCTTGCTGACGGGGGCACTCTCTTCCTTGATGAAGTGGGGGAAATGCCCCTTGATTTGCAGGCCAAATTGCTGCGCCTCATTCAGACAGGATCTCTGCGCCGCGTTGGCGGGAGCTGCGAAATTTCCCTTGATATCCGCTTTGTCGCTGCAACCAACCGCGATCCGCTAGAAGAAGTGCGGGCAGGCCGGTTCCGCGAAGATCTGTTCTACCGCCTGCATGTCTTGCCCATTCATTTGCCGCCCCTTCGCGAACGACGCGGGGACATCATGCCGCTGGCAAGCTTCTTCCTTAAGCAATATGCCAAGGAAGAAAGCAAGAATTTCTCGCTTTATTCGCTGGAAGCGGAACAAATGCTCATGGCCTATCGCTGGCCGGGCAATGTGCGCCAGCTGCAAAATACCGTGCGCCGCATCACCGTTATGTATGATGGCACGGCGGTGGAAGCCGATCATTTCCCTGAATTGCTGCGCCGTGATGATGGCTTTGAAGCCGAGTTGGATGAAGCCATTTCCGGCCTTAGAAGCATAGGCCATGCCATGGCCGACGCCATCCAGCCCTTCTGGCAGCAGGAAAAGCAGATCATTGAAGGCGCTCTGACCGCGTTTGACGGCAATATTTCCCGCGCGGCTGCGGCCCTTGAAATCAGCCCCTCAACCATTTATCGCAAGCGTATGAGCTGGGCCCAGAAAGAAGCGGTCTGAAAGAAGCGGTCTGACATCCGCATTTTTGGAAGACAGCTCCCCTCCCCTTACCGGATAAATCATGCATTGATGGATTTGCCCTCGACAGAGCGCATATGCCCCATTATGAGTGGGAGCACGATAACCATATGCGAGTAAGTTCCATGATTTTCTGTGTTCAGGGCCGCCTGACCGAAGCCCCAAAGCCCCCTCAGACCCAGCCACAGCGCCGCAATGTCATGGTGGCCGTGGATAGTGATCATCCCGCCAAGGCTCGCGAGACAGCCATGGCGCTGCTGACCGAGCAGGGCTATAGCTTCATCACGCTGGACCGGATTTTTGAAGTGAATGAAACAACTGATCCGGCGCTGAACCAGATTCTGGATGAAGCCCGCCGCCACGGTGTTGGCATGGCGCTGTATGCCTGATGGCTCTCATGCCATTTTGCTCTCAAATCCAAGGATAGTGCCATGAGCTATACCTTCATTCGCTCTGCGCGTGATGATGATGGTCCTGAACTGGCCAAACTCATTGCCGGCATTTTTGCCGATTATGACAATTGCCTCTATGAGCCATCGGAATTTCCCGAACTGGCCCATCCTGCCAGCTATTATGCTGCCAAGGGCGGGCAAATGTGGGTTGCCGAGCAAGATGGCGAACTGGTTGGCTCCCTTGCCATTGCAGAGACGACCGACGAACAGGTTTTTGAGCTGTTCAAGGTCTATGTGGCCAAAAAGGGCCGGGGTCAGGGTTTGGCTTGGGCTATGTATCAGCAGGCCACCGATCTGGTGGATTCGCGAGAAGGCACCGAGATCAAGCTCTGGACGGATACCCGCTTTATTGAAGGCCACCAGTTTTACGAAAAGATCGGCTTTGAGAAGCTGCCCGTTATTCGCCGCCTGAACGATGTGTCCGACACATGGGAATTTTGCTATCGCCTAAAGGCTCGCGACACTGACGGCGCCTGATCGCTTGATCCTTGCCTCGGGCAGCTAAAAAACAAACAGCCCCCGCTACCTAAAGAATAGCGGGGGCCGTCCGGCTCATCGGGAAAGATGAGCGACCGGAATAAACTGGGCCAGGGCTCGGTGAATGCGTTTTTCCAATTCTAGCCCGGTCTCTTACGGTTGCCTCGTGGATTGATCCTTATGTGATCAAATTCGCATTTGTCTTAGCTGGATGGCTGAGCGGGCTGGGCAGGTGTCTGGCCTTTGCCAAACCAACCTTGGCCGTTTGCACCACGCTTACCGAACCAACCGCGTTCTTTGCGGTCTGATTTGTCGATCTTGCCATCGTCATTGCGATCCATGCGCTCAAACATGTTGAGAGCAGGCTCTTTCAACTCTTCTGCTGTGACCGTGCCGGAGCCGTCGCGGTCCATGCGCTGGAAGGCGCGGACCATGCGATCTTTGGTCATATTCTGCCATTCGGTTTTGAACTCTTCCAAAGTGATGGCCTTGTCGCCATTTTTGTCATTGTCGGCGATCTTTTTGTCGATACCGGCAGTGATTTCTTCCTTGGTCAGAGCCTGATCCTTGTTGGTGTCAAACTGCTGGAGCATTTTGGCAGGGCCTTTGCCACCATAGCGTCCGCCTTTGCCCATGAAACCACCTTTATAGCCATCCCGGCCTTTATGCTTGCCCCAGCCTTGGGACTGTTCTGGACCACAATCATTACCATAGCCGCGAGCCATAGCGGGATTTGCTGTCAGTGCGGTTGCTGATACACCACCAATAAGAGCGACTGCGATTGCGATTTTGGTAAAGGTTTTCATCTCACTATTCCTTACTTTAATTGACCAATTCCTCATTGGCCGGATATGGGGCCTTGGGGCCGATTTGATATTTGGTTGGGCCAAAGCCCCGTTTGGTTACAAGGATGACAGACCATGTTCGCCATCTTGTGGTTATCAGCAGGATTGTTGTGTTTTGCATCCCGTCGATGAAGCTAACTTAAGAAAGCTTTGTCGCAGCTATTTGTCCAAAACAGGCAATAGTGTCACCCTGTGTAACCAGCCCAAGACTTGATACGTTTCGATACAATTTCCTGATTTTTATTGGGAAAAGTGGAGTATTCTTTGAGTTAGACAGCGCTTGCATCTTTAAATGCGCGCAAGCCCCCCCCTATCTTTAAAGACAAAGACAGACGGGCAAACACTAACAAACGGATCAAACCATGGACCAGTCTCCTCATATTCTCGTTGTTGATGATCATCATGAGATCCGCGATCTGCTTTCAAAATATCTGTCTCGCAACGGCTTTCGAATAAGCGAGGCAGATGGCGGCACAAAAATGCGCCATGTTCTCAAGACAGCGGCGATTGATCTGATTGTGCTGGATGTGATGATGCCCGGCGAAGATGGTCTGACCCTGTGCCGCCATATTCGCGAGACCGAGAATATTCCCGTCATCCTGCTGACCGCTCTGGGCGAGGAGACTGACCGCATTGTGGGGCTGGAAATCGGGGCGGATGATTATGTCACCAAGCCGTTTAATCCGCGTGAGCTTCTCGCCCGGATCAAATCTGTGCTTCGGCGCAGCCAGTCTGTTCCCCAGCCCCAGAAAGTGGCTGAGGAAAGCGAGGTGCTGGATTTTGACGGCTGGAGCCTTAATGTAGCGCGCCGCGAGCTTGTCAGCCCCGACGGGGTGACCGTACCGATGAGCGCAGCTGACTTTCGCCTGCTCATCACCTTTTTGCAGCGCCCGTCCATTGTGCTGTCGCGCGACCAATTACTTGACCTCACATCGGGTCGCACGGCGCAATTGTTTGACCGCTCTATCGACAATCAGGTCTCGCGCCTGCGCAAGAAAATTGAAGAAGACCCCAAGGCCCCTAAATTTATCAAGACCGTACGCGGGGGCGGGTATGTCTTTGCAGGCAAGGTATCGGGTAAGGTTCCAAGCTCCGTGCCGGATGAAGAGGATGATCACTGATAGCATCAGCATAGAACGTTTAAGGATCTAATAGGACTCAATGATGAAATTCCCCAACCCTTTCAAAACCGGTAAAGACCAATCAGCTGGCCCTAAGCCAAGCTGGTGGCGGCGCGTGCGCCTGTGGCCCCGGTCTTTGGTGGGGCAATTGATGCTGTCGTTGTTCTTTGCGGTCATTCTCTCGCAGATGGTGGCGATTTTCCTCTTCTCAAAAGAGCGTTTGGAAGTGGCACAGAAAGTAGTGCGGGGGCAGGTACTGGACCGGACAGCCTCTGTGGTGCAATTGCTCAATGAGACTGATCCTTCCCTTCACCGAAAACTTCTATATGCCGCAGAAGGCACGGGCATTCGCTATAGTCTGCGCAACAAGACCAATCTGCGTGTTCCCCCCAAGGGCACGCCAGGGGCTGCCTTGGCACGGGTGCTGCAACATCGCGCCAGATTGCCAGAGGGCAGCGTGCGTGTTCGCGTCACCAGCCACAAGTTTTTCAAATCCTGGAAACCGTCTGACAAGCGTAATGATCCATTTGAGGATAGATCGCGCCGGTATAAAGACCGCGATTTTGACTTCAAACATAAGCCTCATGATTGGGATGAACTGAGCAGAGAGGAGAAGGACCATTTGCGCCGCGAATGGCGGCGAGACTTTAGGGACAAGTCGAAAGAGTGGGACAAGCCTCCTTTCCGCCGCGACGGGCATGACCGTCGCCGCCCCAATATTTCGGCTTGGGACATGGCCATTGCCCTGCCGCTTGAAAACGGCCAGTGGCTGCATGTGAAAACCGTTCTGCCCAAACCGCCCAAAAACTGGGGCATTGCCTTTCTTACCTCTATGGCGGTTATGATCGGGCTGATGTTTGCCGTGGTTTTCTTCACCCTGCGCAAGTTGACGGCCCCGTTGCGGGCGCTGGAGCGGGCCGCCACTCATCTGGGCCGGGGCGAGACCACCGAACCGCTTGAGGAAAAAGGCCCCAAGGAAATTGTGGGCACCATTGCCGCCTTTAACAATATGCAAGAGCGCCTGATGCGCTTTGTACAGGACCGCACGCGGATGCTGGCCGCCATCAGCCATGACTTGCGCACTCCCATCACCACCTTGCGCCTGCGGGCAGAATTTATTGATGATGAGGAAATGCGCGATAAAATTCTGGCCACTTTGGAAGAAATGCAGGCCATGACAGAGGCCGTGCTGGCCTTTGCCCGCGAGGATGCCTCGGCCGAGGAAACCAAGGCCGTTGATATTTCTGCTCTCCTCTCATCCATTGCCGATGATTTTGAAGATATGGGCAAAGAGGTCAGTTATGACGGCAATGGCAGCCTTGTCTTTAATTGCCGTGCCATGAGCCTCAAACGCGCCATTGTCAATCTGACCGAAAATGCAGTGCGCTATGCGGGCTCAGCCTATTTGCAACTGGAAGAATCCCCCACCCAGCTGATCATCAGCGTGCTGGATAATGGCCCTGGCATTCCGCCCGAGCAAATGGAGCAGGTTTTCTCACCCTTCTTCAGGGTCGAAGGCTCGCGCAATATGGAGACCGGCGGCGTGGGACTGGGGCTTTCCATCACCCGCACCATCATCCGCAGCCATGGCGGCGACATTCTTCTGTCCAACCGCAAAGAGGGCGGCCTTGCTGCCACCATCACCTTGCCCAAATAGGAAGGTGCCTGCACTGAGCCTCAGGCACGAAGCCGGACAAAAAGAAGATTATGCGCAGCAAGGCCGAGACAGAGCCATAAATCCCGAACCTTGTCATTACCCTGTCATGCTTATGGCGGCATAAGGCTGTTTGATATGCTTAAAGCAACAAACCAAACAGGGAATGCTTCTCTTGCCATACGGGCAAGATCATGACAAAGCCCCTGAGATTTAAGGACTTATAGGAATGGCCCTTTCTTTTCGTCTGGCCAAGGCAGAGCATTGCTCCGCTCTTTTGCAGCTTTTCTCAACCCATTCAAGCCTTGCCGAACGGATCGCCCAGCGCGATCTTTACATTCTTATCCATAGCCAGAGCGACACCCTCTTGGGGGCTGTTCTGCTGCGCGAAGATCAGAAGCATCTCTTTATTGAAGACTTGGCTTTGGTGCAGGCCTCTGCCGCCCGCTCTATTAATTCAGAGCTTTATACCGCAGAAAGCCTCACCCATCATATTTTGGGTGAAGTGGAGGTGATTGCCGAGAGTCGGGAAATGAGCGGAATTCGCGCTCCTCTGCCTTCCTCAGCTTCTGCTCTGCTCCCCAGTTATCAGGGCCGCGGATTTAGCCAAAGCGCACAAAGCTGCGCGGCTCACCCGTTCATACAAAAGGATCTGATCCGCACAGGCCTTGCGGCCGAAATGGTGCATGAGCATGATCGTATGCTGATGTAGGTTGAGCCAAGGGGGGATCCCTCTTTGCGGGCACGAGATTTCTTGTCTTCCATTCCTTCCTTGTTTTAAACTGAACTGCAAGACCGATAATTCGTGCAAGAGTGATATGCAGACCTCCCTCCCCCGCCTTATTTTGACCGGACCGGAAAGCACCGGCAAATCCACTTTGTCGGCTGCCTTGGCTGAGCAATTGGGGGCCGTTCAGGTAGGGGAAGCCTTGCGGGCCTATCTTGCAGCCAAAGGCTCGCTCGATCTCAGTGATGCCATTCCCATTGCCCGCCAGCAATGGGAGGCGGAAGAAAAAGGGGCGCAAGAAGCTGCGGCCAGAGCCGCTCCGCTTATATGCGACACCGATCTTGTCTCATCGCTGGTCTATAACGCCCATTATTATGCAGACCAGAGCGACAGCCCCGACTGGGCCGCTTGGCAAAAATGGGCCGCGATGCATGTAGCGCGCCTTACCCGTCCTCCCTTTAGCCCGCGGCTTTATCTCTTATGCGGCATTGATTGGCCATGGGTCGAGGATGGCCAGCGCGATGCCCCCCACAACCGCCCTTGTATGTGGCAGGCTTTTAAAGAGGAGCTGGAGCGGCACGCTCTTTCCTTTATTCTGCTGTCCGGCTCGCTGGAGGAGCGGCTCGCGCAGGTTGAAAAGGGGCTTAATCTTTCCCTTGCTGAACAATGAACAGGCGTTTCAGCTTTCAGACGCTGAAAATACTGCCTAAAACCCCAAATTCCGCCCAAACTGCTTGACAGGAACAGACTTATCATTTGTTAATGGCCGTTAATATCTCTATCCGTTTTATTACCTGTTGGATTTATCATGACCCGCTTCATCAAACCTCTGGTTGGTGCATTTCTGCTCAGCTTCTTTGTTTTTAGCTTCACCGCAATACCAAACGCACAGGCACAATTCGGTGGTGCTGGCGGCGGAGGAGGCGGTGCTGGTTCTGGTGGCGGCGCTGGAGGCGGTGGCGGTGCTGCTGCAGCTGGTGCTGCTGTTGACAGTCTAAGCGCAGAAGCCATAGCAAATCTCGCACGAGTTGCAGCGGCAGCCGCACAGGTAGATGTTGTCAACGAGCCAGAGCTGACTTTGCAGATCACCAAGGTTCTCGTCGATAACGAAGGCAACCTTATTCCCGTTATTGAGATTTATGAAGGCACTGGCAACGAGCGCGTCAAAAAAGCCATTATTGATGGCACAAAGGCGGCGAACCTGAATGCCAGCCCCGATCTACAAAAACGTCTTCAGGCAAAATTTGGCGACAATGCTGCCTTTGCAGAAGCCGCTTTGAACTTCTTTAACAAGGTGCAGAACAGCTCTTTGCTGCGCGCCCATGCCATTGCTGTGGCAGAGGCGGCAGCAGAGGCGGGCAATCCGGTTGATGCCGCCATTTTGGCCAATGTGCAAAGGCAGATTGATCCAGATCTGATTGACGGGGATGACGAGGCAACCGCTGCGGTGAATGAGCGCCTTAACGCCGTGGCTCGCCAAGCAATCAAAGGGCTTGATCTGCCGGCAACCATTTCTGTCTCGACCGACAATACCCAATTGGCCAGCCCCAATTAGCAGGGCTTTTTAAAACTTGTGGGGGCGCTTGCGCTTCTCAGTGCTACAAAGCCTGTCAGGATGGCGATTTCTTCATCCTGACAGGCTTTTTGTCTTTATGGGCTTTTATGCTCCTGAGCTAGGCATTTTGGTGGCCGCTATATTGCTTGCCCTGTGTCTCTGCCCTGCGGGCAGCCAGATCCTCTTCCACGCGCGTGATAAAGGTTGTCACTGAGTGATTCATTCCTTCAATCACGGCTTCAAGCTGTTGTGAGACATCACGGAAAGCCTCTGCCTCATCACGTGAATGGGCGATGGTGGTCTCCACGGCTTCTACATTGCTCGTGGCACTGGTGCTTCCTTCCAGTGCCTGGTGAATATTCTGAGCGATTTGAGTGGTGGCCATGGTTTGCTGGTTGACCGCTGCTGCAATGGCGCTATTGCTGTTATTGACACCTTTAATCCGCTCTGTGATTGAATTGAGTGATTGTGCCGTCTTGCCTGCTGCTTGTTGTACGTCCTGAATTTGGCTGGCAATGGTCTCGGTTGCCTCAGCTGTTTGCGCCGAGAGGGCTTTGACTTCTTCTGCGACAACAGCAAAGCCGCGCCCGGCCTCCCCTGCTCTGGCTGCTTCGATGGTAGCGTTGAGCGCCAGCAAGTTGGTTTGGGCTGCGATTTTTCCGATCATCTCGACAATATCGCCTACCTGCATGGCAGATTTTCCCAACTGACCCATAGACAGATCGGCCTCTTGCGCAGCCTTGGTTGCTCTGGCCACCTCTGAGCTGGCCTTATTGGCTTGGGCTGTAATATCACTGGCGGCCTGTTGCAATTCGTTGGCCTTGCCTGAGACTTCGTGCATATGTTCGTTGGTATCGCGACTTGAAAAACGCGCCTCACCCGCGGCCTGCTCTGCGTGATTGGAGATTTCATTCAGTCGTTCCGCACGGGTGATGACATTGCGCGCCTGCTCAAAAACCCGGGCCACGCTCTCTTTTGTTTGCCGTCTGAACCGATCAAGCATATTTGCCAGCTCCTGCTGGCGTGCCAGTTCCTGCCTCTGGTCAAGCTCTACATGGTCTTTCAGGCGGTTTGCCTCAATCAGAGAAATCTGGAAGTTATGTGCCGCTTTTGCCAGTCGCCCCAATTCGTCATCTGAATGGATGATTGGCAAAGTGACTGACAGATCCTTTCTGCGCAGGCTATCCATAGCCTCAGCCAATTTGGACAAGGGCATGGTGATAGAGCGAGCAATAAGGAGGGAAGCTGCAAGTGCGAGCAAACCAATCATGGCGGCAAAAGAATAGAACATCGTTTCTGCTCTCCTCTGGCTTGCAAGGCCTTCTTGCATTTGGGCTGCCCCGTGGATCACCGCCTGTTTGGCCTGTCTCTCAACCTTACTGACCAGATCGGCCATAGCGATACGATAGGCCCGCACTTCGCTCTCAAGCGCTTTATGACCTTGGACCCAATCGTGGAAATCTTTCCGGTAGACTTTTAAAAATCCTTTCATTTCCATGCGGCCAACAATTTTAAAGCCTGCAGTCTTTAGCCCCTTGACCAGGGCGGCGTAGGATGCCTCATATTTATCTTTCACCGCTGCATCGCCAAACAGCATATAATCTTTCTCAAAATGGCGCATTTGCAGCATCTGCGCCTGAACCGCACCGGCGCTGGCTTGGAGCTTGTATTTCTTTGTAAAAAAGGCCAGCTTATCGCCCGCCCGTCTTACTGCGGCATTGAGCTTGCCGCGCAGACCATCTTCCTCACCCAATCCCACTTCGGTGCGCAGGGCCGTTATGACTTGAAAGCGCGCGGCAATTTCCTGCAATTGATGTTTATTATGCTCAAAGGCCTGCCGGATGGGGCCCTCTTCTATCATCGAGGGTTTCAATGTCTGAGCCTTGGCAAACAAGGCTGTAACCTCCTTGGCTTTTTCCAGATCACGCTCAAGCAGAAATTCTTCAGACAGCTTTGCAGCTTTCAAGCTTAAGATCTGCATATCTTCAAGCAGGGCAGCAAAGCCATTTGCCCGCAACTCCTTGGCGCGGGCCTCCTCCATCAGGCTGGTTTCATAATGGTTAAGGCCAAGCAAGCCTGTAAACCCAAGAAGGGTAAGTATGACAAGCGCCCCAATGCGCTGTCGTACCGTCAATCGTTGAAAAGCTAAAAAATACATAATTGGCCAAATCCCATTTTCGTCTAAGCGCCCACCTTTGGCACACCTTCGGAATTCTACTTATTTGGCCCATATCTTGATTATTTAGACTTAACAAAATTTGAATCATCAAGTAATTATATAACTCTTATTGATTATATTTTCTAACCTCTATGAGATAATTGACATCATATTTGATAAACATTTTTCTTTATGACAGAATTATAAATTAATACGAATTATTTTGCTTACACCGCACTATCTATACTATATTCAATTGTCTATATATTTCGACATGTTTATTTTAGCAATTAAAATCCTCGCCTTTCCCACCACCTCTTTGATCCATAAAAATGACTTGAACTAAAAAAAACGCCTCTTTTTCTTGACTCTCAGTCTGGCTCTGCCTAAATGAAAGTTCGCAATTAGCACTCCTATTGCATGAGTGCTAATGCACTTGTTTCGAGGAAGCAGGGTCCGCCCCGATGCCGCTGATGGGTTTGGGTGGTCTGCATAACAGATTAGGGAACGTTTCAGAGATGAAATTCCGTCCTCTCCATGACCGCGTTGTTGTACGCCGGGTCGCATCCGAAGAGAAAACCGCTGGTGGTATCATCATTCCTGATACCGCTAAAGAAAAGCCATCCGAAGGTGAAGTTGTTGCTGTAGGCAATGGCGCACGCGACGACGCTGGCAACCTCATCGCGCTGGAAGTAAAAGCAGGCGATCTGGTTCTGTTCGGCAAATGGTCTGGCACCGAAGTCAAAATTGACGGCGAAGATCTGCTGATCATGAAAGAATCCGACATCATGGGCATCATGAGCTAATCGAAGCTGAGAGATCCTAAAAGGGACATCTCAACATGATTGGCGCGAGCCCTGTGGTTCGTTTCCCCTAATACAAGTTTTCTAGATTTCAGGAAGAGCTCATTATGGCTGCTAAAGAAGTCAAGTTCGGCGCTGACGCGCGTGACAAAATGCTGCGTGGCGTAGACATCCTTGCTAACGCTGTTAAAACCACTCTGGGTCCAAAAGGCCGCAACGTGGTTATCGAAAAATCCTTCGGCGCTCCACGCATCACCAAAGATGGTGTTTCCGTTGCCAAGGAAATCGAACTGGAAGATAAGTTCGAGAATATGGGCGCACAGATGGTGCGTGAAGTGGCTTCCAAAACCAACGATATTGCTGGCGATGGCACCACCACTGCAACCGTTCTGGCCCAGGCCATTGTTCGTGAAGGCTCAAAATCCGTTGCTGCCGGCATGAACCCAATGGATCTGAAACGCGGCATCGACATGGCCGTTGTTGAAGCCCATAAAGCTCTGGAAGCTGCTTCCAAGCCAATCAATTCTTCTGAAGAAGTAGCTCAGGTTGGCACCATCTCTGCAAACGGCGAAGCTGAAATCGGCAACATGATTTCCGAAGCCATGCAGCGCGTTGGCAACGAAGGTGTGATCACCGTAGAAGAAGCCAAGTCTCTGGAAACCGAGCTGGAAGTCGTTGAAGGCATGCAGTTCGACCGTGGTTACCTGTCTCCTTACTTCGTAACCAACACCGAGAAAATGACTGCAGATCTGGAAGATCCGTTCATCCTGCTGCACGAGAAAAAACTCACCAACCTGCAGCCAATGCTCCCGATCCTGGAAGCTGTTGTGCAGTCTTCCCGTCCGCTGCTCATCATCGCAGAAGACATTGAAGGCGACGCACTGGCAACACTGGTTGTCAACAAACTGCGCGGCGGCCTGAAAATTGCTGCAGTCAAGGCACCTGGCTTCGGCGCCCGTCGTAGAGCCATGCTCGAAGACCTTG
>JAOAQZ010000009.1 GCA_025210795.1 Cohaesibacter sp. | reverse complement strand
TTTGCAGATAGGCTTCCAGATTATAAAAGAGGACATATCCAAGTCTGCCGCCCAATATGATGCCCAACGTGGCCCAGAGAATGAAATCATCAATTTGTTCATCGCTGGCAGGACTTTGCGCAGCCGGCCACAAATTGGCCTGTCGCGCAACGCGCTTCATATAATGCCAGGCAAGCAGGATGCCGGCGATATAGGCCAGCGCATACCAGCGGATCTGGACAGGCCCCAGTGATATCAGCACTGGGTCAATCATTGGAAATGGGATGGCAAATAAGTTCACGATTAGCCCTTTGGTGGGATTTGCCTTATCGATTTGTGGTGATTGTAGCAACAAGTCAAGAGAAAGTGGTAAAAATCAATTGTGAATTTCAGATTGCACACTATATCTGTGGGAGAGAATTGACCTGAGCCTGATGGCGGCAAGATATGCGCCCGGGCCGATTATGGGATTATAGCCATGACCCACGTGAATAACCGTCTGTTTGATGAATTTGCCAAATTGATGAGCGATGCTGCTGGCGTTGCCCAAGGGGTGCGCGGAGAAGCCGAGACCATGTTTCGTGCTCAGCTAGAGCGTTTCATTGGCGATATGGATCTGGTCACGCGCGATGAGTTTGAGGCGGTCAAAGCC
This sequence comes from Cohaesibacter sp., assembly GCA_025210795.1. Classification (GTDB taxonomy): domain Bacteria; phylum Pseudomonadota; class Alphaproteobacteria; order Rhizobiales; family Cohaesibacteraceae; genus Cohaesibacter. Next base: position 45,807 of record JAOAQZ010000009.1, on the reverse strand, counting down.
ATGGCAGCAACTGCTCGCGATGAAAATGAAGCTCTAAAGGCTCGTCTTGATGCTCTTGAGGGCAAATCGGAGAAAGCTGAATAGTCAAGCAGATTGCTTGAGCATTCTTCGGCGCTGCCTTTGGAACTGCCGTTGCATGCGCAGAAAATGATCAACAGGTCCGGTGATGCATGGCATTGCCGGGCCTTTTTTGGTTGCCTGTATAATTGCTTGAAATGCCCGCCTGATTTTAAATCTGGCGTGATTTGTTGCCAAATTGCGTTCTCATTCTCTTTCTTCGTTGCGCTTTACGGCAAAAAAGATGCGGGGCTTGGGGCTTTCTGGACGTATACTTGAGGAAAGGGAGATTCGGCCCTTGCCTGCTATAAGGCGGTTTGCAGGCAGGATAGGCGACTATAGCCTTAAGTATTTCCAATGCTTGTGCTTTTCCCCTTTTGGTTTGAGCTACCCTCAAATCGCGCCATTTGAGGGCGGGCTTTTGCCGGTCAGCTGCTTTGTATTGAGGGAGGCAGAGATGAGCGTGTGGGACTTTGAAGCTGAAGCCGAGCCTGAACTGGGCTCAATTGATCGCATTGAAGAAATAGCAACTCAAAATCACTGGCTTTGCGAACGAACCGGGCATAATGAGGTTTCCTTACAAGTGGAGGGAGGCTGGGCCAGTTACCATATCTCTATTTCGTGGATTGCTGAGATTGAAGCGCTGCATTTTGCCTGCGCCTTTGATCTCAATGTTCCGGTCGGTAAGCGGGCCGAACTTGGCCGGTTGCTTGGCCTTGTGAATGAGCAATTGTGGATGGGGCATTTCGATTATATGCCCTCGGATGCGATGCTTGTCTTTCGCTATGCCTTGCTGTTGCCGGACGATCAGGCGGCAAGTGACGGGCAGATAGAGGCCATGTTTTCGCACGCGATTGAGGCATGTGAGCGTTATTATCAGGCTTTTCAGTTTGTGGTTTGGGCGGGGCGCAATGCCAAGGAAGCCTTGGCAACTGCTTTGTTTGAAACGGCAGGCGAGGCCTGATTGTTGTCAGGAGGGTTGGCGTATTTTGGGCAGGATTTTCATCCGCGCCTTAAATGCGCTATTATTTTACCCTACTAGTATGGCTTTTATGACTTTGTTGCCACTATGGCCAAGTTTGTTGTCACTATGATCCAAGACCGTGATGCTGACCGTAGAGCATAACAAAAGCATTTTAGTCTTTGGCCTTTAGCATGAAAAAGGATGGTCACCATGACGCAAGACATTCAGGATCGTTTGTTTGATCACTTCTCCCAAATGGTGCTTGATCAAGGTTGGAAGAATGTGTCTTGCGCGCAGATTGCCGGAGCTGCCGGGGTGGAGATTAAGGACGCTTACGGGCATTATCGCAATCGCTTTGCTTATGTAACTGCACTGATACGCCGCATTGATGGGGCCATGCTCGAGGCATATGACTCGGATTTGGCGGCTGAACCTGCTCGTGATCGCCTGTTTGATGTCTTGATGGCTCGCTTTGATGCTATGCAGGCCTATCGCCCGCTGATCAAATCCCTTAGCAAATCTGCCCGCTATGATCCGATGCTGATGGTGCATCTGATGGCGCTCTCGCGCCTGACCTCAGACTGGATCATGGATATGGCGCATATTTCGCCAAGTGGTGTTATGGGACAGGTGCGTGCCAAGGGCGCTTTGGCGGCCTATGGCAAGGCTTTTTCCGTTTGGCTGGATGATGACAGCGAAGATATGTCTAAAACCATGGCTGTTTTGGATAAAACCCTCAAGCGGGGTGAGAAGGCCTTGCGGCGCGCCGAGCGTATGGCATGTTGCTTGCCATTTTCCCGTTCTTTGCGCAAGCGATGCAGGGGTGAGAAAGACGCTGCTGATAGCCAAGCACACCAAGACCGGTCTGTGGATGAGGAAGGCGGGTTTGCAACTGTCTCTTGAAACTTTCGTAAGATTGCTCAACCATTTCGAACATTCTTATATCTAGCAGTTTTGCTGGGTCGCGTTGAAGAGGGGGAGAGATGGCCGAGATTTCGTTTGATGATTTTATGAAGGTGGATGTGCGTGCCGGTGAGGTGATTGAAGCTGTGCCTTTTCCGCAGGCGCGCAAGCCAGCCTATAAGCTGAAAATCGATTTTGGCGATGAGATCGGTATCAAGAAAAGCTCGGCCCAGATTACGGTTCATTATAGCTGCGACGATCTGGTTGGGCGTCAGGTGATGGCTGTGGTCAATTTTCCGCCCCGCCAGATCGGTCCCTTCATGTCCGAAGTACTTACCTTGGGCTATCCTGATGAGAATGGGGATATTGTGCTGGCCTCTATCGAGAGGCCGGTGCCCAAAGGGGCGAGGCTCTTTTAATGGCTTATCTCAATAGATGTTGTTTGCAATAAGAATCAGGCTGGAAGGCGGATTGTTGCGCGTAAGCCCCCAAGAGGGCTTTCGCCTAGTTTGATATCCCCCCCGTGGCCGCGGGCAATATCTCTTGCAATGGCAAGGCCAAGGCCGGTGCTGGTTATATCCTGATTGCGGGCGGTATCAAGCCGGTAGAAGGGGCGAAAGACGCTTTCCAGCTCCTCTTGGGGAATTCCCGGTCCATCATCATCCAATGTGAGCGTCCACCAATTGTCGCTTCGCTCGGAGCTTAATTGAATGGTCTCCCCATACCGCATGGCATTGCTGATCAGGTTGGTCAGGCAGCGCTTCATGGTTTGGGGACGTATATCGACCTCATTATCGCCGCTATGGCTGACGCTAAGATATTTGCCTTCCCGCTCGGCGTCGCGCTGCAGCTCCAGCATCAAATCGGGGATGATGATTGTTGATGATTTTTCCGCTGAAACCCCGCGGGCAAAGGCCAGATAATCCTCCAGCATATGCTGCATTTCATCAACGTCACGCTGCATATCCCGTGCTTCCGGTTCATCATCAAACAGGGCCAATTGCAGCTTGAAGCGGGTGAGAATCGTGCGCAAATCGTGACTGACACCAGCCAGCATAGTGGTTCGCTGTTCGATCTGGCGTTCGATCCGGCGTTTCATCTCGATAAAGGCATGGGCGGCCTGGCGCACCTCGCGCGCGCCAGCGGGGCGGAAATTTGCGATGTCCTGCCCTTTACCAAATTGCTCGGCTGCACTGGCAAGGCGCTGGATGGGGCGGATCTGGTTGCGCAAGAACAGAATAGCGACGATAAGCAGCACCAGTGAGGTGCCGAGCATCCAGATCAGGAAAATATGGGAATTGGATGCGTAAGTCTGGCTGCGGCGGGTAAAGACGCGCAAAACGGCGCTATCAAGCTTTATGCGGATTTCCACCAGATTGGAACGCCCCACCGTATCGACCCAGAAAGGCTTGTCGATATGGGCGGTGATCTTTTGGGATAACGCCCTGTCGAGCACATTGAAAAAGGGCTTGGGGCCGGGGGGCGGCAAGGGGCCATGGGGCAGGAGCGCCACATTCAGATCCAGCTTGTCCTTGGCGATTTTGATGATGGCGGAATGATCTTCCTCGCGCGGATATTGCTCGACCATGGCGATGATGGCAGCAATATCTTGCGTAACCGCCTCTGACAGGCGGTTGGTGACGGTTTGCCAGTGGCGCTCCATGAAGACAAAGGCCAGAACCGATTGCAAAATTACCATGGGGGCAACGATGATGATCAGGGACCGGCCATAAAGGCCCTTTGGCATCATGCGGGCAATCATCCGCGCAAAGCGCTGCCAAGTTTGGCGGATGAGCGAAAAGAGCGCAAAAAGACGCGCAATCAAGCCCTTTGGCTGATGCGGGGGCTGCGGAGTAACCACAAGGTCTTTAGAGCTAGCATCCTTCCTCTTGGGGTCTTCACTATGTGCCTGATCATTCATTAATGTGTGTATTTCATCCTCGCCATGGCTGGCCATGCTTTCTGGCTCTGTTTTCCGGCCTTGTTTTTCGGCTTTGGCGTTAGAGTTTAATCGGTCAGCAGACGATAGCCTATGCCGCGGATGGTTTGCAAATAGATCGGGTTGGATGGATCGGGCTCGATCTTGCGGCGCAGGCGGTTGATTTGCACATCCACTGTGCGCTCGCCGGTTCCATCTTCCCCCGCAAGGGCAGTGCGGGTCACGGTGGCACCCGGCTGGGCTGCAAACAGGCAGAGCAATTCGCGCTCCCGATCGGTCAAGCGGATGACATCCTCACCGCATAGCAATTCCTGCCGGTCGAGCTTGAACTGGAAGGGACCGAAGGTGACCTCATCTATAGGGGAGGCATTGGCATCTGCATGATGTTTGAGAATATTGCGGATTCGCAGCAGCAATTCGCGAGGCTCGAACGGTTTGGCAAGATAATCATCCACCCCGATTTCCAGCCCTTGAATGCGGCTTTGGCTCTCGGCCCGTGCGGTAAGCATGAGGATGGGTACGGACTGGGTTTCGCGCAAAGAGGCCGCAAAGTCCATGCCGCTTTCGCCGGGCATCATGACATCCAGAATCAAAAGATCAAAAGACAGCCCATCCATTTTCTTGCGGGCGTCTGCGGCATGTTGGGCCGTGGTGACACGATAGCCGTTATTGGTGAGGTATTTTTGCAAAAGGGACCGGATGCGGCTGTCATCATCGATAACGAGCAAATGTTGGGCATTGTCGGGCAGGGTCTTGGTGGTTGCCATTATCGGTCCTTGGAGCGGATGTGCAGGGCACGGATATGTTCGGGCTTAAGAGCCATTTAAGGATGGTACGAGTTTATCACAACTTAGCATAGGGTTTTGAGGCAGGGTCAAAGCACTTATCTTTACCATTTCTTACGCGCCCATTTTAGGGTCTTGACCCCAGGTGCTCTGGCTGAGGTCTCATGCTTTTTGCTCATCTTCGGTTTCGTTAAGGTGGCGAACAAGGGGGCGGTCGCTTTCTTCGATCATGGAATAGAGAAAGGCCTTGGTGATGCTTTGAGTCTCATGAGGCAGATTGGCCAGTGATTTGTCGATGCGCTGGGCCTGTGCGCGAGAGAGGGAGAGAGCAAGATCACGCCCTTTTTGTGTCGGGAATAGCAGGCGCTGACGCCGGTCTTTCTCGCCTGTTTGCTGGGCAATATAGCCATCCTCGATCAATTGTTTGAGAACACGCGCGAGGCTTTGCTTGGTGATTTTGAGAATTTCCAGCAAGCGGGCCACGGGAATGCCGGGGGTGCGATTGACGAAATGCAAGACCCTGTGATGGGCGCGTCCATAATTGATTCCAGAAAGCATGCTGTCAGGATCCGCCACAAAATCGCGATAGGCAAAGAAGAGCAACTCGATCATTTCAAAGGAGATGCCGTCCTGCTCGGACATGGGATGGGTGACCATTTCGGTCATTTGCTCTTTTTTTGTGGAGGTCATTCTTCTGCTTGTATGGGTTGGATTTGGGTTCACTTTAATTGAGGAATGAATAAGTTTGTTTGAAATATTCCGATTGTTTGATCGAATTGGAAATAAAATTTTTGTTCATTCAGGTGACATGCTCACTCATGATGAAAAAATAAGTCAGTATTATTGACTTATTTTGATTCATTTGTTACGTTCCTGCCAGACCTTGCGAAAGGATTGCAAAAATTTGTGCAAATTTTCAGTCCAATTGCAAAAGCCTGATTTTTATTCCAACTGACCGGCATGACAATAGCGTGAGATTCTCTGCGACGCAAAAGCATAGAGCCGGTCTATACCCCGAAAAAGGGTGCGTATCGTACCAGGAGAAGACAAATGGCCGGACCATCATTCGATCAGCGTGAAGGACATATTTGGTACAATGGAGAATATGTAGACTGGAAGGATGCAAAATTGCATGTTCTTTCCCATGGTTTGCATTATGCCTCCAGCGTGTTTGAAGGGGTGCGGGCCTATGGCGGCGAGATCTTCAAGCTGGAAGAGCATACCAAGCGTCTTTTCAAATCTGCCGAGCTTTTGGGCTTTGATTTGCCTTATACCGAGGATGAGCTGAATCAGGTCCAGATCGATATTCTGGAAAAAGAAGGGCTGACTGACGCTTATTTGCGTCCGGTTGCATGGCGCGGTTCTGAAATGATGGGTATTTCCGCTCAGGACAACAAAATCAATGTTGCCGTGGCTGCCTGGGAATGGCCGTCCTATTTCTCACCCGAAGATCGCCTCAAAGGACTGCGTCTTAAGACAGCCGAGTGGCGCCGCCCTGATCCGCGGACCATTCCATGTGCCGCCAAAGCAGCTGGCCTTTACATGATCTGTACCCTCTCCAAACATCAGGTGGAGAAGGAAGGTTATAATGATGCCATGATGCTGGATTTTGAAGGCTATGTTGCAGAGGCGACAGGCGCGAATATCTTCTTTATCAAAGATGGTGCCATTCATACGCCAATGCCGGATTGCTTCCTGAATGGCATTACCCGGCAGACTGTTGTTGACCTTGCTCGCCGCCGCGGCATTGAAGTGATTGAGCGCAAGATCCGTCCGGAAGAATTGGGTGATTTTGAAGAATGCTTCCTTACCGGCACTGCAGTTGAGGTAACGCCGGTTTCCGAGATTGATAATTACAAATTCACGCCGGGTGATATCACCAAAAATCTGATGGATGATTATACCGCTGAGGTAACACCAACAGCGGCGGCTGCCGAGTAAGGCTGGCGGGTTTTCGGCTCTCAAATTCAGGGCTGTGACGATCCCAAAGACGAAAAAGGCTGGCTTCCATCAAGGAGGCCAGCCTTTTGTTTCTCTGATATTCTGAGAAAGGGGCGCGGTAGTGGCTAGTCGGTTTTCCAGCGCTCGAGCGCTTCGTCATCTTCATCCTTGGCCAGCACCCAACCGGTGTCTCCACTCTCCAGCGCTTCCTTTTTCCAAAAAGGGGCTCTGGTTTTCAGGAAGTCCATCATATATTCAGCCGCTTCAAAGGCTGCTTGCCTGTGGGATGAGGCGGTTATGACCAGCACGATGCGTTCGCCCGGGGTGAGGGTTCCAAACCGGTGGATGATACGGCTGGCATTGAGCGGCCAGCGCTTAAGGGCGGACTGCTCGATCCGCTCCAGCTCGGCTTGTGCCATAGCCGGATAATGCTCCAGCGTCATATCCAGAATGCGTTTATCCTTGACCATATCGCGCACCAGACCGGTGAAGGTGACGACCGCACCAATGGATGTATCCCCGTCCGTGAGCTGATCAATCTCGCGGGCAATGTCAAAATCTTCTTTTTGCAGGCTTACAGACATGCGGGGTGGCTCCGGTGGTGGAAATGACGAATATGTGCCCCGATCCTCCACAAAGCCTTTCAAAAAGTCTTTTTAAGAAAACTAAGGGCCTAAGGCTTGTGTATAGGAGTTTACGCTGCGTGCTTATCCGCCTGTCATGGGGGGGAAAAATGCAATCTCTCCTGCGCCCTCTATCACATCATCTTGCTCGGCATGGAATTGGTCAAGGGCTACGCGAATGGTTTCAAGGTCCGAGAATGCTGCTTCATAATTTTCGCCCCGGCCTTGCTGCCATTTAAGCAGATCCTTGACCGTTTTTACTGTCTCGGGAAGGTCTATGGCTTCCTCTTCGATGCCGACGCGCTCTCGAATCCAAGCAAAATATACCAATTTCATGCGTTGCTCTTTCCCTTCTGACTGTCCGGTCCTTCTATTCTAGGCCTTTTGGTCGGAGCAGGCTTTGAGTTTAGTCATCTAGCAAGTGATGAATGCCCGCCCGGAAATAATCATATCCGGTATAGAGTGTCAGGATGGCCGAGATCCACAAAAGGATCAAGCCAATCTCTGTATTGAAGGGCAAAACCTTGTCGCCAGCCGGGCCTGCAAGCAGAAAGCCAAGGGCAACCAGCTGGGCGGTTGTTTTCCATTTTGCCAATCGAGTGACGGGAACGCTGACTTGCAACTCGGCCAGAAATTCCCTCAGACCTGAGACCAGAATTTCTCGGCAGAGGATGATAACACCTGCCCAAAGATGCCAATCGCGCAGGGTATCGGTTGAGGCCAGCATCAAGATGGAGATGGAGACCAGCAATTTGTCGGCAATGGGGTCGAGCATACGGCCAAGGGCCGATTGCACATTCATCACCCGCGCCAGATAGCCGTCAAAAAAGTCGGTAATTGCGGCGGCAGCAAAAATGCCCAATGCGGTCCAGCGCGCTGTGTCGCTGTCTGGCCAAAGCATGCAGACAACCAGTGCAGGCACTGCCAGTATGCGCCCAAATGTAAGGATATTGGGCAGGCTGAAAGTGGTCGATTTTTTCATGAAAGGAATTGTCCTCTCTGCCTGCTTTAAGGGTCATCATGCATGTGACGGGCCGACACCGGGTCTGCTTATCTTCAAAGCATGCCAAGAGGGGGACGTCAATGCGACTTGTCTAAGCAGTTTGGACAGTTAGCTGTTATCCTCATGGAAATAGGCATGAATGGTTTGGGCCATTTGCTCAGAGATGCCCTCGACCGCCAGCAGATCGGACAAGGCGGCCTGTGTGACGGCTTTTGCCGTGCCGAAATGGTGCAAAAGGGCGCGTTTTCGGGCGGGGCCAATGCCGGGAATATCGTCAAGACCGGTCTTGGAAATCTGGTTGGAACGGCGGGTCCGGTGGCTGCCAATGGCATAGCGGTGGGCTTCGTCACGCAGGCGCTGGATGAAATAGAGAATAGGGTCGCGCAAAGGCAGCATGAAGCTATCCCTGCCGGGCATGAAGAATTTTTCGCGTCCCGCATCCCGATCCGGCCCTTTGGCAACCCCAACAAGGGGAAGATTGTGAATGCCCAACTCTTCCAGCGTTTCGCGCACACTATTCAATTGGCCAAGGCCGCCATCAATGAGCAGTAGATCGGGCCATGGCGGTGCATCGCTGGGGCCGTCTTCTTTCTCACCCTGTCGTTGTTCGATACTGGGGGGAGGGCCATTTTCCTTTAAAAGACGGGAGAAGCGACGCTGCATCACCTCCCGCATCATGCCGTAATCATCCCCCGGGGTGATGCTCTCTGACTTGATGTTAAATTTGCGATATTGGTTCTTCATAAAGCCATCGGCGCCCGCGACGATCATACCGCCCACGGCATTGGTGCCCTGAATATGGCTGTTATCATAAACCTCGATCCGTTCTGGCACGGAAGGCAAGTCAAAGACTTGCGCAAGCCCTTCCAACAGCCGCTGCTGGGAGGCGGTTTCTGACAGGCGCCGCCCCAGTGCCTCGCGCGCATTGGTGTGGGCGTGGCCCACGAGCTCTTTTCTTTCGCCCCGCTTGGGCACAAAGAGGGTGACCTTATGGTCGGATTTGGAGCTAAGGGCGTCGCCGATCAGGTCCTGATCTTCGATCTCGTGGGAGAGAAGAATAAGGCGCGGGGCGGGCTTGTTGTCATAAAACTGGGCAACAAAGGACCCAAGGACATCGGCTTCCATAAGGCTTTTGTCTGCTTTTGGAAAATAGGCGCGGTTGCCCCAGTTTTGTCCGGTGCGGAAGAAGAAGACCTGAATGCAGGTCTGGCCGCCATCCTGATAACAGGCAAAGACGTCGGCTTCCTCGGTATTTTGCGGATTGATGCCCTGATGGGACTGGGTATGGCTGAGTGCGGCAATCCTGTCGCGGTAAACCGCTGCTTGCTCATAATCCAGCTCTTCGGCAGCCTTTTGCATATGCTCCAGCATGGCTTTGCGCACGACCTGACTTTTGCCCGAAAGGAATTGATGGGCCTCATTCACCAGCCCTTGATAGTCTTCTAAAGAAATCTCGCCGGTGCATGGGGCAGCGCAGCGCTTGATTTGATAAAGAAGGCAGGGGCGGGTTCGACTGTCATAGACCGAATCGGTGCAGGTGCGCAGCAGAAAGGCTTTCTGCAAGGCATTGATGGTGCCATTCACTGCACTGGCTGAGGCAAAGGGGCCATAATATTTGCCTTTTTGCTTGCGGGCTCCCCTGTGCTTTTCAATTTGTGGCGCGTCGTGATTCTGACCAATCAGGATATAGGGGAAGCTCTTGTCATCGCGCAGGAGAACATTGAAACGTGGACGCAGGCGCTTGATGAGGTTTGCCTCAAGCAGCAGGGCTTCGGTCTCGGTGGCGGTGGTGACAAATTCCATGGATGCGGTGAGCTGGATCATCCGCAAAATACGGTTGGATTGATTGCCAAGCCGGGCATAGCTTGAGACGCGTTTTTTCAGATTAAGGGCCTTGCCCACATAAAGGACGGTCTCTTCTTCATCCAGCATGCGATAAACGCCGGGGTTGTTGGGCAGGCGGCGGACAAAATCGGCAATCACGTCAAAGCCGCGTGGCTTTGAAGGGGCTTGATCTGAAGCTTGCCCAGATATTTGCTCAGTTACCTGTCCGGAGCCCTGCTCAGGGTCCTGCTTTTGGATTTGCTCTGGCGCTTGTTGGTCGCTTTTGTCAGGATTGTTGGGAGTGTCTGATTTGTCCGTCATGGGATTAGTCTACGCAGCAATCATTCGGGCTGAAAGGAAAAAAGCTGGCGGAGCCGAGAACAAATGCCCAAGGCCCCGTCAGCTTGATGTTGTTTGCTTCAGTCCAGATCTTTAAAAGCCTAGTGCTCAAAGACCAGTACGATATAGGCGGCATAGGTCAGCAGCATGGCAATGCCCCGCGCTTTGGTAAGGCGCATGCACCATAGCGCAATGGGCAGCATCAAGGCCGAGCTTGCCAGCATGATCCAGAGATCAAATTCCAGAATTTCTTCTGGCACCGGAATGTCGATGACGGTAGCGGTGAGGCCCATAATGGCCAGAATATTGAAAATATTGGAGCCAACCACGTTGCCGATGGCAACCGCAGACTGATTACGGATGGCGGCCACCATGGTGGTGACCAGCTCTGGCAGCGAGGTGCCGATCGCAACAACGGTAAGGCCGATGGCAGCTTCCGACACACCCCATGTACGGGCAATCTCGCTAGCGCCGTCGATGGTGAAATGACCGCCGATTGGCAGGCCGATAATGCCGATGACGGTGAAAAGAATGGCCAGACCCAGATTTTTGGGTGCTTCTTCCAGCATGTCATCATCCAGCAAATCACTGCATTCACTATTTTTGGCGCGGCGAGAGGTCCAGACGGTCCATGAGAGGAAGAAACCAAGCAGGGCAAGAAGGATGATGCCTGCAGTGACATCCAGCACGCCTTGCCAGCACAGTGCGGTGAAAATGATGGAGACGGCCATCATGAAAACGGTCGAAGAGCGGGTTCCGGTCTCGGAACATTGGGTTACCCGAATCAGGGCAGGCATACCCAGAACCAGCAGCACATTGGCGATGTTGGAGCCAACCACATTGCCGATGGCGATGCCCGGCGCGCCTTCAAAGGCAGCTTTCATAGAAATGATCAGCTCCGGCGCGGAGGTGCCAAAAGAAACGATGGTCAGGCCAATGACGAGGGGCGGAATGCCAAGGCGCGTTGCAAGGGCAATGGCCCCGCGGACCAAAAGGTCGCCAGCAACGAGCAGTAAGATAAGGCCCCCAATCAGGCTAATATACATGAGCATAGGTCAGTGATGGTCCATTTTTCTCAAGAACGGGGCCGGAGACAGGCCAGCCCCACGCGTTGCATGTGTATATAGGGGCTTTGATGACAGTTTGAAACCGCTTGTCGCTTTTGTCTTCGTATTAATTGGATAAATTGGCCTCTCTTTAAGGGCAGGCGAGAGCGAATTGATGATGAGAGCCAGATAAATGAAAAGCAAGGAGGCTTCCTTGCTCTTCTCTTTTGTTTGTCTGTTGGGGTTTGCTGGCCTAGCCTTCAAACTTGGTGGCTTCAAAGGCAGGGACTTTGGCGGCAAAATCCTCAAGCCATGAGGCAAGATTGGGGTAGCTTTCGCGCCAGTTTTTACCAAACCGCAGATCCCGATAGCCCAGAGCGCAAGCAAGGGAGATATGGCCAACATTGATGCCGTTCTCCAGTGCTGGTGCATTTTGCTCAAGATAGGTAAGGGCGCGATCGACCTTCTCGCTTTGATAGTCCACCCATGCCGGACTGCGCTCATTTTCTGGCCGCATGCGGGTCTCGTAAACGCATAGAATGGAAGCATCCATAATGCCGTCGGCCAGAGCTTGCAGGGTGAGGGCCTTGCGGCGGTTTTCGTCACCCTCTGGTATGATTTTGCCGCCGCCAGCCATGCGGTCAAGGCTATCTAGGATGACGGACGAGTCATAAATGGTTTCACCATCTTCCATGATCAGAATGGGAATTTTGCCCAAGGGATTCTGGTTTCTCAGGCTGTCGGACGGGTCTTTGGTGTCGCCATTTTCAACGGTGATCTGGTCGTAAAGGCCCAGCAGTTTGGCGGCAATCTTGGTTTTGCGCCCAAAGGGGGAAGGGGGAGAGGAGCGGAGAATTATCATGATCTAGTCTCTTGTTGCTTTCTCATGGATGCTTTTTAAAAGCTGTTTGGCTTTTAAAAATGCTGGAAGGGACCAAGGGCAGGCTCGCTGCCCATGGCGGTGGCTGGCGCTTGTTCTTTTAATTGGCTTCATGATCGGCGTTTGGCGTTCCGATACCAAAGGGAGAAACCGAAAGGAGGGAGGTCCTAGCGGACCGAACGGCAATTGGCGCCATGCACTTTCCAGGGGTCACGCCCCAGCACACAGCTTTCGACCCCATAGCCAATCCCGATAAAACCGTTTTTCTCTTCGATGAGATAGTAAACCGTTTTGCTACGACCGCTTTGGGTGATGCCTTTGGCGCGGCAATAGCGCTGGGCGAATATGCGTGGGCCATTTTCTCTGACTTTAAGCTGGCGGGAATATTTCAGCTCACCAATGGCGTCACCGGATTTGACGACATTTTTCTCGGCAATCAGAATTTGGCGGCTGACTTTTGCAAGCACGCTGCTTGCGTCGCAGTCTGGCAGTTTGTGTGCCTGTGCAGGAGTGGCTGCAAGCCAAGCCCCCATCATCAGGCCCCCGATGCTTGTAAGGCGGCTGAGTCTAGATGTTTTAAAAATGGCTTTTGTCATGAAATCGGCTCCCGTAATTTTGCCTCACAGTGAGGGCTTTGCGCCAATGGGTCAAGACCAAAGGGGCTTTGCAGCCGTTTGCTTGGGATGTTTTGCAAGGTCTTACAGGTGATAAGAGCTTAACGCGCTGAGAGAATGCGTAAGGGCTTTTTCGATCGGCACATGCCGCGCAATGCGGAGTTGGAGCAGCGGGCAAAGTCCCCTTTTTTATTGAGGCAGATCCGGACCTCGCGCAGTTTCTGGCGTTTGCAGGTGACAACAATGCCATCTTTGGGAATGTCGGGGTTTGCCTTGAGCATTTCGCGTTTGATCTGGTCAACGCTTTTCAGCACCGGACGCTCCAGCCCCACGAGACTATCGGGGCGGTTGATTGTCTTAAAGCTCTTTACTGCAAGGCGGAAATATTCAAGAGGGGACAAGCCGGTGCAAGTGCCGTGTTTTTTCCATTCATGATGGATCAGGCCACGACTTGGGGAGAATTTGAGCATCTGGTCGACAAGCTTGCGGGACGGCTTCTTATAAGAGGTGCGGCAATATTCAGGAAAACCTTTGTTATATTGCGGCCAAAGGCCATGAATGACGAAGCCATATTTGCGATCGGAATAGCATTGCAGCTTGTCCCGCCCCTTCTTGCCATCGTCAGCGCAATAGGACGGGGACCAGGACAAAGTCAGCAGGTAATAGTCAAAATCCCCTGCCACATCCCGTGACTTCTGGGCCATGGAAGAGGTGGACAAAGATGCGAATGCAAAAAATGCCATCACGGCAAGCAGAAATCGGGGCATGGAATGTCTCTTGATATCAATCTTTCAGTCGCGCCTGACACAACCATAGTTATTTTGGTTCTGAAATCCACTCCAGATGATGGCGGGCTGCACTTTGCCCCAGTCTTTTGGCAAGGAATGGCAGGAGGATCTGCAATTCCTGATGCAGCACATAAGGGGGATTGATGATGAAGAGGCCGGTTCCGTTCAGCCGCTTAGCTGTATCAAGCTTGTTGATGACCAGTTCTGCGCGCAAAATGTTGGGCACATTCATGTCTTTTAGATATTGCACCGCTTCTTCCACATCGCGGCGGGCCTTGATGGGATACCAAAGGCAATATGTGCCCGTGGCCCAGCGTTTGAAGCCGCGCTGGAAGTGATGGATCATGCGCTGATATTCATGCTCTTCCTCAAAGGGAGGGTCAACCAGCACGACCCCGCGCCTTTCTTTTGGCGGTAGATCCGAGCGCAGGGCAACCCAGCCATCATCCTCGCGGATTTGGGCATTTCTGTCCCGTCCGATATTGGCTTTGAGGCGTTCGACATCTTCGGGATGCTTTTCAATGAAGGTATGGCGATCCTGCTCACGGGCCATGCCCTGAATAAGGGCAGGGGAGCCGGGATAGGTGCGCAGGCGGCCATCTGGGTTGAGCTGTTCGATTTGCTCGAAATAAGGGGCGAGCAACTCGCGCACATCGTCAGGAATGGGGTCTGCATCCTTTCCCATCAGGCGGCCAAGCCCTTCTTGCCATTCGCAGGTTTTGCCAGCTTCCACACTTTCCAGATCATAAAGGCCAATGCCTGCATGGCTATCCAGCACCCAATAGGGTTTGTCCTTTTTTTGCAGATAAAGAAGGATCCGCGCCAGAATGGCATGTTTGAGAATGTCGGCAAAATTGCCCGCATGATAGATGTGGCGATAATTCATGCCAGAGGATCCTTGATCGGTAAAAAGCCCGGATTGACCAGCAATTGGGCTTTTGGGAATGATAATTTGCCCCGTACTTATCAAAAATCATTTTCTTCGTCATTTTTATTCTTAAACTATAGTCTTTAAATGCATTTTATGTATAGCGAAGTATAGTATAAATATTATTGCAATTATTTGAATATTTGAAACTATAAATTTGAATAAAATATGTATTACTCCGTAGTGATTTAAGTAAATATGTAATCTATACTCATTTTAAATTAACAAATAACGGTGGGTAAGATGCATAAATTTCCCAAGATTGTCGGTGCTTTGCTGGTAGGGTCGTTTGTTGGCGCGGTTAGTCAGGCTTCTGCCTGGACGGCCAATATCAAACCGGATCAGGATGTGAATACAATTTGCGAATTGAAAGCCGGGTCCCAATGTACCGGCGCGGTTCGTATTGAGGCGCAATTGGAAGGGCGGGATCTCTCCTACGCTTCCATGCCAACCATGCGACTGGATCGGGCCAATCTGCGCCGGGCCAATCTGTTTGGTACCATTTTGCAGCTCTCCAATCTTAAAGACGCTGATTTGACCTTGGCCAATCTGGAGCGGGCCCATTTGCATGGCGTCAATCTGCAGGGTGCCAATATGAGCTTTAGCAATTTGCAGGCGGCCAATTTCTTGGATGCTGATTTGCGCGGCGCCAATCTGACCGGTGCTAACCTGGAAGGTGCTATTTTCACCCAAGCCAAACTTGGTGGTGTGAAATGGCCTGATGGCCGGGTTTGTGCCAGCCATTCGGTCGGGTCTTGCAAATAGAATTGTGGCTTTGGGGGACGGCGACTATGAGACTATCAGGGGCGGAGTTGGGCAGCTCTTGATAGTGAGTCCTGCAAGCCTTGGCAAACCTATTGGCGGATAGGATTGTCAGGGCTTGTTTTCTTTTGTCGTCTTGATGAGCATGCGGTCGGACAAGCTCTTTGTTGCAGGTAATCTAGTTCTTTTTCTTGCTGTCATCAGCTTGGGCAGCTGCTTGTCCTTCTTCCACCTCTTCAACAAAGGGGAAGATGATCAGGTCTTTATCGCCGGTATTGTCTTCGCAATTGCCAGACAAGCCCACCTGAACAATATGGAACCGGCCCTTTTGCCAGCTATAGAGCGAGAATTGCCGGCAGGTGCTGGTCTCGCCCTGTTTCGGGACTTCCGAGCGCAGATATTTGTTTTTGGGATCCCAGATCGGTTTTTCCAGATGTGTGGTTGAGAACCAGCCCAGTTTTGTGTCGAGCTGCGGGAAAGACAGCAATTTGGCCCATTCATCCCGACCATCTTCTACCTGATAAAATCGATAAGAATCGCCTGACAGGCCGGTGGAGCAAATAAAGCCATAAAGCTGCTGAACGCCAAGGTTGATGACAAGGGCTTTGTCGAGCAATTCGGCGGCGTCAATATCTGCAAGCCAGCAGCCCATTGTCTGACGGTGACCATTTAAAAGAGACGTGGGAATATCCTTGGCATGGGTGTGCAAGACTGTTTGACCCCAAAAGGACAAGGCAAGGCTTAGGGATAACAACAGGGTTGCAGGTCGTTGCGCCATGGATATGTCTCCGCATATGCTCGGAATCACTCATTTATATCGTCCGCTATTCGCTTTGGGCTGGCAAGGGGCGTTGCACCTTTTCTTGCGAAGGGGTTGAATAACCTTCAAATTTGTTTGTGAAGGGTCTTAACTGTCTAGCCATGTGGGAGCTGTCCTGGCTGTTTTTCAGGCTTTTGGTTCAAAAGGGCTTGGAAAAGGTTGCTTTTCGAAATGGCTCCGCTAAGCATGGGGAGAAGCAGGCCCCCTTGATGAACAGGACATAATCATGAAAGTTGCCATCATTCCCGTCACCCCGTTCCAGCAGAATTGCACGCTTATCTGGGATGAAGAAACCGGTAAGGGCGTGGTGATTGATCCCGGCGGGGATGTCGACAAGATCCTGAGTGTTCTGGAAGAAGAAAAAATTGAGGTGGAGCGCATTCTCATCACCCATGGCCATATTGACCATGTGGGTGGCGCGGTTGATCTGCGCGATGCGCTGGATGTGGATGTGGAAGGCCCCCACGAAGACGACCGGATGCTGATGGAGCGTGTGGCCGAGCAGGCCATCCAGTTCGGGCTGCCCTCTGCCAAGCCTTGCGAGCCGGATCGCTGGCTGAATGAAGGGGATAGCGTGGATATTGCCGGAATGGCTTTTGAAGTGCTCCATTGTCCGGGCCATGCTCCGGGCCATGTCGTCTTTGTTAATCGCGAAGCAAAATTTGCTCTCGTCGGGGACGTCCTGTTTAACGGCTCTATTGGCCGGACGGATCTGCCCGGCGGGGATCATGCAACTTTGCTTGCGTCAATTCGCGACAAATTGCTGCCTTTGGGTGATGACGTGACTTTCCTGTGCGGGCACGGCAATCATTCCACCATTGGTGAAGAGCGTCGCAACAATCCGTTCCTGAAGGGGCTGTAAGGCAGTCTCAAACTGGACTGTAATGAGAGGATATGATGGCCGATATTGCTTTGTCGAGCGAAGAACGCAGCCAGCTTACCGAGCAATTGCAGCTCTATTTTCAGGAAGAACTGGATCTGGAATTGGGCCGTTTTCCTGCCGAGTTCCTTCTTGATTTCATCATCGAAAGAATGGGCCCCTCTTTCTATAATCGGGGCCTTGAAGATGCGCGCGTTCTGATGATGCAGCGTGTTGAAGCATTGGGCGAGGATATCTACGCCCTTGAAAAGCCTGTCAAACTTTAAAGCCGCGCAGCGCTTTTAGCCTATCCCACAATCTCAACGCAGACATTTGCCGTGCCAGCATTGATAAAGCCAAGGCGTCCGGCTGCGGCTTTGGTCACGTCAATGATGCGCCCTTTTACAAAGGGACCACGATCGTTGATGCGCAATGTGACTACTTTGCCGTTGCGCATATTTTTGACACGTACTTTGGTGCCAAAGCGCAAGGAACGGTGAGCGGCGGTCATCTTTTTTGGATTGGCATATTCACCCGAGGCTGTTTTGGATGTCAGGGCATACCAGGATGCTTTGCCGCATTGCTGCTTTGGGGCTGCATGACTGACATCGGCCAGAACGCTGAGAAACAACAGGCCGGTGCTGAAAGCAAGAGCTGCAAGGGTGAGCATTTTCATCTGGTTTATCCTTAACTCGGAATCTTTTTGATTTTGTCGCATGCCACGCCATAGCCTTGTTTGCGCGTGAGCGAGTGCAGGAATAAAAAGACAAAATGGCAAGACTATGGTGCTGTGCAGCATTTTTCCTTTTTCTGGCGCTATGATAAACTGACGAAATGAACAATGTGAGGGAGGACTGCGCGAGGATGATTGGTCAATCTATTGACAGAATTTGGGGGCGGATGAGGCGATTACCCGCCTTTTCAGCTGTTCTAGGCTTGGCTGTTTTTTGCAGCAGCTTTGGGGGCTTTGCTATTCAATCTGCCGGGGCGGCTGGTCTTGAAAGTACGCGAGATCAATGCTTTACGCGAATTTATAGCGCCGGTCATTTGGCTAAAAATCCGCGCCAGCAAACCCTTGCTATGCGCTTTGTGCATCGCCCCAGTGCCTATAGTGCAGAAGAACGTGCCTTGAGTGAGGGACAGGGCGGGCGGACTGCCGAACAGATTGCCTGGCTTGAAGTGCTGCAAAAGCAAGCCTTTGGTCCGGTTTCGCAATTGGTGGTTTGTCAGGCTTCGTCCATGCCTGAGCGCTTTACGTGCGGGGTGGAATGTGACGGTGGCCGTTTCCAGCTTCGCTTGAAAGCAAATGGGTCTGTGCTGCTTGATTTTCGCCAACGAGGCGGCATCACTCTATCCGGCGCTTGCGACGGAGGCGGGAAACCCATCTTGTTTGGCAATGGCAAAGATGACCAGCTCTTTCGCCTTGATGTGTCTGCGATGAGTGCTTGCAATGGATTGCCGTGATTTCAAAAAGGCCGCAAAATGTGCATTATATTGACAGGTGTCAATTTGCGGATTGGTGAGTTGGACTATTATCGAATAAACAAATATTAGGCTTGTTCTTACTGTTTATGGGAAACGAGTAAATGACGTCCGTTGCCGATAAAGAAACTGTCGATTTTGAGAAACTTATTCTTTCCTATATTGATGTGTGCAATAGATCTATTGAAAAAAATTCAGACCAATCACCGTATAAGGAAATATTTCAGGCAGCACTTGCTGCAATGAAGGATAGTGATTTCTCCTTTTTATTGCGCGATGATCGCCCTAAAGCTTCTGTTTCTCTGCGGATCGAGGAACAGGGGATTGCTCGTCAAAATGAAAGCGACAAAGAGCCGGAAGATGGTTGGATCTTTGATTATAGCTATTTGAAAGCTGTGCTCGATAATCCCGAAGACTATGTCAATGAGCCAGAGCGCCTTGATTGGTCATGGCTGTATTGCGGTGCAAAAAGACGATAAGCCCGTATTGCCTGTCTTAGCGTCTGTCTTTGGCGCCTAT
Organism: Cohaesibacter sp.; assembly: GCA_025210795.1. Classification (GTDB taxonomy): domain Bacteria; phylum Pseudomonadota; class Alphaproteobacteria; order Rhizobiales; family Cohaesibacteraceae; genus Cohaesibacter. The sequence goes on along the minus strand of JAOAQZ010000009.1, from coordinate 26,731 downwards.
TTCTTGCGCTCTATTTCCAAATAGAGACTCTAATAGAAAGCCCGCATTGTTTATGGCGGGCTTTTGTGTGTTTAAGGGGTGTTTGTTGCTTGGTGCCGAGGGCTTACTCGTCCTCGCAATCGTCTTTGCAGGGGAAAAAGCTTGAGCAAGCCTGACAGGCATAATTGGATAGCGAGCTTATATCTTCAATCTCCACAACTGAGCGTTTGATGGTGATCTTGGTGTTCTTTTTCAGGGCATTAAGAGCACGCGAGAAAGTCTCCGGGGTCATGCCAAGGCGAGTTGCCACAAGGGATTTGTTATAGGGCAACGAGATTGGAGGGCAGGGCTCGTCGCTGTCCCAAGCGGAGTTGGGGACCAGTTTGAGCAGGAAACAGCCAACGCGCTGCGGAGCATTTTGGAGCATGAAGCGTTCGATTTCTCCATCAAGCCTCTGCCTGTGAGAAGCCATTGCAGAAATCATGTTAATGGCGATTGTGTTGTGATCTTCAATCGCCTGTTTGAGCACAGATGTGGGGATGGAAAGGAGCGTTGTGTCTTCCACCGCCTCCGCATACCAGCTATAGGTTCCTTTGCCAAAAAGAGCGGTTTCGCCAAAGCTACTATTGATGGTCAGAACATCCAAAACAGCTTCCTGTCCATCCATTGTGTTACGGAAGAGTTTTACCCACCCGGATTTAATGATGTAAAAATGACGCGCTGTATCATCTGGGGCGCAGATATGCTCCCCTTTCTTGATTTGGCGTGTTGAAGCATTCTTGCAAAAATGCTGCAAGAGTTCATCTTCAATATCATCAAACAGGTGAACCTGCTTTAATAGCTCTGAAGTTTCCAATTGTGCACTCGATCAACCACTACAAATCCCAAAGATATCTTATACGGATTTTTGCTTAGATTATAGGAATATAATCACTCGTGCACAGGTGCTAACACCCTTTCCGCACCTGTTTGGGCACTGAAAGGCAAGAAAAATGGGAACTCTAAGGCGCGGATGTCAAGACTTTCGCCGTTTTGGACGCGGGATTTTGCTTCCCCCCTTGGGCATGGCTCGATCTGATCCCGGGCCCATATCATCAAGATCCGGGGGCTTGATACGGCTATCTTTTGGCAGATTGGCAGATTGGCCGTATTTTTGCTCCCCCTGATAGCTGCCTGCTTTGCTCTCGATACTAGACTGGCGAGCCAATGGGTCATCAGCAATGGCCAGCTCTGTTTCGCGTAGGCGCCTCACCTCGTCACGCAAGCGGGCTGCTTCCTCAAATTCAAGATTGGAGGCAGCTTCCTTCATGCGCTCTTCCAGATCGGCAATATGAGCTTCCAGATTGTGGCTAATGGTGATGGCATTCTCTTCCGCCATGCCTTTGTCGACGGTCACATGGTCGCCTTCGTAAACCGAGCCAAGAATATCGCCGATATTCTTCTGCACCGTTTGCGGCGTGATATTATGTTCCTCGTTATAGGCCATTTGTTTTTCGCGGCGGCGGTTGGTCTCGGAAATAGCCCAGTCCATCGATCCGGTCATCTGGTCGGCATAGAGAATCACCTTGCCTTCTGCATTTCGGGCAGCGCGGCCGATGGTCTGGATGAGCGATGTTTCAGAGCGCAAGAAGCCTTCCTTGTCCGCGTCAAGAATGGCAACCAGAGCACATTCGGGAATGTCCAATCCCTCACGCAGCAGGTTGATGCCAACCAGTACATCAAAGGCCCCAAGTCTGAGATCGCGAATGATTTCAATCCGCTCAAGGGTATCTACATCGGAATGCATATAGCGCACGCGTACGCCTTGTTCGTGCAGATATTCGGTCAGATCTTCTGCCATGCGTTTGGTGAGCGTTGTGACAAGGGTGCGGAAACCGGCAGCGGCTTTCTCTTTTACCTCACCCAACAGATCATCGACCTGCGTGGTGGCTGGGCGGATCTCGATCACAGGGTCAATAAGGCCGGTGGGGCGAATGACCTGCTCGGCAAAGACGCCTCCGGCTTCTTCCATCTCCCATGAACCGGGCGTGGCCGAGACCGCAATGGTTTGGGGGCGCATGGCATCCCATTCTTCAAAGCGAAGGGGGCGATTGTCCATACAGCTGGGCAGGCGGAAGCCATATTCCGCCAAGGTGGCCTTACGGCGAAAGTCACCGCGATACATGGCATTGAGCTGGCCGATGGTGACATGGCTCTCGTCAATGAAAATAAGCGCGTTATCGGGCAGATATTCAAACAGGGTGGGGGGCGGTTCCCCTGGCTGGCGTCCGGTCAGATAGCGCGAATAATTCTCAATACCAGCGCAGGAGCCTGTGGCTTCCATCATTTCCAAATCAAAGCGGCAGCGCTGCTCAAGACGCTGGGCTTCGAGCAAACGGCCATGGGCTTCAAGTTCATCAAGGCGGGCTGTCAGCTCCTTCTTGATGCTTTTAACTGCTTGGTTGAGGGTCGGGCGGGGCGTGACATAGTGCGAATTGGCGTAGAGTTTGACAAAATCCAGCTCCCCTGCTTTTTGGCCGGTCAAGGGGTCAAACTCCATGATCTCCTCGATCTCGTCGCCAAACATGGAGACGCGCCAAGCCCGATCTTCATAGTGAGCGGGGAAAATCTCGATCACATCGCCACGCACGCGGAATGTACCGCGCTGGAAAGCGTGGTCATTGCGGCGATATTGCAGGGCCACCAGATCGGCCATGATCTGGCGCTGGTCCATCTGATCGCCAACCTCGATTTTAAAGCTCATCGCGGTATAGGTCTCAACCGAGCCGATACCGTAAATGCAGGAGACCGAGGAGACGATGATCACATCGTCGCGCTCCAGTACAGCGCGGGTGGCGGAATGGCGCATGCGGTCGATCTGCTCGTTGACCGTGCTTTCCTTCTCAATGAAGGTATCAGAGCGGGGGACATAGGCCTCCGGCTGATAATAGTCATAATAAGAGACGAAATATTCCACCGCATTGTTGGGAAAGAAGTTTTTAAACTCCCCATAGAGCTGGGCGGCAAGTGTCTTGTTGGGGGCAAGGATCAGGGCCGGTCGGTTGGTGCGCGCAATCAACTGGGCCATGGTGAAAGTCTTGCCCGAGCCGGTCACGCCCAAAAGCACCTGCGTTGCCTCACCATTGTCGATGCCGTCTTTAAGGTCGGCAATGGCTGTTGGCTGGTCGCCTGATGGTTCAAATTCCGTGATCAAATCAAAAGAGACGCCACCTTCGGATTTTTCTGGCCTGTCCGGGCGGTGGGGGCGCCATGGCTCGGCATCCATAAATTCAGCACGGCCATTCTGGATGAGATCTTCCAGGGCGGCGACAGTCTCTGTCACGCCAGAGCGGTCCTGGTTTTTGCCCTTCTTTTGGGCCTTTTTGCGTTCCTTGGTGACGCGCTCCAGCTCTTCGGCCTTCTCCAGAGATATATCAAGACCGGCAATAGGGCTCATGCCTCCAGCGGCTTTTTCACGAGCGGTGGCGGCGGGCTCGGGCTTTTTCTTGCGGCTGGATTTGGGCTTGGTGCTTTTGGCAGATTTTGTCCCGTCTTTTGCCTTAGGGGTAGACAGGGGCATTTCGGCACTTTTGGCAATGTCCTGTGCCCAATCGGCAATGGAGCCAGAGAGAGGGACTGCCTCAAACGGAGCCTGAGGAGCTTCGCCCATGCCAGATGAAGGCTGATCGGAAGACGAGCCGGACTCGGATCCGGATTGGGGCGATGTGCCTTTTTTTGATGCCATGAAGATGCGCCTTTTTGCCCAATATGCGGATATCGACTCACCTCTAGGCAAGAATGGTGGGCCCATATTCTGAGTTAATATAGGGGAACAAAGCAGGAATAAGAAGAGCCTTTTCCAATTTTCTCTTCATCTTGGGTGCTTCAGTCGGGTGTGTGATGAAAAGAGCGAGGAGACACGGGAAAGGGGCCTGCGACTTTGTGAGGCATTTGCAGTTTTGGAATTATTTATATATATTCGAAATATCTAATATTTATTGGGATGCTCCTTTGCTTTAGGGGCAACATTCCTGAGCGCATCACCAGTATGGGTTGTCTGATCCTTACGAGGGTTTCTTGGCCGGGTTTTCTGGATTTAAGGCTTGGCTAAGGCGGGATGTCAGGAAAGATGGTTCTCGTTTCTGATGTCTTAAACTTAAAAGCCGCCATTCCCTTGTGGGTTTGGCGGCTCTTTTTTAGCAATCGACTGGGCTGCTGGCCCTTCAGAGGGTTTGGCGCGCCAGTTTGGCTTCGCGTAATTTGCGAAGGCGGTGCTGCAATTGGGGCAGCAATTCCACCAGCAAAATAGAACTGAAGATCAAGATACAGCCAATCCAGCGGCTGCCTGTGAGGGTTTCGCCCAACAACAGCGCGCCGAACAGGGCGGCAAACAGGCTTTCGGTCGAGAGTAAAATTGCTGTGTCCGCTGCGGGTGTGTGGCGCTGGGCGATGGATTGCAGGGTAAAGGCCAGCCCGCCGGAGAGAATACCAGTATAGAGCAACTCGGTCCATGCTCCCATGACATGGCTCCAGCTTAGCGGCTCAAGTGCAAAGCCTGCACAAATTCCCATCAGGCCCGTTGTCAAAAACTGGACAAAGGCCACTGTGATGGGGTTGCCATAATGGGTGACCAGACGGCCGATGAACAATACTTGCAACGCCCAGAAATGAGCGGAGATGATCATCAGAATATCGCCAAAGACGAGGCCTTCTATTCCGCCTGCCAGTAGGTAAGTACCGGTCAGGGAGACAGCAACGATGATCCAGATGATCGGATTGGGGGCTTGGCGAAAGAGCAGGAGGCCCAGAATGGGTGTTTGCACCACATAAAGCGCTGTCAGAAATCCGGCATTGGTGACGGATGTGGTCAGAAAACCATATTGCTGGGTGACAATCGCGATGAAGAAAATGACGCCCACAAATATGCCTGCCATATGGCCTTTTGCCGGGATCGGGTTGTCGCTTCGGCGAAATTCCCAAAGGGCGAAGGGAGCAACCACGGCGGCGGCCAGCAGAAAACGAATGCCGGTAAAGGACAGGGGACCGATTGCATCCATAGCGGTTGATTGGGCGACGAAGGCGGCACCCCAGACGATGGCTGCTATAAGAAGCAGGAGATTGGCTGTCATTCGAGACATGGCGGACACTCTGCAAAATCAGGGAAAGGGCCGCAGGTCATCGCATCGGGGATGAAGCGGCGGGGCGTTGGTTTCGCCTCTCTACATCATTGGCGGAAAAGCCTCAAGACTTATCTTGCTTGCCAGTCTTGCTTGTTGGCCTGTAACTTTGGCATTCACTCTTGCGATTTTGCCATTGCCTGATGGTTTGTCTGCTGACCAGCTTGATAAGCAGGCTTAATGCCCGTCTGATCTGCAGTGATGATAAACCGCTGGTCGGTTTCCTCAAGGCTGCCAAGGGGCCAGCATGTGGTGAGCGCCAGGGTCGGGCTCATGCCCTCGGTAGACAGGCCGGATTTGTCCCAAGGGGCGACCTTACTGCTGCGCATAGTGTAGGTCAGCGTTGTTCCGTCCATCAATGTCAGAATGATTGGATCACCGGCCTGCAAGCTATCCAGCGATTTAAAATGGGTGTCCCGATGAGCGGAGATGACCGTGGTGCCCAAACTTCCCGGACTTGCCGAACGGCTGAGCAGGACGGGTGCAAAGGCCAGCCCTTCTCCCCCTGCTTCTTTCAGAATGATGGCGTCAAGCTTGATTGAGGGAAGGGAGAGTTTGGCAACAGGCCAGCTATCGGCCCAGCTCCAGGCCTTTGTTGCTTTGCCCGATTGGAGGCTTTCCTGCCATGCAATGCCGAGCAAATGTTGGGCGATCTGGGCTTTGATGGGGATCCACATGCCATAGAGGATAAGGCAAAAACCGGTCAGTCCGGCAAGCAGAGCTGAGCCCCAGAGAGAGCGAGAGGGACGGGGCATTTTGCGTTTGTTTGATGCCATTTTGGCTCGCCTTGTCCTCTTTATGCGATGTTTCTGCTATGATGGATATGGGTTTGAAAAGCATGCATTGTGCATATGTGCATGATGATAACGACTGATCGGGGTGGAATTATGATGCAACACTTGAAAAATGTAATGGCTACTACCGGGCTGGTTTTTGCGCTGATGAGCGGTGCGGCTTTAGCGCAAGGCTCTGGCTCTGAAGGGGAATTTACGATCTTCAATAAATCGGGGGGCAATATTGTGATCGGCTTTTATACCAATGACGGGGACGGCTGGAGCGACAATTGGTTGTCGGAAGATCTGCGCCCCAATGAAAGCGCCAAGGCGGCCTTTACTGCTGATAGTGGGGCTTGTGCCCAGACCCTTCAGATCGGGTGGCTTGGTGAGAATGGAAGCGAAGTGATGGACGAGCCGATTGATATTGATATCTGCGAGGCGACCAATGTGTATCTTGATGACAACGAGATCTATTACGATTGAGCCTGATGGAACCGCCCCTGCTGGAGTGCGCGCACCCCAGCAGGCCTTACCGGTTGGATGATGGCAAGTTGCCATCAAAGGGCCGCCCCGTCTTTGGCATGTCTGTGCCAGATCCGGATGCCAACAAGGCAGGCAAGTGCTGTAAGCAGCAAGATCAGTCCGCTATAAAGGGCCAGCTCTGCCCGTGTTGCCGTTTTGGGCAGCAGGATGGATGGCTTGCTGCTTTGCACATTGCTATTGCCAGCGAGCGGAGCGGCTTTGCGTGCCAGCAGCGCACTGTTTGAGGCAAAGGATTGCACCAGTTTCTTGCGCGAGGCTTGTGCTGTTGCAGCGGCCATTGGTGGCAGATCCGCTTGGGCTTCTTCAAAGAGTGGTTCCATTTCCCAGCCATCGGGCAGGTTCAGCGGCACTTTCTTGCTATCAAGCGGGGCCTCTTTGGGGCGTGACGGGGTTACATCCACGGCGACCAGGCTGGTCAGGCGGGTGACAAGATGATGGTCTAGTCCCAGTTTTTCGATCGCGCGATCAATCTGGTCATAAGCGCCTGATAGAAGGCGATCGCTTTCCAGTTGGCGGATCTTGCGCCGTGCCCACACTTTGTCGATGGCCTTGGATGGAGCGGCTTTTTCAAGGTCAAGCTTGATGGACCATGGCTGATTGTCAAAACGGCCTTTAAGGGTGAGGCTCTTGCCAAGGTCGCGTGCTTTGATGGCCACAATTACCGGCTCGCCGACATAAAGATCGGGCAGGCTATAAGGGGATAATTCAGCCTTTTTGGCGCCTTCAAGATCAATTCTCAGATCGGTGGCAATGGGGCGGGAGAGCTTGGTAAAGAGTTCTGCCATTTTGGTTTGAACATGCTTGATATTGCCGATATGGGTGAAGGTTCCCTTGCCCTCTTCTGCGGCTCTGGTCATGAAATAGCTGTTGGGGGCTGAACCGATGCCAATGGTGAAGATGCGGGAGCGGCCCTTGCCTTGTTTGATGATTTCAAACAATTGCCGTTCATTGCCGATGGCTCCATCGGTGAGGAACAGGACCTGACGCAAGCTGCCATCCTTTGGATTTGCATCCAGCAAGGCCTCATGCATGGCTGTTGCCATTTCGGTGCCGCCTTCTGCTTTGAGCGCCTGTACCCAGCCGGTTGCAAGGCCGATATTTTCAGGGGTGGCAGGGACGGACTGATCAAACAGCTTGTCCATCTCGTTATTGAAGCGGATCACCTGAAACTGGTCGGCTGGTTTGAGCTGTTTGAGGGCAGCGATCATGCTGGCTTTGGCCTGCGCCATGGACGGGCCAGCCATGGAGCCTGAATTATCAAGCACGAAGGTGACATCGCGGGGCGGGATGGCGATGTCCCTGGCCAGCTTGTAAGGGGGGGTGATATAGGCCAGCAGATAATTCTGGGTCTCGGTGTTTGCCTCTGCGCTGTCATTCGGCGTGTGGCTTTGCTTGAACAGGCCGATCTGCGGGGCTGTTCCTGCTTTTGCCTGCCATGTGAGGACAAAATCCCTATCGGCCGGCACAGCATCTTTGCCCAAAGTCAGCTCAATGCTTTTTTCAGATTGCTTGGTGATGGCAATTTTATGGTTTTCAGACGTGACATTGGTTAAGGGGAAACCGGCGTCGAGCGTCAGGGACAGAGTGACAGGATTGCTTTTGGGCTCTGTCTTGGGGGCAAGCACGGGTGCGGTGATGGCCTTGCGGTCTGGCACGGGATCAGCGCTGCCCCAACCGGATTGCCCATCTACGGGCTGGATTGTGTAATCAGCGGCGGGTTTGAGAGGCTTGGGCGCAGGATTATAGCGCGGGGCGACGACCAGTGGCACGCGCAGCGAAAAGGTGTCTTTGCTACGCGGGATGGTCTGCTGATATTCGATCTGGACAGTGATGGATTCGCCGGGGCCGATATTGGCAACACTATTGGTAAAGAGATTGGGGCGGTTTTGCTCCAAAAGGGAGGCTTTCTTGCCCTCTCTCTTTGCTTGCTCGTAGATTTTGCGCGCTTCCTGCTTCTTTTTGATTTTGCCTTCGATTAGCCGATCACCGATTTTCATTTTCAGATGATCAACGGCTGCATCTTCAGGAAGCGGAAAAACATAAATCCCCTCAAGCCAAGCATCGGAAGGGTTGAGGAATTTTTGCGTGATAATGGCACGGGCCACGGGGCCAGAAATATCGATCTTGATATCGCTGGCAACACGAGGGGCTTCGATATACCGGCCCGGTTCTTTACTTTGAAAGAGCAGGGAGCCGGTTTGCATATCATTGGGGGTGAGCAAGGCCGGGCTTAATTGGGCTGCAGCTTGCAGCTGACTGGCTGGCTGGGCAGGTGCCGAATGGGCGGGCTGCGATGCCATGGCAAGGCCGGTAAGCATCATGGAGGCATAAAAGGCAATCCAGATTTTAAAGCCCCGAGAAATGGATTTCTCCTGTCGCTTCTTTGCGGAAAGCTCTACGACATGGCGTTTGGATCTTTTTCTTCTTTGAAGTGAATGCTGCATGATGAACCCCAGTTATGATTTTTTGTCTATGGGGGATAGATAATCACGGGATTGAGGCTGTCTTTTGCGGGAATAATGGTCAAAGCGGACAGATTTTGTGACCATTTTGGGGCAACAAGGGGGGGATAGCTCACATTTCGCTCAGACTTGTGTGATCGCCTTGCAAATTCTCTGTCTGGTTCTTTTTGCACCACACTCTCGCGATTTCCCTCCTTGTGAGAACGCAAAACTGCCCTCACAGAATGCACATAATTAATGGGTCCTGACCCTAAGCTGCGAGGTGGCTTTACCTTTGGGCAATCTTTTGCTACATAGTTGCGAAATTATGCAATTAATGGAGCCTTTCCCATGTGTCTTGACCGTAGCATGTTTGCTTTTGCTGGTGTGATGATCCTGATCTCAGTTCTTCTCACCCAGTTTGTGCATCCCAACTTCATGTGGTTCACCGTCTTTATCGGTGCCAATCTTCTGCAATCTTCTTTCACCGGATGGTGCCCTGCGGCAATCATCATGAAAAAGCTGGGCGTGAAGCCGGGCACTGCTTTTAAATAAGCGATCAGCCTTTTGGCTGTTTGGTGCAGTAGGATTTTGATGTGCTTTAGTTGTGCACAAAAAAGGCCGCGGGGGATGCCCGCGGCCTTTTTGTTTGATTATGCCTTTCAAGCTTACGATTTGCGCAGCTTGTCAGGCTCCTGTTCTTCCAGATAGGCTTCTTCCGCTTTGGTCAGCTCGATGGTCTCGTAACCAGTGATCATGGTTTTGATATAGTGGAAGACCGTCTTGCCGGTTGTTGTCATATAGATATGGATGGCAACAAAGGTGACCATAAGGAAGGCCGCGGCTGTATGAACAAAGGCAACCCCTTCAAAAATCATGTTGGCATTGTCGATATGGGACCAGGCTGCATAAAACAGATAGGCCAGACCCGATAGCCACAAAGCCGGGCCGATAATGACCATGAAGGTCAGATAGGCCAGAGATTGAAGTGCATTTTGCTTGCGTTTCAGGCTTTTGGAATAGGGGTGTGGCGCTCCGGTCAGAATGCCGATTGCATAAAATTTGATGACATTGAACAGCCCTTTGTTATTGGGCAGATAATGCCGCCATTGTCCGGTGGTGAAGTTCCAGAAGGTGGTGAATGTCCAAAGAACAATCAGTGCGATGGCTGCAAAGGTATGCATCATCACGGCCAGCGGGAACGGCACCAAAGCAAGGGTGCCATGCAGGGTGAAGCCTGACAGGGCGAGGATGAAAATCAACAGAGCTTGCGACCAGTGCCAAAAGCGCTCATAGCGGGTGTAGATTTTTACAGCCCGTTTTTGCCCATGGACTTCTGGTGCCTTCTCGGCATGCGGAATGGATGTAATGTCTGTCATGATCTTATCCTTCCTTGGCAGCGGTTTTGCGGTTGCGCAGCACGAAGCGAAGCAAGCCATGAAGCAGAACACCGAAGATGGTCAGGCCAAATGCGGTATATCCAAGCCAGTCGAGCCATTTGAAGCTGTCACGTCCGGGGATATAAACCCCTTCAATTCCGGCCATGCGACCGTTCTTGGAGTGGCATTCCTGACATTCAACGGCTTTTTCTGCAGGAGCGACCATGTGAGTGATTGGCCAGAACATATTGGTGTCGACAAAGTCGAACTTGCCGGAATAGTCTTGGCCAATATAGTCCATGCCCGCCTGAATGGCTTTTGGCCAGTCAAAGTTGGTCCACAGGGACGTATCATCCTTGCCATAGACATGGGTATAGACCAGCTGGCTTTTCTCTGTGTCATAGGCCTGCCGGGTTTCCATTTTCTTGAAAGGCCAGATTTTTGACTGTTTGTCATTCGGGCCGCCAAGGATGGCGTTCAGCTCAACCGTTTTGGTCGGGTCGATCTTGTCGTCAAGCAGGGTGTAACGGAAATTGCCGTTATACCAGGCATAATGAGGGGTGACATTTTCGCCATACTCAAAATTGCCTTTTGTTGACAAATAGCTTGGGTGACCATGGTCATCCATGATTTTGAAGGGCTTGCCATCTTTCAGCTTGCCTGCGGTCGACCAGTCCCACTTGGTTTTGGTTGCGACACCGCCGCGGGCAAATTCAGGAATATGGCAGGTTTGGCAAGCGACCGTATCCGTATGGTTGTTCAGCTTGATCGATTTAAGATCGTTGCCCGGATGCGGTTTGTCGGAGTGACAGCTTTCGCATGAGGAAGATTCTGCCATATGGCTCATCTTGCTCATTTTGGCTGTCATCGGCTTGATGCTGTCTTTCTCGCCTTTGCCCTCTTTTTGATTGCTTTCTGCCGAGCTGCCATAACGCGAGCCGGGCCATTGGTGGCCGGAGCCTGAGTGACAGGCGGTACAGGCCATGTTGAGGCCATCTTCGCGCATATGCACATCCAGCTCTTTGCCCGGATGGTTGAGCGAGCTGTCCAGATCGCCATGCTTTACCGCGTCACCGCCGCCGCCATAATAGTGACAGGAGCCACAATTCTGCCGCTGCGGGTTCTTTACAGACATTGCCGCTTTGGACAGGTTGGGCGGCTGTTTCATTTTCCCTTTCCAAGGGGTGGGCTCGTAAAGCGGGTGGCCTGCCTTGGTGGGGAATTTGGAATAGGTTGCCGTATCAGCGTGGCAGATGAGGCAATCTACGGCCTCAGGCTCGCTTGGGGGTGGCTGGCGAACATCTTCCCAGCCATATCCGGCATGGCACGAGGTACAGCGTGCTTCGTTGGAGGCCACATTGCCGCAAAAGGCATTGATGACGGTTTTTTTGCCCAGTGTTTGGCCTGTGGTGGGATTGGTATATTCCCATTTCCAGTGAATGGAATCGTGAATTTGGTCGGCTGCCTCGGTATGACATGAGAGACAGGCTTTGGTGACCTCCGGTCCGGATTTGAAATTCTGCTGGAGAATTTCAAACTTGCTGTGATCGGCGGTCTTGCCCGGCTTCTTACCGGACATTTGAGGGGCTGGCATGGAAGATGCCGGCGTGGTCTGGGCTGATTGCTGCTCGGTCTGGGCGGCTTGAGCGCCGGTCCACGCAACTGTTAGCCCCGATAAAGAGGCAAGGGCAGAGATCATAATTGTTGTTACAAGAGCTGTAACTTTTCTTTGAGATCTCACCCGTTTCGCAGTGTCCGCCATAGGGTCCTCCGAATGAATGCGAAATGATGCACGAACAGCACCCGCAAATCACTTTGGGGGTGCTGATTGATATCTGACTGATATCTCATGTCTTTTGCACTTTACTGGTCGTTTAAAGGGCTCCAGATATGCCCCGGTCTGCCTTGGATTATAAATCGTTTATTTCGCAGGTTCGAATATTAAAAATTGGTCATAAAGTCACAGGTATTAATAGGTAAGCCAGATGTCTAAGAGAGTGGGACGGGGTGTTTGGCGCGGCTCTTTAACCGTTCTGGTTTGCGGGACAATACGGATGCGGCTGGCCTTTAAATTCCTGTCAAAAGACGGAGTGAGCCCTGTGGATTGCCTTGAATTCTGCCCCGCTCTGCATTAGTCTGTGGAGCGTTATGGACAGCATTATTGCGTGCTGTTTCCGTCTATTTTTTCTTTCCTACCAAAATTTGGAGGGCTCCATGAGCTTTATCGCCGAGCAGCTTTCACGCGTAAAACCGTCTGCGACTATTGCAGTGACAAACAAGGCGCGTGAACTCAAGGCCGCTGGTCGTGATGTCATCGGTCTGGGGGCAGGGGAACCTGACTTTGATACCCCTGAAAATATCAAACAGGCTGGCATTGAGGCGATTACTCGTGGCGAGACCAAATATACCGCGGTTGATGGTATCCCTGAGCTGAAAGCAGCCATTGCAGCCAAGTTCAAGCGTGAGAATGGTCTGGATTACGAGCCAGCTCAGTGCTTTGTGGCCCCCGGCGGCAAGCCGATCATCTATAATGCGATGATGGCGACCATCAATCCCGGTGATGAGGTGATTATCCCTGCGCCTTATTGGGTTTCTTATCCTGATATCGTGCTGCTGGCTGGTGGGACACCTGTTTCTGTTGAGGCAACTTTAGAGCATGGCTTCAAGTTGCAGCCAGAGCAGCTGGAAGCTGCGATTACCGACAAAACCAAATGGGTGATTTTCAACTCCCCGTCCAACCCGTCCGGTGCGGCCTATACCCATGATGAACTCAAGGCACTGACCGATGTTCTGGTCAAGCATCCTCATGTCTGGATCCTGTCCGATGACATGTATGAGCATCTGGTTTATGACGATTTTGAGTTTGTGACGCCAGCTCAGGTGGAGCCTGCTCTAAAAGATCGCACCCTTACCATGAATGGTGTCTCCAAAGCCTATGCCATGACCGGCTGGCGTATTGGTTATGCTGCTGGTCCTTTGGAGCTGATTGCGGCTATGCGCAAGATCCAGTCCCAGTCGACCTCCAACCCGACCTCCATTTCCCAGTGGGCGTCGGTCGAGGCGCTGAATGGCCCGCAGGATTTCATTGCCGAGCGTGGTGCCGTTTTCAAGGCGCGCCGCGATATGGTGGTTGAAAAGCTGAATGAATGTGAGGGCCTTACTTGCCCGACCCCTGAAGGGGCCTTCTATGTCTATCCGTCTTGCGCGGGGACCATTGGCAAAACTGCTCCTTCCGGCAAGGTGATCAAGACGGATGAGGATTTTGTCACCGAGCTTTTGGAAGGTGAAGGCGTTGCTGTTGTGCAGGGCTCTGCTTTCGGTCTGGCCCCTTATTTCCGTATTTCCTATGCCACCTCAACCGAGGCGCTGGAAGAGGCATGTGCGCGGATCAAGCGTTTCTGCGCTGCCCTGAAATAGGATCGCCATGCCCACTTATGTGGGTTTGATTACAAAATCGAGCGGGTCAGCCTTTGGGGCTGGCCCGTTTTTGTTTGTCTTCGTGCATTTGGTCTGTTGTGCCCAGATATGATTTGCCCGTGCGGACCCTGACGATTAAGGGCAAGAGGCAATAAATCGTGCCTTGAGGGATTTATCTGTCGGTGCTTTGCGATTTATCAAATCGGCCATCGGCATTTGGGTTAAGCTGTCTTTATCATTGATGAATGACCGGCATGGGGCTTTATGGGGTTGTTTTCTTTTTAAAGGCCTGCCGGGAGTGTCTTGCTCGCCGCTTTCTTGCCTGCACATAACGGCAAGTCTCGATATGGCTACAAGCCAGAGGTAACGGATCCGGGCCGGACAGAATGCAAAACCAAGTCCCTGTCAGAGGCCTTTATGGAAGCGGTCTTTTTGCAGGGCCGGATAAGGAGATACTTCCATGGGACAAGTTGGCAAAAGAGTCGAGGGTCCACGGTGCGTTGCAGTCGTTGGACCCTTTGGAAGCGGTAAGACAACTCTCCTTGAAGCCATTTTGGCGCGCACCGGCACCATCAATAAATTCGGGTCTGTCGATAGTGGCGGCTCTATTGGTGATGGCTCCGATGAGGCCCGCGCGCATCATATGTCCGTTGAAGCCAATATTGCCGAGGCAGACTTCTTGGGTGATACCTATACCTTTATCGATTGCCCCGGTTCTGTCGAATTCCAGTTTGAAAGCCAGCCAGCTCTCACTGCTGCTGATATTGCGGTTGTAGTGTGCGAGCCGGACGAGAAGAAGCTGCCAGCACTGCAAGTCATTCTCAAAAGCCTTGAAGAGCGCAACATTCCGCGCATTCTCTTCCTCAACAAAATTGACAAATGCACCCGCCGGGTTCGCGAAATGCTGGAAGTGTTGCAGCAGGCAAGCTCGACACCTCTGGTGCTGCGCCAGATTCCTATCTGGAAAAATGATATTGCGATCGGCTTTATCGATCTGGCTCTGGAGCGGGCCTTTATCTATCGCGAGCATGCGCCCAGCGAGATGATCGAAATGTCTGACGGGGATCATGCCCGTGAGCTGGAAGCGCGCTATAATATGCTTGAGACTCTGTCCGATCATGACGATGTTCTGATGGAGCATTTGCTGGATGATATGGAGCCGCCGCAAGATCAGGTCTTTGATGATTTGATCGAGGAAATGCGTCAGGGCCAGATCGTGCCGATGCTCATTGGCTCTGCTGAAACCGAAAATGGTATCCTGCGCCTGCTTAAAGCCCTGCGCCATGAAGGCCCCGGGGTTGAGACCACATGCGAGCGTTTGGGGCTTGAGACCCCTGCAGGGGATGATGCTGTTGTTCAGGTGATGAAGAGCATTCACACGCCACATGGGGGCAAATTATCCATTTCTCGCGTGCTTAAGGGCGCTGTGAAGGATGGTTCTGTTTTCTATGGGGAAGATGGCGAAGAGATTGGCCGTGTGTCCGGCATGTTCCATATTCAGGGGCAGAAGACCATCAAGGATAATGTGGCCAACGAGGGGCAGGTGATTGCTCTTGGTAAGCTGGAAAATGCCCATACAGGCAATTCCCTGACCACGGCAAAAGAGGGCATGGATCCGCTTGAAATGCTTGAACTGCCTGCGCCTGTTTTCTCCATGGCGATCAAGCCCAAAGAGCACCGTGATGAAGTGAAGCTTCATGCCACGTTGCAAAAGCTGGTTGAGGAAGATCCGTCCCTTCAAATTGAGCAAAATCAGGATAGTGGCGAGACCTTGCTGCATGGGCAGGGCGAGATGCATTTGCGGGTGGCGATCGAGCGTCTGGAAGGTAAATATAATATTGCCATTGACCATCATGCGCCGTCGGTTCCTTACAAGGAAACCATTCGCAAGGCCAATGAGGTTCGCGGCCGTCATAAAAAGCAATCCGGTGGCCATGGCCAGTTTGGTGATGTGGTGCTGGAAATCAAACCGCTGGATCGTGGTGAGGGCTTCGCCTTTAGCGAAACCATCACGGGTGGTGTCGTGCCCAAGCAATATTTCAGCTCTGTTGAAAATGGTATCAAGGACGCGCTGGCCAAAGGTCCGTTGGGCTTTGAAGTGGTTGATGTTGCGGTTAATCTCTCTGACGGCTCCTATCACAATGTTGACAGCTCCGATCAGGCGTTCCGCTCTGCTGGCAGTTTGGCGATGCGTGAAGGTCTGCCCGATTGTAGTCCCGTCCTTTTGGAGCCTTTCATGAATGTGAAGGTTGCTGTGCCCAATGATGTGACCGCCAAGGTCAATACCATTGTTGCGGGACGCCGCGGCCAATTGATGGGCTATGATGCACGTCCGGGCTGGCCGGGTTGGGATCTGGTTGAAAGCCTGATGCCGCAGTCCGAGATTGCGGATCTGATCATCGAGCTTCGTTCAATCTCTGCTGGCGTGGCTTCGTTCGAAGCCAAGTTTGACCATATGCAGGAACTGACGGGCCGACAGGCCGAGATGGTTCTGGCTGCCAAGCAGGCCGCTCAATAAGGCATTGACTGCCGTAGGAAGAGAAGCGAAACGGGGCCGAAAGGCCCCGTTTTCTATTTTGGGATGGTCGTCTCTTTGCGATCTTTCATTTTGTCTTTTGCTTCTCACATCCTTCACACGAGAACTTGAATTGCACGTGTTTTCCTCCTCGCTTAGGTTATCGGCGAAGACACGACTTGGAGGGATGATCTATGTTCATCAAACGTGGCAAGCCTTGGTCCTTAAAAGACCATCAAGCAACCAGTGAGGGGATTTACTTCAACCGGCGCAAGTTTATGACCGGTTCTGGTTTGCTGATTGGTGGTGCGGCTTTGGGGCTTGCAGGCTGCAGTGAGCAAAGCAGCTCTGATGCTGTTGTCAGCCAGTCGGCCAGCACGTCAGATTTTACTGACCCTACCCTTGATCTTTATCCAGCCAAGCGCAATGAGGCCTATCAGATCGAGCGGGCCATAACGGATGAGGGCATCAATTCAAGCTATAACAATTTCTATGAATTTGGCTCTCACAAACAAATTGCCAAGGCCGCACAGGCTTTGAAAACACGCCCGTGGCAGGTAACGATTGATGGCATGGTCGAGAAGGAAATGGTGCTGGATATTGATGAGCTGATCCGTTCGGTGATGCTGGAAGAGCGCCTTTATCGGCATCGCTGTGTTGAGGCCTGGTCGATGACAATTCCCTGGACCGGATTTGCCTTCAAAGATTTGATTGCCAAGGCAAAGCCTCTGTCAGGGGCTAAATATATCCGCATGGAGACCTTCCATGACCCGTCAGTTGCCAGCGGGCAAAAGCAAAGCTGGTATCCATGGCCCTATGTGGAAGGGGTGACCATGGAAGAAGCCAGCAATGATCTGGCATTTCTGGTAACCGGCGCTTATGGCAAGCCTGCAGCCAAGCAGTTTGGGGCGCCCTTGCGTCTGGCGCTTCCTTGGAAATATGGCTTCAAGTCGATTAAGTCGATTACGCGCTTTACCTTTACAGACAAGCGGCCGGTTAGCTTTTGGGAGCAATTGGCAGCGCGTGAATATGGCTTCTGGGCGAATGTGAACCCCGAGGTTGATCATCCGCGCTGGAGCCAGGCAAGTGAGCGGGTTTTGGGCACGAATGACCGCATCCCGACCAAAATCTATAATGGATATGGGGAGCAGGTGGCCCATCTTTATAAGGATCTGGACCTGCCCAAGACCGTACTCTATCGCTAAAAGATCGCTAGGTGGGCCAGCCTGATCTGCGTCCTGCCCTGAGGCCTACTCTTGTGGTAGGGCGCAGATTTCCGAGCGGGTTAGAAAACGCTGGCCGGTGCCATTATCAAGCGAAAACATGCCGCCATTGCCGTCAATCGCATCAATGATCAGATGGCTTTGGCCCCAGCGCTCGCCCTGATCCTGATTGATATAGAAGGGCACGCCATCAAGATCCCCCAGCAACAAATCATTGTCGCCCAGAATGAAGTCGCTTTTTTCGAAGCACATGGGCGCGCTGCCATCGCAGCAGCCGCCTGACTGATGGAAGATAAGGTCGGGTCCGTATTTTTCGCGGATCTTTGCAATCAGTTTTACGGCCTGCGGCGTTGCTTCGACGGTTGGAATGGCGGCTTTGTCATCTTGCATGGATTTGGCTCACAATTGCTGATGGGAAAATATGCGGCCGGGCATTTTAGTGTCCGGCCGCAGAGCATCTAGACTTCAGCTGCGTGGGGACGATCAGAAGAAGCCCAGTGCATTGTCATCATAGGAAACCAGCAGATTTTTTGTCTGGCGATAATGATTGAGCATCATCTTATGGGTTTCGCGGCCAATGCCTGACTGCTTGTAACCGCCAAAGGCAGCGTGAGCAGGATATGCGTGATAGCAATTGGTCCACACGCGGCCTGCCTGAATTTCGCGACCCATGCGGAAGGCCAATGTGCCATTGCGGGTCCAGACGCCTGCGCCAAGGCCGTAAAGGGTGTCATTGGCAATTTCCAGCGCTTCGGCTTCGTCCTTAAAGGTGGTCACAGAGACAACAGGGCCGAAGATTTCTTCTTGGAAGACCCGCATTTTGTTGTGGCCTTTAAAGATGGTTGGCTCGATGAAGTTGCCATTTTCAAGGCCATCGCCCATGGAGGCTACATTGCCGCCGGTCAGCACTTCTGCGCCTTCCTGTTTGCCAAGCTCCAGATAGGAGGAGATCTTTTCCATTTGCTCGACGGAGGCCTGCGCGCCGATCATGGTGTCCATGGACAGGGGGTTGCCCTGCTTGACAGCTTTGGTTCGGGCCACGGCCTTTTCAATAAAGGCGTCGGCAATACTTTCCTGTACCAAGACACGGCTTGGGCAGGTGCAGACCTCGCCCTGATTGAGGGCAAACATGGCAAAGCCTTCAAGGCATTTGTCAAAGTAAGCGTCATCCTGCTCCATGATATCGGCAAAGAAGATGTTGGGGCTCTTGCCGCCCAGCTCCAATGTTACCGGAATGATGTTCTGGGATGCATATTGCATGATCAGGCGACCGGTTGTGGTCTCACCGGTAAAGGCAATTTTTGCAATGCGGTTGGAGGAAGCAAGAGGCTTGCCCGCTTCAAGGCCAAAGCCGTTGACCACATTAAGAACACCTGCGGGCAAAACATCACCGATCAGCTCCATCAGTACCATGATGGAGGCAGGGGTTTGCTCGGCTGGCTTCAGCACGATGCAGTTGCCTGCAGCCAAAGCGGGAGCGACTTTCCAAGTGGCCATCAAAAGCGGGAAGTTCCACGGGATGATCTGGCCAACCACGCCAAGCGGCTCATTGATATGATAGGCGTAAGTGTTGGCGTCAATCTCGCCAATGGTGCCTTCTTCGGCGCGGATAACGCCTGCAAAATAGCGGAAATGATCAACGGCAAGAGCCAGATCGGCTGCAATGGATTCGCGGATCGGTTTACCATTGTCCAGTGTTTCTGCTACTGCCAGCTTGTTGGTATTCTGCTCCATGATGTCAGCGATTTTGAGCAGCATATTGGAGCGCTCGGTGATGGAGCTTTTGCCCCAGCTCGGGAACGCGGCATGGGCGGCATCAAGAGCTGCTTCAACATCATCGGCGTTGGAGCGGGCGACCTCACACAGGATCTCGCCGGTGATTGGTGTCGGGTTGGCGAAATATTGGCCGGACTTTGGTTCGACAAATTCACCATTGATGAAGTTGCCGTATCTCTCCTTGAACGGGAATTCCTGATCCAGATGTGACGTATCAAGGGCAGCACTTTTGGTATTTTGTGTTGCGATATTCATGGTTTCCTCCCAAAAAAATTTTGTAACCCACAGGATGGGCTTGCCTTTGGACTATGAAAAAACCGTGCCACTTTTCTAAGTCATTGAAATTGCTTGTGTGGGCTTTGGAGGAAGTGTCACGAAAATGGGACAGTCTGTGATACTGGTCAGGCGCGCGATACAGGCTGTCACCCCTTTGGGCGTGCCTCTTCGGTCGTGTTTGGCTCTCGGTGCTTGTGAAGCGGCTGTCCTATGCTATGGTCTCTTAAGTCCGTTTGCGGGATGGATGAGATTTCATTCGCGGGCGGATTGCTGTTTGGGAGGATAGCGTGACAATGCAAAGTTACCGCCGTGCTGAGCTTATTCAGCGCGATCGTTCTACTATTTCTGCTTCCTGGGAGCGATGCTTTCAGGAATATGGCCTCGACCAACGCAGTCGGCGCCATGAAACAGTGGTGCGGCGAGAGCGGGTGCGGGATTCCATTGAGGCCTTGGGACCGCTCTTTGCGGCATGTCGCTCGCAAGTTCAGCATATTTTCCAAAATATCGTTGGCTCGGGCCATGCGGTTATTCTGACTGACCAAGACGGCACTATGATTGATTTTGCCGTTCAATCCGAGTTGGAAGCGCTTTTTCGCCAATCCGGTTTGAGACGGGGGGCTGATTGGAGCGAAGGGCTGGAAGGGACCAATGGCATCGGGACCGCTATTCGTGAAAAACGCTCGGTGACCGTTTATCGCGACCAGCATTTTCATAGCGATCATGCCAGCCTGACTTGCACCGGCGCGCCCATCTTTGATGTGGAAGGGGAGGTGCTGGCACTGTTTGATGTCTCCAGCATTGGCCGCAAGGATGATGTTGATATTCTGGCCCATACCCGCGCTTTGCTGGAAATGTCAGCGCGGCTGATTTCTCGCCGGAATTTTCAGGATCATTTTTCCGACCACTGGATTATCCGTTTTCATCAGGATGCTGAGCGGGTTGGCCTTTTGGAAGAAGGATTGTTGGCCATCGACCATCGCGGCAAGGTGATCGGGGCTGATGAACAGGCGGTCAAGCATTTGGGTGTTTCGGGCCGCAAGGTGCTGGTGGATCATGAGATTGAAGATATCTTTGCCATGCAGCGCGACCAGCTTGCCGACAATCTGGTGCAAGGGGGGCGTGTTTCGGCCAATCTTCCCCTTCATGATACCTATCGTCGGGACCAGCCATTTATGCATGCCCGCTTGATGGAGCCCGTGGGGCCCTCAAGCCGTATTGATAGAGCGCGCCCAGCTTTCTCGCGCCCTGCCAAGGCGCGGCGACCTTACGGAAAAGTGCTCAAGAAGAGCAATGACCTTGTGACGGCAAGGTCCACTGCTTCGCCTCATGCGAGCCTTGAGGCTTTGTGTGCGGCTGATCCGTCCCTTCAATCTCTTGCCCACAAGGCGCAAAGGCTGTTTGAGCATGATGTGCCGCTTTTGGTAACCGGTGAGACAGGGGTTGGCAAAGACAGTTTTTCGCGTGCGCTTCACATGGCCAGTAGCCGCGCCGGCCAGCCCTTTGTGGCGGTCAATTGTGGGGCCTTGCCGGAAAATCTGATCGAAGGGGAATTGTTCGGCTATAAGGCCGGTGCTTTTACCGGCGCGCAGGAGAAAGGCTTTAAGGGCCAGATACTGGCAGCAAATGGGGGCACCCTGATGCTGGATGAGATTGGTGATATGCCTCTCTCGGCCCAGACGCGCCTGTTGCAGGTGCTGGAATGCCGTAAAGTCACTCCTCTTGGTAGCAGTGAAGGCATTGATCTTGATATTCGCCTGATTGCCGCCACCCATCAATCTCTGGAAGATCTATGTGCGCAAGGGCGTTTTCGTGAGGATCTTTATTACCGGATTTGCGGCTTTACCCTGACTTTGCCTGCTTTGCGCGTGCGGCGGGATTTTGAGCAATTGGTTGAGGCCCTGACCGCTGGCCGCATGCTGTGTGATCCTGAAGATTTCTCTCCTGTTGCCTGCGAGATGCTTAAGGGGTGCAAATGGCCGGGCAATATTCGCCAACTCAAACATGTTTTGAAAACGGCGCTTATTCTTGCTGAAGACGGCCCCATTACCGAAGAGCATTTGCAAATGCCTCCCGGTTTGGGGCTTGCCACGGCGTCCAGCTTTGCGTCAGCGCATGGATTGGCGGAAAATGCTGAAGGCAATCGGGGGATGATGGAGGAGGAGATTCCGGCTGGAGCTTTGCGCCTTGATGTGCGCAATAAGGAGCGGGAGAGAATTCTTGCCTGCTTGCGGGAGCAAAAGTGGAATGTCAGTCGGGCTGCGCAAATTTTATGCCTGTCGCGTAATACGCTTTATCGCAAGATGAAGGCGCTCAACATCACTCGCCATTAAGGCCTGTTTTCGGCTCACACTAGAAATTTTTGCAAAAAAAAGCCGGACTAAAAAGTCCGGCTAAAAGTATTTCCGTGCTACGCACGGAGCAATCACCTTCCAGAGGGGAACAGCTGGCTACAATCAATGTTGCTGGGAGGAGGAAGCAACGTTGTTGTCATCAGCTGATGTGTATATGCGCTTTTTAGAATCGTTTTACAATGTGTTAATTTGCAAGTCTGCCATGCGCCTGGTGCATAGCTAGAATTGCGTAGGTCTACAAACAAAGACCCGAGTGTTGCGACCACCAGAATTGGTAGAAAGATCATGCCACCTGCTAAAGGAGGTGGGTCTGGTCATGGGATCTATTGTGTTTTCTAGAAATGCCAGCTTGCGGCCTTGGAGAGGAGGAAATCCCGTATCGCATTGATGCGCATGGAGTTTCTCATTTCAGCTGCATAGACGAAATAGGTGTCAAAGCTGGGCATATCAACGCTTGTCAGCAATTGCACCAGATTGTCCCGCGGATGGACGACATAGTCGGGCAGCATGGCAATGCCAGCACCGCGCATCACGGCACTGCGGATGGCCAGAATATTATCCACTTTCAGCGCGATCGGGCGTTTTTTGCCTTGGGGCAGGCCTGCACTTTCCAGCCAATTGATATCGCGCAGATAATTGGGGCTGTTATCACCAAAGCAAATGATGCGGTGATCATCGAGATCGGACAGGGTTTCGGGCTGGCCAAATTGTTTGAGATAGGTGGCGGAGGCAAAAATATGGAAATGCACCGTAAACAGCTTGCGCTGAATAAGATCAGGCTGGGTTGGCTGATGCAGGCGGATGGCAACATCGGCCTCGCGCATGCCCAGATCCAGATCTTCATTTTCCAGAATCAAATTAAGCGCAATACCGGGGTAAAGTTCCATGAATTCAGGTAGATGCTGGGTAAGCCAAGCGGTGCCAAGCCCCACCGTGGTGGTCAGGCGCAGCTCGCCGGTGGGCTTTTCCTTGGAATCGGTCAGGTGCGTGCGCACCGTCTCCAGCTTCATCAAGACATCATGGGCTGTGCGATAGAGAAGCTCGCCCTGTTCGGTGAGGATAAGACCACGGGCATGGCGGTGGAAGAGTGTGACACCCAGATCCAGCTCAAGGGAGCTGACCTGACGGGAGATGGCCGACTGGCTCATATGCAATTTATCACCCGCATGGGTGAAACTGCCTGCATCGGCGGCTGCGTGAAAAATGCGAAGCTTGTCCCAATCCATTCTTTCCTCCCGGATGGACTGTCAGTGTCTGTCTTTGGGTCTCAGTCCTGTTCTTTGATCTGATGCTATCAGATCTTGTACGAAAGTCTTAGTCATAGCAGGTCATGCTGGTTTGTGTGGGGGAAAAGGCGCAAAGAGCGCAGTTTCCCCCAAGGCATTCTTGGCACTTAAGCCTCGTCTTCTTGGTCAGCAAGGAAGCGCTCTGCTTCCAGTGCTGCCATGCAGCCCATGCCAGCGGCTGTCACGGCTTGGCG
This sequence comes from Cohaesibacter sp., assembly GCA_025210795.1. GTDB lineage: Bacteria > Pseudomonadota > Alphaproteobacteria > Rhizobiales > Cohaesibacteraceae > Cohaesibacter. The sequence continues at coordinate 3,419 of JAOAQZ010000009.1, read as the reverse complement.
ATAGATATCATCGGTCACGTCGCCCGCGGCAAAGACGCCCGGGATGGAGGTGGCGGTGGAATCAGGGGCTGTCCAGAGATAGCCATTTTCCTTCATTTTCAGCTTATCCTTGACCAGCTCGACAGAAGGCGCGTGGCCAATGGCGATGAAAATTCCATCGACAGTCATATCGGTGATTTCGCCAGTTTTGACATTTTTCAGCTTGGCACCGGTCACGCTGGGGGGGAAGCCTTCCTTGCCCACGACCTCTTCAAGAATGCTGTCCCAAATCACTTCGATTTTCGGGTTCTTTTCAAGGCGGTTGATCAGAATTCGCTCTGCGCGGAATTCATCACGGCGATGGACCACGGTGACTTTGTCAGCGTGATGGGTGAGGTAGATGGCCTCTTCCACGGCAGTATTGCCACCGCCAACGACGAGGACTTCCTTGCCGCGATAGAAAAAGCCATCGCATGTGGCGCAAGCAGAGACGCCGAAGCCCTTGAACTTTTCTTCCGATTCTATGCCTAGCCAGCGGGCCTGTGCCCCTGTGGCAAGGCAGATGGTATCAGCGGTGTAGACAGTGCCGGAATCGCCTACGGCCTTGAAGGGGCGGGAGGAGAAATCCACCTCGACAATATGGTCGGTGACCATTTTGGTGCCCACATTCTCGGCCTGCGCTTTCATCTGCTGCATCAGCCACGGGCCCTGAATTTCTTCTGCAAAGCCGGGATAGTTTTCGATCTCGGTGGTGATGGTCAGCTGGCCACCTTCCTGCATGCCAGAGACCAGCACTGGCTCCAACATGGCGCGCGCCGCATAGATGGCTGCGGTATATCCTGCGGGGCCTGAGCCGATGATCAGAAATTTGGTATGCATGGTTTGTCTTTCCGTCTTGATAGGCTCGTTGATCGGTCCGGTTTAGCCGGCCTGTGTCTCTTCGATCAATCGGCGCAATTCATCTGCAATGAGTTCAGTTGAATCTATGGGGGCTCGGGAGCCAGTTTCAAGAGGAGAATCGAGCAGATGCACAAAAGGTTGGCGTAAAAGTTGCCGCAATGTCACCTTGAGTTTGGCAGGATAGTCATCTGGCTCGAAAATATAGACCGGAGCCGAGGTTGCCAGCACGTCTGAGAGCATGGAATGGGAATCAGCTGTGACGATAATGGCATCGGCCAACGCCAGCATGGAGAGGTAGGGATTGTCACCTGTTCCGTCCCAGATCCAGTGGGGACGGCTGCGCAAGGCACGGCTGACTTCACTCATCACATGGGGTGGCGTGCGCCGTGACGGGGTGACCATGACCGACATGTGCGAGGGCAGGGTCTTTTCCAGATAATGGCCAAGGCGGCGGGCGGCTTTGTGGCCAAATTTTTCTTTCTTGGTATCGCCTCCCAAGATGAGGGCCACTCGGGCCGGAGGCAGGTGATGAATAGCCTGCGGGCCTGTGGTCTGGGCATGGGCCAGCACCTCTGATGACAATCGGTGCGGGCCGGTCAGGGTCACCATGACATTGTCGCCACGGCGCTTGTCATGAAAGGGCACCCAGATCAGATCGGCGCCCGCATTGGCTGTTCTGGGGTCCTTGAGAAAAAGAGTGGTGGTGGCTGGCGATGCCTTTTTGAGCGCGCGCAGATAGGCCACCGTGCGGCGGCCCGAGGCGATGGCCACATCGGGGAAAGGGCCTTTCAGCGGTGAGCTTTCTTTGTCTGGTCGGTCTGCTGGTGCGATGGGGCCGTAAGGCATTGCCCAGACCCATGGGGCCTTGGGGGCAACGCGGCGAATCTCGATTGCTCCGCCCAAACGCTCGGCCACACCGAGGCATTGATTTTCGTCCCCCGGCTTTCCATCGCTCAAGATCCAAATTTTTTTCTCAGGGTTGGAGATAAGACCAGCTCCTTGCTGTGGAGGTTTTACGAATCATACTCTAAAATGATAGTCTGTTTCACAAATGCGAACAAAAATATGTCTATTCTTTCCATCTATGTCTAATATGGCCGTAGGTGATAAGAATACAACAAAAAGAATGAGGCTGCTTTGAAAGCTCGACTTGATCCGATTGACTGGAAAATCCTGAAAGAATTGCAGGATGATGGACGGATTACCAATGTGGAATTGGCGCGCCGTGTGGGGATTTCTGCCCCGCCTTGTCTGCGCCGGGTTCGCGCCTTGGAAGATGCCGGTATCATTAAGGGATATCGTGCCATTGTAGATGAAAAACAGGTTGGTTTTGACGTGACTGCCATTGCCATGGTTGGACTACATAGTCAGGCCGAGGCTGATCTGGTTGCGTTTGAAGAATTGGTTCGCTCCTGGCCGCAGGTGCGTGAATGCTACATGCTGTCAGGCGACATTGATTTTGTTCTGCGCTGTGTGGCCAGCGATTTGCAGGCCTTTCAGTCCTTTGTCATTAATGAACTGACCTCTGCTCCCAATGTGGATAGCGTTCGGACGTCTCTGACCATTCGTCAGTCAAAGAATTATCCCAATGTGCCCATCGAAATTGAGGAGTGATTGCCAGATCGCTTCCAGATAGACAGAGCCAGTTAGATTGGGCCAGTAAACTGGGCCTGCACCGTTTATGCGGGCATGACAATGAAAAAGCGCGTCTCCCAAAGGAGCGCGCTTTTTATATGAGAACCCTTTTAACAGGCTGTCTTTGCCAATCAGATATATTTGACGGACAGGATCTCGTAAGAGCGTGACCCGCCGGGGGCTGCAACCTCAACGCTGTCTTCTTCTTCCTTGCCGATCAGGGCACGGGCGATAGGAGAGGACAGGGAGATTTTGCCTTGGGCGATGTCGGCTTCCATGTCGCCAACGATCTGGTAGGTTTTTTCTTCGTCGGTATCTTCATCCACGATCGTAACAGTGGCGCCGAACTTGATGGTGGAGCCAGACATTTTCGCCACGTCGATGACCTCGGCGCGGGAGAGCTTGTCTTCCAGCTCGGCAATGCGGCCTTCATTCAGGCTCTGCTGTTCCTTGGCTGCGTGATATTCAGCATTTTCTGACAGATCGCCATGGGCGCGCGCCTCTGCAATGGCAGCAATGATGCGCGGGCGCTCCTCGGAGCTGCGTTGTTTCAGTTCTGCATCCAGCGCCTTGTATCCGTCAGGCGTCATTGGGATTTTTTCCATAGCCTTCGGAAAGCCTCCTGAGCTAACGGGGCCACATGCCCCATAAAAAAGTTTAGCGTTCCGAGGGCACCAAAGCCCTCGAAACGCATTCGAAAAGGTCGATTTTTCAGCTGATATCAGCTGGCCGGGAAATAGTCCTGCAAAGGCTGAACTTCAACCTTCCCGGTCTGATAGGCTTCGATACCTTGTGCCGCCGCCAAGGCTCCGGCCACCGTGGTGTAGTAAGGTACCGTATGCAAAAGTGCCGCGCGGCGCAAATCTCGACTATCCGAGAGCGGGTTGACACCGTCGGTGGTGTTG
>JAOAQZ010000008.1 GCA_025210795.1 Cohaesibacter sp. | reverse complement strand
GTTGTGACCATGGGTCTTTTGTCCCTGCCAACCATGCTCAAGCGGGGCTATTCGCCCGAACTTGCCTGCGGCTCGATTGCCGCTGCGGGAACGCTGGGTCAGATTATTCCCCCCTCCATCGTTCTGGTTATTCTTGGGGACCAGCTCTCCAACGCTTATCAAAAAGCCCAGCTTGAGATGGGGATCTTCTCACCAGAGACTGTATCGGTTGGTGATCTGTTTGCCGGGGCTCTTATTCCTGGCCTGATGCTGGTCGGGTTCTATATCCTTTATCAGGTGATGGTTGCGATCATCCGCCCAAGCTCTGCGCCGTCCATCCCCAAGGAAGAAAATCCTGGCGTGACCGCCAAAGAAATTGTTCATGCCTTGTTGCCGCCGATCGTCCTTATTCTGGCTGTTCTTGGCTCTATTCTGGGCGGTATTGCAACGCCAACTGAAGCTGCTGCTGTTGGTGCTGTTGGTGCTGTTCTGCTTGCAGGTTATCGTTTGGATGAGGCCCATAGCTGGCCTATTTTCCTTGCGGCTATCGCCTTGATGGTGATGTTGGTGCTGACCGCCAATATGGATTTGCGTGTAGCGCGCGATGTGATCACCAGTACCGATCAGATGGGCATTTATGCTGCAATGCTTTGCTCAGTCATTCTGGTTTGGGGGATTATGACGGCTCTGTGGCGGATCTGGCAGGCCAAGGTCTTGATGCCTGTGATGGAGGGGACCACTCAGGTTACTTCCATGGTCTTTGTCATCCTTATCGGTGCCTCTCTCTTCTCTCTTGTCTTCCGCGGACTTGGCGGTGAAGAGATGATCCAGGAAGCGCTTGAGAGCATCCCCGGTGGTGCTGTTGGTGCCATGATTGCGGTCATGCTCTTGATGTTCTTCCTCGGCTTCTTCCTCGATTTCCTTGAAATCGTCTTTGTGGTCGTGCCGATGGTTGCTCCTGTCTTGCTGCAAATGGAAATGCCCAACGGGGAGCCTATGAGCCCTGTGTGGCTTGGGATTATGATGGCTGTTAACTTGCAGACGTCGTTCCTGACGCCGCCCTTTGGCTTTGCGCTCTTTTACTTGCGCGGTGTGGCACCGGCAACGGTCCGGACCATGCAGATCTATAAAGGCATCATTCCGTTTGTCTTCATCCAGATGCTGGCTCTTGTGCTGCTGTGGTATCTGCCAAGTCTTGCGACATGGCTGCCTCAGGTCATCTATGGCCCTTAAAGCCAGACCATCTTTGACTAAACAAAATGCCGGGCTCGAGAGGGTCCGGCATTTTTGTTTGTAGGGGTGTGCTCAAAGGCGAGTTGTTTGGAACCGGGAAAGACCACAGGCTGAGTAAGAGGGCTGTTAGGGGGCTGTCTGACAAGCCGTCTCTCTTATCTTTTGAGCGGCTTTAGAGGGCCTGTTTTCGTGAGGTTCGATAGCTCTGTTTTGTACCTGTTTGTAGAATGATATTTCTTGTTATGGGAAGAGAATCTTGCAGGCTGTTTTTGTGTTTTCTGACCTTTGGTGTGCAGCATTTTCCTGAAAAGTTAGCATTTTCATACAAAAGTCTAATGAGATTGATCGCCGCGACTCGGTGGTTTTTTGTCGCATTCTTAGAAATCTGCCCCTTCTTGTGGAAGAAAATTAGGGGAGTGCGCGATCAGGGGAAAGAAAATTTAATGCACATTACGTCTAGGTAACGTGTGTTTTTGCTGTTTCTCAGATTCCCCTGAAACGCTTGAAATTGCCCATTTTTCCTGACAATTGACGTAAAGGTCAATGAAAGAATGCTTTTAAATCACGCACTTGTAAAAAAATAGAATCTAATATGTGTCAGAAAAAAAGACTCAGCCATTGGGCTAGTTTTCTCAGGTAAGCCTTGATTTGGCGTGGCTATTTCGGCTTAGATTAGAAAAAAATCACCAAACCCGATATTGGGAAACGAGGAAACACCTATGTCAGTTGCGGAGGACTCTGCCTCTGCACGTTTGGAGACATTTCCAAGCGTGTTGTTGCGGAACGCCAAACAGTGGCGTGATCGGCCTGCTATTCGTGAAAAAGATCTTGGGATCTGGCAGACATGGACATGGAACGATACTCTTAATGAGGTTCGCTCCTTCTCTGTGGGCCTTGCGGAGCTGGGCGTCAAAAAAGGCGACCATGTTGCCATTCTGGGTGTCAACCGCCCACGTCTTTATTTCTCATTTGCTGCCGCGCAGGCACTGGGAGCCATTCCGGTTCCTGTCTATGCCGATTCCGCAGCAGAAGAGCTTGCCTATATTCTTGAGCATGCCAACGCCAAGGTGGTGGTTGCTGAAGATCAGGAGCAGGTTGATAAAGTGCTCGAAATCTCCGAGCGTCTGGCTGACCTGAAGGAAGTGATTTATGATGATCCGCGCGGCTTGCGCGATTATGATCATACTCACCTACATGAGTTCGAAACGATCCAGAAGCGCGGCGACGATGCGCTGAAAGCCGATGGCGGTCGCGAGAAAGCATGGCTTGACGGGATTGCTGACTGTAAAGGCAGCGATATCGGCGTTATGCTTTATACGTCAGGCACCACAGGTAAGCCCAAGGGCGTTATGTTGTCCAATGACAATGTGATGATTTCGGCTGAAAATGCTTGTGAAGCGGAAAACCTGACCGAGAAAGATGAAGTGCTTGCCTATCTGCCTCTGGCATGGGTTGGTGACCATCTCTTCTCATATTGTCAGTCTTATGTCTCTGGCTATTGCATTTCCTGTCCGGAAAGCGCCGAGACCATGCAGACAGACATGCGCGAAATCGGTCCAAGCTTCTTCTTTGCCCCGCCGCGCATGTTCGAGGGTCTTCTCACCTCTGTGATGATCCGTATGGAAGATGCCGGTGCGTTCAAGCGCAAGATGTTTGACTATTTCATCAAGCATGCGGAAGTTGTTGGGGAGGATATCCTCAATGGCAAATCCGTGCCGTTTATGGACAAGCTGAAATATTCACTTGGTGAGCTGCTTGTTTATGGTCCGCTGAAAAACAATTTCGGCTTCTCCAAAATCCGCGTTGGTTACACTGCTGGTGAGGCGATCGGCCCTGAGATTTTCCGTTTCTATCGCTCTTTGGGGATTAACCTCAAGCAGCTTTACGGTCAGACTGAAGCGTCCATCTTTGTGACAGTTCAGCCTGATGGCGAGATCTATTCCGACACTGTTGGCGTGCCTGCCAAGGATGTTGAGATTAAAATCGCTGACAATGGTGAAGTGCTCTTCCGCGGTCCCGGTGTTTTTGTTGCCTACTTCAAAAATGAGGAATCCACCAAGGATACCAAGAATGAAGAAGGTTGGGTCTATTCCGGTGATGCGGGCTTCTTTGATGAGCGCGGCCACTTGAAAATTATTGACCGCGCCAAGGATGTGGGCAAACTCAATGACGGTTCGCTGTTTGCGCCGAAATATATTGAGAACAAGCTCAAATTCTTCCCCAACATCAAGGAAGCTGTGGCGTTTGGTAACGAGAAGGACAATGCAACTGTCTTTGTCAATATCGACCTCAATGCCGTTGGTAACTGGGCCGAGCGCAACAATATTGCCTATGCCTCTTATCAGGAGCTTGCGGGCCATCCTGAAGTTTACGACATGATCCGCTCTCACATTGAAAAAGTGAATGAAGATCTGTCGAAAGAGCCAATGATGGCAGCCTCCCAGATCACGCGCTTCCTTGTGCTTCACAAAGAGCTGGATGCGGATGATGGCGAATTGACACGGACGCAAAAAGTGCGCCGTCGCTTCGTTGCCGAGCGGTATGATGATCTGATTTCTGCGCTTTATAGCGACAAGACAGAGCAATATACCAAAACGGAAGTTGTGTTCGAGGATGGCCGCAAAGGCTCTATTGAAGCAACGGTTACCTTGTCTGATGCGAAAACCTTCCCGTTTGAGAAGGCGGAGGCAGCAGAATGACAGTCCAAGCCAATGTGAGTGAAGCGATGACCAATCCTGAAGCTGCTCAAGAGCCGGAAGTGATGTTGGCGGTCGAGCATGTCTCCCTTTCGTTTGGTGGCGTGAAGGCGATCACGGATATTTCCTTTGATATTCATAAAGGGGAAATTCGCGCCATTATCGGACCGAACGGTGCCGGCAAGACATCCATGCTCAATGTGATCAACGGATTTTATCATCCTCAAGAGGGGACGATTTTCTGGCAAGGCAAAGTGCGCCGCCGCATGAAACCGCATGAAGCGGCAAAATCCGGTATTGCTCGTACCTTCCAGAACGTGGCCTTGTTTAAGGGTATGTCTACTCTGGATAACGTGATGACGGGCCGTGGCCTGAAGATGAATACCAATTTCTTCTGGCAATGTATCCATAAAGGCCCCGCTCTTCGTGAAGAGAATGAGCACCGCGAGAAAGTGGAAGAAATTATCGACTTCCTCGAAATTCAGCATATTCGTAACAAGCCAGTGGGCAAATTGCCTTACGGTTTGCAAAAGCGGGTAGAGCTGGCACGTGCTCTGGCCATGGAACCGGATCTGTTGTTGCTTGATGAGCCAATGGCGGGCATGAACCTCGAAGAAAAAGAGGATATGTCCCGTTTCATCATCGAGACCAATCAGCGCTATGGCACCACAATTGCTCTGATTGAGCATGATATGGGTGTTGTCATGGACTTGTCCGACCGCGTGGTCGTCCTTGATTATGGTAAGAAAATTGGTGATGGGCCTCCGGCAGAAGTGCAGGCCAACCAGGAAGTGATCGATGCCTATCTTGGCGTTTCTCACTAACAGTCTGGTTCCCGTTTTTCTTTCGTAATTTCGAACTTCATGAGGCATCTCCATGAATTTCTTTATTGAAACAGTCATATCTGGCTTGATGGCCGGTGTGATGTATGCGCTGGTGGCGCTCGGTTTCGTTCTTATTTTTAAAGCCTCGGGCATCTTTAACTTTGCTCAGGGTGTTATGTGTCTGTTTGCTGCTCTCACCCTTGTGGGTGTGCAGGAAAAACTGGGCTTGCCCGTCTGGCTTGCTCTTCCGGTTGCAGCAGGCGCCATGATTGTTCTGGCTTGGCTCATCGAGCGGCTCATCCTGCGCCATCTGGTCAACCAGGATCCGATCATTCTCTTTATGGCGACCATCGGTCTTGCCTATGTGCTGGAAGGTCTGGGCGATCTAATGTGGGGCTCTGACGTGAAGGCCCTTGATGTTGGTCTGCCACAAGGTGCTTCTGACTATATGCTCGACACCTACGACATCTATGTCGAGAAACTTGAAGTTGTTGCAGCAATCATCGCCTCCATCCTGGTGGCAGCTCTTGCTGTCTTCTTCCAGAAAACTCGTGTTGGCCGCGCTCTGCGTGCGGTGGCGGATGACCATCAGGCAGCTCTGTCTGTAGGGATTTCCCTTAACACTATCTGGGTGGTTGTTTGGTCTGTTGCCGGTATCGTAGCCTTGGTGGCCGGTATCGTGTGGGGCTCCAAGTCCGGGGTTCAGTTCTCGCTGTCCCTGATCGCCCTTAAAGCTCTGCCAGTTCTCATTCTTGGTGGCTTCACCTCCATCCCTGGCGCCATTGTTGGCGGTCTGATCATTGGTGTTGGTGAAAAAGTGGCCGAAGTTTACATGGGTCCGCTTGTTGGCGGTGCTGTTGAAAACTGGTTCGCCTATATGTTGGCTCTCGCCTTCCTGCTGGTTCGTCCGCAGGGTCTGTTTGGCGAAAAGATCATCGAAAGGGTTTAGTTAGATGTTCTATCGCGAAACTGGTCAATTCAAGACGAATTACACGGATGATCGTGCGATCTTCCCGATCGCTCAGGACCGCTGGGGCATGATGATCATCCTGGCACTGGCTTTCTTTGTCGTGCCATTCTTTATCGATGATTATTGGGGCAACGCGATCTTCCTGCCTTTGCTGATCTATTCCCTCATCGCTTTGGGGCTGAATATTCTGGTCGGCTATTGCGGACAGATCTCCCTTGGTACTGCGGCCTTCATGGCGGTTGGCTCTTATGCCTCCTTCAAGCTCATGACGATGGTCCCCGGTCTGGACTTTACAATTGTTGTGTTGCTGTCTGGCGTCATTACAGCCATTGTTGGCTCTCTGTTCGGCCTGCCAAGCTTGCGCATTAAGGGCTTTTATCTGGCGGTGGCAACACTGGCGGCTCAGTTCTTCATCATCTGGCTGTTTAACAAGGTTGAGTGGTTCTATAACTATTCAGCAACCGGTCAGATCAATGCTCCTGAGCGGACAGCCTTGTTCTTCCCGGTAACTGGTCCAAGTGCTCCGATCCTGTATAAATATTTCTTCTGCCTGATCGTGGTTGTGCTGACTGCTCTGGTTGTCAAGAATATTGTTCGCGGCCGGATTGGTCGCCAGTGGATGGCAATTCGTGACATGGATATCGCAGCCGAGTTGATCGGTGTGCGCCCCCTGACCGCAAAATTGTCCGCATTTGCTGTATCATCTTTCCTTATCGGTATGGGTGGTGCCCTTTACTTCGGCGTCTGGCTGGGCGCAGCAGAGCCAACCGAGGCCTTTGGTATCGACCAATCCTTCCTGATCCTGTTCATGGTGATTGTGGGTGGCTTGGGTACTGTTCTTGGCTCTTTCCTGGGTGCTACTTTCTTGTGGCTCTTCCCCATCGCCTTTAAGAACTTTATGGTTGATGGACTGGGTCTTACTACCGCAATGTCAGAACATCTTCAGATCATGCTGATGGGCGTTTTGATCATCTTCTTCCTGATCGTTGAACCACACGGCTTTGCCCGCCTGTGGCAGATCACGAAAGAAAAACTACGCATTTGGCCTTTCCCGCACTGATGTGCGGGCATGGCCCCAATCCCTTTCAATTGTGGAGGAGTGTTCACCTTAAAACATAATATGGGAACACTTAAATGGAGGAACGACTATGAAATTTACCAAAGCAAAAATTGCTGCTGGTGTTCTGGCTGCCGCCCTTATGGCGCCAGTTGCAGGCTCTGCCAATGAGCTGATCCTGCCTTCTCTTGACTACCGGACTGGTCCTTACGCACCAGGCGGCATTCCATATGCTAACGGTTATTCCGATTATTTCACCATGCTCAACGAGCGTGATGGCGGTATCAATGGCGTGATGGCCAAAGTTGTGCCTTGTGAAACCGGCTACAACACCAAAAAAGGCGTTGAGTGCTACGAGAAAACCAAAAATGTTGGTTCAGGCGCTCTTGCTTATCTGCCACTTTCCACTGGTATTACCTACCAGCTGATCCCGAAAGTAACTGCTGACAAAATTCCTTTGGTGACCATTGGTTACGGCCGTACATCTGCTCGTAACGGTGAAGTGTTTGAATATGTCTTCAACCCACCAGCAACTTACTGGGATGGTGCCACTGTTGCTATCAAGCACGTGATCGACAGCGAAGGCGGCGAAGCTTCCCTTAAGGGTAAGAAAATTGCTCTGGTTTATCATAACTCCGCTTATGGTAAGGAGCCTATCCGTACGCTGGAAGCTCTGGCTGAGAAATTCGGCTTTGAACTGACCTTGCTGCCTGTTGACCATCCAGGTCAGGAACAGAAAGCGACATGGCTGCAGATCCGCCGTGGTAAGCCTGACTGGGTTCTGATGTGGGGCTGGGGTGTTATGAACCAGGTTGCCATTAAAGAAGCTGCTTCCATCCGTTTCCCAATGGATAAGTTCGTTGGCGTTTGGTGGTCCGGTGGTGAGAACGACGTTCTGCCTGCAGGTAAAGATGCTCATGGCTACAAGTCTGTGGTCTTTACCGCAGTTGGCGCTGACTTCCCTCTTCACAGCGAAATCAAAACTCACGTTTACGGCAAAGGCAAAGCTGTAGATGCTGGCTTTGAGTCTCGTATTGGTGAGACCCACTATAACCGCGGTGTTTATGCCGGTGCTCTGGTTGCAGAAGCGATCCGTAAGGCAATGGACATGAACAACACCAAGGAAATCAACGGCGAAATGATGCAGAAGGCTTTCGAGAACCTCGAAATCTCTGACGCTCGCTGGGCTGAGTTGGGTCTGCCTAACTTTACCGGTGCTGTGAAAGTTTCTTGCGCTGACCACCGTGGTCCTTCCAAGATTGCTGTTCAGCAGTGGGATGCAGAAGCCAAGAAATGGACCATCATTTCTGACTTTGTAGAGCCAATGGATGACGTCACCAACCCATTGATCAAGGCTGACTCTGAGGCTTATGCCAAAGAAAACAATATTGCAGCTCGTTCCTGCAAATAATCCATGATTGTTTGGCGCCTTGCATCTAGCAGGGCGCCAAGCTCAAAAACGCATAAGCAGTGAAGCGTGTGACTTGGAGGAAAGACCGTGAGTGACGCAACTGATAATACTATTCTTTCAGTGAACAATATTGAAGTGATCTATGATCACGTGATCCTTGTTCTCAAGGGTGTGTCGCTTACCGTACCTCGGGGAGGCATTGTGGCCATCCTTGGAGCCAACGGTGCAGGTAAAACCACCACACTGAAAGCGATTTCCAATTTGCTCGGGGCCGAGCGCGGCGATGTTACCAAAGGCTCAATCGAGTTTTTAGGTGAAGAAGTTCAGGCTTTGAGCCCGAATGATCTGGTGCGCCGTGGCTGTATTCAGGTGATGGAAGGCCGTCACTGTTTTGGTCACTTGTCCATTGAAGAAAATCTGCTGACCGGGGCCTATACGCGCCGTGAAGGCAATGCGCAGATCAAGCGTGATCTGGAAATGGTTTATGATTATTTCCCTCGTCTGCGTGAGCGCCGCAATTCTCAAGCCGGTTATACATCCGGTGGTGAGCAGCAGATGTGTGCGATTGGTCGCGCCATGATGGCGAACCCGTCCATGATTTTGCTTGATGAGCCGTCCATGGGTCTGGCACCGCAGCTGGTGGAAGAGATCTTTGAGATCGTGAAAAAGCTGAACCAGAATGAGGGTGTGTCCTTCCTGCTGGCCGAGCAGAATACATCAGTTGCCCTGCGCTATGCTTCTTACGGATATATTCTGGAAGGCGGCCGCGTGGTGATGGATGGAGAAGCCAAAGAATTGTCTGAAAACCAGGATGTGAAAGAATTCTATCTTGGCGTTGGTGGCGATGGCCAAAAGAGCTTCCGCGATGTGAAGCATTATAAGCGTCGTAAGCGTTGGTTGGCCTAAGCGGTCAAGACCACCGATAAAGGTTATAACAAGGCAGGCGAGTGTTGAGACATTGCCTGCCTTTCTTTTTGAAATGCGGGGCAGGAGCCCAAACCAATATCCAGGAGTGGGATATGTCAGATTTTTTTGATGAGAGAGACAATCAGGATCCAGCAGCGCGGGAAGAGGCCCTGTTTGCAAGGGTTCCCGCCCTTCTTGAAAAAGTGAAAGCGCAGGCGCCGGGTTGGGCTGATTATCTTAAAGATGTTGATCCGTCCAAAATTACGGATCGGGCGTCTCTTGCTTCTGTTCCTGTCTTGCGCAAGGCGCATTTGCAAGCCTGCCAAAAAGCAAAGCCTCCCTTTGGCGGCTTTGTTATGGGCGAGCCTTCTGACTGGAGCCGGGTCTTTATGTCTCCCGGGCCGATTTGGGAGCCTCAGGGCCTTGCAGCTGATCCTTGGCGGGGCGTGCGTGCTCTGCATGCTGCAGGCTTCCGCAAAAATGACATCGTTCACAATGCGTTTGCCTATCACATGACGCCGGGCGGCTTCATTTTGGATGAAAGCGCGCGGGCACTTGGATGCGCGGTCTTCCCTGCCGGTGTCGGCAACACGGAAGCCCAAGTTGAGGCTATGGCCATGCTTCAGCCCGCTGCCTATATCGGAACGCCTGATTATCTCAAGGTTATTTTGGACAAAGCGGATGAGATGGGTGTCAAGCTTGAGAGTGTCACCAAGGCCATGGTCTCTGGTGGGGCGCTCTTCCCCTCTTTGCGTGATGAATATAAGGCACGCGGTGTTGAGACTTATCAGTGTTATGCCACTGCGGATCTTGGCATCATTGCCTATGAAAGCCCGTCTCTTGAAGGCATGTTGGTCAATGAAGATCTGATTGTCGAGATTGTCCGTCCCGGCACCGACGAGCCGGTGGCTGATGGGGAAGTTGGCGAGCTTGTCGTGACTTGCTTTAGCGATGTTTATCCGCTCATTCGTTTTGGTACTGGTGATTTGTCCGCCGTCCTTCCCGGTCAGAGCCCGTGCGGGCGCACTGCCAAGCGCATCAAGGGCTGGATGGGCCGTGCTGATCAGCGCTGCAAAATCAAGGGCATGTTTGTTGATCCTGCACAAATGAATGTTCTGCTCAAGCGCTTTGATAGTGTTGACCGGTTGCGTCTTGTGGTCTCGCGGGCTGATGAGCAGGATGTCATGACCTTGCAGGTGGCAACTAGCGATCAGACCGAAGGGTTCCAGAAGGAAATGGCGGAAGCCCTCAAAGATGTGACCAAGCTGAAAGGTGTCGTCAATCTTGTTGCTTCTGGCAGCCTGCCCAATGATGGTCAGGTGATAGTTGATGAGCGTGATTATTCCTAAAGCCCCGGTGCTTATATAGACTCAAAAATAAAAACCCCGGCCAGTGGCCGGGGTTTTTCGTCAGTTACCTGATTTATTGACCCTGTCGATGAGCTCTTGCCCTGTTTCGACGCGCTCGGAATAGCGATCCACCAAATAGTCGGAGCGGGAACGGGTCATATAGGTGAATTTCATCAATTCCTCACATACATCGACGATACGATTGTAGAAAGGGGAGGGTTTGATGCGATCATCCTCGCCAAATTCGGTAAAGGCCTTGGGCATGGAAGACTGATTGGGGATGGTCACCATGCGCATCCAGCGCCCAAGGATGCGCATCTGATTGACAGCGTTAAAGCTTTGGGATCCACCGCACACTTGCATCAAGGCAAGGGTTTTGCCTTGTGTCGGGCGTACTGCGCCAAGGGAGAGGGGGATCCAATCAATCTGGGCTTTCATAATGCCGGTCATGGCCCCGTGCCGCTCAGGTGATACCCAGACCATGCCTTCTGCCCATTTGGCAAGCTCGCGTAATTCCTGCACTTTGGGGTGGTCTGTGTCGGCATCATCCGGCAGGGGTAGGCCAGATGGGTTGAATATCTTTGTCTCTGCGCCGAAATACTGAAGCAGCCGGGCAGATTCTTGTGCAACAAGGCGCGAGAAAGATCGCTCCCGCAAAGAGCCATAGAGCACCAGGATGCGGGGTGGATGACCCGGATCAGTCTCAGGGGCCAGAGCCTTGAAGTCAATGGCGCGAAGATGGGCGGGATCTGCGAGATGGTCGCTCAACTCAAAGCTTGTTCCCAGCTCTTCTGGTTGTAGGGAAACGGTCATCAGGCCTTTGGCTCCGTGCTCTTATGGTTGACGACTTGGCCGTCTTCTTTGGTAAAGTCACCAATATCTGAGGGAAGAAGTTCTAGAACAGCTTCAGATGGACGGCACAGGCGTGTATGCCGCTCGGTGACTACGATCGGGCGATTGATCAAGATCGGATGCTCCATCATGGCATCGATCAATTGCGCATCGCTGAGGTTTTCATCCGCAAGCCCAAGCTCGTCATAGGGTGTGCCCTTGATGCGCAAAACTTCCCGCACCGAGATAGGCAAAGCTTTGAGCAGGCCTTCTAATGTCTCCCGGCTTGGAGGAGTTTGCAGATATTCGATGACGGTTGGCTCAATTCCTGATTTGCGGATCATCGCCAGTACATTACGCGAGGTGCCGCATTTGGGATTGTGATAGATGGTGATTGACATGGTTGGACCTTGAATTTGACCATATGGGAGGGGTTAGCTGCACTCATCCGCTTTGCAAAGCTGGTCGAGTAGGGGCTTGCAATCTTCTGCCTTGCCGCCGCAGCAATCTTGCAAGAGAAAATCCAGAAGGGTCTGGATGCCATCCATATCAGCAAAATAGCGAATGCTGCGTCCTTGCCGCTCATTTTTTATGAGGCGGGCTTGGGTGAGGATGGCCAGATTGGTCGACATGGTATTTTGCCGCACATCCAGAGCTGTGGCAATTTCGCCTGCGAGCATACCATCCTGACCGGCTTGTATAAGCCGGCGGAAAACCTGAAGGCGGATGTCTTGGCTAAGAGCCGAGAAAGCAAGAAGAGCTGATTTTGTATCCATATATCTTGAATACTAGATATGTTGGGGTAAGGAAAGCCTTTTTTGGATCTGTCTTCTACAGTTAAGGACTTGTCCAAGCTCTTTGTGAGCTGAGATCCTATCATTGAGGCTCTGGTGACTAGAGAAGGAAGATATCTTCGTCTTCTGCTATGGTTGCTTCCACCGGTTCTACAATTTCGATTTCTTTAGCTGGTGGCGTCTGGTGATAAGGGGGTGTTTTCGCGCTTTTATCTGTTTCTATTTTTTGGAAGAAACGGGAGCCTTTTAGCAATGTGTCCATCTCATTGGTAAGATGGCCCATATTCCCCATTTCATTTTCTTGTTGATGGGCCATGCCGCGTGGCATCCGTTTACCAGGTTTGGGCAGTTGGATGAGAGAGCCGGGGTCGAGAACGGCCTTGATGCGCTGATTGAGGGTTCGTGGTGAGAAAGGTCGGCATAATACCCAGTGAGAACCAATAGATATTGCGGACTTGACCCGAGGGCGGGTTGGGTTATCCATCAGCATGATGAAGCGGGTATGGCGCGGTAAATATTCATTGCTAATGCATGATATACCTCGCAAAAGATCAGACGCTTTAGCGGTGTCATAATCTGCGAATATAAAATCAGGTATAGCTCGCTTTGCTTCCTGTAGCCCCGTCTCGAGATTGTCCAACTCGGTAAAACGGTTAAACCCGGATGAGCGAAGAAGGCTTCTTAGCAATTTTCGCTGGAAGCTGTTGCGGTCGATGAGCACTGCTGAGCAATGCTCTAATGTATGATGCATCAGAGTGTCCCCGTGTCTGATGATGCTAGGAGAATCCCCTTTCTCCTGCTTGGAACAATCCTAGAGCGCAGTGTTTAAAAAAGTGAAAACCTGTCCTTTTTTGCGGACATAATTTGTCAGTATATAGAAGAAGTTGTGGGAAATGCGGCAGTGCAGCATTTCCGGCCTTGCCAGTGACAAGTCATTGTCTTTAGCGCACAGACATCCTATATCCTTAGCATAGGAAAAAAGGCAAATGGCCGGGGCGTATGAGCGGCATTTGTTGCTATTTGGGTCGAGCCCTTGTCCAAGCTCGGGCGAGCGGACAGGCCCGAAGTTGATTGGAGAATAATTATGGATTTGCTTGGTCTGAACTCGTTTGGATTTGACGTGGTTGTCATCTTCCTTCTTGTTTTGCTTGTGATTTTGCTTATTACGGGCGTAAAAACCGTCCCGCAAGGCTATCACTATACAGTTGAGAGATTTGGGGCTTATCGCAAAACGCTCAAGCCGGGCCTGCGGTTTATCTTTCCTCTGATTGATCAGATTGGCGGTCGTATTAATATGATGGAGCAAGTGCTTGACGTGCCAAGCCAAGAGGTCATTACCCGCGACAATGCGACCATCACCTCCGATGGTGTTGCCTTCTATCAGGTTATGGATGCAGCATCCTCAGCTTATGAAGTGAACAATCTGGAACTGGCTTTGCTTAACCTGACCATGACCAATATTCGTACCGTTATGGGGTCTATGGATCTTGATGAGCTTCTGTCCAACAGGGACGAGATCAATGCCCAGCTTCTCAGCGTTGTTGATGCGGCTGCTGCGTCTTGGGGTGTGAAGATTACCCGTATTGAGATCAAGGATATCAATCCGCCGCGAGATCTGGTTGAAGCCATGGGCCGCCAGATGAAGGCAGAGCGTGAGAAGCGTGCGAATATTCTGGAAGCGGAAGGCATGCGTCAATCTGAGATTTTGCGGGCTGAAGGGGAGAAGCAGGGGCAAATCCTGCTGGCAGAAGGCAACCGGCAGGCAGCTTTTTTGGAAGCGGAAGCGCGCGAACGTGCGGCGCAGGCCGAAGCCAAGGCAACCGAAATGGTGAGTAAGGCGATTTCTGAAGGGGATGTACAGGCCGTAAACTATTTTGTTGCTAACAAATATATCGAAGCGCTGGGTGAGGTGGCCAAGGCTCCCAATCAGAAAGTGATTATGATGCCGCTGGAGGCAACCTCTGTTCTGGGTGCGCTGGGCGGTATTGGAGAACTGGGCCGCGAAGTTTTTGGTAAAAAAGAAAGCAATGCCCGAAAATCCAGCCGTGTGCCAAGCGTTGGCGATAAAAGTGAATAGGGAGTAGGCCATGATAGCCGCGCTTTATGAAGGATTGGGGGGCTGGTTCTGGGTGTTGATCGGGCTGGCCCTTCTGGTGCTGGAGCTTGTTGCCCCGGGAACCTTTTTCCTTTGGTTCGGGGTTTCTGCCATTTTGGTTGGCCTTCTTGATTTCCTTTTCGATCTGGGCTGGCAAAGTGAGTTTCTTCTTTTCGGCATTCTGTCTTTGGCTCTGGTCTTTGTCGGGCGGTTTGTTCTCAACCGCTTCCAGCAGGTTGAGACAGATCGGCCTTTGCTCAATGAGCGGGGACTGGCCTTTATCGGGAAAGAATTTGTGCTTGCCGAGCCCATTGAAAATGGATTTGGCCGTATCAAGGTGAATGATACTTATTGGCGGATTTCCGGTGCCGATTGTGCAGCTGGTGCCAAGGTGAAGGTCAGCAATGTTGATGGTGGCCTGTTGCTGGTTGAGCCAACGGATCAGGCTTAGACTTTCCCATCTGATTAAATAAGAAAACCCGCCTTCGGGTTATTGAAGGCGGTTTTTTTTGATTGTCTTTATCCCATGTTGGCCGTTACGGCTTATGAGTTGGGGGCAGGGGCGGATCCTCTGCCATCAGCAAAATGGTAATGCGGCGGTTTGCTGCAAGGAAAGGATCATTGGGAAAGAGCGGATCGGAATCCGACTTGCCGACCACAGAATAGATCTGATCAATTGGCAGGCCATGCTCGGTGAGGATTGAGCGGATGGCGTTGGCCCGGTCTGCTGACAATTCCCAACCGGTATAGCTTGAATTGATCGCGCCATTTGAAGCCGTCGTATGGCCGGTAATCTGAACTCGATTGGGCATTCTTGAGAGAACAGGTGCCATGGAGACGATCAGGCGGCGGGTGAAATCATACGGATATTTCGACCCTTCAGCGAACATGGAGCGGCCATCCTGATCTACCATCTGGATGTTGAGGCCGTCTTCGTCTTCCTCAATGATGATATGTTTGGAAATTTCAGAGATTTCAGGCAATTCCTGCCATGCCTGACGCAAGGAGGCCGCCGCCGTTGCAAACATGCGTGGGCGTTCAATTTCCGTTTTCTCGATATCGTGGGTATTGGCTTCCGGTCCCTGACGGGAGCGCTGATCATGACGCTCTTGCGCAAAATCGGAATCGTTTTCCTGAGGGATTGCTGCCACTTCCTTGATGAATTGGCGAACAGGCATGCCCTCAATCTCGATCATGCCCGCTTTGCGCATGACCGGCTTGACACCAAACGCGTCCTTCATAGAGCCGGCAACCACCTGTAGTTTTTCATTGTCCTGAATCGAGAAAGAAATAATCAAAACAAAGAAACAAACAAGCAGGGACATAAGATCGGCAAAGGTGACAAGCCAATCCGGTGCGCCGCCGCCGCCTTGTGGTTTTTTCTTTGCCATGGTTCGTTTTCCTTGCCTGTCTCTTTTTAAGAGGGTTGCAAACTAAAGAGGGTCAGGGGCCTGGCAGGCCCCTCTCTATTGTAGCTATGGTTAGGCTGCTTCGCTTACCAGCTCGGCGCGGGCTGCCTCTGGCAGATAGGCCAGCAGCATTTCGCGGATCAAGTTCGGGCTCTTATTCTCGCGGATCTGCATGATGCCATCGATGATGAGCGTCTGGTTGAGATCCTCGCCATCCAGTTTGGCGTCAAGCTTATCAACGATCGGAATGCAGATAACGTTAGAGACAAGAGCGCCATAGAGGGTCGTCAACAAGGCAATGGCCATCGCAGGACCAATGGCGGATGGATCATCCATCGCGGCAAGCATCTGCACCAGACCAACCAGCGTGCCGATCATGCCAAAAGCCGGGGCAGCATCGCCCAATTGTTTATAGAAGCGTTTGCCCTCATTCAGACGCTCGATATAAAGATCGCGCTCACGCTCCATGGAATCGCGAATGAAGGCAGGCTCATAGCCGTCGGCAATCATCTGTACGCCCTTGGCAAGGATCGGATCTTCAATCTCTACTCCTTCCAGACCCAGAGGGCCGGATTTGCGGGCAACATCGGCCAGCTCGGTGATTTTTTCGATCATGTCGCGGGCATTGACCTTGCTGCCGCCAAAGGCAACTTTGCCACCAGTGACAATGGCTCCGCCGATGCCGCCCAATGTGAAGCGGATCAAGGTTGCGGCCAGACCGCCTCCAATCACGATCAGAACGGAGGGAATATCAACAAACTGGCCAAGGGTGCCGCCCATCAGAATCGCGGCCAAGACCACGCCCAAACTTGCGACCATACCGATAATTGTTGCGATATCCATTTGTAATCCCTGTACTACCCAAACAGGCATCAAGCCTTTATGTGCTAATTCTTGGATCTCAGTTTAGGAAAACAGGTCTAATGGATTGCTAATGGAAAGGCCGAAAAAGCCTTTTAATTTGGTAATTTATATTAAGGTTAACAAAGAGATAATGGCTTGGGATACACAAAAAAGCCGCAGTGCTGGAGCGCTGCGGCTTAAAGGGGGCGATTGGGGCCTGCATTTGTTGTTTTGCTCGTGATCCAATAAATTAGGCTGCACCGATGCGCAAAATATCATGCATATGCAGAAGACCAACGGGTTTGCCCTCTTCAACAATGAAAATTGCGGTAATGGAGGAGCTGTTCATCTTCTCAATCGCTGCAGGCACCAGAATGTTGGGGGAAAGGGTTTTAGGGCCTTTGGTCATCACCTCTTCAACCGGGCGGGTGAGCAGGTCATCAGCCAGATTGCGGCGCAAATCACCATCGGTGATCATGCCCGCAAGTTTACCTGCCTCATCAACAATGCCAACACAGCCAAAGCCTTTTTCTGACATGGTGACGATCAGTTCACTCATGCGGGTGCCAATGGGTGCCAGAGGCATGGCAGAGCCTTTATGCATCAAATCGCGCACATATTGCAGATTGGCCCCAAGGCTTCCGCCGGGATGGTAGATTTTGAAGTCGGACGCTGTAAAACCACGACTTTTCAGCAAGGCAACCGCTAAAGCATCGCCAAGACAGAGTTGCATCGTGGTGGAGGTCGTCGGGGCAAGGCCCAGCGGGCAGGCCTCTTTTGCCTTGGGCAAGCAAAGAGCAATATCAGCTTGAGAGGCAAGGCTGCTATTCTGACCTGAGGTCAGTGCAATCAGAGGCACCTTGAAACGGCGAGTATAGGAGATGATGCTGGCAAGCTCGGATGTCTCGCCCGACCATGACAAGGCGAGCACAACGTCAACAGTGCGGATCATGCCAAGATCGCCATGGCTTGCCTCTCCAGGATGCACGAAGAATGCTGGTGTTCCTGTAGAGGCTAGAGTTGCCGCCAGTTTTTTAGCGATATGTCCGCTTTTCCCCATGCCTGTGACAATCAACCGGCCCTGGGCCTGATTGATGGTTTGGACAGCATCAAGAAACGGCTGTTTGAGCGGGCCTTGTAAGGCGGTATCCAGCTCGCGAAGGCCTTCTATTTCGTTTGCGATGGTAGAGTGGGCGGATTGGAGGGGGGAAACCTTCCCGCAATCACTTTGGCTTGGCATGCAAAATCCTGCTCGGTCCAGAAAAGATTCTTCACTTTTATACCAATTGTCAGCGCTGGGAAAGGGGCCGCTCGCGTCCTTTTGGCAAGAAGTTGTTAACCAAAAATCTTTACCATCTGGAAAGGTTTATGTGGCGATTCGCCCTTTTGATGCTGGAGCTTTGGTCAATTATGTCAAAACAATCCTTATCCCTCATTGCGTTGGGTTTGGGTTTGGGACTTTCTGCCAGCTATGCACCAGCTCAGACGGTTCCTTCAAACGGCGTTGCGCAAGGGGCAAATGGTAACGGTTCTACTGGCTCTTCTTCCTCTTTCTTAAGCTCTCCTATGCAATTAAGAGGTCTTGTGGATACCCAAAGTACAGATCTATCTGATGGGGTGGGAGATCCTGCCTCAACCAATGCCATTCCAGCGAATGTTCCTCCTTCTTATCCTATTCAGCCTGTGCAACCGGTTCAGCCTTTGCAATCGTCTGCCCGGACAGCAGAAGAGCTGGACCCTTATGATCCGGTTGGGATTGCTGTTGGGTCTTTTACTCTTTACCCCTCGCTGACTTTGTGGAACCGCTTTGATGACAATGTCGATAATAGCCGAGTTGGTGAGAATGGCATGTCTGGTCGTGCCGAGGGTGAGGTGGTGTTGCGCTCCGACTGGTCCCGGCACCGGCTGGAGGTTACGGGTCGTGCGGCGGTGACGGGCTATAATACACCCAAGCGCAAACCTGATCATACCTATGGCCTTAATGGTGAATTGCTGCTTGATGTTGCCAACGAGACCACGCTGACTTTGCGTTCAGGGCTTGATATTTCCCGCGAAGATGCCAATAGCGTGGAGCTTAGAGCTTCGGGTGGGCAGCGGTCCATCCAAACCGTTCTGTCGAGTGATGCACAGCTTGATCACAGGATTGGTTTGTTTGAGCTACAATTGCGCGGCGGCTTGATAGATGAAAGCTTTGATGAAGATAAAAGCCGTGACTTTCAGCTCTTTACGGTTGGTACACGTGTGGGATATCGCTTTACCGATCAGGTCACTCCATTTGTTGATTTGGAGGCTAGTCGCCGCAAGTTTGATCGTGGTCCGAATGTGCAGGATGGAGATCGCCTGCGTGGTGCGATTGGTATTGCCGTTAACAATCGTGAGAAATGGAGCGGTGAGCTTTCTGTCGGGCAAGTGCGCTGGAAGCCGGATGCTACAGGACAGCAATCAGATCAAGGTTTCTATGCTGATGCCAATTTGGTTTGGTCGCCCAATGCGCTTTGGGATGTGAATGCGGGCTTTACCACCTCTATTTCGTCTACCTCTACTGCAGCCACGTCTGTTTTGACCCATTCGCTTGATATGGGTGTCGATTATGCGATCAAACGCGATATTACCCTTCGTGCTGATGCTGTGCTTACACGTCAAGCCTATAACGGAATTGGCCGGACAGATTGGCTGAAAACCGGAACGCTTGCAGCAGAGTATAACCTGTCGCGCTCTCTTCAGGTCATTGGTCGCTATCAGCATGAACGCCGCACAAGCACTTTGAGCAGTGAGGGCTTTTCCTCTAACCTGTTTGAATTTGGTCTGCGGTTGCAGAAATAGAGCCCATATTCGTTGAGTAGATTTGAGGTGGGGCCATTAAGAGGCGCCGGCTGTTGTATTCTTCTCTAACGCTTCGTCTATCCTATCGCTTGGGTCCATTTGCAACTTTGCGCAGCAAAGGGGGCTGTCTTTTGTAATCCTAAAGGCAGGAAAGTCTGGATCTTTATCTCAAGAGCCTAGTTAAAACGGCGGATAGCCATGGGAGCGATGGCGCGTCCTGAAAAGCCGTTGCTGCTGACAAGATTGAGGGGTTTTCGGCTGAAGCTTTGATCGATCATATGATCAGGCTTGCTCACCAGTCCTTTCAGGCTGGCAGGGGCTGGACGTGACAGGCGGGCAAAGGTCGCTGTTTTGGCAGATTGTTTGATATGTGCAAAGTGCGCCATGCTGGATGGACCATAAGCAAATGTCAGCTTTGCCAGTTGGTCTTTTGGAGCTTGCACTCGAGCTTGTTGCTGTGCGGGTCTTTGTTGTGTTGCTTGGCCTGAAGATTTGCTATTGGGGGCAAACTTTGGCTTTGCATTTGGAAGGCTGGCCAATTGCTGGGGCTTTCCGCCAGTGGTCTCATCCTCTTCAGACTTAGACAGAATTGATCTGCGTGGCGCGCTTGAAGGCAATTGTGCAACAAAGGTTTTGTCGGCTGCTGCATAGGAGAACCGATCTTGCGATATGCTGGTCTCACCTGTATCCGTCAGGCTGGCAATGACAGCGGGGGCATTGGCTTGCGATGGTGATTGTTTCGCGGTTCCATCCAATGGCTGATCCGGGCGGGCCAGAGGCTTAAAGCCAGCCAATGCTTGCTGCTTGACCGGGGAGCCTTTGGGAAGGGAGGCAAGCGTAATGCGCCCATCGTCTTTGCTTGTTTCGTTGCCAGATAAGCCGTCTTCTGTTTTGGGGCCTGAGGCAAGGGTGAAGTCTCGACTAGCCGTTAGCTGTGCCGGGCGAGGTCGTGGAAGTGAGGCAAGTTCGATCCGCTCTTGCAAGGGATTTTGATCTGGCTGTTGTCCATTTTCCTGTTGGTCATTTGTTGCAAGTTCAATGGGAGCTGGAACAATTGGGCGTTTGGCTGGCTGTGGTGCTCGGGCTTTGGGGAGAACTGCAAGACGCACTGGTGCTGCTGCCGGAGCCAATTCAACCGGTGCTGCCACATTGGGCGCTGCGGGCGGTGTTGGACGCTGCTTTGGGGTGCGGCCTAGCAAATTGTTTAACAGAGAATTGGAGCGTGCCTGATTTTGCTGGTTTTTTGCAAGGTTTGCCACTTGCGTGCGGCTTGGTTTGGCTGGGGCGGCTTTGGCAATTTGTGTAAACCGGCTGACAGAGCGCGATGAGCGCACCATTGCAGCTTTTTGGCGCGCAACTTTCACTTTTGCTTGCTTATAGCCTTTGAGGGGTTTGCCATCTGTCGGCACATGCACAGTATTGCCGCGCGGGAAAACCCGGACGAGCTGCTTGCGCGTCATGCGCGGCCAGTGGCGCACATTACCTGTATCGATATGGACGAAGGGGGAGTTGGAGCGCGGATAATAGCCAACGCCGCCAGCCTGCATGCGCAAGCCAACTTCTCGAATGCGTTTGATGGGGACGCCGGGAAGATAGAAATCCATCGCCTGTCCCTTGGTGTGACGGCTTTGTTTGGCGACACCGCGGCTGCGGCGGCGGAGCATGTTGTTGGTGGCAGGGGAGCGATAGCCAGAGACCACATGAATGGGCTTTTTTGCGCCGGTTTCTTTATAGACCTGCCAGATCAGGTCAAACAGGGCCGGATCCATCTGGGTGATTTCGTTGCGGCGCCAGTCACGCAAGAAACGGTTTAACTTGCGCAGGCCATCGGCATCGAACCGGCCATTGCGCTTATAGGGGATTGTGGTCGTTGCTTTGGTATGGGGATTAAAGAGGGGCAGCGAGCGATTGGCTGCTTGGGCGTTGCTGGTCATGATCAGGCATGCCAAAAAGAGGCACAGCACCAACACCAGCCTGAAAAGCTGATTTGATGTTCTGCCCCAGAAAGCAGGCCAAAGCCTATTCGTCTTGAACTGGGCCACAAGCAATCCGTTGTTCCAAACCTGCATCAATTGCTATTGCTGCCTTATGCAGATTTTATTAAGCCAAAAGCGTGGCGTGATTTCAAAGGGTTTATGCTCCTTTGAGCATCTCTCCGTGCTTTGCAATCCATTCGTCTGGATTGTTGGCATTGGTCTTAGGCCGCCTTGTGAATTGGCACCAGACTGCCCCATCTTTACGCCTTACGGGCCTTTTGATTTTGGCTCGTGAGTCGCGCCTTTATTGTCTCAGCTTTTGGTTAATGAAGTTCAAAGCTGTTTTGAAACTGATGGTCTGGTTTGTTGCTAGTCGAAAAATAAGGACAAAAGAAGGCGTGCCTATTTGGAGTTGTTTATTTCGGTTTTATATATTCAATCAAGTGTTGGGTCTGGGGTCAATGCAGGAGCCCTTATCAGACCCTTGGCAGGTCGAGGGCAAGATGGGTCTTGTTTAGGAAAATAGGCACCAATTGTAGGACAATTGGTGCCTTGATGATTTAGCAAATTGTAGCTTCTACTTGTCTTAAAATGCCAGCCTTAAAGGCCCAGAAGCTTTTTCACTTTTGCATTGTGGCCATAGATATCTGAGCGGACTTGCAAGGTGCCTTCCTCTGACATCCAGGTGGTGAAATAGGCCAGATGGACAGGGATTTTACGCTTCAGATTGATGCGCTTTTCCGATCCGCCAACCATTTTCTTCACGCGGGCTGCGTTCCATGACTTTTCCTGCTTGAGAATGAAGTCTGCAAATTCAAATGGTTTATGGACACGCACGCAGCCATGGCTATAGGCGCGATAGTCACGTTTGAACAGGCTACGGGATGGTGTGTCATGCAGATAGACGGCATGCTTGTTGGGGAACATGAATTTGATGCGGCCCAGAGCATTGCGGGTGCCTGGTGGCTGGCGCAGGCGCACTTGGGAGGCTTCAACCTTGCTCCAGTCAAGCTGGCTTGGATCAATCACTCTTGTACGGCCTTTCACACTGGCCAGAACCTGATAATTCTTGGAAGAGAAGAATTCGGCCGGGTTGGTGCGAATTTTGGGCAGTAGCTCTTTGGAGGCGATGGAGCGAGGGACATTCCAGTAAGGATTGACGACGAGATATTCCATTGTGTCAGAGAAAATAGGGGTTTTGTTGGCCTTTTTGCCAACGACGACCCGTGTCTGATGGATTTTCTTATCGTCCTTCACTACCTGCACATGGAAGGTCGGGATATTGACCATGACATGGAAGTCACCCAGCTTACGCGGTAGCCAGCGCCAGCGTTCCATATTGGCGACCATATTGGCGATGAGATCGCCACGATTGCCATTGAGAACAGCAAGAGTGCCTTTGCCTACAATGCCATCGGCGATCAGGCCATTGGCTTTTTGAAAGGCTTTGACCTGTTTGGCCAGTTCTTTGGTGTAAAGCGTTGGTTTGCTGTCTGTACCGGTTGGGGCGACAAGACCCAATTTGGCATAAAGCTGCGGCACACGTTTGTCATGCTTGCCCACCTTCATGCTTTTTCCGGCAGGAATGGGTGCGGTTTTCTTATCGGCCTTTTTAAGACGCAGCTCGTTATATTTCGCGCGAAGGGCCTGATAGCCCTTATGCTGCGGGTTATAGCTGAGCAGTTTTGCTTTAGGATTGCCTGCAAGCGTGATCTCTTCAAGGATCTTGATGGAATCAGGCAGGTGCGGCTTGATCGAGATATCCTTTTTGGAGATCCGGCGCGGATCAATCCGGCCAGCATAGGCGTGGCGGGTATATTTGGTGATGGCAAGGGACAGAGTTACATCTGCCTTGGCGATCGCGTCTGCGCTAGAGCCATTGGTGCGGCCAATTGATAGGGCTGGTGTGATGTAATCAGCCGGGTTCAGGCCATCGAGATCGGCTCTGGACAGGGTGAAGATCAATTTGCGGGCATTGGCGGTAAGTTGTCCATTGTCATACCATGCAGGCTGGAAGGCGCGGCCTTTATAAAAGGACTGAATGGCAGCATTGTCGCGCTTAAGATGGAAGTTTTTTGTAGCCGGAATTGCTTTAAGGGCCGCTTGAAGGGCGTCTGTTACATCCTGATCTGCGGTCTGGTCATAAAGCGGGGCGGTAAAGATTTTTAGCTTTGGCAGTTCATAGCTTACTTTTACAACAGGGCTCGCTTTTTCTTCAGCTTGCGCGGCCTTGATGGGAGCGTCTGTTGGCGCTTCCTCTGCTGTGGTTTCTGCAATGGCTTTTGGTGCAGCGTCTTCTGTCGCGGTTTGTGGGGCAGTTTCGGTATCTGCGACTGCCAGCGTGCTTGCATCCGGTGCGGGCTTGGCAATTTCAGCTGTCTTTGCGTCTGATTTGATCGCAGGTGCCTTTTCTTCAGACACTTCGGGGACGCTGGCTGCGATCTCTTTTTGAGCGGGTGCTTCGTTGGACGCTTTCGCTGTGATAGGTGCAGTTGTGGTTGGTTTGGCTTGAACGGGATCCGCCTTCGGTGCTGCTTCCACAACTTTTGGCGCTACTGATTCTGCAGCCTGTTCCAGCTTTTGCGGATCTGCTGGTTTAACAAGGGCAGCAGGGGCTTTTTGTTCACTTGTTTCAGCAAAAGCAGGCAAACTTGCAAACGCCGTACAGGGTGCCACGCAGATCATGGACATCAGGGTTCGCATTTGCTTCGTCATATCAATTCATTCCTGCTCATATTCGAATCACCCACAATATAGAGATAAGAAGCGGTAGTTCGCTTCTGGACGCAAGACAATTAACCGTGATTGGGCCTATCCGCTGCCATGTGTAACATGGTTGCAACGTTTCGGTGGTAATTGCCGGACTTCTTCTTATCTCTTCATTCTTTCGTTGGTCGCTCTGGGCAAGAAAATGGTTCACTGCAAGGGATCAGTTTTCTGATCACTCCTGTGCTTCTTCAAGGCCATATTCTTTGAGTTTGCGGTAGAGCGTTGAGCGTCCAATCCCCAGGCTTCTGGCGACCGCTGACATGCGATGGTCGTGATGCTCCAATGCATAGGCGATGATTTCAGCTTCCAAGGCGCTGAGTTGTTTTAGATTGCCGTCTTCATCGAGCAGTTTTAAGAAACCCCATAGCTCACTATTCGCGGCTGGTTGCCGGCCTGATTGGGCTTGTGGCTGGGTTTGTGCGATTGGCTGCGTGCCCGTATGGGCCGATGCGGTTGTGCCATTTGCCTCAGGGACTGATGGCATATAGGCGGTGGGGTGCGGTGATGGGCTGACCGCAGCGGGGTTTGTTGTGAGCGTTTCGGAAAAATCCGGCACGCCTTCTAGCGGCGCTCGCGCCTCAACAATGCTTTTGGTCAGGGTGCCAAGCTGGGTTGCAATTTGGGGGAATTCATCAATGGTCAGCTGGTCTCCGTCACACAATACCACTGCGCGGAAAATAGTATTTTCCAACTGGCGGATATTGCCCGGCCAATCATAGCTTTGCAGCAATTGAAGGGCTTCGGGGGTGATGTTGGAGAGGCCTTTTCGGCCTTCTTCAGCGGCAAAGCGGGTCAGGAAGTTTTTGGCAAGGGCTGGGATGTCTTCCTTGCGGTCCCGAAGAGGCGGGATGCGGATGGGGAAGACATTGAGGCGATAATAGAGATCTTCGCGGAACTTGCCTTCTTGCACGCAGCGGATCAGGTCCTGATTGGTTGCAGAAATCAGGCGAAAATCGATCTTGATGGGCTTGGTTGCGCCTACCGGATCAATCTCTCCTTCTTGCAGGGCGCGCAGCAATTTGACTTGCGTCTCCAGGGGCAATTCGCCCACTTCGTCAAGAAACAGGGTGCCGCCATTGGCTTCCAGAAATTTACCCGTATGCTTGTCGCCTGCACCGGTAAAGGCTCCCTTTTCATGGCCAAACAGGATGCTTTCGACCAGATTGTCCGGAATGGCGCCGCAATTGACGGTAACAAACGGCTTTTTGCTGCGCTCGCTGGCAGCTTGAATGGACTGGGCGAACAATTCCTTACCAACCCCGGATTCCCCTTCGATCAGGATGGGAATTTGGGATTTGGCCGCCCTCTCGCCAAGGGTTAGCACCCGTGTCATGCTGGGGCTGGCTGCAATGATGGTATCAAACGTATAGCGTTTTTTCTCTGTTGCACGGATACGGGTGATTTCCTCTTCCAGCGCATTGACTTTGAGGGCATTACGAATGGCAATTTGCAACCGCTCCGGGGAAATGGGCTTGATCACAAAATCAAAGGCACCTGCGCGCATGGCATTGACGGCGGTGTCAATGCCGCCATGGGCGGTCTGTACAATGACAGGGAGTTTGATGTCTGTCTTATGCAAGGCGTCGAGAACGCCCATGCCATCAAGATCCGGCATGACCAGATCCAGTACCATCAGCGCAAAGTGATCCGGTTTGTTTTTGGTCAGTATATCAAGGGCTTGCTGGCCATTTTCTGCACAAAAGGGCGTGAAGCCAAATTTGCTGATGGCATTTTCTAAAAGTCGCCGCTGAATGGGGTCGTCATCGACGACCAGAATGCGTTCGCTCATGCATATACTCAAAAGTCTGTGTCATTTTGAACCAAAATGCGCCTATAGCGTTAAAAGGGCTTTAATTCAGCGCCGACACTTTCCAAAAATAATGTGTATAGGGACAAAGGAAGCTGCAATTTTCCTCTAGGCAAAGTGCAGGCTGCGCTCTTATCTTAAAAGACGGAACTTTTCTGATCGCTGGTTTACGCAGCGTCCTTGGTAGGTAATTACATGGCTCATCGCTCACAGGTCTTCTCTCGCTCTCATCCGCTTTTCCATCCTTCCTCCCTTGCCGGAGGCGCGCCTCGTCCGGTTTTCTCTGCACCTTTGGCCGCGGCAAGTGATGGGGAATTGGGGGCGTTGCCCGAGTGGGATTTGAGCGATCTTTATAGTGGTCTGGATGATGCGTCCATTGAAGCCGATTTTGCCAAATATTCCGATGAGGCCAAGCAGTTTGCTGCAAGCTATCAAGGTCAGTTGGAGGATATGCTCTCGCAGGCCGGGGGCGGGGACGGCCTTGCCAAGGCGCTCAACATCTATGAGGCCATGCAGGATGGGCTGGGCAAACTGATCAGCTATGCCGGTCTTGTCTATAGTGGCAATACGACCGATCCGGAGCGCGCTAAATTCTATGGTGATGCGCAGGAGAAGATCACCGCCATCTCTACCCAATTGCTGTTTTTTGAGCTGGAGCTTAATCGCATTTCTGACGAGATGCTGGCTGGATGTGTTGAGGCCAGCCCAGCGCTTGCCCATTACAAGCCATGGCTTGATGATCTGCGCATGGAAAAACCCTATCAGCTTGAAGACAAGATCGAGCAACTTTTCCATGAAAAAAGCGTCACTGGGGCGTCAGCCTGGAACCGGCTTTTTGATGAAACCATGGCGGGCTTGCGCTTTACGCTGGAGATTGATGGCGAAAGCCAGGAGATGGCGATTGAGCAGGCGCTTAACCTGCTGACAGATGAAGACGAAACCAAGCGCAAGGCAGCCTCGGATGCTTTGGCTGCAACATTTAAGAAAAATCTCGGTACTTTTGGTCTGATTTCCAATGTTCTGGCCAAAGACAAATCCATTTCTGATCAATGGCGCGGCTTTGAGGATGTGGCAGATAGCCGCCATCTTGCCAACCGGGTTGAACGGGAGGTGGTGGATGCACTGGTGGATGCCGTGCAGCGCGCCTATCCTGATCTCTCGCACCGGTATTACAAACTGAAAGCCAAATGGTTTGGCAAGGATGTGCTTGAGCATTGGGACCGCAATGCGCCCTTGCCTAAGGTGCCGACCAAGGTGATCAACTGGGATGAGGCACGCACCATCGTGCAGGAGGCCTATTCTGGTTTCTCTCCACAAATGGCTGATATATCAAATGATTTCTTTGAAAAGGGCTGGATTGATGCGCCGGTAAAGGAAGGCAAGTCACCCGGTGCCTTTGCTCATCCCACTGTGCCGAGTGCCCATCCTTATGTGCTGCTTAATTATCTTGGCAAGCCGCGCGATGTGATGACCCTTGCCCATGAGCTGGGCCATGGGGTTCATCAGGTTCTGGCCGCCAAACAGGGAGCCTTGATGGCCCCAACACCACTGACCCTTGCCGAGACAGCCTCGGTCTTTGGGGAAATGCTGACCTTCCGTTCGCTGTTGTCCAAGACGGAGACCGCGGAAGAACGCCGGGCGATGCTCGCGGGCAAGGTTGAGGATATGCTCAATACTGTGGTGCGCCAGATTGCTTTTTATCTGTTTGAGCGCAAGCTCCATACCGCGCGCCAGAATGGAGAACTGACAGCCGAGCAGATTTGCGAGCTTTGGATGTCCGTTCAGGAAGAAAGCCTTGGCCCGTCTGTCCGTCTTGGCGAGGGCTATGAAACCTTCTGGGCCTATATTCCCCATTTCATTCATTCGCCCTTCTATGTCTATGCCTATGCTTTTGGTGATTGTCTGGTGAACAGCCTCTATTCTGTTTATCAGAATAGTGAAGAGGGCTTTGTCGAGAAATATTTCGACATGCTCAGCGCAGGCGGCACCAAACATCATTCTGAACTTCTGGCTCCCTTTGGTCTGGATGCAACTGATCCTGATTTCTGGTCCAAGGGCCTGTCGGTTATTTCCGGCCTGATTGATGAGCTGGAAGAGCTTGAAGGCAAGTGAGGGCATCTGGCCCTGGCCTGATGTTTTAAGTGATGCAGACTAGGTGACAGTGAGGCAGAACTTTTGCCTCACTCTTTTTCCTTGATACAGATGATTGGAAAGCTGGCAGGCGACCAGATTATGTTGAATTAATCTATCCTGACCCTAAATACGTATTAAAGAAAACGCCATGTATGTTGGCTTGGGGATTTAACAAAGGATTGATTTCGTGCCTGACGACTCTTCTTCAAAATCACACTCCCCGGCACCGGATAGCTCTGCTGCGCCAAATGAGCGTGATGAAACGACAGCCAACCAGGAAGACAGGCATGATGCCTTAACGGGCGAGCATAATCGGCTCGGCGGCAGGGTGAAGCGCTATGCCAAGGTTAGCTCGGGCATGGGCGGATTTGTCGTGCGCGCGGCGGGCAATCGCCTGTTTGGCAAGGATATCGACAAGGGGCGCGAGGCGGCTGATTTGGCGCAAGTTCTAGGCGGCCTTAAAGGGCCGTTGATGAAAGTGGCGCAATTGCTTGCCACGGTGCCCGATGCGGTGCCGCAGGAATATGCGGCCGAGCTTGCGCACTTGCAATCTGATGCACCGCCCATGGGGTGGGCCTTTGTGCGGCGGCGGATGAAGACGGAGTTGGGACTTGGCTGGCAAAAGCGCTTTGCCTCTTTTGAGCATGAGCCATCTGCTGCTGCCTCCCTTGGGCAGGTGCATAAGGCGACCTTGGGTGATGGGTCTGAGCTTGCCTGCAAATTGCAATATCCAGATATGGCTTCAGCGGTTGAAGCGGATGTGAAGCAGCTTAATCTGGCTTTGTCCGTTCATCGCTCCTTTCAAAGCGCTATTGATACGCGTGAGGTGGCCAAGGAAATTGCGGACCGGGTCAAGGAAGAGCTGGATTATGAACGTGAAGCGCGGCATATGGCGCTTTATCGCGAGATCTTTGATGGGCAGGACGAGGTTCGGGTGCCCGATCTTTATACCGAGCTGTCAACCAAACGCTTGCTGAGCATGGAATGGCTGCATGGCAAGCCGATGCTTCATTACAAAGAATCTTCGCAAGAGGAGCGCAATCTGCTCACCGCTGCCATGTTTAGGGCTTGGTGGTATCCCTTTGCCCATTTTGGCATCATTCATGGGGATCCGCATCTGGGCAATTATACGGTTTTTGAACGGGAGGACAGGCCAGCCGGCATCAATCTGCTTGATTATGGCTGCATAAGGATTTTTCCGGTCTCGTTCGTACAAGGGGTTGTCGATCTCTATCACGGCCTTCGCCTTGATGATCGGGACAGGATTGTCCATGCCTATGAGAGCTGGGGATTTGATAATCTCTCTCAGGAATTGGTGGATGTTCTCAATATCTGGGCACGGTTTATTTATGGGCCCCTTCTGGAAGATCGGGTGCGCTCGATTGCTGATGGGGTCAGCCCTGCGCAATATGGCCGCGGGCAGGCGATGAAGGTGCATACCGAGTTGAAGCGTTTGGGGCCGGTAACCGTTCCGCGCGAATTTGTCTTTATGGATCGGGCAGCAATCGGGCTTGGTGGTGTCTTTCTTCATTTGCGGGCGGAGATGAATTTCTATCAATTGTTCAATGAGCAGATTGAGGATTTCTCGCAAGAGAAGTTAAAAGAGGCGCGAACCTCTCTTCGTCATAGTGCTTGGCTTGCTGACTATTAAGGGAGCGTGGCTGAGAGATTGGGCTGTGGGTTTTGGTGTGTGGGTAAAAATACATAGCCATTTTGCCGCAAAAAATGCTGGGTGCCATTGACAGAGCTTGGCCGCAGGTTATGCTTAATCTCAATTGAGAGTTTTAAGATACGGAAAGGGAGAAGAATGGCAGAGGATCTTAATCCCGTGATGGATTACGACGAGCATAACAAGACTTACAAGATGTTCGTGGGTTTGACCAAGTGGGGCACCATTGCGATGGTTGTCTTGCTCATTGTCATGGCGCTGACCCTTCTTTAGTAAAAAGGATGCCTTTTGGCATTATGCGCTTTCAATAGGCTTTTCGCGTCCCTTGCTTTTTGGCTTGAGGGGCGCTTTTTTATGCGTATCCAACAGCTAAGTATAGCAGCACGCTATCATGCGAACGCGATTGGCGGATGATGATCTATTGTCAGGAAGGAAGGGCTTTTTGAATCAGGTCTTTTTCTGATTTTTAAGCTTGCGGGTCCGATTCATGCCATTCACCGCAGGAGAATAGGTCTCCTTGATATATTTGGCTTGAGCATACGAATCGTAGGCTTTCTGGTAATCGCCCAACCGCTCCAGAGCGATGCCCTGATTGGTCCATGCCCGGTAATTGCGCCGGTCCATCTTCACCGCATTTGAGAAATCGCCCAAGGCCCCGCGCATATCATTTTGTGCCAAATAGCTGATACCACGTGAATTGAAGGCATCAGGATTGGAAGCATCCAAGCTGAGAGCAAAGGTGAAGTCTTCAATCGCTTGGGTATGATTGCGCTGCTGCTGATAGATCAGCCCGCGATGGTAGTAAGCCCGGGGATCCCGAGTTTTGCCTGCAATGGCCTGATTATAATCCAATATGGCTTGCTGGGTGTTATTTTGGCGGCGATAGATATCACCGCGCCCGATCAGGGCCACATCATAGCTTGGATTAAGGGCAATTGCCTGATTGTAATCTGCAATTGCAGCGGCCAGATTGCCGGTCTTTTTGTGAATCAGCGCCCGGTTGGCATAAGCCTGATGAAAATTCGGATTAAGAGCCAGAGCCTGGCTGTAATCGCGAATGGCTTCCGTATAATTCCCCGAACGACCAAAGGCAGTGCCCCGGATGTTATAGGCATTAGCGTCGTTGGGCTTTTGGGCGATGATTTGGTTTAGTGATGCAATATTGTCGGATGAGCCAGCATTACGATCGAAATCGTTGCCACCCAGTCCGGCAGTCTGGCAAGCAGCCAAGCCAAGGCAAAGGCAGGCAATTGAAAAAAGCTGCTTATAATTTGGCTTGCATTGCATTAATCAGGACCTGTTGTGAATGTGTCTATCTATGGAAAGCGGCAAAGCGAATCGCCACTGAACCTAAAAACATGCCAACATAGTCTGGCTGAATTTTGGCACAGAATGCCAAAATTGGCCGGTATGCGATTTCCGTGACATAAGATCTTGTTCAGATCACCCGACAAGACCTTATCATCACCAGGAAATCTTAGCGACCACGGCCTTTGGATGGCAGAAGACCTTCGCGCTGCGCCCGTTTCCGAGCCAGTTTGCGAGCACGACGAACGGCTTCAGCTTTTTCACGAGCCTTCTTTTCAGATGGCTTTTCGTAGAAATTCCGCATTTTCATTTCACGGAATACGCCTTCACGCTGAAGTTTCTTTTTCAGCGCCTTCAAGGCTTGGTCGACATTGTTATCGCGGACGAGTACCTGCACGCGTCAATTCCCGAAGTTAGTGATGTTAGGATAATGAATAAAAAATCGGACACTGCCTAGACAGCGCCCGAGCTTTTGGGGGTTCTACCAGAGAGAAAAGGGCTTGTCTATATGCAGGCCAACTCTTTCGGGCGTTTTTTGGCAAAAAAATCAGCGTTACACCTGACTTTTGGGTGAAAGGACATTGATATGGCCCATTTTGCGGCCATCCCGCGTTTCGCCCTTGCCATAGGAATGATAGGCAGTTTTGCCCGATTCCAGAAAGATCTGGCGGTCATTGATGTCATTACCAATCAGGTTGGTCATGACCACATCGCTATGGCGCTGGCTGGTGCCAAGGGGCCATCCTGCGACCGCGCGGATATGCTGTTCAAACTGGGAGATGAGGCAAGCAGCTTCCGTCCAGTGGCCTGAATTGTGAACGCGAGGGGCCATCTCGTTGGCCACAAGGCGCTGATCAAAACTGTCGGGCAGCAAAAACAGCTCGACGGCCAACACGCCGACATAATCAAGCTCACTTGCTACTTTCTCGCCGATCTGGCGGGCCTGATGGGCAATGGTCTCGCTAATGGCGGCTGGGACCGTGGTTGTTTTCAGGATCTGGTTCTCATGGACATTTTCGGCAATGTCATAAGAGATAACCTGCCCTTGGGCATTCCGCGCAGCGATCACTGAGATCTCGCGCTCAAAAGGGACAAAGGCTTCCAGAATGGCGGGCTGATTGCCGATCTCGGCAAAGGCATTGTGAAGATCTTCCGGTGCGCGCAGGAATTTCTGCCCCTTGCCGTCATAGCCAAAGCGGCGGGTTTTCAAAAGGGCGGGAAGGCCCAGATTTTCCGTGGCTTTGACAAGATCTTCCTGACTGTCCACGGCTTCAAAGCCGGCAGTGGGAATGCCGATTGAGTGGAAGAAATTCTTCTCGGTCAGGCGATCCTGAGAAACTTTAAGCACATTGTCATTGGGCAAAACAGGAAGGCGGGCTTTGAGAAACTCAACCGCCAGCGCGGGAATATTCTCAAACTCATAAGTCACAACGCTGACGGTTTGGGCAAAGGCTTCTAGAGCTGCTTCATCCTCATAGTCTGCAACCGTTTTATAGGGCGTGACATCAAAAGCCGGGCTGTTGGCATCGGGGCAATAGATGTGGGTTTTAAGGCCAAGCTTTGCAGCGGCAAGGGCCATCATGCGGCCCAGCTGGCCACCGCCCAAAATCCCGATTGTTTCACCAGGTTGCAACATGGGTCAGCCTATTCTTCGTCAGTTGGGGCAAGGGCAATGGAATCAGACTGGGCTTGGCGCCATGCATCAAGCCGCGTTGCCAGTTCATCATCTGTTGTTGCCAGCATGGCAGCGGCCAGCAGGGCGGCATTGACGGCGCCAGCCCGGCCAATGGCAAGGGTGCCAACTGGAATGCCTGCAGGCATCTGAACGATAGAGAGAAGAGAATCCTGGCCGCTTAAGGCTTTGGACTGGATGGGAACGCCAAGGACGGGCAGCGGGGTCATGGAGGCGGTCATGCCGGGCAGGTGAGCGGCCCCGCCGGCCCCTGCAATGATGACCTTGAACCCATCCTCTTTAGCGGATTTTGCGAAATCCGCCATCCGGTCCGGCGTGCGGTGCGCGGAGATGATCTTGGCCTCATATCCTACATTCAGAGCATCGAGGGTTTCAGCTGCATTGCGCATGGTGGGCCAGTCGGACTGGCTGCCCATGATAATGGCGATTGGGGTTGCTTTGTCTGTCATTGCTCTTTTTTAGTCCTGAAAGGCCAAGGCTGGCGGAAAGAGAGGTCAGTTAAAGAAGGCGCGATTATAGAAAAGATCGCTGGTGGAGCAAGGCCAGAATTGCGTGCCATCCCATCTTGTTTGTTGCCAAATAGAGGGCAAAGGCTGATTGTCTCTTGCTCAGATAGGCTTTCGCTAACCTTCACTAGCTTTTGTTAGGCGATAATATCGGGAAAAAGTTGATTTTCCAGTTGTTGTATCTGGTCTTTAAGCGCCAGCTTTTTCTTTTTCATGCGCTGTATTGGCAAGGCATTGCCCATGCTTGTTTCTTCAAGTGCCTGAATAGCAAGGTCCAAATCGCTATGCTCAATCTTGAGGCGGGCCATATGCTGGCGTATCTCTTCTTCGCTATCAGGGGTCATGCTTGCAGCCATTTTTGTTAAGTCTATGAAAATTCAATACAATAACTTATTAAATCTTGCAAGTGCCTAATCGGGTATGGGGTTTTCCACGTAAGTGACTTGGAGGCCTGTTCCTTAGCACTATGGGTAGAGATTGTCGCAGGGTTTATTCTCGACAGACTGTCATTGTTGTGTCACAATTTGCCCATCTCAACTGAATGTATGGAGGATTAAATGGCTCTAGAAGCGCATATCCAAGAGCTGGAACGTCGTCACGAGGTTCTGGGTAAAGAGATCGAAGATGCAGTTGCACATCCATCTGCAAGCGATCTTGAAATTGCAGATATGAAACGAAGAAAGCTTCAGTTGAAAGACGAGATCGAAAAGCTTCGGGCATCGTAAATAGCGCCAAGCTCTATTTTTAAGAAAAAGCCGCAAGCATCCCTGCTGCGGCTTTTTTGTTGTCTTCTTTTGTAAACAGGCTGATCTGTTTACTTAAGAATAAAAGGCGGGAGGCAGCTTTGGCCGCGCTCCCATTTTTGTATCGTGCTCCTAAGCCTAAAGGGCCTTGGCTTTTTCCCGCAGCACAAATTTCTGGATTTTGCCGGTGGAGGTTTTGGGCAAGTCTTCGAAAATGACGGTTTTGGGGGCCTTATAATGGGCCAGATGATCCCGGCACCAATCAATAAGCGCTTGTTCTGTTGCCTCGCTTCCCTCAGTCATCTCGACAAAGGCGCAAGGGGTCTCACCCCATTTGTCATCCGGCTTGGCGACCACTGCGGCTGCCGTGACATCAGGATGTTTATAGAGCGCCTCTTCCACCTCGATGGATGAGATATTCTCACCACCGGAAATGATGATGTCTTTTGAGCGGTCTTTGAGCTGTACATATCCATCGGGGTGCATCACGCCCAGATCGCCGGAATGGAACCAGCCATCATAAAAGGCCTGATTGGTTGCGCCCGCATTTTTGAAATAGCCCTTCATGACGATATTGCCGCGGAACATGACCTCGCCGATGGTCTCTCCATCTTGCGGAACCGGCTCCATGGTTTTGGGGTCAAGCACGGTGAGGCCTTCAAGTGCTGGATAGCGAACCCCTTGGCGTGCCTTGCGGGCAGCCTGGTTGGCACTATCAAGGCCGGACCATTCTTCTTTCCATTCATTAACGACAGAGGGGCCGTAGGTTTCGGTGAGGCCATAAACATGGGTGACGTTAAATCCAGCCTCTGCCATGCCTGCCAGAATTGATTCAGGGGGAGGGGCTGCTGCGGTGATGAACTCGACCGTATGGGGCAGGTCGCGTTTTTCGTTTTCAGGGGCTGTTAGCAGGGTCGACATGACAACCGGCGCGCCGCACAAATGGGTCACACCTTCATCGGCCATGGCATCAAAAATGGCTTTGGCTCGCACGGCGCGCAGGCAAATGTGGGTGCCAGCCACGACAGAAAGCGACCATGGGAAGCACCAGCCATTGCAATGGAACATGGGCAAGGTCCACAAATAGACCGGATGTTTGGACAGATTGGCTGAAATGATGTTGGCATAGCCCATCAGATAGGCGCCGCGATGGTGATAGACCACGCCTTTGGGGTCGCCCGTGGTGCCGGATGTGTAATTAAGGGCAATGGCGTCCCATTCATCATCAATGCCGGGCCAGTTAAAATCCTTGTCTCCTTCGCTGAGGAGATTTTCATATTCCAGCTCGCCGATATAGGGGCCTGTCTGGGGGAATTGCGGATCTTCATATTGCACGACAACCGGGTCAATGTCGGCAAGCGCCAGTGCTTCCTTCATGACATCGGCAAATTCGGTATCGATCAGCACCATCTTGGTTTCGGCATGTTCCAGCTGGAAGGCGATGATGGCCGGGTCAAGGCGGGTATTGATGGTGTGAAGGACGGCTCCGACCATGGGGACCCCATAATGGGCCTCCAGCATGGAGGGGACATTGGGTAGCATAACCGAGACGACGTCCCCCTTGCCAAGGCCGCGCTTGGACAGCGCTGAGGCAAACTGGCGGCAGCGATCATAAAATTCGCCATAGCTCTTGCGGCTGTTGCCATGGATCCAAGCAGTATGGTCCGGGTGGATGCGGGCAGAGCGTTCGAGAAAAGTGATGGGAGAGAGGGGAATATGATTGGCAGGATTTTTATCAAGATTTGTTTGGAAGGGATTGGTCATCGCGCTCAGCTCTCCAGATTCGAAGCGTCCCTATAAGGGGATCGCATTAGCCGTCTTACCATCGACCCGACAGAAAGACGGGCGATGAAATAGTCATAAAATCCGAACTTTAGTGAGGATGCAAGTGACTAAATGGCACGATGAGATGAAGCATTTGATCTATGCAAATGCTAGAATGGAGAAAGAGAGGTGTTATGACCCGCCTAAAAGTCGAACATCTCGGTCAAGAAGTTCCTCTTTTTGCTCAATAGACCTTGAGGTGACGTCAGGGTATTTAGGTGTCAGTATCGCATTTCTTTGGGAGGCCTCGATGAGCGCACAATATAAAGATATTTATAATGGCTGGAAACAAGACCCAGATGGGTTTTGGGGTGAGGCAGCCAAGGCCATTGACTGGTTCAAGCCAGCCGACAAGGTCTTTGATGCAGATCTTGATGTATATGGGCGCTGGTTCCCGGGGGCGGAATGCAACACCTGCTATAATGCGGTAGATCGCCATGCTGATGGAGAGCGTGCGGATCAGGCTGCTATCATCTATGACAGCCCCATCACAGGCAGTAAAGCGACCTTTACTTATGCTGAGGTCAAAGAGCAGGTACAGGCTTTGGCTGCAGTCCTGAAAGATCAGGGCGTTGAAAAAGGTGACCGTGTTGTCATCTATATGCCAATGATCCCGCAAGCTGCGTTTGCCATGTTGGCTTGTTCGCGCATCGGGGCGGTTCATTCTGTGGTATTTGGC
This sequence comes from Cohaesibacter sp., assembly GCA_025210795.1. Classification (GTDB taxonomy): domain Bacteria; phylum Pseudomonadota; class Alphaproteobacteria; order Rhizobiales; family Cohaesibacteraceae; genus Cohaesibacter. The sequence goes on along the minus strand of JAOAQZ010000008.1, from coordinate 149,484 downwards.
GGTTTTGCTGCCAACGAATTGGCAACACGCCTCAATGATGCCAAGCCCAAGGCGATTATCTCTGCCTCTTGTGGTATTGAGCCGGGCCGTGTGATTGCCTATAAGCCGCTTTTGGATGAAGCGATTGATCTGGCTGAGCATAAGCCAAGCTCTTGTGTGGTTTTCCAGCGTGAGCAATTGAGCTGCGATCTGATTGATGGTCGTGATGTTGATTATGCCAGTTCTGTGGCCAGCGCTATTGAATCTGGGCGCGAAGTACCTTGCGAGCCGGTGGCAGCGACCGACCCCCTTTATATTCTTTACACTTCGGGTACGACTGGACAGCCTAAAGGGGTGGTGCGTGATAATGGCGGCCATATGGTTGCTCTTAGCTGGTCCATGAAAAACCTTTATGACATCAAGCCTGGCGAGGTTTTCTGGGCAGCGTCTGATGTGGGCTGGGTTGTTGGCCACTCCTATATTGTTTATGCGCCACTGGTCTTTGGTGCGACAACCGTGCTGTTTGAAGGCAAGCCCGTTGGCACGCCAGATGCCGGTACATTCTGGCGGGTCATTGATGAGCATAATGTTGTTTCGCTCTTTACTGCGCCAACCGCCTTCCGTGCCATCAAGAAGGAAGATCCAAACGGCGAGTTTATCGGCAAATATGATCTTTCCAAGTTGCGCACTTTGTTCCTGGCTGGTGAGCGTGCTGATCCAGACACCGTTCAATGGGCGGAAGATATGCTCAAGGTGCCAGTGATTGACCATTGGTGGCAGACTGAGACCGGTTGGGCGATTGCAGCCAACCCTGTCGGCATTGAATTGCTGCCTGTGATTCATGGCTCTCCAACCGTTGCCATGCCTGGTTATGATGTTCAGATTGTTGGCTCTGACGGGCATCAGGTTGCAGCTGGTGAGATGGGCAATATCGTTATCAAGCTGCCGATGGCACCAGGCAACCTGCCGGGCCTGTGGCAGAATGAAGAGCGGTTCCGCTCATCTTATCTGGAAGAATTCCCCGGCTATTATCAGACCGGTGATGCGGGTTATATGGATGAGAATGGTTATCTCTATATCATGTCTCGTACCGACGATATCATTAATGTCGCGGGCCATCGTCTCTCAACTGGTGCCATGGAAGAGGTTCTGGCAGCCCATCCTGATGTGGCTGAATGTGCTGTGATTGGTATTTCCGACAAGCTCAAAGGCCAATTGCCAGCAGGCTTTGTGGTGCTTAAATCTGGTGTTGATCGTTCGGTTGAAGAAATCGAGAAAGAGCTGATCAAGCTTGTGCGCCAGAAAATCGGCCCTGTTGCAGCCTTTAAGATTGCTGTGACCGTTGATCGCTTGCCTAAAACGCGCTCTGGTAAGATTTTGCGCGGGACTATGCGCAAGATTGCGGATCATGAAGAGTATAAGATGCCTGCAACGATTGATGATCCTGCCATTCTTGATGAGATTGGCGAAGCGCTGAAGGCTCATGGTCTGTAAGACAATTTGCAGATTCAGTTTTGCTTAGTTTTGATCAGGGGCCTTATGGCCCCTTTTCTATGTTCTTTTTATGGTTCCTGCTTGTCTTGTGATTTCTCCTTGTTTTGAGGCAGGGCTTTTGCTGCAAATAAAAAGGCCAGATCATAAGATCTGGCCTTTTTATTTGATGAGTTTGCACTTTTTGCAGCAAAGAGAGGCTTATTCCTCTTCTTCTTCCTGTGGAGCTGGTGCGAAATTGGCAAAAACTGAGGCTGCATCTGGCACATCGTCCTGCTCTTTGGAGGTTTCTTCCAAAGGTTTGAAGTTGCCAAATGGATCCTCTGGGTTGAGGCTCTCTTCTGGAGACAGCAGGGTTGGATCTTCCGGCATTTCCTGCCGGGCGGGTGCATCGGCTGCGGATTTTTTTACTTCCAGATCCAGATCGATCTGCTTGCAAATACCCAGCGTTACGGGATCCATTGGTGTCAATTGTGCACTATTCCAGTGGGTGCGAGAGCGGATTGCTTCAATTGTTGGCTTGGTGGTGCCCACCAGACGGACAATCTGAGCGTCTTTGAGCTCTGGATGATTGCGCACGAGCCACAAAATAGCGTTTGGACGATCTTGACGCTTGGAGACAGGGGTATAACGGGGGCCACGGCGCTTTGGCTCGGGCACGGTTACCTTTGGAGGTGCCAGTTTGACCCGATAGCTGGGGTCTTTCTGGGCTTTCTCCAATTCTTCACGCGTCAACTGGCCAGTCATAATTGGATCAAGGCCTTTGATGCCTTGGGCTGCTTCGCCGTCTGCAATGGCTTTGACTTCCAGTGGATGCAGTTTGCAGAAAGCAGCAATCTGATCGAAAGACAGGGCGGTGTTGTCGACCAACCAGACTGCGGTTGCTTTCGGCATCAGGGGTGCGTTCGACATGGTACATCCTCTTTGTTGCTTGACCTGGATTTTCGCCAGACCAGCTAGGGAGATTCGTCTAAATTGACAGGGAATGATGCCACTATACTTGGATTGTTGCCAAGAGGCAAACAAGAAAACACAGAAATGAATGTATTTGGCGTAGGTGTCTGGGGCCAAGTCTTGTTTGCTAAAGGAAAAATGGCCCGCCCCTGTCAAAGGGACGAGCCAATGATCATATTGGTTTTCTTTGCGCATGCTGCCTATTCAGTCAGGCGCACATTGTTCAGTGCAGCAGCAATTTTCTTGAACACATCAATCATGTCCTTCGTGCTTTTGGGCGTGAAAGCATTTTCTTCAAAAGTCGCGCATTTTCTCAGCATTTTTGTTGTCTTGGAACCAAGGTTCCCATATGCGATGGTATAGACCTGAACACCAGCATTTTTTGCAGCCTTGCACGCTTTCAATGTTCGGCTATTCATCTGCCCTGTGGTGGAGCCAGATCCGGATATGCGACCATCTTCTGTATAGCCATATGCACCATAGCCACTATATGTGTTTGCACCATCTGACATAACGATCAGGAATTTGATGGTTTGCTTGTCTGAATATGGAGCACCTTCTGTAAGAGGTGCTTGGGGCGATAAAGCACGTAGGCCCCAGATCGTTCCCATGTGAATATTGGTCCAGCCGCCTGCTCTCATCTTATTGATATCTGCACGTACTGTGTTCATATTTTTGGTTAGTGGGGTGATCTTCTGAATGTAACAGCCATAATTCGGTCCATAGTAAGAAGGCGTTTTTTGGTAATATTTGCCATATCTGTCCTTGTTTGGATTGTAGCTTGCGCTTCCAGACAAGGTATCACTTATATAGGAATATCTCCGACCATCTCTGTCATCAGGAAAGAAATAAGGCAGGTAATAGCTGTTTTTAAATTTGGACACTGGCGGGTTGTCATTGACATCATAAGGGTGCTTACGCGCTTCCACACAGCCTTCCCACTCGGTGTTTTTGAGTGTCTCAAACAGCTCAAAACGATTGGAGTTTTTTGGTAGGCGCCGGTGGCCATTGGGTGATTGATTGTTGCGATGCAGGGCAGATTTTGCATGTTGATCCAACCAGGTTGCATCTTTGTAGCCCTTGTCGACCCGTACCAGATGATTGAATGGAACCAGTGCAATGCGTAAATCTTCGCTGCTTTGCTGGTTCGCTTCCAGAACATTCACCAGACCAGTTGCAGCTTCTTTCAAGCCTCTGAGGCGAGAGCCGCCCATGGATCCACTATTATCCAGCACCATGGCAACTTCAATGGCCTTATCACTGGAGACCGCTTTTGATTTTGCTTCATAATCAAAAGAATCAAAATTGAACATCTTCATGACACTCATATCCGTGGTGCCTTCAGCCCAGATTTTCACCTTGCTTGGATTGCGTTCAACTGTGACCAGGCGAACGCGGGCATTTGCAGCGCTAGGGATATTTGCCTTGACATAAGCTTCGACCATGCTGCGGATTTCACCGTCTGTCATGGTTGGAACTTTGTTGACCACAGCAAGAGCTGCAGCATCCAGAGCATCCTGAACCTGCGCTCGATCACTTGAAAGACGAGAATAGTCGACTGCAGCGCCTGCAAGCATCAAAAGTGGGAGCAAGGAAAGAGCAAAAATCAACGCAACAGAACCCGATTCATCCCTGTTAAATGGAATGCCGATTGCGTTTGTGCGCGTCCCGATCGCTCGTCCCACTTGGGTGACATATGCTTTCAGATTCTGCATTTTTAGCTCCGATATTGGCTGCCACGCTTTAATTTTGCGGGCGCGAAATTCATTTGGCCATATTGAAGCGTAATAGCCTTACCAACTTGTTGCTGAAAAAGAATCAAGGCTGCAATTTAAGGAAGATGATTAATAATGCTTTACCAGATTTCTTAGAATTTTATACAAGGTGCAGCTGCTCTTGTTTGGTTTCTCTCTGTATGTTTGGTAATGGCTGAAAGCAATCACTCCCTTTGAGGGAATGATTGCAATTTTTAATCACTTGAAATGCTAGATACTTAGCTAATTTTGAGCATGATTTTGCCGATATGCTGTGAGCTTTCCATCAGCGCATGGGCCTTGGCGGCGTCTTCCAGAGAGAAGGTTTCGTGGATCAGAGGCTTGATAGATCCCCCTTCGAGCAATGGCCAGACTTTTTCAAAAAGCTCGCTTGCTATCTGAGCTTTGAAGCCGGTTGAGCGGGCGCGCAAGGTTGAGCCGGTATGGACAAGGCGCTTCATCATCAGGCGGCGGAAGTCGGCCTCGGTAACCCCGCCTTGCAAAAAGGCGATGGAGACGATTCGTCCTTCGGTGGCGGCTGCGACATAGTTTTTGGAGATATAATCGCCGCCCACCATGTCGAGAATGACATTGGCGCCTTTTTTGCCCGTCCAGCTACGGACTTCGCTTACCCAGTCCTGATTGCGGTAGTTGATTGCCAAGTCTGCGCCCAGTTGCTCACAGATCCGGCATTTTTCGTCGCTGCCAGCGGTGGTAAGAACTTTTGCACCAAAAGCCTTGGCCAATTGAATGGCGGTTGTCCCGATGCCTGAACTGCCGCCATGGACAAGGAATGTTTCGCCAGATTGCAAACCCGCGCGCTGGAAGACGTTGCTCCAGACGGTAAAGAAGGTCTCCGGCAGGGCTGCCGCTTCGTGCATATCAAGTCCTTTTGGGATGGGGAGCAGGCTTCCCTGATCTGCGCAGCAATAGTCAGCATAGCCGCCACCTGCGACCAAGGCGGTGACTTTGTCGCCAATAGCCCATTTTGAAACAGCTTTGCCCAAAGCCACGATCTCGCCGGAGACTTCCAGTCCGAAAATATCTGGAGCACCGGGAGGAGGGGGATAGCCGCCGCTGCGCTGGATGCAATCAGGGCGGTTAACCCCTGCATAGGCTATTTTGATCAGAACTTCTTCGTCTTTGGGGCTAGGGATTGGTCGTTGTTCAATGATCAGTTGCTCAGGACCGCCAGGTTCGTTGGCGATAACAGCACGCATGGTGTCGGGGAGAGATGAGTTGGGCACGAAAATAACCTTATGAAGTGTTTGACATATTTTTTGTCACGGTAGCATAAGGGTATGGTGGGGCCAATTGGTTCTTTTGTCTTTCCAAATGTCTGGCATGCCAAATATTGAAGATGACTTCTGTCTGTATTTCCATATTTTATATATTTTTACATGGCTCATGGTGGTGTTATCTGGTTTTTATATATTTTTTGTTTATTACTTGGATTTGTAATAATTATTATTTCTTTTCTATGTTTGATTTTGAAATAAAAATTGATATTCATTCAATTTTATTGCTTTTGTTAATTGGTTGTTAATAAATTTTAGCGTTAATAAATGGTATCCATACTGTTTGGATGTTGAGTGACTCCTGTCACTCTGTTTGACGCCTCCCTGTTAACTCCTTAGAGCCGCTCGTGCGGCTCTCTTTTTGTTTATGCGGCCTGTCTCCTTTTCCTTTTTGTTAACCATAAAATTTCTTTGATCTGGATGATCCGGTCTTTGCGCCCAACCAGCCTGTTATATGCGGTATGACAGGATGTCTCGTCGGGGCTTTTTTTTGGTGGGTATTGCTCTCACTGAAAAGAGGAAAAGATACCTGGATGAGACAAAAACGGTATAGAGCTGACAGGCTCATGAAAGGGCCGCAATTAACGAATAATAGAGTTGTCAAGAGCTAAGCTAAGAGTTGGCATGGTTTGTGCTTGATATTCTCTCAAAGTTATTGCGTTGGCATAGTATGTTTGAAAATGACACATCGGACATGCTACTCAAGGCCAGACAGTTGGAGGTCACATGAACGATAAGCGTAAAGTCCGTCCCGGAGAGGCCCCGGTTGCCTTTGGTGCCAAACTTGCCGATTCCGACAGTTTTAAAACCCTGTTTCGTGATGGTATGGCTCTGGTCGAGGAAGCGGCTGACTATCTGGATGGTGATGGCCGCGATGAGGCCAAGAACTTGCCGCGCGTTGCCTCGCTGGCTTATGCGACCGAATCTATGCGCCTGACCACGCGCCTGATGCAGATGGCCTCCTGGCTGTTGCTGCAGCGCGCAGTGAATGAAGGTGAGATGACCGCCGAGCAGGCCGGTCAGGAAAAGAACAAGGTGCGCCTGCATGGCCTGTCTTCTGCCAAGGATGGTCCGGGCTGGGAAGAGTTGCCGCCACGCCTGCGCGAATTGATTGAGCAATCCTTGCATTTGCAAAAACGCATTCGTCATCTTGATGGCCTGATCTATGCGCAGCCATCGGAAGAAGAAGCGATCGTGCCAGCAAGCAACCCGGTAAGCGATCAGATCGGCCTGATTGCCAATGCTTTTGCAGCAAAACCCAGCTAATGGGCTTTGAGAGAGCATGAATTAAAGAAAGCGCCTGTAAGGCGCTTTTTTTGTACCCGCTCTTTGCATTTTGTCAGCGCCCAGCAAAGAGCGCGGCAGAGGAGAGGTGGGAAGGGTTGTTTTGAAGACTGGACGCAAAAAACCCGGCGCAAGCACCGGGTTTTTGTAAGCAGATTGTCCAGCTTGGGCTTTATGCGCCAAGGAAGCCGGAGAATTTGTCTTTAAAGCGAGAAACGCGACCACCGCGGTCCAGCAGCTGGTTGTTGGAACCGGTCCATGCTGGGTGACTGGTAGGATCGATATCCAGGTTCAGGGTATCGCCTTCCGCGCCATAGGTGGAGCGTGTCATAAATTCAGTACCATCGGTCATTACAACTTTGATGGTGTGGTACTCAGGATGAATATCTTTTTTCATCGTTGAACGTCCTTACATACTGGGATTCAGCAGACGCCTCATCAAAGGTTGGCTGACCAAACTGATCCAAAAGTTTCGGCTGCGGGCAAAAGCTGCCGCACAGCCGCAAAATAATTTGAGGGACCCTATAGCGCAGCCTGTTGAGATATACAAGTCTGTAACCTATCTAGAAACAGAAAAAAGCGAAAAGCATGACCATTGTGCTTAAAGGTTGGGTGAAAGAGACCGATTCTTGGCTTTGGCTTTTCGCAAAGACCAATCGGGACCCAATAAGGATCCATAAATGACCCGTGCGACTTCTCCGTCTTCTTCGACCCTTGGCCCCTTATGGCGCCTTGCTCCCTATGCATGGCGCTACAAGGGTCTTGTCCTGATGGCTCTCGGGGCGCTGATTCTTGCCTCGGCTGCTACCTTGTCCCTTCCAACCTTTGTGCGCGGTTTGGTGGATGAAGGGCTGGGGGCTGGCAATGTGGCCTTTGTTGATCATTATACCGGCTGGTTGCTGCTTGTTGTTGCCTGTCTCGCCCTTGCCAGCGCCATGCGCTATTATTTTGTCATCGTGCTTGGGGAGCGTGTGGTCAATGATCTGCGCGGTGATGTCTTTGCTAAGCTGACCGATCTCTCTCCCAATTTTTATGATCAGGCCCGCTCAGGCGAGATTGTCTCGCGCCTTACAGCGGATGCGACGCAGATCAAGTCTGCGGTGGGGGCCAGTGCCTCTATGGCTTTGCGCAATTTGCTGCTCTTTTTGGGGGCTGGTATTATGATGGTGGTGACCAGCCCGCATATGTCCGCTCTGGTTCTGGGAGCCATTCCTTTCATTGTCTTGCCGCTTGTCGGTTTGGGGCGCTGGGTGCGCAAAAAGCAACGATCTGCGCAAGATCGCCTTGCTGACAGTTCCGCCTTTGCGACCGAGGCCATCGGGGCCATGCGGATCTTGCAGGCTTTCACGCAGGAAAAGAAAGCGCGTTCTTTTTTCTATGGTGCGATTGAAGAGGCCTTTGAGGCAGCACGCGCCTCAATCAAGGCAAGAGCGGTTCTGACGGCCTTTGCCATCTTTGTGATTTTCTCCTCCGTTGTCGGGGTGCTGTGGTATGCCGCTCAAGATGTGGCGGCGGGCAATTTGTCTGCCGGTGCTTTGAGCCAGTTTGTGATTTACTCCACCTTGGCGGCAGCGGGCCTTGGCGGTATGAGCGAGGTTTGGGGAGAGATTTCCCAGGCTTCAGGCTCTGCGGAGCGGCTGTTCGAGCTTCTTGATGAGGAGGTGAGCATTGTTGAACCTGAGAATGCAGCGACGCTTGATCTCGCCAAGGGATTGCCGGTTCGCTTCGATCAGGTGCAATTTGCCTATCCGTCTGCCAGACGTGATGCCATTTTCAAGGATCTGTCCTTTACCTTAAAAGACGGCGAGACCATTGCCATTGTCGGCCCGTCTGGCGCGGGCAAGTCGACGTTGTTTCAGCTTCTAATGCGGTTTTATGATCCGCTTAAAGGCTCTGTCCAGATTGGTGGGCAGGCGATTGATGGTTTGAACTTGGCTGATCTTCGCGGGGCAATGGCTCTTGTGCCGCAAGAGCCGGTCATCTTTGCCATGTCGGTTGCTGATAATATCGCCATGGGGCGGCAGGACGCCACTCGTGAAGAGATTGTCGAGGCTGCGAAGGCTGCGCATGCGGACGAGTTTATAATCAAGCTGGAAGACGGCTATGACACCTTGGTGGGTGAGCGCGGGGTGACGCTGTCTGGTGGCCAGCGCCAGCGTCTTGCCATTGCGCGGGCGATTTTAAAGGATGCGCCGATTTTGCTGCTTGATGAGGCCACCAGTGCGCTGGATGCAGAAAGCGAAAAACTGGTTCAGCAGGCTTTGGATGATTTGATGGTGGACCGCACCACTTTGGTGATTGCCCACCGGCTGGCGACAGTGAAAAAGGCGGACCGGATTTTGGTGCTGGATGAAGGGCGGCTGGTTGAAGAAGGCACGCACGAGAGCCTGATTGCAGAAGGAGGGCTTTATTCCCGCCTTGCCAGTTTGCAATTTGGGTTTGAAGAGGCCAAGTCCCTTGCAAAAGAGCCTGCTGCCTAAGGGCAGCAGTGCGGGGAAGGCTATTTAGTCTTCAAGGCGCATACTAGCTTTGCGTTAGTTTCAGTTCGATACGGCGATTTTTGCGCAAGGCTTCCTCGCTCTCGCCTTCTTCAAGAGGCTGGAATTCTCCAAAGCCTGCTGCAACAAGGCGGGTGGGGGGCACGCCCTTTGAGATCAGATATTTGACGACAGAGATAGCGCGGGCTGTTGAGAGTTCCCAGTTGGAGGGGAAACGGGCAGAATTGATAGGGCGGGCATCGGTGTGCCCGTCGATCCGCAAGACCCAATTGATTTCTTCGGGGATTTCCTTGCTCAATTCCAAAATGGCTTCGGCAAGGCGATCAAGCTCTTGCTTGCCAGCTGCTTTCATATTCTCCCCGCCTGATGGGAACAGCACTTCTGACTGGAAGACGAAGCGGTCCCCGACCACGCGGATATCCGAGCGCTGGGAGAGGATTTCCCGCAAGCGGCCAAAAAAGTCCGAGCGGTAGCGGGACAATTCCTGAACCCTTTGGGCAAGGGCGATATTGAGCCGCTTGCCAAGGCTTGCAATTTTGGTCTGGCTTTCCCTGTCGCGCGCCTCTGAGGCATCAAGGGCGTCTTCCAGCGCTGCAATTTGCCGTCTTAGCGCCGAGATTTGCTGATTGAGCAATTCCACCTGCGCAAGGGCCCGCTGGGAGATAACCTTCTCGCTTTCCAGATCCTTGGTCAGGGCAGCGATTTGCCCGCCTGCACTGTCCTTGTCTCCCGCTTGGGCTTGTAATTGCGATAAAAGCCGCTCGCGGGAGGCTTCGGCGCTGGCAAGGTTGGATTGGAGGCTGATCAGGGAGCTTTCCAGATTTTGTTTGCCTGCCCGCTCCAGCGCCAGTAGTTCGGTCAGCTCGGCAATTTGGCTGTTGAGCTTGTTGAGCACTGTATCCTTGCCGGAAATTTCCTGACTAAGGAAGAATTGTGCCACCATGAACACGGTCAAAAGGAAGATAAGAACCAGAAGAAGGGTGGCCATGGCATCCACGAAACCGGGCCAATAGTCAGCCTTTGGCTCATTGCGGCGGTTGCGGGATAAACCCATCGTTCATCATCCTATCGATTGTCTGCCTGAGACAGGACCTGATTGAGTTTTTCAAGAAGACCTTTGATATCTTCTTGCTGGGTGGCTTGCTGATCTGCCCAATCGCGCATCAATTGCTGTTCGGACCGGATATGCTGAACCAGCCCCTGAATGCCTTCTGCAAGATTGGCCATGGCGGCTGTGGCATTGCGGGTGCTGCCACCGGCTGCTTCGCTTGGTTGATCCAGCTTTGCTGAAATCTTTTCAAGGGTTAGCAGCAATTGCTCATTGCCATGGCTTTGGGGCATCGCGCCATTATTGCCATTCTCCAGATCATCCACGCGCAGCTCGGTGACGGTCGAGAGCCAATCTTCCAGATTGGTATAAAAGCGGGTTTGGGCCTGGCCTGCTTGCAAATCAAGAAAGCCCAGGACAAGGGAGCCGGAGAGACCAAAAAGAGATGATGAAAAGGCTGTGCCCATGCCTTGCAAGGGGGCTTCTAGCCCGGCTTTGAGATCTTCAAAGACCACACCGACATCATTGGAGGCAACCGAGAGCGAGCGGATGACATCGCCCACAGAGCTTACCGTTTGCAAGAGGCCCCAGAATGTGCCGAGCAGGCCCAGAAAGACCAAAAGACCGGTGAGGTAACGCGAAATATCCCGTGCCTCATCAAGACGCAGGCCGATGGATTCAAGGATGGAGCGCATGGTGGATGTATCGATGGCCATGCGGCCGACACGGTCACCCAGAAGCGTGGCCATGGGGGCGAGCAGAATTGGCGGGCGAGTCACTTCAAGCCCGGGATCCCCGAGACGGAAATTATTGACCCATTTCACCTCGCGGAACAGGCGCACCACCTGACGCAATGCCAGAAAAATCCCCACGGCCAGCACGATGAAAATCATCGCATTGAGCAAAGGATTGCTCCAGAAGGCTTCGATAATCTGCCGGTAAAGGATTAGAGGGATAAAGGCTGCTGCACCAATGAAAATGAGCATGCGCCACAGATATCGCTGCGGGCTTGCAAGCTTGTAGGGGTCAATATCGCTCATCATTGTCCATCTTTTTCGGTTGCTTCGTAGCTCACGTCGAAAAAAGGGCTGAAATGAGACAGACTCATTCCAACCCTTTAAGACATAGCCCGTTTTTTAGCCCTTGCGAAGAAGCAAATTGGAAAATTTGTTCTTTGCGCGAAAAAGAGCGGGTCGACCCCATGGAGGAGAAAGGACAGATCTGTCCAATATCAACTCTGAGCGTGTTCTGAATTAGACTTGCGCGCGCTTGAGATTGCGCATCAGATATTTGCGGATGATCTCGTTGCCGGCAACGATGCCGCCCGTCTCGAGCATTTTCTCCCCGCCCTTCATGTCGGAGACAAAACCGCCAGCCTCGCGCACCATCAGGATGCCGGCTGCCATATCCCAAGGGCTCAGATTCTCTTCCCAATAGGCATCAAAGCGGCCTGCAGCCACATAGGCCAGATCAAGAGAGGCAGCGCCCATGCGGCGGATGCCGGAGACATCGGCCATGACGGCTTCAAGCTGGGAGAGATAGCGGCCATGATGGCCCCGGCCCAGATGGGGAACACCGGTTGCCACAACGCAATCGTGGAAATCTTCACGGGCGGCGACGCGCATGCGGCGATCATTGAGGAAGGCACCGCGGCCGCGCTCGGCGGTGAAGAGATCATCGGTTGCGGGATTATAGATAATACCGGCGACAATGCGGTCTTCATGCTTGAGGGCAATGGAGATGGCAAACATGGGAATGCCGTGAAGGAAATTGGTGGTGCCGTCTAGTGGATCGACGATCCATGTGTGGCTTTTGTCCCGGCCTTCCTCTTCACCGCTTTCTTCCATGAGAAAGCCGAAATTGGGGCGCGCCTTGGCCAATTCTTCGCGGATGATCTTCTCTGCCTGATAGTCGGCATTGCTGACAAAGTCACCGGGGCCTTTGCGGGAGACCTGCAAATTTTCCAGTTCGCCAAAATCGCGGGAGAGGCGGCGACCGGCTTTCATAGCAGCCTGCACCATAACATTGAGAAGAGCTGAACGGGCCATTGGGATGTGTCCTGATCAAAGAGGTCAAAAAAAGTGATGCGCCATCTTCCATGGCAAGGAAGCGGCGCATTCAAATCGGGTCTTGGAGCTGATTAGTCAGCGCGGCGCAGATAGGTGATCTCGTTGGTGTCTACCACGATTTTCTCACCGGTGGTGATGAAAGGGGGCACCATGCAGCGCACGCCATTGTCCAAAATAGCTGGCTTGTAAGAAGAAGACTGGGTCTGGCCTTTGATGGTAGGCTCGGTCTCGGTGACTTCCAGAACAACCTGATCGGGAAGCTGGATGCCAATCGGGCGCTCTTCATGCAGCTCAACTGTTACCGGCATGCCATCTTGCAAGAAGGCGGCACGATCGCCGACAAAGTCTTTTTGCAATTCAAGCTGCTCGTAGGTTTCGCTGTCCATGAAAACCAGATTTTCGCCTTCTTCATAAAGGAAGGTGAAGTCTTTTTGCTCAAGGCGGACGCGCTCAACGGTTTCGGTGGCGCGGAAGCGCTCATTAAGTTTGCGGCCGTCAATGAGATTTTTAAATTCTACCTGAGCAAAAGCGCCGCCTTTGCCGGGCTTCACAGCATTGATTTTTACTGCAACCCAGATGGTGCCCTGATGTTCGATCACGTTACCGGGGCGAATTTCGTTACCATTGATCTTCATGATTTATCATCTCACTGGCGGGGCGCGCGATTGACCACAAGGGAGCGATGCGCGCCATGTAAACTCGGATTTGGAAATTGTCTCCCGCCCTAGGACCATACTCTTGGGAATTTTTCAAGGCTTTGGGCAGTTTTTTTCGCCCTTAAGGCAGAAAATTGGGGGCAGAGGGACAGTTACCAAAGGCTGGCGGCTTGCGCAAGAGATTGGGCCTTGGCTTTTTGTTCATCAGAGAGGGTCTGATAGAAGGAGCGCAGCCAGTCATCTTTCTTGCCAGCCTTGCGCGAGAGCAGATACCATTTTGCCGCAGCGATTGGATCAGGTTTGGTGCCAACACCTTTGGCCAGAATGCGTGCCAAACGGTTTTGGGCAATGGTTTGTCCTGCATTGGCGGCTTGGGCAATCCAGGCCCTTCCAGTATCAAGATCTTTCTCAACTCCTTTCCCTAAAAACAGCATCAGGCCATATTCAAGTTGCGCATCGAGAAATCCATTTTCAGCCGCTTTGCGCATCCAATAGCTTGCCTGATCATAATTGGGCACTGGGAGATAATCGGACAGATAGAGGGTTGCAAGGGTATATTGCGCCTCTGGCAGGCCCGCTTCGGCAGCTTTGGTGAGAAGGTCTGTCGCCTTGGTGAGATCCTGACGTTTATATTGGCCCTGAAGATAGAGAAAACCGAGATTGAACTGGGCATTTTTCTGCCCCTGTTTGGCGGCGTCTTCAAAGAGGGCAATTGCCTTTTTGAGGTCTTTTTTGACCCCCTGACCTTTGGTGTGCAGAAGACCTAGGGAGAATTGGGCTTCCTTGTCACCATTTTTGGCTGCAAGGGCATACCAGCTTGCTGCTTCTTTGAAATCCTGAGGCACGCCAAGGCCTGCTTTATAAAGCTCCCCTAGCAGGGTTTGGCTGGCAGCATCGCCTTTGCCGGCCCATTTGGTGGCAAGAGAGAAGGCGGTCAGATATTGTCCGCGCTGGAAAGCGTCATAAGGAGCATCCGGCGTTGTTTCTTCTTCGGGCACTGAAAAGGGGTTGGCACTTGTGGTTGGGGCCACAGCCGTTGGAAGGTCCGGCAATGTATCTGCGGGCTTCTTCTTTGATTGGGCCGCAAGAGGGCTTGCCAAAAGCAGGCTGGAGCTTATCAAGGTTGCACAGAATAGAGCTGACAGCCCGCCTGTGCGGCAGGTGATCGCAGAGGATTGTCTGGCAATGGTCATTGATGAATGCTCCCGAATTCTCGCTATTCTTCTTCCTCAGGGGCCGCTGCTTCCAGCAGGGCACAGGCTTGCTGAACCGCAAGACGCGGGCCTTCCGGATGGTTCCAGATGGCATCGCGAAGGGCGATGAACTCGATCTGTGCTTCTCCGGCTTGTGTGCAGCAGGCAAGGTCTTTGCCGCCGATAATCACAGCAGGCACCTCAAACATGGAGGACCACCATTCGGCCATTTCAAAGCATTTGGGGAAGATGTCATCTTCAAGCTCTGCATCAAGGCGGCCAAACAGGATATAATCAATACCGCTTTCGCCCAGCTCCATGGCTGAATGGCGCTTGTTGACGCTTTGTGCACCCAGCATGAACCGATCGGAATACTCCTCAACGCCGTTTTCAATGTCTGCGAGGTCGCCATCAAGATGCAGGCCATCACATTTGGCGCGGCCTGCAATGCGCGAGTCGCCACGCAGCAGCACGGCAATGTCGTTTGCTTGGGCCAGAGGTGTGATGGCTTGGGCGATCTTTTGCACTTCGCTGTCATGCTTGGCATCACAATCGATCAAAAGGGCGGCGATAGGGCCCCCTGCCATTGCTTCTTTCAATTGAGCGGGGAATGTTTCCAGATCAATTGTTTTGGGGGTGAGAAGATAAATCTGTGTGATTTCCATAGCAGTGACCGGTTCCTTTATGTCTGCCTTCAGCTTCTTTGCGCAAGAGGCAGGCAAGTGATGCTGTTGTGGCAAGACATTGCGGCAAAATTGGGTTTTCTTTTGCTATCGCCAAAGGTGCGGCGGGTGCAAGAGACTTTTGGTATTTTTGAAGAACGGGCAAAAAAACACGCTGGTTTATTGGCAAAACCAGCGTATTTTAAAAATGTATCAGAGCTGATTAGCCTTTAAGGACCTCAACACCGGGCAGGGCTTTGCCTTCCATCCATTCAAGGAAGGCGCCGCCTGCGGTGGAGACATATGTAAAGTCTTCTGAAACGCTCGCATGATTGAGGGCGGCTACGGTGTCACCACCGCCTGCAACAGAAATAAGGGAACCTGCTTTGGTTTCTTCTGCGGCCGCTTTTGCAGCAGCAACGGTTGCGGTGTCAAACGGGGTGATTTCAAACGCGCCCAAAGGACCGTTCCAGACAATGGTCTCGGCCTTTTTGATCCAAGCGGTTACAGCTTCCACGGATTTGGGGCCAACATCGAGCATCATGCCGTCAGAGGGGACGCTATCAACGCCAACAATCTCGTGCGGTGCGTTTGCGGCAAATTCCTTGGCGACAGCGGCGTCAACCGGCAGGATGATCTCGCAGCCGGTTTTCTCTGCGGCGGCCAGAATGCGCTTGGCGGTATCAGCCAAATCATGCTCGCACAAGGATTTGCCGACATCTTTGCCTTGGGCTGCAAGGAAGGTGTTGGCCATGCCGCCACCAATGACAAGGCCATCAACCTTGGAGACCAGATTTTCCAAAAGATCGATTTTGGTAGAGACTTTGGCACCACCCACAATGGCCAGAACGGGGCGCTTTGGTGTGCCAAGGGCCGAATCAAGGGCTTCCAGCTCTGCCTGCATGGTGCGGCCGGCAACGGCTGGCATATGATTGGCAAGGCCTTCGGTTGTGGCGTGCGCACGGTGGGAGACGGAGAAGGCATCGGAGACAAGAAGATCGCCATTTTCCGCAAGGGATTTGACGAAATCAGGATCGTTCTTTTCTTCACCGGCATAGAAACGGGTATTTTCCAGAACCAGAATGTCGCCCGGGGACATGGCATCAATTGCGCCTTTTGCAGTCTCGCCGATGCAATCCTCAGCAAACATCACAGGGCGGTCGAGCACCTTGGCAAGGGCCGGAACAACAGGCTTGAGAGACATTTCGGCAACAGGCTTGCCTTTTGGGCGGCCAAAATGGGCAAGAATGATGACTTTGCCACCTTTTTCGGAAATTTCGGACAAGGTGGGCACGATGCGCTCAAGGCGGGTGCTGTCGGTGACTTCGCCGTCCTTCATGGGGACATTAAGGTCAACACGGACAAGTACGCGTTTTGCATTGAGATCTGCATCATCAAGGGTTTTGAAATTGGCGGCCATGGGTCTTTCCTGCACTTGAAGTCTTCCATCCCACCTTGTTTGCAGATGGGCTGGCGGGGCTGGGTCTGGCTATAGAAAAGGCGCTGGCGATGTCGAAAGCCTTGTGAGCCTGCATCATTCCAGCGCCTGATCTTATACGGCTGAGGCTAAAATTAGATCAATTTTGCCATAGCAACTGCGGTATCGGACATACGGTTGGAGAAGCCCCACTCGTTGTCGTACCAGGTCAGGATGCGCACCATGGTGCCGCCCATAACTTTTGTCTGATCTTCAGCAAAAATGGAGGAGTTGGCATCATGGTTGAAGTCGATGGAAACCAGTGGCTCGGTGCAATAGCCCAGAACGCCCTTCAGCTCACCTTCGGCTGCTTCTTTGATCGCTGCGTTGATTTCTTCTGCAGTGGTTTCGCGCTTGGCGATGAATTTGAGGTCAACCACGGAAACGTTGGCAGTTGGAACGCGGATAGCGGAGCCGTCCAGTTTGCCAGCCAGCTGAGGCAGAACCAGACCAACGGCCTTGGCAGCACCAGTAGAGGTCGGGATCATGGACATGGCAGCAGCGCGTGCGCGGTACAGATCGCTTTGCATGGTGTCCAGAGTTGGCTGGTCACCGGTGTAAGCGTGAATGGTGGTCATGTAGCCTTTTTCGATGCCAACCAGTTTGTCCAGTACGTAAGCAACCGGAGACAGGCAGTTGGTGGTGCAAGAGGCGTTGGAGACAACCAGATCATCGCCTGTCAGGGTGTCGTCATTCACACCGTAAACGATGGTTTTGTCAGCGCCAGAGGCAGGAGCAGACACCAGAACGCGCTTTGCGCCAGCTTCCAGATGAGCGGATGCTTTTTCTTTGGAAGCAAAGATACCGGTGCATTCCATGGCAACATCAACACCAAGCTCGCCCCAAGGCAGCTCAGCTGGGTTGCGGATTGCTGTTACTTTGATAGGACCGCGACCCACATCAATGGTGTCACCATTGACGGTTACGGTTGCAGGGAAACGACCATGAACAGAATCGTAGCGCAGCAAATGTGCATTGGTCTCTACTGGACCCAGGTCGTTGATGGCTACAACTTCGATGTCTGTACGGCCAGACTCGATGATTGCACGCAAAACATTACGGCCAATACGGCCAAATCCATTGATCGCAACTTTTACAGTCATGATCTTCTCCTACACTGACCGGCCGCATAGGGGCCGGATTTCATCTTCGACCAAAATCAATGCCCCTTATAAAAAGCAGGGGTGTGATCAGGTCAACCCAATTCTTAGACTCATGGCTCCAGTCTCGGAAAACCTCGTTGTATGGGAGGGGTTTTGCAAGGACCAGATTTGTCTAAAAGCGAAAGAAAAAGGGGGCCAATGCCCCCTTTAAACCTTTATTCAGCCTTTTCGCTATCGCTCAGGCGATCAAGCACCTGAGAAACAATAGCGTCTGATGTGATGCCGAATTTCTCGTACAGAGCCTTGTAAGGGCCAGAGGCACCAAAGCCGTTCATGCCGACAAAGACACCATCTGTACCGATGAAGCGATCCCAACCCATGCGGATGGCCGCTTCAATGCCGACATTGACCTTGGCAGAGCCGAGAATGTCTTTTTGATATTCTGAAGACTGGGCTTCGAACAATTCAAAACAGGGAACAGAGACGACCCGTGCCTTGACATTTTTCTCGGCCAGCGCCTTTTGGGCATCAATGGCGATTTCGACCTCGGAGCCAGAGGCAAAGAGGGAAACATCGGCATCCCCATCTGTGTCAGAGAGAACATAAGCGCCATAGGCACACAGATTCTCGGACACATATTCGGTGCGAAGCGCTGCCAGATTCTGGCGGGTGAGCGACAGAACACTTGGTGTCTTGGTCGAGCGAAGCGACAGATCCCAGCATTCAGCAGTTTCTGTCACGTCAGCCGGGCGGAAGACCTGCATGTTCGGGATAGCGCGCAGAGAGGCGAGCGTTTCTACCGGCTGATGGGTCGGGCCATCTTCGCCAAGACCGATGGAATCATGGGTCAGGACATAGATGACGCGCTGTTCCATCAAAGAAGACAGGCGCATGGCACCGCGCATATAGTCGGCAAAGACCAGGAAGGTGCCGGAATAAGGAATAACACCGCCATGCAGAGCCATGCCGTTCATGGCAGATGCCATACCATGCTCGCGGATACCCCAGTTCACATAACGACCAGAGAAATCATCTGGTGTGATTTGCGGGGTGTCAGCCGTTTTGGTGTTGTTGGAGCCGGTCAAATCGGCAGAGCCACCAATGGTGTCCTCGATCGCCTTGTTGATGACGGTAAGGGCCATCTCGGAGGCTTTACGGGTTGCCACGGTTTTTGGCTCGGCTGCCAACTCTTTCTTGTATTCGTCAAGAGCGGTTTCAAGGCCTGCTGGCAGATCACCGCGCATGCGGCGCTCAAAGTCGGCTTTGATTTCTGCATCAAGCCCGTCAAGGCGCTTCTGCCAGTCTTTGCGGGCGTGAGCAGCATTAAGGCCGGCAATGCGCCATGCATCGCGAATGTCGGACGGGATTTCAAATGGCTCGTGATCCCAGCCAAGGGCTTTGCGGGTGCCGGCAATTTCTTCTGCGCCCAGAGGAGCGCCGTGAATGCCGGAAGTGCCAGCTTTTGTCGGCGCGCCAAAACCAATGGTGGTTTTACAAGCGATCAAGGTCGGCTTGTCGCTTTTCTTGGCCGCTTCAATCGCCGCTTCAATGGCATCCTGATCGTGACCGTCAATGGCGTCGGTGTTCCAGCCGGAGGCTTTGAAACGGGCCAGTTGATCGGTGGAATCAGACACAGACACGGCACCATCAATGGTGATGTTGTTGTCGTCCCACAGGATGATCATTTTGTTGAGCTTGAGGTGACCGGCAAGGGAGATGGCTTCCTGAGAGATGCCTTCCATCAAGCAGCCGTCGCCTGCAATCACATAAGTATAGTGATCAACAATCTCGGCGCCGAATTTGGTTGCAAGCAGTTTTTCGGCAATTGCCATGCCAACCGCGTTGCCAATGCCCTGACCCAGAGGGCCGGTGGTGGTTTCGATGCCGCTGGCATGACCGAATTCCGGGTGACCGGCCGTCTTCGCGCCGATCTGGCGGAAGTTAGCAATGTCTTCGATGGTCATGTCTTCATAGCCAAGCAGATGCAGCAGAGCATATTGCAACATGGACCCGTGGCCTGCAGACAGGACGAAGCGGTCTCTGTCAGCCCAGTTGGGGCAGGTCGGGTCGAATTTCATGACTTTTGTGAAAAGGACAGTTGCCATGTCGGCGGCACCCATTGGGAGGCCGGGATGTCCTGATTTTGCTTTCTCAATGGCATCCATTGCAAGAAAGCGGATCGCATGGGCCATGCGGTTTTGTTTGTCTGTGTTGCTCATGAGCTCTGCGTCTGAGATCAATTTGCCGGGGCATCTGAAAGAATAGCTGTTTCAGAGTTCTCAGCAAACCATCATGCACCATAGGGGCATTGTGGGTTTTACGGGATCTGCCTTGCCAGAAACTGCGCGGCAGACAGAGGCTGATACAATCGCAAAGACATTTATCATCCGTGTCTCAAGAGTCAATCTGAACCTTGATCACAAGGGGCGAAAAATGGCCAAAAATTCACTTGTGGACGGATGCTGTTGATCAATTGTCAGGATTGACGAGTTTGTTGTTTCACGCCTAGATTTGTTTGAGGGATAGAATTGGATGTGATTCATTGATATGTTTGGCGGGCTAATGTGCGATAGCTTGGCTATGTTACAAAAGACAGTCAGTATTGATGGGTTCAAAAGTGCAAAATGGCGCACCGTTGGGGGGATGTGCTATTTAGAGTGGGGGACGGATGGCGCATGAGCCTGCAATTCAGAGTGCTTTGAACAGATTGGATAAAGCGCTTCTTTCCCTTGAAAAAGCTATGGACCAGCGGCAACGAAATGACAGATCCGTGCAGGATTTGCAGGACGACCTCAAAAAAGCCAATGAAGATCGCTCCGATTTGTCGGCTTCTCTTGATAAAGAAAAGAAACGCTCTCATCGCCTTGAAAGCGCCAATGAGGAAGTGTCTCGACGGTTGGGGGCTGCCATGGAATCCGTGCGGGCTGTTTTGGAACAGCATGGTGGATAGCCCAAGATGAAAGCAATTTAGCATGGATGAGAGGTCCCGCAGGTTCTGATGGTTCAGGTCAGTGTTAATATCAATGGACGGGCATACCGTATGGCGTGCGAGGACGGTCAGGAAGACCATCTTCTGTCGCTTGCGCGCAAATTTGATATGACCATCAGTCAGCTTAAAGAGTCTTTTGGTGAAATCGGAGATCAGCGCCTTACCGTGATGGCTGGCATCATGATGGTGGATGAGCTGAATGAGCTGAAAAAGCGCGTCAAAGGCCTTGAAGAGGAAGTTGAGGCGCTTCGCGATGCTCGCACTGCCGTTTTGGAGAAGACCGAAGGGGATCAGGAAACGATTGCCTCTCGGATTGATCGGGCCTCGGAGCAATTGGAAAAGCTTGCCGATATTCTCTTGAAATCCTGAACTTTGCCACTGGAAATCTACCCGTCTCTCCATTATATGTGTCATTCAGTTAGCTGCACTTCGCGTTAGAAGAAACTTTTCCTTGGGGCCTTAAAGATCCGAACGGGAGCTGGCTCTGATCAGGATCGTGGTCCTCTTCATACCGGCACCCACCTGTACTACAGGTGTCCCAGGATCCGTATAACTTCGACGGTCGCTGCGGCTTCCTGTTTTAGGGGCAGGACCCTAAGGAGCCCGTTATGGATGATGAACAGCTTCGCCTGCAAAAACAGGCTTTAAGGGCCGAAAGTCTGGCAAAGCGGGATCGCCAGAGCGAGCAGGACAGGCAATTATGGTCGCAGCAGGCGGCTGCGCATCTTCTCTCTCATCTTGCTATTTTGCCGCAAACGCCCCAGTTGCCTCATGGTATTCAAGGGGCGACCGTCTCTCTTTTCTGGCCCATCCGGTCGGAGATTGACAGTCTTCTTGCAGCCGGCGCTTTGCGGCAGCAAGGCTGCCAAATTGCCCTGCCGGTTGTGCTGAGCAAAACCGATCTTGAATTCCGCCTCTGGCGCGAGGATGATCCGCTGGTTGCTGCAGGATATGGCAGCAAAGGACCGGCGCAGACGGCTCCTGTGGTTTTGCCTGATTGTCTCGTTATGCCGCTTGCCGCCTTTGATAATGAGCGCAATCGCATGGGATATGGAGCCGGATTTTATGACCGCTATATCGGTCGCCAGGTAAAGAGTGAGAAAAAACCGCTTTTGATCGGTCTTGCTTTTGAATGCCAGAAGCTGGACAAGGTCCCCGTTGGGCGGTATGACCAACCTCTAGACTGGATTGTGACGGAAGCCGGTATTCTTTAAGCGCTCTTTGAGGCAACTTTTATGCGCTTGAATGTTGCTTTTCTGCCTATAATTCCGTCACAGCAATTATCTTTTTCTCTATCCATCTTGTAGGAAAATGCAAAAATGCGTTTGTTGTTCATTGGCGATATTGTGGGCAAGGCTGGCCGTGCCGTTGTGCAGGACAAGTTGCCGGGCCTGATTGAGCGCTATCAGCTCGATTTTGTTATCATCAATGGCGAGAATGCTGCGGCAGGATTCGGGATTACCGAAAAAATCCTGCAAGACCTGATTGATGCAGGGGCTGATGCTGTGACAACGGGCAATCATGCTTGGGATCAGCGGGACGCTCTGGTTTTTTGCGAGCGCCAGCCCGCCTTTTTGCGTCCGATCAATTACCCGTCCGGCGTTCCCGGCAAAGGGGCCAATCTGTTTCAGGCCCGCAACGGGGCCAATGTGCTGGTTATGAACGCCATGGGCCGGATTTATATGGATCCGCTCGATTGCCCGTTTGCAGCGGTTGAAAAAGAGCTGGGGGCGTGCCCGCTTGGTGAGTTTGCCGATGCAATTGTGCTGGATTTCCATGCCGAGGCGACCTCCGAGAAGCAGGCCATGGGGCATTTTCTTGATGGGCGGGTCAGCCTTGTGGTGGGGACGCATACCCATGTGCCAACCTCGGATTATCGGGTTTTGCCATCGGGTACGGCCTATATGTCGGATGCGGGCATGTGCGGGGATTATGATTCTGTTCTGGGTATGGAGAAGGAAGAGCCGGTTCAGCGTTTCTTGCGCAAAGTGCCAGCCTCCCGTTTTACACCTTCGCTTGGCGATCCGACCTTGAGCGGCGTTGCGGTAGAGATTGACGACAGTACCGGCCTTGCCCTTGCCGTCGAGCCTTTGCGGCTTGGGGGGCATTTATCCCAGCATATCCCATCTTTCTGGCAAGAATAATCAGATTGCATGCCTCCCCCGACTTGATCTGTATAGGGGAAATATGCGATCACCACGGACAAATGGGCTGCGACGATCGCAGTGACGATGAATAGCTACGGACTTCATTTATCATGGCAGGACATTCCAAATTCAAGAACATCATGTATCGTAAAGGTGCACAGGATGCCAAGCGCTCCAAGTTGTTCTCCAAACTCTCCAAAGAAATCACGGTTGCAGCCAAAATGGGCGGACCGGATCCCGATGCCAATGCGCGCCTGCGTCTGGCTATCCAAAACGCTCGCGGTCAGTCCATGCCCAAGGATAATATCGACCGTGCAGTGAAAAAGGCTGATAGTGGGGAAGCGGAGAACTTTGATGAAGTCCGCTATGAAGGCTATGGTCCGGGCGGCACCGCTGTTATTGTGGAAGCGCTGACCGACAACCGTAACCGTACCGCCTCCAGTGTTCGTGCCGCATTCTCCAAAAATGGCGGAACTTTGGGCGAGACCGGTTCGGTGGCCTTCATGTTTGATCGTGTTGGCGAGCTGGTTTTCCCAGCTGACGTGGGCGATGAAGACACAATTATGGAAGCTGGCATCGAAGCGGGTGCAGATGATGTGCAAAGCGATGAAGATGGTCATACCATCTATACCGCATTTGAAGACATGATTGATGTTGGTAAGGCGCTTGAAGAGGCTTTGGGTCAGGCGCCTGAATCCCAAAAAGCCATCTGGAAGCCACAAAACGAGATCGATGTGGACGAGGAAAAAGCAGCCACCATCATGAAGCTGATGAATGCTTTGGAAGATGATGATGACGTGCAGAATGTTTATTCCAACTTCACCATGAGCGATGAAGTTCTGGCCAAGCTGGGCTAAATCGACAATTGGATGACAAGATAAAAAACCCCGGTCGCTGGCCGGGGTTTTTTCGTGTCTGATTGCGTATAGGATCGCAGCGCGCTTTGAGGTATGCCCTTGGCCTTGCTGTTAAGAGGGGATTGTTCTGTGGTTTTTCCTCCCTGATTTGGTGTTTTGATTGGGTTTGTTCTGGTATTGTTCATATTTCTGCGTTAGTCAGGGATTATGAAACAAGCACCGATCCGAATCATAGGCTTTGATCCTGGCCTGCGCCGCACGGGCTGGGGTGCCATTGAAACCATTTCCAACCGGATATCCTTTATCGGCTCCGGTTTGATTACTTCCAATCATAAGGTCGATCTGGCAACACGCCTTCTGGAACTGCATACCGGTATTATGGAAGTGCTTGAGCGCTATGCGCCGGATGAAGTGGCCGTGGAGCAAACCTTTGTGAACAAGGATGCGGGGGCGACCCTCAAACTGGGGCAGGCGCGTGCGGTTGCCTTGTTGGCGCCTGCGCAATTGCATCTGCCGGTTGCTGAATATGCGCCCAATGCGGTCAAGAAAACCGTTGTTGGAGTAGGGCACGCGGATAAAAACCAGATCCAGACCATGGTGAAGATGCTGTTGCCGAAGGCCACTTTTGACAGTGAAGATGCGGCGGATGCTTTGGCTATTGCCATTTGTCACGCCCATCAGCGTGGTGCAAACAAACTCAAGATTGCGTAAGGCGTAAAGCCATATATGTTTAAGGAACGACCATGATTGGCAAACTCAAGGGCCTGATTGACGAATATTCCGACAGCTATGTTCTGGTTGACGTGAATGGTGTTTGCTATGAGGTGCATTGCTCTAACCAAACCTTGCAGGCTTTGCCGCCGGTTGGAGAAGCTGCCAGTGTGCTCATTGAAATGCATGTGCGGGAAGATCAGCTCAAGATGTTTGGCTTTGCAACGGCGCTTGAGCGGGACTGGTTTCGCCTGTTGACCACCGTGCAAGGGGTGGGGCAGAAGGTGGCTCTTGCCATTTTGTCGACCTTGAAGCTGTCTGAGCTTCAATCCGCTATTGCCTTGCAGGACAAAGCCATGGTTGCCCGCACCCCTGGCGTTGGTCCCAAGGTTGCCCAGAGGATTGTCTCGGAGCTGAAAGATAAAGGGCCGAGCCTAACCGCCATTGATGCGGCGGTGTCGGATTTGCAAACGGAAATGGATCAGGCTGCCGCGCCGAAAGTGATGGCCGAGGCAGTGTCTGCGCTGAGCAATCTGGGCTATAGTCAGGTACAGGCCAGTGCGGCAGTGGCGACCGTGATTAAGCGCGAGGGTGATGATGCGGGAACCGCAACCTTGATCCGCCTTGCCCTTAAGGAGCTTAGCCAATGATTGAGGAAAATGACCGCCTGATCTCGGCAAATGGTGAGGCTGGCGAGGAAATGGATCGCGCGCTGCGCCCGCAAATGCTGGATGATTTTGTCGGGCAGGCACAGGCGCGCGCCAATCTGTCCATCTTCATCGAGGCGGCGCGTTCGCGCAAAGAGGCTCTTGATCATGTGTTGTTTGTCGGGCCTCCGGGCCTTGGCAAGACGACCCTTGCGCAAATTGTTTCGCGTGAGCTTGGGGTGAATTTTAAATCCACCTCCGGCCCCGTCATTGCCAAAGCCGGGGATCTGGCGGCTCTTTTGCCCAATCTTGAAGAAAATGATGTGCTGTTCATTGATGAAATCCACCGCCTGAACCCCGCGGTGGAAGAGATTCTTTATCCGGCCATGGAAGATTTTCAGCTTGATCTGATCATTGGTGAGGGACCTGCTGCCCGCTCGGTGAAGATTGATCTGGCAAAGTTTACATTGGTTGCAGCGACTACCCGTCTTGGGCTTTTGACCACGCCGCTTCGTGACCGGTTTGGCATTCCGGTCCGGCTTAATTTCTACACGGTGGATGAGCTGGAATATATCGTCACCCGCGGGGCGCGGCTGATGGGCGTGACCATCACCAAAGATGGGGCGATAGAGATTGCCCGCCGTTCGCGCGGCACGCCGCGTATTGCGGGTCGCCTCCTGCGCCGTGTTCGGGATGTTGCTATTGTGCAGGCAGGCGGGGAGATCTCCCGCGATGTGGCCGATCGGGCCTTGCAAATGCTGGAGGTCGATAATGAAGGGCTTGATGCTCTTGACCGGCGCTATCTCACCCTGATTGCCACAAGCTTTGGCGGCGGTCCCGTGGGGATTGAGCCCATTGCTGCGGCCTTGTCCGAGCCGCGTGATGCGATTGAGGAAATTATCGAGCCTTATTTGATCCAGCAAGGTTTTATTCAGCGCACCCCGCGCGGCCGCCTGCTTGCGGCCAAAGCGTTTGCTCATTTGGGATTGGCAGTTCCTGACAATGGCAAGGGTGCCCCGCAAATGGGCCTGTTTGCGGAAGGGATGGATGATGCCTGAGCAAAAGACCGACGAGCCTTATAGCTGGCCGGATATTGCCGGTAAGATCACTGAGTTTGGTCATGTTTTGCCGGTTCGCGTCTATTATGAAGATACCGATTTTTCCGGCATTGTTTATCATGCATCATTCCTGCGCTTTATTGAGCGGGGCCGGTCGGATTTTATTCGTCTTCTTGGTATTCATCATCATGAGCTGGATCAGGGTGGTGATGAAGATCGTGTCGCCTTTGCCGTGCGCAAAATGGAGATTGATTTTCTGCGGCCTGCCCGAATTGATGATCTTTTGCAGATAGAGACCAGAATTGAGGCCCTTAAAGGTGCTCGGATGATTTTGGATCAACGGGTGATCTGTAAAGATCAGGTCCTTTTTACCGCCATGGTCACTGTGGTGATTATTGATCGCGATGGTCGCCCCAAGCGCATGCCCGATAACCTACGCAAGGCCTTCGGCGCTTAGGGCGCAGGGCTTCAAGCGCGCATTATTCTCTCTTTTGTGAATAGCACTGAGTTGGTGCAGCTTTTTGCGCGCTCAAATTTTAGGTCTGAAAAAGAGCGCTTTTTCAGTGAGATGAATGCGCCATTAAGGCTTCATTAACCATAATAATGCCTTTCTCAAAGATGGGGTGATCTGCTTGTGTCCTAGTTTTGCCAAATTGTGCCGCCAATAGGGGCGGCAGGATTTTTGCAATGCTATGGAAAACATGTGCGATCACATATTTTTCCTATGGCTGAGAAAGGACAAAGCAAATGGGCAATGAGGTTGTTCAGAACGCACTGGCGGCCACCTCCGGTGATCTGTCTCTCATCTCCTTGTTTTTACAGGCGCATATCGTTGTCAAACTGGTGATGGTTGGTTTGATGCTGGCGTCTGTCTGGTCCTGGGCGATTATTATCGACAAGGTTTTGCTCTATTCGCGTACCAAGCGGCAGATGGATCGCTTTGAAAAGGTGTTCTGGTCCGGCCAGTCGCTGGAAGAATTATACCAGACTCTCTCTGGCCGCCCCAATCATGCCATGGCTGCATTGTTTGTGGCTGCAATGCGCGAGTGGAAGCGCTCTTTCGAGGGGCAAGCCCGCTCGGTTGCAGGGCTCCCCGCCCGTATTGAAAAAGTTCTTGATGTGACGCTGGCGCGTGAAGTGGATCGCCTTGAGAAGCGCTTGTTGTTTTTGGCAACGGTTGGCTCGGCGGCGCCCTTTGTTGGTCTGTTCGGCACGGGCTGGGGGATTATGAATTCCTTCCAAGGCATTGCCAATTCCAAAAGTACCTCTTTGGCGGTCGTCGCACCGGGGATTGCTGAAGCTTTGTTTGCAACGGCTATTGGTCTTTTGGCGGCGATCCCGGCTGTGATTGCCTATAACAAACTGGCCAGTCTTGCCTCCCAGCATGCGTTGCGCCTTGAAGGATTTGCCGATGAGTTTTCTGCCATCCTGTCACGCTTGATGGATGAAAGGGGCTGATCATGGGTATGGGTACTATGGGAACTTCGGGCGGGGGACGCAGGCGCGGGGCGCGCCGCGCCATTCGCCATCGCCCTGTTGCAGAGATTAACGTCACGCCTCTTGTTGACGTGATGTTGGTGCTGCTCATTATCTTTATGGTGTCTGCCCCTATGATGACCGTTGGCGTGCCCCTTGATTTGCCGGAAAGCTCGGCCAAGCCGCTCTCCAGCCAGACCGAGCCGCTTACCTTGTCCATTCAGGCGGATGGGTCCGTGCATTTGCAGGATCAGCCGGTTGAGTTTGACAAGCTGGTTGAGACCCTTCTGGGTGTTGCCAAAAACGGCTATGACGAGCGGATTTTTGTTCGCGGCGATACCAATGCCAATTATGGCGCCATCATGAAGGTGATGGGGGCCATGAACAGAGCAGGTTTCAAGAAAATCGGTTTGGTCAGCACCGAGGAGCGTCAGTAATCGCGCATGCGTAATGTTGGCTTTGTTGCATCTTCTGTTGGGCATGTGCTCGTTCTGGGTTGGGGACTGGTTAGTCTTCCGGCACCGGAAAGCCATGACGTCACCCAACTGGAGATCTTGCCTGTTGATCTTGTCACCATCGCTGATGTGACGGATGTCAGAAAGGGCGATGCAAAGGCCAAGGTTATGGACAAGGTGCAGGAAGAGATCAAGAAAGCGCCGGAGCCGAAAAAAGAAGAGCCAAAGCCCGCGCCCAAGATCGAGCCGGAACCGCAAGAGAGCAAACCAAAGCCCAAGGCGGAGCCTGTTCCCAAAGAGGAACCCAAGCCCGAGCCAACGCCTGAACCTGCGCCAAAAGAGCCAGAGCCAAAAAAGGAAGAGCCGAAGGTAGAAGAGCCCAAGCCGATTGTGCCCAAGGCAATTTCTGCTCTGCCCAAGATCAAGCCAAAACCGCCGAAAAAGAAGCCGCCAAAGAAAAAACCGGCCAAGAAAAAGCGCGAGTTTGATGCAGATGCCCTCAAAGCCCTTGCCAACAAAGCCGATGAAGCAGCCCCCAAAACAACGGGTGAGCGCGAGCAAAAGGCATCCTTTGGTTCCAAGCGCGGCAAGAATGCCGCTGCCATGACCCAAAGCGAGCTTGATGCGTTGCGCGCACAGGTTGCCCGGTGTTGGTCTCCACCAATCGGGGCCACTGATGCGTCACAATTGCGTGTCAGACTGGAATTTGGTCTTGATCGGGAAGGCTATGTCACAACCGGTCCTGAGATTATGGAATTCCCCGCCAGCCAGTTTGGTGTGGCAGCGGCTGAAAGTGCGTCCCGTGCTGTGCGCCGGTGTCAGCCCTACAACTTGCCTGCGGACAAATATGACAGCTGGCGGCGGGTGCGGATCAATTTTGATCCAAGTGATATGTTCTGATGATAGCTTTTGGGCAATTCGTCAGAGACAATAGGTAAAGAGTTTGGCACAGTGTCTTTTTAAAGGGTGCCACAATGGAAGGCCCATTTGCAATTTGTGCAATGGGTGAGAGAATGAGGAACAGTGAGATGCAGACCATGCTGCCCCGCCTGAATGCCAGTTTGGCACAAGCCTCCCGTTTGGTGGGGGCTTTCGTGATCTTTCTGGGGGCTGTTATTGGTTTGGCCTCTCCCGGTCATGCCCTGATTGAAATTGATATCCGGCAGGGCAATGTGCAGCCCATGCCGATTGCTATTCCGGATTTTTCCGGCTCGGCGGAAGGGGCGCAGATTGCGCGGGTGATTGAAGCGGATTTGAAACGCTCGGGTTTGTTTGCACCGCTCGATAAGACCACTTTTCTTGAGAAGAATCTGTCCTCGTCGTCTTCGCCCTCTTTTGCCAATTGGACAGTGCTCAATGCGCAAGCCTTGGTGACCGGCACCGTTACTCAAGAAGCTGACGGGCGGCTTAAAGCCGAATTTCGCCTTTGGGATGTCTTTGCCGGTAAGCAGATGACAGGCCAGCAATTTTTCACCGCGCCCAAGAATTGGCGGCGCGTGGCGCATATTATTGCCGATGCCATTTATGAGCGTCTTACAGGCGAGAAAGGGTATTTTGATACCCGGATCGTCTTTGTTGATGAAAGTGGCCCCAAGGCCAACCGCGTCAAACGTCTGGCGATCATGGATCAGGACGGGGCGAATGTGCGCTATTTGACCGATGGGCGCGATCTGGTGCTCACGCCGCGTTTCTCTCCTACCCGTCAGGAAATTACCTATATGGCGCTCGAAGACGGGCAGCCTAAGGTTTATCTGCTTAATGTTGAAACGGGCCGCCGCTCCAATGTGGGGCAATTCCCGGGCATGAGCTTTTCTTCGCGCTTCTCGCCTGATGGTTTGAGCATTGTGCTGAGTTTGCAGCAGGCAGGGGACGCCAATATCTATCGCATGGATTTGCGCAACGGCAAAATTACCCGCCTGACCAATTCTGCTTCGATTGATACAAGCCCCACTTTCTCACCGGACGGGCGGCAAATCGCTTTTGAGAGTGATCGCGGTGGCAAACAGCAGATTTATGTGATGAATGCGGACGGGTCCGGTGTCAAACGGATCAGTTTTGGCAAGGGCCGCTATGGTACGCCGGTCTGGTCGCCGCGTGGGGATCTGATTGCCTTTACCAAGCAATATAAGGGGCAATTCCAGATCGGTGTGATGAAAACTGATGGCTCGCGTGAGCGTATTCTGGCGGACGGCTATCATAATGAGGGGCCAACATGGGCGCCCAATGGTCGGGTCTTGATGTTCTTTCGTGAAAGCCCCGGTGCCAATGGTGGCCCGCGACTTTTCAGCATTGATCTGACTGGCCGGAATGAATATCGGGTGCCGACCCCGGCCTTTGGTTCTGACCCTGCATGGTCGCCTCTGGTTGATTGATCATTTGTCCTTGGAAGGGTAGGGAATCTGCTCCTTGGCCCCATTTGCCTTAGTCTGGCCACCTTTTTGCTTGAAAGGGTGGCCAAGACAGTTTGGATCAGGCTTTCGGCCCGGCGGTTGCAAAGAGGCCAACAACGTGCAAGCAATTAGGCATTTGTTTACTATCTTTGCCAACGCCAGATTAACCAGTTCGGCTCATACTTGATCAACCAATAACAATGGGTGTGTCCCTTTTTAGATTTCGAGGAATATCATGCTATCCAAACGCGCCTCTTTTTCTGCTCGTGCTGCCTTGGCTGTTGGCCTGCTGGCTGCATTGGGGGCTTGCTCCTCCAGCCCGGATAAATTGACCAATCCCGGCCTTGCAGGCAGTGCAGCGCCCGGATCTGCTCAGGATTTTGTGGTCAATGTCGGGGACCGGGTCTTTTTTGATACTGACAGTTCCGATATTAACTTGTCTTCGCAGGCAACGCTCGACAAACAGGCATTGTGGCTTAATCAATATGGCTCTTACCGTGTTGCGATTGAAGGCCATGCGGATGAGCGCGGTACACGCGAATATAACATTGCGCTTGGGGCTCGCCGCGCCAATAGCGTGAAGAACTATCTTGTCTCCAAGGGTATTGCGCCAAACCGTTTGACCACCAAGTCTTTTGGTAAGGAACGCCCTGTTGCCGTGTGTAATGACATTTCCTGCTGGTCGCAGAACCGCCGTGCTGTAACGGCCCTATCCAATTAAGCAAAGACAGCTCAACCTGTTCTCGCAAAAACCGGCCTTTGAGGCCGGTTTTTTATTGGCATTTTCTTGGCGAAAGTTCATTGCCCGCGGGTCTTTCCATAATTTTGCCGCAAGCTGCATGCAAAAGGGTGCAAGCGTGGAGAAGAATCCTTTAAGGTGATGTGAGCTGTCGGATGCGGCCCTTTTGCCGGACCAAAGCTTGAATGAAAACTGATAGTGCAGCAATGGGGAATTTGATGATCAAACTTCTGGCAACATCTGCAAGCCTTGTTTTGGCCTGCGCCGGTATTGCTCTTGCCTCCAGTCCGACAGACTGGGCAGATCTGGAACGCCGGATTGATAAACTGGACTATCAGGCTTCTCAATCTGCTGTGCCGCTACCGCCTTTGCCGATCCCGTCAAAGACTGCATCTCAGCAGCAGCGGATTGTTGTGGCGCAATCTGCTGCCAGTCTTGCCGTGCGGGTTGATCGGCTTGAGAACCAGATGCGCATTTATAATGGCCAGATTGAAGAGCTGAATTTCCGCCTTCGCCAGATGCAGGAGCAATTGCGCCGCTTTCAGGAAGATAGCGAGTTCCGTTTTCAGGATCTGGAGCGTGGCGGTAAGAAAAAGCGCCGCAAACAGTCCCGCGCGCCCAAGCCCACTCAGCCATCGGGCAATAGCTCTTTTGAGCAATTGGGAACACCGCCACAAAGCCTTGGTAGCCTGAACGGGCAGCCCAATTTTGGCGCGGCGGCTAATGGCGCTGTTGCCAGTCAGAATTCCGGCGGTTCCGGTCCGATTGATCTTTCCTCTGTTTTGGGCGGAGGTGCGGCGCAGCCGGGTGCCACCTTTCCAGGCTCCGGCTCAGTAACTCAGCCAGCAACCCAAGGTGGGAGTCAGCCTGTCTTTTTAACCGGTGATCCGGTAACGGATTATGATCAGGCTTACGGGCAGGTTCTTCAGGGCAATTATCGCGGAGCAGAGGCGGCTTTTCGCTCCTTTGTCGGATCCTATGGGCAGCATCAGCTTGCCTCCAATGCCCATTATTGGATCGGGGAAAGCCAGTTCCAGCAGCGCAATTATCGCGGTGCGATCGAGACCTTTCTTGCCGCCTATTCAAGCTTTCCCAATGCGCAGAAGGCCCCTGATATGCTCCTGAAAACCGGTATGTCTCTTCGCCAGATCAAAGAGCGGGAAGCGGCTTGTGCGACTTATGAGGAATTGCTGGCAAAATATCCCAATGCATCGGCTGGCGTGCGGCAAAAGGTGCGTGCCGAGATTAAAAACGCCCAATGCTAGGATCCTGACTCTAGGGAGTTAGGTTTCTCTCCCCGGTCCTGCGTTAAGAAGTGCAGGCGGGATGATGTATTTAGCAGATAGTGTGATGATGACGACTTCTCAGCCGGATTTTCAGGACGTGATTGCCGCGCTGCGTCAGCTTTTTGATGATCGGGCCTTGCTTGCCCGACATAAGGCCTTTGCCCCTTTCTTTCTTCAAGCGCTTTTTGATGATTTGCGTAGGCGCCGCGAGGGCGTGCTGCTTGCCGTCTCTGGCGGGCCGGATTCCATTGGCCTTGTGATGCTGTGCCATGCTTGGCAATGTTTGATCCCAGGAGATGACGGGGCAGAAAGAGTGCCTCTTTATCTTGCCAGTGTCGATCATGGATTGCGCAAGGAAGCAAAAGACGAAGCTGACTATGTGGCCGCCCTTGCCAAGGGATTGGGCCTGCCTCATCAGATTTTAAGCTGGGAAGAGGGAAGCCAGCTTAAGGATACGGGAGATCACTCCAATCTTCAGGCGCGGGCGCGCGCGGCGCGTTATGAGTTGCTTGGCGCTCATGCCCGCACTTTGGGAGTGAAGACCCTTGTGACCGCCCATCATCTTGATGATCAGGCTGAGACTTTTGTGATGCGCCTGCTGCGCGGCTCTTCGGTTCGCGGCCTTGCTGCCATGAGCGCGCGACGCTCGCTTGATGATCTTGAATTGGTGCGGCCCTTGCTTGGGACACCCAAAGAGGCTTTGACGACGCTTCTTAACGATCTTGGTCTTTCTTGGTGCGAGGATCCATCCAACGAGGACCGAACGTATAACCGGGTTGCAGTGCGCAAAGAACTTTTGCCGCATTTGGCAGAGTTCGGGGCGGATGCGGATCATCTGGCGCGGACAGCGCGTCGAATGGCGCGGGCGGAAGCCGCTCTGGATAGTGTCGCACGGGACTTGTTTGACAGGCATATGGTGCCTGAGCCGGGTCGGGCCTTATCCTGCGCGTTAGCAGATTTTTGCTCCATCGGTGACGAGTTTCGCCTGCGGCTCTTGCAGGCTGCCATTTTTCATGTGGCAGGGGAGGGTTATCCCTGCAGGGAACAGCGATTGCTGCACCTTGATAAGGCCTTGCAGTTATGGAAGGACGAATCGCTTGAAGCTCGCAAGAACCAAGAGACAGGCGCGAAATCAAGAAAACGGACCTTGGCCGGCTGCTGCTTCGAAATATCGCAAGGTCGTCTCTGGATCTATCGAGAGATTGGCCGCCTGCCTTTTGCCTCTCCTTTGGGATTGGGGGAAGCGTGTGATTATCTCTCCCTTGCGCAGATCAGTGTTACAGGTGGGTCGGGAAGAGAAAAGACCCTTGTTTTGCGGCCTTTGGGTGAAGAAGGACGCTTGATCTTGGCAGATCATGGCTATTCGCGGCGTGATAATCCGCCTTGCATTACGGGCGCGAGTGAAGGAGCCGCGCGGCTTTTACCTGCGGGTTTGATAGATGCTCTGCCGTCGGTTTGGGGGAAGAATGGCCCTATAGCCGTCATGGATTGGCCAGAAATTGAACATAAACATGGATTTGCACTTGAAATTCGTGAAAAAAACACAAGATTTACAAAAAATGCGGCAGGTCGGTAAACCATTTCGCATTATTTAGGGAACAAAGCCGCATCCTTGTCTTGGCAAGGGCGGTGTTGATGCCTAAATTCAGGATTAGATAGTTAGGTCGGTTTGAGTGTAAGAGAGATGCATGCCTCTTTGGCCGAACCGCAGAAGATTCCCCCGAAGGAACCAAGGGAAAACATATGAACGCGAATTTCCGCAGCTTGGCATTGTGGGTGATTATTGGACTGCTGCTGATTGCTTTGTTCCAGCTGTTCCAAAATCCATCCCAGCGCACGAACAGTCTGGAAATCCCATTCTCGCAATTTGTTAGCGATGTCGAGCAGGGACGTATCAAGGATGTTGTAATCACCGGACAGCAGGTTACCGGCCATTTGTCCGATGGTGCCAATTTCCAGACCTATTTGCCGGAGAATGATACTTCTCTCATTCCTCTGCTGACCAAAAATGGTGTGGCCATTACCGCCAAGCCTGAAACAGAGAGCTTCTCGCTTCTTGGTGCCCTGATTTCCTGGTTCCCCATGATCTTGATTTTGGCTGTGTGGATTTTCTTCATGCGCCAGATGCAAGGCGGCGGCAAAGCCATGGGCTTTGGCAAATCCAAGGCCAAATTGCTGACCGAGGCTCATGGCCGTGTTGTCTTTGACGATGTGGCGGGCGTTGATGAAGCCAAGGAAGATCTGGAAGAAATCGTTGAGTTTTTGCGCGATCCGCAAAAGTTCCAGCGCCTTGGTGGCCGTATTCCGCGCGGTGTTTTGCTTGTTGGCCCTCCGGGCACCGGTAAAACCCTTCTTGGTCGTGCTGTTGCCGGTGAAGCGAATGTGCCCTTCTTCTCCATTTCCGGTTCCGACTTTGTGGAGATGTTTGTAGGGGTTGGTGCCTCCCGCGTGCGCGACATGTTCGAGCAGGCCAAGAAAAACGCACCTTGCATCATCTTTATTGATGAGATCGACGCTGTAGGCCGCCATCGTGGTGCCGGTCTTGGTGGCGGCAATGACGAGCGCGAACAGACCCTCAACCAGTTGCTGGTGGAGATGGATGGCTTTGAGGCCAATGAAGGCGTTATTCTGGTGGCTGCAACCAACCGTCCGGATGTACTTGATCCTGCCTTGATGCGCCCGGGTCGTTTTGACCGTCAGATTGTGGTTCCAAATCCTGATATTACGGGCCGTGAGAAAATCCTCAAAGTGCATGTGCGCAACGTGCCTTTGGCTCCGGATGTTGATCTCAAGACCCTGGCGCGCGGCACTCCCGGTTTCTCAGGCGCTGATCTGATGAACCTTGTCAACGAGGCCGCCTTGCTGGCTGCCCGCCGTGATCGCCGTCTGGTATCCATGAATGAATTTGAGGATGCCAAGGATAAGGTGATGATGGGGGCGGAGCGCCGTACCCTTGTGATGAGCGATGAGGAGAAGAAACTCACTGCCTATCACGAAGCCGGACATGCGCTTGTAGCTTTGCATATGCCAGCCTCTGATCCCATTCATAAGGCAACGATCATTCCGCGTGGTCGCGCTTTGGGTATGGTCATGCGCCTGCCTGAAAAAGATCAGGTGTCTCTGACCCGCGCCAAATGTTACGCCGATCTGGCAGTTGCCATGGGTGGCCGCGTGGCTGAAGAGATGATCTTTGGCTATGACAAGGTAACCTCTGGTGCCTCTGGCGATATTCAGATGGCGACCCGTCTGGCCCATGCCATGGCGACACAATTTGGTATGTCCGATGATCTTGGTCCTTTGCTTTATTCCGAGAATGAGGAAGAGGTTTTCCTTGGCCATTCTGTTGCCCGTCAGCAGCATGTTTCTGACGAAACCCAGAAGCTGGTTGATAGCGAGGTTAAGCGCTTTGTTGAGACCGGTTATGAAACCGCTCAGGACATTCTGACCAAGCATAAGGATCAGCTGATCACTATTGCCGAAGGTCTTTTGGAATATGAGACCTTGTCCGGTCAGGAGATTCAGGACCTGATTGATGGCAAACCCCCTGTGCGCGAAGATGGCGATGAGCCGGTTACACCAAAAGGATCTGCCGTTCCAACTGCCGGGGCCGTTAAAAAGCCAACGGATAAGGGCGACGAATCCGGTGACGGGATTGAGCCGGAGCCTCAGCCTGAATCCTGATGGATTGAGGTTCGGATTTAACCCCGAATTTAACTAATGATTAAGGGTGTTCCTGAAAAGGAGCACCCTTCTCTTTTGGGCACTGGGTAAAGCTGAGCAAAAGGGCTCGGCCTTCAATTTTTATTCACTTTGTTTGTAACATTTAAAGACAAAGAGTGATCTGCAGCAAAGCGGAAAAAAGCCAAAGCGCGAGAAAAATCGGCTAAAGAATGTCTGGTTTCCTCCTAAGGTGAAAGCTGCGGACTATAGTTTTGAAAGGTCAGTGAAGACGATGGGTAAGTATTTCGGAACTGATGGCATTCGTGGATGTGCGAACTCCTATCCAATGACGCCGGACATTGCCATGAAAGTGGGTATGGCGACAGGCAAGCTGTTTCGCCGTGGTGACCATCGTCACCGGGTGGTGATTGGCAAGGATACCCGCCTCTCTGGCTATATGCTGGAGCCGGCCTTGACCGCAGGTTTTACCTCTATGGGGATGGATGTGTTTTTGCTTGGGCCTGTTCCTACCCCCGGCGTTGCGATGCTGACACGTTCTTTGCGGGCAGATCTGGGCGTTATGATCTCTGCCTCACACAATCCTTATTATGACAACGGCATCAAATTGTTTGGCCCTGATGGCTATAAGCTTAGTGATGAGCTGGAAGGCCAGATCGAGGCTTTGCTTGAAGAAGACATGACCAGCCGTCTTGCAAAACCGACCCAGCTTGGGCGGGCAAAGCGGATTGAAGGGGTTCACGATCGCTATATCGAATTTGCCAAGCGTACTTTGCCGCGTGCCATGTCTCTTGAGGGGCTGCGGGTGGTGATTGATTGCGCCAATGGTGCCGGTTATCGCGTGGCACCTGATGCGTTGTGGGAGCTTGGGGCCGAGGTTATCAAAATCGGTGTTAATCCCGATGGTTTTAACATCAATGACAAATGCGGTTCTACCCATGTGGATGTGCTGGCGGCCAAGGTCAAGGAAGTGCGGGCCGATATCGGGATTGCGCTTGATGGTGATGCAGACCGTGTGATCGTCGTTGATGAAAAGGGCCATACGGTTGATGGGGACCAATTGATGGCTGTTGTGGCGGAAAGCTGGGCAAAGGAAGATCGCCTTACCGCACCGGGTATCGTTGCAACGGTTATGTCCAATCTGGGATTGGAGCGCTTTGTCGGTGGTCTGGGCCTCTCACTGGAGAGGACCAAAGTTGGTGACCGCTATGTTGTTGAGCATATGCGCAAGCATGGCTTTAACATTGGGGGTGAGCAATCCGGCCATTTGGTTCTGTCTGACTATTCCACCACCGGGGATGGCCTGATTTCTGCGCTGCAAATTCTGGCTGTTGTCAAGAAAATGGACAAGCCTGTCAGTGACGTGTGCAAGCGCTTTGAGCCGGTGCCGCAATTGCTGAAAAATGTGCGCTATTCCTCCGGTGCCCCTTTGGAAGCCGAGCCCGTAAAAGCTGCGATTGAAGCGGCGAGCGAGCGCCTAGGCAACTCTGGTCGCCTTGTCATTCGTCCATCAGGGACCGAGCCTTTGATCCGCGTTATGGCGGAAGGGGATGACAAGACGCTGGTTGAGCAGGTGGTTGATGATATTTGCGATGAAGTGACCAAGGTCAGCATGGGCTGAACCTGATTGGTCGAAATCAGGTGGGTGAGGCCCATCAGATCGATTTAAGGATAGAGAAAGAGCGATTTGCCTTTTAGGTGGATCGCTCTTTTTTATTGCTCAGTACCAGCCCGCCTAAAATGATGGCAAAGCCGACAAGGGCCAATGGGGCGAGTGTTTCTGAAAGTAAGAGAACGCCGCCCAAGGCGGTGACTATGGGAATCATATAATTGCTCATGGCGACAAATCCCGCTGATGTTTCTTGCAGCAGAACAAAGAGGATGATTGTTGCAAGAGCCGTCGGTATCAGGCCCAGATAAGCCAAAATGATCCAACTGCTGGGTTTGGTTGTCTCCAAGGAAGGGAACGGTTCAAAGGCAGCGCAAGCCAGCAGAAGCAAAAGAGAGGCGGTGATAACTACCATGGTGGCTTTATCGAGATTGCTGGCGGCAGGCATGCGGCGGGTGGAGACACTATTAAGAGCGTAGCAGCTGGCGGCAAGGAAAATTGCGAGTTGGCCGATGAACTCCATAGACTGGGTGGCGGTTTGTGTGGTTTGAGAACTTGCCAATGACCAAGGGCTGATAATCAGGATCACTCCGATAAAACCAAAGGCAAAGCCGATGGCTTTATTACGGGTGAGCTTTTCATCCGGCAGCAACAGGTGCGCCAATCCCAAGACAATGAGCGGTATACTCCCCATAAGAATGCCAGCAATGGCAGAAGACGTATATTGGGTGCCCCATGCGATGAGCAGGAAGGGTGCAGCGGAGCTTAAAATGGCGAGGATAAGGATCCAAGGAGCATGCTGCCACGTTAAGGTCCATGGGGAGCGTTTGATCACAAAGCGATAGAAGGCAAGGATGATGGCTCCGGTTACAAGGCGTCCTGCTGTGACCCATAATGGAGGCAGATCGGCCACGGCGACCCGGGTGAGGATGATGGCTGACCCCCAAGAGAAGACAAGAAGCAGAAGATAGAGCCAGTGACGCAAGCTAGCTGAGGGCATTCGTGATCAGACTTTTGAGATATGCTGGATGCTTTTTTGAAGCGACCCGTGCTTTATGGAGTGGTTGGAGCATCCTAAAGAATTGCGCCTGGATGTGCAATCCGGCTCGAGATGAGTCGCGGTTTTTGCGCATGGTAAGAAAGTGTTAATATAGATTTTTGCAATTTGCATGAATTTATAATCGAATTCTTATGATTGCTTCGTATTTTGACTATTTTATCGTTAATTGTTGTAGTTAATCGGGTATTAAGGAAATTCTGCAATCTTTTCTCTTGAGTGAATATCTCAAATGCTTGTTCTGACATTTGTATCGAGAGGAAAATGAGATGAGCAGCCTCAAAAGAAATCTGTTTTTGAGTGTGTTCGGGGCCGCTATGTCCGCGTCTGTTGCGTTCGCAGCCGATTTGCCTGCGCCCCCGGTTATTGAATATGAGCCAGAAACTCTGGTGGAACTGGGATCCAGCTGGTATTTGCGTGGTGACCTCGGTTACGCGGTTTATTCCACCCCGGAAACATCCTGGCAGGATCCAGTGAATGGCCACCGGCCTTTCATCAAGGATGAAATTGATAACGGTTGGGTTATCGGTGCTGGTGTTGGTTATTACTTTAACCAGCATCTGCGTGCAGATGTGACCGTCGATTATCGTCATGACTTTAAGTATAAGGGCGCTGTTGTTTGCGGTGGTGTCTGTTCATACGAGTCTAATGACTTTAGCGCCTGGACCCTGATGCTGAATGGTTATTATGATTTCGGCACCTGGAACTCCATCACCCCTTATGTGGGTGCAGGTATTGGTCTGGCTTATTTGACCGCCAAAGATTACAAGCCGGGTAGCCCAGCTGATCAACCATTTCAAGATGGCTCCAAAACCAATTTTGCATGGAACCTGATGGCAGGTGCTGCGATTGATTTGGAAGAAGGTTGGAAAATCGACACCAATTATCGTTTTATGTCACTGGGTGATGCCGAGACCGCCAGCACTTATGGCAATGGCGTTAGTTCTGTGAATCCTGTGAAATATAAAGATCTTTATGCGCATGAATTCCGTGTGGGTCTGCGTTACGATCTGGACTAGGAAACAACACTCCTCCTGAGGCTATGTCAGTTAGGACTATGTCGCGGTGAGTGAAACGCACAGGTTCTGGCACCCACGACTTTGGTGCTGGCATGGCTCAAGGGGCTGCGACTGGGTCCTTTGAGGAACAGTTAGGATTTTACATCCTCTCGAGAAGGCGATCATGATCCATGATCGCCTTTTTCGATTCTGGTTTTGCCGGCTTGCTGTGCGGTCTGTTTGGAAGCTGATGTGAAGGAGTTGGGGTCAAATGGGCGACAGAAATGTCGGTTTATCTATAGAAGTTGTCTGATTTTGACTTGATTCTGGGGAAAGTTTTGCACAGCCCTGAATGATGTTCCTGTTTTCAAAAGGCGAAAAGTTTCCTCTATGGGGAATTTTTGCACCTTAGGAAACGAAATCGGGCCTGTCATCTCATTCCTTCGGACCTGATTGAAAGAAAAGGCAAAAAGCGTTTGACCTCACAGGGGCGTTTCGCTACCTCCATTCGTGGGACACCTCTCCCCAACGAGAGGCAACTATCTGTGAGGGTAGCTTTATGAGCACTACATTACCGGCCGTGCGGCCGAACAATCCCCATTTTTCTTCTGGTCCTTGCTCCAAGCGTCCAGGCTGGTCTTTGGACAGCCTGTCTGATGCGTCCTTGGGCCGTTCTCATCGCGCCAAGGTTGGCAAGGCCAAGCTGAAGGATGCTATCGAGCAGACCCGTGAGGTGCTCGGCATTCCTGCTGATTATAAAATCGGTATCGTACCTGCGTCTGACACGGGCGCGGTCGAAATGGCTTTGTGGTCTCTTCTGGGCGCGCGCGGCGTTGATATGCTGGTTTGGGAAAGCTTCGGTAAAGGCTGGGCCACTGATGTGACCAAGCAGCTCAAGCTTGATGATGTACGCGTGCTGGAAGCCGATTATGGCACGCTGCCAGACCTTGAAAGCGTTGATTTCTCCCGCGACGTTGTCTTTACCTGGAACGGCACCACCTCGGGTGTTTGCGTGCCAAATGGCGACTGGATTGCAGATGACCGTGAAGGTCTGACCATTTGTGATGCGACATCCGCCGCTTTTGCCCAACCTCTTGAATGGGACAAACTGGATGTGACCACTTATAGCTGGCAGAAAGTTCTGGGTGGTGAAGCAGCGCACGGCATGCTGATTTTGAGCCCGCGCGCTGTTGAGCGCCTTGAGAGCTATACACCTGCATGGCCAATGCCAAAAATCTTCCGCCTCACCAAAGGCGGCAAGCTGATCAATGGCATTTTTGAAGGGGCGACGATCAATACCCCATCCATGCTGTGTGTTGAAGATTATCTGGATGCTTTGGCATGGGCCAAGGAAATCGGCGGTCTTGATGCCCTCATCGGTCGGGCCAATGCCAATCTGGCTGTGCTTGAAGCTTGGGCCGAGAAAACCCCTTGGGTTGATTTTCTTGCAAAAGACAAAGCGTCCCGCTCTAACAGCTCCGTTTGCCTGACCATTGCTGATGAAGCAGTTGCCGCTCTTGATGCTGATGCGCAGGCCGCTTTTGCCAAAGCCATCGTTTCTCGCCTTGATAAAGAAGGTGTTGCTTTTGATATCGGTGCTTACCGTGATGCGCCGTCTGGTTTGCGGATCTGGGCCGGTGCAACGGTTGAAACAGCCGATCTTGAGGCGCTGACGCCTTGGCTCGACTGGGCAT
Source organism: Cohaesibacter sp. (assembly GCA_025210795.1). GTDB lineage: Bacteria > Pseudomonadota > Alphaproteobacteria > Rhizobiales > Cohaesibacteraceae > Cohaesibacter. The sequence goes on along the minus strand of JAOAQZ010000008.1, from coordinate 108,227 downwards.
TTGCTGAAGAAAAAGCAGCTTTGTAAGCACTGCTACCAAAGCACTTCCGATTTATTTTCAAAAGAGTGGCGCTGCTTGTGAGCGCGCTGCTTTTCGCAAGCTTTTGAGTGTAAAGCTTGCCAGCCACTAGAGGTGATAAGATGGCTAAGGTTCTGATTTCTGATAAACTTTCTCCAACCGCCGTTCAGGTTTTCAAAGACAAGGGTGTCGAGGTTGATTATCTGCCGGATCTGGGCAAGGACAAAGACAAGCTCCTTGAAGTGATTGGCCAATATGATGGTCTTGCTATCCGCTCAGCAACCAAAGCAACCGAGAAAGTGATTGCAGCTGCCGATAATCTTAAAGTTATCGGCCGTGCCGGTATCGGCGTTGACAATGTGGACATTGATGCTGCCACCCAGCGCGGTGTGATTGTGATGAACACGCCTTTTGGCAATTCCATCACCACTGCCGAGCATGCCATTGCCATGATGTTTGCTTGTGCGCGTCAGCTGCCTGCAGCTGATGCCTCAACCCAGCAGGGCAAGTGGGAAAAATCCAAGTTCATGGGTGTTGAGATCACCAACAAGACCCTTGGTATCATTGGTTGCGGTAATATTGGCGGCATCGTTGCCAGCCGTGCGCTTGGCCTTAAAATGAAAGTGATGGCGTTTGACCCATTCCTCTCCCCTGAGCGCGCCATTGATCTTGGTGTTGAGAAGGTGGAGCTTGATCAGCTGTTTGCGCGCGCTGACTTCATTTCTCTTCATACACCGCTTACCGATAAGACCCGCAATGTTGTCTCTCGTGAAGCTATCGCTTCCATGAAAGATGGCGTGCGGATTATCAATTGTGCTCGTGGTGGTCTGGTTGATGAAGAAGCACTTGCTGAAGCGCTTCATTCAGGCAAGGTTGCCGGCGCTGCTTTTGATGTCTTTACCAAAGAGCCTGCAACGGAAAATGTTCTGTTTGGCGCGCCAAACATGATCTGCACACCGCATCTTGGGGCTTCGACTTCTGAAGCTCAGGAAAATGTGGCTGTTCAGGTTGCCGAGCAGATGGCCGACTATCTGGTCAATGGTGCTGTTTCCAATGCGCTGAACATGCCTTCCATCACCGCAGAAGAAGCTCCGCGCCTGACACCCTTTGTCAAGCTTGCCGAGCAACTTGGCTCTTTTGCCGGCCAGCTCACCGAGACGGGCCTTAAAGGCATTCGTATTGAATATGAAGGTCAGGTCTCTGGTATGAATACCCGCGCTCTGACATCTGTTGTGCTGTCAGGCGTTCTTAAGCCGCTTCTCTCCAGTGTGAATATGGTGTCTGCGCCTGCCGTTGCCAAAGATCGCGGCATTGTGGTTGAAGAAACCCGCCGCGAGCAGCAAGGGGCCTATGAGAATTATATTCGCCTGACCCTGATTACCGAGCGTCAGGAACGCTCTGTTGCCGGTACTGTCTTCTCCAATGGCAAGCCACGGATTATCCAGATCAAAGGCATCAATATGGAAGCCACTTTGGGTGAGACCATGCTCTATATCACCAATCAGGATAAGCCTGGCTTTATTGGCCGTCTTGGCACCGTTCTGGGTGGTGAAGCACTGAATATTGCGCCCTTCAATCTGGGCCGCAAAGAAGCCGGGGAAGAGGCAATTGCTCTTCTTGAGATTGATGGTAATGTTAGCGATGAAATCGTTAAAGTGATTGAAGATCTTGAAGGCGTTGTTCAGGCCAAGGTTCTGAAGTTTGCTATCTGAGAATCGCTCTTAAGCGAGCTTTGATCAAAGAAAACCCGCCCCTTTTCCAAGGAGTGGGTTTTTCTATTTTTTGGGTCCGAAACTGCTGTTACACGTGTTTAACGCCATTTTGCCGTTAATAGTGCCGACATTGCGTATAGGAAAGGGGGTGTTTGGGGACGTTTTGGGGTCGCGCTTGGCTTTGAATTTGTCTATAGTCCGCGCGCTTGCCGGGCCTCTTCGCCCTGCATCTACTTTTTCTTGGGCAAATCAAATTTGCCTCGCCAATCAGAGCAGATCAAACAAAGGAGCTGACATCGATGGCAAATGTTGTGGTCGTCGGGTCGCAGTGGGGCGACGAGGGTAAAGGCAAAATCGTGGACTGGCTGTCCGAGCGGGCTGATATCGTGGTGCGATTCCAGGGTGGCCATAATGCGGGCCATACGCTTGTAATCGATGGTGTCAGCTACAAACTCAGCCTGTTGCCATCCGGTGTTGTGCGCAAGGGTACGCTTGGTGTTATCGGCAATGGTGTTGTTGTTGACCCCCATGCGCTGGTTGCGGAAATGGATCGCCTTGCCAATCAAGGCGTTGTTGTGGGCCGCGATAATCTTCGCATTGCCGAGAATGCAACCCTTATTCTTTCACTGCATCGCGAGCTGGATGCGCTGCGCGAAAATGCTGCAGCTGAAGGCACCAAGATCGGCACCACCAAGCGTGGTATTGGCCCAGCTTACGAAGATAAAGTGGGTCGCCGGGCTATTCGCCTGATGGATCTGGCCAACACATCTACCCTGCGTGCCAAAATCGATCGCCTGCTTGCTCATCACAATCCTTTGCGCCGCGGCTTGGGTGTGGAAGAAATTTCTGCTGATGCCATTTATGAAGAACTGACCTCTGTTGCGCCAAAGGTTTTGCCTTTCATGGATAGCGTCTGGCGGCTGTTGGATCAGGCTCGCAAGGCGGGCAAGCGCATTCTGTTTGAAGGCGCTCAGGGGGCTTTGCTGGATATCGACCACGGAACCTATCCGTTTGTGACCTCATCCAACACCATTGCAGGTCAGGCTTCTGCCGGATCGGGCCTTGGTCCACAGGCTCTTGATTATGTTTTGGGGATTACCAAAGCCTATACCACGCGCGTGGGTGAGGGGCCTTTCCCGACTGAGCAGATCAACGAAGTGGGTCAGTTCCTTGGGGAGCGGGGGCATGAATTTGGGACTGTGACTGGTCGTAGCCGCCGCTGTGGCTGGTTCGATGCAGTTCTGGTCCGCCAGACCATTTGCACCTCCGGAATTACCGGTATTGCGCTGACAAAGCTTGATGTTCTCGACGGTCTGGAAGAGATCAAGGTTTGCGTTGGTTATAAGCTTGATGGCGAAGAAATTGACTATCTGCCAGCCTCTCAAGGAGCGCAGGCACGGGTCGAGCCGATCTATGAAACTCTGGAAGGTTGGTCTGGTACTACCGCCGGGGCGCGCACATGGAATGACCTGCCAGCGCAGGCCGTTAAATATGTTCGTCACGTTGAGGAGTTGATTGGCGCTCCGGTTGCGCTACTCTCTACAAGTCCAGAGCGTGATGATACGATTCTTGTTCAGGATCCTTATCAGGACTAAGCTTGATGGCAAGTGCTCTTGCCTGTCAGATGGGTCTGAGAGGCAAGAGACATAAAGAGGCATGGAATGGCGGATTATTATGCAATTTTGAAGCGTGCAGTTGACTCGCTTCCAGATAGCACAAGAGAGCAGCGGCAGGCGGTCTATGACAAGGCGCGGACGGCTTTGCTTGCTCAGCTTCAGGGAATGAATCCGCCCCTGCCACCAGCTGAAATTTCCAAACAGCGTGTTGCTTTGGAAGAATCAGTGCGCTCTGTCGAGCGCGATTTGATGCTGGCTAAAGAAGCGGCCGAAAAAGAAGCGTCTGCCGCTGACAGTGGTGTGAATGCCGGACCTGCAGCCGAGAAAGGCGCGGCGCCGTTTGATGGTGAGGCAAAAGCTTCGGTCAAGGCTCAGGCAAGTGCGTCTGTATCTGCTCCTTCCGTGTCTGCGTCGCCCAATCAGGCCATGAAGGCCCCGCCGGTCAGTGTTGCGCCTTCTGGTGACAAAAAGGCAGGGGCTGAGGCATCTGCAGCGCCTTCTGTGTCTGCACCATCTACCAAGGTCGCTGATGCGTCAGAGGCCGCTGGTGAAGATCGGGTTGTCAGCCGGGCTGGTCGAGATGTTCTTAAAAATGCAGTGCGTGATGCAGAAAAGCTGGGTGCTGCCACCAATGCAGCCGTTCGCTCCGCGCAGGAAACCGCTGATATGGTTGGGGAACAACGCAGTGGTGATGCTGCGCGTATTGAGCCGACCTTGGGCGATGCTGTTGTCTCCAGCGCAACAACTTATAAAAAGCCAGTAGCGAAGACAGATGCAACGGTTTCAGTTGGGGAGGCAGGTAGCTCTGATGCTCGTTCTTCCGATGTCTTGGATGATGAAGAGGGCTCCGGCTCCGGTTTTGGCCTTGTTGCCACTCTTTTGATTGTCGCTGTTGTGCTAGGCGGTAGCGGCTATCTTCTGTACCAAAACAAAGATGCGTTTCTAGGCCCTGTAGGTGGTTCGACAAGTGGGCAAGAGACTGAGAGTGATGCTGGCGGGACGCCTCCGGCAAGCGATGCCAAAGACGAAACCGCTTCAGGCGCGGCTGGTGACACTGAGATGACAGCCAAGAATGTCCGCACGGTCACAGTTACTCCGCAAGGCACCGTTGAAACGACACCTGCAAGTGATCCTTCCAGTTCTAATGAGACTATGAGCGGGTCTGATGGTCAGGTTGCTTCAGATCTATCACAAGACCAGGCTGGTACTATGGCCGAGCCTGCAGGTGATGATCAAACTGGTGCTGAGACACAAGCTCAAACCCCTGTGCCCACCAACGAGCAAGCCGCTATGCCGCAAGGCTCTGTTTCTGTTAGTCAGGCAATCTATTATGAAGAAAAGGCTGGTGCGTCTTCTGAGGGGAGTGCAACGGCTGGTACAACTCAATGGTCTTTGGAAGGGGAAGGGGCACAGGCAACTGTGGTTGCTTCTGCCGATGTCCCTGCACGGGATTTGAAATTCACTTTGCGAATTGCCAAAAATGCTGATGCTTCTTTGCCTGCCTCTCACCTGATTGAGATTGCTGTTGAAGCGAATGCAGAAGGTGAAGCAATTGACATTGTTGAGATTCCGGGCCTTATTCTCAAACCAACCGAGCAGAGCCGGGGACAGGGTCTGGTTGGGGCTGCTATTCGTATTTCAGGTGAAATGCACTGGATTGCTTTGACGGCAGGTGAGAAAGAGATCAAATATAATATGGAACTTCTGGATCTTAGAAACTGGGTTGATATGCCGATCCTGTTCCAGTCTGGCCAGCGTGCAATCCTGACCTTGCAAAAAGGTCCTCTCGGAGACGAGATCATCAAATCTGCGCAAAGTGAGTGGGAAAAATAGCCGAGAGTTTAGGCTTGATCCGGGCCTAGCCCGCTCTTATTTCACTTTAGCTATAGCTCCAATCGTCATAGGATTGGAGCTATGTCTTTTGTTTGGATGATTAATGAGCGGCGTCAGATTGTTTCGGGAGCAGGTGCGTGGGCCGCAAGGTTAGCCTCGATCAAAGCCCGTACTTTTGTGCTTTCTATGCCCTTGCAGGCTTGAGCCCTGATTGCAATCACGACACTGACCAGGCAAAAAGCTGAAATTTCGGGATCGATTGATGGATCAATTGAGCCATCCTTGATACCGCGCTCTAAAGCTTGCTTAAGGTGGTTTTCTGTTCGGCTGATTCCCCGGTCTACAATATCGCGAAAACGGGCTTCGTGGTTGCCCTGCTCTGTTGCGGTATTGATCAGCAAACAGCCGGGTGTGGAGTGGTTTTCTTCTGTTGCTTTGGTTAGGTTATCGAAATAAACACTCAGTGCCTCGCGGGCCGGTTCGATGGTCAGTAATGGGGTGAGGCCGGTGGTCTGCTTTTTATTGATATAGTGGTTGAGGACTTCTACGAAGAGGGCTTCTTTATTGCCAAAAGCATTATACAGGCTAGCCTTGGCCAGGCCGGTTACCTCGACCAAATCTCGCATGGAGGTGCCGTTAAACCCGTTCTTCCAAAAGATATGGGTTGCTTTTTCAATGACATCGTGATCGTTAAAGCCTCTTGCTCGGCCCATATGGTCGTCCTCCCCAGGCGATATGCACACCCTGTTGATCCCAGTCCAACAATAAGATTATTGATTTCATTTACGTATTACACCTTAGTCTAAAAGGTGAAGGTTTGTAAATCAAATCAGAGTGATCACAGTTTATGCGCTTAAAGGCAGAGCATTTGGCTTTCAGCCAAGGGGGCTCTTATGGCTTAGCCATGTTCCATTGCCTTTGTCGCTGCATTTTGAACTGCTTTTTGTACCTTCTCAAAAGCCCTTACCTCGATCTGGCGGATGCGTTCGCGGCTGACGCCAAATTCTTCTGACAATTGCTCCAGCGTTACCGGTTTTTCGGCAAGGCGGCGGGCTTCAAAAATTCTGCGCTCGCGTTCGTTGAGAATATCCATCGCCTCACCGAGAAGTTCCATACGGTGATTGAATTCCTCTTTGTCGGCGAGAACGGCTTCCTGACTTTCGCTGTCATCCACCAGCCAGTCTTGCCATTGTCCGCTTTCACCTTCGGCTTTGAGAGGGGCATTGAGAGAAGCATCTCCGCCAAGGCGGCGGTTCATCGAAATGACTTCTTCGTTAGAGACCCCCAGTTTTTCTGCAATGAAATCCACTTGCTCAGGCTTAAGGTCGCCATCTTCAAGCGCCTGAATTTGTCCCTTTACCTTGCGCAGGTTAAAGAACAGGCGTTTTTGATTGGCGGTGGTCCCCATTTTGACCAAAGACCAGGAGCGCAGGATATATTCCTGAATAGAGGCTCTGATCCACCACATGGCATAGGTGGCAAGGCGGAAGCCTTTTTCCGGATCAAAGCGTTTTACTGCCTGCATCAGGCCCACATTGCCTTCTGAGACCACTTCGGAGACGGGCAGGCCATATCCGCGATAGCCCATGGCAATTTTGGCAACCAGACGCAAATGGCTGGTGACCATTTTGTGGGCGGCCTTTTTGTCATCATGCTCTGCATAACGCTTGGCCAGCATATATTCTTCTTGCGGCTCAAGCATGGGAAAACGGCGGATTTCGCTCAAGTAACGGCTAAGGCCGCCAGTGGCACTGGAGACGACAGGGATGTTGCCAGAGTCAGACGTCATAAAATTCTTTCCTTGCTCCCCCGGATCGGCGGGATGCGCGATGCAGCCAATTTGGCCTGCAATCAAAAAAGTGTTCCTAGACAATATAGGTCAAATTTTGGCTTTTACAGGGCCAATCTTACATATTTTGCAGCGCTTTCATCACATTCTTGAGATCTTGCGGCATTTCACTTTCAAAAATTACCTCTTCTCCGCTGACCGGATGAGCAAAACCGAGCAGACCTGCATGTAAGGCCTGGCGCTTTCTTTTTTCGATATGGCGGGCCAGCGTATCTGGCAGTTTATTCAGTTTGGACTTGAAGCCTTGGCCATATTCAGGATCACCAATGAGAGGGTGGCCGATATGGGCCATGTGAACGCGGATCTGATGGGTGCGCCCGGTCTCGAGCCTGCATTCGACCCGTGAGGCTACCACTTCTGAGCCGGAGGTGAATTCTTCCAGTACGCGATAATGCGTAATCGCCTGACGGCCCCCTTCCTTGAGCACCATCATTTTCAGCCGGTTGTTGTGTGAGCGGCCGATCTGGGTGTCAATGGTGCCCTTGCGGCGCTCAAGCTGGCCCCAGACAAGGGCCTGATAGGCGCGGACCAAAGGGCCGGTTCGGCCATGGTCGGCGAATTGTTCTGACAATCCCTTGTGAGCGGCGTCACTTTTGGCAACAACCAAGAGGCCAGATGTTTCCTTGTCCAGCCGGTGGACAATGCCGGGCCTGCGCACGCCGCCAATGCCGGAGAGGCTATCGCCGCAATGATGGATAAGCGCATTGACCAAGGTGCCGGTCCAGTTGCCCGCGGCGGGATGAACCACAAGGCCCGTTGGCTTGTTGATGACAATGAGATGATCATCTTCAAAGACAATATCGAGGGGAATATCCTCCCCTTGCGGGGTGGGGTCTTCCGGCGGGGGCATGTTGACGATGATGCGGTCCGCTTCACTTACCCGATAATTGGGCTCTTTGAGAACACGTTCCTCAAGCTCAGCGGTTGCTTTTGCCACTTCAATGATGGAGACATGGCCCTCTTTAATGAGACTTTTGAAGCGAGATCGTGACAAGCTGCCATCTTTTGAGGCAATAAATGCATCAAGACGCTTTCCTGCATCGGCTTCTTCGACTAGAAAGCTTAGAGTTTCATTTTCATCTTGAGTAACAGACATGGTTCAACAATCTTATCATGAGCAGCCAGCAGGGGATGACCCGCATCAGCATCCAGGCTTTCTGGAAGTGCAGCGCAAAATGCGCAAACTGGTCATCTGGTCTGGCCTGATTATGCTAATTGGCATCGTCGCCATCATTGGTGTCATTGTCTACAAGAGCATGGGCGATAAGAAAAGCGTTTCTACGCCGCAAGTCGCACAAACAGGGCCAATCACCCAGGTTTTGAAAGCCGGGGAGCGGGTGGTCTCCATGTCCAGTGACAATGGATCGGTTTATGTGCTCGTTGAAGGCAAGGGTCTGCAGTCGATCCTGCAACTGGATGGGCAGAGCATGGCTGTGATCCGCCGGGTGCAGTTTATTCCACAGGGTGAATGATAATTCACAGGAACTTTCAAAGACCTATTGCGCTTTGAGAAAAAGCTTTCTATAAACCGCCCATCGCTTGGGCGCCCTTCGTCTAGCGGTCTAGGACGCCGCCCTTTCACGGCGGAAACACGGGTTCGAGTCCCGTAGGGCGTGCCATTTTCGACAAAAGCCCTCGTAGTCTTCTTGACTGCGAGGGCTTTTGTCATTTAGAGGCAGCATGCCAATTTCCGAACGAAATTGGGCACCAGCAAGTGAGTTGCTTTCCCTCGGTCCAGAGGTAGAGAGTTCCAGACAAGTTGTCGTGGGCAGCAAGATTTGCGCTTTCAATCACGTCTTTTTATGTAATAATGATTTTGACGGCCAAGCCGTCCATTCAGCCAGAGCGCTTTTTCAAGGTCAGTTCTGGGCGAGTTTCATCTCTCTGGATGCGCGCACCAATCCTGGGCCTGTTATGGACTGGTGCGTTGTTAAAGGTATATGTTTTGATTGCATTTCTGCGCATCCAGCGCCGCGCTTTGTAGTCCAAAGGCCCCGGCTCTCAATCCATGCGGTCGAGGGAGATTGTGCATGTCACATCGAAATTCGTTGTGCCCTAAAGAGGGGCCAGTATTCACTATCACAGCTGACGATCTTTCCGGTGCGATCGGAGCCGCCATTCAGGCTGCCGATAAGCATAGCGGAAAACAAGCGGGGAAAAAGCAGATCGCACTGAACGCTGCAGCAAAGTCATTGGCGGGTTCCCGTGCGAACTGGGGCGCGCTTAAAGCGAAAGATCAGGTTGTTAGCCAAGCGGCTCGTTTACGACATTCTCTTGCTTTGGCAGACCCACAGCACCGTCTTGACGAGGCGGAATACCAGTCTCTTCCTGAAGACATTATCTATGAAGAGTTTGGCCTTTGTCGTTATGACCAGGATGGGGAAGCAGAACTGCGCAGGCTGTTTGCCCCCGTATTTGCAAAAGGGGTGAGCGTTGTTTCAATCCCCATGCGCCTGATGCATTCAGGTTCCTGGAGCAGATCGCACCCCACTTGGCACCTATATGGTTCCCCTCTCTTTCTGGATAGAGCTATGGAGCCAGTGCAAGTGGTAACCATGTATGATAGGGGGCTTGCGCTCACCGCTCTTGAGCACGTTGAAAAGTTTCAAACGGATTTCAATTTACGCCGCTTGTTCAACAGTTTTGCAGAAGCAAGTCTGACATGCACAATGAATGTGACACAGCTCGGAACGATATTTATAGGCTATCCATCCTTTCGGGCATTTGATGCTGCCTTTTGTGAGGTTGGTAATAATGGGCGGGTTTATTCCAATTCATTTCGCTCGACCTATGCCAATATCCGCGCCTATTTAGGGCCAACCAATCTTGATTTGGACATTGATCCGCAGTTCAAGGACTGTTTTGATGAGGGGGGGCACCTGCCGATTTACTGGTTTGTTGATCCGAAATTGCGGGTAGGTCTGCCAGATGGAGATTTGATGCGAGACCTGGTCTTTTCCATTTATTCAAAATTCAAATGGGAAGAGAAAGGGGTAAGGGCTCCAACCGCGAAAAACTTGCTTGAACATATTGCAATGAAGGCGCAGGAACCTTGGCAGGAAAGATTTGATATAGAAACCTTTCGATCCCGTCATTGGGAAAGGATCGAGGCCAAATCAGAGCACCATGATGAGCCGGAACAATCCGATCAGAGCGGTGGTTTGTTCTCACGTATCAGTAAATTGTTCTCATGACAGCATTTAGTGTGGCAGAGCTTGTCGGCGGTTCACTTGAGCAAGTTTTGTTGAAATAGAAAGCTGAAGTTGAACGGACAGATGTTAGTGCTATACCAGAACGAATGTCCGCTTGTGACTTCGTAAGCTATCATCTGGCGCAATTTATCGTTTGTTTCCAGTGCCCATCTTTTCCCGTAGGGTATGCTATTTTTTGTAAAAAGCCCTCATAGTCAAGAAGACTACGAGGGCTTTTTATCTGAGCGGACGGCTCTAACTTGGGCATCACTATCTTTGATCACAAAGAGGGATCTTGGTGCAAAAACTCCCAAAGCAGAATTTGATAAGATTTTTCATTCTATTTCGGGTCTTCGCCATGTTCCTGACGATAATGCTCGGCATACCAGCCGGGGCGCTGGAACTGGCCATCATAGATGAATTCTGCGATCTTTGCGGATTGCTCTTGGGAGATATCTATCGCTGGCATGAGATCAAAGCGGCGAATAGCGCCGGGCATATGGGCGCGATTAATCTCAGGTTTTTTCACCCAAGCCACAATAGCTTTTACGAAACTTTCCTTGTCCTCATAATGATTGAGGTAATGTCCCTTAACGGCAAAAACCGGGGGCGCTACGCGATCCGGTCCCATCTCTTCTCCACCATGACAAGAAGCGCAGTGCTCTTCATAGAGCGTAATGCCGCTGTCGGCATGGACAGAGTTTGAAAGCCCGATCACAAGAAGGCTGGCTGAAAATATCATTTTGGCAATCATAGCACCGCATCCGATCTTTGATGTTCGCCTCGTTAAAAAAGTGATGCCAACCAAGATTGGTACAGGCAAGACTCGCTCAGAGCATAACAATTTTGCCGGATTGGCTGGAATAAGTATATTCACCCATTTGATTACCCTTTGATACAAACAACCACTTGATGGTCATTCGTCACATTATGTATATTCGAAAATAATAATATAAAAGCAGTCAGTCGCCAGATTTACAGCACTTCGTTTTCCTTTTGCGCAAAGGATACCCTTCATGAGCATCCTCAAAAAACTTCTGTTCATCCCTCCCGTCGCCTTGGCTACCTATGTTTTTGTTGCCTCGGGTACCGCGCCCAAGCCACCACAGGCTGCGGACAAAAAGGAAAAGCCGACACCGGTTAAGATCATCGGAGCCAAGCCGGTTACTGTCATCCCGACTGTCAAGGGCTTTGGCAAGGTGAAGCCGGAACAGAGTTGGAGCGCGGTTGCGCAAGTGGCGGGGCCCGTCATTTGGACAGCGGATACTCTGCGCAATGGGTTGCTAATTTCCCAAGGGACGGACCTGCTCAAAATAGATCCGCGCGAATATGAACTGGGGCTCGCTCAGATTGATGCGCAAATTGCGGCATTAAGCGCCAAGGACGAGACAACAAAGGCCTCTTTGGCCATTGAGCGACGGGCGATGGATCTTTTAAAGCAGGATCTGGACCGCAAGCAGAAATTGTTCAAGCAAGGCACAACAGCAAAAGCGGCTGTAGATGGGGCCGAGCGGGCAATGCTGGCCGCGCAGGCCAAGGTCACTTCCCTTGCAAGCAGCCTGAAACTTAATGCGGCCGAGCGCAATATCCTACTCCGGCAGAAGGATATTGCTTCCCTCAATCTCGACCGCACTCATATCAAAGCGCCTTTTGATATCCGCCTTGGCACGGTCGATATTTCCCAAGGCCAATATGTCAATAAAGGCCAGAAGCTCTTTTCTGGTGATGGCATTCAGGTCGCAGAAGTGGTTGCCCAATTCCCTCTTGGGGCATTGCGATCCTTATTGGGCAAGTCAGGCAAAACCGGGGCGCCCTTAAGCTCTATGGGGAATGAGGCGAGCGGCGCCAGTGATAGGCATGAAAGCCTTCGTGCAACAATCCGTCTGGCCAGTGCCAAACAGACAATTGAATGGGACGCGAAAGTGGACCGCGTTACCGAGGCGATGAATCCCAAAACCCGGACGCGCGGCATTATCCTCACAATTGAGGATCCCTATGGCAAAGCCACACCAGGGCAGCGCCCGCCACTGGTGCGCGACATGGCGGTTGAGGTGGTTTTGGCAGGCAAAGCCAAACAGAACAAGATTGTTGTCCCTGCCCTTGCTGTGCGCAAAGGCAAGGTAATGATTGCTGACGCCCAGAAACGTCTGCGCTTCAAGCCGGTCAAGGTGGCCTATATCCAAGGGGATATTGCCGTCCTGATGTCAGGTCTTGAAAAAGACGATAAAGTGATTGTCTCTGACATGCCTGCCCCCGTTGAAGGGATGTTGTTGGCTCCTCGCCCGGACAAAAAATTACAAGACCGGATTATCGCTGCTGCCACCGGCAAGAAAGCTGCGAGACGTGAAGGGGCGAAAAAATGATCCGCTATTTCGCCAAGCATCCCACAGCAGCCAACCTGCTTATGGTAGGTATTCTGCTGATCGGTGCACTCAGCCTTCCAAAATTGCAGCGTGATACCTTCCCCGTCACGCCTCCAACAGAGGTTGAAGTGCGGGTCAATTATCCCGGGGGGACGGCCATTGACGTTGAAGAGGCCATCTGCCTTCGTGTCGAGGAAGCCTTGGGGGTTATTCCTGACAAGAAGGAGTTGCGCTGTGAAGCCCGCGAAAATCTAGCGATCGCTGTGGTTGTGATGCATGAGGGGCGGGATTTCGATACCTTCTATAATGACATCAAATCCGAGATTGAAGCCATTTCAGGCTTTCCCGATCGGGTGGAGCGACCTTCTGTCTTCAAGCGTGAACGCACGGCGACCATTTCCACCATTGCCATTACCGGCATTGAGGACCCCAACGGTCTCTTTGCTTATGCAGACAAGATGCTCTCGCGTATCCAGCGCAACAAGACCATCGCACAGGTGACTATGAAAGGTTTTTCAGATCCGCTGATCGATGTGCGGGTTTCTGAGACAGCTTTGCGGGATCTGGGCCTCAATATTACTGACATCTCAAGTGCCATTAAGGCACAAAGCCTTGATCTGCCCGCAGGTACACTGGAGACAAAAAGCGGAGATCTGGTGCTGCGATTTGCCAACCAGAAGCGAAAGCCTCGCGAATTTGCCAATCTGGTTATCAAAAGCTCGGAAGGTGGCGGGATTGTTCACCTGCGAGATATTGCCACCATCTCGCGCCATTTCGAATTTACCGAAGACATCGTCACCTTTAACGGCAAACGCGCGGCCCTTATTGAGATTGCCAAAACACCCAATCAGGATACCCTGAAGATCAAGGCATTGATTGACCAGATCCTTGAAAAAGAACGAAATTTGGCTCCCCCCGGAGTGGATTTGCAAATCTCTCAGGATTCCTCACCAAATATCGTGGACCGTCTGCGCCTTCTTACCGAGAATGGCCTTCAGGGTCTGGCGCTGGTTTTTCTGACCATGTGGATCTTCTTTTCCCTGCGCTATTCCTTCTGGGTGGCTATGGGACTGCCGGTTTCCTTTCTTGGGGCCATTTTCGTCATGCAGGGTTTGGGTTATACGCTCAACACCATGACGATGGTTGGGCTGATTGTGTCCATCGGTCTGTTGATGGACGATGCCATTGTCATTTCCGAGAATGTCGGCGCCCGCCTCAAAAAAGGGGATAGTGAGCTGGATGCTGCGGTCAAAGGCACCATGCAGGTGCTCCCCTCCGTCATCTCGTCTTTCCTGACCACAATCCTGATTGTCGGGCCACTCGCCCTGATGGCTGGCAAGATCGGCGCGGTCTTGAAGGTGATGCCTGTGATCCTTGTCATCACATTGGCTGTGAGCCTGATAGAGGCCTTCCTCATTCTGCCCGCTCACTTGCACCATTCTCTTAAAGGGCAAAATTCAGACAAGAAAAGCTGGTTTCACCGCACGTTTGAAAATGGTTTTGAAGCCTTTCGCAACAAGGTCTTTGGTCCGCTGATGGGTTTGGCCATTTCTTGGCGCTACTTAACGGTCGGGTTGATCATTTCCATGTTAATTCTGGCTGCCAGTGCCTTCCCCTCCGGTCTTCTAAAGTTCCGCACCTTTCCCAAACTGGAAAGCGATGTCATTCAGGCTCGTATTTTGCTGCCGCAAGGCACCCCGCTTTCTGAGACAAGGCAAGCTGTGGCACAGGTGGTCGCAGCACTTGAAAAGGTCAATAAAGCTTTTACTCCGAAGCAACCTGACGGACAGGAACTAGTAAAGAATGTACTGGTTTATTACGGGATTAATGCCGACGCCAACGAAAAAGGGCCGCATCTTGCCACCGTCAGTGCAGATCTGATCCGCGCGGAAAAACGCAATGGCAAAATCCGGGAAATGATTGGCATGTGGCGCAAAAAGACCGGTCCAGTGCCCGGTGCGCTTGCCATGAAATTTACCGATAAGGAGCGCGGGGTTGCCGGCAATGCGATTGATATCCGGTTGCGCGGCGGCAATCTGGATCGCCTAAAGAAAGCAGGGAATGAGCTCAAGGCCTTCTTTAATGGCTTTGAAGGTGTCGTCGATGTGCTTGACGATTTGCGCCCCGGTAAACCCGAATTCAAGATTTCCCTTAAAGATGATGCAGGCGGTTTGGGCCTGACGGCAAAATCAGTGTCCGAAGAGTTGCGCGGGCTCGTGCAAGGCGGTACGGGGCTTGAGGTCCAGACAGGACGGTATGGCATGGATGTACGGGTACGATTGGCCCGCGGCGCTCTGGATAGTCGCGGGGGTATCGACACCCTCTATGTCACCGCGCCGGATGGGGCAAAAATTCCGCTCAATACTGTTGCTAATGTCACCGAGACAAGAGGCTATGCCCGCATCAACCGGATTGACGGGTTGCGCACCGTTACGGTTCAGGGGGCAATTAATGCCAAGATCATCAATGCCCGTGAATTGATGCAATATACCAAGGCCAACTTTCTGCCTGAACTCAAGAAAAAGTATCCGGATATCTCCGCCTCCTTTGTCGGACAAGGCAAGGAAGCCGCTGCAACAGGAGGCTCGCTGCTGAACACCTTCCTTTTGGGGCTGGCATTTGTCTTTATTCTTTTAAGTTTCCAGTTCAAAAGCTATATCCAGCCCCTATTGGTGCTGGTGGCAATCCCCTTGGGAGCCATTGGCATGGTAGCCGGTCATCTGGCCATGGGGCTTGATCTCTCAATCCCTTCCCTTGTCGGCCTTGCCACCTTGTCCGGCGTTGTGGTCAATAATTCAATTCTTCTCGTCACTTTCATTCGAGAAGAAATGGCCAATGGAAAGGAACCGCTGGACGCTGCAAGGGAAGCCGCAAAAGCCCGCTTTCGTGCTGTGATATTAACATCACTCACCACCATAGCCGGACTTTTGCCGCTGCTCGCCGAGACATCAACACAGGCGCAATTCCTGATCCCTCTGGTCAATAGCCTCGCTTTTGGTCTCCTGACAGCAACCATCCTGTCCCTTTTCCTTGTGCCAAGCCTGTTCGCCATTCTTGCAGATTTCAAGCTGATCAAGACTGCAGTGGAGGAGAATTGAAGAGAGGCAAAGCTGTTTGCCTTTTAGCTCGGCAAAAATTCTCGGCCCCAGCGGATGCCGGCGACTTTTTTCTCGATCATGTCACTGACCTGCTCGTCGCTGTAGCCAACGCCTGCCAGCACTTCGCGGGTGGAGGTGCCATAGGCTTCGGTGCTTGGCAGAGCCCTGATGGTGGCTTCGCTTGGACGCACCGAATAATGATCAATCACGGTGACGCAATGGCCGCTTGGATGATCCTCATAGCGGGAGAAGGAATAGCTGCCGCGATCAATACCCGCAGTGCCATCGGCGTCTCTGGTATAGGTGTCGCGCAGATATTCGATGCCCAGAGGCTGAGCGGCGGCAATGTCGGCTGCGCGCAATTTCTCGCACCAATTCTCGCCACTGTCCTGCGCAAAAGCCACATTAAGGAATTCCTTGGTGTCGTTGGCTTCATAGATGCCTTGCAGGCCTTCGATTGCGGCAAGGTCAACCAGTTCCTGATCTTCCGCATCCAGGAAGAACCAGCCATCGGAGGCTTGATAGAAATGCGACAGAGGGCTGTTGCCAAGGGCTTCGCGACCTGAGGCTTCATTGAATGGGCCACGGCCATCATAATCAAAGGCAAACTTGATTTGGGCCAGATTGGTGACGGCAGCGAGCGATGTGCGAGCACGAGATGGCAGGCCGGTTTTTTGCTTGTGATAGAGCGCCAGAGCCATGCCAAGACCACCGGCAAAACCGCAATTCACATCCAGCGTGCCGAGATGGGCATGCTCTTCCGGGGTGTCTGTGCCGCCAAAGCGGCTCATGATGCCACTATTGGCCTGGATGATGTCATCATAGCCAATATAGTTGGTTTTTGGCCCCAGCTTTGGCCCACCCAGACAATCCAGGCGACAGAAGAGAATACCGGGATTGATGGCCTGCAAGCTGTCATGATCCAGGCCCAATGGCTTCATCTGACGGTCTGGGGCATTGATCACCACCAGATCGACGGATTTGACCAGACGCTCAAATGCCTCGTGGCCCTCCTCGGTGGTGATATCCAGAAGGGCGCTTTTCTTGCCGAAATTGGTCTGGAAGCTGAAGAGGGTGCCGATCAGCGGATCATACATTGGCTTCACGGTGTCGAGCTTGATGACATCCGCACCAAAGCGGCCAAGAAAAGCAGTGGAGTGAGGGCCTGCAATCACGTTGGTCAGATCAAGGATCTTGACGCCGGACAGCCAGCCGGATTTCTCGCCATTCTCATTGCTCATATTTTCGTTGGCTGGAGCTGGCAGCACTTGCTTCTTGATGGCCTTGAAGATGGAGCGGGCCGCTTCAAAGGAGAAGAATTCGCGCGCCTTTGGTTTGACCAGATAGTCGGCAATCTCTTCGAACCAGACAATCGGGCCGGGCTGCTTCATGCGGCCATAGACCGGGTCATCCACCTCGACAATCAGGCCGGACTGATTGCAATGCTCGCTATTCACCCATTCCTGTGTGGTGCGATGGGGTGCACCTGGGATCTGGCCTTCGCCGAAGATCACGCCCCACTCTTCGGATGTCTTGGTCAGGAAGATCTTTTTCATCTTGGCGGAAATGATGCCGGCCCATTTTTTTGGCAGCGGATAGACGCCGATGGAGGTCTCGCCATCCCATTCGCTGATCGGCAGATGCAGATCATTCACTTCCGGCAGACCTTCGGCCAGCAGCTCTTCATAGATGCCAAGGGCTTGCAGGCAGCGGCGGGCATGATTGCGGTGCGATGGGCAAACCGCATAGAAATAGCGGCCATCGGCGCATTCATAGGTGCGATAGAAGGGATCGAGATATTCCTGTAGATCCTCATAGGACAGATCCATCGGGATATCATTGGCACGGCGACGGGCAATCTCATGTTCGCGCATGGTCATGTAGCGCTCTGGCATGCCTTCGATGACAACGGAATTGTAGGACAGGCCTTCCATCAGGGCGGCGGCAATCGGTACTTCGATGGCATCGCCACGACCAGTTTTCTCGCGGGCCAGCAAAGCCATGACCACAGAGCCCGCAGCCATGGTGGTGGCGTAAGACGAGCCAAGGGGCAGGGGAGAGAAGCTTGGATCCAGACCCATCAGCACGCGGTTGAAGCCCATGTCGGAAAAGGCACCAGATGTGGCGGCAACAATGGCCTCGGTTGCCTTCCATTCGCGGCGCAGCTGATCATTGCTGGCAAAGCCGGGAACGGAGAGGGTGATCAGAGATGGATCTTCCTTACGTAGCTCTGCGAAATTAATGCCGAGGGCTTTCATTTTGCCGGGACGGAAGCTCTCGATCACAATGTCTGCAAGGGCAATCAGCTCACGCGCTTTTTGCAAGCCATCCTCGGATTTCAGATCCAGAGTGATGCATTTCTTGTTGCGGTTCAAAATGGCGTTGGCCGGATGATCCCATTGTGGACCCTGGGGTGGATCGATATGGATGACGGTTGCGCCCATATCAGCCAAGATCATTGCTGCTGCCGGACCTGCAATCTGCTGGCCGAAATCGACAACCTTCACGCCTTCAAGAGGAAGTTTCTTTTCCATGCAACAATATCCTCCACGACCGCTCAATGGCGGTTCTATGCTATTGCAATCATTGTGAGAATTGAGGATGCTCTTTGGCTTTCCCTGTTAAGGCACAATAATCTGAAGATTGGGGATGGAGCCAGAAATTTAAATTTTGATTTTGCATAAATATTTTTATGGCTCGCAAAGTCTGGATGAAAGTCACTGCAAGAGCGTGCAGGTGCAAAATTCTTTGTTATGAAAATTGGAAATTTGGAATATTATTTCGAAGTGAGGTGGGCGGGTAACGAAGCGTTAGTTTTCGTCGCTCCAATCTTCTTCGGCCCATTCCTGATCTTCCCGTCTTTTTTGCAATTCATCCAGCATCCAGTTTCGAAAGGTCATGGCATGGGGATGTTCGCGGCTGGTCTTGGGATAGACCAGATAGAAGGCTTCATCGGTGGGAATGGTTTCTGCCAGTGGTGCGACCAGCTCGCCCGATTGCAGGGCGGCTTCGACAAGTGAGCTACGGGCCAGCACCACGCCTTCGCCAAGGGTTGCCATTTCCAGTGCCGTGACCAGCGTGTCATATTGATAGCTCTGGCCAAGAATGAGATCGGAATTGCCGGTCTGTTTCAGCCAATAGCCCCAGCCTTCCTGATAGCCGATCACATGCAGGATGGTGTGATTGGGCAGATCCTGCGGGCAGGTCAGGGGAGTGCTGCCTTCCAGATAGGACGGACTGCAGACCGGGATCAGCTCGTCATAGGTCAGGCGCACGGTTTTCAGTGACGGCCAGTCGCCCCGGCCATAGCGGATTTCCAGATCGCTGTTGGCCGCGCCTTCCTTATGCTCCATCCAGACATTGGAAGTGATGCGCAGATTGATGGTTGGGTGCAGGCGGCGAAACTCGCTCATGCGCGGGGCGAGCCAGCGCATGAAGAAAACTGTATTGATCTTGATGGTCAGGAGGCGGTTCTGGCCTTGGCCGAAGACTTCTTCTGTCACCGCTTTCAGGCGCTCGATGGCTTCATTGACGGCAGGCAGATAGGCAGCGCCGGTGTCGGTCAGCTCCAGTCCGCGCGGCAAGCGGCGAAAGAGGGCGCTTCCCAACTGGCTTTCCAGTCCCTTGATCTGATGGCTGATAGCAGCCTGCGTGAGGTTTAGCTCTGCAGCGGCATGGGTGAAGCTCAAATGCCGGGCAGAGGCTTCAAACGCTCTTAGCCAGTTCAGGGGTGGAAGCTGTTTTTTCATGGCGACCTTTTTCGGGACAGCTCGTCGTCAAAGATGCATTGGATGGTGTGAAAGCGTTCAGCCACCCGGACAAGAATGGTCTCAGATGGGCGCAGCGCCGTCAAATGATCCTTTGAAAGATGCTAAACGACGGCGCAGCATGTCGGATTACCTAGATCTTGACGATCACGCGGCCACGGATTTTGCCTTCGACGATGGCATTGCCCGCATTGATGACATCTTCCATATTGACCACAGAGGTGATGCTGTCGAGCTTTTCGGTCTCGAGCAGTTCGGCCAGACGGGACCAGGCCTCCAGACGTTTTTCCTTTGGTGCCATGACGGAATCGATGCCGTGCAGGCTGACGCCACGCAGGATGAATGGGGCAACACTGGAAGGAAGATCCATGCCTTGCGCCAGACCGCAGGCCGCAACCGCGCCACCATATTTGGTCATGGAGAGAACATTGGCCAGCGTATGGCTGCCAACGGCATCCACGGCCCCAGCCCAGCGTTCTTTGTTCAGCGGGCGGGCCGGGCCGGACAGTTCTTCGCGATCAATCAGCTCAGCTGCGCCGAGGCTTTTCAGATAGTCTTCTTCAGATGCTCTGCCGGTGGAGGCAATGACGTGATAGCCGAGCTTTGCCAGAAGCGCGATGGCAACCGAGCCAACGCCACCGGCAGCACCGGTCACCAGAATTGGGCCGCTCTCGGGTGTGAGGCCTGCCTTTTCCAGTGCCATGACGCAGAGCATGGAGGTATAGCCTGCCGTGCCGATGCCCATGCATTGGGCGGCAGAAAGGCCTTCTGGTTTGTGAATGAGCCAGTCGGATTTGACGCGCGATACCTGGCTATAAGCGCCAAGATGGGTCTCGCCAGTGCCCCAGCCATTGAGGATGACTTCGTCGCCTTCCTTGAACTGGTCTGACTGGGAGCTGATCACCCGGCCTGCCATATCAATGCCGGGGATCATTGGCCAGCGGCGCACGACAGGAGATTTGCCGCTGATGGCCAGACCATCCTTGTAATTGAGGGTGGAATAGTCGACGGCGACTGTCACATCGCCTTCCATCAGATCGTCCTGAGAGAGCGTTGCTATTTCGACGGATTGGGTTTTGTTCTCGTCGCGGCTGATCAGCACTGCCTTAAAGTTTTCCATTGTTTTATTCCTTCTCTTGCAATCAGATTGCATGATGGGTTGCTGGATTTAGGATGTGCGAATAGGGGCTGCTGAGCAGCCCCTTTGATTGATGAAGCATGATTTATTGATGGGTGCTTTGGACGCCGTTTTTCTCTCGGATGCCATCTCGGACAACGGCCTTGATCAGGGCACCGCCCATCAGGACCATGACCAGACTGAAGGGCAGGGCCCCGATGACCATGGCGGTCTTGATGGCACCGAGCCCACCAACAATCAGAAGGCCGCCCACCACGAAGCTGAGGGCGAGGCCCCAGAAGATGATGTGGAAGCGCCCTTGCGGATTTTCAGCACCGGCAGCATTGATCGTGTTGACGATCAGGATGGCGGAGTCGGCGGTGGTGACCAGATAGGTCAGCAACAAGACGACCACGATCAGTGCCATGACCCAGAAAATGCTACTGGAGAGCATCAGTTCCAGCATCGCAAACAGCTGGTTCTGCTGTCCAGCGCCGGAGATGGCGTCGCCAGCCGTGCCGTTCAGGGTCATATCGATGGCAGTGCCGCCAACGATGGTGAACCAGATGAAGCACATCAGGCTTGGGATGAAGATGGAGCCGAAGATATATTCACGCAAAGTGCGGCCACGGGAGATGCGCGCCAAAAAGACGCCCACGAATGGTGCAAAGGCAATCCACCAGGCCCAATAGAAGACGGTCCAGCCGGTTTGCCAGGATGCCAGTGCGTTGCCGGTCTCGGTGCCATTTGGCGACCAGACGGTGAAGAGCAAAAAAGGGAACTCGGCGATATAGGCAAAGAGGCCGGAGGCCAACGTGCCAAGGCCGAAGAAAGTGGAGCCGAGCAAAAGGAAGAAGGCCAGCAGGAAGAAGCTCAGACCCATATTGAGGTTGGAGAGCCATTTGATGCCTTTGCCAACGCCGGAAAGAGCAGACAGGGTGGATGCACCCATCACAACGATTAGCGCAAAGACAATGCCAGCGGCGGATGGTTTGCCATCGCCATTCAGCAACCAGTCGCCAAGACCGATCTTGTGAACGCCAGCTACGAACTGCTCGACACCAAAACCAAGGGTTTGCGCCACGCCAAGGATGGTGGCGACAACGGCAACGATATCGACCAGATGACCCATATGGCCGGAAAGCTTGTCACCAAAGATTGGCGTTAGGCCGGAGCGAATGGTCAGCGGCAGATTGCGGCGATAGGCAAAGTAGGCCAGAGACAGGCCGACCAGTGAATAACAGGCCCAGGCTGAAAAGCCCCAATGCAGGAAGGACCAGACATAGGCGGGCGTCACATTATTGGCGGCGGCTCCGTCTGCTTCACCCATGATCACATTGGGATTGGTGGCAAAGTGATACATCGGCTCGGCTGTTGCAAAAGTCAGCATGCCAATGCCGATACCAGCACCAAACATCATGGAGAACCAAGAGAAATTGGAGAATTCGGGTTTGTCTTCTTCCAAGCCGAGCTTGATGCGTCCGGTCATGGGAATGATGGCCAGCATTGTGCAAACCAGCATGAAGAAAGCCACGACATAGATATACCAGCTGGCGAAATTCTTGAGCAACGCGCCGTTGAGAGCGCTTAGAACCGCCGAGGCATTGTCAGGCACGGAAATGGCCCAGACGATGAGGGCCGAGACCAGAATTTTTGATGTGATGGCCACATTCTTGCTGAAGCCGGAATAGAAGCCGTCTTGCGCAGTCGCAATCGGCAATTCCATAAGGGGTGGTTTGTTCGCCATATTTCCTCCCAGAGATTTTGGCGTATCGTGGTGATTGGGCTCAAACACCGCAACAGCAGGGGTGCGTATCTCCAGTTCCTCATTTTCCTCTAAAGATCAGGAGCTGGGCGTTCATATCCGGAGCGCTGTTGTGTTTTTGTGTTTCCGGATAATCTTTTGAAATCGATTGTTTTAGGCCTTTCCTTATTGGCCGGCCAAGATCCAACTCGCCGCTTTTTCCGCGATCATTATGGTTGGGGAATTGGTGTTGCCGCTGGTGATTTCTGGCATGATGGAGGCATCCACGACGCGCAGGCCTTTGATGCCCTTGACGCGCAAATGGGGGTCGACTACCGCGGTTTGGTCATCTTCCCGGCCCATTTTGACAGTTCCGACCGGGTGGAAGATGGTGGTTGCGATATCGCCTGCCAATTTGGCCAGCTCTTCATCTGTTTGATATTGTGGGCCGGGCTTATATTCGATCGGCTCATAATCCTGCATCGCGCTCTGCCCCATGATGCTGCGCACCTGCCGCAAGCTGTCTGCGGCGATCTTGCGATCTTCATCGGTGGCCAGATAGTTTGGCGCGATTTCCGGTGCTTCGGCCGGGTCTGCAGATTTGATGCGCACATGGCCACGGCTGGTCGGGTGTAGGTTGCAGACAGAGACGGTGATGGCCGGGAATTTATGCAGATCGTCGCCAAAGGCTTCAAGGCTGAGAGGCTGGACATGATATTCCAGATTGGCATGGTCCTTGTCTACGTCAGAGCGGGTGAAGGCACCCAGCTGGCTTGGAGACATGCTCATGGGGCCGGAGCGTTTCAGCACATATTCCAGACCGATCCTGGCCTTGCCGATAAGGCTGTTGGCTAGCGTATTGAGGGTCTTGGTGCCCTTGACCTTATAGATGGTGCGGATTTGCAAATGGTCTTGCAAATTTTCGCCAACGGCTGGGGCATCCAGCACCACCTTGATGCCTTTGGTTTCCAGAAACTCGGCTGGGCCGATGCCGGAAAGCTGTAGGATTTTCGGGCTGTTGATGGCACCGGCAGAGAGAATGGTTTCCTTGTTAGCGCTGGCCACGATAGAGCTACCATTCTTATTGATGCGCGCACCGGAACAGATGGTCTTGTCGTCTTCATCTTGGGTGAAAGTCAGGCTCTCGACCATGGAATTGGTCCAGATGGTCAGATTGCGGCGTGACTTGATGGATTTAAGGAAGGCCTTGGAGGTGTTCCAGCGCCAGCCATTGCGCTGGTTGACTTCGAAATAGCCAACACCGCTATTGTCGCCACCATTGAAGTCTTCGGTTTTCTTGATACCATATTGTTCGGCGGCGTCAGAGAAGCTGTCCAGTACTTCCCAGCGCAGGCGCTGTTTTTCGATGCGCCATTCGCCGCCATGACCATGCAGATCGGAGAAGGAACCGCCCTCGCTTTGTTTGGGATCTGCGCCATGGTCCAGACGATAATGGTTTTCGTGGGCCTTGAAGTCTATCAGGCAATTTTCCCAGTTCCAGGCATCGTCGCCGGTCAGCTCGGCCCAGTTGTCATAATCACGGGCCTGACCGCGCATATAGATCATGCCATTGATGGATGAGCAGCCGCCAAGGGTTTTGCCGCGCGGATAGAGCAGGCTGCGGCCATTCAGGCCCTTGTCCGGCTCTGTCTTATAGAGCCAGTCTGTGCGTGGATTGCCGATGCAATACAGATAACCAACGGGAACATGGATCCAGGGATAGGTGTCCGGGCCGCCAGCCTCGATTAACAGGACGCGATTGTCAGGATTGGCGCTCAACCTGTTGGCCAGCAAACATCCGGCTGATCCTGCTCCCACAACGATATAGTCAAATTCTGCCTTCGAGACCATTGGTGACCTCCACTCTCTTCTTCTTGCTGTATTGTGAGATTTACGAAGAGTGAGAGGAGAAAGCTAATGACAAATTCCTATGAGATATATTACAGTTTTTTATATGGCTAGATTTTCAAATATAAACAGCATCATGGCATTCGTGACCGTGGCACGCGAGGGTAGCGTGTCGCGGGCGGCAGAGCGCCTTAATCTTACGCAGCCAGCAATTAGCCATCAAATCAAGCGATTAAGTAACGAGACAGGGCTTAATTTGTTTATGAGAACGGCCAAGGGATTTCAGATTACTGCCGATGGGGTCGCGCTTCTATCCGAGGCTGAAAAAGTACTGAGTGCCATGAATGACTTTGAGCGTGTGGCCAGTACAAGACAGGAAAACCTAACTGGAAGTCTAAAGATCGGCACTATTGTTGACCCGGAATTTATCCGCCTTGGACAGCTTTTGAAACATTTAAGTATAGAATATCCTTATATAGAAACTGAATTGACCCACGGGGTGAGTGGCGAAATTCTGATCCGGCTATGCAATGAGCAAATTGATGTGGGCTTTTATTTGAGCAGTCCTGAGGAGGATCTTTCTGCCAACTGTGACAGTGCGGAACCAGTGCAGTTCGTCAAACTGGCGGATTTTCATTACAATGTTATCGGTCCTGCGGGATGGCAAAAGAGAATTGAGGGGGCAAGCTGGGCAGACCTCGCCGCGTTGCCATGGATCGGCACGCCAGGCGTTTCGGTTCATAACCGCCTTCTGAAGAGTATTTTTGCCGAGTGTGGCTGCAAGCAGAATATTGTGGCACTGGTGGATCAAGAGGCTTCGATGCTGGAAATGGTGCGCTCCGGCGTTGGCCTTAGCCTCTGCCGGGCGTCCCTGGCTTTGCACGAAAAGCAATCCTTTGGTCTTGCTATTGCTAGCAATATCTCGATTCCGGCTTGTCTGGGGTTGGTAGTCTTGGAGCGCAACAGAAGTAAGAAAAATGTGGGAACTTTGCTGGAGCTGATCAAACGCATTTGGGCCGAGAGGTAAATGCAATCGCCCTCATTCTCTGAAAATCCCAAACGTTTATTGTGCGGCCGCTAAGGGGGGTAAGCTGCAGATTGGATGAACCAACCATATGCACATTGACGCTCTTTTGAGCTAATCTGCGCATATCAAGCGGCCAGATTGAAGATAGCCACGCCTATAAGAGGCTATTGGCTGGCGGTCTCCGGAGACCTGCTTTCCAATCATTCTCTCCAGATGTCTTGCATAAAAAAGACTTGCCAAACTGGCTTTCATGAAAATAAATGTAATGTTATAACGTTACATTTATTTATGGAGCTTACCTGTGTCTGATAGTCGCCTGCCTGTCACCGTTTTGTCCGGCTTTCTTGGAGCCGGAAAAACAACGTTGCTCAACAATGTACTGAATAATCGGGAAGGTCTCCGTGTTGCCGTTATTGTGAATGATATGTCTGAGGTCAATATTGATGCTGATCTGGTGAGAGCTGGTGGCGCAGAGCTTAGCCACACCGACGAGACACTTGTAGAAATGTCTAATGGCTGCATCTGCTGTACATTGCGCGATGATTTGCTTATTGAAGTTCGGCGTCTCGCAAATGAAGGGAAATTTGACTATTTGCTCATTGAATCTACGGGCATTTCAGAACCCTTACCAGTGGCTGCAACTTTTGAATTTCGTGATGAAGAGGGGCAGAGCCTATCAGATCTTGCACGGCTAGACACAATGGTCACTGTGGTGGATGCGGTTAATCTTCTTCAAGACTATGCAAGCCACGATTTTCTGGCAGATCGCGGTGAAACAATGGGGGATGAGGATGAGCGTAGTCTTGTTCACCTGCTGACGGACCAGATTGAGTTTGCTGACATTGTAGTGTTGAACAAGGTAAGTAGCGCAACATCTGGGCAAGTGGATGCAGCTCGCAAGATCATCCGCAGTTTGAATGCTGATGCCAAAATTATCGAAACGGATCACAGCAAAGTTGCTGCCACGGAGATTCTAAACACCAGTTTGTTCGACTTTGATAAGGCGCATGAACATCCGCTATGGGCAAAGGAGCTTTACGGATTTGCGGACCATGTGCCTGAAACTGAGGAATATAGGGTGCAATCATTTGTGTATCGTGCAAGGCGTCCATTCGATCCGCAAAAAATCCATAGTCTTTTGAATGGTCCACTCCCTGGGGTTATCCGTGCCAAAGGACATTTCTGGATGGCAACCCGCCCGGGTTGGGTTGCAGAATTCTCATTAGCCGGGGCTTTATCGAGTACAACCCCGATCGGCACATGGTGGGCATCTGTTCCCAAGAACCGGTGGCCGAATGGCCCGCAGGTCACTCAATATATAAACGATCATTGGGTAGAGCCGTTTGGCGATCGACGTCAAGAAATCGTTTTTATTGGAAGCGGGATTGATTGGGCCGATTTGAAATCACGTCTCAATGAAGCTTTGTTGGATGTTACGGATGAGGAGCAGCTCAAGGCTCTTTCTGGTTTGGAAGACCCATTCCCTCAGTGGGTAAGACGGGAGCAGGCTGTATGATGATCAATCCAGATCTGACGCCAAATGTTCAAAATCAGCCTCAGCCATCGACAGAACGGCCAGCAGCGGTGGCGGTTTTAATGGGGCGTGAACCGGAAATTTTGAATCATATCTGCCGACAGGGCGTTGCTGCAGCGATTTGGCAACGTTGCCCAATTTCATTGTTTCAAAACTGGGTTGATGCCTTGCACCCGGCTTCTCTTCCGCAGATGCGAACGATAGCTCCAGTCAATCTCGTAGAAGATGCGGTTCGGGCTGCGTGTGATATCAGTAAAATTTCTGCAGGGTCTGAACGAGACATGCTGGCAAGTGATATTGCGGCTCTTGCTTTTATGTTTAGCAAGATCATGAATGTGCAAACTGTTCAGGTCCGCTTGGATGTCGATGACGACGTTATGTGCCCTCGCTTTCATAAGGACAATGTAAGAGCGCGCCTTCTATGCACTTATCGTGGCCCTGCGACGCAATATATTGATGAAACGAAGCCGGAAACCCCGAAATATATCAGCCAGATGACAACAGGTTCTGTCGGGATATTTCGTGGCAAGAAATGGCCATCCAAAGAGCCTTGTAGCCTTCTTCATCGTTCTCCACATTTGCCATTAAAAGCAGTTACACGGATGCTGCTTGTTATAGATCCGGTTGGCTAGACCATGGTTTAGATGGGCGGAGCAATTTGGTGTTATATTTGTAATCTCTTGCTTGGCCCTATTCGCGGTGAAAGGCAACGACGATTTTATTCGTCGCTGCCAGCTTACGAGTTTTTGCTGTCATATGTATGGGATCAGATGCCGTATGTGACGGGAGATGTCATCAGCAAGCCTCCTCTACACAATGCTATCAGCTTGTTGGCAGCATGGCTTCGAATGATGCCATGCCCAGTCAGATTAGGCTTGGCTCAGCAGGCGCAGGCGGGAGAAAAACTCGCCCCGATCCACATAACAGCCGTGCAAGTGGCGGAAGCCGGTCGATGGGTCGAAGGCTTCGCGGCCATGCAAGACGCGGCGATTGTCGAACACCACCATTTCCCCGGCTTTCAGCTTCAGCGTCAGGCGATATTTGGGATCACGGGTCTTGGCCATATAGGCGCGATAGGCTTTGTAGAAAGCGGGCATGATGTCCGCTGGCATATCAAAGATCGCGGCGATATGAGCATTATAGCGAATTTCGCGAAGGCTGCCGTCGGCTGCCAGATCGATGACCGGATGATGGACGCGAATGTCCGCGTCCTTGTCATGAAAGCGGAACGGGATCGGTGTTTCGCATAGAAGGCGAAACGCTTCCGGATCCTCATTGCGCAAATCTTCCGCCATGGCAAAACCATCGGCAAAGATGGAGCCGCCGCCGGTTGCCTCATTGGCAAGGCAATGTAGGAATTGATAGCCCGGGGGCACTTCCTGATTGGGCAGATCGGTATGAAGCGGCAAGGCAAACGATGTGTAAGCCAGATTATTTGGATCTGGTTTGTTGATCACCTCGAAGGTGGTGCCGAAATTGGTTTTGCGCAAAAAGCCGATGCGCTGGGCCAGTTCCACGCCTGCTCCGACCCGGTCCTCGACATCATGAACGATGGCCAGACCATATTTTGCAGTCTCCTGCATCCAGTTCTGTAAGGCGGCATCATCTGCCAGAATAGGTGTGGCGGCATGGCGGGGAATGTTGTCCGCTCCAAGATCTGCGCACCAAAAAATCTCAGGTTGTTTTGCTGCATCATAGGCGCGCTGGCCCGGACGATGGGCGTCCATCAGGCTGATTGGCATCTGGCTGACATGGCCGTCTTCATAAGCCAGCACAGCCACATCGCCTTCTTGATTGGCTGAGGTCAGAATGGGCTCTTCTTCGACGGAAAGTAGATCCAGAAGCCGCTCTTGCGTATCCGGGTGGAAGCCTGAAGGGCAATTGTCGCGCAGCCAGATAGGGGGAAATTGTGTGCAGCTTTCATCCGCCCAGGTGACAACAAGCATGTTGTCCCGAACGGTCAGGTTCGAAATGGTCATCGAGATATCCGTGATTTGATTTGTTTGCTGGAAGTTGATCATAGGTGATCAGTTCCAGGGCGGTGGCCACCATTCCTGGGTCTTGCCGTAAGGTGCCGATGCGGCACGCTCTCCAGACACCAAACCTCTCATCAGATAACTCTTGGTCCTTTTATCGCTTTCTTGCTTCGCTCGCTTGAGAGCCTGATTTTAATGTCCTGAGCCAAGCCCTCTTCCCCTCCCAACCACCCGTCATGATACCTTTGTGGGTGGTTGGGAGGGGGAGAGGGCTGGACATGTAGCCTAAAAGTCTCACTGAGAGACTTTTATTAAATCGGACACTGAGTTCAGAAGAACAGGAAACACCATAAAAAGCGCAAGATCAATGTGCAGAGCAGCATAGAGGATGTGGGGGATCGGCTAGCTGCGACGGGATTGGGTTATTTCCGCGGAGTGTCGACCGTGATTGGCCAGTGGGAGCGCAAGTATTCTGAACTGTGCTTTTGGTGAGCTGCGCGGTGGCTCGGTGTTGGTGTCACTGCCAAGTGGGCACAGGCTGTTATTTGACGATTCCGATCATTCACCAATTGGCGTGACAATTCATAGTGACCAACTCCTTCTAAAGTTTCTATCAGGCAACCCCTTGTCTTTGGCCCCCTCCCTTGCCTTTGGCCGAAGGCAATCTGCAAGGTCAGTGGATGTGCTCTGATCTTGTTGGACTTTTTGCTCATTCAGAAGAATAGCTCAGCTTTGAACCGTTTTATTCAGTCTGGAAAACTGGAAGCATTCTTTGCAAGGAAGCTACATAACAGCCGCAGCAATACCGTAAGGGTAGCCGGAGGAATATTGTCTATCATTATGATCTGGGGAATGACTTCTACAGGCTGTGGCTGGATGGGGCCGAGCCTTCGGATCTTGTGGAGGCTTAGTACAGGAAATATCAGTGTGTGCTGGAGCTTATGAAGCTAAAGGGAGAGGGGGCTATATTGAAATAATCTGAGGTTGGGGAAGTATGGCTCTCTCGGCCGCTCGTAGCGGTCTTAATGTGAAAGGCATTACTCTATTGCAAGAGCAATTGGCTTATGCCCTCCAAAGGGTAGAGGACGCCAATCTTGAGGAACAGATTGATCTTTCTCTCACAGATTGCCGTGATGTGTCAGGCCAGTTTGATGCCATTGCCTCCATCGAAATGGTCGAGGCGGTCGGGGAGCAGCATTGGGCAGGCCGCAATAGCCCGAAATGGATGCGATTGTGGCAAGGTGGCCATGCTATAATCACAGCATTGGTTTTAACGTGCTGATCTTGAGAAGAAGGCAATCGCGCCCCAGGAGTGAGCAATCCACTAAGTTCGAGCTTTTTCAAAAGCGGCCCAGGCTTGCTCAAAAGCTTCAAAGTTGAACCCACCCCGTTTTGCTGGGCCAAGCACAATCTTTTCATTCTCAAGCAGCGAACTGATAGCGTCTTCAAGTAGGGGAAGCACCTCATCGGGGATTGCTACAGCGCCGTGGCTATCGGCATGGGTGAGGGCTCCGGGCTTTACCTTCAGTCCGAAAATCTCGACTTCTGTTCCCAGTTCCTTCACATGCACGAAGCCATGGCTTGGGCCAATTGAGCCTGCGACGACCGGAAAACCCTCTGGAAGATCTCCAAGATCACGCATTACACCGTTTGTAAGTGCTCCGGACATGCCAAAGCCTTTATGGACGGTGGTGTTGATCTCTCCCCAATAGGCACCAATGCAATCAGGATAATCGGTATCCTCAATTACCGCGACAGAGGGTTTGGGGGCTTCGGCCATTGCGCGGTAATAATTCATACGGCGCTCTCGAATGACTTCCAGAGCTTCCTTCGGCGGGTTTATTGCAGCAATCTTTGCCGTGCAGGCATAGCCGACCATTGCAGGCTCATCCGGTGCCGAGCATTGCATGGTGCCGCGTGTGAAATCTGAAAAACCGCGTTTTCCTTGCGCAACTTCAATGGCATTGCAAACGGTGGGGGTGTCGATGGTTCTAAGGAGTTTTAGCAGTGAATCATTCATGTTCTATCTTTCCATCCAGTGCAGAAAGGCTTGATTGGTTTTTTCTGGTTGTTCCAGTATTGGTAAATGTTCAGTCTGATTGACAATTTCTAGTTGTGAATTTTTCATCAGATCATGCATCAATTCATGCCGCTCAATTGGGCATAGGAGGTCCTCGCGGCCGCATAAGATCAAGGCAGGGCAATCTGAGTTTGCGAGTGTCTCTTGTTGGTCAGGCCGACTTTGAAGGGCGCGGGACTGCTGAATAAAAATCTCTGATCCCAGTTTGAGAGCCATGTCCATACAAAGATCAAGAATTTGCTCTCTGTTTGGACCGTCTGCCAGATAGTTTGGTTTCATCTCATCGCGCATAACATCACGAAGGCCGCCAGCTCTAACTTTGGCGATCTGGGGCTCTCGTCTTTGCTTAATGTCTTTCAGTTCTGCCTGAGGATTGGTGTCCAAGAGAGCAATTTTTTTGATCCGCTCGGGGGCTTGGCGGAGCATCTCCATGGCAACAATGCCCCCATGGAAAGGCCGCCTAATGCAAACTCCCTTGCTGAGATTTTGCTCAGGATGGTGGTGGCAAGAGCTTCTATCGTTTCTCCCTCAAAAAGATTGGCGACGAAAACGGGATAATGGTCGGCCAAAGCCTCGATTTGGGGGCGAAAGAGCCGGGCATCACACATCATGCCCGGCAGCAAGAGCAAGGGAAGACTGTCTTGGTTCACAAGCGCTCTCCGATCAGATCAGCCCCTTCGCGCAAGCTTTTCAGCTTGGCATAGGTAATGTCCGGATCAACCGCTCCAAAGCCTGCAAATGTGCCAAAGCCGCAGTCGGAGCCTGCTATCACACAATCTGATCCGACAATATTGATAAAACGCTCAAGGCGCTGGGCCACCAGTTCTGGGTGTTCGACGAAATTGGTGGTTGTGTCAACCACTCCGGGGATCAGGATCTTGTCATCAGGAATTTCATCCTTGCGATCCCGAAAGACAGTCCATTCGTGCGCACGGCGCGGGTTGGATGTTTCAAACAGGACATATTGGGCCTTGGTTTTCATCAGGGTCTTGAAAACCTTGCCCATGGAAATATCGCACACGTGGGGGCCTTCATAATTGCCCCAGCAAATATGAACGCGGACCTTGTCTGAGGGAATTTCCGATAGTGCGAAGTTTAAAGCTTCGACATGCATGTCTGCAATTTTGACAAATTCCCGATCAGAGAGGTCGCTAAACAACATATGACGGGAAAGAGCCAGATCGGGGCAGTCGAGCTGCAAATGCAGTCCCGAGGCAACAATGGTCTCATATTCTTCCTTCATCGCGTGGGCGAGGGCAGAGAGATAAGAGGCCCTGCTTGCATAGAAATCATTTTGCAGGAACAGTGAGATAACACCGGGAGAGGCAGCGTTCATAAAGCCTTGTGTCGCACCGTGCAATGCCATGGCGGCCTTAAGATTGGCAATGTCTCTCTTATTTTTAACAACTTTGGTACCATTTCCTTTGATGACGGACATCAGCTTGAACAATCTAGAGATAGCCCATCCCCTCTAATTGAGGCAAAAGAGGAGGCGGTGTCGCAGCGCTCGGATGATGCAAACTCTCTGCAGTTGGATACTTCTGATATCTTGGCGCCTAAAGCTCGTTCCCCCGAAAGGGTTTCCCCGGTCATGTACCGGGAAGCTGTGCTGACAGAAACCGCTCCTGCTTTGGTCATGCCGATGCCAAAAGCTCGACCCAAGTCAGCGATTGTTACTCAGAAAACCAAGAATAAAAAAGTGGAGACCCAAAAGCCATCTCGGCGAAAAAAGCTGGTTCAAAAGCGTAAGAAAAGCAACAAGAAAGCCATTAATAAGAATGGCCAAGAAAAGCGTTTCTAAGACAAGCCGCAAAACAACCCGCGGCACAGCCCAAAAGATGACACGAAAAGGCTCGGTTGGTGCCTCGAAAAAAAGCGGCGGCGAAAGCTCGAAAGGGTGTTCGCCTTTCCTATAAGTTAAAGCTAAGCCGATGGATCGAGCGGCATAAACGATATCCTCAGGCCGCCAAAATGCGGGGGATTCGCGGTGTGGGGAAGCTGAGGATAACGATCAATCGCTCGGGCGTGTTGTGAAATCGACGCTTGTAAAGCGGGCAGGTCACAGCTTGCTTGATAAAGAACTTCGACAGATTGCACGTCGTGCTTCGCCTTTTCCTGCTATTCCTAAAGAACTTAATGGTTCAAGTCTCATCTTCACGGTTCCCGTGCGATTTCGTCGTTAATGAGTAGCCTTTCAATGTTATGTACCACTATTCTTGAAAAGCCCTGGCTTATTGTCTCACTGCCATCACCTTTGCAGATCCTGAGTTGGTCGATTAATCGTCCAGGTCGTGTCCTTGCAGATACCATTGTCTGGAGAGAAGTCCGGAATGCGGATTTGCCTCAAGATCTGGATGTTGTGGATTGGCTTAATTGTGAGCTTATTGAGAACGGGCAAGACAAATCAGTGGCCATGCTGACATCCCGCTCAATCGAGCATTATGTCACCACGCATGCAGTATGTGGCGATTGTCAGGCTTCTTGCGTTGCTACTGTTGGCCTTTCGAACGCCGAGCGAGTGGGGCATCGGGTTGACCGCACCGCAAAAAACTGGGGTACGATTAACATCCTGACAATTGTGAATATGGGCTTGACGGAAGCTGCGCAAATAGAGGCCATGTCGATTGTTGCACAAGCTCGCACGGCGGCACTTTGTGATGCAAACATACAGATTGAGACAGGTATTGCCACTGGGACGGGAACCGATTGCATCGCTATTGCTGCACCAGAAGGCCTCAATCTCTATGCGGGCCTTCATACGGATATCGGGGTGGCTATTGGCAAAGCGACCTATGATGCAATTGCCCGGGGAATTGCTGAATGGCGATAGAGAACCCTATTGCGATTGGCAGCCTTGTTTGTTTCAGAGCGTTTTGCTGGGAGAAATAGAGCATGCTTGCGGCATGAAATTCTCATGCTGGCGCAATTGAACCTGCATTCCCAAACTCTATTGGCTTATAGGTTGTACTAGTTCTCCGGCCGCATTCGTTTCTACCTGAAATTGTGCTATCGTTAACCTATGGGTGTCTGGCTCATGGGGAGAGTGCTGTTATGATAAAGGGTAAGCTGAAGCCGCATTTATTCTGTGAAAATATTCAGTTTATACGAGACAGCATCAGGCATTCTCGATGGCTTGCATATTGCATAAGCTGTTTTGCGCTGTTTTGCATCGCTTTTTCTATTTCTCCTCCCGTTAAAGCTGAGCAACCGGATGAGCCAAAGCCGGTGTTTCTAATTGAGGAGCGGCAACAATATCGGGATTTTTCGAGCAAACTCTCGGTTGCTTTGCTGAACAGAATTGGCGAGTTGGGCCTTCACCTAGATTGGGAACAAGACAATCCTTCGAAAGCTCTTCGTCAGCTCAAATATGGGCAAAAGCTGGAAACAGAAGTCATCGAGCTGGTCCATAACAACAATATTGGCAAGTTTCTGGAGAAGGGAAAAACCTCCCAGTATGTGAAGGAGAAAGCGCAGGTTACAATCGATTTAGATTGGCGCTCAAGCGATGAGGGAGAATATCCTTACTGGTTTAATCGTGAAAAGGAGAAGCTGGTAACCAAGACGCACCGGGCTATTCGCTACTATGTGGGGGCAAGTGCGGATGGTCGGGAGGAGCTGAAAAGGGAGGAGGCGCCGGTCTCTTTGGTTGCCGGTCTCTCGAAGTTTAAGAAAAAGGGCCTTACTGCGGATATTCTGGAGCTGCGTTATTCCGGCCCGCAACTTGTTACCAGCCATCATTATTATGGTCACTATAATGCTGGTCACAATATCGGACGATTTGAACAAACTGATCGGGCTATACAACTTCGCGGCTTGATGAGTATCGAATTTGAACTCTATGGCTCCTATTCCGCGATCCTGGATGTTTATGTTAATGGCAGAAATCCCATTGAGAGTGCAGGAGTGGATCCCAATCCACTCACCAAAGAGGTGATCGAGGGCATATTCGGCATAATTGCTGATGAGCTTGTCAAAAGGACTGCTTCCAGACAATCCCCTGAACACGAAACAAATGCAAAGGCCAAGTCCGAGCCTGCCAATAGTCCGGAGAAGGAGACCCATGATCGAAAGGGCGAGGAGGATGGGGCAAAAGCGGTTGAGCTTGTCGCGTTTGATATTCTTGATGCCAATCCGCTTTATGCGCCAGATGGAACAAGCCTGATAAAGGATCGCAAGCTTTCCACTCTGCTTGAAGGTGGTCAATTGCGAGAGGGCACAACGGCAGATGGCGTTAGCCAGCTTCTTCTGCGGTTGGAGCTTTCGGGCGAAAGCAATGTTACCATAGCTCTTCACGAAGAAGCAGACGGAAGGATCGAGCTGCTATCAGGCTTGCAAAGCCGCAAGATTGGCGAGAGATATTACGCTTTTGCTCTTTATACACCGCCTGATGTTTTCAGCTCTTTGGCAGAGGGTGAGGAGCAGCCCAAGTCACCCTTGGTTCCTCCTAGGGCACGTCACAAGAAAGGCCCGGCGAGCCGGGATGTTAGTCTTTCTATTAGGATTGAGGGCAGCAAGACCGCTCCGATTGAGAAAAATCTGGTCTTGGCCCGTCCTCCGGTCGTGCTTGTTCATGGCTTATTCTCCGACCCTGTTCAGACCTGGGCCAACTCGTTTGATACGGAGCTTTTTAGCCAGACTTCGATGGTCGTGGCGTTGGAGCGGGCTGGCTTTGTGCCATTCCTTGTTGATTATCGCAACACGAATGGCATCACAGAACGCCGTGGGTCGTGGATTTCTGATGATGAAAGTAGTTCATTTGAGGCCAATAAACGGGTGGTTTGGGACAGCCCTGAACAGGAAGCCAGTAGCTTCCTTTTTGAATATGGCCTGAATGAAGAAACGAACGAGCCTTATCGGTCCCAACAACAAAAACCAGAGAATGCCCGCATTGGTGGCATCAAGCAGGCCCTTGCGCATTATAGAGATGCCTATGGTCTTGCGAGCACCCAAGCTATTGTGGTTGGCCATTCCATGGGCGGATTGCTGGCGCGTGTCTGGGCGTCTGAGGCCTATAATTCGGATTATAAGAGAGCTGAGAACTTTTTTGAGGGTGATATCAATCGGCTCGTGACCCTGAATACGCCCCATCACGGTAGTGAATTGATGGAGCTAAAGGATGCGTTGGGCAACCCCAATGTGGGTGGGGAGAGTATGGTTCAATGGGTGCGCAAGCAGTTCGCCAATACCATTGCCTGGTGGTATCTGGAACCTGTTCCTCATGCTATCCGTGATTTGCGCCCTGAAAGTCCGGCACTTAAAAAAATTGGCGAGACCAAGCTTCCCGTCTTTGCCATTGCCACAACGGGGCATGGCTCCCATTTTGGTAAGGCGCGTAAGGATCCGCTCAACCAGTATAATATGCTCTATTCTCTGGCCGGGACCATCTTCTTTAACAATGATCCTTTGCTGGATGCCTTTATCAGTCAGCGTTTTGAAGACTGGAAATCCGCAGACAAGGATCTGCGCATTCTTGATGATAGTTATGAGGAGAAACAAGCGCAGGATGTGAGCGCAGATGAAGGGCGGGAGCTTTACCGCGAGAGCATCCGTAAAGCCCTTGATTACAACGTCTATTTCTGGGTTCAACGTCGCAGTGCCGATTACTGGGACGATTTTAAAGGAGATGTTGCCAAGCTTGCCAAGCTTCCATTTGGCGTGATTGATACCAGCATGGGCAATGATGAAGAACTAGAATTGCTCAATGCCTCAAAAGTGATGGCTAAAAGCGCTATTGGAGCCGACCCCTCGCGCTTTTTCAATGACAAGAAGGTCAAGGATATTCCCGAGATCTTTCTGACCATGCTGCATGATCTGGTTTTTCATCATGATGGCCATACCGATGCTGTGGTGCGAGTGGAAAGCCAGCTTGGAGGACTAAAAGGGGAAGCTCCGATTCCCAATATACTTCATTCCTATGCGCCTTGGGATTATCAGGTTCAAAGCAAGCTGGTCCGATTGTTACGGTGGGATCATAATCAGTTTAAAGATAAGTTTCCGGAAGCTGGAAAGGCCTTGCCCCGCTATTTGCCCCCTAAGTCTGCTGCGCCGGACCTCGTCTTAGGGGATGAAGCTATTGCGTGGTCGGGTATGGTTGCGTCTCATGCCGAGCAGTTTTTACGGATCGCACGACAGGAGAATGTCTTCATTCTTGGACGTCCGGTCAATCAGGATTCCACCCGGCTTCTTGAGCAGAATATTGCTGCTGCTAAAGGCATGAATGTTAAAGGGAAAAGCTCTACTTGGGGGCCTCAAGTGGCTATGATTCCCTTTGATCAGCGTTTCTCAAAGCTTTGGCGTACAGTCAAGGATCCTGCTCAGCGCAAGGTTCAGATCAAAAAATACAACAAACAGACCAAGTCGAGCATTGAGAAAGTCCATCCGCAATTGCCCGATGAGCGAACCTTTGCAATCAAACGTCCGCTGGAAGTTGAAAATGATCACCGCGGAACTTGTGAAGTTTTGACTAATCCCGATGAACCGAATGCCGAGGCTGCGATCTATTTGCGATGTGGCAAATTCTATTATGACTGGCGCAATTCAGGCAGCACCGACAGTCCGGTCTATGATGAAAGTCTGGACATGAAGCGCGCCCAGGTTGATGACAAACTGGCCAGTTTGCTGGATGCCAATCCGATGTATGTTTTGGCCGACAATACATCAGATCATGAGATCAAACCCTATTTGACGGCTGACTATGATCTTTTGGCTATTGGTTATCCCTTTGATGCGGCCCAATGTAATGCTGGATTGAAACAATGCATGCCTGCTGAAACTCCAGCGGTGCGTGATGCACCATTTGATCCATTGCTTGGGGCTACATCGCCGCGTCAGCAGAACCTGCTGGCGAAAC
Organism: Cohaesibacter sp.; assembly: GCA_025210795.1. Lineage (GTDB taxonomy): Bacteria > Pseudomonadota > Alphaproteobacteria > Rhizobiales > Cohaesibacteraceae > Cohaesibacter. Next base: position 70,604 of record JAOAQZ010000008.1, on the reverse strand, counting down.
TCAATGAGGCAGTTAGCACTTATGGCGGGTTCGAGAATGGGTTTGTCTCCCATCACGGGCCGGAGAACCAATATAAGGATTCGCCTTATGTTGACTATCCCATCATAGTTTTTGACCCAACTGGCAAGACCGAGAGCAAAGATCAAATCTATCTGATCCGGCAAGGGCCTCCGGGTTTCAGGGATCTGCACCTCAAGCGCTTTTTCAGTAAAAGCAATCGTCTTGGGTATAATTTATGGCCCAACCCCGCTTCGGAGGGGTGGAAGTGGGGAGATTATGACCCTCAGCGCGGTTATCGTCCGCGTGATTATGAAAATTTGCCGGTTTATGTGGATGAGGCACCGCGGCCCAAGCCAGTGCACGTAGCTGGGGCAAAGCAACCTGCGAGCAAGGTAAAGGATGAAGAGGCAGGGGAAGCCGAGATAAAAACAGAGGAAGAGGGGAAAGGCACTGCCAACGATTTAGCGAAAGCTGAGAGCAACGGCGAAAATGCCAAAGAGATTGAGACGGGTGCTGCCGTCAAGCAAAGCGATGCTGGCAAGAGTTCTGATAATTGGCCAGATCCATTTCTATATAAAGCCGGATCAGAGGATGACGAGCTTGCCGATGTTGATTTGAAGCAGATCAACCGGTTGGCGCGTCTTGGCCATGTTGGAGCACAAGTTTTCATGGCCCGGCATTTTGGGTCTGGGTCAGAGCGATCCTTGTTCTGGAATGAAAAGGCGGCCGAGAAGGACGATGTTAGAGCTCTTAATGCGCTTTTCCATATTTTCAATCGTAAGAGTGCCACAGAAGAGCAGAAGAAAAATGCGCTTGTTTATTTGAAACGGGCAGCTTACGCGGGCGATCCTGCTTCCATGATGGATATGGCTATGGTCCTTGAAACCGGGCAGGGGGCCGAAAAGAATCTGGCCAAGGCACGCGATTGGCTGCAAAAGGCTGCGGATCTGGGCAGTGCTGAAGCTCATTTCCTTTTGGCACAGATGCTCGTTCGCAATAGCAGCAAAGATAGCGTTACAGAAGCTGAGAGTGTTTTTCGCCACTATTATCAAGCTGCGCGTATGGATGATGTCGACGCGCAAAAGGCCTTGGCGCATTATTATAGATTTGCCGGGAAGGTGCGTGATGATAATGGTCAGGCCACCACATGGTATAAACGTGCCTCGCAGAATTCTGATGCAGAAGCTGATCGAATTCTGGGCCAGCATTATGGAACCGATGGGGCCAGCAGAGATTTGCCAGTCTCTCATGCCTATTGGTCTTTGGCGCTGCTGCATGAACCGGGCCGCAAAGATGTCCAGCAGGCGCTTAAACGGCTTGAAGCGCGCATGACACAGGAACGGCGCGAAAAAGCCAAATTGGTCTATGAGAGACTGCGCTCCGCTCGATTGTCAAAGTATCAAGCGAAAATACGACGGAGCTGGAATGCGTTATATCAGGCACTGATGGTTTGCGATCTGGATGCAGCCTTCAAAGCTCGCTTGGAGCTGGATGAGATGCAGGCCAAAAATATGCTGCCAGTAGACCAGGATGGTGATTATTCTGCTCTTTATGCATGGTTGAGCCGTTTGCTTCAAAGTGAAGAAGCTTTGTTGCGGATTGAGAAGGGAGATCCGCGAGCGGCGATGGTGATGACCACGCATCGTAAGGATCATGCTTGTCTGAGAAAACGGGTTGAGAAGCTTCACCATCATTTAAAGACCTTTGATATCGTACCTTCTGAACATGGCCAGACTGCAGGGCCTCTTCGCGCACTTGCAGAGGTGAAGTTGCAAAGTGATTATGCCTTTGGTTCTGATGAAGGGAATGAGCATGCCATGCCAACAGAGTATTTGCGATCCCTGGCGCGTTTGGCTGCGCTGGGGCAGGTGCGTGCTCAGAGATTGCTCGGATGGCATTATTATTCAGGTCTTTGGATCAAAAAGGATGGGGAGCGGGCCTTTTATTGGTATGAGAAAGCGGCACAGAGTGGGGATGCCAATGCCCAACTTGCCCTCTATTCCATGCTGCGAAATGGGTTTGGTATCCTCAAAGACGAGAAACTGGCGATTGAATGGTTGCACAGGTCTGCGGAGAATGGCTGGCCAGATTCCCAGGTGTTGCTGGGAGTACGCTATGAGAAAGGAAGTTTTGTCGAGAAGGACCCATTAAAAGCGTTCAGGCTGTTTGAGAAAGCAGCTCAGCAAGAGAGTGGTTATGGTCTATTCGCCTTGGCACATGCTTACGAGAGGGGTGTTGGCGTCTCTTCAGATTGGGAGAAAGCGCAAGATCTTTACTTGAAAGCAGCGGAAGAGGGCTATCATGCAGCTCAAACCAGAATAGGCCTTGATTATCTGCGCGGGAGTGGTGTTGAAAAAGACATAGATAAAGCCGTGAAATGGCTCTTGCGCGCGCGCAACAATGGCAGTGCGGAAGCTGCTTACGAATTGGGTGGTATCTATTTACGAGGAAATGCCAAGACGCAAGATTTTACAAAAGCTTATAACTTCCTGCTTGATGCCAAGGAATTGGGATATCGCGATCTTGATCGGGATATTTCCGATCTTAGGCGCTCATTCTCCAAAGAAGAATGGCAGAAAATTGAGGATGAGCATATCCCGGCCCGTAGCCACACATCCTATGATGTCTGGTGGGATATTACAGATTGGACCACGCAATATGGTGATGCTCTTAAAGACTGTGATATTGACCGGTCTATGCGGCGCCACACGCAGCTTTTGACGAATTTCCGTCATATCTATATCTCCGAATTAGAGAGACTGGACAAGCTGACGGATGCGTTGCTTGTGCATATGGCCTATTGGGAGGCCAACATGGCGGCGGAGGCGGGCTATCCGCAACAGGCCGCTGAGCTTGAGATTTCCGATGATATGGATGCCTGTCTTAAAGCAAATATTGCTGGATTGAGGAGCCGCGTGACGACTACAAAACGGGCTGCTGAAGGTGGGCAAAAGAGGGCCGAAATCAGTGATGCAACGGTTGTAGCTCCCAAAGCGGCAAATGATAATGATAAATTGCTCGCAGATTTTGCCCTGTTGCGCAAATATGTTCGAAAAGGGCTGGCCAAGGCTAATGAGTTGACCACGTATCTACCTTCGCTGCGGGCAATGGCCGATGATGGCTTGCCTCAGGCTCAATATGAGCTTGGCCTGTGTTATGAAGAAGGTCATTGTGGTCTGGTGAAAGATCGCACTATTGCTATGGAATTTTTCTCCATGGCTACCAATCAGGGCCATGGAGATGCGATGGCGCGATTGGGCCTTGCTTTGCTTGATACCGGCATGACTCCAGATAGCAAAAGGGCTCTTTCACATTTCCGGGCTGCAGCGGATGGTGGTAGCGCACTTGGTGTGTATGGGCTTGGCCGCTGTTCAGAACTCGGCTCTTGCGGGGTCGCAAGTGATGATGCCTCCGCTCTGGCCTATTATGAGCAGGCGGCAGGCCTTAAGAATGCTCTTGCTCTTTGGCGATTGGGTTGGATCTATGAAACTGCGCAACTTGGAGTGAAAGAGGATCTGGCCCGAGCTGCAGAGTTTTATCGCCAATCTGCCAATTTAGGGCATGACCAAGGTCAGGAATCCTATGCCTATTTTCTTGAAAATGGTTCCGGGGGGGTAAAGAAGGATCTACGAAATGCTGGCCGTCTGTATAGGCTTGCAGGAGAACAGGGGCGACCAGAATTTCAATTCATTTTGGCAGATATTTATGAGCGTGGAGAGCTTGGTATCCAAAAGGATCTTGCCCAAGCGGAAAGGCTCTATCGCAGTGCAGCCGATGGAGGGGACGCTTCAGCTTATCTGCGTTTGGCCTTGCTGCTTGATAGGGATGATGCGTCGGACAGAGATCTGATTGCGGCTGCAGAAGCTTTGCTCGAAGCTTATCGTGCAGGAGATGAAGGGGCTGTGTTGTTTTTGAACGAGCAAGTAAATCAAAAACTGAGTATTCAACTGAGACAGGTACTCCAGCGTTTCCTCAAGGATCAGGGTTTCTATCTTGGCCCAATTGATGGTCAGATTGGGGAAACTATGATCAGCGCTATTGATGGCTATGCCAAAAGGGCCGAATAGAGAAGTTTGAGTTTTGAAGGCAGCCAAGGCACAAACAGTGTGCTAGGCAGGAAGGATGACGTCTACCCATTCCCCAATAGGTTCAAAATGGCTTTTGGGATCCCCGCATATATGGCAAATCCAATTGTCTGGCAGGTCTTTAAATGCAGTGCCTGGGGGAATTGGGTTGTCTTCATCATTGATATTTATATCACCGACTGATGGGTCATAAATATAGGGATCACAATCGTGATTGGTACAGGTCCATTTTCCCAGTTTTATTCTTTTGGTTTTTGGCTCGGGCCATGCTTGTCCAGCACCAAAGATGGAGGCAATCCCGACCAGCAGGGTGACGAGGATGCGGCGCCGCCTTCTCATTATCGGGTTAGACATTGAGGTAGCCTCTTCATCTTTCTCGCCCGGTTATGGTATGGCTTTCCAAGAAAACAGGCCGGGCAGCTCGATGCTACCCGGCCCATATGCCAGTTTACTCAGCCTTGATTAGCCGATGATGCCGCCATCTTCGCGGGTCACTGCGATGATTGCGGAGCGGGGAACGCTATCGCCTCCATTTGGCCAATGGCTGTCACCACGTTCGCCTGGATGCTGAATACCCACAAACATGGTACGGCGATCCGGGCTCCAGGTAGCCCCGGTGACTTCGCATTCTTTTGGCCCTACGAGGAAACGGCGAATTTCGCCGGTTACAGGGTCTCCAGCAAGCATCTGGTTATTGCCCTGACCTTCAAAATCCTTGGCGTTCGAGTAATTGCCATCGGTTTGGATCCAAAGAAGGCCATTTGTGTCGAACTTCAGACCATCGGGTGAGTTGAACATATTGTCTGCATTGACATTTTTGGAGCCAGCTCGATCGTCCTGGTGAATGTTCGGGTTGCCTGCGATAACGAACAAATCCCAGTCAAAGTCCTTTGCGGTATGGTCGCCATCCTTTGGCTGCCAACGCACAATCTGACCATATTTGTTGGCTTCACGCGGATTTGGGCCACCCACTGGAGTTTCGTCCCCCCCAGCATTGGTCTTGATGCCGCGGTTTTTGTTGTTAGTCAGGGCGCAATAGACTTCGTCTGCGGTTGGGTTTGCCGCGATCCACTCAGGGCGATCCATGGTGGTTGCCCCAACTTTGGAACCGGCCATTCGGGCATAAACCACGATTTCAGCCTCGCTCGCCATGCCGGTCGTTTCCGGGGTCAGCTCCAGCCACTCACCTGTGCCGTCTTCGTTAAATTTGGCGACAGACAACGTGCCTTCGTTCAGAAGAGAGTCGGTTTCTGCTCCTGGAGCATAGATGCCTTTGGAGACGAAACGATACATGAATTCGCCGCGCTCATCGTCCCCCATGTAAACAACAATATGGCCATCTTTATTGACAACACATTCAGCATTTTCGTGCTTGAAACGGCCAAGAGCTGTGCGTTTTTTGGGTGTTGAGTTTGGATCGCGCGGGTCAATCTCGACGATGTAACCTGCACGGTTTGGCTCGTTTGGTGCTTTGGAGATGTCAAAGCGATCATCAATTTTCGCCCAGCCATAGCCCCAGTCTTTTTTGCCGATGCCATATCGTTTCAGCTCTGGGCTGATTTCGATATTTTCATCACTGGAGGAGAAGTAACCGTTGAAGTTTTCTTCGCATGTTAAGTAGGTGCCCCAAGGGGTCTGACCATTGCCACAATTGTTCCATGTACCAAGAGACCTGGTGCCAGTTTCGTCAATTGCAGTTTTGAGCAAAGCGTGACCTGCGGCAGGACCGGTTAGCTCCATTTCGCTTTCTGGTGTGATGCGGCGGTTGTAGGGGCTGTCTTTCACTGGGTGCCAGCTACCGTCTTTATTCTCCAGTTCAACAACTGAGATGCCGTGGGCATTCATGCCCTTTGCAATATCATCGTCGTTGGCTGCTTTGCCGCCTTCGCGGTTGCCCCAGATGATTTTGCGGTTGGTATATTCGTTATTCACGATCAGCAGAGTTTTGCCTTCGTGGGAGAAGACTTCCATACCGTCGGTATTGTCGCCAAATGCTCGTGCTTGAGAGGCTGCTGTTCCGCGGGTTGCATCATCAAATTCTGGTACATCTGACCAAAGCGGATCACCCCAGCGGATCAGGACGTCGGCTTTGTAACCTGTGGGCACTGTGACGGCGTCATTGCTGTTTGCGGTGATGGCCTCAAAAGCAAAACGGTCTTCAGCGGTTTTTGCGCTGGTGGAGAGGAATGTGCTGTTCAGCATGGCAAAGCTACCAAATGCCAAGGCACCACCGAGAAAACCGCGGCGACTGATGGAAGCTTCTACGACCCGATCAAAATCGGTTTCTTCTGGACGGGGATTGATGATTTCGTCAAAGTCGTCAAAGCTGACTTCTGTGTCGTTGATAGAAGACATGGTCCTACCTTTAGGTCTATTGGTTTCGTTTGAGCCCCTCTGCCTGACAAGACGGTCTGAGATTTGGACGCTGCGATTTGCTGACGAAGTGATTGACTTGGTCTCGTCCATCTCTGCTGTGATACATCTTCCAGACTGATAGCTAGGACTAATCCCCTTACTTTGTTACGCGCTTATGACAGAAAGCGTTGTTTGGCATTTTTTGACTTTGGCGTTGAATAGTTTGTGTCATATGAAGGATTTCTATCTGCTAAGAAAAGCTTTAGTCTTTTCAAAAATGCAGTTGGGAGACACAGATCATGCGGCCAGGTTTTGATGAATGGATGATGGGCTTTGCCGAGCAGGCGGCCAAACGCAGTCGGGATCCATCCACCAAGGTGGGGGCAGCTATTTGCCGGCCGGACAAGACCATTGCCGCGGTTGGCTATAACGGCTTTCCGCGACGGATGGAGGATGTGCCGGACTATTATGAGGATCGGTCAGAGAAATATGATCGGGTGATCCATGCCGAAATGAATGCCGCTTTTTCTGCCCATGAGCCGATCAAGGGATATAGCGTTTATATTACCCATCCCCCTTGTAAGGAATGCGCGAAAAATCTCGCCCAACTTGGGGTTGCGCGCGTGATCTGGCGGCATAATGAGGGGATTGCTGCGCGCTTTGATACAACGCGCAGCGAGCAGATTTTAAAAGAATGCGGCATAGAGATTGGCGTGCTGGAGGACTGATCTCTTTGCCAAAGAGCCGACCTATGCCTAGTTATCTATCTTGACAGGCTTATTTTGACTGGGCGGCAAGGCCCATCAGGCGATAGGTAAGATTGGCTGCGGTAAAGTCCCATGCCCATTGATCGCCAAAGGGTGCCAGTTCCACAATATCCATCCCCACGCAGCGGCGGCCGTTAAGAGCATGGCGGATGAGATTGAGGCTCTGATAATAGGCAAGGCCACCCGGCACCGGAGTGCCGGTTGCTGGCATGATAGAGGGGTCCAGACCATCGACATCAAAGGTGATATAGACATCTTGAGGGAAATCATCAGGAAGATCATAGCTTTGGATGTTGCCGGTGACCAGCTCTTCCCCATCGACAAAGTGGATATGCGGCTTGCTAAGGCGGCTTTCATGCTCCTCGATGCAGAGGGCGCGAATACCAAATTGCATGAGCGGCAGGCCTTCTTCCACGGCTAGCAAATGCATAACAGAGGCATGGGAATGTTTGTAGCCCTGATAGGCCACACGAAGATCTGCATGGGCGTCGATCTGGATGATACCAACGGGCTTTTGAAGGGCGTCCACCACTCCCATAACCGCTCCATAGGTCAGGCTATGTTCGCCGCCAAGGGTGACAGGGATTTTCCCCTTTGCGGCAATGGAGCCGGTCAGGGCACGCAGATCAGCCATTGCTTCTTCGATAGCCTGATTGCAATTGATGGAGGCTGTGGTGGTGATGCCATGCTCTAGCGGGAAGCCTGTGCCATCAAACCGCTCCAGCTCCTGACTGGCTTCCAGCAAGGCGGACGGGCCAGCACCAGTACCAGAGCCGTAAGAAACGGTTTTCTCTAAGGGGCATGGGATTACATGAAAGAGGGCAGTTTCAGGATTGCTTTCCTCTTTGCTCAGTTCCGAGCCAAGAAAGGCGGGATAGGTCAGATTGGTCATTGGTCTGTCTTTCTTGTGCAAGGATCAGGACAGGCGGTCGCGGAAGGTTTCATAGCCAAAGCGCTTGATTATATCGAGCGCGTCGCCTTCGCTGTCCCAAAGAGCGATGGAGGGGAGCTGAACCCCGTTAAAGGTGTTGGTTTTGACCATGGAATAATGGGCTTGATCGAGAAAAGCGATGCGGTCACCCACCTGCAGCGGAGTGGCAAAGTGATAATCTCCGATGACGTCGCCTGCAAGGCAGGAAGGGCCGCCAAGACGATAGGTAAGGCTTTCGCTGCCCTCTGCCTCTCCCAAAAGGGCTGGGCGGTAGGGGGCTTCGATGACATCAGGCATATGACAGGTGGCGGAAAGATCAAGGATGGCCAGATCAGTTGCACCATTTTTTGTGATATCGAGCACTTCGCCAATCAGAATACCGGCATCCAGCGCCACGGCTTCACCGGGTTCGAGATAGATTTCGACATCATATCTTGTTTTGATGTCTTTAAGGAACGCCACCAGTTCATCGCGCTGATAATCATCGCGGGTGATATGATGACCGCCACCAAAATTGAGCCATTTCATATGAGAGAGCCATGGAGCGACTTGCTCTTCTATCGCCTGCCATGTGCGCTCAAGGGGCCTGAAATCCTGCTCGCACAGGCTATGGATGTGAAGGCCATCAAATCGGGAGAGGTCTGCATCCTTTAGCTGGGAGATGGGCGTGCCAAGGCGGGAGCCTGCAGCGCAGGGGTCGTATTTTTCAATCTCGCCTTCGGAATGTTCGGGATTGATGCGAAGGCCGAAGTCAGGCGCATGGTCTGCATCCTGTGCGGCCTTGATTTCTTCTTTAAAGCGATCCAGCTGGTGGGGGCTATTGAAAATGAGATGATCAGATAGCGCCAGCAATTGGGGCATTTCGCTTTTCTTGAAAGCGGCTGAATAGGTGGCAAGCTCGCCCTTATAATGTTCGCGCGCCAGCATTGCCTCCCACAGGCCGGAAGCGCAGGTGCCATCGAGATGGTCGGAAATCACATCTCCCAGAGACCAACAGGAGAAGGCTTTCAGAGCTGAGAGGATTTTGACATCGGCTCTTTTGCCGATATCGGCCAGAATGCCAAGATTGCGGCGGATGGCGGCTTTATCGACCACAAAGCAAGGGCTTGGGACACGGTTGAGGTCAAACTGGCGAAACGCTCCGGCATCGCCTGCCTGTGTTTCCATGATGGGAGTATCGCTCATGCCTGTTCCCGCTTTTCCTGATGGCCTTTAAAGAAGAAGGGCTCGGAAAGTTCGAGCCCTTGGATGGTATGCAGATTAGAAATCCAGAGGCTTGTCCAGATCGGTTACCTGCCACGGCAGGCCATGCTTGTTGAGCATATGCATAAACGGATCCGGGTCGAGCTGTTCCATGTTAAAGACACCTTCACCGGACCATTTGCCGGTCAGCATCAAGGCGGCACCAATCATCGCGGGCACGCCGGTGGTGTAGGAAACGGCCTGGGAGCCAACCTCGGCAAAGCAGTCTTCATGATCGCAGATATTATAGACATAGACGGTCTTTTCCTTGCCGTCTTTCTCGCCCGTCATGATGTTGCCGATGCAGGTTTTGCCTTTGGTGGTTTTGCCCAGATCACCCGGATTTGGCAGAACAGCCTTGAGGAATTGCAGCGGGATGATTTCCTTGCCTTCATAGATGACCGGATCAATGCGGGTCATGCCGACATTTTGCAGCACTTCCAGATGCTTGATATAGGCATCGCCAAAGGTCATCCAGAAGCGGGCGCGCTTGATTTCCGGCAGATGTTTGGAGAGGCTTTCCAGCTCTTCGTGATACATCTGATACATATTGCGCTCGCCGACGACGGGGAAATCAAAGGCCTGCTTGTTTGACATGGCAGGGGTGACCACCCATTCGCCATTTTCCCAATGTTTTACATCGGCGGTGACTTCGCGGATGTTGATTTCTGGGTTGAAGTTGGTGGCGAAATGCTGGCCATGGTCGCCGCCATTGCAATCGAGAATATCAAGCGTGTCGATGCGATCCAACAGGTGCTTTTTGGCGTGAGCAGTAAAGACGTTGGTGACGCCAGGGTCAAAGCCGGAGCCAAGAAGCGCCATCAGGCCAGCTTCTTTAAAGCGCTGCTGATAGGCCCACTGCCAGTGATATTCGAACTTGGCTTCGTCGCGCGGCTCGTAATTGGCGGTGTCGAGATAATGGGTGCCTGTGGCAAGGCAGGCATCCATGATGGTCAGATCCTGATAGGGAAGTGCCACATTGACCACGAGGGTAGCGCCAGTTGCGCGGATCAGCTCGGCGGTTGCCTCGCTGTCATCGGCGTCCACTTCTGCGGTTTTGACCTCGATGCCGGTGCGTTTTTTTACGTCGGCTGCGATTTCATCGCATTTGAACCGGCGGCGGCTGGCCAGCGTGATCTCTCCGAAAATCTCGGGGAGTTGAGCCATTTTATGGATGACGACGGAGCCAACGCCGCCTGCGCCAATAACAAGAACCTTGTTCATCATTGTTGTCCTTCTTAAAGGGAGGAAAGGGACTTCCCCAACGAAGATTAGTGTTCGAAATGTTCGAAATAAGTATAGCCGTTGATGCTGTCTTTAAAAGCCAGCATGATGGTTTTGCGTTCCTTCACGGTCAGCGATTTTTTCGAAACCGCCTCTTCAACCATTTTCTTGAAGGAGTTGGTAAGGGCCAGCGGATCATATTCCACATAGCGCAGAACTTCCGAGATGGTGTCGCCCTCTACCTCGTGGATGAGGCTGAAATCCCCGTCTGGCCGGATTTCAATGGTCGCCACATTGGTATCCCCAAACAGGTTATGCAGATCGCCCAGCGTTTCCTGATAGGCGCCGACAAAGAAGACGGCCAGTGAGTAATGCTCGCCTTCCGATAGCTCATGCACAGGCAGGGAATTGGAGACCCCATCCGCCAGCACGAACTGATCAACCTTGCCATCACTATCGCAGGTAATGTCCGAGAGGATGGCGCGACGGGTTGGCTCTTCGTTGAGGCGCTGGATGGGAATGATCGGATGTAATTGATCAATGGCCCAGACATCGGGCAGACTTTGGAAAAGCGAGAAATTGGCATGATAGATGTCAGCCGAGCTTTCAAGAGCGCTTAGAACATCTTCTGAAATCCATTCGTCGCTTTTGGCAACTTTGCGCATCTTGGTAATGAGATGCATATAAAGCCGCTCTGCCTTGACCAGATCTCTCAAGCCAATTTCGCCGCGACCGAAATTACGCCGCACTTCGTCGCGATAGAAGGTCACATCATTGAGGCATTCCTGCAGGCGCGCAGGGGTCAGATAGCTTTCAACATCGCGCATATCGCGCACCGAGCGCAGATCATCTTCGCCGATCTCGATGGGTTCCTTATCCTCATAATGGGTGACATCAAGGATGTTGAACAAAAGCATCGACGAATAGGCAACTGTGGCGCGGCCACTTTCGGTGACGATGATCGGATGCTCTTCACCGGCGTCATCCATCGTATTTTTGACCGCTTCGACGATATTCATGCAATATTCGCCAGTGGTGTAGTTGATGGAGTTTTCGGTGGATTTGTGCTCACCCGTATAATCAATGCCAAGGCCGCCGCCCAGATCAATATATTTGAGCGGGGCACCCTCGCGGCGCAATTCAACAAAGAAGCGGCAAGCCTCGGCTGTGGAGCGGCGGACATCGAGAATGTCCGGCACCTGACTGCCCAAATGGAAATGCTGCAATTGCAGGCAATCGAGATAGCTTTCCTCTTTCAGGCGATCAATCACATGCAAAACATCGGGCGCGGACAGGCCAAAGGCGGAGCGGTCCCCGGAAGAACTGGCCCAGTTGCCGGTGATGCGGTTGTTAAGCTTGATGCGGATGCCAAGAGCAGGGCGGATATCAAGGCGCTTGGAGGCTTCCAGAACCAGTTCCAGCTCAGAGAGGCTTTCCAGCACAATAATGGTGTTAAAGCCAAGCTTGCGAGACAGAAGGGCAAGGGAGATGAACTCGCTATCCTTGATGCCGTTACAGATGAGCAGGCTTTCCTTTGCCAGATATTGGCCAAGAGCGATGATCAGCTCTGGCTTTGACCCCACTTCCAGACCAAAATGGTGAGGCGCGCCATATTCGACGATCTTTTCGATCACATGGGCCTGCTGATTGACCTTGACGGGAAAGACGCCGCGATAGCTGTTCTTGTAATTGAGCTCTTTGATGGCGTGCTGAAAGCCGTTATTGATCTTGTCGATCTGGCTTTTGAGATTGTTGGCGACGCGCAGCAAAATGGGCGAAGCAATGCCGCGCTCTTCCAACGAATGCAGGATAGAGGTCAGATCCGTGATGGTGGTGGTTTCATCATGCTGGGTGATCAGGCCAATATTGCCATTTTCCAGGACTTTGAACAGGTCTTTGCCCCACCGTTCAATGCCATAAATTGCGTCAGGTCCAGAATTGCTCAACCGCGTCTTCCCTCTATATGTCAGGCTTTGAGCCTGTTCGCTGTTTCGTCAGAATGATCCTTGTTGGGATGGATGGGCTTTGTCGGGCCCAGTGTCAGAGGCTTATGGCGGAAAGGGTGCGTTCTGTCCAAGGAAATTTTCCCGCTTTTGCAATTTCTGACAGTTTGTTGCTTCATATGGTGAAAATAAGTCGCAATTGGGCTTTTGAAGGGTCGCAATATTCTTAAAACTGGGGACGGTTCGGTGCCGATTTGTGGGCGGTTTGGCTGTTTATTTCTTTGTGTTCAAAATTATCACAATAGGGGCCTTTTCAATTGGATCCAGTTTGCACTAGGGTTGTCGCCAATGGAGCTTAAGGCCTATGCATCACTGAGCATGGGCACAGAATAACAAGTTTGGGAGAAAACGTATGGGCTATTTGAAGTCGATGCCTTCGAAAGATGGATTTTTTGGAGATTTTGGTGGAGCCTTCATCCCGCCACAACTCGAGCCTCATTTTAAGGAAATTGGCGAAGCCTATGAGCGCCTGAGCGTTGACAGCTCCTATATTGCAGAGCTGCGTTATATTCGTAAGCATTTTCAGGGTCGCCCAACTCCGGTGCAGCATGCCAAGAACCTGTCTATCGAGATGGGTGGCGCGCAGATCTATCTCAAGCGTGAAGATCTCAACCATACCGGCGCTCACAAGCTGAACCATTGCATGGGTGAGGCGCTTTTGGCCAAATTTATGGGCAAGAAAAAGCTGATTGCTGAGACCGGTGCTGGCCAGCATGGTGTGGCTCTTGCAACGGCTGCAGCTTACTTTGGTATGGAATGCGAAATCCATATGGGTGAGGTTGATATCGCCAAGGAACATCCCAATGTGGTGCGCATGAAATTGCTTGGTGCCACTGTGGTGCCGGTAAGCTTTGGTGCCAAGACCCTTAAAGAAGCGGTCGATTCTGCTTTCATGTCCTATCTTGAGCAGACTGAAGATGCCATCTATGCCATCGGCTCTGTGGTTGGTCCGCATCCTTTCCCTAAAATGGTGCGTGATTTCCAGTCAGTGCTTGGCTATGAGGCGCGCGACCAGTTCCATGAGATGACCGGCAATGATCCTGATCATGTGGTTGCCTGCGTTGGTGGTGGCTCCAATGCCATGGGTATTTTCTCAGGCTTTATCGACAATGAAGACGTCAAGCTGCACGGGGTTGAGCCTCATGGCACCGGCACTGAGCTGGGCAAGCATGCCGCAACCATCACCTATGGTGAGCCGGGCGAAATTCACGGCTTTAAATGCATCATGCTCAAGGATGACAAAGGCGAGCCGGCACCGGTTCACTCCATTGCATCCGGCCTTGATTATCCCGGTGTCGGGCCTGAGCATTCCTATCTGCATACCATTGGCAAAGTGCATTATGGCAGTGCCAGCGATGAAGAGACCTTGAAGGCCTTTTATGCGCTGAGCCGTTATGAGGGCATTATCCCTGCGCTGGAAAGCTCGCATGCTGTGGCTTATGCCATGAAGATGGCTATGTCTCATCCCGGCGAGAGCATTTTGGTCAATCTGTCTGGCCGTGGTGACAAGGATATTGATTATGTCACCGAAAAGTTCGGCTTTGGTGACGATTTCAAGCTCTAGGCTCCAATAGACTTCTTTTAAAAATGGCGGTTCTGTTCAAAACAGGGTCGCCATTTTTCTTGATTATTGTTCTTTTATCAGCCGAATTGATCGATCAATTCAAAGAAATGGTTTGTCTCTCATTCCTTGAATGGTTTATGACAGAGGCAGATTGGGGCATGCCCCGTAGGACCAAAGTGACCGTATGAGCTTTTCGGTGGTGACTCTCTGGTCGCCCGAAAGCTGCTTGAAATATCCCACAAGGATCAGGAAATGCCAGACTATCGTTCCAAGACTTCGACCCATGGCCGCAACATGGCTGGTGCCCGCGCTCTCTGGCGTGCAACCGGCATGGAAAACAAGGATTTCGGCAAGCCCATTATTGCCGTCTGTAACTCCTTTACCCAGTTTGTGCCGGGCCATGTGCATCTTAAAGATCTTGGTCAGATGGTGGCGCGAGAGATTGAAGCGGCTGGCGGCATTGCCAAGGAAATGAATACCATCGCCGTGGATGATGGCATTGCCATGGGCCATGACGGCATGCTCTATTCGCTGCCATCTCGCGAAATTATCGCTGATAGTGTGGAATATATGGCCAATGCCCATTGTGCTGATGCCTTGGTGTGTATTTCCAACTGCGACAAGATCACGCCGGGTATGTTGATGGCGGCGATGCGCCTTAACATTCCTGCGGTCTTTGTCTCTGGTGGTCCGATGGAAGCTGGCCGGACTGAGGGCATTGACCATGGTCTTGATCTGGTTGATGCGATTGTCATGGGCACCGATCCGCAAGTGTCTGACGAGATGGTGCAGAAAGTGGAAGAAGCAGCTTGCCCGACATGTGGCTCCTGCTCTGGCATGTTTACTGCCAATTCCATGAACTGCCTTGCAGAAGCACTTGGCTTTGCCTTGCCCGGTAACGGCACCGTTGTTGCGACCCATGCAGACCGTAAGGAGTTGTTCCTTGAAGCCGCGCGCACTGCGGTTGATCTGTGTAAGCGTTATTATGTGGAAGAGGATGAAAGCGTTCTGCCGCGCAATGTGGCCAACTTCAAGGCGTTTGAAAATGCCATGACGTTGGATATCGCCATGGGCGGCTCTACCAATACCGTTCTGCATATTCTTGCCATTGCGCGAGAAGGGGAGATTGATTTCTCCATGTCAGATATTGACCGTCTGTCCCGCTCTGTGCCGTCTATTTGTAAGCTTGCGCCGATGACGCAGAAATATCATATCGAGAATTGTCATCGGGCTGGCGGCATTATGGGTATTTTGGGTGAGCTGGATCGGGCTGGTCTTATTCACCGCGATTGCTCCACCGTTCATCTGCCAAGCATGGGCGAGGCAATTGATGCCTTTGATATTATGCGCAACCCTTCTGATGACGTGAAGACGCTTTATAGTGCAGCGCCCGGCGGCGTGCGCACCACTGAGGCTTTCTCGCAGGCCAAGCGCTATAAAGACCTGGATATGGACCGTGAAGCTGGCTGTATCCGCAACAAGGAAAATGCCTATAGTCAGGATGGTGGCCTTGCGGTTCTGTTTGGCAATATTGCCAAGGATGGCTGTATTGTGAAGACAGCTGGGGTGGATGAGAGCATTTTGAAATTCTCTGGTCCGGCCCGCATTTTTGAAAGTCAGGATGCGGCGGTCAAGGCGATTACCACCAATAAGATCCAGTCAGGTGATGTGGTTCTGATCCGCTATGAAGGCCCGCGCGGTGGTCCCGGCATGCAGGAAATGCTCTATCCAACCTCGTTCCTTAAAGCCATGGGGCTTGGCAAGGAATGCGCTTTGATCACCGATGGTCGTTTCTCTGGCGGCACATCCGGCCTGTCTATTGGCCATGTCTCTCCTGAGGCAGCATCCGGTGGCGCGATTGGTCTGGTTGAAGAGGGGGATATCATCAATATCGATATTCCAAACCGCATTATGGAAGCGGTTGTGTCTGATGAGATTCTCGCCGAGCGCCGCGCTGCTATGGTCGCCAAAGGGAAAGACGCTTGGAAGCCCGCAGAAAAACGCGAGCGGATTGTCTCCCGCTCTCTTGAGGCTTATGGCCTGATGGCGACATCGGCTGATAAGGGTGCTGTTCGTGATCTGACCGGTCTGGTTCGTATCGAAGAATAATGCATAGCCTGCAGACAGCATATATAGAAAAACCCGGCTTCTTACGAAGACCGGGTTTTTCTATATATGCCTGTCAGTTTGTGCGTCTGAAAGCTTTGCCAGTAGCGCGCAGGGAATGCAGCTTTAAGAACTTTGCTTCTGGATGCGCGGGCTTTCGTCTTCGTCGATATTGTCGTCCTGATCATCCGCTTTTGCATCAGTATCTGAATGTTTGAGCGAGAGGATGCGGTCTGCCAGTGACATGACTTTGGCCAGAGCATCCGGCGTCTCGGACTTGGAACTGTCTTGTGCAGCCTGCGCTTTCTCTTTCGCCTTTTCTTCCTCATCCATGATTTTGGCAACTGGAGAGCTAGCGCCTTCCTGGTCCATGGTGGTTTTGGTTACCAAAGCCGCGATGGTCTTGATCTCATCACGCAATTTATGCTCGGACGGACTTAAAGGGCTGTCTTCGTCAATGTCTTTGGCATCGCGAAGCGAGGTAAGCTCTGCATCAAGCGCATCATGGCTCTTTTGCAGTTTTGCCAGATCTTTGGTCAGCTGAAGATTGTCTTCTTTCAGCTTGTCCATGACGGTGTCGAGCGTGCCGCCTTCTTCCAGGGCTTCATTCTGGTTGGACAATTGCAAGGTGAGGCTGGAGATTTTGGCCTCTGCTTCTACGCGGCGGGCTTCTACTTCGGCAAGGCGTGCTGTCGTCTCACCATCATCGGGGCCGCTATTGGCTTTAAGGCGTTTAAGGCGCTGTTTGAGTGTTGAGACTTCGCTGTCTTTGTCAGCCAGCTCTCCCTGCAGGCTTGCCAATTTCTCATCCTGCTTTTCAAGGCGTTCCTTGTTGCGATCAAAGTCGGAGCTTTTCTGGGTCAGTTTCGACAGAGCATCTGCCTTGGCGTCTGTTTCCTTTTTAAGTGCTTGTGTAAGCTCCGAAACCTCATCTTTCAGCCCTTCGATGCGAGCCAATTGTGCGACCAACTCAACTTTCTGCTCGCTCTTGCTGGTTTCAAGATGAAGGATTTCGTTGCCAAGATCCGATTTAAGCTCTTCAAGACCGCTGATTTTCTCGTTCGCTTGCTTTAAAGACTGGCGAGACTGGTCAAGCTTGCCGCTCTGTTCTTTATATTGCTCCTTGCGGGTGGCGATATCTTTTTCAAGCGTGTCAATGGTTGCAAGATTGGCTTCGATAGAAGTATCGCGCTTGCTGATGGTTTCTTTCAAGCGATCAATCTTGATACTGCTCATTGTCAGCTGCTCACGCTGGGAGTCTGTTAACACCTCAAGGCGGCGCTGGGTGATGGCCTGCTCCGCACGCTGCATGTCCTTTTCGGCTTGCAACTCGCTATAGGTGATTGGCACTTCACCGAGGACACGTTTTTCTGTCAGGCGCACCGCACGGCGCCAGATCATCGGGACAACGATCAACATGAGCAATATGGCAAGGATAAAGCCCAACAACGTATACATTGCGGATTCAATCACAGTGATGTCCCACCTTGGCCTTTTATAAAGGCATTGGGCAGGGCGCATGGCCCTGCATGGCCTGATAACGATTCTATCTGCAATTTTTAACAGTCACGACGTTTGTGGGGAATAGCTTATTCGCCCAAATTGCGTCTTTTCTTGCCAAAATGGGCTGTCTATCGCTATCCGCTTGCCGCAGGAAGAGTGGAAGAGGTGAGGGTTATGCGAAGAGATATACGCAAAAAGCCCGGACATGCCGGGCTTTAAGATGAAATATGTTCGCTGAAATATGCGGATTAGAACGGGTTCCAGGTCGGTTTTTCCGAGAATTTGAGATAGCCGACATTCACGCCAACACGAGCCCCGATGCCGGAGCGAACCGGGATGACATAGACCCGCTGGTTGCCAAGGACGGTGAGGCCAAAGCCGCCAACCAGATAGGCCGAGCCGTTAAAACCGACAAAGCGGCGATAGATATAATTGATATCAGGAAGGTTATAGACCAGCATCATGGTGCGGTTGCCGTCGCCGCCAAAGTCCCAGCCAACCGATGGTCCTTGCCAAAATGTCTTGATGCTTCCCATATTTTTGGTGTGGAGCAGGCCTTCACCATAGCGCAGGCCTGCAACAATGGCCGCACTGCCTTCCTCACCCAGAATATATCCATTGGGGAGGCCGTATTTGGAAATGGCTTTTTCAAGGACGGCTGCCAACCCGCCAGACACCGAACCAAAGAAGCGTTGGCCGATATTGAGCAATTCCTCGCCGCTATAGGGGGAATAGCCCGGAGGGACCTCTCCATCCGCCATGGTCTGGGCTTGGGCTGCAATTGGCAGGGCGCATAACAAAGTGCACCAGCTAGCAACAAAGAGCCGGATCAGCTTTTGGGATAAAAGGGCTCTTGAATGGGCTATCATTTGAACGTTCCTTTACACAAGTTCCAATCCAGATGGCCAATCAAGGGGCCCCTTTGATGGCGGCTCGTGCCTTGATTGGCTTGGCATGATGAGCAAGGCCTTTCACAAGGCTTTGTTTACCATAGTTTATGGATCGCGCTATTTTCTTAACAGAATTCTTAATTTGTCAGTCTATTTTGGAATGTGATGAAAAAATGTTGCTCTGTGAGCTTTGAGCGCCTCTGCCCACTGGGCGTGAGTCGCTTAACTGACATGGCGAAATATGTGTGATAGGAGCAAATGACAAAGGCAGTGATCCATGATTGGTCCAGAGTGATTGGCCGCCATGCTTTGGCATGGTGGATGGTCTGCCTTGTGGTGGTCGCAGCCTTTTTATGGAGTGAAGGGGCGGATGCTTCTGCTCAGTCACGACGGATCCTGATCAATCCGGTAACCGGCTATGCCATCTATGGCTATGATCCGGTGGCCTATCAGGCTGAGCAAAAAGCGGTGAAGGGCAAGGCCCAGTATGAATATGTCTGGCGTAATGTGAGCTGGATTTTTGCTTCACAAGCTAATCTGGAAGTCTTTAAGCAGGATCCCGAGATTTATATGCCCCAATATGGCGGCCATGGGGCGCTTGCCATGGCGCGTGGTTATGTCTCGGAAGCCAATCCTGAGATTTGGGCTGTCTATAATGATCGGCTCTTTTTGTTTTATTCCTATCCTGCGCGCGCTGCCTGGGCGCAAGCTTTTGAGCTTCATATTCAGAGAGGGGACCACAGCTGGTCTTCTATTAAGGGCACATTGACACGCTAAATTATGGCGGAGGCCTTTGCTGCTTGCTTGCGATACCGGATTTAGAGGGCCTCTTGTCTTTTTCTTTTCCGACTTGTTCCATTCTATGAAAGTCGAGCCTTGGCAGACGGGCTTGGTATGGTTAATTCTCAGGTAAGTGTTTTTCGGTTGATTCGCGCAGAGATGAATGACCGATTGAGAGAGAAGTCCAACCTGTTGAGGATGTAATGACTGCCAAGGACACCCTTTCCTCCATGGATCTGTCTGCATTATTGTGCAGCCGGGTTTGCCACGACATCATTAGCCCGGTTGGGGCTATTACCAACGGTCTTGAAGTGTTGGAAGAAGATAATGGCGAGGAGATGCGTGCCTTTGCCATGGAGTTGATTACCAAATCAGCACATACTGCATCAGCAAAATTGCAGTTTGCCCGTTTGGCATTTGGAGCGGCGGGGTCTGCCGGTGCCGAGATTGATACAGGGGATGCGGAGAAAGTTGCCCGGAACTTTATGGCGGGTGAAAAGGCCGATCTGGAATGGGAAGGGACACGAGTCCTGATGCCCAAAAATCTGGTTAAACTCCTTTTGAACCTTGTTTTGATTGGGATTTCTACCATTCCTCGGGGCGGTCTTATCAAGGTTAGCCTTGAAGGTGATGCAAAATATCCAACCTTTACTTTGGTTTGTGAAGGCAAGAATGCTCGCATTCCTGCAAGTCTTGATCGGTTGTTGCGCGGCAAGGCAGCCGATGGTCATGGTATTGATGCTCATGCGATCCAGCCTTATTATACAGGCCTGCTTGCGCGCGAGAGCAAAATGGATCTCGCTTTTGATTGGACTGATGACATTATAACCATCGAAGCCAAGCCCGTTTACATTCCAAGTGCTGATGAAATGATTGGCGTTGCCATCCCTTCTGATGCTGATAACGCTTAGGCGCAATAAGTATTTTCCCGTATTTTGAGGATGGATTTATCAATAGGTCTATTGATAGACTGGTGTAAAAGGTAAAAATTATTACGATTTGCTTCAGTCTATCTTAACCACTTGATCCGACACTGAAGGGGAATAGTCACGAATAGTGGCAGGATTCCGCCAATTGTCAGGGTTTGGATCATGGATGATTTGTTACGTGAATTTATCGAGGAAACCAATGAGAGCTTGGACGTCGTTGACGTTGAGCTTGTAAAGTTCGAACAAGAGCCGAACAACGCGCAAATTCTCGATAATATTTTCCGGTTGGTTCATACGATCAAAGGGACTTGCGGGTTCCTTGGATTGCCAAGGCTGGAGAGCTTGGCCCATGCGGCGGAAACCTTGATGGGCAAATTCCGCGATGGGGCACCGGTCACAGAAGAATCTGTCTCTATCATTTTGAAATCTCTTGATCGCATTAAAGAGATTATGGGTGAGCTGGAAGCAAGTGAAACCGAGCCGGACGGATCTGATGAAGACCTGATTGATCATCTTGATCGTTTGGCCGGAATTGGCAAATATGCCGGGCAGGCAGTTGGGGCAGCGGCTCCAGCGTCTGCAGATGTGGCTGAAGAGCCTGCTGTGGCGCAAGAAGCACCGGCAGAAGTTTATCAAGTTCTGGAGCGGGAGCTGAAAGAGGGCGAGGTCTCTTTGGATGATCTGGAGCGCGCTTTCCGCGAAGCTGACGGCCCTGACGATTTTGATATTGAGGCCAGTGCCAAGGAAGCTGCTGAAGAAGCGATTGCGGCAGCGGCGGCGGATAAACGGGCTCATAAACAGCCTGCAAAGGTTGAGGCTGCCAAGCCTAAGGAAAAAACTCCCAAGGACGCCGAGGCCAAGGCTGGAGACAAGGAAACCAAATCTGTTGCCAATCAGTCTATCCGCGTGAATGTGGAGACACTGGAGCATCTGATGACCATGGTGTCTGAATTGGTGCTGACCCGCAACCAGTTGTTGGAAATTGTTCGCCGCCACGAAGATTCCGAGTTTAAGGTTCCCCTGCAGCGCCTGTCCAATGTGACGGTTGAGCTTCAGGAAGGGGTTATGAAGACCCGCATGCAGCCAATTGGCAATGCATGGCAAAAGCTCCCAAGGATTGTGCGCGACCTTGCCAATGATCTTGACAAGCAGATTGAACTTGTAATGGTCGGGCAGGATACAGAGCTTGATCGTCAAGTGCTTGAGTTGATCAAGGATCCTTTGACCCATATGGTGCGCAACTCCGCCGATCATGGTCTGGAAATGCCTGATGAGCGTGTTGCCATGGGCAAGCCTGCCAAGGGCACAGTTAAGCTGTCTGCCTATCATGAAGGTGGTCATATCATCATCGATATTGAAGATGATGGACGCGGCTTGAACACTGAGCGCATCAAGGAAAAAATTCTTAAAAACGAGCTCGCAACTGAAGCTGAGCTTGAGAAAATGTCCGAGCAGCAGATCAACAAATTTATCTTTGCTGCGGGGTTCTCAACTGCAGAGAAAGTTACCAACGTCTCCGGCCGCGGCGTCGGCATGGATGTGGTGCGCAACAATATTGAAGTGATTGGTGGCTCGGTTGATCTTAAATCGGTGGCAGGGAAAGGATCTGTCTTCTCGATCAAGATTCCGCTGACACTGGCTATTGTCTCGACCTTGCTGGTTGAAGCCTCAGGTGATCGCTTTGCAATTCCGCAACTCTCTGTCGTTGAATTGGTGCGTGTGCAGAACAATTCCGAGCATAAGATCGAGCGAATCAAGGATACGCCTGTCCTTCGTCTTCGTAACAAGCTTTTGCCGCTTATCCATCTCTCCAATCTCTTGGGAATTGAGGACAAGAGTGATGAAGAGATCGAGTTGGATGATAACGGCTTTATTGTTGTTATGCAGGTTGGTGCCCAGACCTTTGGGGTTGTTGTAGATGCGGTCTTCCATACAGAGGAGATTGTGGTCAAGCCAATGGCATCCATGCTGCGGCATCTTACTCTCTTCTCCGGTAATACCATCCTTGGTGATGGTAGTGTGATCATGATTTTGGATCCAAACGGTGTTGCTCAAGCCTTTGGCAGCCATGTTGGCACCGATGTTGAGCCAGAAGTTGAAGAGCAAGAAAAAGCGACCTTGCCATCAGAAAACAATAGTGTGTCTTTGCTTATCTTCCGTGCTGGATCCTCCGAGCCGAAGGCGGTTCCATTGTCATTGGTTACGCGTCTTGAAGAGTTCGAGATTGAAAAAATCGAATATTCCAACGGCCGGGATATGGTGCAATATCGTGGTAGCCTGATGCCGCTGGTTCAGGTCAATGATTTTGTCCAGCGCCGCACCGAAGGCTCCCAACCGATGTTGGTCTTCTCCGATGCAGGCCGGTCTATGGGGCTGGTGGTTGACGAGATTGTCGATATTGTTGACGAGCATCTTGATATCGAGGTCTCCTCCGAGATCCCGGGCATTCTTGGCACTGCCGTTATCAAGGGCAAGGCAACCGAAATTATTGATGTTGGCCACTTCCTGCCACAAGCATTTGAAGACTGGTTCTATCGCAAGGAACTGAGTGAAGAAGCTTTGGTCAAGAAGCTGTTGTTTGTTGATGACAGTTCTTTCTTCCGCAACATGCTTGGCCCGGTTCTTAAAGCTGCTGGCTATCAAGTGACCATTTGCTCTTCTGCAAAGGATGCTCTGGCGGTGCTTGAGCGTGATCCAAGCTATGAGGTTGTGGTCAGTGATATCGAGATGCCAGAGATGAACGGTTTTGAGTTCTGTGAAGCTGTGCGCCGATCACCTGCAACCCGAGACATTTCGATCATTGCCCTGTCATCCCTCTGCACACCGCAAGCCATTGAGCGTGGTCGTCAGGCTGGTTTCAATGATTATGTCGCCAAGTTTGATCGCCCGGGGCTGATTGCATCGCTTAAAGAACAGAATGTTGAGCTGGGAGTAGCAGCATGAATGATCATACCAACCGAGAGCTTGAAGGCGAAAGCCTGGATGAGACAATTCAGTATGTGACGATTTACATCTCTGACCAGCTGTTTGGATTGCCGATTAATCGTGTGCATGATGTCTTTGTTCCTGAAAACATGACCCGTGTGCCTCTCTCGCGGCCAGAAGTGGCCGGTGTACTCAATCTGCGTGGGCGGATTGTAACTGCGATCGACATGCGTAAACGCCTTGGTCTTAAGCCTTTGGAGCAAGACGGCAATTTGATGGCGATTGGCATTGAGTTCAAAGAAGAATCCTATGGTCTGATTATTGACAGTGTGGGAGAGGTTCTTGATCTGAGCGAGAATTCAAAAGAGTCAGTACCATCCAATCTTGACCCCCGCTGGGCCGATATCGCTGCTGGTGTGCATCGGCTGGACAATAATCTGATGGTTATTCTCGATGTTGATCGGGTGCTTGGTGATATGGTTGAGAAAATCAACGTAGCGGCATAAAGCGAGCTGTTCGAGAATAAGGATAGAAGAATGAAAAAATGTCTCGTAGTTGATGATTCAAGCGTCATCCGCAAGGTTGCTCGGCGAATTCTGGAAGATTTGAGTTTTGAGATTTCTGAAGCTGAAGATGGAAAAATGGCTTTGGAGAGCTGTGTCGATCAGATGCCGGATGCTGTTTTGCTGGACTGGAATATGCCGGTGATGGACGGTCTCGATTTTCTGGTGGAATTGCGAAAACTTGATGGTGGTGATGAGCCTAAGGTTATTTTCTGTACCACAGAGAATGATGTTGCGCATATTGCCAAGGCCATTCGGGCCGGTGCGAATGAATATATTATGAAGCCGTTTGACCGCGAGATTGTGGAAGCCAAGTTTCAGGAAGTTGGCTTAATCTAAGTCTAGCAAAAAGACCCTTTCAAGCCAGAGAGTAAGTTATGGGCTTAATGTCAGCCAGAGCAGCAACGCCGTCATCTGCTTCACATCAAATCAAAGTTATGGTCGTGGATGATTCCGTTGTGATCCGGGGTTTGATCGGGCGTTGGGTAAACGAAGATCCTGGGTTGGTATTGGTGAATTCCCATCGCAATGGGCGCCTTGCTGTTGAGGATGTTCAAAAATCACGGCCTGATATCGTTGTTCTTGATATCGAAATGCCGGATATGGATGGCTTGACCGCTTTGCCTTTGCTGCTGAAGGCGCATCCCACTGTTAAAGTGATTATGGCTTCTACACTGACTCGCAGAAATGCTGAGATCAGCTTTAAGGCCATGTCGCTCGGTGCCGCCGATTATGTGCCAAAGCCGGAAACCAACAGCCAGATTACGACATCGACGGAGTTTCGGCGCGAACTGATCCAAAAGATTAAAGGGCTTGGAAGTTCTGCCGGATCTCCTCGTGCGGGGCATGGTGCTGCAGGGCATGCTCCTTCTCATCCTGCGCCCTCTCAGTTTCGTGCTTCTCGGACAGTATCAGCGCAGCCGGTGGCTCCTGCCGCACCTGCTCCTGGCGGTATGCGGGCGGAACGGGCCGTCCAGCCTCTTGGAGCCCGGCCGGCTCCAGCAGCGCCTGCTGGGCGTATGGGAGCCAAGAGTTTTTCTTTGCGTTCTTTTGGGAGTGCACGGCCCAGAGCCTTGCTGATTGGCAGCTCGACAGGTGGTCCGCAGGCACTCGAAAAGTTATTAGGTGAAATTGGCCCGCAATTGATGTCTGTGCCGATATTGATCACCCAACACATGCCCGCGACTTTTACTGCTATTCTGGCCGATCATATTTCACGGGCGTCTGGCTCGCCTGCGAGAGAGGCCCAGCATAATGAGGTTGTAAAAAACGGTCACATTTATGTGGCGCCGGGCGGTAAACATATGGTGCTGGCCAAACAGGCTGGACAAACGATTATTCAGCTTACTGATGGTCCTCCTGTTAATTTTTGTAAGCCAGCAGTTGATCCGTTTTTTGAGTCTGCTGCGAGAGTCTATGGTGCTGCATCGCTGGCTTTGATCCTTACGGGGATGGGGCATGATGGAACGGATGGTGCAAAGGTAATTGTGGAGGCCGGTGGCAGTGTCATAGCTCAGGACGAGGCCTCCAGTGTGGTTTGGGGAATGCCAGGGGCAGCCGCGCAAGCAGGAGTGTGTGCAGCCGTTCTTCCGCTGTCACAGATCGGGTCGAAAGTTACACGTATTTTTAGAGGGGAGCGGTAATGACACCACAAGAATATGCTTACCTTCAGACATTTTTGAAGCAAAAGTCCGGTCTTGTTCTGTCTAATGACAAACAATATTTGATTGAAAGCCGCTTGATGCCAATTGCGCGCAAGGCGGGTTTGCAGACGATTTCTGATCTGATTTCCAAGCTGAAAAGTGCAAGCGAAAGAGTGCTTCAAACCGAAGTGGTTGAAGCAATGACGACCAATGAGTCGTTCTTTTTTCGTGATAAGACGCCATTTGACAATTTTGTCGATACTATCCTGCCTCATATGGTGGCGAGCCGTCCGGGGAAGAAAATTCGGATTTGGTGTGCCGCTGCTTCTACCGGGCAGGAGCCGTATTCACTTGCTATGTGCTTGAAGGAAAACTCCGCCAAGCTGGGTGGGGCACGATTTGAGATCATTGGGACCGACCTGTCGACGGATGTTCTGGAGAAGGCAAAGGTTGGCTATTACAGCCAATTTGAGGTGCAGCGCGGATTGCCGGTTCAGTTCTTGCTCAAATATTTCACACAGCATGGAGAAATGTGGCAGGTTAAACCTGAGATCCGCTCCATGGTCACCTATAAGCCGTTTAATCTGCTTGATAGTTTCGGTGCTCTTGGTCAGTTTGATGTGATCTTTTGTCGAAATGTTCTGATTTATTTTGATCAGGCAACCAAGACCGATATCATGAACCGCCTATCCAAGCAGATGCCGGATGATGGCTTTTTGGTGCTGGGTGCAGCCGAAACTGTGGTTGGGCTGACAAATGAGTTCAAGTCTATTCCTGGTAAGCGTGGCCTTTATAGCACTAGCCGTGCGGCCAAGCTTGAAGCGGCGCCAATGCCGATGCGTGCTGCAGGTGGGACTCGGGCTGGAGTTACTTCTGCTGTGAGCCGGCCTTCTGGTGCTGCTGGTGGGTTGACACGCCCTGGTCTTGGCAGTGCGGCTGGCACTGCGACTTCTGGTGCAGGAGGCGCTTCGCGCTTTTCTTCCGGGGTGACGAAGGCATCATCTGGTCTTGGTAATAGTGCCCGGGGCAGTACAGGTACGAGTAGCCGCCTTGGGGAGCGCCCTGCGACACCAACCACATCACGCTTTACAAGTATAAAACGGGGCTAAGGGAATAGCCGCGATCAGGCACTGGTATTAAAGCAAAAAGCGCGTGAGAGAGATCTTGCGCGCTTTTTTGTGCCTCGTCTGGTGCGTAAGGCTAGACCAAATCAGGTGTGCTTTTTCCGGTAAGGGGGGCGACCGATGTGCGGCAAAAGAAAAGCCCGATCTTAATCAAAGATCGGGCTTTTGAAATTCTATAGGGGAGCTTTGCGCGAAAGGGCGTTATGCGCTTTCTTTCAAGCCATCTTCATCTGGCTCGCGCAATACATAGCCACGGCCCCAGACGGTTTCGATATAGTTTCGACCGCCGGTGGCTGTTGCCAGCTTTTTGCGCAATTTACAGATGAATACGTCGATGATCTTGAGCTCTGGCTCATCCATGCCGCCATAGAGATGGTTTAGGAACATCTCTTTGGTGAGTGTTGTGCCTTTTCTCAGGCTCAACAATTCAAGCATTTGATATTCTTTGCCCGTCAGATGCACACGCTGGCTGTTAACTTCAACAGTTTTGGTGTCGAGGTTAACGGTCAATTCGCCTGTGGTGATCACAGATTGTGCATGGCCTTTGGAGCGGCGCACAATGGCGTGAATGCGGGCAACCAATTCGTCTTTATGAAATGGTTTGGTCATGTAATCGTCGGCACCAAAACCGAGACCACGGACCTTGTCCTCAATTCCGGCAAGACCGGACAGGATTAGAATAGGAGTTTTCACCTTGGAGACGCGAAGGGTACGAAGAACTTCGTAGCCGCTCATATCTGGCAGGTTCAAATCCAGTAGAATAATGTCATAGTCGTACAGCTTGCCAAGATCGATGCCTTCTTCACCGAGATCGGTGGTGTAAACATTGAAACTTTCCGACTTGAGCATCAACTCGATGCTTTGTGCCGTGGCGCTGTCGTCCTCAATTAGCAATACGCGCATGCCAATCCCCTCATTTTGCCTTTCCTGGGCTTGGAGCGACCTGCTTTTCCCGCAGACGCTAAGGACCAAATCACATCCCAGTTAAAAGCTAATACATAATGGTTAACAAATACTGATTCCATCATGCAAGCCTTGTCGAGAAACTTTACCAAAAAAAATGGTATCTCATTGAATAGTAGGCAAAAAGTGCCTATGATGAGACTTAAAGTTTCACTTTAAGAAACCCCTGTAAGCGATTCCTTCGACTCAGCAATAATTCACCAATTAAACTGGGCAAAATTTACCTTTATGAATCCTATGCTTTAATAATTAACCATAGGGGTAAACGAATCGTTACGATCGAAGAGAATCATTAAAGGCTTGGCAATGGTGCAGGATCTGATTGGAAAGCTGGAAGATGTGACGCCGCGCCACTCATATGGAAAGGTGGCGGCCATTCAGGGGCATTTGGTGGAAGTGGTCGGGCCTTTATTTGAAATGAGTGTTGGCTCACTTGTTTCGATTAAAAGCCGCGATCACGATCCCGTTTTGTGCGAAGTGGTGGGCTTTGCCAAAGACAGGGCCATGTGTCTGCCTTTCTCCGAGCTTGAGGGTATACGCCTTGGATGCCGGGCCGATCTGTTGCCTGCGTCTTCTATCCGTCCCAGCAAAGGATGGCTTGGACGGGTGGTTAATGCTTTCGGGGAACCTGTTGATGGTAAAGGTCCTTTGCCGCGAGGGCATGCTCTTGTGCCGCTTCGCCAAAAGCCACCAGCGGCTCACGCCAGAACTCGTGTTGGTGGCCCCATGGATTTGGGTGTTCGGGCGATTAACAGCTTCATCACTCTGTGTCAGGGCCAGCGTATGGGGATTTTCGCTGGCTCCGGAGTGGGGAAATCTGTTCTTTTGTCCATGCTTGCCCGAAATGCCTCGTCGGACGTCAATATCATTGGGCTGATTGGTGAACGAGGGCGCGAGGTTCAGGAATTTATTGAAGATGACTTGGGCGAGGAGGGGCTTGCCCGCTCTGTTGTTGTGGTTGCGACATCAGATGAAATGGCTTTGATGCGGCGTCAGGCCGCATATTTGACCTTGGCTTTGTCGGAATATTTCCGCGGTGAAGGCAAGCAAGTGCTGTGTATGATGGATTCAGTCACACGTTTTGCACAGGCCCAGCGCGAAATTGGTCTGGCAGCGGGTGAACCGCCCACTTCCAAGGGATATACGCCCACAGTTTTTGCAGAATTGCCAAAATTATTGGAAAGAGCGGGCCCTGGGGTAAAAAATGAGGGATCTGTTACAGGACTTTTTACGGTTTTAGTGGAAGGTGATAATCACAATGAGCCTGTGGCCGATGCTGTTCGTGGTATTTTGGACGGACATATCGTCATGGAAAGGCAAATTGCGGAACGGGGAAGATATCCGGCGATAAGTATTTTGAAATCAGTTTCGCGTACACTTCCCAAAGCTGCTGACCCGGCCTATTGGCCAAGCGTATTAAAGGCGAAGCAGTATATGGCGACCTATACGGATATGGAAGAATTGATCCGTCTGGGTGCCTATAAACAGGGTAGCGACCCTGATGTGGATTTGGCGATTGCTCTTCATGAGCCGCTGGAGGCCTATTTAACCCAGTTTAAGGGTGAGGCAACCAGCATTGAAGAGGGCTATCAATCGCTGGAGGCTATATTGGGAGAGCATCTAAGCCAGGAAGTTTCGGGGCTTTAAGGAGTATTGAGTATGAAGTCACGTGAGAGTCTTATCCGCCTTAAGCGGTTTCAGGTGGATGACAAACGCCGTCAGGTTGGACAAATTGAATTGATGGTCACTGAGTTCCAGACCATGATCAAGGATCTGGATGACCAGATCGCCTTTGAAGAGGAAAAGGCGGGCATCAATGATGTGGCCCATTTTGCCTATCCTACTTTTGCCAAGGCTGCGATGCAGCGCAAAGACAATCTGCTGGTGTCGATTGCAGATCTTGATGAGCAGCTTGAGCGTGCGCAGGATCAATTGCGCGAAGCGATTGGCGAGCTGAAAAAAGTTGAAAAGCTGGAAGAACGCGATCAGGCGCGGGACCGGGCTGCCCAAGAAGAGGCAGAACAGGCCGAGCTGGACGAGTTTAATATGATCGGGCGGTATCGCCGGTAATTATTTCAGCTAAATGGCCCGGCTGTTGCCAGCAGCCGGATTACGGGTGCATCAGTCCCGATATAATAAAGATGCGCCTGTCAGTGCTCCAATGGATCTGATTGGTGATGGATCATTGCCAATCAGCCTTTTGGGGGCATTCTTTTTTGGGCCAATCAGTGCGGTATGATTGGCAGGATCCCCTTTATCTTCTTTTGCGCGGGCTTTATGCTGACATTTCCGGTTTGCCAAATCAGGTGGCAGGCCTTGGTGCGGCCTATGAAGATGCGGGATCAGTCCTCTGTCATATATTCTCCCCTTTTTGCTTGCCGGTGTGGCTTTTTCCTTCGGGCTTGGCGTGACAATGCCGCTGGTCTCGCTGGACAAGCTGCTATTTTTTACCGAAACCCCGTCGCTTCTGAGCATTCTTTGGGGGTTATGGGGGGATGGTGAGCCGCTGCTGGCGGCTATTGTTGCAATTTTTTCTCTAGCTTTTCCCGCGCTTAAAATCATGCTGCTGCATTATGCTGCCTATAAGGGGAGTGCGGGGCGCAGCGGGCGTTCGCGGTCTCTGTCGCTTTTAAGCCTGACCAGCAAATGGTCGATGATGGATGTGCTGTTGGTGGCCCTTGTTGTCTTTTCAGCCAAGACATCCGGACTTGCCGCTGCCAGCGTGCTGCCCGGTCTGTGGTTTTATGCCAGTGCAACACTTGGCTCTGCTGTGGCAGCGGTCTTGATCAAGAAATAGCAGTTTAACTGACGATCTTGAAGAGAAAGAAAGTTGCTGAAGTTTGAGCTTTGGTCTCAATTGACCAGCAGAATAACTGAGTATTGTTATTTGAGAATTCTTTGCATTGATTGTAATTATGTTCAATATCGTAATGATATATCTCGTTCATGTTGATTATTAAGCACGCGGCTCTTGTATCTGCTTCACTACGTTGAATAGATCTTGTATCTGAGATGGCCTCATTCAGCTTCTTTTGGATTTGTTTTTCCGATATTTTGTCATAGCAATTTAGCTGCTTTGCTTCAAAAGACCAAGATCTGGTGTCTCCTTGAATCCATAAGTCCGCTCGGCTATTTCTAGATTTTTTTCGCCGATCGTTTTTTTGATTTTTTATGGATACGTATTCCATGAGTGAAGAAAAACCGGCCATGTGTGCTGCAGAAGACAAGACGCCAAGGCTTGCTACTTCGTTGTAGGCAAACATGTCATCATCTTGCATTAGATTGTTGTATCTATTTTGTAGTTTGGTCGCTTGCTTTAGTATTGTCGACCACTCCTTAAATTCATTCGTGCGCTGGTCGCCTGTGAAATTTTTTAGTTTGTATGCCAAGTTTTATCTCTTACTTAAATCGTTGCCACTGTTTTCAGGCGGACGCGGGAATGGATTTCCCCTTGTGACAAAACTGTTGTATGTGCGCGGAAGCGCTCGATGATGGAGCGCACATAGGGGCGTGTGCCCGGTGAGGTCAGAAGAACCGGTATTTCCCCCATCTGTGCTGCATCTTCAAAGGCATCGCGGACAAGGCCGACAAATTCCTGCAATTTGCTTGGGGCCATGGCGAGCTGTTTGTCATCGCCTTCTCCGATCAAGGCGGAGGCAAATTCCTGCTCCCAGATGGGAGAGAGGGTGATAATGGGCAGATAGCCACCCGGTGCCTGATGAGAGGCACAGATTTGCAAGGACAGGCGCGAGCGGACATGCTCTGTCATGGTCTGGATGGAGCGGGTAAAGCCTGAAGCATCCGCAACGCCTTCAAGAATGGAGCCCAAGTCGCGGATGGAAATGCGTTCATCCAGCAGGGATTGTAGCACGCGCTGAATACCGGAAATGGTGATCTGGCTTGGGACAATATCATCAACCAGTTTGCGCTGGTCATCGGGCAATTCTTCAAGCAATGCCTGAACCACACCATAAGACAACAGCTCGGACATGTTGTTTTTGATGATTTCGGTCAGGTGCGTGGAAATCACGGTGGCCGGATCCACAACCGTGAGGCCAAGGATGGTGGCTTCCTCGCGCAGGGATGTATCAATCCATGTTGCGGGAAGACCAAAGGTTGGCTCGGTTGTCTGGTTGCCGGGCAAGTTGATCTGGCCGCCTGACGGGTCCATGGTCATGAACTGGCCGGGATAGACAACACCGCGTCCCACTTCCACTTCCTTGACCTTGAGCACATAATCATTGGCCTGAAGCTGGACATTGTCCAGAATGCGCACAGCAGGCATGACAAAGCCCATCTCGGAGGCAAGCTGTCTGCGCAGGGCTTTGATCTGGTCTGTCAGTTGCTCGGAGCCTTCGCCATTGGCCATGGAAATAAGGCCATAGCCAAGCTCCAGCCGCAGTTCGTCCATTTTGAGAACCTGACTGATTGGCTCTTCCGCAGGGGGCTCAGCCTCTTGTAAAGCTTCCTGTTGTTGCTGGATGGCCTGTTGCAATAGCTCGGTCTTTTGCTTGTTGCTGGCTTTATAAGCGAGATAACCTGCACCACCTGCAAGGGCAAGGAATGGAATGGCTGGCATGCCCGGAAGGAAGGCCATGACCACCATAACGGCAGAAGACATGCCCAGAGCCTTGGGATAGCCGGAGAGCTGCGTGGCCATAGCTTTGTCAGCAGAGCCGGAAACACCGGCTTTGGAGACGAGCATGCCCGCTGCGGTGGAGACAACGAGAGCGGGGATTTGCGAGACCAGACCATCACCAATGGTAAGCAGGGTATAGGCCTGAACCGCATCGCCAAAGGCCATTTCCTTTTGGGCAACTCCAATGATGATGCCGCCAAGCACATTGATGAAGGTGATCACAAGGCCGGCAATAGCATCGCCGCGCACGAATTTGGAAGCACCATCCATGGCCCCAAAGAAAGAGCTTTCGTCTGAGAGTTCCTTACGGCGGCTCTTGGCTTCCTGATCGTCAATCAAGCCAGCGGACAGATCGGCATCAATGGCCATTTGTTTGCCGGGCATCGCGTCCAGTGTGAAACGGGCAGCCACTTCAGCAATACGGCCAGAGCCTTTGGTAATCACAACGAAATTAACGGTGATCAGGATGGCAAAGACGATCACTCCGATGACGAAATTGCCTTGGGTGATGAAATTGCCAAAGGCCTCGATCACATTGCCTGCTGCACTGCCTCCCTCATGACCATTGGCGAGGATGAGACGGGTAGAGGCAAGGTTAAGCGCCAGCCTGAGCATGGTGGCGACCAGCAAGACCGTGGGAAAAGCCGAGAATTCGAGCGGGGCGCGAATGAACAGGGCCGTCATCAGAATAAGAATGGAAAAGATGATCGAGATTGCCAGAAACATGTCGAGCATGAAGCCCGGCATGGGCAGGATCATGACCACCAGAATGACCATCACCCCGATAGCAAGACCCAGATCACCACGGCGCAAGACATCTATGGCATTGGCGATTTGATCCATGGCGGAAGGACCTGCAGGGCCGGTGGCTGCAGGGGATGCGCCTTCATCGCTATGGGGGGCACCATCGGCCAATGTGCTTTCGGCTGTGGGTGCGGAGGCATCGCTCATCAGGGTCTCTTTCTATCCCGCTCTTTTTACCCTTTCAGGGTCGGATGCCCTGAAAGAAAATGTGTCTCAACTTGCCTAGCTGGCCATACGCCCATCACCTGGCTGGGGGATTTCCACGCCATCGGCTGCATATTGGCGCAGTTTGTTGCGCAGGGTGCGGATGGAAATGCCCAGAATATTGGCGGCATGGGTCCGGTTGCCAAGGCAATGATCAAGGGTGTCGATGATCAAATCCTGCTCCACTTCGGCAACAGTGCGTCCAACCATGGTGCGGGTGATGCCTTCTGCGGCCATCACTGCTTGCGCTGCGGGGCCTGAGGCCATGCCGATGATGGTTTGGTCCATGCGGCTGCCATCGGGAAGACGCAGAGCCTCGGCTCCGATTTCTGTGCCGGAGGCAAGAAGAACAGCGCGGTGGATGGTGTTTTCAAGCTCGCGCACATTGCCGGACCATTGGTTGGCATGGAGATGGCGGGAGCAATCGGCACTAAGTTTGCGCTCGGGCAAGCCATTGGCTTGCGCATATTTGTCGGCAAAATGGCTTGCCAGAATGTCGATATCCTGCGGGCGATCGCGGAGGGCCGGGATTTGCAGATTGATGACATTGAGGCGGAAGAGCAAATCCTCGCGGAAATTGCCTGCACGCACTTCATCGGCCAGATTGCGGTTGGAGGTTGCGATGATGCGAATATCGACGGATACCGATTGGGAGCCACCAACCCGATCAATCTCGCGTTCCTGAATGGCACGCAAGAGCTTTGCCTGAAGGCGGATGTCCATTTCGGAAATCTCATCAAGCAGCAAGGTGCCGCTATCTGCTTCCTCAAACTTGCCGATCCGGCGGGCAATGGCACCGGTAAAGGCCCCCTTTTCGTGGCCGAAGAGTTCAGATTCAAGCAGATTATCCGGGATAGCTGCGCAATTGACCGAAACAAATGGTTTGGATGCGCGGCGTGACTGGCTGTGCAGGTGGCGGGCCAGCACTTCCTTACCCGTACCGCTTTCGCCCGTGATCAGAACAGAGGCATCGGACGGGGCAATTTGATTGGCCAATTGCATCACGGCAGACATGGCCGGATCGCGGAATATCAGATCGCCCTGTTCCTGCGAGACCGCTTGCAGAACCGCTGCAATGATATCGGGATCGGGCGGCAGGGGAATATATTCCTTGGCACCGGCGCGAATGGCATTGACCGCAGCACGGGCATCATTTTCAACGCCGCATGCAACCACGGGAATGGTGATATGTTCGGTCTCCAGCGCGCTGATCAATTGGGCGATATCGAGACGGACGTCAACCATCATCAAGTCAGCACCGCGACCGGCGCGCAAATGGCTCATGGCCATGTCCAGCGTTTCTGTGTGAGAGACTTGCGCACCGCGGTCCAGTGCAATTTTGGTGGCCAGGGACAATTGGCCGTTCAATGATCCTGCAATGAGAAGGCGCATGATAATGGCTCCTGACTATTTATCTGTCTTGATGATTTCTGTCATGGTGACGCCGAGCTTTTCTTCAACCAGCACAACTTCACCACGGGCAACCAGACGGGCATTGACATAGATATCGACCGCCTCACCGACCTTGCGATCAAGTTCCAGCACGTTGCCAACATCAAGATTAAGCAGTTCGCTCACGGGCATTTGTGCCCGCCCAAGAATGGCAGAAACACGCACCGGCACATCGAAAACCGCTTCCAGATCGGTTGCTGTTTTGTTGGCGGTCTCGTCGCCATCACTCATGGCAGCGGGTGAGGAGACATCCTGCTCCTGCAGGTTCAAACCATCATTTTCAGTGCTGTCAGTCATCTGGTTTCTCCTTGACTATCCGCGCCGGGGAAAAGCTCAGCATTGTTGGAGCGTTCTGGCGCAAGGGGATCAGACGGTGCAAGCGTGCCGGGCTGGGCAGGGGGGATAGGAGAGGTCATATCCTCAGCCGCACTGCTTGGTGCCATGGTCTGATCATGAGGGGGGATCATGTCTGATTGGGAGGGAGAGAGGGGGGATTGGCTCTCTTCCTGCATCATGTCTTGATTAGGATCTTGTTCGTCTTGCTGATTGGCTTTAGCTGCTTGATCTTGCGGCTCTTCACTGTTCAGAGCCTGCTCGTTTGACGCTTCGCTCTCTTTCTCATCGCCGGGTGCGCCTTCTTCCTGGTCGTTTTCCTGATCGTCTTCTTGGCTGTCTTCCTCATCTGGGATATGGGCAAAATGCTGCTCAAGCAGGCTTTCTGCCTGACGAATGGCTGCCCGCAAGTTCCGGCCGATGCCGCCATCAATCCATTGTACTTCGCAATCACCGGGCATGATGGCTTCGTCCGCTTGAATGACCAAGGTGCCGGTAAAGCCAATGGCTTCCATCTGCTCGCGGGCGGCTTGCTCGATTTCTTGTGCAATTTCGGGATTGAGATGGATGGAAATATGAGGTGTTTCGCGTAACGGGCTTAATACCTGATGCAAAAGGGCCTGGATTTCGGCTTTTGGTTCTTGTGCGACCAGTTTTTCAGCAAAGCGGGAGGCAAAGGCAAAGGCGAGCTGGCTGGCATCTTTCTCCAGTCTGGCAAGCAGCGTTCCGACCTCGGTATAGACCATGGAGATCTCATTGAGGATGGCCTGTTGCAGATCTGCATTTTTTTCCTGAGCGGTTTGCTCTCGCGCGGTCTGGGCTTCCAGCAATCCTTGCTCATAGGCTTCCTGCCGAATTTGGGCAAGCAGGCGCTCATGTTCCGCCACCGTGATCATCGGCTCGGGCGGAATTTCT
Organism: Cohaesibacter sp.; assembly: GCA_025210795.1. GTDB lineage: Bacteria > Pseudomonadota > Alphaproteobacteria > Rhizobiales > Cohaesibacteraceae > Cohaesibacter. The sequence continues at coordinate 34,660 of JAOAQZ010000008.1, read as the reverse complement.
TCGATGACTTCCTCGATTTCCGGCTCTGGAGGGGCCGAAAAGTCAAGGTCAAAGAGAAAGGGTGCTGGCTGCGCCATAAAGAAGGTTCCTAAATCTTCGTTCAAATAGATCTGTTTAACCGCAGATCTAGTAAATCAACTCGTCTTCTCCATTGCCTTTGGAGATCATAATCTCGCCCCGAGCGGCAAGGTCTTTGGCCACATTGACCATGGTGCCTTGTGCTTCGTCGACATCTTTGAGGCGGACAGGCCCCATGGTTTCCATATCTTCGCTCAGCATTGCGGCAGCGCGCGTTGACATATTGCCAAAGAACAGTTCGCGAATGCTCTCGTTGGCACCTTTAAGAGCCAGAGTGAGAATGTCTTTCTCAACATTCTGCAACAAGGTTTGGATGCCGGATGCGTCGAGCTTGCCCAGATCTTCGAAGGTGAACATGAGCTGTTTGATCTTTTCGGCAGATTCGCGATTTTCCTCTTCCAGAGCTGCGAGCAGGCGGGCTTCGGTCTGGCGATCGAAATTGTTGAAGATATCGGCCATGACTTCGTGCGCGTCGCGGCGCGATGTGGTTGAGAGGTTAGACATGAACTCAACGCGCAAGGTTTGCTCGACCTTTTCGAGAATTTCCTTTTGCACCGCTTCCATCGACAGCATTCGGTTAATGACCTCAAGGCCGAAATCTTCGGGCATGATGGAGAGGACGCGGGCTGCGTGATCGGATTTGATCTTGGACAGAACCACCGCCACGGTTTGCGGATATTCGTTCTTGAGGTAATTGGCGAGGACATTTTCCTGCACGTTGGAGAGTTTCTCCCACATGTTGCGTCCGGCAGGCCCGCGAATTTCTTCCATGATGAGGCTCACCCGCTCAGCCGGCAGGAAGGAGAGCAGCAGGCGTTCGGTCGAATCGAAATTACCGGTTACCGCGCCTTTGGAAGTGAGGCGGGAGACAAATTCCACGATCAGGTCATCAAGCATGTTGGGGGTGATGCCGCCCAGCTTGGACATGGCCAGAGAGACCTGTTTGACCTCGATCTCGTCAAGGCGTTTCCAGATTTCTGCCCCATGCTCGTCCCCCAGTGCCAAAAGCAGGATAGCCGATTTTTCAGCTCCGTTCAGCTCACGCTCTTCGGCGTCCGCTGTGACCCGACCTGCATTTTTATCGACTTTCATGAGATCTTGCGCGTTCATGGCTTACCCTATGCTGCATCCTGAAGCCACAGGCGGACGATCTTTGCGGCTTCTTCGGGGTTTTCTTCTACAAGTTCGCCCACCCGCAACAGAGCATCGGCCTGCAAGGAGCCCTGGATTTGTGCATGCTCGATGGCATCCATGGTTGGGTGGGATTGTTCTGGTTTCTCAGGGGCAGGAACCAGATTGCCTTCTGCATCCATGATCATGGCCTGGCCGTCGGCACCGATCAGGGTTCCATCTTCATTTTCTTCAACTTCAGGCTTTTCAAGCATCCGTTTCATCAATGGGCGAACAACCATCAAGAGGACCAGAAGGGTCATGATGAACAGAATGCCAAGCTCTGCAAAACGGATATAATCGTCCTTGGTAAAGGCAAAGAGCTCGTCGCCACTGTCGTCAAACAGGGTTTGCGGGCCTTCAGCAAATTGCAGATTGACGACCTCAACCTTGTCGCCACGGGTTTGCACATAACCAACAGCGGAGCGCACCAAAGTGGAAATCTGGTCCAGCTCTTCTGCGGTTCTTGGCTTATAGGTCAGGGTGCCATCGGCATTTTTCTCGTAAGAGCCATCAATCAATACAGCAACCGAGAGGCGCTTGATGCGGCCGCCTTGAACCACTTCTGTTGTGGTCTTGCGCGAAATCTCATAATTGACCAGCTCTTCGGTGACATCTGCGGCTTCCTGACGGCCTGCCCCATTGCCTTGATTGTCCGCAGCACCGGGCAGTTCATTGCCCACTGTTACGCCATCATTCCCCTCTTTTTCGTTGCTTTTACTTGATTCTGAGCGGGTTTGGGTGGAGCGGATAACCTGTCCATCGGGATCGAAAGTGTCTGATGTCTGAGTTACTTTGTTAAAGTCCAGTTCGGCTGCTACCTCAATGCGGGCTCTGCCTTCTCCTACTACGGAGGCGACGATTTCCTCGACCTGATTGCGCAGGCGATTTTCCAGCTGTGTTGTGCGCTCATCCATGCGGGCTGAGAGAAAGTTCTCGTCATTGCCCCGACCAGAGGCGAGTAAGCGGCCTTTGGAATCAATGATGGTTACATTTTCCGGGGTGAGGCCTTCAACAGCAGAACCGACCAGATGCTGAATGGCCTGAATCTGGGTTTGGGCCAGATTGCCCTGAAGTTTAACCGCGATGGAGGCCGAAGGCGGCTTTTGATCACGCTTGAAGAGCTGGCGCTTGGGCAGCACCAGATGGACACGGGCCTGGCGGACATTGCGGATGGTGCGGATGGAGCGGGACAATTCCCCCTCCAAGGCCCGCAAATGGTTTACATTCTGGACAAAGGATGTGGTGCCCAATGTCTCGCTTTTATCAAAAATCTCGTAACCGACATTTCCGCCAGAGGGCAGGCCGCTTTCAGCCAGCTGCATGCGCAGGCGCAGGATCTGCTCTTTTGGAGCAAGAATGACAGAGCCTTCATTGCGGATTTCGTGCTTTACGTTCTGGGATTCAAGAATTTTGGTAATAGAGATGGAATCATCAAAAGCCAGATCGGTATAGAGCGGGGCAAGGGTCGGCTCTGAGATGCGCAGCATGATAAAGGCAAAGAAGCCTATGAGAGCGGCGGTTACCACACCCATGGCTGCAAGCCTTGCTGGTCCCAATGCTTTGATGAATTCTGATAGCCCGTTCACTCTGTCGCCCCTATTGCCTATGACTTTGGCAAAACAAATCACTAGGCAATATTTTCCTAGCGTATGGTTAACAAGGTGTTAAGGAAGTGGTTAACGAATGGTTAACGTCCTAATTTGCGACGATGTTTTGTTTGTTTTTGTGCGAAAAAAAGTGAAACAGGTTGGGATAAGTGATGAAAATAGGCCCAAGTGAGAGGGATGGCTGTGTCTTAAAGCCAGAATTTGTTTGAGGCCGGGTGTGAAAAATGCATGCGAAGCAACTGATTTGCTTTGTATATTAAAGATGAGATCAAAAGGTTATGATCTGAGCTTCTCAGGCGTTGTATCTTTGTGGGGCTGCACTGCATTTTAAATGCATGATTTTGTGTAAAGGGCTGCCTTGGGCCTCATTAGATAAGGCGTAAAGCCGTTCATGGCATGAATGATTGCCCAATAAAAAAGGCCGGCGCTTTCGCGTCGACCTTTGATCATATTCCGGTTGGCCAGGTTGCCCCGCCCCCCATTTATTTGCTTACCGGTATTGTTGTACTCGCGTTGCCCGAAGACCTGCCAATCCATGCTGATCGATGGAACTCTGCCAGCTAAGGAATTCCTCAACTGTAAGAGTGTATTTTTGGCACGCTTCTTCCAAGCTCAGCAAACCACCGCGAACGGCGGCAACAACTTCGGCTTTGCGTCTGATCACCCACCGGCGAGTATTCTCGGGTGGAAGATCTGCAATTGTCAGCGGGGACCCATCGGGGCCGATGACATATTTTACTCTCGCACGTACTTGATCGGTCATTGTACTCTCACACTCAACCTGACCTCATCAGGGATTGAGAATAGAGCAATGCCTTTAAAAAAGACCTAAGCCTCTGGAAAGACTTTGGTAATAAATAGCCTTGCGATTTGCGACCCCTATTGCAGATTGAAAGCAGGGGCAAAAAGGCGGGGTGGGTTAGGGTGCGTTAGAGGTTGTAAAAGCTTTAATGCGGCAGGGGGAGTGCCGCATTTTGCATGATGGTGTCCTAATCGCTGCTAGTTGGTGGAGGTTTGCGCGATGGATTTGACCTGTGACATAGCAACGGTCTGAGAGCCCATGATCAACAAAGGTTCCGACCCGGAGACATCAACCTTGTCGACTTTGCCCGTCTGATCCGTGCCAGCGGAGACTTTGACCCCTTCGGTATTGATTGCGTCGATCTGGATGGAATAGCTGCCTGCAGGCATGCGGACGCCTGCGCTGTTTTTGCCGTTCCACTCATAGCTCTGGTCACCAGAAGAGAAATCGATCCCCTGCTTGGTGGTCACCACATTGCCCGCAGCATTGCGAATGGTAATGGTGCCTTTGCTGGCCTCTGGCATGTTGAACTTCCATGTTGCGGTATTGCCATCGGTCAAATTGGCTTTGGAGCCATCAATGGTGACGGTTTTGCCAACAAAACTGAGGCTGGCCAGCGCGTTGCTGGAAGCGGTCATGGCAACGAGGCTTTGCATTTTCTCGTTGGCCTTGATCTGCTGTTCAACGCCCGAATACTGAACCAGTTGCTCGGTGAACTGGTTGGCATCCATCGGGTCGAGCGGGCTCTGATTCTTGAGCTGCGTGGTCAGCAGGGTCAAGAAAGTATCGTAATTGCCGACCAGAGTGGATTGGTCTGTTTGGGTTGTGGACGTTGTGCCTGCGGTTACACCACCAACTGCCGTCATGTTGCTGTCTCCTGCCTTAAATCACCAGATTATGGCCTTCGGTGGCCATATAAGATTGGGCCAGATGGCTTTGACCTTGCAAAGACTGGTCCAGATTGTCGTCATTTTGTGCCTGTCCCACGCTCTTGTCTGAGCCTTGGGACTGGTCTTCAGCGGTCTGTTCACCCATTTGCTGGCCATTGTTCTGTTGGTCCATCATGGAAAATTCGAGGCCCTTTTCATCAAGCTGCAAGCCGCTTTGTTGAAGTGCGCGTTCCAGCATGCGCTGGTCGCGCATCAAAAAGTCCATGGTCTCGGGACGTTCCACAAAGAGATGGGCGCGGGCCTGCCCGTCCGAACCAATGGTCAGTTTCACATCAATCTTGCCAAGCTCAGCCGGGTCAAGGCGAATTTCGAAGCGGTTTTCACCCCCGCGTGCCTGACGGGCAATTTGTGCGGCGATTGCCTGAGCATTGGCTTGGGCTGCCGCTTGAGGAATTTGTCCTGTGCGGGCGAAAGTCTCCATACCGGTCAGGCGAACTGACGGGTCACTCCCTGTCTGGGGCAGGAATTCAAAATCACCTGTATTTTTCTCAAGACTTGCCAGATCCATCGGCATGGACGAATTTTTAATCTGGCCCATAATCTCTGAGAACATGGCCCCTTTGGGGGCGCGTGCCTTGGCAAGGGTCTGGCTGGCATTTGTGCTTGCGCTCGTACTGGTATTGCTGCCCTCACGATTGCCTTTATCAGACTGGGACGGATTTCCATCCCCATCAGATGCGCGCACGGCCATATCGCCTTCAGCCTCGGCTGACCCGCTCTGGCTAGCCGATTGATTGCCTGCCTGATTGTTTGGCTGGCCGCCAAGCTCCTTTGCCTGCTGCTGCGCGAGTGTAGCTTGCTCAGCTCCGGCTCTGCTTTGGGCGGCATTGGTGCTATGTGCAGGCTCTGCTTTTACCTGAGTCGTGCTAGCGTCTTGAGCCTGTGCCGCGGGCTTGGTAGTGGCGTCATTAAGGCTTGCAGCCTCTTTTTTGCTCAGTTCGGTATTTGCGCTTGCCTGATCAGGGTTTTTGGTCTGCCCTTGAGTGGCGGCAGGCTTTTCGCCAGCTGTAACTGTTTCCTCTGCGCTTACGGCTTTCCCGTTGGTGGTGCTGTCTGGGCTGGTTTCAGCTTGCGGGATCATGCTTTTGGTTTCAGAGCCTGTCTCTTTATTGAAGGGAGTATTGCCGTCGCCTGCCCCTGTATACGCGCCACCTTCATGGGTGGAGAGGCTTTGGGTGATGCTGTCTTCGCTGTTTTTCGTGCTTGCTACAGTGTTTGCCTTGAGAATGGATGGATCGACCTTCTCTCCAGCGGCTGCTGCGTCAGCGTCGCTTGCTGCGTTTTGCTGTGCGGCCTTTAACCCCTGCGCCTGATCGGACTGAGTGATTCCATCCTCAACTTGTGCATCGGCGGTGCTGTTTGCATTATTCTTTATAGCGGAAAGGAGGGATGTATCCTGAGTGTCAGAAGATGCCGTTTGGGCAGCCTCATCCGTTTGGGTCCCATTTACGGTGCTACCGTCTGTCTGTCCGTCCTTGTTATTTTCGTTTGCAGCGCCTTTATCTGCGGTCTGATCTGTGGGCTGGGCTTTGCCACCGCTGGACGGCTGAGTTTGTTCAGCTAGCAAGGACAGGAGATCGTCCTCGCTGCTGCTTTGCGTTTTCGTACCAAATTCGCTGGTGCTTGCAAGCAAGCGCTCTTTTTCGCTGCGCTCGGCGAGCTTTTCCTGTGCGGCCATTAAGGCAAGCGCGGGATTACTCAAAGCCTGCGTGGCGAGTAGATCGTCGCTTTTTTGCGCAGAATTTGCGGGGGCTTTGTTTGGCCTAGGAGTTTTGTCCGTGGCCGGAGATGTGTCTTGCGCCGCTACTGTTTCGTTCTTACCAATCGGCGAATGAGAGGCTGTGCTGTCTTGTGACTTTGCTTGCTCATTGCGGCTTGCCTCATGTGAGGATGAGGAGGTCTGGGCTGAGGCGCTTTTGGTGTCTCTTGGTTCATTTTGGCGATCTGCGCGTGAGGCGTGGTCTGGACGTGATTGATTACCGGTTTCGCGGCTGGACAGCATTTCGCGTTCAAAGCCATTGTCAGGATTTTTCTGATCAAGGCTCTGCTTTGCGCCCTGTTTTGGGGCTGCTGGTGCTGTTTCAATGACTGGCAATACAGAATACTGAGACACAATTACGATCCTCACACATGTCGTTCCTTCTACCCATTCAAGTTTTGTGCCAAATGGAACTCTTGTAAAAGTTTCAGTAATTCAAGGGCTTGCAAAAATGACTGGCTATTTTTTGCGTAAAGTGAGGGGCGAAATTGCCCAGTCAGGGCAAATCTTGCCGGGTGAAAGTCAACTTTTTTCTTGCTGGGGGTTTTGCGTTTTTCGCCAATCCCTATATAACAAGCACAAATAGGCCGACAGAATTTGGGATTTTGATCCCATCAGCAATCGAGGACCAGTGCTGCTGTTGGCATTGAAAAGAGATGGAATCTGTTTATGACAAACAGTCTTGATTTACCTGGTCGCCCAGAAGATACCCGTGTTGTTGTTGCCATGTCTGGCGGGGTGGATAGCTCCGTTACCGCAGCTTTGCTCAAGCAGCAGGGGTATGATGTGATCGGCGTGACATTGCAACTCTATGATCATGGCAAGGCCATGCATCGTGCGGGCGCCTGTTGTGCTGGTCAGGATATCCGTGATGCCCAGCGTGTAGCTGAGCATCTTGGCATCCCGCATTATGTGCTTGATTATGAAAGCCGCTTTAAAGAGGCGGTGATTGACCGGTTTGCCGAGAGCTATCTGGCCGGGGAAACCCCTGTGCCATGTGTTGCCTGTAACCAGACGGTCAAGTTTCAGGATTTGCTTGAAACTGCCAAGGAATTTGGCGCCGATGTTATGGCGACGGGCCATTACATCACATCAAGGCAAAAGGGCAATCGCCGGGTTCTTTACCGCCCGACTGATGAAGATCGGGATCAGAGCTATTTCCTTTTTGCGACCACGCAAGAGCAGATCGACTTTTTGCGCTTCCCTCTTGGCGGTATGCCAAAGCCGGAAGCACGGGCGCTTGCGCGTGAGTTGGGCCTGTCGGTGGCTGACAAGCAAGATAGTCAGGATATTTGCTTTGTGCCGACGGGCAAATATACCGATGTGATCGAGCGTCTTCACCCAGGGGCTGCTGAACCGGGAGAGATCGTTCATATTGATGGGCGGGTTCTTGGCGAGCATAAAGGCATTATCCGCTATACTGTTGGCCAGCGGCGCGGGCTTGGCGTGTCTGCCAGCGAGCCGCTTTATGTGGTCAAGCTTGATGCCGTGAACAAGCGGGTGATTGTGGGACCACGCGAGGCCCTTGCAACACGCCGTCTTAAGCTGCGTGAAGTGAATTGGCTTGGGCCGATGGCTCTGTCTGAAATTCCTGAAAGGGGGCTGGAGATTTTTGCCAAGGTTCGCTCTACCCGTCCACCAAAGGCTGCTCTTTTGCATGTGATGGATGACGGGGAGCTGGAAGTCGAACTTCTGGATGGAGAAGAGGGGGTTGCCCCCGGTCAGGCATGCGTCTTTTATGATTGCATTGATAAGGAAGCAGAGCTTTGGGGTGGCGGCTGGATTGCCAGCACCCAAGCGCAGGTTCCCATCACCCTTGATGATGCGCCAGAGGCCAGCATCTCGGCCTGACTTCTCAAGGACAACTTTCCAAAAGATAAAAAAGCCGGATTGCAAGATCCGGCTTTTTGTTTGGGGTGAGGCCTTTATATGCGGCTGCTTTAGTCTGGGTTGCCGGGCTCTGTCTGGTGGCCAAGGTCTTTGAGTGTGACAATGCGGTTACCGCGCAAGTCGTTGGCACAAATAAGAAAGCCGCGCTCTTCCATATAGGTCAGTAGCCAGCGGGCGCGGCCTGGTGAGCGGGTGCCATAGGCGGTGGCCAGCTCCAGATTGGTCGGGCAGGGCTTTTTGTTGATGGCAGCTTTTGCAAGCACAAGATAGACGCCGCGCATTTCCTCTGGCAATTGCTCGGCAATCAGTGTTGCCTGTTTCCACTGCCCTTCATCCATTTCCTCTTCGCTGTCATCGAGTTTGGCACGCGCGACAGAGAGGAGTTGGCGAAACTCCTGCAAATCAGGGATGGTTTTCAGGCTTTTGTCGATGCGGCAGCGCACCTGAAAATCCTGATAGAGAACGGAAATGGGCTGGAAAGCCGCTTCTTCATCTTCCAGAAGGTCAGCAAGGATTTTGTGAAGGATTTCTTCGCGTTCTTCATTGCTGATGCCAGGGTCGAGATCAAATTGCGGTTCCGGCTCGTCTGGGAATTTGGCTTCCATACGCAAATGGGCCAGTTGTTGCAGCACTTCTTGCGTGGTTTGGGCTTGTGGCTGAAGGGCAGGTCCCGGTTCCTCGTTTGTCCCGGGCTTGAACAGAAGATCGTCAAGATTTTCTGAGGGACGTTCTGGCAAGGGCATTAATTTGGGGCTGGTGGAGCGGGCCGATGTTTCAACCGAGCCGATTTTAACGGTCTCGGAGCGGCGATAAAGGGCAGGGCCCAAGGCGACAAAATGGCCGCGATCAAGATTGCGGAACGTCTCGGCTTGCCGTCGTTCCATGCCCAGAAGATCGGAGGCACGGGCCATGTCGATATCAAGGAAGGTTCGGCCCATCAGGAAGTTGGAGGCTTCCGCCGCCACATTCTTTGCCAGCTTGGCAAGGCGCTGGGTTGCGATAATGCCTGCAAGGCCGCGTTTCCGTCCGCGGCACATCAGGTTGGTCATGGCGCCAAGTGACATGCGCCGCGCCTCTTCGCTGACCTCGCCACCAGCGGATGGAGCAAAGAGCTGGGCTTCATCCACCACGACAAGTGCGGGATACCAATAATTGCGGTCAATATCAAAGAGTCCACCCAGAAAGGCGCTGGCGGCGCGCATTTGCCGGTCTGCATCCAGCCCTTCAAGATTGAGAACGGCAGAAATGCGGTGCTGACGCACGCGGGCTGCGATCATGGCAAGATCGCGCTCGGTGCCGATGGCATCTACCACTGCATGGCCGAACTTTTCGGCCAGCGTGACGAAATCGCCTTCGGGGTCGATTACTATCTGCTGCACCCATGGGGCGCTTTGCTCAAGAATACGGCGCAGCAAATGGGATTTTCCCGAGCCGGAATTGCCCTGTACCAATAGGCGGGTTGCCAACAATTCTTCCAGATCCATTTCTGCTGGCTGTCCCAATTTCATGGTGCCGAGAGTGATGCTGACTGTCATGGTTGGCTTAAGTCCTTGTTTTGCTCCAGCGAGCAAATTCTCCGATTCGCGCCCATGGGGAAAGGCGCAAATGTGTGTGAAGGGGTGTGAGGGAACAGAACCCCCAATAGATTGACAGGTTTGTTAGAGATGAGTGCCGATATCAGACAGCGTTGCAATGCCTGCAATCACCAAGAAGGCCCCTATCCAGCTGGGAAGGGAGGGGGGATGTTTGTGCAGCCACCACAAAAGCGGCAGGATCATTACCGGAGCGGTGGAGCCGACCACAGCGACAATGCCTGTATTTTGGGTTTGTAAGGCAAAGATAAGCAGGGTCATAGCCCCGACATATCCCATCCATCCTGCGAGCACCGTTTGCATAAACGGGCGGCGGTCACGGCTGGTGAGCGCACGAAAGCGAAAGGCAGGCCAGAAGAGAGTGGTGAGCAGCACGGCGGCGCTACCGATGGTGCGGGCGGCCGAGGCGGCCAATGGGTCGGTGCCCGCATCCATCATCGGTTTGATCACGATAAGCCCAATGGCCTGACAAAGGGCTGCCAAAAGTCCCCAGAAAATGACAAGGCCTATATGCCCCTCTATAGCTTCGCTCTGGTGGCTGTTGCTTTTAGGGCTGTTATAGAGAATGGCCAGGCTAATGCCTGCAAGGATAAGCAGGCCGCCGATTGCATCATGCCAGCTGAGGCGCTCGCCCAGAGCCAGAAAACCGATGAGGGAGGCCATGGGAGCATTAAGCGCAAACAGCAATTGCATGCGCCGCGGCCCCCCATATTTCAGGCAGGAATGAAGGGCAAAATCCCCCAGCAATATTCCCACAAGGCCGGAGATGGATAAAGGCAACCAATGGCTCCAGTTTAGGCTATGCCAATTGCCTTGCCAGGTGACGACCAGCCCAAGTAGCAGGGCAGAGGCTGGCAGCTGGATGCGCGTAAAATCGAGCACACCAAAATGCAAAACCGGGCGGTGAGAGACAATCGAAGCCGCCGCCCATATGACAGCAGCTCCTAGAGCGGCAAGAAGACCTAAGTCCATTTTTGAGAAAACCTGTCTGAACAAGAAGGAACTCTATGCATATCTTCTTGTCTCTTCAAGGTCCAGATTTATGCGTCCTGACCCCTAGTATTTTGCCTGTTGCTTGCGAATGGCAGCGGCTTTCTTTTCCGCCTCGACCGCATCGCGCAGGGTTTTGATGCCGGTTGCTTCCAAGAGATCAATAAGTCGTAGCAACACTTCAGCGGTGGCAAGGGAATCTCCCAGCGCGGTGTGGCGCACTTCTGGCGGGATTTCAATGCCAAATTGCTCCGCCAGCGTATCAAGCGTCAGGCTGGATGTTTGCCCTTGCAGATGGGCTGCCAGCAGGACCGTATCGAGCACCGGATTGGAGAATTTCAAACCCGTCTGTTCCTGCTTGAGGCTGAGGAATTTCATATCAAAGGCTGCATTGTGGGCCACCAGCACCGCGTCGGACACGAAGGTGTGGAATTTGGGCAGGACCACATCAACGGACGGGGCATCGGCCACCATCTCGTTGGTGATATGATGGATTTTGGTGGAGGCGGGCGGAATGGACCGACCTGGATGGATATAATGGTCAAAGACCTCACCGCGCATGATGCGGCCATTGACGATGCGCACGCCGGCAATAGAGATCATCTCATCGCCATTTGACGGCTCAAGCCCCGTGGTCTCGGTGTCAAACACCACGAAGGTCAGCTCGCGCAGGGGCGTGTCTTCAACATTGGCAAGATTGTTCCGCTCCATCAGATCGAAGTCATAAAAATCAAGGCGCTCGGGGATGATTTCCCGCTCTTCAAGAATTTCATCTTCGTGATGATTGCGGGCAGGGGACAAAGGAAGACGCAGATGAATTGTGCCATCCGGTGTTTCGGTGCACCAGAAGTCGGATTTATGACGATCGAGAACATCGCGCCCAGATATGTTACCCAGATCAGCGTCCAGTGGCTCGTCCAGCCAACTGTTGATCTGGGAGATGGTGATGATCTTGCCGTGCCAGTAAAGATCGATATAGATCTTGCGGCCGGTGCGCGTGGCTGCCAACTGGAAGGCGCGCTGTCCTGTTTGCTCGGCAATTTTGCGCAAGACAAATTCGACCAGCTCGACAATAGTGACACTATCACAGTAGAGCCAAACGGGATCGCCGACAAATTCACATGTCAGTGTCACATCTTCCGAGGCATTGCGGCGCAGGATGCAATTGAACAGGGAGGAAGAATAAACGTCGCTCATTGGCCATGCGCTGGCCATGATCTGATGGGAATTTTCATCGACGGCGGCGATTTTCTCCGCCAGCGTCTGAGTTTCTGCTACCAGCAGATTTTCAAAGCTTTTACGTGTGGTATCGTCGAGATCGAAATCTCCAGCCAGCATTTCTGCGGTGGCTTGCAAATTTGCTGCGGGATGGCGCAGTTCAATCATTGCATCATGCAACAGCCGGTCACGTTCGATATTTTCAGCCAATTGTTGAGTTATGTCTTCAAAAATGACGGTAAAACCGATGGCCTCCGTTTCGTCTTCATTGAGAACCAGTGTGACACGTCCTTGCAGGGTGTGGCGTCCGTCTGCGGTGGCGCAGATAATGAGGGCTGAAAGACCCTCTTTGTGATGCTTGTGGCGCCCATCTTCAAAGCGGTGATGGAGGCGGTCCAGCGCATGGCGGAAAGGCGCTGCTGAGACAACCGAGAAGAGAGGGCGCCCAAGGCCCATCTCACCTGAGACGTGAAGAATATGAAGGGCCCGTTTGTTATAGAGCATAATCTTGTTGTCAAGATTGCAAATCAGAACGCCTTGCTCCAGGTTTTGCAAAACGGTTTCAAGGCGCTTTTTTTGCCGGTCTGCCCGCTCTGTGGCTTCAGCAATCAACTTGTCAGTTTCGGTGCGCGCCTCGATTAGGGCCGCGGATATTTCCTGAATGGCAGGATTGAGAAAACCGAGATATTTCCCCGTTTCTTCATCAAGATTTTGATCGCTCTTGGCATGGACCAGTGAGCGCACATCCTTGACAATCAGCTCAATGGGATTGGCTACATTGATGTCAAATTTCTGCCAGACATAGCCATTGATGAAGAGGATGGCAAAGGAGGCAAGGCCACCAAACAGCACCAATGGTGGTGTCGCCTCAGGCCCTATACGATCAAGAGCGAAGTAAAGAGAGACAGCAAGAACGGCACAAGAGGCCAAAGCAATGAAAGCAAAGAATAAAAAGATGCGGACCCGCAGGCTGAGGCGTTCAATCATATTACTATCGTCTTGGCATAGGAGAGGCCGACACGCAGTGATCTGCGTGCCGATAGGGTACTTGTTATTGCAGAGCTGTTTCTGTTTTAAGAAGCAGCCTTGCAATTATTGATCAAGAATCTCACGCACAGTTTGGGTCACGGTGTTGAGAGAGAATGGCTTGGTCAGGTAGGCGTTTGCACCAAGGGCCAGACCCTTTTCTACTTCAATTTCGCGACCACGTGCGGACATCATAATGATTTTGATGTCTTGCGTTGCCTTGTCTGCTCTCAGGGTTTGGCAAATGTCATAGCCATCGCGGCAAGGAAGCGAGACGTCGAGCAGCACCAAATCTGGGTGGTTCTGGCAGACAGAATCGATGGCTTCGTTGCCATCACCAGCTGTGGTGACTTGATAGCCTTCGGCTTTCATCAAATGTTCTAAGGCGAAATTGATGGATTTTTCGTCATCCACCACCAAAATGGATTTTGTCATAACGGCGGTCCTCCCAGAAGCCAAATATGACGATCAGTATCGTCGCAGTGTATCTCACAACAGATCTAAACCCGCCGGTTTAGGCAATGGGCCAAATCAGTTTGTGTTCTGCTGAAGGTATTGTAGCTGCCATATCAATTGCTGACTTTGCGGTCAATCAAAGTGGTTCAGCAAATTCCTTACAGACAGTATCACTGGTTTGGCGCAAAAGAGCTATTGGCCATTGCGCCTAGTTGTGAGGGGGCAATTAGGGCTTTAGGAGAGGGATTTAAGTCTATTTACAGATGGCACTTTGCCAAGAGCGGGGCATATCCAGCCAATTTGCTTTGGCGATTACTTCCTTATTCGCTAAATCAAGATCTGCGGTGATGTCTGCGCGTTTGGCATTGACGCAGTCGAATAATTGCTCGCGCTTGCCGTTCGGTGCATCTCTGGCAATGATGTGAAGGATGCCAAGTTTCACGCCGGGCAATCGTTCATGCTCTTTGAGGGTGGTTGCTTCCAGAGCTATAAAGCGATCTGTTCTTGGAATGATATAGGAGAGAGGCTGCAAAAGGCTTTTGCCCTCAAAGGTGGAGACGACCACCAGATCATCACCAAAATCGGCTGTCGCGCGGCTGAACCAGCCATAATCAAGAAAGACCTGGAAGAGGATCATTACAGCGCCAGCAGCGACTGGGATCGCTGCTTTTGGGCGCTCGCGGCGCAAGATATATTTATAGAATAAAATAGCGATACCAGCTGCGCCAATCCCGGCAACAAAGGTTCCTAACAGATTGAAAAGCATGGATGGTCTCCATTTGGCAGAGGCATAAGGTATCTTGGCACCAGATTGGTTTATCAATCTGGTGCCAAGATGTCCAACCAAAAGGATTTAGCTTTTGTGCTTATAGGCGGCTTAATAATCTGGCTTGGCCTTTGGGGGCCAAATCTCTAAATATTGGCCCCCTGATTGTGGCCCAGAGCTGACTGCATGGTCTTGATCACGATGAAAGCATCTTTGAGATGGTTGCGCTCCAGCTCGGACAAGATTGCAGGCGGCATAAAATTATCAGGCTTTTGGCCGTCGCGAATTTGTTTTGCCTGATGATCCAGCCTCATATTGGCAATCAGGTCATAGGCGTCGATCAAATCGCCCGCACCTGAGGAACTTAGGGCTTTTTCTTCACGGGCGATATGTAGGCGTTCGCGGGTATTGGCATTTTCAATGGCCGCTTCCAGCGCATAGGCACGGGCCAGATCGACGATAGGGACCACGCCGTTATGTTTGAGATCAACGGTGTCTTTATGCTCGCCCTTTTTGATAAGGGCAAAGCCGCGGAAAAGATTGAGTGGTGGGGTGTGGCTGAGAGAGTTGGAAATCATATGAGCGCGGAAAATGGAGTTCTTCTGCGCTTTTTCTAATGTTTCCTGATACATGCCATCAAACAGGTCTTCATCGCCAACAATGGGGCGAAGGTCAAACATAACGCTTGCCAGCATTTGCGCCATCGGATCAGGTTTGTCGATCCATTGATTAAAGTAGCCGCGCCAGACATCGGCTGGTTGGCACCAGCGGGGATTGGTCGCCATCATATCGCCTGGGCAATAGAAATAGCCGCATGCATCCAGGCCATCCGAGACATATTGCGCAAACTGCTTGAAATAGTCGCCGTGTTCCGCTTCTGCATAGCTGTTGTCGAGGATCAGGCAGTTGTCCTGATCCGAAACCCCTGTTTGCTCTTGCCGCCCTTGCGAGCCACAGGCAAGCCATAGATAGGGAATGGGAGCCGGGCCGAATTTATCCTCGGCCATCTGTACAAGGCGGCGGGTTAGCGTATCTGTCACATTGGTGATGATGCGGCCAATATGATGGGCATCCACGCCGGATCCGACCAACTGCGCCAGCATTTGGGGTGTTTTGGAGACGATGTCATTTAGATCTTCAAAACTGGATTGGCGCTGGATATCGCGAATAAGGAAGGGAGCAGAGACGGCCTGCTGACGCACCAGATTGGTGTTGGTGAGAATGCCGACCAATTTCCCGTTCTCGACAACCGGCAGGTGCGTGTGGGAACGTTCCATCATGGCCATCAGGGCGTCAAAACCCAAGGCATCGGGGGCCAAGGTGAAAGGGTTGGCGGTCATCACATCCCCTACAGGGGTATCTGATGGGCGGCCCATAGCGACAACCCGGTGACTTAAGTCTCCGGTGGTTAAGATACCGGTTAGGCGATCATGCTCAGAAATCAGGACGCAGGAGATGTTTTTCTCGCGCATGATCTTTGCCGCTTCCATAACCGTCGCGGTTGGCGGGATCGTTATGGGGGAAGGGGTCATCAGATCGCCGATGGAGACTGAGATAAGGCTCGTTGTCGAATCGCTTGTTTGAACCTGAGCGCTTTTTTTGTTTAGAGAGCTATCGAAAAAAGAATGAAATGATGGATAGGTCTTGGTCAGGCTTAAAAATTCGGACGCAGGAATGATGAAAAGATTGGTCTCTTCACTGGCAATCGCTTGATTGGGGGCTGTGCCATCGCCCAGCAAAGCTCGTTCACCGAAGCAATTGCCTACATTGAGGTGCAAAAGCAGGGTGCCTTCGGGGGTTATAAGGTCAATGGCACCGGTTTCTATCAGGCATAAGCCGTCAACGGCTTCTCCGACTTCGCAAACAATGTCTCCTTTGGCAATTTGTTTGTTGGTCGCTGATTTTGCCAATTCTTCCAACCGTTCAATGGGCAATAAATCGAAAGGATGTCTGTGCGAAGCAAAGTCTGCAAAGGTGGCCAATGTCATGCCGGTCTCCTGCTTAAAAAATCACCTGATTGTTTGACCCGGTTCGCGAATTTGTCATTGATTCAGGTCAGGGCACTTCAATTAAGTATGGATGAACAAAGCGTGGGGGAAGAAACACGCCGAAGCAATTGCGCATAGGGGCAATTACGCACAGGGTGAAGCGCGCAAGGCACAAAAAAACCCGACCAAATGAATGGCCGGGTTTCGTATTTTTATGGTTAGCTGATCTTAGTGATCGATAGCAGCACCAGCACCTTTTGGTACGCGGATGCTTTCCACCAGATCCTGGATCTCTTTCGGAGGAGCTTCTGTTGCATTGGAGACAACATAGGCTACAGCGAAGTTGATCAGAGCACCGATTGCACCGAAGGCTTCTGGGGCGATACCCAGGAAGTGGTTTGCAGTGGTGTTTGGCAGCATTGCAGTACCTGGGATGAAGAACCAACCTTTATACATGAAGATGTACAGCAGGGTGGAGAGGATACCAGCGATCATGCCCATGGTTGCACCCTTGGAGTTGATACGCTTGGAGAAGATACCCATCATCAGAGCCGGGAAGATGGAAGATGCTGCAAGACCGAAGGCCAGAGCCACCACCTGCGCTGCGAAGCCTGGAGGATTAAGGCCAAGATAGGCAGCAATCGCAATGGCAACACCCATGGAAACACGAGCATAGAGCAGTTCAGTTTTCTCGGAGATATCTGGTGTGAAAGTGCCTTTCATCAGATCGTGAGAAACAGCGGAAGAAATCGCCATCAAGAGGCCAGCAGCGGTAGACAGAGCAGCAGCCAGACCACCAGCAGCAACCAGAGCAATCACCCAGTTAGGCAGCTTTGCAATTTCCGGGTTGGCCAGAACCATGATGTCACGGTCCACTTTCAACTCGTTGCCTTTCCAGCCAAAGCCTTCTGCTTTTGAAGCAAAGTCTTTGTTTTTGTCGTTGTAGTACTGGATGCGGCCATCGCCATTTTTGTCTTCAAATTTCAGGAGACCAGTGGTTTCCCAGTTTTTGAACCAATCAGGGCGTGCTTCATATTCCAGGTTGCCATCAGGTGCACCAATGGTGCCGGTCTGAATGGTGTCCATCAGGTTCATGCGAGCCATTGCGCCAACGCCAGGAGCGGTGGTGTAGAGGATCGCGATGAAGACCAGCGCCCAACCAGCGGACCAACGAGCGTCAGACACTTTAGGCACGGTGAAGAAGCGGATGATAACGTGTGGCAGGCCAGCTGTACCGATCATCAGGGACATGGTGTACATGAACATGTTGAGCGGGTTGGAAGACTGGGCTGTATATTCCTTAAAGCCAAGGTCAGTCACAATCTGATCAAGCTTGGTCAGAAGTGGAGTGCCAGAGCTCACATGATCACCAAACAGGCCGATCTGTGGCAGGAAGTTGCCAGTCAGTTCCATGGAGATGAAGACAGCTGGTACGGTGTAGGCCAGGATCAGAACGCAGTACTGAGCGATCTGAGTGTAGGTGATGCCTTTCATGCCGCCTTGCACAGCATAGAGGAACACGATGCCGGTGCCGATCAGAAGGCCGGTGGATGCATCCACTTCAAGGAAGCGGGAGAATGCAACGCCAACGCCTTTCATCTGGCCAATCACGTAAGTGATGGAGCAGACGATCAGGCAGATCACAGCAACGATACGTGCAGTGGAGGAGTAGAAGCGGTCACCGATGAACTCAGGCACAGTGAACTTGCCGAACTTACGCAGGTAAGGAGCAAGCAACATAGCCAGCAGTACGTAACCACCGGTCCAGCCCATCAGGAACTGGGAAGCGCCATAGCCGTTAAAGGCGATAAGGCCGGCCATGGAGATAAAGGAAGCAGCTGACATCCAGTCAGCAGCAGTTGCCATGCCGTTGGCAACAGGATGAATGCCGCGACCTGCAGCATAGAATTCGCCGGTTGAACCAGCGCGCGCCCAGAAGGCGATGCCGATATAGAGCAAGAATGATGCCCCAACGACAATATATGTAAGTGTTTGAAGATCCATAATCTGTCGCTCCGCTGTTTATCAGTCTTCAGTCACGCCATGGGCGCGGTCGATAGCGTTCATGCGAACGGCATAGAAGAAGATGAGCCCAAGGAATACGTAGATGGATCCCTGTTGAGCAAACCAGAATCCCAAGTCAGTGCCACCAACTTGAATTCCTGACAAAGCAGGACGAAGCAAAAGACCAAAACCAAAAGACACAACAAACCAGATAACCAGGCAAATTGTGATGAGGTTTAGGTTGGCCTTCCAATAGGCTTGTCCAGAATCATTATTCTCGGCCATGTTTCCCCCCTTGGTACTGAACCGTTTATCGGTTCATTTTCCAGGTAGTCCGAATGATTTTGAGCATCTGATCCTCAAAGCCGGGTTCCTCGTCCGATTTTAAGATCATTCATGATGCCAGAACCATGTTGGACATTAATGAATGTTTCAGCCAATGGTTCAGGTTCTGTCAGACAGAATCCTAATTCATTAGCCCTGCGCTGATCTAAAATGAGTGAGGCGTTTAATTCAATTAATGTTTCGTATAATTCCCTCATCCTTTAGTCTTGGCAGCGGGTGCAACAAAATCAGAGAGTGGATTAAACTTTTGAAAAATCGAATATATCAAGATAAGGCTCTGTAATATCTTCGTTATTCTTAGAGGGCTGCTTTTTGTTGTTTTGAAATTACGAAAATATCCGGTTTTGGCAAGTGTGTTTTTCTTTGGATTTGCCAAGAGGGAAATGTGAGGAATGACCCTGTTATGGTTAACAGCGAGCTGGCTCTTAACCGGGTTTTAGGGTGCCGGTTATGCTATATTCTTGTTATGATGATCGGGTTATTGCGACAGGCGCGGTGAGGGGGCAAAAATGGCCGAGAAAAGTACTGGTAGGAAACCATCTGTTAAATCCGGCTTTTGGGGCCTGGCCTTGATTGTCTTGTCTTTGGGGGTGCCTGCGCCGAGCTATGGCCAGAGCGACGCTGATTATGTGGGGGAGTTCCACCGTTGGCGCTTAAGCTGCAATGCCCATGGCTATCAGCTGACAACTGCTTTTCCTGCTTCGTGGTATGACGAGCAACTTCGGTTTCGTGAAGAACGGATCACTCTTTATCTTGGCAAGGCGTGCGACGCCAGCAGTGCCCCCTTTGGTAAGGGAACATGGTGCTGGGCCAATGGCGGCTTTGTTGCCCAGTTGGAGAAACGCCGGATTGGATTTCCCCGTCAGGAATTGATGTGTGATGCCCAGAAACTCAACTAT
This sequence comes from Cohaesibacter sp., assembly GCA_025210795.1. Taxonomy (GTDB): domain Bacteria; phylum Pseudomonadota; class Alphaproteobacteria; order Rhizobiales; family Cohaesibacteraceae; genus Cohaesibacter. Next base: position 15,117 of record JAOAQZ010000008.1, on the reverse strand, counting down.
GAGTGTAGATGTTGAATGTGGTTTGTTTCTTTCGGTTTTTGGATTTAGATTGGGATATATGATCTAATAAAATTGCAAATATGTATTAAATTTCCCGATTTATTTGTTTGAGATGGAAAAAATAGGGATATCTGTTTCTCTGCTTATGGCATCATAAAGGACAATAATACTGCCATAATAACTCTCTTGGCTGAGAGAGATGCGGAGGAATGCTGATATGTCTGATTTTGGGCCTTTGAGCTTTTCAGTGCCTGAACCTGCGGGTCGTCCTGGGGACGAGCCTGACTTTTCCTATCTGGATGTACCCAAGGCGGGTTCGGTTCGTAAGCCGAAAGTGGATGTGGATCCGCGTGAGGTCAAGGACTTGGCCCGCACGATGATCCGCGTTCTTAACCGTGAGGGAGAGGCCGTTGGTCAGTGGGCTGATCCTATTGACGATGATATCTTGCTCCATGGTCTGAAAAGCATGTTGCGCACCCGTGCGTTCGATGAGCGCATGATGAAACTGCAGCGGCAGGGCAAGACCTCCTTTTACATGAAATGCACCGGTGAAGAAGCCATTGCGGTGGGGCAGCAGCTTGCTCTGTCCAAGGGGGATATGAATTTTCCCACCTATCGCCAGCAGGGCCTGCTTCTCTCTCAAGATTATTCGCTTGAGAAAATGATCTGCCAGATCCTCTCTAATGCAGAAGATCCGCTGCATGGGCGGCAATTGCCCATCATGTATAGCTCCAAGGACTATGGTTTTTATACGATTTCCGGCAATCTGGGGACGCAATATATCCATGCGGTAGGCTGGGCTATGGCCTCGGCGATTAAAGGGGACACCAAGATTGCAACGGCCTGGATTGGGGATGGGTCAACGGCGGAAAATGATTTCCATGCAGCCTTGGTCAATGCTTCTGTCTATAAGCCGCCTGTGGTGCTCAATATCGTCAATAACCAGTGGGCGATTTCGTCCTTCCAAGGGCTGGCGGGTGGTGATTCCGCCACATTTGCCGAGCGTGCTCATGGCTATGGTATTCCTTCCCTGCGGGTGGATGGCAATGACTTTATTGCCGTCTACAATGTCTCCAAATGGGCTGTCGAGAGAGCGCGCCGCAATTTGGGGCCGACCTTGATTGAATGGGTAACCTACCGCGTTGCTCCCCATTCCACCTCTGATGATCCGTCCAAATATCGCCCCCGCAAAGAGTCAGATGCATGGCCTTTGGGGGATCCTGTTCTGCGCCTTAAAAACCATCTCATTAAAGCCGATAAATGGAGCGACGAGCGCCATATTCAGGCTGAGGCCGAGTTTGAGGAAGAAGTGCGGGCCGCCACCAAAGAGGCGGAAAAGCACGGCGTGATGGGGGAAGGCTCCTCTGCGCGGGATATTTTTGAAGATGTTTACAAAGACGTGCCTCCGCATTTGCGTGAGCAGCGCCAGAAAATGGGAATTTGATCCATGGCTGAGATGAATATGATTGAAGCCATCCGCGACGCGATGGATATCAAACTGGGTCAGGACAAGGATGTTGTGGTCTTTGGTGAAGATGTCGGCTATTTCGGTGGTGTGTTCCGCTGTACTGCCGGATTGCAGGAAAAATACGGCTTGAACCGGGTGTTTGACTGCCCGATCAATGAGAGCGGCATTGTCGGTACTGGCATTGGCATGGCAGCTTATGGCTTGCGCCCTTGCGTGGAAGTGCAGTTTGCCGATTACATTTACCCAGCTTATGACCAGATTGTCTCGGAAGCGGCGCGCCTTCGTTATCGTTCGGCCGGAGATTTTACCGCTCCCATTACCATCCGCACCCCCTGCGGTGGCGGTATTTTTGGTGGTCAGACCCATAGCCAGAGTCCCGAGGCGATCTTTACCCATGTCTCTGGCCTTAAAACCATCATGCCGTCCAATCCCTATGATGCCAAAGGCATGCTGATTGCAGCGATTGAAGATGATGATCCGGTGCTGTTTCTGGAGCCAAAGCGGCTCTATAACGGGCCATTTGATGGACATCATGATCGTCCGGCGCAAAATTGGGCAGGCCATCCCATGGGTGAGGTGCCGCAAGGCCATTATACCGTGCCCATTGGCAAGGCCGCGATCCGCCGCGAGGGCAAGGATGTAACCATATTAGCCTATGGCACCATGACATTTGTCGCCGAGGCTGCGGTGGCGGAGACGGGAATTGATGCCGAGATTATTGATCTGCGCTCTCTTTTGCCCCTTGATATTGATTGCATCACAGAATCGGTGCGCAAAACCGGACGCTGCATGATCGTGCATGAGGCAACGCTTACCTCCGGCTTTGGGGCCGAACTTGCCGCGCAAGTGCAAGAGCGCTGTTTCTATCATCTGGAAGTGCCGATCGAGCGGGTAACAGGTTGGGATACCCCTTATCCCCATGCTCAGGAATGGGATTATTTCCCCGGGCCAAAACGGGTTGGTAAAGCGCTTAAAGCCATGATGGAGGCTGTGTGATGGGACGTCATATCATTAAAATGCCTGATGTTGGCGAAGGGATTACCGAAGCCGAGATCGTTGAATGGTCTGTGGCTGTCGGGGATTTTGTTAAGGAAGATGATGTTCTTGCGGCCGTGATGACTGATAAGGCAACTGTGGAGATCCCGTCTCCTGTGACGGGAACCATCTTGTCCCTTACCGGCGAGCTTGGGGAAATGACGGCAGTTGGTGCCGAGATTATCGCCATTGAAGTGGATGGGGATGGCAATGTGGGGGAAGAAGAAGAGCTTGCCAAGCCCAAGGCGGCTGAGGCAGTGCCTGTCCCTCAGGCCCCCGCGCCAAAAGCTGAGGCGGTAGAAGAAAAACCTGCTCAAGGTGCTGGCGAGGATGCCAAAGCGGCGCCTGTTGCACCGGCTGCGCCGAAAACTTCGGCTTTCGCGGTTGCTGCTCCCAAAGCTGGTTTGCCGCGCGCGGTGGGCGAAAAGCCTCTTGCCTCTCCAAGTGTGCGTCGCCGCGCCATGGAGATGGGGGTTCGTCTTGACTATGTGCTTGGCTCAGGTCCGGCGGGCCGGATCCTTCATGATGATCTTGATGCCTATATTGCCGGATCCGGCGCGCAGGCCGCGCCTCAAATGCGTCAGCCTTCTGGCAAAGTGGCGCTGACCGAGGTTGAGGACTACAAGGTCATTGGTTTGCGGCGCAAGATTGCCGAGCGTATGCAGGATTCCAAGCAGCGCATCCCGCATATTTCCTATGTGGAAGAGATCGATGTGACCGATCTTGAAAAACTGCGGGCCCATATGAATGCAACACGCAGCGAAGGTCAGGCCAAGCTCACCATTCTGCCTTTCATCATGCGGGCTATGGTTTTGGCGATTGCAGAAAATCCCAAGCTTAGCTCCCATTATGATGATCAGGAGAATATGGTTCGCCAATATGCGGCAAGTCATATCGGCATGGCAGCGCAAACCGATGGGGGCCTGATGGTGCCTGTGGTGCGTCATGCAGAAGCGCGGGATGTGCGCGGCCTTGCGGACGAGATCAAGCGCCTTGCGGATGCGGCGCGGGATGGCTCCATTACCCGTGATGAGCTGACTGGCTCTACTATTACCCTCTCAAGTCTGGGGGCAATGGGCGGTATCGTCTCAACGCCGGTAATCAATAGTCCGGAAGTTGCCATTGTTGGCGTGAACAAGGTTGCCATTCGTCCGGTTTATCTCGATGGGGACTTTGTGCCGCGCAAGATCATGAACCTGTCATCCAGCTTTGATCATCGCATCATCGATGGCTGGGATGCCGCTGTCTTTATTCAGAAAATCAAGAGCTTGCTGGAATATCCCGCAACGCTTTTCATCGACTAACGCCAACAGGGAGTGCCAGATATGAATGTAACACGAAGCGGCATGACTTGTGATGTGCTGATCTTGGGTGCGGGCCCCGGCGGGTATGCCGCCGCTATTCGCGCCGGACAATTGGGCCTTAAAACCATTGTGGTGGAAGGGGCCAAACCGGGGGGAACTTGCCTTAATGTTGGCTGTATCCCCTCCAAGGCGATGATCCATGTAGCGGACGAGTTTCATAAGGCATGTGAATTCTCCTCCCCCAAAGGCAGCCCTTTGGGGATCAAACATGCCAAACCAAAGCTGGATCTTTCCCAGTCGGTGGCGTGGAAGGACGGCATTGTTGCCCAGCTGAATGCCGGGGTTGCGGGGCTTGTCAAAAAGAACGGGGCGACGCTTGTTAAAGGCTGGGGCCGTATGCTCGATGGCAAAACATGCGAGGTAGAGACGGAGGAAGGCGCAAAGCTGATCCATGCCGAGCATGTGATTTTGGCACCGGGCTCTGTTGCAACATCCTTGCCCGGTCTTCCCTTTGGCGACAAGATCCTCTCGTCTACCGAAGCGCTTGAGCTGACAGAGGTTCCTAAAAAGCTGGTTGTGGTCGGGGGTGGCTATATCGGTCTTGAGCTGGGTACTGCCTTTGCCAAGATGGGCTCCAAGGTCACGATCGTTGAATTTGCAACCCAGATTCTTCCCCATTATGACAAAGATATCGCAAAGCCGGTTGCCAAGTCCCTTGCCGATCTTGGCGTGACTGTGATGCTGGGTGCCAAAGCCAAGAGCCTGTCGGATAACGGATCTGCGCTGCTGGTGGAAGACGAGAGCGGCAAAGAGATTTCCTTGCCCGCAGACAAGGTGCTGGTCACCGTTGGCCGCAAGCCGCGGATGGACGGCTGGGGCGCTGATAATCTTTATCTGACCATGGATGGCCCCTTCATCAAAATCGATAGCAAATGCCGTACCTCGATGAGTGATGTTTATGCCATTGGTGATGTAACCGGAGAGCCGACGCTAGCCCATCGTGCCATTGCCCAAGGTGAAGCCGTGGCCGAGATTATTGCAGGCAAAGCCCGGCAGTTTGATCCGGTTTGTATTCCCGCGGTTTGCTTTACCGACCCAGAAGTGGTCGTCACCGGCCTTTTGCCACAACAGGCAAAGGATCAGGGTTATGATGTCGAGATTGGCCTCTTCCCCTTCCTTGCCAATGGTCGGGCCATGACTATGGAATCCGATAGCGGTTTTGTGCGCGTGGTGGCCCGCAAGGACAATCATGTGGTGCTTGGGGTGCAGGCCGTTGGCAAGGGTGTGGCGGAATTGTCCTCCTCCTTTGCGCTGGCTTTGGAAATGGGAGCGCGGCTTGAAGATATTGCTGGCACCATTCATGCCCATCCAACCCAGTCGGAAGCATTTCAGGAAGCGGCCCTTAAAGCGCTGGGTCATGCGTTGCATATTTAGGGTTTTGATCTTACGTCTTCTCGCCTTGGAGTGATCTGAGGGGGTCTGAGATGATCTGGGGCGTTTGGGCCGAAAGCAAAAAAGATGAAGGCGGGCAATTGACGGATCGCCTGCCTTTTTGCATATGGAGCCTATGAAATATCGCGCAACCAATCATGCTCCCAGTCTGACGCCGCCGCTCACGGACTATCATCCGCAGACAGAACCCTATTTATCGGTTCTGCATGAAGATGAGCATCTCCTTGTTTTTGATAAACCAAGCGGGCTTTTAAGTGTGCCGGGCAAGGCTGAGGAGCATTGGGATTGTCTTGAATATCGCGCCAACGAACGCTTTGGAACAGCGCGCATTGTGCACCGGCTTGATATGGATACATCCGGGGTGATGGTGCTGGCGCGCACTGCAGATGCCCTGCGCAATCTTGGTCGCCAGTTTGAAAAGCGCAAAACCAGCAAGACTTATATCGCCCGTGTCTGGGGGCAGCTTGAGGGGGAAGAGGGGCATGTCGATTTGCCGCTTATTTGTGATTGGCCGAGCCGCCCCAAGCAGATGGTCTGTCACGAGCGCGGCAAACCGGCCCAGACCGATTGGAAAGTTTTGAAGCGTGATGCCATTTCAACCCGGGTGGAGCTTATCCCGCGCACCGGACGCTCTCACCAATTGCGGGTCCATATGCTCAGCCTTGGTTGTGTTATTTTGGGGGACCGTTTTTACGCAAGCGGTGAAGCGCTTACGGCCTCTGACAGGCTGTGCCTGCATGCCCAAAGTCTGGGCTTTATCCACCCCGATAAGGGAGAGTGGATGGAGTTTACAAGCCCTTGCCCTTTTTAGAGTGCTTTTCAAAACCTGCTTGCGCCCTTGCGCGGCAAAAAGAAAAGTCTACCTAAAGTGAAGGGCGTGGTGCCTTGTGCGGCTTGTATGCACAACGATGGAGTGCTAGAGCCTAGGCGGTGGTGCTATTGGTAAAATCTGGATTGGCAATATGGCGCATTCCTTCTCCCATCTTCGTGATGCCTTGATTGATGCATCCCTTGAGGCTGGCAAGGCTATTCTTGACATTTATGATGCAGGCATTGCGGTGCGGCACAAAGGGGATGACAGTCCGGTCACCGCAGCAGACGAGGCGGCCGAGGCGATTATTCTGACAGCGTTGTCAGAGGTTGCGCCGGATATTCCCGTTGTGGCGGAAGAATCGGTTGCCGCCGGTCATATCCCGCAGATTGGCGAGACCTTCTTCTTGGTCGACCCGCTGGATGGCACGCGCGAATTTATTGCCCGCAATGGCGAATTTACCGTCAATATTGCTTTGATCCATCATCAAGAGCCCGTCATGGGCGTGATTTTCACTCCAGCCAAGGGGTGGCTTTTCTTTGGCGATGTGGCGGTTGGGGCATTCCGCGCATATGTGCCCGAGGTGAGGGCCTCCAAGGCGCTTGAAAATCAGCGGGCGCTTTCGGTTTGTGAGGCAAACTGCGCCCTGACTCTTGTTGGCAGTCGCTCCCATGCGTCTCTCAGCGATGCCAAATTTGTTGAGCCTTATGAGATTGGTGAACGTAAAGCCATTGGTTCGTCGCTTAAATTCTGCCTGTTGGCGGCGGGGGATGCCCATCTTTATCCGCGCTTTGGCCGCACCATGGAATGGGATATCGCTGCCGGAGATGCCATCGTCACCGCAGCAGGAGGACAAGTGGTCGATCTTGACGGCAACCGCTTTCAATATGGCAAACTGGTCAATGATGATGCGCCTTTTGCTAATGGGTTTTTCATTGCCACTGGCGCGGTCGATCCAAAGCCTGGCCTTAAAGCCCTTAAAGAACAAAGCGCTTGCGACAAGGATGCTTAAAAGAAAGCCTGAGCTTTGTTAGCTATGCGATCAGGTAGACTTCTGCTGCATGCGTGAGAAGAAGATGATGCCAGCCAGTACGATTAGTGTGCCGAGGGCTTCCATTGGGCCAAAGCCCTCATCCAGAATGATAATGGCCAAAATGGTAGTGAAGATCGGGCTGAGATTGCCCAGCATTCCCACCATTTGCGGGCCAATGCGATGCAGCGCTTCATTGAGCATATAGGCCGGGATGACGGTTGAGAAAAGCGCGATCAAGGCAATATAGAGCGTGACTTCCTCATTCACCCAAAGCTGGGAGATATCATGGCCCAGAAGGAAGTGGAACAAGGTAGCAAAGGCCGCTGCGCTCATGCCAAGGCTGGTAAAAAGCCTGCTCCCCATTTGTGAGATGATGGTTTTTGCCAGCAATTGGTAAAAGGCAAAAGCAATGGCCGAACCCAGAACCAGCATGGCGCCCAAGGTAAGATCTGGATTGGCGCGATTGTCGCCGGACGAGAACAGGACTGCGAGCCCCAAATAGGTGATGGCAAAGGAGGGGAAGGTCCATTTGTTCAAGGGCTGGCCAAAAAACATGGCACCGAACAGGACGACAAAGAGCGGATAGGTAAAGAGGATCAACCGCTCCAATTGGGCCGAGAGATATTGAAGGCCGGAGAAATCCAGCCAGCTTGCGCAATAATAGCCCAAAACACCAATGGCTGCGGTTTTGGCTACAAGGGGAGTGGTCAGATTTTTGCGGCGCTCTGGCTCTTTTTGTAGCAGCCTTAAGCCGGTTATCAAAAAGAATGGAAGAGCGATAGACATGCGCAAGGCAAGCAAGGTCTCTACATCCACATCCCCTGCCGCGTAAGCCAATTTGGCAAAGATGGCTTTGGTTGAGAAAAGCAAAGAGCCCATCGCTGCGAGTGCAATGCCAATCCAGAAGGAATTTGAAGGTCCGTTCGGCTTGTCAGCCATTTGACCGGTGGCCTGCTTTTCCATGATATCCTGACTTTTGAGTCTCTTTGCCGTGCCGCAAAAGGGGCTTGGGGAAGGGAGGTCAGCATAGCAGGCCCGGTTTTTAGAGCAAAGGGAAAAGCTTTTTGATTTTGCCTCAAAACTGAACTTAGAAGATGATTGATATAGTTTGGTTTTTCAAGTTAGTTGCGAATGCTTCTTAAAAGCATTTGACAAATGGTGGATTGTTGGTAAGTTGCAGTCAGATGTGAAAAGGCCGTAGGGTTTTACAGAATATGGAGAGTCAAATGGGACGGATCTGGTCCAGATTGGCAAACGTGATCGGTAGCGCGGGATTGGCTTTGTGCCTTGTTGGGCCGGGTTATGCGGCTGACAAGTTCAAGGTGGTTACAACCTTTACGGTCTTTGCCGATATGGCCAAGAATGTGGCTGGCGATGCCGCCATTGTCTCATCCATCACCAAGCCCGGTGCAGAGATCCATAATTACCAGCCCACACCGCGCGATATTTTGCGGGCGCAGGATGCTGATCTGATCTTGTGGAACGGTCTTAATCTGGAATTATGGTTCAAGCGTTTCTTTGCCAACTTGTCTGATGTCCCCAGTGTTGTGGTGACCGAAGGGATTGAGCCGATGGGCATTACCACCGGCCCCTATACAGGAAAGCCCAATCCGCATGCCTGGATGTCGCCCACGGATGGCCTTCGCTATGTTGAAAATATCCGAAAAGCGCTGGTGAAATATGATCCCGAGAATGCCGCCATCTATGACGCCAATGCTGCGGCCTATAGCGCAAAAATCAAAGCGGTGGTGGAACCCATTCGCAAGAGCCTTGATAGTATCCCTGAGAAAAAGAAATGGCTGGTGACCAGTGAAGGAGCCTTTAGCTATCTGGCACGCGACTTTGGCCTGAAAGAATTGTTCCTCTGGCCGATTAATGCAGACCAGCAGGGCACGCCAAAACAGGTGCGCCGCGTGATTGACGAAATGCGGGCGCAGAATATTCCGGTTATCTTTTCTGAAAGCACGGTGTCGGACAAATCAGCGCGGCAGGTAGCGGCTGAGACCGGAGCGCGCTATGGTGGGGTTCTCTATGTGGATTCCCTCTCCAAAGAGGGCGGACCGGTGCCCACCTATATTGATCTTCTCAAGGTGACAACACAAACCATTGCCAATGGATTGGCGGATAAATAAATATGCTAAAAGCCAGCAAAGGGTCAGCTTTTTCTCCCGACATTGACGGTCTGGTGGCTGATAATATCACTGTTACCTATCGCAACGGGCATACTGCCTTGCGTGAGGCAAGCTTTTCTATCCCGCAAGGCTCCATCACCGCGCTTGTGGGGGTGAATGGCTCAGGAAAATCGACCCTTTTTAAGGCCTTGATGGGCTTTGTTCCTTTGGCCACAGGCTCGGTGTCCATTTTGGGGATGAGCGGTAGTGAGGCCCTTAAGCGCAATCTGGTTGCCTATGTGCCGCAATCTGAGGAAGTGGACTGGAACTTTCCGGTTCTGGTGGAAGATGTGGTGATGATGGGGCGCTATGGCCATATGGGATGGCTGCGCATTCCCTCAAAACTGGACCGCGAGCTGGTAAGCCGTGCGCTTGAGCGGGTGAATATGGCCCAGTATCGCAAGCGCCAGATTGGCGAACTCTCTGGCGGGCAGAAGAAGCGGGTTTTTCTAGCGCGGGCTTTGGCGCAGGAAGGCAAGGTCATTTTGCTGGATGAGCCTTTTACCGGTGTTGATGTAAAAACCGAGGACCAGATCACCCAATTGCTGCGCGATTTGCGCGAAGAAGGGCATGTGATGCTGGTCTCCACCCATAATCTGGGCTCGGTGCCGGAATTCTGCGATCGGACCGTTTTGATCAATCGCACGGTGCTTGATGCGGGCCTGACCCATGAAGTCTTTACCCAGTCCAATCTTGAGAAGACCTTTGGCGGTGTCTTGCGTCACTTCATTTTGGCAGGTTCTGATTTGCATGATGATGATGACACCCGTCAGGTGACCGTGATTACGGATGATGAACGGCCTGTTGTTCTCTATGGCGAGGCGGATAATCAGGAAGCTGGCTCACTGCAAGAGCGCAAGCAAGAGAGCAAGCAAAATGGATAGTTTGCTTGAGCCTTTTGCTTACCAATATATGATCAATGCCATGTGGATCAGCGCTCTGGTTGGCGGGATTTGTGCCTTTCTGTCGGCCTATCTGATGCTTAAGGGTTGGTCTTTGATTGGTGATGCCCTCTCGCATTCCATCGTGCCCGGTGTGGCCGGGGCCTATATGCTGGGCCTGCCTTTTTCGCTTGGGGCTTTTCTTGCGGGCGGTCTTGCAGCCACTGCCATGCTATTTCTTAACCAGCGGACCAAATTGCGCGAGGATGCCATTATCGGGCTGATCTATACCTCCTTTTTTGGCCTTGGATTGTTTCTCGTCTCCCTGTCTCCCACATCGGTCAATATTCAGACCATCGTGATGGGCAATATTCTGGCCATCACCGAAGAAGATATGTTTCAATTGGTGCTGATTGGCGGGGTAACGCTGACTATTCTTTTCTTTAAATGGAAAGATCTGATGGTGGCGTTTTTTGATGAAAATCATGCCCGCTCCATTGGCCTTAATCCCAGTGCGCTCAAAATCCTGTTTTTCACTCTTTTGAGTGCGTCAACGGTGGCCGCTCTGCAAACGGTTGGGGCGTTTTTGGTGATTGCCATGGTGGTGACCCCCGGTGCAACGGCTTATCTTTTGTGTGACAGGTTCCCGCGTCTTTTGGTGGTTGCGGTTCTGATCGGGGCAGGGACGAGCTTCTTTGGGGCCTATATCAGCTATTTTCTGGATGGGGCCACCGGCGGGGTGATTGTAATGCTGCAAACACTCCTCTTTTTGCTGACCTTTGTCTTTGCTCCCAAATATGGCCTTCTTGCCTCTCGCCGCAAGGCGCGAACTGCGTTGGAGGGGGAGCTATGAGCGAGCTTCTTGATCTGGCGCTGATGCCGTTCCAGTTTGGCTTCATGCAAAAAGCCTTTCTCTCATCGCTTATTGTTGCGGTCCCGATGGCGCTTCTCTCTTGCTATGTGGTGCTTAAGGGCTGGTCGCTGATGGGCGATGCTATTGCTCACGCGGTTTTTCCCGGGGTTGTGCTCGCCTATTTATTCAGCCTTCCCTACACAATCGGCGCTTTTGCTGCGGGTATGTTTTGCGCCATTTCGACCGGTTTCCTAAAAGAGAATAGCCGGGTGAAGGAAGATACCATTCTCGGCATTGTCTTTTCAGGCATGTTTGCGCTTGGTGTTGTGCTCTATTTGAAAATCGAGACCGATGTGCATCTTGATCATATTCTTTACGGCAATATGCTGGGTGTCAGCTGGCTTGATATTCGCGATATCGCCATCATTGGCGTTCTGTGCGGCGGATTTGTGCTGATCAAGCGGCTGGATCTTCTTGCTCATTCCTTTGATGCGCAACATGTGCAGGCAATTGGCCTGCCGGTCCGGCTGCTGCATTACGGCTTGCTTGCTGCAATCTCCCTTAGTGTTGTGGGGGCGCTTACCACCGTCGGGCTTATTCTCTCCATTGCCTATCTGGTTGCTCCCGGTGCCATTGCCTTTTTGCTGATGCGAACCTTTCAGGGCATGATGATTGCCGCAACCTTCATTGCGTCCCTTTGCAGTCTTGGTGGTCTTTATCTTAGCTTCTGGATTGATAGTGCGCCTGCACCAACAATCGTTCTGTTGATGACGGCCGTCTTTATCTTTGCCTTTGTCCGTGCCGTGCGCAAAAGCCACGGGGTGACGAGCCAGAGCAATGGGGTTGAGACGGCGATCTAGAGCGAGATGCTTTGGTTGATTGCGCGGGTATAAATGCGCACAAGTGTTTGTTTTATCTTTTACCTGTCTTGCCCCTAAGGCTGCAAACTGGCTAGACTTCCTTCTAAATTGGGGAGGGGTCGATCTCCTCTTGAAAAGATCTTTGGGAGGAGATCCAATGGCAGCCTTTAGCTTTAACAGCACCCGTTCCATCCTGTGCGAAAGCGGTATTGTCGCCTCGCTTGGCGAGCGTATCGCCACGGACTTTGGCACATCCATTCAGATTGTTACCGATAAGGGCCTGATTGCTGCGGGTCTTGTTGATCCCTTCTGCCGCTCTTTGGAGCAGGCAGGGGTGTCTTATGTGATTTTTGATGAGGTGGTGGCCGACCCTCCGGAGCATCTCGTTCTAAAAGCCCAAGAACAGGCGCGCGCCAGCAAGGTAGAGGCCGTGGTTGGCCTTGGGGGCGGATCCTCCCTTGATGTGGCCAAATTGTCTGCGCTTCTTGCCAAGAGTGATGAGAGCCTTGACGATATTTACGGCGTTGGCATGGTCAAGGGCGAGCGCCTTCCCCTTGTTTTGATCCCCACGACCGCGGGCACCGGCTCTGAAGTTACTCCCATTTCCATCATCACAGTTGGGGAAGCTGAGAAGAAGGGGGTCGTCTCGCCGGTTATTCTGCCCGATCTTGCAGTTTTGGATGCGGAGCTGACCTTGGGATTGCCCGCGCATGTGACCGCTGCCACGGGGATTGATGCAATGGTGCATGCGATTGAGGCCTATACCTCGGCTTCCGCCAATAACAATCCCATTTCGCGCGGTTTGGCACAGCAGGCCCTGTTGCTTCTTGGGGCAAATATTGAAGCGGCGGTCAAGGATGGTAGCGATAGGCAAGTGCGCTCTGATATGCTGCTTGGCTCGCTTCTTGCCGGACAGGCTTTTGCCAATAGTCCCGTTGCAGCTGTCCATGCGCTGGCCTACCCAATCGGCGGAATTTTTCATGTGCCCCATGGCCTCTCCAATGCTTTGGTGCTGCCAGAAGTGATGCGCTTTAATGCTTCGGCTTGCGGTGATGCTTATGCAGAGCTGGCGCCCTTGATTTTTCCTGATTGCGCAAACCTGCCCCAAGAGGAGCGCTGCGGGGCGCTGATTGACGGGCTTGAAAAGCTATCGGCAGATTTGGGGCTGGAGACAGGTCTGCGCGAAGTCGGGATCGGGCAAGAGGATCTGCCCAAACTGGCTAGCGAGGCGATGAAACAGACGCGGCTTTTGGTCAATAATCCGCGTGAGGTGAGCGAAGCGGATGCCTTGGCCATCTATCAGGCAGCTTGGTAAAGCACATATCGTGCTTTTAGGCGCTGCGTTTTGCTTTCTCCAGCGCCTCGTGAAGGCTTGAGAGAAAACGTGAGCGGTCTTGTTTTTGAAAAGGAGCAGGGCCGCTGGTAATCTCTCCGACTTCGCGTAACTCGGCCATCAAATTGCGTGTGGCCACTGCACCGCCAATGGCAGCTTCGGTAAAGGCTTTGCCCGTTGGCGAGATGACTTGCGCCTTGTTCTCAATACAGCGCTGCGCCAGCAAAATATCTGCCGTGATCACTATGCTTTTGTCGTGGCAATGCTCGGCAATATAGTCATCCGCCTTATCGGCTCCGTCTTCTACCTTGACCATGCGGATCATTGGATCGTGGGGAATGCGAAACCATTGATTGCTGACGAGAATAACCGGCACCGAATGGCGCTCGGCTACTTTGTAGATTTCGTTCTTGACCGGACAGGCATCGGCGTCAACGAAAAGCTCGATTTGGTGCGGATTTGTCATGCCCCTTCTTTGCAGATCTGGCGCTTAAATTCCAGATGCTAATTACAGTTTGGCAAAAGACAGGCCTCGATCTCGCCCCTGTCCTATGTAACTGTCCTGAAATTGACTTATCCCCCCTAGGGGGATATAATTGGACTATGACCGAGCCTTATTCCCATGCCTCCCATCCGCAGATCATCAAGCGCCTGAAGCGGGCGAGTGGCCATCTGCGCCATGTGATTGAGATGATTGAGCAGGGGGAGCCCTGCAATGATATTGCCCAGCAAATGCATGCGGTGGAAAAAGCCATTACCAATGCCAAGCGGGTGCTGATACAGGATCATATTGACCATTGCCTTGAGGCCGCTTTGCCTTGCCGTGATGGGCCGCCAAGCGACGAAGAGGCAGAGATTTTGGAGAGCTTTAAAGCCATTACCAAATATCTTTAAAGTGCCTGCAAGCCCACACCGACCAGTGACCAATCCGTTAGAGCCTTCTCATGTTGCAGATTTTAATTCATCGCCAGTTTTTGCCCTTGTTTTTGGCGCAAGTGGTGGCCCTGTTTGGAACAGGGCTTGCCACTGTTGCGCTGGGCCTGCTGGCTTTTGATTTTGCAGCTGAAAATGCCGGGATGGTGCTGGGTCTTGTCTTTACCATCAAGATGGTGGCCTATGTGGGCATTGCGCCCATTGCCGGGGCTTTTGCTGATCGGGTGCCGCGCCGCAAAATGCTGGTGGGGCTTGATTTGGTGCGGGCGTCGGTGGCGCTGCTTTTGCCTTTCGCCTCCGAGATTTGGCAGATTTTTGTGCTGATCTTTGTTTTGCAGTCGGCGTCAGCAGCGTTTACGCCCACCTTTCAAGCTTCCATTCCCGATATCTTGCCAAATGAGAAGGATTATACCAAAGCGCTTTCCCTTTCGCGCCTTGCCTATGATCTGGAAAGCCTGCTTAGTCCGGCACTTGCGGGATTGGTGCTGGCCTTTTTTGCCTATCAGGCGCTGTTTGTTGGTACTTTCCTTGGCTTTCTGGCGTCCGGCCTGTTGATCCTGTCGGTGCTATTGCCAAGTCCTCAAGCCTCGGAGCGTCGGGGGATTTATGACCGCACCACACGAGGCATCCGGATTTATCTTGCAACCCCGCGCCTGCGGGGGCTGCTGGCCCTTTGTCTGGTGGTTTCAGCCATTGGCTCCATGGTGCTGGTTAATAGTGTGGTGCTGGTGCGCGGCGAGCTGGGGCTTGATGAAGTCTATGTGGCCTATAGCTATATGGCCTTTGGTGGTGGTTCCATGCTGGCTGCACTTTTGTTGCCCAAATTTCTGGATATCTGGCCAGATCGTCTTCTTATGCTGACAGGGGCTGCCCTTATGATTGTAGCCAATATGGGACTAGCCGCCATTGTAGGGAGTGGGCAGTTTTCTTTTGGGCTTTTGCTAGCGGAATGGTTCGTGATCGGGATTGGCTATTCAGCTATT
>JAOAQZ010000007.1 GCA_025210795.1 Cohaesibacter sp. | reverse complement strand
TGGTCACAACCGTAGCACCCACAATACCGGTGGACGCAGCAAGCAAGGCCCCCACGATAGAGACTGCAATCCCCAAGCCCCCATGAACAGAGCCCATCAGGCGGCCCATGGTGTCGAGCAGTTCTTCCGCCACTTTCGAGCGTTCCAGCATCACACCCATGAACACAAACAAAGGCACTGCAATCAGCACCTCGTTGGTCATGGTGCCGAAAATACGCTGCGGCAGGGCAGACAGGAAGCTGACATCAAAGACGCCAAGGAAATAGCCAATCATGGCAAAGGCAAGGGCGACCCCTGCCAGTGTGAAGGCCACAGGAAAGCCGAGCATAAGCACGACACAGGCAACGGCAAACATCGCCAAATCCAGAATATGTGCAAAGGCTTCCATGATTTACTCCGCAATCTTCAAACGTTGCAACTCAACCTCATCCCCTTGCAGGGCATACCAGGAGCGCACCATCATCACGAACCCTTGCAATGCCATTTGCACGGCAAAACCAATGATCGCACTTTTCAGCAAAAAACGGGCCTGAATACCGGATGTTTCCTGACTGCCTTCCATAATGGCCCAGCTATTTGCGACATAGCCCCAGGACACATAGATGATGAGAAAACAAACAGGCAGCATCAACAAGGCCGCACCAAACAGGTTGATCTTTGCCTTGGTGCGCGGATCCGCCTCGCGATAGAAAATATCAACCCTGACATGCCCGTCATGCGCCAGAGTGTAGGCAGAAGCCAGCATGAACAAAAAGCCATGCAAATAAACGATCAATTCTTGCGCAAAGATAGAACCGATACCAAACACATATCGCAACAACACAACAGCGAATTGAATAAGAACGATAATAAGCGCGAACCAGGCCAGACTTTTCCCGGTCACAATGTTGAACCTGTTAATCAGGTCTGCGATAGCTCGCATTTTCTAACTCCCGCCCCATTTGGCCAAGCAGCATCCCCGCCAGCTTATCGCTTGTTATCTTTTCTTGTGCGATACGGAAATGCCGGACAAGACCCCCAATAATGAGACTGTTGTCGGTTCACAATCCGGCAAAAGAGGTGTTAGCCAAACAGCTCTGCCGATTGCTTCTGATCCATCTGCCGCCCCGCCACCCCTTGGGCGTGCGATGCATCGTCAGACGATAAAAGAAACTCCCCCCGAAACCGGGAGGAGCTTTTTTTCTGTCACAGCATTTGGGCTTAGCCCAGAACGCGGTCACGGTTTTTGGTATAGGTCTGCTCGGAAATGCGACCCCAATCACCAACATCCTTACGGGCTTTGATGTAGCTGTCGTAGATACGCTTGGACAGATCATCGGTGCCAGCAACTTCAGCCACAACTTCTTCAGCTTTTTTGCCGATTGCATCGAACACATCATCAGGGAACTGCTTCAGGTTCACCTTATGCTTGTTCAGAAGTGTTTCCAGAGCAGCACCGTTTTTGGCGTTAAACTCGGAGAACATGAAGTTGTTTTCAGCCATGCAAGCATTCTGAACCACAGCCTGATGGGCTTTGGACAGGCTGTTGAAGACGTCAAGATTCATACCGGCAGACAAACCTGCACCCGGCTCATGGAAACCAGGATAGTAGTAGAACTTGGTGATCTTGTAGAAGCCAAAGGCCAGATCGTTCCAAGGGCCAACCCACTCGGTAGCATCAATCGCGCCGGACTGCAGGGATGGGAAGATCTCACCACCTGGAAGGGCAACAGCAGAAGCACCAAGACGGCGCAACACTTCACCACCAAGACCAGGCATACGCATTTTCAGACCTTTGAGGTCTTCAAGGCTATTGATCTCTTTGTTGAACCAGCCGCCCATCTGAACGCCTGTGTTACCAGCCATGAAAGGCTTGATGTTGAACTTGGCAGACAGCTCATCCCACAGCTCCTGACCACCGCCATTATTGATCCAGGCGTCCAGCTCGTTAGCGGTCAGGCCCATTGGAACAGCAGTGAAGAAGTTAAAGGCTTTATGCTTGCCTTGCCAGTAATATTCAGCCGCATGATACATGTCAGCGGTGCCGGTAGAAACGGCATCAAAGCTTTCAAATGGTGGAACCAGCTCACCAGCAGCATAGAGCTTAACGGTCAGAGCACCATCAGTCATCGCAGTGATGCGATCAGCCATGCGCTGGGCGCCAGTACCAAGACCGGGGAAGTTTTTAGGCCAGGTTGTGACCAATTTCAGTGTACGCTTATTCTGAGCGATAGCAGGAGCAGCCAGGGTAGATGCAGCAGCAGCACCGGACACAAGGCTAGCTTTTTTCAAAAATGAACGACGATCCATATATTTTCCTCCACAAGCAATCATCTGACATCGATTGCAAGACCCCTTTGGGCCAGCTTTAGTGCTTACAGAAACGCCATTGGGCAGACTAGTGTAGTTTAAACGAAAGAATTGCCGTAGAACTACGCAAAAGAACCGCAAGAGGGCGAGCCATGACTAGGATACGACCACAAAATACACCGCCTGCCAACGGTAAATTGCCCTTTAAAATAAAAATCTTGCTTATTGCGATCCTGCCTATCCTTGCGGTCTCTTTTTTCACAGGTCTGATCATTCACAGAGAGGCAAATCACCTCATTGCGGCCGAATCCAGCCTCATTGAAAAACGCATTAGAGATTCGAAAGAACAAGAACTTACCAATTATATCTCACTTGCCCTTACGGCAATCGAGCATGTCTATCAAACAGAACGAAATGGCCGGCAGGCCGCCCAGAAAACCGTCAAACAGATCCTCAACAATCTGACCTTTTCGCAAAATGGCTATTTCTTTGCCTATGACCGGGCAGGCACTGCCCTTGTCCATCCTCCAAGCCCCAACCTGATTGGCGCCAACTTGTGGTACTTAAAAGATGAAGAGGGTAATTTTGTCATTCAGCAGCTGATGAAGAAGGCGGTTGAGGGGGGAGATTATCATGTCTATCGCTGGAAAAAGCCAACCACGGGCGAACCGGGCATGAAACTGGGCTATGCCGCATACCTCCCCAAATGGGGCTGGATGCTGGGCACTGGCATTTATGTCGATGATATCGAAAAGGAAGTCTCTGCCTTTGAAGCTGACATGAAAGCATCGGTCCGGAAAGCCGAAACCATTTTGTTTCTTATCTCGCTCTTTGCTGTACTGGTCGCAGCCATTTCAGTCGGCGCCCTTCATTTTAGCGAACATAAGCTGGCAGACACGCGCCTTAAAGCCCTGACCAAGCGCATTATCGATGTGCAGGAAGAGGAGAGAAAGCGTGTCTCAAACGATTTGCATGACGGGATCAATCAATTGCTTGTCTCTATTCGCTACCGGCTTGAAATTGCCATGGAACAAATTGGCGACCAGTCCAAGGCCTACCCCCTTATTGAAAAAAGCCTCTCTATTCTGGACACCTCCATTGCCGATGTCCGCCGCCTGTCCAAGGCCCTTCACCCGTCCGCCCTTGATAATATGGGTCTTGCCGCCGCTATTCGCGGCCTTGGGCGCGACTTTGAGGAAAGCACGGCAATCACCACCAGCATCAGCACCACGTCCATCGGCAACAGGCTGGAAGAACAAGCGAAAATCGCTCTCTACCGAGTGGTGCAGGAAGCCCTCACCAACATCTCCCGTCATGCTCAGGCCAACAAAGTCGAGATCAATCTTGGCATCGACGACACAAAACACACAATCACTCTGATCATCCGCGACAATGGTCGTGGCCTCCCCCATCCTGACACCCCTCTGACCAATGAAGGATTGGGGCTGCGCAACATGCATGAAAGAATCGACAGTCATGGCGGAAGCCTGACAATCCGCAATGCTTTATCGGGAGGGGTTGAAATATTCGCCAATTTACCCCAAATTCCCCCCACTCAATAAGCATAAACACGGCCCTGCAAGCAAAAGACCGACAAAACCACCCAAGATTTGCAGGAACCATAGCCAGACACTCCCTTTCCTCCGCCCATCAGGATTTGGGCCGGAAAGCAACCGAGCACGAGCCAGATTATGCCCTTCAAGCCTGATGCAGAGCCAGAAAATGCATCCACGCAAACTGACCAGCCCGACAGCCAGAACCCGGACAAGCTGCGCATTGTCATTGCTGATGATCATGCCTTGGTGCGCGACGGCATCCGCGCACGGCTGGAATTGGAAGACAATCTGGAAATCGTCGCAGAAGCAGAAAATGGCCTTGAAGCCATCAATTTTACCCGCCTCTATCAACCCGACATTGTCATACTTGATATCTCCATGCCCCATTGCAATGGCCTTGAGGCAGCAAGGGAAATCCGGGCAGAGAATAAAACATGTGGCATTCTTTTCCTTAGCATGTATGACAATCCTGAATATGTTCAGGCAGCCATGCAAACCGGAGCAAACGGCTTCTTGCTCAAAGATGTGTGCACCCAAGGCATGGTCTCCGCCATTGCCTCGGTCGCAGCTGGCGGCTTTTACTTCTCCAAGAATGTCTCTCTCTCCGCTTTGCAGGAAGAAGAGAAGAGCGATCCCAATCCCTATAACCTGACAGAGCGGGAAAAAGACGTCCTGTTGGGCATTGCGCAAGGCAAGGCCAATAAAGAAATTGCCAGCGATTTGGGGATCGGGGTGCGCACGGTGGAAAGCCATCGCCAGCGAATGCGCGAGAAAATCGGCGGCGGCAATGCCGCCCAGCTTACGCATATCGCCATGGAAATGGGCCTGATCAGCCCGCAAGGCGACGAGGCAGGCATCAAGCCCCCTGCCCTTGATTAAGAACGCGCCTAAAGCAGGTTCGCCAGAAGCAAGACCAGACCAAAGCCTGCGACCACAATCCCGGCCAAGGCCAAAATGAGCATGCCAAACCAATCAACAGCCCGGTGAGACAAACCCTTATAAGCGAGACTCTGCGACAAATACCGTGCATAGGTGGCAAAGAGCGCCAAGACCGCAACGCTAAGGCCCGTCCCCAGTCCCATGGCATAGGCTGAGAGGACACCCGCCCAAAACACATTTTGTGACAGCGCAAAAACCAGCACAATCAGCGCACCGGAACAGGGCCGCAGCCCCATTGAAATCACCGCAATGGCCATGGTTTTCAAAGACTGGGCCTGCTCGACCATTTCAATGCCCGGCACATGATTATGCCCGCAACCACACTCCCCCGATGCATGATCATGATGGTGATGGTGAGGGTCGTGATGGTCGTGGGAATGATCATCATGCCTATGATCGTGGCTATGAGAATGATCATGAGACTGGTTGCCCGCTCGCTGCAACGCCCGCCAACTGCCAAAGGCCCGCATCAAAAGCCACAGCCCCAGAACCACAAACAAGGCGTAAGACGCAAGCTCCAGCACCATTGCTGTTTGCGTAATGACCATGGAAGTCAGATTGAGGGCAAGCGCGGCAATAGCAATTAGTCCCACTGCCACACTCGCCTGCACCAAAGCTGCTATGAGAGCCAGAACCGCCCCCCGCCGCGCGGTGGCGCCAGAGGCAAACAAATAGGTGGTCAACACCACCTTGCCATGCCCGGGACCTGCTGCATGAAAGGCACCATAGGCAAAGGACAGACCCAGAAGCCCCCAAAGAGCCAGCGGATCGCTTTCAATCGCCTTGACGGTATTTTTCAGCGCTAGGTAAAACTCGGATTGGCGAGCAAGGATCCAGGACTGGATCTCGCCCCACCAGCCACTTGTTGAGGCAATTCCGCCCGTCTCTGGCAGCGCCACGCCAAAGGGTGACGGGGCAGCAAAGGCCCCAGACACACCCAAGTAAGAAACAAACAAACCAGACACGAGGGACAAAAATGCAACAAGCATCAAGCCCTTCGGCAGCAAGCGCTTGAGCCCGATCACCAAACCCGTCAACCCGTTTATCCCTTGCATATCAGTTGAACCTGATTGGCGAGGGTCGAGGTCATTTTCATCAGGTCTTCAGGAATATCCCGCTGGCTGGCCGGAATCTGCGCCAGCAGATTCATGGTCGCAGTATCAAGCGCTTCAGGCTCCTTTAATTTGGAGGAACAAGACGCATCCGCCGAGACCAGTTTGACCGCATCGTCCTTGGCAAAGGAGAAATCGACAAACAGGCTGGGGTCATAAACATCAAGCATCAAGGCCTTGCGCGCATCCATCCCGTCCGGCACCGGCAAGGTGAAATGCAGCTCGAGCTGATCTTTCTCCATGGTCAACCAGTAATCTTGCGGGTCGGTGAAAGGAAGTTCATCTGTCTCTGTCGCTCCTTTAAGGTAAAGATCGCTAAAATAGTCATATTCCGACAAGGACTCTACATTGACCTTGGCTAGCGGCTGCAATTCCTCGCGCGACAGGATGCCATCTTCATTTTCATCAAGCCCTTGCGTGGCAAAGGCACTAAAGGCCTCGTCAAAGAGCCAGTGATAGCGGATAGCCGTTACGTTATGGCCATCCATTATGATCTCGGCCCTCACAGACACCCAGACATGGGGATGGGCCATGGCCCTTTCTGTATGCAATGCAAGTGCTGCAACAGCCAGAACTCCAGCCAACAGGGCCTTGATTTTCTTCATCACCGAATCTCTTTCGTAAAACCACGTAAGGTTGTTTGGCAAATTATCGTGCATGCAAGCAAGGCAACAAGATGACAAAAGAACTCATCCAAAGGAATAAAACAGCCACTCACCCTAATTGATCAGGAACAATCTATTCGATTAAATTTATAAAGGCGATGAATTTAGACCAAAATTCCACAAATATAGCAGATAATTCCTCAAAAATTCGAGACCAGAGGAACACATGACCCTTATCCCAGAGACCTTCAAAATGACGGCAACTTTTGATCATCCGGAATTTGACCATCACGAGCAGGTTTTGTTCTGCTCGCATAAAGCAACCGGTTTGAAAGCAATCATTGCAGTTCATAACACCAAGCTTGGCCCCGCCATTGGCGGCTGCCGCATGTGGCCTTATGCAAGTGCCGACGAGGCGCTTACCGATGCCCTGCGCCTGTCGCGCGGGATGACCTATAAGAATGCCCTTGCAGGCCTTGCCCATGGTGGCGGCAAATCCGTGATCATTGCCGATTCTCACAAGGATAAAAATCCCGCCCTGCTGCGCGCTTTTGCCCAGCATGTGAAATGTCTGGCCGATCATTATATCACCGCAGAAGATGTGGGCATCACCAAACAGGATGCGGACATTATGGGCGAGATTGCCCCCAATGTGGGCGGCACCTCTCAAAAGGGTCTGGGGGACCCTTCCCCCTATACAGCGCTTGGCGTCTATCATGGCATCAAGGCGGCCGCAAAACATCTCTATCAGGCTGAAACCCTGAAAGGTCTGCGCATTTCCGTGCAGGGTCTGGGCAATGTGGGCTATCGTCTGGCTTCCCACCTTCATAGTGAAGGCGCAATCCTGACCATCTCTGATGTCTATCAGCCCAATCTTGAGCGCGCGGCTGAGGAATTCGGCGCGCAGACCTGCGCCCCGGAAGACGCCCATGCAGTGGATTGCGATATCTTTGCCCCGTGCGCCCTTGGGGCGGGTCTTAATGCTAAAACCATTCCGCAAATCAAGGCCAATATTGTCGCGGGTGCTGCCAACAACCAGCTAAAAGCAGCAAGCGACGGACAGCTATTGCATGATCACAAGATCCTCTATGCGCCCGATTATGTCATCAATGCTGGCGGCGTTATTGCCGTTGCCGAGCATGGTGACGGAGCCAAGCAGCGCGCGACCGACAAAACCATTGCCATTGGTGCAACTTTGCAAGAAATCTTTGATAAATCCGCCAATGAAGATCAGCCAACCGGGTTGATCGCCGACTTGCTGGCCGAGGAGCGTTTTTCCTGATCCCACATACGGCCCGACACAGATCTAAAAAGCCCCATAGAGCCTAACTCTATGGGGCTTTTGCATGAACACCCAATGTCAGATGCTGTCTATCCCTTCCAGCGACGAAGCAGCAAGGCATTGCTGACAACCGAAACAGAGCTAAAGGCCATAGCAGCACCGGCAAGGGCAGGATTGAGCAAGCCAAAGGCTGCAAGCGGAATACCGATCACGTTATAAATGAAGGCCCAGAAGAGATTCTGCCAGATCTTGGCATGGGTCCGGCGGGCAATATCAAGCGCACTGGCCACAAGGCGCGGATCGGGCCGCATAAGGGTAATGGCCGCAGCCCCGATGGCCACATCGGTGCCCGAGCCCATAGCAAGCCCAAGATCAGCCGCAGCAAGAGCAGGCGCATCATTAAGCCCGTCCCCCACCATGGCAACATGCTTGCCCTCTTCCTGCATGGATTGCAGATAAGACAATTTCCCATGGGGGCTGACATTACCCTTTACAAAATCCACCCCAAGAAGACCGCCAATACGCGCCGCTGTTTCTTCATTATCGCCGCTCAAAAGCCCCGTCTTAAGCCCTTGGGCTTTCAGTTGGGCAATTGCATCGCGGCTTTCTTCGCGGGCCTGATCCATAAAGGCAAGAACCCCTATCAGCTCCCCGTCACGTGCAGCAAAGGCAAGGGTCTGGCCTTCTGATCCAAGCCGGGCGGCAGCATCACTTGCCTCTTGGGGCAGGCTCACCCCTTGCGCGCGCAAAAAGGCTTCTTTGCCAACGAGCACTGTTTTGCCATCAATCAGTCCTTCCACCCCTTGGCCTATATGGACATTGATATCTGTCGCAGCCGGGGTCGGACGCTCAAGTTCGGCAATTGCGGCAAGGCTTGCCTTGGCCAGCGGATGTTCGCTGCCCTTTTGAACGGCCGCAACCTGCAAAAGAACATCATCCTTTTCCAAAGAGCCAAAGGGCAGCACCAGACTAAGGCCGGGTTCCCCTTTGGTCAGGGTCCCGGTTTTGTCAAAAATAATCGTCTCAATCGTCCGCGCTTCTTCCAAAGCATCAATGTCGCGGATCAGGATACCGTGGCGGGCCGCAGCGCCCGTTCCTGCAACAAGGGCAGTGGGCGTTGCCAAACCAAGAGCACACGGGCAGGCAATCACCAAAACAGAGACACTGGCAACAATCGCTTCTTCCAGCGTCCCCCCCATCGCCAGCCAGCCAAGGCAGGTCAGAACAGCAAGCACCACAACAACGGGAACAAAAATCGCAGAAACACGATCCGCCAGCGTTTGCAATTTAGCCCGACCCGTTTGCGCCTGATCCACCAGCCGAATAATCTTGGCCAGCACCGTATCTTCACCAAGAGCCGTAACTTCCAGCACCACAGAACCAAGCCCATTAACGGCACCGGTTACCACCTTGTCCCCTTGCTTGCGCAAAACGGGCACGCTCTCACCAGAGAGGAGAGCTTCGTCAAATTCGCTGGTGCCTTCCAGAATAAGCCCGTCAACCGGCACCACTTCCCCAGCCTGCACGCGGATATGATCACCCGATTGCACGCTTTCAATTGCGACTTCTTGGTCTGCCTGCCCCTCACGCACCAATCGGGCCTTTTGAGGGCGAAGGGTCATCAGCGCTCGCAAGGCATCCGCCGCCCCGCGGCGGGCGCGCCCTTCAAGCCATTTACCGAACAGGATCAAGGTCAGAATGGCAGCTGAAGCCTCAAAATAGAGGTGACCGATAGCCCCCTCACCCAATTCAAGCCATTGATAGAGAGAGAAGAAGAAGGCCGCACTGGTTCCCAGCGCGACAAGCACATCCATATTGGCTGCCTTGGAGCGCAGGGCCTTATAAGACCCCACATAAAAGCGCCACCCCACAATCACCTGAACCGGCAAGGCAAGCAACAATTGCACCAAGGGCGGCAAATGCAAATTGACCCCGAACCAGCCTCCCACCATGGGCAGAACCAATGGCAAGGTTAGAACCAGCGAGAATAAAAAGAGGCGGAAGGTTTTGCTTTCATCATCGCGCCGTCCAGCTTCCAGAGCTTCGGCTTTCTCGCGCCGCTCGGCAAGAGAGCCTTCGCGCAAGCTGGCACCAAAGCCGGTCTTTTCAATCAATGCCTTGATGTCATCGGCACCAAGCTCTCCACTTGCCGTTATATCAGCCCGTTCAAGTGCAAGATTAACGCTCGCCGTCACATAAGGATTGGCATTGAGCACCCGCTCCACCCGCGAGGAG
Organism: Cohaesibacter sp.; assembly: GCA_025210795.1. Taxonomy (GTDB): domain Bacteria; phylum Pseudomonadota; class Alphaproteobacteria; order Rhizobiales; family Cohaesibacteraceae; genus Cohaesibacter. Next base: position 3,488 of record JAOAQZ010000007.1, on the reverse strand, counting down.
CAGGCCGCACAATGCATGCCGGTAATGTCAAAAACAAACTCCTGCCCGGCCACCGATGCCAAGGACTTATCTGGAGCAGTATTTGCATGAGCAGTGAAAGAGGAAGACACCATAGACAAAGCCTTTTGCGAGCTGGTTACAACTTGGTCCTCAAAACAAACTAATCCTTCCAGTCACTGGAAGGTCAAGAAAATATTTGCATTTCACACTCATCTTTCTACGGGGCCAAGATTTATGCAGCTCTAAATGGCCTGAACGCATTGCAAGACTATAGCTCTACCCGCGCCACCTCGCCCGCATAGGCAAGAAATTCGCTGGCAATATGGTCAAGCAGCTTTTGGCCCTCTTCTGCCGTTGCAGCCTTGGCATTTCCTACCACACCATGAGCGTTAAGGTCCGAGGCCATCCAGCCCAAAGGCTTGCGGCCATAGGCAGAGATATGCTGATTGGTCTCAATCAGCTCCTGCTGGCGGGAGGAAAAATCCTCAGCCCGATCCATGAGAACAAGATGAGGAGCAAGATGCAGCATCAAGGCGGTCTCAACCTGCCCCCCATGGATGCCATAGGCCAGTTCCTCTTCAGAAAAGAGGCCTTGCGGATAGCCAAAACGCAGCCAATTGGTGGCGCTTGCCACCATGCCATGATGCACCCGCAAATCCTGAATAAGAATATTCATCAAGGGCACATTGCCGCCATGACTATTGATGATAATGATCCGGCCCACTCCTGCCCGCTTTACCGAGAGGAGAATATCCATCCAGACCGGCAGCAAATGCTTCCAATTTGATGTAAGTGTGCCCGCTCCATCAAAATGCTCTTCCGACCAACCCACTTGTTGAACGGGCAAAAAAAGCACAGGGGGCGCGGCATCACCGGCTTGCTCCATGGCCGTAACGACAGCGTCAATATAGCCCTCGGCAAGAATCGCATCTGTCCCCGTGGGCAAATGCGGCCCATGTTGCTCAATCGCAGCGATAGGCAGAACTGCAACAGCATCCTTTAGGGAAGGAGATAAAAAATCCTCCCGGCTCATATCCCGCCAATATGCTTTGATCACGCTCATGCCTTTCACTTTGCCCTGTCTCTCATCCAGAAGGGCCTTCCCATAAAGGCAATCTAATCCACCAAGGCATAAAGGAAAAGAGGGCATAAAAAATGCCGCCCCCGATGACGAGGGCGGCATTAGATTTCCAGTTCAGGATCCTTAAAGATCCTACCCAAAAAGCGACCTTATCGGGTTATGATTTCCGGCCCCATCAGCGCCGTTGGCAGCGCGGTAGAGCTCCAAGGCACATAGGTGACAAGGATAAGGAAGATCATCAAAATACCCACCCATGGCAGCGCCGCACGCACCACCTGCACCAGAGACATACCGGTAATACCCGATGTCACAAACAGGTTAAGCCCGATAGGTGGCGTGATCATACCGATCTCCATATTCACCACCATGATGATGCCAAGATGGATGGGATCCACACCAAGCTCGATAGCAATAGGAAAGACCACTGGCGCGACGATCAGCAGAAGGCCTGATGGCTCCATGAACTGACCACCAAGCAACAACAGCAAATTGACCGCCAAAAGGAAGGTCCACCAGTTAAAGCCGGCACCAATCATCAGATCCGTGATCTGCTGAGGGATCCGCTCTGTCGTCAGCACATGGGCGAACAACAGCGCATTGGCAATGATGAACATCAGCATGATGGTGGTCTTGGCCGAATCCGTCATCACCTTCTGCGTATCACGGTGAAAGATTGCAGGAACAGCCCGTGTCACCATCATATAGCTATTGCGAAAAGTCGCTTCCCCCAGACCTTCTTCCGGCTTGCGCCATGGCACCTCTTTAAGCGGCCCCATATCACGATAGATGAACAAAGCAATGAAGAAGGCATAAACCGCAGCAACGGCCGCCGCCTCAGTCGGCGTAAAGATACCGCCATAGATACCACCCAGAATGATGATGATAAGGAACAGACCAAACGCACTGTCACCAGCAGCAGACAGAAATTCCCCCATACCTTTCCAAGGCTGGCGCGGATAATTGTTCTTCTTAGCGGAGAAGTAAATCCCGCCCATCAGCATGAGGCCGGCCAGAAGACCGGGAATAACACCGGCAAGGAACATACGCCCAACTGACACATCAGTTGCAGCCGCATATACCACCATCACAATAGATGGCGGAATAAGAATGCCCAAAGTCCCCGCATTGGCGATAACACCAGCGGCAAATTCCTTGGGATAACCAACTTCCTTCATACCGGCAATCACGATGGTGCCGATCGCCACCACGGTGGCGGGCGATGAACCGGACAGCGCTGCAAACAACATGCAGGCAAAGACACCGGCCATAGCCAAACCACCGGGGAACGGACCCACCACGGCAATTGCAAAGCGGATAATCCGCCGTGCCACGCCCCCTGTTGCCATAAAGGAAGAAGAGACAACAAAGAAAGGAATGGCAAGAAGGGTGTAATGCTCGGTCGCCTCAAACAATTTCTGGGCGATGGACGCCATGGAATCGTTGGAGAAGAAAGCAATATAAAGCACGCTGGACAAACCCAGCGAGATCGAGATTGGCGCACCAATCAGCAAAAGGCTAAGGACCAGCCCAAACAGAAAGAGAGTTTCCATGTTGCTGTCTCCTAAACCGCGTCTTTATTCTCGGCCACAAGGTCTTCGGCCTCATGACTGGCAATCATCATCTTGCGATCGCCCTTGACGATCTGCCATGCGGCTTGCAAACAGCGAAAGGCGAAAAGGGTCAGACCGATGGGAAGAATGGAATAGGCAAGCCAGCGCGGGACTTCATTGTCATAGATTTCCCACCCCAGAGCCGGAGCCACCCCGTTGGCGAACCAGTCAGGGAAGTGAAGCTCTTCCATGCCAATATTGAATTTCCACATTTTGCCGACATAGGTGAGCGAGCCATCAAGCAGGATTAAGGCATAGGCAACCCCGGACAAAGCACCAAGCACAGCAACAATGCGAAAAGCACGGCTCGGCAGCAGATTGATCACAGCATCTACCCCCAGATGCGCGCCGATCTTGATGCCATAAGACATACCGAACAAAATCATCCAGGCAAACATCAAAGTGGTCGCTTCCAAAGCAGCGCCCCAGCCTGAATTGAACACATAACGTGCAATCACCTGCGAGAAGGACAGCAAGGTCATCCCCGCCAGCAGCAGCGCGATTACACTTTCTTCAAATTTCGTGACGAATTGCGAAAGACGTTCCATCTTTCCTCCCCAACAGCCAATTCCGGCCTCGTTGAAGAATGGGCGGCCATATGACCGCCCATTCCAATCTATTTCAAGCCAGAGCGATTATTTGTTGGCGGACAAAGCGGAATCGATCAGATCCTGACCAATATCATCCTTAAACTTGTCCCAAACAGGCTTCATGACATCAACCCAAGCCTGGCGCTCTTCAGCGGACAGCTCACGAATGGTGCCGCCAGCTTCCAGAATTTTTGCGCGGTTCTGGGT
>JAOAQZ010000006.1 GCA_025210795.1 Cohaesibacter sp. | reverse complement strand
CTTTATGCCAAAGCAAATGAAGGGGAGACGTGGTCCCTCGTCCGATCAAACCAAGTTACAGAAACCGAATGTGATTATTCTCAAGCCGAGCGGCTATCAGATCAACTCTCAACCTATTCCCTGATCAAATGCGAGGTCAGTCAGATCAGTAATCAGGTTGGTCGCGGATTTCAATGTAAGGAATATTTCAATGTCTAAAACGGCTCGGCTCCATCTGCCGATGATTGCCCAATCTCAGGCGCAAAAACATATCACCCATAATGAAGCGCTCTTTGTGCTCGATATGGTGGCGCAAGCCAGTGTGCTAGATGCCGGTCTGTCTGTCCCTCCATCCGGTCCAAAAGAAGGGGATTGCTATCTGGTCGCTGCCGGTGCGTCAGGGGACTGGACAGGAAAAGAAAACCATATTGCTGCTTGGAGAGGGAGTGACTGGATTTTTGCCACCCCGCAAGCCGGCTGGCGTGTGTGGGATTTGGACAGCCAGACCTTGCTCATCTACGGTGATGGCAATTGGCAGAGTGATAAGCATATCCCAAATGCAATTCAGCAAAGAGGCCAGATCGGTATTTTGACCAATGCAGACAATATCAATCGGTTGTCGGTCAAATCAGATGCTATTCTCTTTAGCCATGATGATGTCTCGCCCGGCTCAGGTGATATCCGTGCCAAGGTGAACAAGCAGGCCGAGGACAAAACAGCAAGTTTTCTGTTCCAAACCAATTGGGCTGGTGCGGCAGAGATTGGCCTGATGGGGGACAATCATTTCTCATTTAAAGTCTCGGATAATGGTAGTGATTGGCATACGGCTTTAAGGCTCAATAAAATCAGCGCCAGAGCGGAGTTCCCCAAAGGATGCTCAATGGAGGCGCCGGTCAAACTGGCCCCTTATAATCGTGCATCTTTGCCGGATGCCTCGGATTGGTCGGGTAGTTTGGCCTTCATCTCAGATGCACCGTCAGGCCCAAAACCTGCCTATTCTGATGGAGCGATTTGGCGTTACATCCATGATTCTACAGCGGTTGTCTGATTAATCTGAAAATCTCCACCAATATGACAAAGGTCCATAATTTAGATGGGCCTTTTTCTTTGCCTTTTGAAAGGGGTAAATAAATGGATCTTTATGAAAATCAAGCAAGTTCTCTTGAAAGTCCGGCTCTCTTTGCAAGTGAGATAACGCCGGACGACAGTTCTGATCTAGCCTATGTAACACGCGCCATATGGGTGGGCGGTAAGGGCGATCTGGCCGTAATCATGCAGTCTGGTGCGAGCGCAACCTTTAAAAATGTCCAAGGCTGGATGCCCTTGCGGGCAAAGCGCATCAAGGCAGCTTCTACCAGTGCAACGGACATCGTCGGAGTTTGGTAATGATCGGCTTTGCCTATGATTTTCCTGCCATGGCGCTGGGATATAACGAAAATCCGTGGATTGCTCCCGGCTCGGCCGTGCATTTTGATTTTGCGGGCAATCAGTTCTCGATCGGTGGCGCGGAGTTGGAGAGGGAGGCAGCATGGTCTGTCTCCCGTGCGTCGAAAGCTTGGGCAATGACGAAAGCAGGACAGCCCGTGGAATTTGCGGTCAATCAACCCCGCATCACGAACAAGGGCTTATTGGTGCAAGGAGGGAGCCAGAACCACTTGGCTCAGCCCGTTAATATCGGTGCTTGGCCACAGGTGGGGGCAGATCCTCATGCTTCAACCAAAACTTATTATGGCCGGTTGGTAAAGGGCTTTGCAATTGATAATGGCACGATCTATCACGATATAAACCTACCAACCGCCTGTCACGGCCGTGTGATGATTGCCGCCAACAAACCCACATCAATTGGCCTTCGCTTGACGCAAGAAACGATCTCTACACCCGAAAACACCATCACCCATGCTATAGATGAGAACTGGCGGGAAATCAGCATCAATTCAACTGGTACTACCCGCTTTTTGCTTGAAGGGCGAGCGGGTTGGGCTGATGCTGGCCGCATCATCTATATCGCTTGGGCGGGCGTCTCTGATGGAGATGTCGTGTCGGGTGCAGCTCCTATTCTTATGAGTGGAGTAGTCGCAGGGGACGCAGTGAGTTCTGACCTCTCTTCCCTCGACTTTAGCCAAGGAATGTATGGTGTTTGGCGAGGGAAGACGTTCGATCTTGATAGCTCCAACCCATCGCATTTATTGACCATCGGGGGTGCTAGCCCGCGCCAAGGCTTGGAGTTTGCCGGTATAGGCGGGAACCTGTTTGCTCAATATTGGTCTGGTGGATCCCTCGAAGCGAGCTTGGACTTGGGACCGGTTCCCAGTGGACAAACAGAAATAGTGTTCGGTCTGAACGGGGGAGGCTTGGAGGTAATAGTCGATGGGGCATCATTCAGTGTGGTTCCATCCACCTTTGATGCAGCGGATCTTGCCAAGCTTACACTTGGGAGCAGCCAGAGCGGGCAAGGCCATTCAGGAGCCTATCATCAAGAACTTACTCTCTTTGCAGGGGATCCTTCTGGCAAGTTAGCGGGATTGCAGAATTGATTGAGGCTAATGGAGTTGGAAAAGCAAGTTAGTCAGTCTTGTTTAGCGATGTCAGACCGCAGGGCTTCCATTTGGTCAAAGAACCCGGCTCGCATTCAGAGTTAAGGCAATAGCCTCGGTGTTGCAAAGCTGCTGCAAGAATATCACGTTTAGCACAAGAATAATAAAGTGACAGCGAAGCCTTGCCTGTGCGGCAATGATTGTCTTCATCCTCATAAAGAGCAATGAGTTCGCTATTACTCTGAGCAAAGCGGTCAGCTGCTTCCTTGTTGGGCAAGAATAATGTCTGCGCAGCAGCCGAGTGCACGCCAAACGCTATGCATAAAAGCCCCAATATCTGCGCTCGAACAACCATCTTACCCACCTGCCTTTACCGCTTGAAAACACAACGCGGTCTCAATCCATCTTGCCTGACTGTGTGAATGAACGCGGCAAGATTTGAAAAGTTGCAACTATTATTCAGAAGAAAGGACAGTGAATGTCAACAAAATCTATATGGGAATCAAAAGTAAATTGGACGCAGATTGTAAGCGTTTTGGCGATGATCCTAGCCATGTTTGGTATTGATATCGACCCAGACTTTCAGGGGCGGCTAGCCGTGTCGATTTCTGCCGTAGCGGCAGCCGTCACAATGATCTGGCGCACATGGTACACCCATAAGAGGTTAGTGTAATGGGTGGGCACATGCTGCTTCAAATGCTGCTTGGGGTGCTGACGCTCCTTCGCGTGGGACTTAAAACTCTTTTGTCCGGATTAACCGCCGGACAAAAGAGGCGCGAGAAGGGAAATGCTACAGCAACATACTATCAGAGAATAATGCTAAGAAATCTGGCTAAAGCATTGGAAGCGAAAGAAAAGTCGAGAAGGATCATGAATGGCTCAAACAAAGTTTGCCCATGCCCTGATTGTCCTGATTCTGATGATTGTCCTGACACAGGCTGCCTGTACCACCAAGGGCAGTTCAGGCGAGATTGAAAAGGAAACGGCACAGGCCGAGACCATGTGGGATGTTGCGTGCCTTTTATTCCAGCCTGTTACCTACTCGCTAAAAGATACAGAGAAAACGATTCAGGAAATAAAGGCACATAATGTTAAATTTCTACATTATTGCAATATGTTAACCAAAGTTTCAGGAAGAGGGGGCTCACATGAAGATGAACGCTGATCAAGGGCCATATTCATGTTCAGTTCAGTGAAAAGCCCTAATATTGAAAATAATGAAACAATGGACCCGTACAACTTCGCTACGCCTATTGATTGTCGTTTCCCTCCTTCTTGTGGTGGGAATGTCCTCAGCGATAGCGGCTCCCTGTCTGTCTCAACAACAAACCAGAGAGGCAATTGACAAGGGGCAAATTATGCACCTGGCAGACATAAAAGCTGCCGTGCGTAAAGTTGTGCGCGGAGAAGTCGTCCGATCGGAAGTCTGCCAGTCAGGCAAGACTAACAAACTAGTTTATCAACTTACAATCCTTTCGCGAACAGGAACGGTTACCCGTGTCATCGTTGATGCACAGAGCAGCGCAGTTCTTTCGAAAGGCGGGTTTTAAACATGAACCCGAATAGGCTGATTGGGAAAGAAGTGGGGAACGGATATGCGTATCCTGGTCGTAGAAGACGAGCCGGAATTAAACCGGCAACTGAAAGAAGCGCTCGAGGAGAATGGCTATGTTGTTGATGTGGCCACCGATGGCGAAGAAGGGCACTTTCTGGGGGAAACGGAGCCCTATGACGCAGTTATTCTCGATATTGGATTGCCTAAGATGGATGGGATCAGCGTGCTGGAAGCCTGGCGGCGTAGCAATCATGATATGCCGGTCCTTATCCTAACCGCCCGCGATCGCTGGAGCGATAAAGTACAGGGCATTGATGCTGGCGCAGATGATTATGTAGCAAAGCCCTTCCATATGGAGGAGGTCATTGCACGGATCAGAGCCTTGGTCCGCAGAAATGCGGGTCATGCTTCAAACGAGATTATATGTGGCCCCATTCGGCTGGATAGCCGTTCAGGCAAGGTGACTGTTGACGGGCAGTCCATTAAGCTAACATCGCATGAATATCGCTTGTTGTCCTACCTCATGCATCATCAGGGCAAGGTCATTTCCCGCACCGAACTGGTTGAGCATTTGTATGATCAGGATTTTGATCGCGATTCTAATACCATCGAGGTCTTTATTGGACGCTTGCGCAAGAAGCTGAAGGTGGATGTGATTCATACTGTCCGAGGGTTAGGCTATAACATGGTGGATCCAGGGTCCTTGTAATGTTGAAGTCTCTTTCCGCGCGATTGATCGTTGTTGCGAGCATATGGGCATTTATATGCATTCTCGTGGCTGGCGTTTTGATTGCCGATACATTTCGAAAATCGATCGAGCAGGACTTTGACCAGCGATTGAATATCTCTGTCAAGATTCTGGTTGGGGAATTTGCTGGCAAATTGGCTCAAGGGGAGCCATTGGGGACGGTCTCCAATTTGGGAGAGCCGCTCTTTGAATTGCCGTTGTCCGGATGGTATTGGACCGTGGAAGAGAGTGAAACAGCCACCATTCTGGCGTCGTCCGTATCTCTGGCGAGTGCTCGCCTTTCTGCACTGAGCAGCAAGAATATACCCTTTAATGAAGAAAATAGCCGTCTTGGGTATGGAGAGGGGCCTGACGGAAAAGCGATCCGGATTCTTGAGCGCAAAATCAGATTTGGAGAGAAGAAATCCTATCTGATCCGTGTTTCTGGCAATGCTGAAGAAATTGACAATAGGGCGCAAGAATTTCAGCGCAATGCATGGATAACCATGGGCTATGTTGTCGCACTCCCCATTCTCTCTATTTTCTGGGTGGTGAGTTTCAGTCTGCGACCCTTGCATCGCTTGCAGGAAAGATTGCGCGATGTGCGACAAGGGGAGGCCACGCAAATTACAGGATCCTACCCGCTGGAAATTTCCGGTCTGGTAGAAGAAGCCAACGCTCTGATTACCTCTAACCGCGATCTGACAGAGAGAGCCAGAATGCAGGTGGGCAACTTGGCGCATGCCATGAAGACGCCCCTCTCTGTCATTATCAATGAGGCCTCTGGTCTGGACGATAAAGTAGGAGAGAGGGTGGCAAAGCAGGCCCAGATAATGACGGATCAGGTTCATCTTTATCTGGAACGTGCTCGGATGGCCGCTCATTCGAACGTGCTGGGAGCCGTCACACCTGTAAAGCCAGTACTAGAGCGCTTAACTCAAGTGATGGAAAAAATTCACTCTCATAGTAATCTAGCGATCAATCTCGATATTGCTTCTGATCTCCATTTTCAGGGAGAAGAGCATGATTTGGAAGAAATGGTCGGCAATCTTGTCGACAATGCCTGCAAATGGGCGAAATCACAGGTAAGGATCGCAGTACATACATTGCCTGACCGTGTCGAAGAGAATAAAACCCGCTACTCATTTAAAATCACCATCGAAGATGACGGCCCCGGCCTGTCGCAAGAGCAGAGACGGGAGGTCAAACGCAGAGGCTACCGACTGGATGAAAGCAAACCCGGATCCGGCTTGGGCTTGTCGATAGTGGAGGAATTAGCACGCTTGCATAAGGGATCCTTTACCCTTTGGGAGTCAGACTTAGGGGGTCTTAAGGTTGAGTTGGAGTTGCCTGCAGTTTAGAAGTATGTGAACAGACCACATTCTGTCCAAATTTCGCCAAACTCCTGTCTAAGACTGATGCAGAATTTACATGGCAGAACTCTGGATATTGCATTGACGAATTGTCCTTAGCTCCTGCTATAATGATGAGAGACCCGCAGGAGAGTGGGATTGTTCAAAGCAAGATCCAATCGGATTTTGTGAAGAAAAGGGGCTTCCAATGAAATTGAAATCATTTGCTGTTGTCGCTGTACTGGGCGTTGCTCTGGCCGGTTGTCAGGGAGCAGGACCAAAGCAAACATTTGGCGGCCTTGCCGGTGCCGTTGCTGGCGGTGCCATTGGTAACCAGTTTGGCTCTGGCGAAGGTAAAGCCGCCGCAACCGTTGCAGGTGCTCTTCTTGGTGCCCTTGCGGGGTCGCAGATAGGCTCTTTGCTGGATGAGCGTGATCAGCGTTATGCCTATGGTGCAGAACAAAGAGCTTTGGAATATGGTCGTTCTGGAGCGCCGGTTGGTTGGTCCAATCCAGATAGTGGCCGTCGGGGCCAGGTTGTTCCTGCTCAGGCCTATACAGTCAACAATCTGACTTGCCGTGATTATACCCATACAATCTACATTGATGGGCAACCTCAAACCGCGCGTGGACAGGCCTGTCGTCAAAGTGACGGCACTTGGAAGCCTGTCAGCTAATTGCGCCCAATTCGATGATTTAAGAAGAGGAGATGGATAATCTCCTCTTTTTTTGTTTGGAGAACGAGACCTGAAATGATTATGCAATTGATATCAATGAAATATTAAATATTTTTTTGTCTTAATTAAGGGTGAAGCGGTTGAGGTCTATCTGGCGGAGTTCCCCCAAATGGCGAATATTGAGGAGTTAAAAGAGAAGCTTTCTCTTTACCTTTCGTCTTTGTCAGACGGGGCGCAGCAATTGTTGCTGCGCACTTTACAAAAAAACATTGATGCAGGGGATGTTGATCCATCTTCGCAATTGATTATGGACGCCTTGCAGAGCATCTTGAAACCTCAGGAAAAGCCGATCTCTATTGAGCCGCATATTAAGCAGGCTTTCTTTAAACCAGCCCACCATTTCATGTCTCCCGTCAATCTCGTGTCTATATCTGAAGGCCGCATCAGTCAGGCCTCTTTGGATGCTATCTGGGCATGGATTAAGCGTGATATGGTTTCAGAGCAAGAGATAGCCCTGATCACCGAAGAAGTGGCTGAGATTGAGCATAGTGAAGTCGAAGAAAAGGCCGCAAAACTACGCTCGGCTTTAATGCCTAAAATTACCGGCTATGTTCAGAAAATTCTTAAGGAATTGGCTGGTGAGCAAAAACTGGCCAATCAGCTGGGATCAGACTTGATCTATGGTGATCTGCGAGATTTTCTTGCTTCAACGGAAAAATATACAGCGCTATCGCCTTATCTGAGTAAAATACAAAAGCCGATTACTTCCTGGGCTTCTCCTGAAGGGGAGGAGGCTTATGCAAATGTCAATCGGTTCATGCAGCAATATCCGATGCAAGCAGCCTGGATTTTCTCAGGTCTTGGCGGAATGCTGTCTGACCCCAAGTTACGAGTTCAGATGACTGTGCGCCTTGCCGGCTCTGATGATGCTGTTCAGGTGGGGGCTACCGTCTATGCTCCGGGCGTCAATCAACTGCTGGCCGAAATGGAAGGCTATTTGGCCACTTTCGAGGCCCAAATCTCACAAGCCAATGGTATGGAGCAAGCTGTTCAGGCGCTGGGGGAATGGCGCAAAATTGTCCGTGCAGTCGAAACAGAACTGGAATTGCCTGCCCAATGTGCTTGGACCAAGTCTATCGCGTCTATGAAAACTTATCTGTCCCAGATTCTTGAAAAGCAAATATCACCAGTAGCGCCGCTTATTCGTAAAGCGTTGCGTGCCCCCAAAGATGGCGCAGCAGAAGTGGCGGATGAGAATCTTCTTCAGGATGCAGCGCATGCAGCAGAACTCTTTCATCATGCCGAACGGATGAAGGACAGTTTAGCGATCAACGAGCCTGTTCGTAAGATTCGCAAAGAACTTGACCAGACATTTGAAATTCTGACCACATCTCTGGTTGAGAGAACGCGAAGTGCTCAAGGTGACGATGTCGAGACATGCAAAACCTTAGGGAATGCAGCAGTCCTCTTTGCCACTCATCTTGTGGATGAAGAATATGCAGGCAATTTCCGTCGCCAGCTTAAGGCTGCGGCGGCCGGGTCTGATATGAAGATGGCAATCCCAGCCTAGTTTCTTGGTGCGTGTATGAGGTATAAGGCCTGCAGTTTTCACGCACCAAAGAAGCATGTGCACAGATCTAGGTGGATCAATTTCACCAAGATTTAGTCTAACGGATTGGCAAACATAGATCCGTTAAAGCATTCTCCAGCCCCACTTCTGCAGGGTTGTTGAGGTATATTTCCAAAAAGGGACGGCTATAATCCGGTATCATGCCCGAGGATGGTAGCCATTCATCATGCAGTTTACAGAAATAGTCCGGCATAGCTTTATAGTCGCCTTTCATCTGATAAATTGCAAAGCGCCCTCCTTCAATTCGCTGCACCCCCATGGCCTCTGGTAATTCAGATAAAAGCGAGGGGGGAAGCCCGCCTTTGAGCTCGATGCAAGCATAATAGCGAAGCATATCAGCGGGAATCAGGCGAGGGCTATCAAGTCCATATCCGCACGTCCAATTGACTTGGGATGCTAAATTTTTCTCGAAAATCCACTCCCACAGACAGTTCCAGGCGGCTGGTGCTTTTTGCGGATAGGGGCCAATTTGTCGATAGAAAATGACCTCCCGGGTTGGAAAATCTTCAAGTCTTACATCCAGATTTTGCGTATCCATCATTTTGGGTTCCCAAACTTCCAAAACATTCCTATTCAAAATCACTGATCTGGAATTAAACATTAAATGTTTGTAAGGTTCCAGAAAATTTGATCAAAAGCATCTTTGTCCAGATGAACATGAGTTAATTTGACTTTCCAGCCAAACATGAAAAGCTTTGGCCAGACCCGTCAGAATGTGGACCGATATGTTTTGGATTTTAGCTGCTCTGCTTACAGCCCTTGTGATTATGGTGGTTTTATACCCCCTGTCTCGTAAACAAAAACAGCTCGATAGCGCTGATGCTTATGACATGACCGTTTATAAAGCTCAGCTTAAAGAGATTGATGGCGATGTGGAGCGAGGCCTGATTGCGCCAAATGAAGCGGAAGCTGCCAAAGCCGAAGTTGCAAGGCGGCTGCTCTATACTCAAGAGAGTATGGACAAAGCGCAAAGCGAGGGCGAGGGACCATCTAAAGGAACCGCTATCAAGGTTTCATCTCTCTTGGCGCTCGTCGTACTTCCTGTTGTTGGATTGGGGCTTTACTACCATCTGGGGGCCCCCGAGCTTAAAGGTGAGCCTCTCGCAGAGCGTTTGGCGAAAGCTCCAGAAGAGCAGAGCTTGATTGAGCGGGTTGCCTCGGTCGAGCGCGTACTCAGCGCCAATCCCGATGATGTTCGTGGCTGGAAATTGATTGCTCCGATTTATCTGACAATGCGCCGCCCAGAGGATGCAACTCGCGCCTATGGCAATGTGATCCGCCTTGAAGGAGAAACTGCGCAAAATCTCTCAGACTTGGGCGAAGCCATGGTGGTTGGTGAAGGCGGGCTGGTGTCTCCAAAGGCTGTCGGCGTTTTCCTGCGTGCCAATAAGCTGGCTCCCAAAGCTCCAAAACCGCGTTTCTTCCTCGCCATTGCTTTAGGGCAACAGGATAAGACACAAGAGGCCATTACAGCTTGGCAATCCTTAATCGACGATTCTAAGGCCGACTCCGCATGGGTTCCTTTCGCAAAGAACCAGATTGCCAGCCTGAGCAAAAAGCTTGGCGATACTCAGCCAGCACCAAAAGCGGAAGAAACAGATGCTCTGCGCGGTCCAACGCAGGAAGACATCGACAATGCCTCGCAGATGGAAGCAGAAGATCGCCAGCAAATGATCGAGACTATGGTGGCGAGCCTGTCCGAACGATTGGAGAGCGAAGGCGGAACTGCTGATGAGTGGGTGCGGCTCATTCGGGCCGAACTTGTACTCAAGCGTCCCGATAAAGCAGCCAAAACCGTTCAAAAGGCACTTACAGCACTTCAGTCCAATGTTGAAGGGCTGGAGAAAGTCAAAGCCGCAGCCAGATCGCTCGGGCTGTCCATCAATCAGTAATGACCACTGACTGCCTGTCGGCGATATGCCGGGGGGAGTAGAAATTAAGTGAAAAAAGGATCGACCTTATGACAAGAAAACAACGTCGCATGACAATGATTGGCGCTGCGGGTGTCGTATTGTTTGCCGCTGTGGGTCTCATTCTGTTCGCTTTGCAGGACCAGATCGTATTCTTTAATTCGCCCTCTGATGTGGCCGAAAATTCAGTCAAGCCCGGCCAGCGCATTCGTTTGGGCGGCCTTGTAAAGGAAGGCACCATCATTCGCGGGCAGGGAACGGAAGTCTCCTTCGTTGTGACCGACGGCGGAGCGGATGTGAAAGTGGCCTATAATGGCATCCTCCCCGATTTGTTCCGTGAAGGGCAGGGGGTTGTGACCGAAGGCGCCATGAATAACGAAGGCTATTTCACCGCTGATACCGTTCTTGCCAAACATGATGAAACCTACATGCCCAAAGAAGTAGCAGATGCTCTTAAAGAGCAGGGCCACTGGCAGGGTGAAGGTGAGCAAGCCAAAGCAAACTAGTGCTTGGTGCAAAAATATTCAGACCAAAAAGACAGTCAGTCAGCTAAATCCCAAGACCTGTGATTGACTGTCTCGGACCTCAAAGACGCTGCCAAAGGCCTGCAAGGACGAGAGCGGCGGGAGTAACCAAATGATCATTGAGCTTGGCCATTACATGCTGATTTTGGCATTTGCCCTGTCTCTTGTGCAGTCTGTCATTCCAATCTGGGGTGCCCAGATTGAAGACAACAGGATGATGGCAGTTGCCAGCCCCATCGTGATTACGCAGTTTCTGCTTGTCGGTTTGGCTTTTGTGGCCTTGACCCACGCCTATGTCACGTCAGATTTTTCTGTAAAGAATGTTTGGGAGAATAGCCATTCAACCCAGCCTCTTCTTTACAAATATACATCTGTTTGGGGTAACCATGAGGGCTCCATGCTGCTCTGGACCTTCATTCTGGTGATCTTCGGGGCCATGGTTGCAGCTTTTGGGCGCAATCTTCCGCCAAAGCTCAAAGCCAATACCCTTGGCGTGCAGGGCTGGATCACAGCAGCTTTCCTGCTGTTTGTTCTGGTAACATCCAACCCCTTCCAGCGTATCGCCAATGCTCCTATCGAAGGGCGCGACCTGAACCCGATTTTGCAGGATATTGGCCTCGCCATCCATCCGCCACTGCTCTATCTCGGTTATGTTGGATTCTCCATTGCCTTCGCCTTCTCCATTGCAGCCTTGCTGGAAGGGCGTATTGATGCCGCTTGGGCACGCTGGGTGCGCCCATGGGTTCTGATTGCTTGGGGCTTTTTGACACTTGGCATTTCCATGGGGTCTTACTGGGCCTATTACGAGCTTGGCTGGGGTGGCTACTGGTTCTGGGATCCGGTTGAAAACGCTTCCTTCATGCCATGGCTCTGTGGCACGGCACTGTTGCACTCGGCAATTGTGATGGAAAAACGTGGGGCCTTGAAGGTCTGGACGGTTCTGTTGTCCATCCTCACATTCTCGCTATCACTTCTCGGTACCTTCCTCGTGCGTTCTGGCGTGCTGACTTCCGTTCATGCATTTGCGACTGACCCCGGGCGTGGTGTCTTCATTCTTATCTTGCTGGTCGCCTTCATTGGTGGGGGGCTTGCCCTCTTTGCGTGGAGAGCGCCGCTTCTACGACAAGGCGGTGTATTTGCTCCAATCTCGCGAGAAGGCGGGTTGGTGCTCAACAACCTCTTCCTGTCAGCAGCCACTGCCGCGGTTCTGGTGGGGACACTCTATCCGCTGGCGCTTGAAGCAACGACCGGCGCCAAAATTTCCGTTGGTGCTCCCTTCTTTAATCTCACCTTCGGTCCCATGATGATCCCGTTGCTCATCGCTGTTCCCTTTGGCCCGCTTCTGGCGTGGAAGAGGGGAGACTTGCGCGGTGCCATGCAGCGGCTCTGGGTAACCCTTGGCCTGTCGATCCTGACCGTCATTCTGGTCTATGGTTTCGTTGAAGGTGGTCCGGTCCTTGCTCCTTTGGGTATTGGCCTTGGGGTATGGTTGATCCTTGGTTCGTTTGCCGAGATCCAGCTGCGTGTTGGCTTCTTTAGAAATCCGGCTGCAAAAGCTTTCTCCCGCCTTAAAGGCCTGCCCAAAACTGTCTGGGGCACTGCTCTTGGGCATTTGGGTGTTGGCATGACCTTACTTGGCCTGATTGTGGTCTCCGCCTATGAGGTTGAGGACATTTCGGTCATGAAAGTAGGCGATAGCCGAACTGTTGCTGGCTATACTTTCACCTTCACTGGCATGAAAGAGAGTGCTGAGCATAACTATTCTGATGTGGCTGGCACATTCTCCGTCACAAAAGATGGTCAGGCCGTTACCATGCTTACACCGGTCAAACGCATTTACACCACACGCGGTATGCCAACCACCGAGACAGATATCTATACAATGTGGGGCGTTACCCAGCTTTACATGTCTTTGGGGGATAAGCAGGAAAATGGTGCCATGGCGGTTCGTATCTATTACAAGCCGTGGGTAACCCTTATCTGGCTGGGAACTGTGGTCATGTTTTTCGGGGCAACTGTTTCGCTGATGGATCGCCGCCTGCGGATCGGGGCACCAGCCCGCAAAGGCCGGGCAACGCAAGCGGCCAGTACTGCGTAAGGCAAGGAGAAAAGATATGCTGATCTTTAAGAGAATGCGTCAGGCCTTGTTGGCTCTTATGCTCCTTGCTGTGCCAACGGGTGGGGCCTTGGCGGTCAATCCCGATGAGATGCTCAAGGACCCGGCCCTTGAGGCCCGCGCCCGCGACATCTCGGCCGAGATTCGCTGCCTGGTTTGCCAAAACCAGTCCATTGATGATTCTGATGCTCCTTTGGCCAAGGATTTGCGGGTTTTGATCCGTGAGAGGATCACCGAAGGTGACACCAACGAAGAAGCCATGCAGTTTCTGGTAAGCCGCTATGGTGAGTTCGTTCTGCTCAAGCCAAGATTTTCTCTCAAAACCCTTCTTCTGTGGGGCTTTGGCCCTGCCATCCTGATTTTGGGTCTGTTCGCGGTTCATATGCTTTATCGCAAGAACAAACAGGCAGCTGCAAAAGCCCAGAAAACAGGGGCGGTGACCTTGTCGGAAGAAGAAGAAGCAAAGCTCAAGAAAATTTTATCATCCGAGAGCGAGAGCTGATTGGTAATTGCCGGACCCCTTCTTACATAATGTGCATCAAAGCGCGGACAGGAATTGAAATCTCCGTCCGCGCTTTTTTGTGCCATACTATCCAGTAAGTCTAACCGTGATAGAGGGGAATCCGAAGATGACTGAAAATGTAATCACAACTGCGCGCCTCCAGTTTGAAGGCGCTCTTGGGGACGAGCTGCAAGCGCGGATTGATATGCCTGCGGGGCCGGTGCGAGCAACCGCCATCTTCGCCCATTGCTTTACCTGCTCAAAAGATCTGTTTGCCTCGCGCCGTATTGCCTCAGAACTGGCAAGTCGGGGCTTTGCCGTCTTGCGGTTCGATTTCACGGGCCTTGGCGGCTCTGATGGTGATTTTGCAGACACAAATTTTTCATCAAATATCGAGGATCTGGTCAGGTCTGCCGATCTGCTGCGCGAGACCTTGAAAAAGGGCCCCAGCCTGCTTGTGGGGCATTCTTTGGGGGGCGCGGCTGTGTTGGCCGCAGCCCGGCAAATTCCGGAAGTCAAAGCCGTAGCAACCATTGGTGCCCCTGCCGACGTTGCCCATATTGAGCATAGCTTTAAATGCCAGTTGGACGAAATTGAATATACTGGCGAGGCAGAAGTCTCTCTAGCCGGTCGTCCCTTTACCATCAAAAAGCAGTTTCTGGATGATCTAAAAGACCACCGCCTTGAAGAGGCGATCGGGTCGATGAAAAAGGCCTTGATGGTTCTCCATTCGCCCATTGATGAAACGGTGGGCATTGAAAATGCGGCAGAAATCTTCAAAGCTGCCAAACATCCCAAGAGCTTTGTCTCCCTAGACCATGCCGACCATCTTTTAACAAACAAGGATGACGCGATCTATGCAGCGCAAGTCATCACCGCATGGGCAAGCCGCTTCCTTGATATCGGCCATGAGCCGGAAAGCGAAGTTCCTCTAGGAGCTGTTGTATCAGAAACTGGCTTGGGCAAGTTCCAGAATTATGTGCGGGTTGGCCACCATACTCTGCTGGCTGATGAGCCCAAATCCGTTGGCGGCATGGACACCGGTCCGACCCCTTATGACTATCTGGCCACAGCCCTTGGTGCCTGCACCACAATGACATTGCGCATGTATGCCGATTTCAAAAAGCTGCCGGTCACGCATATCGAAACCGAAGTGCTGCATAACAAGGTGCATGCAGACCATTGCGTCGATTGCAGCGATGAGGACAAGGCGACCAAGGCCAATTCTAAAGGCAAGATTGACCGGTTCGAACGCCGGATCACCCTCAAAGGGGATTTGCCAGAAAAAGAGCGCAAGGCCCTGTTACGCATCGCAGACAAATGCCCGGTCCACCAAACCATGGAGCATGGCTCGGTGGTGGTGACCAAATTTGCCGAAGACGCAAACTAAACCTCAAATCAGCCGCATGGTTCTCCCCATCATGCGGCTGGTTCTCCCATTTTGCGATCCGTATAGCTTCCCAAAAACGCTATTTATTAATCCGGCACCCAAGAAAACGTTCAGCTTTCTTGATATTCGCCACATTGCGATTTTCGGTGCGCGATAGCTGCGCGCGGGATGTCCAGCAATCGCTATTGTCAAAGACTTGTCTGCCCATACGGGATTTGAAGCAATAGCCATTATTGTCATAGATCGTATTGCGTGCCATCCAAAGCTGACGGCAGCTATATCCCCGATTGATCAGATAATTGGCTGAAAAGACGCGAGAGGCGCTCTGGCTGAAGATATCAGCATGAACAACCTGCGGGGTGGCCACACATAACGCAATGGCCATGGCCGGTAGTGTGATGAAGGCATGTTTCATAATGCAATCTCCTCTCCAATAGAGCATCTGTTAAAAGGGTAAGCCCTAAGGGCATAAACGGCCAGTCAAATCCACCAATTGCTGCATATGTAGCAGTGACCAAGGCAATTATGCACTTGATGGCAAATCTAAAGGAGTGGATGAGTGTCCCTCAAACCAAGCGCGCGCTTTTAAACAAAGGAGCGCTGTGATACGCACACCGCCCGGCTTTGGTGATTTTTCCATCAAAGGCCGGATCTGGTTTAAAACAGTGCGACGGGGACAGCGTGATGACATCTACCTTTTGTGGTCTGGATTTTGGAACATCAAATTCCACCATCGGCTTGATGCAGGCGCAAAAAGCGCAGCTTGTGCCCGTAGAGGGTGCCGACGTCACCATTCCTTCCACGCTCTTTTTTGATTTTGAAGAAAATCAGGCCCATTTTGGTCGTGATGCCATTGCCACCTATATGGAAGGGGGAGAGGGGCGCATGATGCGCTCGCTCAAATCCATTCTGGGCACCTCCACCATGGAGGAGAGCACCATGATCGGGTCGCAGCGCAAGCCCTTTA
The DNA here is from genome assembly GCA_025210795.1 of Cohaesibacter sp. Classification (GTDB taxonomy): domain Bacteria; phylum Pseudomonadota; class Alphaproteobacteria; order Rhizobiales; family Cohaesibacteraceae; genus Cohaesibacter. The sequence goes on along the minus strand of JAOAQZ010000006.1, from coordinate 19,674 downwards.
CGGCGGTATTGGGGCTGTTCATTTCCCACCTTAAAGCCAAAGCAGAACAACAGGCAGGCAAAGAACTAACGCATGTCGTGATGGGGCGTCCGGTCCACTTCATTGATGGGGATGAAGACGCTGACCTTAAAGCACAAACAACCTTGCAAGAGATCGCAATGGATGCCGGTTTTCAGCAGGTTGAGTTTGAATATGAGCCAGTGGCTGCTGCCCGTGATTATGCCCAAACGGTAAGCGACGAAGAAATCGCCCTCATCATCGATATTGGCGGTGGTACGTCTGATTTCACCATTCTGCGCGTTGACGGGCAAACAAAGGGCAGCAAGCAGGACATTCTTGCCAATACAGGTATCCATGTCGGCGGAACAGATTTTGACCGCTGGCTCAGCCTTGCCCGCGTTATGCCTCACTTGGGCTATCAAAGCGAGATGCTCAAAGAAGGCCGCCTGATGCCGGTCGGCTATTACCACGATCTTGCCACATGGCAGAAGATCAACTTCCTTTATGATCATAAAACCAGAGCTGACCTGCGGCACTTGCGGCGCGAGGCCAAGAAACCCCAACTGATCGATCGCCTTATCGAGCTTCTGGACCTGCGCGAGGGGCACCGTTTGGCTCTTGGTGTCGAAGAGGGAAAGATTGCCCTCTCGGAAAAACTATCCGCCCGCATTGACCTTGGCTTTATTGAACAAAAGCTGAAAGCTGAAATGGATCGAACAGATCTTATAATGGCGCTTGATGATGGGGTGAGCCGTATCAGGGCAACGATTGGCGGAGCGCTTGAGCAGGCGCAAGTCAGGGCAGAGCAGATCGGTGTGGTCTTTCTGACTGGTGGGTCTACCCGCGTGCCCTTTGTGCGCCAATCTCTGCTTGGCATGGTTCCCGGTGCGCGGATTATCGAGGGTGATGTCTTTGGCTCTGTCGGCACAGGCCTTGTGCTAGAAGCAAATCATCGCTTTGGCTAAAGCCCACTCATTTGGGGAATGTGGCAAAAACATGCCGGATTGATGACCAGTCTTGGATGTACCATTTGGGGTGGATGCAATGTAACAGAAATTTTATTTTGCTAAATAATTGATTTTTATAGGGTAAAGTGAATTATTCAAGATTACCAATCTTTAATCAATCCAGCCACCTCACCAACGCAATTTGATCCTTATATGATAGCTATCAGGAAACAAACAACAAGAACGGCAAGCCACGAAATGAGGCTTGTCAAATCAACCAAAGCTATAGTTTACCTTCTGGCTCAAGACTAAGGGCGAGGATTTAAAAAGAAATCCAGGACCCGATCGGAGAGACGAAAAAATGACCAATATTGTACATGATCAGTCCCCAAAACGCGCATCCGTTAAAAAGGTTCTTTTGGGATCGGCCCTGTCGCTGGGACTGGTTGCAGGGGTTGCAGCGCCTGCGCTTGTTGCCGGTGGTAGCACAGCCTCAGCCGAAGCTGTTTCCGTGACCACACCTGCTGTGCCGGTTGATTTTTCTGGCGTTGTAAAGGCGGTAAAGCCTGCTGTTGTCTCTGTACAGGTCAAAACCAAAATCTCTGATGGTGGCGGTCAGGGAAGCTTCGGTCTGCCCGATATTCCCGGCTTTAGAGATCTGCCAAAAGACCATCCTTTCAATCGCTTCTTCAAGCGTTTTGGAGAAGGCGAGCAGGGTGAGGGCGAAAAGCGTCCAGCTCCCAAGCCCCGTTATGGCCAGTCTCAAGGGTCCGGCTTCTTCATCTCTGAAGATGGCTTTGTCGTGACCAATCATCACGTGATTGATAAGGGAAGCGAATTCACTCTTGTCATGGATGATGGAACCGAGCTTAAAGCAGATCTGGTTGGCTCCGATGCTCGCTCTGATCTGGCGCTGCTTAAGGTAAAAGACAGCGACAAAAAGTTTACCTATGTGAAGTTCGCCACGGATCTTCCCCCGGTGGGCCAATGGGTCGTGGCCGTGGGTAACCCGTTTGGCCTTGGCGGTTCGGTAACGGCTGGTATCGTCTCCGCTCACGGGCGTGATATTAATGCCCGCAATTATGAAAGCTTTATCCAGATTGATGCAGCGGTCAATAAAGGCAATTCCGGTGGTCCAACCTTCAACCTTAAAGGGGAAGTGATTGGTGTGAATACCGCAATTTTCTCACCGTCTGGCGGCAATGTGGGGATCGCGTTTGCCATCCCGTCCGAGGTTGCAGCAGACGTGATCAAGGATCTGAAAAATGGCGGTAAAGTCAAACGCGGCTGGCTTGGTGTGCGCATTCAGGCGGTAACCGACGATATTGCTGATAGCTTGGGCCTGTCTGACGCAGCTGGCGCAATGGTAACCAGCCTTGATGAGAAATCACCTGCCATGAAAGCCGGTATTCAGCAAGGTGATGTGATCCTCGCCGTTGATGGCACCATTGTCAAAACCACACGTGAACTGGCCCGTGAAGTTGGCCGTAAGGACCCAAACACCGATGTGATCCTCACCGTCTGGCGCGGTGGCAAGGAAATTGAGATCAAGGTCAATCTTGGCCTGTTCCCCGACCAGCTTGAGCAACAGGCAAGCGGCCAGACCACGCCAGAAGAGCCGGTCAAACCTGCCATGATGGAAGAGTTCGGCCTTCAGCTTCAATCCAACCCTGAAGGGGATGGCGTTGTCATCAGCAATGTGGAGCCTGCATCCATTGCCGCCGAAAAAGCGCTTCGCAAGGGCGATGTCATCCAGTCTGTTGCCGGCAAAGCGGTCAATAGCGTAGCGGACGTCAAAAAACAGATTGAAGCGGTAAAAAAAGACGGGCGCAAAACGGTACTGATGCGCATCAAAGCCGGAAACGGCATCCGCTTTGTGGCCTTGCCGCTGAAAAAATAATCTGCTGAATTGTGAGGGGGAAGAGGAGCTCGCACGCCTCTTCCTCCACACAGGCCCTCACACGGCAACCGGCTGATTGATAAAAGAGGGGAGGCTGTCAAAAGCTTTCCCTTTTTTAATGGAAAATCCCTTCTAAACGAAGGATTTGCCGATATAATCAAGCAAAGTAATTCTGGGACCGCAAAGGACGCGTACAGGCATGCAAGTTCTGATCATTGAAGACGACACAGAGGCAGCTGCTTACCTGATCAAAGGCCTCAAGGAAGCTGGCCATATGTGCGACCATGCAGCAGATGGTGATGAGGGATATATGCTGGCCTCTAGCAAGCAATATGATGTCCTTATTGTGGACCGGATGCTCCCAAAGCGCGATGGGCTGTCAATCATCGAACAGCGCCGTGCCGAAGGCGATGAAACACCGGTTCTGATCCTCTCTGCCCTTGGCGAGGTGGATGACCGCGTCACCGGCCTTCGTGCAGGGGGCGATGATTACCTGACCAAACCCTATGCCTTTACCGAATTGCTGGCGCGTATTGAGGTTATGGCCCGCCGCCGCACCCCCGGCGAAGTGGAAACTAGCTACCGGGTTGGAGGTCTTGAGCTTGACCGTCTGGCCCATAGCGTCAAGCGTGATGGAGAACCCATCATCCTCCAGCCGCGTGAGTTCCGCTTGCTGGAATATCTTATGAAAAATGCCGGTCAGGTTGTCACCCGTACCATGCTGCTTGAAAATGTCTGGGATTATCATTTCGACCCCCAGACCAATGTGATTGATGTTCACATCTCGCGCCTGCGCTCAAAAATCGATAAGGGGTTCGAGCCTGCCTTGCTGCAAACCATCCGCGGCTCTGGCTATAGCCTGCGCGAACCGGTCTAGATTAAAGGCCCTTACGGGCAATAAGCGGTATAGGGCGTTCAGGGAAGATATCACACGTGGCACTCAGCTCTCTTAACAAGACAATGCGAACAACAGCGTTCAAGCTGTCTGCCATCTATCTGATTATTTTCACGATTTTTGCTACCTTTCTGATTGTCTATATTGCCTTTAATACCCAGGTTCTAATGACCCGCCAGCTCAACTCCACCATCCAGCTGGAGGTGCGCGGCTTGGTGGAGCGATATCGGGCAGGGGGGCTTGCAACCCTTGTGAAAGTGATTGAGGATCGCTCACGCCAGCCCGGTGCCAGCCTGTATCTGGTCACCGACTTTCGCGGCCATTATGTAGCGGGCAATGTTGCAGCACTTCCCAAATGGGTCATGGAAAAGCGCGGCTCCATTGATCAGGCTGTGCCCTATCAGCGGCTGGGGGAAGTGTCCCAACCCAAGCAATATAAGGCCGTGGTCAATGTGTATGAAACCTTTGGCGGCTATCGTCTGTTAGTCGGGCGTGATATTGGCGAGCGGGAAACATTCCGTCAGGTCGTTGAGCAAGCCTTCATCGTCTCTGGCATTCTGCTGATTTTCCTTGCTCTCCTTGCGTGGCTTTTTGTCTCGCGAAAGGTACTCAAGCGCATTGATATGATCGCCGTTGCCTCGCGCCATATCATGGCGGGCCAATTGGATGAACGCCTGCCGGTCACCCAAGCGGGCGATGAATTTGACCGCCTTTCCGACAGTCTCAATGTCATGCTGTCGCGTATTGAAGGGCTGATGCAGGGCCTTAAAGAGGTGTCCGACAATATCGCCCACGATCTGAAAACACCCCTGACGCGCCTGCGTAATCGTGTGGAATTGACCCTTGCCAGCCCCAGCGCCAATGAGGAGACCTACCGCGAGGCACTTGAGCAGACATTGGAGGAATCAGAAAGCCTGATCCGCACCTTTGATGCGCTTTTGCGCATTGCCCGTGTTGAGGCAAAGTCCACCCAGATTGAAAAAGCGCCTCTCGATATCGGGGCCATTGCCGCTGATATGGCTGAGCTTTATGAACCCGTGGCAGAAGATGAAGAGGCCGAGCTAACCTGGTCTTCTCCATCCGGGCAAGTTATATCAGGCAATCGGGAGCTAATCTCTCAAGCTATTGCCAATCTCATTGATAACGCCTTGAAATATGCGGTGCGCCATGTGGCGGGGCAACGGGCAGAGCTAACAAGTGATGATGCTCTGCCGCAGCAGGCAAAAATCCATGTCTCGGTCGAAACTACTGATGACACGATCCGCCTCAGTGTGCGCGACAATGGCCCGGGGATTGCTCAGGAAGATCGGCAGCGTGTGCTACAACGATTTGTGCGGCTGGATAAAAGTCGAACTCAGCCGGGAAGTGGGCTTGGTTTGAGTCTAGTCAATGCAGTTGCCAGCCTTCATGAGGCAAAAATTGAACTGGACGATAATGATCCGGGGCTGATTTTCTCTATCTTCTTTTCCAAACTGGAGGAGAAGAAAGAAGAGCCTGAGGACTAGAAGAATTCTTGACCGCTCTTTTCTAAAGCAAAGGGGTGGCAAGACAGGACTTTACATAAAGGGGGGAGCCGCATGACTGCAGTGCAGCCAGCAAATATCGGGATGTCTGAATTCTGGTCAAACGCAAAAGCCATACCAAGCCTTGCCAGCCCAGAAGAAACACTCATCCCGCTCTATGAAAAGCTGGACGGGCTGCAAAATGCAGAAGAGCCCCAAGGCGCAGCACTGCGCTCTTATCTCAGCGCGGAGAATATCTCTGGTCTTCTGGGCGGTATTTTTGAAACCGCACCTTATTTGCGTGATCTGGTTCTAAAGGATCTGCTCCGGCTTGAACGGATCCTGTCTTCAGAACCCAAGGCACAGATTGCCTCTTTGGTTGAAAAGGCAATCCATCACGACCTGTCAACCGAAGCCGAGGTCATGCGCCACCTGCGCCTTATCAAGCAGGAAGCGGCTCTTACGCTAGGCCTTGCGGATATCGCTGGCCTTTGGACGGTAAAGCAGGTGACCAATGCGCTCACCGATATTGCTGATGCGACCTTGAGCGGGGCCATCCGCTTTTTGCTTAAGGAAAATCACCGCCGCGGCAAACTGGTGCTGCCCAATCCGGATCAGCCTGAAGAGGGCTGCGGATATTTTGCCCTTGCCATGGGCAAACATGGGGCAGGGGAGTTGAACTATTCCTCCGATATTGATCTGATTGTCCTTTATGATTCTGAAATAGCCCCTTGCAAAGACAAGTGGGAAATGGGCACGATCTTTGTGCGCATGACCAAGCAATTGGTCAAAATCATGCAGGACCGGACAGCCGACGGCTATGTGTTTCGCACTGACCTGCGCCTGCGCCCGGATCCAGGTGCCACACCGCCCGCTATGGCGGTTCTGGGTGCCCTGCAATATTATGAAAGCATGGGCCAAAACTGGGAACGGGCGGCTCTTATCAAGGCACGGACCTGCGCAGGCGATATCAAGGCGGGCGACTATTTCCTTGGAGAGATTGCCCCCTTTATCTGGCGCAAATATTTCGATTATGCCGCTCTTGCTGATGTTCATTCCATCAAGCGCCAAATCCACGCCCACAAGGGGCATGGGGCTATTGCCATCAAAGGCCATAACGTAAAGCTTGGGCGTGGCGGCATCCGTGAGATCGAATTTTATGTTCAGACCCAGCAATTGATTGCAGGGGGGCGCAATCCGGCCTTAAGAGGGCGCGAGACCATCCCGATGCTTGGCGAGTTAGTCAAGCTGACATGGATTGAACCGCATGCACGCGATGAGCTGCCCGAGGCTTACGAATTCCTTCGTAAAGTCGAACACCGCATTCAGATGCAGCGTGACGAACAGACCCATAACATGCCTGATGGCGACGAGGGTGTCGCAGAAATTGCCCGCATGATGGGATATGCCGATCTTGACAGCTTTAAAAGTGATATGCGCAGCTGGCTCGAATGCGTGCAAGGCCATTATGCGGCCCTGTTTGAAGATGAGCAGGAGCTTGGGGCGGAAAGCGGAGGAAATCTGGTCTTTACCGGCGAGGATGATGACCCGGAAACCCTCGATACCCTGTCCCGTATGGGCTTTCAGTCTCCCAAAATTGTGACAGAAACCGTTCGCTCTTGGCATTTTGGCCGCTATGCTGCCACGCGCTCCACCAAAGCGCGTGAAAGGCTGACAGAGATCACGCCAGTCTTGCTGCAGGCCCTGGCCAATACGGACAATCCCGATAAAGCCTTCTTGTCTTTCAATAGCTTCCTTGGCGTTCTGCCATCGGGCATTCAGCTCTTCTCGTTGCTGCGTAACAATCCTCAAATGCTGGAAACGCTCGCAATCGTCTTGGGGGCATCGCCCCGCTTGGCCCAAACGGTGAGCCGTCGCCCGCGCGTGATTGACGCCCTGCTGGATCCCGCCTTCTTTGGCGATATGCTGGAGCGCGAAAGTCTTGATGCTCGCCTGTCGCGGATGCTGCGCGAAGCCACCTGCTATGAAGATGCTTTGGATGGCGCCAGAATTTTCGGACAGGAACAACTCTTTTTGGTTGGCGTGCGAATTTTGATGGGCGCCATCTCGGCCTCTCAGGCCGGGGCTGCCTATGCCATGCTGGCTGGCGTGATCATTCGTCACCTGCTTAAATTCAGTCAGCAAGAGCTGGAGCGGCGACACGGGAAAATTCCCGGCGGCAAGGTCGCCGTTATCGCACTTGGGAAGTTGGGCGGCAGGGAAATGACGGCCGGCTCAGACCTTGATCTGATGCTGCTCTACGATCATGACCCGGATGCAAAATGGTCGGACGGAGACAAGCCGCTTGCCCCGAGCCAGTATTTTACACGTCTCACACAGCGCCTGATCACTGCTCTATCCGCCCCAACGGGCGAGGGAGAGCTCTATGAGGTTGACTTCCGCCTGCGTCCATCCGGCAATTCAGGGCCTTTGGCAACATCGCTTTCCTCTTTCCGCTCCTATCACGCCAAGGATGCCTGGACATGGGAGCATATGGCGCTCACGCGGGCTCGTATCGTTGCCGCGGATGAGGGCTTTAGCGATATTGTGCGAAAGGAAATTGTCTCTGTCTTGGCAAGCGAGCGAGACGCAGGCAAGATCAAGGCCGATGTTGCTGATATGCGCACGCGAATTGGTAAGGAAAAGCACACCGAAAATCCGTGGCACATCAAGCAGGTTGCCGGCGGGCTAGTCGATGTGGAATTTATTGCCCAGACCCTGCAGCTTATTCATGCTCATAAGCACCCAAAAATCTTGCATGCCAATACAGCTGAAACCTTGCGCCTGTGTGTCGATGAGGGGCTGATCACAGCAGAGGATGCTGACAATCTTCTCCCTGCAATTCGGCTCTATCACAATCTAACGCAAATCCTGCGCGTTTGTCTTGATGGCAGTTTTGACCCTCATGCCGCCTCAGATGGCCTGAAGCAAGTCATTGCAAAGGCCGGAGAGGAACCTGACATAACCCAGCTGGAATTACGCCTTAAGGATTGCCAAGTCGCTGCAAGAAGCTGTTTTGAGCGTTTGGTAGGGCCACTGGATGCAAAGGAAGGCGAATAGCCTTGGGCGCAACTTTTCGAAGCAAGGCTTCCCTTGCGGAAATTTGAAGGCCACTCAAAAAACTGCCCCGGATACTGCTCACTAGTCCGGGGCAAGTTGCCAGTTATTTAGGAGGCGGCTGCTTTAGCTCAGTTGGCACTGGTCACCGCGTGAGAAGCCTCCTCGGGAGAAACTCTTGCTGGGCGTGTTGAGCCCTTATCATCATCGGAATGCTCGGAAAATTCCAGCATTTTGGCCTGCATAGGGATTTTGGTGTCCGCAGGGCCTGTTTGAGGCAGACGGATTGTAATCCGTGTTCCCTGACCAATACGGGAGCGAATTTTCATGCTACCGCCATTCAGCATGACGATCGAACGGGCGATGCTAAGACCAAGGCCTGAGCCTTTATGGGTCTTGGTAAATTGGTTCTGAACCTGTTCAAACGGATGTCCCAGGCGATCAATGGCATCTTGCGGAATGCCAACACCAGTGTCGGCAATAGTAACGGCTGCATACCCTGCTTCTTCATGCCCATAGAGGGAAATCTCGCCCCCTTCAGGAGTGAATTTGACCGCATTGTCCATGAGATTAACCAGCACTTGCTCAACAAGATGAGCGTCAGCAAAGGCTTTAAGATCGTCTGGCAGCTTATCGGTGATCTGAATGCCGCGCTCTTTGGCCGAATTTCGTATGCTGGTATCGCAAGCCACACGAGCAACATTGACCAGATCAATAGCTGAAGCGTCAATCTCTACTTCGCCATCATCCAACCGGGACATATTGAGAATATCGTCGATTAGCCCCAGTAGATACGTACCGCTGCCGTGAATGTCGTTGCAATAATCGCGATATTTGTCGGTGCCAAGAGAGCCGAAAATCTCCTGCTTCATCACTTCTGAGAAGCCGATAATGGCATTAAGCGGTGTCCGCAATTCATGAGAAATGTTGGCAAGGAACTGGGTCTTGGTGCGGTTGGCTGCCTCGGCGTTATCTTTTTCCTTGGCATATTGCTCGGTCATAATCACCAGTTGCTGGGCTTGAAGCTCAAGCGTCTGACGGGATTGCCGCAGATCAGAAACAGTGTGCTCCAATTGCTGCTGAGATTGCAACAAGCTGGTTTCCTGATTTTTAAGGGCAGTAATATCTGTACCAACCGAGACAAAACCGCCATCGCTGGTGCGACGCTCGCTGATCTGAAGCCAGCGGCCATCAGCCAATTGCGCTTTGTAGGTTGGGGAATTGGTCTGGTTACATTCTTGCCCGTTGCTCATCGGACCGCAATCGCTGGCCTTGTCACTCTCTTCAAAGTGGAGCACCTGTGGCTCACCGCAGGCCATAACCTGATTATAGCTCAAACCGGTAATGTCTTTGTGCTCGGGCAAATTATAAAGCTCGCGATAGCGCTGGTTACACAAAACAAGCCGGCTGTCTCGGTCCCACAATACAAAAGCTTCGGAAATTGCATCGACTGAATCGCGAAGACGCATATCAGCCATTCTGTTGCGCTCTTCTTGCTCGATCTGCTGGCTTACATCCATTGCAATGCCAATCAAATGCAGGCGATTGCCTCCGCCGACGGACAATTCAGCGCGAATGCGTATCCAAACCCAATGGCCATCCTCATGGCGCATGCGGAATTCCCTGTCCAGAATGGTCTGATTGGCCTCAAGTAGCGCTTCAATCTGCTTGTGAAGATCCCCGTCCTGGGGGTGAATGCGTTCTTTGATGGCTGCAAAACCGATCAGATCATGCCGAGGTTCCATGCCCAATAGATCATACATGCTTTGCGACCAGAACATATGACCACGGGCCAAATCCCAATCCCACAAACCAGAGCGGCTGCGCTTGAGTGCTGCGTCCATGCGGTTGGTAGTGGAGGCATGCATGCTGTCTGCCTCTCTTGCCCGAGCGCCTTGGCTGAAAAAGGCATAAACGATGAGCAGGATGATGCCGCTCATAACCACAAAGGCAATCACATTGCTGGAAAGATCACGGCGCCAGCTTGCAAACAGCTCATTGCTATTGCGCAAAACTGTAACTGAGCCGCGGCCACCACCCAAATGATGGACTGCTCCCAGCGCTGTTTCGTCTGTTGGTAAGGTGATCTCAAGTACACCAGCGCTTGCGCCAAACGTTGAGAGAGCTTGTGAGCGGCCCAGAAGATCAATCAGGGTTTTGCGCATGTCGGTGCCATCCTTGGGTATGGCGGCAACGATCATGCCATTCTCGTCGGTCAGGAAAATCTGGTAATGCTTTGCAAGGTCAGTATTGGGTAATGCGCTATAAAGCCATTCCTGAAAGTCTTCCCGTTTTGGGGAGTCGATCATAGAAGCAGCTTTAGGTAAGGAAGAGAGTCCCTGGCTGTCAGACGCAGACTCATCAGTGGTGACATTTTTGGAGGCTGAAGCTTTGGTGTCTTTTGTACCTGAAGCATTCTGTGAACCGTCATTTGTAATGACGGCCTGCTGTGCCTTGAAGGTAAAATCGTCAAACTGATTGGCAACCCGTTCTGTTACCAAGGTTGCCAGCAGTTGGATTTCCTTGCGAGCGGTCAGGTCTAGTTGTTCATGTTTGGCCATGAGTTCCGAGCTTCGCCAAAAGACGATGACGCCGAAAAACACGAGGATGACAACAGGGATAACCTGACGGAGTAGGGGCTCCTCTCGAACGAGCTGGAAATAATTGGGGCGAGCGAGAAGGCGAGCATGGCTGGACAGTGTTTCCCCTGTCATTGCTCTGTGTCGAGCAATAGACGAGAAAAAACGGAATCGTCCCTTATTGGGCGCGCTGGCATAGTCAGCCTGCGTCATACCCTGGCCTCCTGGGTCTGTCTCAAGTGGTGGTCGGAAGTAATTTTGCCGCACTCCCGAATCAATTCCATTTGAATCGACCTTGGGGCTCTTGTCTAGAGTCTGGTAACCAAATTTTTAGTTAATGAATGGTTAACGAAAATTGCGGCGAGGCTGACTCTCTGATTCTGTTGAAGAATCAGCCTCTTTTGCTCATTGCAAGCACCGATTTGCAATATCGGCAACGTCCTTGGATAGTGGATTAGTCTCCGCGATTCTCTCCAATTGCGCTTTTGCAAGGGCCTGCCGAGTTGGCTCGAGCACGCGCCAAGAGCGGAAATTATTAAGAAGACGGGCTGCCGTTTGCGGGTTGGTGCGGTCCAGTTTGAGGATGATATCAGTGACCAGCTCATAGCCTTTTCCATCTGGCCGGTTGAACTGGCGCGCATTATTCATGGCAAACGCCCCAATCAGAGAGCGGGCCCTGTTGGGGTTGTTCAGGCTAAAGGAGGGATGCTCAAGCAGGGATTTCACCCGCTCCAGCGTGCCATCCTTGGGAGAGCTTGCCTGAAGTGAAAGCCATTTATCAATGACCAGAGCGTCATCAGCATAACGATCATGAAAGGCTGAGAGGAGTGCGTCAGCGGACGGCTTTTCGTGATGGGTGAGGCTGGCGAGAGCCGCAAAGCGGTCAGTCATGTTACTGGCTTCGTGATATTGCTGAACAGCCAGTTCTTCTCCCCCTTCTCCTTCACACATGATCAGGAGGGACAGGATCTGATTTCGAAGAGCGCGCTTGCCTGCTGAGCTTGCATCAGGCGAATAGGCGTCGTCGTCGATCAGATTTGTATATAGTTTGTGCAAGCTTGGGCTGAGGGCGTTGGCAACATTCGTGCGGAAGGTCTCAAGAGCTGTATGAATGGCATCTGGATTAACATTGCGTCCAATCTCTCGAGCAATATCCGCTTCACTAGGCATGTTTAGGATCTCGGCGCGAAAGGCCATTTCCAAATCATCATCACCGACGATTTCGCCCAATGTTTCGATAAGCTCAGAATCTGGCTCGTAAGACATCCCTGCTTCAACTGCCTGTGTGGCGGAAAGAAGGGCCCGCATGAGAAGATATTGCGCGGCCTCCCAGCGATTGAAGCTGTCTTCATCGTGGCGCAAAAGCTGTAAGATGTCCTTGTCGCTCAGATTGGAACGCAAATAGATTGGAGCAGAAAAGCCACGAAGAAGAGACGGGATGGCAGGTGCGCGAACACCCTTCAGGGTGAAGGTTTGTTTGCGCTCGGTGATATGCAGCATGCCGCCAGTCTCTAGCATGTCGACGCGCCCACCGCTGGTGCCACTAAAGCTGACCGGTTGGCCATTTGTGCCAACTAGGCCAAATTGCACCGGAATATGCATCACTTTCTTGGTTGGCTGGCCCGGTGTTGCCGGGCAGGATTGCTCAACCGACAGACTAAGCTCTTTACGTGCGGCATGGTAATTGGATGTGACCACAACGCTTGGGGTGCCAGCTTGGCTATACCATAAAGCGAACTGGGAAAGATCCTGCCCTGATGCTTGTTCAAAGACTGCGAGAAAATCCTCAATCGTTGAGGCATCGCCATCATGGCGTTCAAAATAGAGATCCATCCCTTTGCGAAAATCATCCGCTCCGACGATCGCCTTGATCATGCGGCACAGCTCGGCCCCTTTTTCATAGACCGTTGCTGTATAGAAATTGTTGATCTCGGAATAGCTGGTTGGCCGAACCGGATGCGCCAGCGGCCCCCCGTCTTCAGGGAACTGGCGGGCACGTAGCTGGCGAACATCTTCGATGCGCTTAACGGGGCGCGAGCGCATGTCGGATGAGAATTCCTGATCACGAAAGACGGTCAGCCCCTCTTTAAGGCAAAGCTGGAACCAGTCACGACATGTGATGCGATTGCCTGTCCAATTGTGAAAATATTCATGGGCAATAATCGCTTCGATCAGGGCATAATCCGTATCAGTCGCTGTATCGGGTTTGGCAAGGACATATTTATCATTAAAGATATTAAGGCCCTTATTCTCCATCGCTCCCATATTGAAATCGGAGACGGCGACAATCTGGAAAATATCAAGATCATATTCGCGGCCAAAGACGTCCTCGTCCCATTTCATGGACCGTTTGAGGGCGTCCATTGCATAGGCGACACGATCCTCTTTGCCATGTTCTACATAGATATGAAGAGCGACATTACGGCCTGATTGGGTGACGAAATTATCTTCAATGCGCGCAAGATCGCCTGCGACACAGGCAAACAGATAGGATGGTTTGGGGAAGGGGTCTTCCCAAATGGCATAATGCCGCTCGCTTCCGTCTTCCGCGCTATCAGAGGGCAGGAGGCCGCTTTCAATCAAATTGCCATTGGCGAGAATATGGGGGCATTCTTTTTTGTCTGCCTCAAGCCGAACCTTGTAGGTTGCCAGCACATCGGGTCGGTCATAAAAATAGGTGATGCGGCGAAATCCTTCCGCCTCGCACTGGGTGCAATAGGTGCCACTTGAGCGATAAAGCCCCATCAATTGTGTGTTGCTGGATGGGTCAAGTTCAGTCTCAAGCTCCAGCACAAAATCACCTTCTGGTGGCGTGTGAAGTCTGAACTTATTGGCGCTGACGCTGTAGCTATCTGAGGCAAGGTTTGCTCCGTTCAGCTTGGCTGAGAGCAGAGTGAGATCCTCACCATCCAGCTCCAGTGCTGTGCCAGCAGCTATGCCCTTGCGAGGCGTAATGTGAAGGCTGGAGGTGATCTGTGTTCTGTTTGCGGACAGAAGGAAAGTCATCTCGACATGCTCTATGGCATAGGGCGTGGGCTTGTAATCTTCCAGATGGATGACGGCGCAGTCGGTTTTCATATCATTCTTCTTCTTATTTGTGCCCTTAAGATCAATGCGGATCAAGGGAAAGGGTCCGGCCGAGCGAAAGCTGTGGTGGCAATAAGGTGCTCCAAACCTATCGGTGGGAAAGAGGTGGGAGCAAGGGGGGATTCCGTCTAGGTTTGATCAAGGCCTGCTCGTCCCCATTTTTCTTGCAGTTTGAAGGGGCCGGAGCCGGGGCTGCAGAATATGGTTCCTTATAAAAGCTCTTAGCGTGCGGCTATAAGAGATTCAAATGACTCATGAAACAGGCTGCACTTGAAGTAAAAGATTGCCGACTTGAATCAAATTCTGGGCAGGTTGAATCAGTCTCTCAAGTCTCTTGAATCAGAATCTTAAGAGTGGCTCATTTGTTGAAACAGTTTCTAGGCAAGTTGAATCACTTTCTGAGAATGCTGGGCGAGCGGGGAGTGATTCCACTCTACTATCTCACTCCCCCATCTGTAATGGCTGGCTATCACCTTAGCCCAGATCAAAAGGCACGAACTGGCGCTTGTTGGGGTCGACAATGAGTTTGCGATCAATGGGCGGTACAGCGCGCTGGTGGCACTTCTTGCGCTCGCAAATTCTGCAAGAGACGCCTATGCCGACAACGCCCGCGTCAGACTTGAGATCCAGACCATCGGCATAGATAATCTCGTCAGCAAAGGAAAGCTCGCACCCAATGCCAATAGCATAGCGGCGCACGGGGGCGCGATAGCCCGCGCCAAATTTTGTCACGCTCGTTGCAACACAAAGATAGCGAACGCCGTCTGGCATTTCAGCAATCTGAACCAAGTGGCGACCAGGGGCTTCAAAAGCCTCGTGTACATTCCAAAGCGCGCAAGCGCCGCCAAAGCGGGCAAACTGGAAACGTGTGGCCGAGTGGCGCTTGGTGACATTGCCAGCCCTGTCAACGCGCACAAAATAAAAGGGGATGCCGCGCGCGCCGGGGCGCTGCAACGAGGAGAGGCGATGGCCTACCTGCTCGGGTGAGGCCCCGAAATGATGGCGCAGTCTGTCAATGTCATGGCGAACGTCCCGTGCCACATCCAGAAAGTGCTTATAGGGCAAGCAGAGGGCGCCTGCAAAATAGTTGGCCAGACCAATGCGGGCAATGGATTGTGCGGCTTCAGAGCGGAAATTGGATTTGGCAATGCGCGCGTCAATCAGATCGGAATATTCCAGATTGGCAATCTGGTGGGCAAGAAGAAAAGAAATGGACGGACTGTCTTGCGCGGCATTGATGGAGAGAATGCGTGTGCCTTCATCAAATTGGCGCATGGTCTGGTCATGGGTCGGTTTTTCGCTAAAGCGCACGCGCACATTGTGGCGCTCTTCCAGGTAATTCTGAAAATTGACCAGACGACTGCCTTCGATCATTCCGTGACGCTTGGCCAGATCTTCCGCGGCGCGATCCAGTTCATCAATATAATTGTCGTGATAATGGAAATAGTCCCGCACTTCCTCGTAAGGCAGGATGGAGCGCTCTTCCCCTTCATTGGAATGCGCCATCAAGGCGTCATCCAGCATCATTAGTCTGTCATTGGTTCGGCGATGAGCCTGGTGCAGGGTGAGGAAAGCCTGTGTCAGCCAAGGGGAATTAGAGGCGGCCATCTTCAATTCTTGTAGGCCCGGACTTGTGTCGCGGAACAGGGGGTCTGCTAGTGCTTCCTTAAGATCAGCCAGAATGCGGCTTGTATCAGCTGAGGCCAGATCGCTGAGCGACATGTCAAAATGATGGCTCAAAGCCAGCAGAACAGGGGCGGTAAGCGGGCGCTGGTTATTCTCAATCTGATTTAGGTAAGAGGTTGAGATTCCTAGGCGTTCTGCAAAGCTGGCTTGTGTCAAGTTGTGGCTTTCTCGAAGAGACCTGACCTTTGGGCCAACAAAGAGTTTTTCTGCCATCATGTGCCTCGTGAGTTTGCAAAATTTGCATTTTGCAAAGTTAAATTTGCAAAAATATTTGCAAATTAACTCAATAAAATCAAGCCTTTCATTGACATTTTTGTGTAAGTGATGGAAAAAGGTGCCATTGATTGGCCTTTGGGTTAGGGCATGTGGAGAAAAGACTAGGCATCTGGTGAACAAAGAAAAATCACCATAAAGGCTAGGGAAAACACAAGCTTACCCGCTTGATAAGGCCACTCGGAGGGAAGCCCGGTTGAATTTGTACTGGCGCCGCTAAAACGCAGCAGAGCGCCAAGACTAAAGGCAACAGGAATTAGGGACTAGATGAGACGACGTGCAGGTCGTCCACTAATTTAGGGGAAGAGAAATGCTGTTACTTGAAGATGTTGGGGGCGAAGTTCGCCGCGGATTGGACCATCAGGCCGAGCAGGGTGTCGTGACCTATCGCACTCTGGTTCTGGCAGAACCGCATCCAATCTTTACAGAATGCCTTCTCAATATGCTTGGCATCAAGCGTGAATATACCCCTGTTCTGGAATGCTCCGGCCTTGACCAATTGCTGAGTGCCGCTCCTGATCGTGAAGATACATTGCTCATTCTCAATCTCTCGGCAACGGCTAGCCGAGGCTCAGCTGCGATTGTAGATGTTCGCAAAGCGTATAAACATGCGCGCCTTATTCTCATTTGTGATGATAATGACGAAGGTCTCGCACATTTTGCTCTTGGTCATGGCGCTGATTGGGTGCTTAAGAAAACTTCGGCAGTCTCTGAGCTTCGCTCCATTGTTTCTCGGGTCAAGGCAGGCCTGTCAGACGATGTTCCGGTTGTCGAAGGAGAAGAGGTTGTAGAGCGCTCAGGGCTTTATTCCAAATTGGCCAATCTGACACCTAAGCAGATGACTATCTTGCAATATCTGCGCGACGGTTTGCTGAACAAGCAAATCGCCTATGAATTGGGCCTGACGGAAGCAACCGTCAAGCATCATATCTCTCTTATCCTGAAAAAGCTCAATTGTTATCGCCGGACACAGGCCGTTGCCATCGCCAACCGGATGATGTGATCTACAGCCAAGATCATTTATACAAATGAGTTTTTAGGGAAAGCGAGCCTTCGGGCTCGCTTTTTTCTTGTCCGCAGTCATAAGGGCGTCGGCTTGTCGGTATGTGTCGGCCAATGAAACGGTAATCCGGATTCTTTTGCTTCTTGGGCAAGATCTTTAGGAAGGATTGCCAATTGAATTTTCCTGCGTTACAAAAATAGTATCTTTAACTGGAATTTCGTAACATTTGATGGGAAGGCAAGACGCAATGCAACAGGACCAAGGTCAGAGCCCTATTTCTCTTCGTAAGCAAGAGGGGGGCATTGCGGTTCTTCTCGTCAATAATCCGCCAGTCAATGCCCTGTCGCAGGCGGTGCGTCAGGGGCTGAGCGATGCGGTCACGCAAATCGAAAGCGATGACGATATTAAGGGAGCTGTGCTCCACTGCGAAGGGCGCACTTTTATTGCCGGTGCTGATATCAAGGAGCTGGGTAAGCCGCCCCTCGCACCCTTCCTTCCCGATGTCATCGCAGCTTTGGATCAATGCTCCAAGCCCCTTGTCGCAGCCCTTCATGGCACAGCTCTTGGTGGTGGCTTTGAAGTGGCAATGGGGTGCCACTACCGGGTCGCCAGTCCATCTGCCAAGGTTGGCCTGCCAGAAGTAAGGCTGGGCATTATCCCCGGAGCAGGGGGAACGCAGCGCCTGCCACGTCTCGTCGGGCTGGAGAAAGCGGCTGATATCATAACCTCCTGTCGCCAAGTCAAAATGGAGGAAGCCGCCAAGATCGGGCTTGTCGATGCCGTGCTGAAAGGCGATTTGCTGAAAGAGGCCTGTGCCTTCCTTGAAAGCAAACTGGCGGAAGGGGAAACGCCTCTCTCTATCTCAAAGCGATCTGTCCCAGACTGGGATGAAGAAGCCCTGTCAGCCCTTGAGGCCAAGGTGAAGAAGCGGGCGAGAGGGCAACTCTCTCCTGTAAAGGCTCTGGAGTCGGTTCATAATTCTGCAAACATGCCCTTTGAAGAGGGGATGAAGGCAGAGCGCGCGATGTTTTTGGAGTTGGCTGCGAGCGATCAGGCAGCTGCATTGCGTCATTCTTTCTTTGGAGAAAGGATTGTTGCCAAGGTGCCGGGTCTTGAAGATGTAAAGGCACGCTCGGTTGAAAATGTCGCCATCATAGGCGCGGGGACTATGGGGTCTGGTATCGCAGTGGCTTTTGCAGATGCGGGTTATCAGCTTACCGTGCTGGAAATGTCCCGAGAAGGGCTGGAGCGAGGCCGGGATCGCATCGCTGGCATTTATCAAGGTGCGGTCAAGCGCGGTAAGATGAGCCAGGAGCAGGCAGACGCCAAGGTCGCCAGCTTTACGTTCACCACAGATATGTCAGATCTTAACAATGCTGATTTGGTGGTTGAGGCTGTGTTTGAAGATATGCAGGTCAAAAAGGATCTGCTCACCAATCTGGAAGCTGTTGTGTCACAAGATTGTATTCTTGCCACCAACACATCCTATCTTGATATTGATGAAATGGCTTCGGTGCTCAAGCGGCCAGACAATGTTATCGGCCTGCATTTCTTCTCGCCTGCCAATATCATGAAGCTGCTTGAAATCGTCAATACGGACAAAACGGCACAGGATGTTCTGGCGACTGCCGTTGCCGTGGGTAAGCGCTTGCGCAAAATTGCTGTGGTCGCAGGGGTATGCGACGGATTTATCGGCAATCGCATCTGGGCGAAAAATCGCCAACTGCTTGAATTCTTCCTTGAAGATGGCGCCAGCGTTGAAGAAGTCGATAAGGCCATGCTCGAATTCGGCTTCCCTATGGGACCCTATGCGGTGTTTGACCTATCCGGCCTTGATATTGCTTGGGCGCAGCGCAAGCGCAAAAAGCCACTTATGGATGCAGCAGAACGCTATGTTGATATTCCCGACCGCCTTTGCGAAATGGATCGTCTTGGCTTAAAAGCGGGCAAAGGCTGGTATCGCTACGAGGAAGGCAGCCGCAAGCCTCAGCCGGATGAAGAGGTCGCAAAGGTGATCGCTGAGGAAAGGGAACGCAAACAATGCAAAGATTTGCACCTGACCACCGCTGATATTCAGGATAGGGTTCTTGCCGGTATGATCAACGAGGGTTTTAAAATTCTCCAAGAGGGTATCGCCTTACGGCCGGTCGATATCGATATGGTGCTGCTCAATGGCTATGGCTATCCTGTATGGCGCGGCGGTCCGATGCATGAGGCAGATCGGATCGGGCTTGATCGCATTGTTGCTATTCTTCAAGACATGCAAAGTCAGTATGGCAAGGGCTGGGAAATTGCCCCGGCTTTGAAGGATTATGCCGGACAGGGCAAAAAAGTGGCTGATTGGGGCAAATAAAATCAGCTATCCTTTAAATGACAGGCGTAAGACAACATACATGGCTAGGAATTACGTTAAGAAGAGCCGAAATGCCAAAGGCAAGAGAGGGTGCATGATTATGCGCCCTTTTTCCATTACTTTCGAACTGAAAAAGATATCGGAAAAATTACCTAATTTTCGATTGTGAAATGTAAGATTTCCCTCAAATGATGCAATGAAACTATAATTTGTGAGACTTATTTACTATTCGGCAACGTTAATATCGAACACTCGGCAAAACGACTAGCAATGTCGAGGATTTAAAATGAAACTTTTGCCACAACGTCTAGCGATTAAAATTCCAGTGATTATGGGGCTATCTGTCACTATTTTGGTGGCTGTTCTGGTTTCTGTCGCTTCATGGATGGGGG
>JAOAQZ010000005.1 GCA_025210795.1 Cohaesibacter sp. | reverse complement strand
CTCAATGCGTTCTTGCGCAGTCTGAGCATAATATTCGCCTGTGGATCCACCAACGACAATGCCATGCACGCCGTTCAAAACAAGGCTCTCAATAACCGCAGCAAAGCCATCGCGATCAATCAAACCATCCGCACCGTAAGGCGTAATAACCGGCGTGTATATCCCTGTAAACTTCATGTGCACTCTCAGTATACATTTTTTATACTTTCTAGCAGGAGGCACCAATATCCGCAAGCTGGAGATTTTGCAAAAATCATCCAGAAAGCGACCAAAGCATGATACCGGTAAGACGTAGAGTTCTAAAGGACCAAGAAAAGCCCAATCACACCGCAACAGACAGCGCCCCTGATCCCAGCTGGAATCAAGGGAGCTTCAAACTTAATTGGTAAGGCTCAAGCACACCCGCTTACGGCAATTGGTTAAATTCCAGCGGCAAGGATTGGGGAGTAATAAACATTTCAATGTGATTGCGCGACAGGGCCCAATGCTTTTCGACCAAGGCTGCAACCCCATCTTCATCCCCCTTCTCAATAAGGGCAATAAATTCATCATGTTGATCTGCGGCAGTTTCAAGCCGCTCAAACATCCCTTTGTCTTTGGGACGATAGAAAGTCTGTCCGATGCGGGCATGGTCAATCAAAAGACGCCTCAGGCTAGGCATCAAATACACATTATTGGCCATCTCCCCCATAATTGCATGAAACCGGTCATTACAATAAACCAGATCATCGGGATGCTTTTCATCCTTGGCCTTACGGAACCCCTGTTGAGCCTCTTTCAGGCTTTCGATCTGGGCAGCAGTGGCATTATTGGCCGCCAGTCGCCCGATCGCAGCATAAATCATGGGAGCAACCAAAAAGAAATCTCGCAAAGTCTGATGCGACATCGGCGCAACACAAGCTCCCTTGTTGTTGCGAATCTCCAGATAGCCTTCCCCGGCAAGTTGACGAAAAACATCCCGTAAAGGCGTTCGCGAAATACCATATTGCTGGCTAAGAACCACTTCGTCCAAATCGCTCCCAGGCTTCAGATCAAGGGTCAAAACCGAGCGCTTAATATGCTCGTAAAGCTCTTGTTTGCCAGTTTTCGAGAACATTTATCGCCTTTCCTGTCGCATCATTTTCCATAGTCTACCAGCATAGAACCATAAGATCATCAAGCGCTTTTCGCGTTTTTTTATCATTTTATGCCATTAGGATGCTGCATGAAAGCGCAAAGAATCTGAATCAAGACCAATCAAACAAGACAGAACAACAACCCAAAAGCATCTGACACACTTGAAACCTGAAAGAAGAAAAGAAAACCCGGTTCTGATCACTCAAAACCGGGTGTAAGGTGCCACAATCCAACAGCGAAACGCCAATGGGGGAGAAACTGGGAGAAACTCCTAAACTGCAGAGAAAACCAAATGTCCCATACGCTCCGGAATTGGCGTGACGCCAAGCCCCGGGCCAGTGGGAACCGAAATATGCCCGTCCACAATGGCAACGGGATTATCCGGGTCGTCATGCCCTTCAATATAGGGCGCGGCCAGCCAAACTCCTTCGCTCAGCTTTGGCTCAATTGTTGCCCCGATATGAGTACAGGCAGCCGCAATCACATCGCCGCCCCACGCATCATCGCAGGTGTGAGGCAAAGCCATAGCCCGGCAAATATCGCGAAAGGTCCGCATGGGCGTTAAGCCACCAAGGCGGGTGACTTTCATCCCGAACCCATCACAAAGGCGCTGGCCCGCAGCCCGAATAACCACATCAAGATTTTCTGAATTTTCATCAAGATAAACAGGATGGTTAAGCTTGGAGCGAATGGAGCGCACCTCATCAAAGCTGTTGCAGGGCTGCTCCAGAATACAGCGCACATCGCGGCAGGCTTCAGAAAAGAAAATCGCATCACGCATGGTCCAACCCCTATTGGCATCCACCGCAAGGCGGACCTTACCCCCGACCCGCTCCCAAACTTTGCGCACAGTCTCGATATCAATTTCAACCGGCCGCCCGCTTACCTTGACCTGAAGGCGAAGATAGCCCTCTGCCGCCTTTTCCTCAGCAAGCCGGGCAATCTCGTCGGGTTCACCAACGCCGGTGGCATAATAGGATGGCACCTTTTCGTGAACCGCCCCCCCCAACAGATCACACACCCGAAGGCCGGTCGCCTTACCCAGCAAATCCCACATGGCCATATCAATCGCGGCCTTGGCATAAAAGTGCCCGTTAAGCGCGCCATTCATCGCCGCATAAATACGGTCCCCTTTGCGCGGATCAAGCCCGATGAGCGAGGAGCACATTTCTTCAAGCGCCGCACGCGCTCCCTTGGCATGATGAGGCTGATAAACAGGCCCCACGGGGCAGGTTTCCCCATAGCCCTCAAGGCCGGTATCGGTCACAACCTTCACCAAGGTGGAATCAAGCGTATAGACCGCCGTTGAGGCCATTCTATAGGGGCCATTTTTGACAGGAAGATCCCGCTGATAGACATGGATTTCTGTAATGCGCATTGCATCCTCCCTTGGCGAGTGATCCCTAACGGATCACGGCAAACTCAATTGGGCCATGCGGCCCCCATCAACGGTGAAGATCTGACCAGACACAAAACTGGCCTCGTCCGACGCGAGCCACGCAACCATGGCCGCAACTTCTTCAGGCTTGCCCGTCCGCCCCACAGGGTGAATAGAGCCAATTTCAGCCCGAAACGCATCGGGGTCTGGCATGGCTTCAATAAAATCAAGATTGAGAGCCGTATCAATCCAGCCCGGCGCAACCCCGTTACAGCGGATGCCATCCTTACCTTCATCAACGGCAATGGCACGCGTCAGGCCATGCAGACCAGCCTTTGAGGCACAATAGGCCCCATGGC
This sequence comes from Cohaesibacter sp., assembly GCA_025210795.1. GTDB lineage: Bacteria > Pseudomonadota > Alphaproteobacteria > Rhizobiales > Cohaesibacteraceae > Cohaesibacter. The sequence continues at coordinate 151,253 of JAOAQZ010000005.1, read as the reverse complement.
CGGGATTGGCCCCCAGTCCCTCAATAGAACCGATATTGACAATAGCCCCGCCACCACGCGCCCGCATGGAAGGAAGCGCATATTTGGCAAGAAGGAAAGGTGCTCGCAAATTCACTGCGATAGACCGGTCCCAGTCTTCCAAAGACATGGCATCAAGGCGCGCTTCCTGCATCATGCCTGCATTATTGATGAGAATATCAATGCCGCCATGACGCTCGACAAGCGTTTCCATCAGGCTCTGACAGCTCTGCGGATCTGCAAAATCAGCACAAAGAGAATCCGCCCCTTCGATCTTCACCTCAGAGCGCTGGGCAATGACCACAGTCGCCCCGTGATCCAGAAACTTTTGGGAAATGGCACGGCCAATGCCCCTACCGCCCCCTGTTACCAACGTAATTTTGCCGGAAAAATCCATCTTGGTCCTTTTAAAAAACCGGTTTGCCCCCATTCACCTCAACCAGAGCGCCGCACATATAGCGTGCCTGATCCGAGGCAAGAAACACAACCACGTCAGCAATATCTTGAGGCTCTGCAATCCGGCCCAAAGGCACGGTTGCATTCAGCTCTGCCACCGCACTGTCAGGATCCAGCCCGCGAATAGCAAAGCCGGTGCGCAGCATGGGGGTATTGACCTCATTGGGACAAACAGCATTGACGCGAATATTCTGGTGAGCGTGATCTCGGCCAAGGCAGCGGGTCATGGCCGCAATGGCCGCCTTGCTGGTACAATAAACCAGATGATTGGGACCGGGATAAACGCCCCAGCAAGAGGCAGTATTGACAATAGCCCCGCCTCCCCGCTCGGCCATCACCGGAATGGCAGCTCGCGCCAGACGGAAAGGCGCTTCTACATTCACAGCCATGGAAAGGGCAAAATCCTCGTCACTGGCCTCGGTGACCGCACCGCGCCGCATCAGGCCCGCATTATTGACCAGAATATCAAGCCCGCCCAATGCCGAGACCGTCTCCCCAACCAATCCATCGCAATAGGCCGCATCGGTAAGATTGCCCGCAAGGGCAACCGCGCACCCTCCAGCCCCCTCGATACGCTGGGCAAGCTCTGCTGCCAGATCATGAGACATATCCGCAAGGGCAATCAAGGCCCCGCCCGCTGCCAGTTTTTCGGTAACCGCCTGTCCAATGCCGCCACCGGCACCGGTTACAAGAGCTATTTTACCCTCAAGCTCCATTCTCGCCCCCCTGTCGCCCTTACGCGCTAGCCGAAAAATCCGGATCACGCGGATTAATAGTCTTCATTAAGGCCGCCATTTTCGGGAATTTCCCGCTCACGCCGTGCGATGAAATCAAGCAATTCCTCATCCTTGGCCTGATCAAGCTTGGGTTCTTCATACTCGTTCAGCATCGTCTGCGCTTGGGCAAGGGCCCGCTCGGTAATCTCCTTGGCACCATCTGCTTCCCACTGTTCAATGGAATTGTTGTCAAACAGCTTGGGCATGAAGAAGGCCCGCTCGAAATTGGCCTGCGTGTGATCGTGGCCAAGATAATGCCCCCCCGGTCCAACATCGCGAACAGCCGCCAACGCTTCGTCAAAATCATCCCAGCGCACGCCAGAGGCCATCCGGTGACCCATAGCGCATTGCTCCGCATCGACAACAAATTTGGCCATGGAGCAATGCATACCGGCTTCGTTCCAACCAGCGGAATGCCAGATATAATTGGCACCGGCCATCAAAACGGCCATCAAGGTGGTGGCACTTTCATAGCCCGACTGCGCATCAAAGGTCTTGGCTCCCCCAAGGGTGTTGGATGTCCGCCAAGGCACATCATAAAAGCGCGCCATTTGCCCGATCATGAAGTTCATCAAAGAGATTTCAGGCGTCCCCGCCATGGGGGCACCAGAGGCCATGGAAACAGTAGACAGATAATGCCCATAAATGGCTGGCGCCCCCTTGCGCACAACTTGCGTATAGGCAAGGGCAGACAGGGCCTCAGCATTGAGCTGCGCCACAGCAGGGGCCGTCGATGCTGGCGTATTGGCCCCGCCAAGCACGAAAGGCGAGCAAAGCACAGGCTGGCGACGCGAAACAAACGAGCGCAAGGCGCCCAGCATGGTCTCATCCCAGACAAGGGGCGAGTTACCATTGATGTTGCCGGTGGTCACCGCGTGAGTTTCAAGGAAATCCCGTCCAAACAGAATATCGCACATGCGCATCACATCTTCAGCATTTTTGCCCGATGTGGTCATCCCCATAAAGATCTTGTCTGAATGCTTCATGGAGGAATATGTGATCCGCAAATGCCGCCAAGGGACAGGGTGATCCATCGGCTCAACGATATGGTGCGCCGAAGAATGAAGCGCCGGGCTCATATGGGCAAGCTTGTGGAAATTGGCCAAATCTTCAAGAGTGGGAAGACGGCGCTCATTATCAAGCCCCCTTACAAAAGGGGCACCCGTCATGGGCACAAAAATGGATTTCCCGTCCCCAACCGCAACATTATTGTCCGGGTTGCGTGCGTAATAATCAATCTGCGATGGAATGGTGCTGATCAACTCGCGAATAAGAGCACGATCGAATTTAACAAGCTCCCCTTCGACCTTGGCACCTGCTTTTCGCCAATCTTCAAGCGCGATAGGATCACGGAAAATAACCCCAACTTCTTCCAGAATGGCCATGGAAGCATTATCAATTTTTCTAATCTGCTCTTCTGACATCGGCTCGGTGTAAGGCAAGCCATGTTTGAGATTGGGCAGCATGGTGGTGGGGCGCGCAGTGCGCACAGCCTTACGTGCAGAGCGACCGCCGCGACGTGTTTTTAATTCTGGATTTGCCATTGCGAGGATCCTTGGAATACAAACTGTGTACACCAATTTTAGACATCCCATATTCCCCTGACTATCGGACAACCGTCAAATGGAGCCCTCTAATGTCGGCTTTAAGACAATTTGGTAAAATTCAAGACAGGTAGCAGCTTTATCAGCAAGCAGGCAGTTTGATTGGTTTACACCCCAACAAACAAGCAATATGGCCTCGCTCCAAATTCAGCCAGAGCAAAGCCCTTAGTTAGCCTCACCTTCAATCACAGTTTCGTCGGCCTTGACTGGTGCAGCAGTTGCCCAAATGGAGTTCTGCCGCTCTTTGGAAGGGGTATGGCCATAATATTCACGAAAACACTTGGTAAAATGTGACGTGGAGGAGAAACCGGTTGCAAGCGATACGTCCAAAATAGAGCGCCGCGTCCGGCGCAGCAAATCTCGCGCAGCATCAAGACGCAAGCGCAAATAATACTGCCCAGGTGTGCAATCAAAATATTTTTTAAACAGACGCTCTAGCTGCCGGGTAGAAATATTCATAGCCATGGCAATCTGCTGACAGCTAAGCAAATCTTCAATATGATCATTCATCGCACCAATCGCCCCAAGCACAGAGCGATTGGAAATGCCAAGACGGCTTTCCAGATCATACCGCTGCTCTTCTTTGCCCTCACGAATGGTTTGATGCAAACTGACTTCAGCAATCTTTCGCGCCAGCTCAACTGATTGTCCATGGGCAATATACATGAGCATCATATCAAGAGCAGCTGTACCACCCGCACAGGTCATTCTTGATCCGTCAATCTCAAAAACATCATTGGATACATTGATATGAGGAAACTCTTCACGAAGAGCGCGAATATTCTCCCAATGAATCGTACAGCGATGATCCTCGAGCAATTTAAGCTTGGCCAAAATATAGGTGCCAGTGCATAAAGAGCCGACAACCGCGCCGCGCGAAGCAAGGGCCCGCAATTTTTGCACCAGCGACGACGGCAGATCGAGCTTTTCAACATCCACCCCTGTGCAAATCAAAGCAATATCGGCTTCCTGCAACTGAGACAAAGGCAGATCCGGCATCAATTTCAGTTTCGAGCTGGTCATCACAGCCTCCCCATCAAGGGAATAGATCGACCAGTCAAACAGGTTCTTTTCAGTAAGGCGATTGGCAAGGCGCAACGGTTCAATCGCAGAAGCCAGAGCCACCATCGACAAACGATCAAACGCAATGAACGCAACCTTTTGTGGCCGCTCAAAGGCGCTATTCATAATCGAAAACTTAATTTCACCAACCGCCATTCAGTCCTCTTCACCTCTTGCAGCCTGTCTGCCCCACCAAGCCAATATGATCCGCATTTTTACAAATGGCTCCTCACTTTGCCCTTATCTAAAATGTTGAAGCAGGCTCGATCTGGCAACCCCCAAAATCATCTCCCCCGAAATAACAGCCACTCCGGGATAGCAAATCATGCTGGCAAATCCGAGATCAGCCAATCACGCAACAGCTGGCTTCTTGAGGATGCGCCGGGGCGCATTTTGATGTAAAAGTCCAGCGGAGCAGGAAGCGCCAAATCCATCAAAGGAACAAGCTTTTTCTCTTTAAGGAGCCGGGCGGTCAGTGACTTCCACCCCAGCACAACCCCAATCCCGTCTTGTGCCACCTGTAAGGCAATTGCGTAATTATTCACTTTCATTGCATCTGAACGTGGAGTGGGACCACCTTGTGCCTCAAACCAACTCTTCCAACTTGTCCAGTTTGCCTCAGCCACATTGAGATGGATAAGCGGCAGATAAGAAAGCTCTGCAAGAGTTTGAGGTTGATGAATGGCAGCAAAATCAGGGCTTGCCAGCGGCAAAATGCTATCCTTGAACAAGACTTTGCAATCCCCACTATCCTTTTGCATATCCCCATATCGCAAAACAAGATCAGCATGTTGATGGCGGTGGGGCCGGTCTGATACCAGCTGATTAACCGCGATATGCCCATATTCTCGCCAGAACAGAGAAAGGCGCGGTGTTAGCCATAGGGATGACATGGCCGTAGTTGCTGCAATGGTCACAGAAACATCTTCTCCCAACCATCGCACCTGTTCAACAGCATCAGCAATATGCTCAAAACCATGTTGCAATGCAGCTTTCAACATAACCCCTGCATTTGTCAGAGCGACCCCGCGATAGTGGCGATCAAACAAATGCTGCGACAAGTCCTCTTCCAAAGCCTTGATCTGATGGCTAACCGCAGCCGGTGTTACGTTCAACTCGCGCGCAGCATGTTTGAAACTGCCATGCCGTGCCGCCACTTCAAATGCTAACAGCGCATTGACTGACGGTAAATTATAGGGCCGCATAGGCATATTTTCTATGTCCTTAGACGTATCAAACATTGATTTAAGCCAAATATTAAAATCTAGCTTTAGTTTTTCTAATCTTAAATGAATTTTTTCCCCATTGTAAGATCCCCTATTGTAACCGAGGCTGCTTGTGAAAAGGGAGGAACCGATGACCCAAACAGCCTTGGCCCAACTGGACGATAGTCTGCGCGCCTCACGTGTGTCTTTTGACCAAATTCCTGTAGTCGATATCGCCCCGCTGCTTGATAACAGTGACAAACAAGCAGTGGCAAAAGAGATCCGCTGGGCACTCTCCAATGTCGGATTCATGTATGTCAAAAATCATGGCATCGACCCACAGATCGTTGAAGATGCTTTTGCCCAAACCCGTACATTTTTTGATTTGCCACTCGAAGAAAAAATGAAACTTCACATCGGGCAATCAGGCGTAGCCATGCGCGGCTATATCGAGATTTTTGGTGAAAATACAGACCCGGACAACACCAAGGATCTCAAAGAATGCCTTGATCTGGGGCCAGAAACTCCGGACAGGACTATGCCATTTTTCGGAGCCAACCAATGGCCGGAAAATGCACCTGATTTCCGCACAAGTATCTATGGCTATCACGAAAGAATGAAAGAGCTATCGACACTCCTTCTACGCGGCATAGCCTTAAGTCTTGATCTGGACGAAAACTTCTTCGCTCCCAAAATGCGCGATCCCATCAGCATCTTGCGGCTTTTGCATTATCCACCTCAAAGCGGCAAAATTGATGAATCTGTTATGGGCATCGGCGCTCACACGGATTATGGCAATCTGACCATTCTGGCCCAAGACAATGTCGGAGGCTTGCAAGTCATGAACCGCGACGGCGCTTGGGTAGAAGGCCCACCGATCGACAATTGCTTTGTCATCAATATTGGGGATTTGATCCAGCGCCTAACCAATGATGTCTATCTCGCCAATCTACATCGCGTGGTAAATATTTCAGGCCGGGAGCGCTATTCAATTCCCTTCTTCATTGATGCGGACTATGACGCAGAATTTGGCCCACTGCCCGGCTGCATAACAGTCGATAACCCTGCCAAGTATCAGCCTGTCATCTGCGGCAAACATAAATTTGGACGCTTTGTTGACAGTTTCCCCCATCTTGCCAAGCAATATGGGTAAACGAGCGATATCTTGCTGAGAGTAAGCGAAAAGGCCCGCAAGATAACCGTGCGGGCCTTCATTTTTTGTATCAACTAGCTCAAATCAGTCTTCAGCCTGTGCTTTCATTTTTGGCAAAAATGCATTGAGCAGGATAGCCACCACAGCAGACAAGCCAATGCCCTTGATATGGAAATCGCCATAGCCGACCTCCATGCCGCCAATGCCAACCACCAGCACCACAGAAGCAATGATCAGATTGCGTGGCTCGGTCAGGGCATCGCCAACCCGCAAAAGGGTCGAAACACCAATCACGGCAATCGCGCCAAACAAGATCACAAGAATGCCGCCCATGACCGGCACAGGAATAGTTCCAAGTGCGGCACCAAGCGTGCCGGAGAAAGCCAGAATAATGGCCCAGATCGCGGCAAAGGTCATGATCATCGGGTTAAAGGCCTTGGTCAGTGCCACAGCACCTGTAACCTCGGAATAGGTGGTGTTTGGAGGACCACCAAAAACAGCAGCAAGGCTGGTGGCAAGACCGTCCCCAAGCAGCGTATTTTTAAGGCCCGGATTGGCAAGGTAATCCTTCTTGGTCACATTGGAAATGGCTGCAACATCACCGATATGCTCAATCGCAGGAGCAATAGCAACTGGCAGAATGAACAAGATGGCCTCAAGATTGAATTCAGGGAACGTAAAGTTCGGCACCGCAAAAACCGGTGCAGCAGCCAGAGCATCAAAGCTGACCATGCCAAAGGCAAAAGCGGTAATATAACCGGCCACAATACCCACAAAGATTGGCAGCAGGCGCACAAGCCCTTTACCAAGCAGGGATACCAAAATGGTGGCAACGATAGAAACCAGAGCAACAATCACAGCCTGATCAAGCGGCACCAGCTGAACCGCGCCATCACCCGTCTTGCCCTGCGCCATATTCACAGCAACCGGAGCCAGAGACAGGCCGATCACCATAATCACCGGCCCGACAACAACGGGTGGCAAGATACGATCAATGATGGCCTGACCTTTGACACGCACCAGAAAGGACAGCGCCACATAAACAAGGCCAGCCGCCAAAAGACCGGACATGGTTGCAGCAACACCCCAGGTCTTCACCCCAAAGATGATGGGGGCGATAAAGGCAAAGGAAGAAGCGAGGAAAACCGGAACCTGACGCTTGGTTACAAACTGGAATACCAGCGTCCCTGCACCTGCGGTAAAGAGTGCAACAGATGGATCAAGACCGGTAAGAATTGGAACGAGGACCAAAGCACCAAAGGCAACAAACAGCATTTGTGCCCCGAGCAGAACTTGACGACCGACCCCCATATCAGCAGAAGACTGATCTTCGGACATAGTATGTCTCCCAACAGGATCAGCCGCCCAATCCAATAGGGGCGAAAAAGCCGATCCGATTACAATTGGTATTTTATTTGGATCGAGTCTGAGAACTGCCAGATTCTAGACCAAAGTGGGAGAGGATTTTTTAAAAAAACACCATTTTGCCCCCATTTTCGCAAAATTGGGGGCAAAATTCTTTTCATTCTCGGCTCAAATACGCAAATTGGTATCATTTGGCACAGCCAGCCACAAAAGGACAAGGGCCAAACCGAACAGCCCCATTCACTCTTACCTAATGACGCAATCAGTCAAGGCGCGCTGCATGCCATGCCATATGATCGGCAAGGAAGGTGGAGATGAAGTAATAGGAATGATCATATCCTCCCTGAAGGCGTAAAGTCAGATCCACCTCAGCCTCCCGGCAAGCGGCTTCAAATGCCCATGGCTTTAGCTGCTCTTCCAAAAAGCTGTCCGCCATCCCCTGATCAACCAGAATATCCCCTTCCCAGCCATGCTCTTTGATAAGGGCACAGGCATCATAAAGCGCGCGCTGGCCCTCATCCTCGCCAAGATAGGCAGCAAAGGCCTTTTCGCCCCACGGGCAGTCCATGGGATTAACAATCGGGGCAAAAGCCGAGACCGAATGAAAGAGATTGGGATTTTTGATTGCAAGCGTCAAAGCCCCGTGACCACCCATGGAATGACCGGTAATGCCAATGGCATCTTCGTCAACTGGCAGGCTTTCTAAAAGAAGAGCAGGCAATTCCTTGGTGATATAATCTTCCATGCGGTAATGCTGCGCCCAAGGCTGCTGGGTGGCATTGAGATAAAAACCTGCCCCCTGCCCCAGCTCATAGCCCTCATCATTGGCAACATCCTCACCACGTGGGCTGGTATCAGGCGCCACAAAAATCATGCCATGCTCGGCTGCATGCATCTGGGGGAAGCCCTTGGTCATGACATTTTCCCAGGTGCAGGTCAGCCCGGAGAGATAAAACAAAGTGGGACACACAAAACCATCCAACGCTTCGCGGGGAAGGAAGACGGCAAATTCCATATCAGTTCCGGTCGATGTCGATGCATGACGATAAACCCGCTGCTCTCCACCAAAGCATTTTACACTCGAAATCATTTCCATCGCTTGGCATCCCTCTTTTAACATTGCCCACCTTTTAAAAGGGCATGGATAATTGCTCAAAATCATGTGGCGCTTGCTGCAAATCTTTAGCAGAACAGACCTTAAAACAATAAGATAGAGCATTTTGCACCTTGGCGTGCAAGCACCAAACGCTCTTTGGCCAGAAATTGAACGGGATAGAAAGCATCTCCACCAGCTCGCACAAGACTTGCATTTGCGCCAATCCCATAAAGAAGGCGAGCCCGAATACAGAACTCGCCTCATAAAGGATAGATCTATCCTGTCTTTCTGCCAGATCTTTCTGTCAGTTTATTGAAGGGCTATTTCTTACCCATCAATTTAAGCCGCCCCTTGATCGCTGCATCACAGCGCCCTTTGGGCCGCCTTACAATAATCTCTTGTGCAAAGGTAGTATGCTGACCAATCGGACCGCCAGTAAAGGCCGGGGTGCCGGTTGGCAAAATTTGCAGCACGGCATAATCGCCTCCCGCATCGGTAAACATCGCAAAGGGCGCACCATTCACCGTAAGGCCAATCTGTCCCGTGCGCAAAAGACGGCTCTCAACAGACTGTTTTTTGCCATCAAGCTGCAACTGGGTTTCAGACAATTTCAGCATGCGCTTTTTCTTGCCCCGCTCAACCACCTGCCAGGAACCCAGCAAATCTTTCAGTTCGGTATCAACCGCAAGACAGGACCCGTCAGCATTGGGAACAGACAAGCGCCGTGCCTCCCCCTTTTCCAGCACCTGACCGCCAACGGATAATTGATAGAGCATATGTGTGTCGTCAATCTTGGCCACATCAACAAGGGCTTTCGACAAGCCATTGACCGAGACATTGCGCGCATAAAACTGATAGCGCTCACCGGGAATAGAGCCTTGGCGCATGTAAAGCCAAATGCGCGGCAATTTGCCATCAAAGACCAGCCAGTCACTCATCACCAGCGGCCGAACACCAGAGCCATCCCGTAATTCCCATACCCCGGTAAAGAAGGGAGTATCCTGCGCAGCCTCCACAGTCTTGGTTGGAGCCAGCCACATCCCGCCAGCAAGCAGCGCACTACAGGCCAGCGTCCAAAAACCACGCTTTGGCAAGCGTGGTGAGAGAGCTTTTACCGCATCAAGAAAAATCATCAAACACCCCTTTACTTCCAGTAATCCAATCGCCCAGACCAAGTATTGCCTCCTTGATCCATAAAAAGCCCGATCGGATCTGTGGAAGTCTCCTTGGGTTCTAAAGAAAGTGTCTTCCTCTTTTGCTCTTTTGGCAATCCCTTGCTTCTCAATCTGGCATAAAAAATGGCTAGCACACTGTACCAGCCATTTCTTTTCTTGAAATTTGTCAAATTCTCCCGATCAGAAGGTGATGACCGAGCGGATAGACTTGCCCTCATGCATCAGATCAAAGGCTGTATTGATCTCATCGAGCGGCATGACATGGGTTATCATCTGATCGATATCGATCTTGCCTTCCATATACCAGTCAACGATCTTTGGCACATCGGTCCGGCCACGTGCACCGCCAAAGGCAGTCCCGCGCCAGGAGCGCCCGGTGCCCAGTTGGAACGGACGGGTGGAAATTTCCTGCCCCGCACCGGCAACACCAATGATAATGCTCTCGCCCCAGCCTTTATGGCAGCATTCCAAAGCATCGCGCATCACATGCACATTGCCCGTTGCATCAAAGGAATAATCGGCACCGCCATCGGTCAAACTTACCAGATAGGGAACCAGATCCCCTTCAACTTCCTTGGGATTGACAAAATGGGTCATGCCGTAAGCTTCGGCCAAAGCACGCTTGCTTGGATTGATATCAACGCCAACAATCTTGTTAGCGCCAGCAAGGCGGGCACCCTGAATAACATTAAGCCCAATACCGCCAAGACCGAACACCACAACATTGGAACCAATCTCCACACCTGCGGTATGGATCACAGCGCCAATTCCGGTGGTCACACCACACCCGATATAGCAAACCTTGTCAAAGGGCGCATCTTTACGGATTTTGGCAACCGCAATTTCAGGCAGCACCGTAAAGTTGGAGAAGGTCGAGGTGCCCATATAATGATGGATTTTCTCACCACCGATGGAAAAACGACTGGTGCCATCAGGCATCAGGCCTTGCCCTTGGGTCTCTCGAATGGCCTGACACAAATTTGTCTTGGGATGCAGGCAATAATCGCATTCGCGGCATTCTGGCGTGTAAAGAGGGATAACATGGTCCCCTTCAGCAACAGATGTCACACCCTTGCCCACAGCACGCACAATTCCGGCCCCTTCATGGCCCAGAATTGCGGGGAACAAACCTTCAGGGTCATCCCCTGACAGGGTGAACGCATCGGTATGGCACACTCCGGTGGCCATAATCTCAACCAGAACCTCGCCGTCACGCGGGCCATCCAGCTGCACAGTCTCGATGCTAAGTGGTGCTCCTGCCTTATAGGCAACTGCTGCTCTTACATCCATAAAATCCCTCCCCGATCAAAAATATCTAATGTTTGAGACCAACACCGTAACCGAAGAATTGACCAGCACCAACGCAAAATCCGTCACCACACTCAAAGAAGACGACAAAAGGCCGAAAAATCCGGCCTTTCCTTTTGTATTTTCTTGTCAATTACCGAAATAGATGTGTTTTAAAATAGATGTACACAAACAAAAAAAGGCCAGAAAACCCGGCCTTTTTCATTATAGCCCTTGCTGAAAAACGATATTGGCTTCGGCGTCTGTATCAAGCAGGAATTTGAGACCGGTCGCCCCGCCTGACGTGCGAACAAGTCGCCAGATTTGCGAGCGGACAATGCAGCTGCTTTGCTGGCCCTGGCACTTGATCGACGAGCCGTTTTTGAAATGGGCTTTAAATCCCCGACCTGCCACTTTCAGTTTAATCGAGGCTCCATCCTGCTTACCGCCATTAAAGCTATATTCGATATCCTTGCCCGAAAAAGCTTCATTGATGAACAGGAAGCGATATTTATCATCCGCATAAGGGGCCAGACTTGAGCGGAACTGAACCACTTCTTTGGCATTGAGGACCTCAAGGGGATAGACGAAACGATCCTGAACCGTCTCTTCCATGTTAAATTTGATAGAGCTGGCAACCTGCGCCTTGGCCTGAGCCTCAATCCCCTTGAAATTGCCACTCAACTCCACAGCGATATCATCCGATGCATAGGCCGTGTAATTGCCTTTATTAATCCGCCTTGTCTTAAGCGGATCGTCGCCCCCTTGCGGATTTTGATCCCGAATCAAATTGCCCAGATAATTAAAAGTACCGCTTTCCCTGTTCAGCAGCAACACATCCCCAAACACCACTTGCCGCGAATTGATATTGCCATTGCTAACCGGAGCATTTTCCAGATTAACAAACGCATTGCGCGCGCAGCCCGATAAGGCCAGCGCCAAAATTATCATCACCCATCTTTTCATAATCTACCCCAACATCATTGGTTAACAAACTATGAATAGAGATAGAAAATAAACTTAAAAGTTGCAATTATATTTTTTACACCTAATCATAAAGCATAAAAAAAGGCCGGAAAACCCGACCTTTTCTCGCAAAATCTGGCAGAAATCAGCCAAGCTTGGCTTCTTGGCGGCGCTTATGCAAAATGGGCTCGGTATAACCCGAGGGTTGTACAACTCCGTCAAAAACCAACTCACAGGCTGCTTGGAAGGCCACTGATGCCTCAAAATCAGCCGCCATTGGACGATAGGCAGCATCTCCCTGATTCTGCTCATCCACCACCGCAGCCATACGCTTGAGCGTCTCCATGACCTGCTCCCTGGTCACGATACCATGGGCCAGCCAGTTGGCCATATGCTGGGAAGAAATCCGCAAGGTTGCCCGATCTTCCATCAAACCAACATTGTTGATGTCGGGCACCTTGGAACAGCCGACCCCCTGATCCACCCAGCGCACAACATAGCCCAAAATACCTTGGGCATTGTTATCAAGCTCGCGCTGCACCAGATCATCCGGCCAGTTGGTCTCGCGGGCAACCGGAATGGTCAGAAGATCATCAAGACTTCCGGTCTCACGCTTCGCAATCTCGGCCTGAACTGCAAAAACATCCACTTCGTGATAATGGGTCGCATGCAGGGTGGCAGCCGTCGGGCTTGGCACCCATGCGGTGTTGGCTCCGGATTTTGGATGGCCGATTTTCTGCTCCAGCATATCTGCCATCAAATCAGGCATCGCCCACATGCCCTTACCAATCTGCGCCTTACCGGAAAGACCGCAGGCAAGGCCAATATCTACATTGCGATTCTCATAGGACTGGATCCACGCCGTTGCCTTCATCTCACCTTTGGGGATCATCGCTCCGGCCCACATGGCCGTATGCATTTCATCTCCGGTGCGATCAAGGAAACCGGTATTGATGAAGACCACCCGCTCTTTGGCTGCATGAATGCAGTTTTTAAGATTGGCAGAAGTGCGGCGCTCTTCATCCATAATACCCATTTTCATGGTGGCATAAGGCAGGCCGAGCATCTCTTCCACACGGCCAAACAGCTTCACAGCAAACGCCACTTCCTCAGGGCCATGCATCTTTGGCTTGACGATGTAAATCGAGCCCTTGCGCGAATTGGCATTCACCCCTTGGCGCGCCAGATCATGCATAGAGCCAAGCGCGGTAAAGACCGCATCCATCATGCCTTCGGGAATTTCCGACCCGTCTTCAAGCAAGATAGTGGGGTTGGTCATCAAATGCCCGACATTGCGCACCAGCATCAAAGCACGGCCCGGCAAAGTGAGGCCCTCACCGTTAGAAGTAGAATAGCTGCGGTCAGGATTCAGAACGCGCTTCAGGCTCTTGCCGCCTTTTACAACCTCTTCAGCCAAATCCCCTTTCATCAGGCCAAGCCAGTTGCGATAGGCCAAAATCTTGTCCGGCGCATCGACAGCTGCCACCGAATCCTCGCAATCCATAATGGTGGAAATGGCCGATTCAAGCACAATATCCGCAATAGAGGCTTTATCACCCTTACCAACCGGATGGGTTGCATCAAACACAAGCTCGATATGAAGCCCGTGATGAACCAGCAGAAGTTTTTCAGGCGCATCCTGCTCACCCACAAAGCCCACAAAGGCGGAAGGATCGGCAAGCTCTACATCGCCTTGAGACGTGGAGACAACAAGAGATCCATCCTTGATGCTATAAGCGCTGGCATCAGCATGAGAGCCAGAGGCAAGAGGCACCGCCTTATCAAGGAAAGCCCGCCCCCAAGCGATCACTTTGTCACCGCGAACCGGATTATAACCACCAGCACTTTCCGCACCGCCCTCTTGCGAAATCGCATCGGTGCCATAAAGCGCATCATATAATGAGCCCCAGCGCGCATTGGCAGCATTAAGGGCATAGCGCGCATTCATCACCGGCACCACCAGCTGGGCACCGGCAATGGTTGCAATCTCGGCATCAACATTACCCGTGGCAATGGAGAAATCAGCAACTTCGTCCGCCAGATAGCCGATCTCTTTCAAAAAGGCCTGATAGGCTGGCATATCTACAATCGGACCGGGATTGGCTTTATGCCACTCATCCAGCTGGCTTTGCAAAGCCTCACGCTTGGCGAGCAGGGCTTTATTTTCTGAAGCAAGGTCATGGGCCAGAGCATCGACACCACTCCATAGGGCCTCTGCCGTCACCGGCAGGCCTGCAAGCAGCTCCTGCTCTACAAATGTTTTGAACGCTTCATCAATTTGCAAACGCCCGACAGGCAGATAATGAGCCATAAATCCTCTCCTTACATCATTTGGCCCAAGCATAATGCAGGTGCCCGCCAAGATCTTGCCCAATTCTGGAAAGAGTGTTTTTCCGCACAGAACAAGACAGGCCTTGATTTAAGACATGGAGAGGCAGATCAAAACCAAGCAAGCTGCGCCAAAGAGCGCCCGACTTGACAGAAAGCCCAAATGGAATTTTCGCCAAAGCAGCGATAGGTTAAGCACAGAGCGGCTTGAATGAGAGACCAATGACACAGCAGCAACCCCATCAAAGGAAAAAGGAAAAAAGCAGTATCCCCGGCCTGCCGTCTTTTGCCTATGCGCTGGTGTTGCTGGCCTTTGTTGCAATCATGCAGCCTGCCTCTGTGATGGCCAGACCTCTTACTATCTTTGCAGCGGCAAGCCTTGAGCCTGTTGCGCAGGAAGCTGCCACACTCTTTTCGCAAAAAACAGGGACCAAGGTCCGCCTGTCCGCGGCCTCCTCCTCCTCCCTTGCCCGCCAGATAGAAACAGGGGCACCGGCTGATATTTTCCTCTCGGCCAATGTCAGATGGATGGATTATCTCGGCAAGCAGGATTTGATCCGCAAAGGCAGCCGCACGGACCCCATCGGCAACCAATTGGTACTAATCGCTGATAGTGCCACGAACTGGCCAGAGCTTCCAGTTCTGCAAACAAGTGACATCGCGAAAATCCTCGGCCCGCGCGGCCGTATCGCCCTTGGCGATCCCGATCATGTCCCTGCAGGGCTTTACGCTAAAGAGAGCCTTCAGGCGCTGGGATTGTGGGATCATCTTGAACGCAAAATCGCCCGCACCGACAATGCCCGCGCCGCACTTGCACTGGTCGAGCGAGGGCAAGCACCTTTGGGGATTGTCTATAAAACTGATGCTATTTTGAGTAAGAGCAGTACCATCCTCCACCGCTTTACACCACAAGCCACACCCATCCGCTATGCTTTTGCCATTCCGCGCCATAGCCAAAACAGCCGCGCACAGGATTTTCTGGATTTTTTGACCTCAAAAGACGGATTGCGCTTGTTCAAGCGCTATGGTTTCACCATTCTAGACTCTAAACTTACAAACTGAGCTGATGGGCAAAAGGCGAGGCTTTTCTCCTGACCATGACAAATTGGATTTCCCCCTTGGAGATAGAGGCCCTGAGCCTGAGCTTGAAAATATCAAGCATCGCCATTCTGGCCGCTTTGCCCTTTGCAGTGGTGATTGCCTATATTCTGGCCCGCCCCCCTTTTCCCGGCAAAGCCATATTGGATGGCATTGTCCATCTGCCGCTTATCCTGCCCCCTGTTGTGATGGGCTATCTTCTGCTTGTTACCTTTGGCACGCGCGCCCCCTTGGGCGCATGGCTGCTTGAAACCTTCAATCTCCAGTTTGCCTTTTCATGGACTGGGGCTGCCTTGGCTGCAGCCATTGTCACCTTTCCTTTTCAGGTCCGCGCCATCCGGCTGGCCATGGAGAGCATTGATCCGGGCCTGATGGAAGCAGCCCAAACGCTGGGGGCAGGACCAATCGACCGCTTTTTCTCAATCACCCTGCCGCTGGCACTCCCGGGCCTTTTTGCAGGGGCCATCACCGCCTTTGCGGCAAGTTTGGGGGAATTTGGGGCCATTATCACCTTTGTATCCAACATCCCTGGCGAAACCCGCACCCTGCCCCTTGCCATCTATTCCGCCATCCAGACCCCCGGCGGCGAGGCAGCAGCGGCACGGCTCGTCATTCTCGCCATCGGCCTTGCCTTTGCCGGCCTTGTCTTGTCTGAAATGGCAGCAAGGAAAGTCAAGCAAAGGATGAGCCGATGAGCCTGTCCGTCTCGATCAATCACAAAGCAGGTGACTTTGACCTTGATCTCGCCTTTGATCTGGAGGCTGGAGGCCTGACCGCTCTCTTTGGCCCTTCCGGTGCAGGCAAATCCCTTGCTATCAATGCCATTGCCGGTCTGATCACCCCGCAAGAGGGGCATATCGAGCTTGATGGCAAGCTGCTCTATTGCTCAAAGAAGGGGATCAATATCCCGACACACCGGCGCAAAATCGCCTATATGTTTCAGGATTCCCGCCTCTTTCCTCATATGACAATCAGCAAAAATCTGTTGTTCGGCGCCAAAAGATGCACGTCGCCCCCCACCCAGGACGAGATTGATACGCTAACAAAACTGCTTGATATCACCCATTTGCTGGACCGCTATCCCGCTCACCTGTCGGGCGGCGAAAAGCAGCGGGTTGCCTTGGGGCGGGCCCTTTTGTCCAATCCATCTCTCATTTTACTCGATGAACCGCTCGCCGCCCTTGATCAGGGACGAAAACGCGAAATCCTGCCACATCTTGAGCGGCTGCGGGACGAGAGCAATATTCCCATTCTCTATGTGAGCCACTCCATTTCGGAAGTCACCCGCCTTGCCGACCATCTGGTGCTTCTCAATCAGGGTAAGGTTGCAGCCCAAGGCTCGGTCCATGATGTCATGAACCGGCTTGACCTCTTCCCCTTAACCGGTCGCTTTGAAGCTGGCACAGCCTTTCCAGCCACTATCCTCGCCCAAGACAGCGAAAACGGCATGACCGAGGTGCAATTTGACGGGGGCACCCTATGGCTGACCTCCCTTGCGGGGAATATTGACGAAGCCATTCGCCTGCGTATCCGGGCGCGAGACGTTATGCTCGCGACCATCAAACCCGAGGCCATCAGCGCCAATAATATTCTACCTGTAAACATCGAAGACTGGCGCATGGACGCCAACCAGCATGTCGATATCCAGCTCTCCTGCGGAGCAATCAAACTGATGGCCAGAATTACCACAAAATCATGGAAACGGCTCAAGCTGGGCAAAGGCTCAAAGCTCTTTGCCATCATCAAGTCCGTCAGCCTTGACCGCCGCCTTGGCAACCAGCCACGCATTCAACCTCACAACACGCACGACAAACACTAGAAATCGCCCTCTTTTATCAGCTCTCCTACGGCATCCAGACAGGCTGTGCGATTGGTTGATCGGCAAATGCGGGCACTTTACGTGCCAGATCTTTAAGAGACTGAATATCAAGCTCATTAAGCTGCTCTTGCGTGATCAGACGCGGAGCCACCACGATTTTGTGGCCCGGATCCTCACCCGCCATCAGCATGGCAACAGAGCGGACACAAATCTTGCCCAAAAGCAGGGGATTGGTAGCAGCAGTTGCGACCCAAGGCGAGCCCTCTTCACGCATCTCGGCAATATCACTATCGGTGATATCCGCAGAATAGATCCTGATCTGATCTGCAAGGCCTGCTTCCTTCACCGCAATCTTTGCCCCACGTGCAAATTCATCATAAGGCGCAAAAATCACTTCAATATCAGGGTTAGCGGTCAAAACAGCACGAGCCTGATTAGCAATATAACGTGCAATTGGCTGTTTCATCGACCCAAAGTTCGCAACTTCCTGCACCCCTTCATTGGCCTCTTTAAAATCCTGCCAAACCATATCGCGCCGCTCAAGAGGAGCCGGCCCCGGCACGGAAATATAGCCAACCTTAAAACGATAACCCTTGTCTTTAAGCATTTGCCCAATCAGCAACTCCGACAAAACGGAGTCAGATTGCTCAATCTGCGGAATCTTCTCATGCTTCATATCCACATCAAAAGCCACAACGGGAATGTTGGCTGAAAGCGCGCGCTCAACAGCCTCTGTCAGCCATTTACCCCTGCCATGTTGCAGTATGATGCCAGAAACCCCCTTGGCAATCGCTTCATCTATCATCCGTGACTGAAGGGCGGGCTGCTGGCGAGCATCAAACTCCAAGAGCTCTGCCCCTAAAGCTTCAGCCTGATGCCTTACACCAGCAAGATAAGAGGTAAAAAACTCACCGCGCGTGACATAGCGCACCAGAGCAATCTTTGGAGCCTCTGCCTGCCCAAAAGGCAGTGGTAAAGGAGCAGCTTGCCCCCCACTAGTCACACCAACAATCATAAGTAAAAAGCTTAAAAACTGCGCGACATATATGCGTATTGACCAGCCCATGACCACCCCAAACCAATTCGTTTCTTTTCATTCTTTACGCCACATTTTCTACAAAGCAAAGTCATTGAAAAAGTTGAAGAAAAGCTTTCCAAAACCAAAATACGCACAAAAAACGCCCAGCAAAAACCGGGCGTTTTCAATCTTGTTAAAGTACAATGACTGCACTTAGCCGATGATGGCATTCAAGGTCGCGCTTGGGCGCATAACAGCAGCTGTTTTGGCTGGATCAGTACGGAAATATCCGCCCAGATCAGCGGCAACCCCTTGCGCTGCTGCCAGCTCGGCAACGATTGCGCTTTCCCCTTCGGCCAGAGCCTTGGCAATTGGCGCAAAGTGAGCGGCCAGCTCGGCATCATCAGACTGAGCCGCGAGGGCTTCTGCCCAATAGCGCGCAAACCAGTAATGGCTATCACGGTTATCTGGCTCACCAACCTTGCGGGATGGCGACTTGTTGTTGTCCAGAATGCCCTGTGTCGCAACTTCTGCCGCAGCACCCAAAACGCCAGCTTTGGCATTGCCTTTGCTGTCAGCAAGGAAGTTGAGGCTTTCACCCAGCGCACAGAACTCACCCATGGAATCCCAACGCAGGTGATTTTCAGCAACCAGCTGCTGAACATGCTTTGGAGCGGAACCACCAGCACCGGTTTCGAACAGACCGCCGCCATTCATCAGCTTGACGATAGACAGCATCTTGGCAGATGTGCCCAGTTCAAGAATTGGGAACAGATCGGTCAGATAGTCACGCAGCACATTGCCGGTGATCGCAATGCTGTCATTGCCAGCAGTGATGGTGATCAGGGACTGACGGGTCGCAGCACGTGGTGCCATGATCTGGAACTTATCGGCAACGCCAGCAGCTTGAAGAGCAGGGGTTACATATTTGATCAGCTCTGCATCATGGGCGCGGCTTGCATCCAGCCAGAAGATCGCTTCAGAACCGGTCAGGCGCTGACGATCCATAGCCAGTTGGATCCAGTTTTCGATCGGCGCTTTCTTGACGGTGCAAGAACGCCAGATGTCGCCCTCTTCTACATCATGGCTATGCAGGGTCTCACCATTGGCCAGAACAACGCGAATGGTGCCATCTGCAGGCGCTTCAAAGGTGGTTGGGTGAGAGCCATATTCCTCGGCCTTCTGTGCCATCAGGCCCACATTGGCCACAGCACCGGCTGTTGCCGGGTTCAGAGCGCCATTTTCCTTAAAGAAATTGATGGTCTCATCATAAACAGGAGCGTAGCAATTATCAGGGATCACGCAATTGGTGTCACCCTTCTTGCCTTCGCCGTCCCAGCCTTTACCGCCAGCACGAATAACAGCAGGCATGGAGGCATCGATGATCACGTCGGATGGAACATGAAGGTTGGTGATGCCCTTGTCGCTGTCCACCATATACATGGCAGGGCGCTCGGCATTCACAGCGTCAATCGCCGCCATAATGTCGGCATTATCTTTCACGCGGTCGAGAAGATCACCCATACCGGAATTTGGATTCACACCCAGATCAGCCATCTCGGCACCGAATTTTTCAAAGACCGGAGCAAGCCAGGCCTTTACCGCATGGCCAAAGATGATCGGGTCAGAGACCTTCATCATGGTCGCTTTCATATGAAGCGAGAACATGGTGCCGTCGGCCTTGGTGTCTTCAATGGCGTCAGAGAGGAAAGCACCCAGAGCTTTCACAGACATGAAAGTTGCATCAGCAACAGTACCTTCAGCCAGTGGCCAGCCGTCTTTAAGAACGGTGACAGAACCGTCTTTGCCAACAAACTCGATTTTGGCATCACCCGCCTGAGCAGCAGAGATGGTGGCAGATTTCTCATTGGCGTAGAAATCGCTGCCGGGCATGGAAGACACTTTGGTCTTGCTATCAGACGCCCAGGCACCCATGGAATGAGGATTGTTCTGCGCGTAATTCTTAACCGCACGAGCAGCACGGCGATCGGAGTTGCCTTCGCGCAGAACAGGGTTCACAGCAGACCCCTTGATGGCGTCATAAGCAGCTTTAACCGCTTTTTCTTCATCAGACTGCGGATTTTCAGGATAGCTTGGCACTGCAAAGCCTTTTTCCTGCAATTCAGCAATGGCTGCAGTGAGCTGAGGAATAGAAGCGGAAATATTAGGAAGCTTGATCACATTGGCTTCAGGGGTTTTCACCAATTCACCCAGCTTGGCCAGATCATCATCCTGTTTTTGATCATCAGAAAGGGCATCAGGGAATGTCGCCAGAATACGACCGGCAACCGAAATATCCTTGGTGGCAACACTGACATCGGCAGCCCCGGCAAAGGACCGGATGATTGGCAACAAGGATGCGCTCGCAAGCTCTGGAGCCTCATCAACAATTGTATAAATAATATCCGGATTAGACATATCGGCCATTTTCCTTACCTTTTAGCATTCCATAAAGTCTGAGCGACTTGTGTGATAGCAGCAATTACGCGCCTTGCCCATTGGGGCCAAACCGTATGCTTTGAAGACTATGAATATTGCCCGCAAGCACAATTTTGCCTCTCAATAAAGGGAAGTAAGAGACTTGCAACATGGGGCACCGCACATATCTGCAAAAAGCAAACAGGCGCTATCATATCCTTCGGTGATAACTGTGCGCGCACTATGCGCAGAATGCCCCCAGCCCGCAAGGCTTGAATGGACTTGCCACAATTATGTTAAAGGGTAGTGATCGTCTAACAGGCCTTGCCCTTAAGTACCATGGATTTTTTCTTGAACTTCTGTCGCATGAGCAGCAGCAACCCCTGCCCTCGCAGCCTATATTTTGTGCATCTTGGCTGCCCGTTTTCAGTTCAAAGCCGGTCTCTTATGACAGGGGCAGCACGGCAGAGACTGTAGGGCCCCAAACTCTACCATCCAGTCAAAAACCACAAGAGATACAAAAAATAATCCATATAATTCAATTGATTATAAATTTTTATTTTTCTACTAAATTTTTAGTTTGACATTTTAACCAGTCTGCTCCGACTATAGTAGAACCAGATTTCACACTGGTCCTAGATAACTTTGGGAGGAGTTTAGGATGCGAAAGATTTTGCTATCCGCTGTCGCGGGTTTAGCCATTGCTGCATCATCATCCGCTGTCCAGGCCGACAGTGCAGCCGCCAAAAAATGGATTGATCAGGAATTCCAGCCATCAACGCTCACAAAACAAGAGCAAATGGGCGAAATGGAATGGTTCATCAAAGCAGCTGAGCCGTTTAAAGGCATGGAGATCAATGTCCTGTCCGAGGGCATTCCGACCCATTCCTATGAATCAGAAGTACTGACCAAAGCCTTCTTTGAAATTACCGGCATCAAGGTCAATCACCAGATTTTGGGTGAAGGTGAAGTGGTTCAGGCCGTTCAGACCCAGATGCAGACCAAGCGCAACCTTTATGATGCTTATGTCAATGATAGTGACTTGATCGGCACTCACTCTCGCCTGCAGCTTGCCTATAACCTGTCTAAATGGATGAAGGGCGAAGGCAAGGATGTCACCAATCCCGGCCTTGATCTGGCCGATTTCATGGGCACCCAATTCACCACAGGGCCTGATGGCGATCTGTACCAGTTGCCAGATCAACAATTTGCCAACCTTTACTGGTTCCGCAAAGACTGGTTTGACCGCCCGGACCTGAAAGAAAAATTCAAAGCCAAATATGGCTATGATCTGGGCGTGCCGGTCAATTGGTCCGCTTATGAAGATATTGCCGAATTCTTCTCCAAGGATGTGAAGAATATCGATGGCGTCGATATCTATGGCCATATGGATTACGGCAAGCGTGCCCCCGATCTTGGCTGGCGCATGACCGATGCCTGGCTATCCATGGCAGGTGCCGGCTCCAAAGGTGAGCCAAACGGCGTGCCCATCGATGAATGGGGCATCCGCATGGAAAAGGGCTCTTGTAACCCGGCTGGTGCATCCGTCACCCGCGGTGGTGCTGCAAACGGTCCGGCAGCTGTCTATGCCATCCGCAAATGGGATGAATGGCTGCGCAATTATGCCCCTCCGGGTGCCGCGTCCTTTGACTTCTACCAGTCTTTGCCAGCTCTGAGCCAAGGCAATGTAGCCCAGCAGATCTTCTGGTACACCGCCTTTACCGCTGACATGGTCAAGCCAAAGTCCGAAGGCAACAATACAGTTGATGATGCAGGCAACCCATTGTGGCGCATGGCCCCAAGCCCCCATGGCCCTTATTGGGAAGAAGGCCAGAAGGTCGGCTATCAGGATGTGGGGTCATGGACCATTCTTAAATCCACTCCCGTTGATCGCGCCAAAGCCGCTTGGCTCTATGCCCAGTTCGTGGTCTCCAAGACCGTTGACGTGAAAAAGTCCCATGTGGGTCTCACCTTCATTCGTGACAGCTCCGTCAATCATGAGAGCTTCTCCGAGCGCGCAGGCAAACTGGGCGGCCTTGTAGAATTCTACCGCTCTCCTGATCGTGTTGCATGGTCCCCGACCGGCATCAACGTGCCTGATTATCCAAAACTGGCACAGATCTGGTGGCAGCAAATCGGTGACGTGAATTCCGGTGCCTTTACCCCGCAAGAAGCGATGGATCGCCTTGCTCAGGAAATGGACACCATCATGGCCCGCATGCAGCGCGCTGATGAAGGTGCCAAGGTCTATGGCGGTTGCGGCCCTCGCCTCAACGAAGAGAAAGACGCCGAATGGTGGTATAAAAATGGCGGTGCCAAACCAAAGCTCGCCAACGAAAAACCACAAGGCAAGACCGTCAATTACGACGATCTGGTTGCTCGCTGGGCCAAGAAATAAGCCAAGGCCCAGAGCTTAAAGACCCGATGCAGCCGGTTGCCCTCCTGCACGCTGGCTGCATAAGGGAGCGAGAAGTCCCCACCTTCCCGCTCCCTGATTTTAATGTGTCTCTTGCCCTGCCAAATCGGCATACCGGCAACAAAGAGGTGCATCAGCATAGAGTGAGGCCCTGCAAGGTGAACCGGATTTGCCATGCAGGGCTTACAAAAGAAAATCGACCAATCAACCAGCGCAGGGATTGGCAGGGGTGATGACATCATGGCACTTGAACTGAAAAATATCACCAAACGTGTGGATGGGAAGCTCCATATCAAGGAAACCTCCCTGCGCCTTGAGCCGGGACATTTCAATGTTCTGCTCGGCGAGACCGGAGCGGGTAAAACATCCCTGATCAAATTGATGGCTGGGCTGGATCGCACTGCCTCTGGCAGCATCATAATGGACGGCACAGACGTGACCGCCCTTTCGACCCAACAGCGCAATATCTCGCTGGTGCACCAGTTTTTCGTCAATTACCCCCATATGACCGTCTTTGACAATATCGCCTCCCCCCTCAAGGTTGCAGGCATGGCAAAGTCGGAAATTGAAGGCCGGGTGGAAGAAGCCGCAGACATTTTGCAACTGCGCCCCATGCTCCACCGCCGCCCTCATGAATTATCCGGCGGGCAGCAGCAGCGTACCGCACTCGCCCGCGCCATCGCCAAGGAAAGCACTGCCGTTTTCCTTGATGAACCATTGGCCAATCTTGATTATAAATTGCGTGAGGAATTGCGCGACCAGTTGCCAGAATTGTTTGCCGGACGCGGCGCAGTGGTCGTCTATGCCACCTCCGAGCCGGAAGAGGCCCTGCTTTTGGGCGGCTATACCGCGCTAATGCAGGATGGCCATGTCACCCAGTTTGGCCCGACAGCGCAGATTTATCGCAATCCGCAGGATCTGGTCTCGGCCGAGGTTTTCTCAAACCCGCCCATCAATTCCGCCCCCATCACCAAACACGGGAATGAAATGCGCCTCAATGCCAATGTCAAATGGAGCGCGCAAGGGGCAGCAAAAGAACTGGCTGATGGATCCTATATCGTGGCCATCCGCCCCCATTTTGTCAGCCCCGTCAAACTCTCGGACCAGCAGGTTCCCCTTGTTGGCACGGTACAGGTGACCGAATTGAGCGGCTCGGAAAGCAGCGCCCATTTCCGGCTGGGCGATGAAAGCTGGGTCTCTCTTTCTGCTGGTGTGCACCCTTATAATGTTGGCGAAGACCATGAATTTTTCATGGATCCGAACAATTGCTTCTATTTCCACCCGGACGGCCAATTGGCAGCCTAGGAAGGACAAGGACCCATGGCGAAAATCACCCTCTCCAACCTGCGTCATTCCTATTATCCCAATCCAAAGGGGCCACAGGATTTTGCGCTGAAAGAAATGAACCTCTCTTGGGACGATGGCGGGGCCTATGCTCTTCTTGGCCCATCGGGCTGTGGCAAGTCCACCTTGCTCAATATCATCTCCGGCCTTCTGGTGCCCTCGGAAGGAAAAATCCTGTTTGATGACACAGATGTCACCCATCTGCCCCCGGCAGAGCGCAATATCGCACAGGTTTTCCAGTTCCCCGTCATTTATGACACCATGACCGTCTATGACAATCTGGCTTTTCCCTTGCGCAACCGCAAGGTGGACGAAGCCATTGTCAAAACACGGGTCGAAGCCATTGCCCAAATGCTAGAAATCTCTGACCAGCTAGGCACAAAAGCTGCGGGCCTGTCGCCGGACAACAAACAAAAAATCTCCATGGGCCGCGGTTTGGTGCGCGAAGACATCAATGTGGTGATGTTTGACGAACCGCTTACCGTAATTGACCCCCATTTGAAATGGAAGCTGCGCTCCAAACTCAAGGAACTGCATCAAGAGCTGAAAGCCACCATGATTTACGTCACCCATGACCAGACCGAGGCCCTGACCTTTGCTGATCAGGTGGTGGTCATGCAGGAAGGTGAAATCGTACAAATCGGCACACCGATTGACTTGTTCGAGCGCCCCACCCACACCTTTGTCGGCCATTTCATCGGCTCACCGGGCATGAATATCCTCCCCTGCAAGGGCGAAGATAAAAGCGCCCTTCTTGGTGACAAGGCCATTGAGCTTGAAGGGGCCATTCTGGGCGGCAATGAGGGCAAAACGCAAATCGGCGTTCGGCCAGAACATATCACCCTTGGGACAAGCGGCCTTGAAGCCACAGTCTGCAAGCTCTCTGATGTGGGTCGCCATAACGTGATCGACGCCATGCTGGGCGAAACCCGCGTCAGCGTCATCACAGAAGACGAAGCCCCCCATGTGGGCAGTACCATCCATCTGCAATTTGATCCAGCCAAAACGCGCCTTTATCGCGACGGCTGGATTGCCACCCAAGAGGCAGGAGCAGCATCATGAAAACCGAAAATCAAAAAGCCTGGTTCTTTGTGCTGCCGGTCCTTCTGCTTGTTGCCTTCAATGCCCTCATCCCCATGATGACCGTGGTCAATTATTCGGTGCAGGAAACCTTCGGCAACAACCTCTTTTTCTGGCAAGGTCTCGACTGGTTCCAGCAAATCCTCAATTCAGAACGCTTCCACAATGCGCTGGGACGGCAATTTCTGTTCACGGCCCTTATTCTGATTATCGAGATCCCCTTGGGCATCATCATTGCGCTGGCTATGCCTAAAAAAGGCTTCTGGGTTCCCGTTTGCCTTGTCACCATGGCGCTTCCCATGCTCATTCCGTGGAATGTGGTCGGTGCCATGTGGAACATCTTCACCCTGCCCGATATCGGCTTGCTTGGTTATTTCATGAACCATACTTTGGGGATTGATTACAACATGACCCAAGACCCCTTTGCCGCATGGGTAACCATCATCATCATGGATGTCTGGCACTGGACCTCTCTGGTCGTTTTGCTCAGCTATGCTGGCCTTGTCTCCATCCCCGATGCCTTTTATCAGGCAGCCGAGGTAGATGGCGCTTCCAAATGGTCGGTCTTTCGCTATATCCAGTTGCCAAAAATGAAGCAGGTTCTGACCATCGCAATCCTGCTGCGCTTCATGGACAGCTTTAATATCTATACCGAACCCTTCACGCTAACCGGTGGCGGGCCGGGCAATTCGACAACCCTGCTGTCCATTGATCTGGTCAAAATCGCTCTTGGACAATTTGACCTTGGGCCAGCAGCTGCCATGTCCCTCATCTATTTCGCTATCACCCTTCTGGTCTCTTGGCTCTTTTATACCTTGATGACCAAAGATGACGCATCGTGAGACAGGAGAAGAGATCATGAAAAAAAGACATCTGATTCCGATCATCTATATCCTCTTTCTAATGCTGCCCATTTATTGGCTGGTGGCGATGAGCTTCAAGACGACAGGTGAGATCCTTGCGGGCTTCTCGCTCTTTCCCCAAACTTGGACGCTTGACAATTACCGGGTCATTTTCACCGATCCCACATGGTATTGGGGCTATATCAATTCCATCACCTATGTGATCATCAATACGATCATTTCGGTTGTGGTCGCGCTGCCTGCCGCTTATGCCTTCTCGCGCTACAAGTTTTTGGGCGACAAACAGCTCTTCTTCTGGCTGCTAACCAACCGCATGGCCCCAGCTGCGGTCTTTGCACTACCCTTCTTCCAGCTTTATTCGGCAATTGGGCTGTTTGACACCCATCTGGCTGTGGCCCTTGCCCATTGCCTGTTTAATATCCCGCTTGCTGTCTGGATTTTGGAAGGGTTCATGGGCGGCGTGCCTAAAGAGCTGGACGAGACCGCCTTTGTTGATGGCTATTCCTTCCCTCGCTTCTTTGCCACCATCTTCCTGCCCACCATCAGTTCGGGCGTCGGGGTGGCTGCCTTCTTCTGTTTCATGTTCTCATGGGTGGAATTGCTGCTGGCCAAGACCCTCACAGCCGTCGCCGCCAAGCCCATTGCCGCCACCATGACCAAGACAGCCTCAAGCGCTGGATATGAGCTGGGGTTACTGGCCGCCGCCGGAGCACTGACCATCATTCCAGGAGCAATCGTGATTTACTTTGTGCGCAATTATATTGCCAAGGGCTTTGCCCTGGGGAGGGTGTAATGCTGAGTTGGATGGCATGGACCTGGCCAACGGCACTGGTCTTTATCGGTATCTTTTCTGCCATGGCAGTTTTGACTATTCTTGAAATCCGCAAACCCGGCGGTGATGAGCGAACGGGCGTTCTTGGCCTGACCACCACCCGTGGCGACCGCCTGTTCATCTCGCTTTTGGGCAGCGTCTATATTTTCCTTGCATGGCTTGGCCTGATCGGCATGCCCCTATGGGCGCCGCTGGGGCTGGCCATTGCATGGGGTATTTTCTGCTTTTGGAAGGTTTAGGCAATCTGGACAGGATCGGAGCAGACTAAAAAGCCGTGAGAGATCATAACTTTATAAAAAAGACTTGGATCTGCGAAAACTTTCGTATGTACTGGGTGCTCACGCATAGCATGTCTGCCAACGGGAATTCCTATGAGAAAGAAAAAGAAAAGCGAGTTTCTTACCGAAGTTGAGCTTGAATTTATGACTCAGCTCTGGGAATTGGGAGAAGGAACGGTGCGTGATGTCATGGCCAAGCTGGCCCCAGAGCGCAACCTTGCCTATACGTCTGCCGCAACTATTCTTAGAATTCTGGAACAAAAGGAATTTGTCGCAAGCACAAAAAAGGGGAAAACCCACATCTATAAGGCCTTGCTGACAAAGGATAGTTACCAGACCCGCTTTTTGAAAAATGTTTCAGAAAAGCTCTTTGATAATACACCTGCAGCGCTTGTTGCCCGACTGGTCGATGACAGTGACCTATCAGAGGACGCATTGGGAGAAATTCGTGCTCTGCTTGAGAGGAGGATGAAGAATGATACCGGTCGGGACGATATTTGATACCTATATCAATATAAATATCCTGTTGCTTGTAGGCTTTGCCATGTGGGCCGTCTCACGTCTCCTCATGCGCCCCTTTGGCATTAATCGTGCCTATAATCTTCAACTGCAGCTGATCAAATCCCTTCTGCTGGCGCTCTTCATCGCCCCTGTCCTTGTTACCCTCTTTGATCATTTCATCCGCGCCAACTGGACCGGCAATTATACCTCTCTCAGCATTACCGATCTGGTCGTGGCCCAATATCTGCAAGGCAGCTTTGATGTTAAAGCCGCTGAACTGGAGACATTTCTCAGCTTGCGTGGCCGCCTGACAGACGAATTTCTTGGCATCCAGAGCTCTCCCGCCCTCTTCTTGCTTCTCATCCTTGGGATCGGGGCCGCAATCAGTGCCATTCGTTTGGGATTAAGCGTTTTTCGCTTGCAAACCATCATCAACAAAAGCTTTGCATGGCGCCGCTTTGGCAATCTGCATCTTCTTTTGTGCGATAGCGTCACCACGCCCTTCTCAACCCGCAGCCTGCGCAAACGCTATGTTATCCTGCCCACCAGCATGCTCCATTCTCACGAAGACTTGCGCATTGCCTTGGGCCATGAGCTTCAGCATATCCGCCAGCGCGACACGGAATGGGAAATTGGCCTTGAATGCCTGCGCCCCTTCTTTTTCTGGAATCCCGCTTTCTATCTCTGGAAGCGCCAGATTGAGCAATTGCGTGAGCTAAGCTGCGACCAGCAAGTACTGGCCCGCAAGGCCTTCTCTGTCGAGGAATATTGCAACTGCCTGCTGCGCATTTGCGAAAATGGCCTGCAAAAGGACAAACTGGTTGCGGGCGTCATGCTCAAGGTTGCGTTCGTGCAGCTTGATCATGCCCCTTTGAGTGGCAAGTCGGCAGACTTTCTAAAACATCGCCTGATTTCGCTATTTGAAAGCAGAACTCAGCGTCGTCCCCTTGCCAGCCTGCTTTTTTTCATGCTGCCCCTGCTTGGTCTTGTCAGCCTCGCCTCTGTCGCTCTGCAAAAGCCCAATGACTGGAGCCATGACCGATTGATGTTCTCAACCATCATCAATCTTGAACGCCTGGCAGAGCGCAACACCACCAATACCTTTGCCCAGCCCGGTAATTAAGCTGGACGACTAGGCACAAGAGACAGGGTACAAAGCAGAAAAACAAGCAGATCAATAGCGCCGCGGCTTGCTTCTTCCACCAGGTAGGGGCCGCCAGAGCACAGGCTCTATTTTTATGATTTTCCCGTTACTCTGGCGCGTTGGAGGGATTTCCTGCCACCCCCAATCCACTTCAGACCATTTGCGCGTTCCAAGATCTGTCGGCCGATAGTTTAAAAGAATACCCGTGCGCAATGAGCCCTCTTCCAGCCATTCGCATTCCAAATGGGCATTGACCGGAGCAATGGTAATATCCTCACACCATTGTTGTTTTTCTTCCTCAACCGGTTTCATATCCCTATTCCTTGTCTGCAAAAAAGCCCCAAACGCTGCAAAAGCGCATGGAGCCTTTTTATCTATCACACCGATCGCGCCTTCACACCAACCATAGCGATAACATCCGCATGCTGCCAAGACTGCAAACTAGCCAATCATATCTCTCCCTTGCGATAGGAGATACGATAGAAAATCGCAAACAAGACCGGCAAAATGACCAAGGTCAGAATAGTCGCGAAGCCCAGCCCGAACATAATAGTCACAGCAAGAGGCGCAAAGAACACATCCGTTAGCAGCGGAATAAGCCCAAGGACTGTGGTAATAGCCGCCATGGTAACCGGCCGCATACGGCTGACTGCAGCATGGGCTATGGCATCATGCATATTTTCCCCTTCTTCCTCATTAAGGCGCTTAATCTCTTCAATCAGAACAATCCCGTTTTTCAAGATCATGCCCGAGAGGCTAAGGAAACCAAGCAAGGCGGCAAAACTAAAGGGCTGGTTCATCACCAACAGGCCGATGGCAACCCCGATCAATGCCAAAGGCACCGTCAGCCAGACCACAATGGTCTGCTTGAAGGAGTTAAACAGCATGACCGTGATGGCCACCATGATCAGCACCCCGATGGGAATGGAGGCAAAGATCATGCTATTGGCTTCTTGCTGCGATTCATATTCGCCGCCCCATTCAAGGCTATAGCCCTCCGGCAACTCGATTGCATCCACCTTGGGGCGAAGCAAATCATGCAGCCCTTGCGCGCTGATCACATCCCCAACAGGTGGGTCGGCCCAGATCTGGATGGTGCGCTTGCGATCGCGCCGTTTGATCAGCGGATCTTCCCAGCCAATATCGACCTTGGTGACAACCTGCTCAAAATTCACATAGCGTGACAGAGCGGGGCTAAAAATCTGAATGTCACTGAGCTGTTCAACACCAGACCGCTCGGCCAGAGGGGGCCGGAGCAAAATCGGCAACTGACTGCTACCATTGCGCAAGGTCGCAATCTGCTGACCAGAAATATTCATCAAAAGCGCATTATCAATATCACTCTTGGAAATACCCAGACGCCTTGCCTCCGCCTCCGCAAATTGCGGCCGCAAAACCTTGCTCTTTTCACGCCAGTCATGACGCACATTAATAGCCATTGGCTCGGCACGATAAATCTCCACCACTTGCCGCGCCAACTTGCGCAGCACCTCTGTATCAGGGCCGAAAATCCGGGCCTCGATCTTGGCCTTTGTGGCTGGCCCGACAAAGAAGCGGTTAGACTTGGAGAAAGCCTGCGGGCTCTTCTCCAGCACCAGCTTGTCAATCCAGGCACGCACTGCCTCCAGCTTGGAGAAATCACTGACCCGAATGATAAACTGGCCATAGCTAGCATAGGATTGCTCCACATCATAGGTCAGCATGAAGCGCTCAGCCCCTCGCCCGATCGTTGTGGTGATGGTCTCAACATCCTCATGCGCAAGGATTTCCTTCTCCAAAGCGGCCATATTGCTTTCAGTCGCACCAATATCCGAACCTTCAGGAAGCCAGTAATCAACGGTAATGAGCGGCAAATTGGAGGGAGGGAAAAAGGCCTTGGAGACATTGTTAAAGCCATAAAGGCCGCCTGCCAGCCCGCCAATCACCAGAATAAGGGTCACCCAGCGGAAGCGCAAAGCTAAAAGCAGGAAGACTTTATAGACCTGATAGAAAATACCCTTATAAGGATCTTCCGGCTCACCCTCTTCCTCTTCAGCCCCTTTCCCGTCGGCAAACATTTTGACCGCAAAGAAAGGCGTCAAAGTAATCGCAAGCAGCCAGCTGATCATCAGCGAGATACACAGGATCCAGAAAAGGGAACCGGTAAATTCTCCCGATGCATCAGACGACAGACCGATGGGCGCAAAAGCCGTCACCGCAATCACTGTCGCTCCAAGCAAAGGCCACATGGTCTGGCTGACAATCTGCTTGGAGGCCTCAATTTTGGAGAGACCACGCTTGATGCCAATCAGAATACCATCAGTAATCACAATGGCATTATCCACCAGCATTCCAAGCGCAATGATCAACGCGCCAAGCGAGATGCGGTGCAGATCAATGGCTGCGATTTTCATGGCAATGAAGGTGCCACAAATGGTCAAAAGCAGGATGAGGCTCATCAAAAGCCCCGAGCGGATGCCCATGGTGAACAACAGCACCACAATCACAATCCCGATAGCCTGGGCAAGACTGATCACAAAATCTGAAACAGATTTATCCACCTGAGAGGGCTGATTGTAGATCTCGCCCAGCTCCACCCCGATAGGCCGACTATACTCAAGTTCATTAAGACGTTTTGTGATAGCAGCGCCCACCTCAACCACATTCACACCGGCCGAGAAGGACACACCAAGGCTAAGCGCTTGTTCGCCATTATAGCGATAAACATGATCAGGCGGATCAGCAAATTCAATTTTCACATCAGCAATATCTGAGAGATAAATAATCTGCCCCTGAGCCTGCCCCAGCATCAAATCTTTAAGCTGATTAATCTGCTCATAGCTGCCCGTTGAACTGATACGGATATATTCCGAACCAATCTCGATATGACCAGCATTGGAGACCTTGTTCTGATTTTGCAATAAACCCTGCAATTGTGACAAAGACAGATTAAGCGAAGCAAGCTTGCTTCGATTGACCTCAAGGACAATCTGCTTCTGACGCTTGCCGCCAATGCTGACCTTGCCAACACCTTTTACAAGTATCAGCTCCCGGCGCAAAAAGTCAGCATAATCAGCAAGCTCTTCATAACTATAACCGGGGCCGGTAATAGCCATAAACACGCCAAAAACATCGCCAAAATCATCATTGATCACCGAGGCCTGAGCCCCCGCAGGCAATTGCGCCCCCAAATCTCGGATTTTGCGTCGCATCTCATCCCAGATCTGGGCAAGCTCCTGCTTGCGATAGATGGATTTCATTTCCACCATCACCTGCGACAAGCCAGCAGAAGAGGTCGATGTAATATGTTTGACATAAGGAAGCTGCTGCAGCGCAGTCTCAATAGGCAGCGTAATCTCTTCTTCCACTTCCACCGAGGACGCACCGGGATAGGGCGTTATGATCATCGCCTGTTTAATGGTAAAAGCAGGATCTTCCAAACGGCCCAATTGCAAAAATGCGATCAAACCACCAAACAAAAGAATGGCCGCCACCATCCAGCTGACGGCTTTCTTTTCGAGAGCAAAATTCGTCAAGGTCATGATGTGCCCCTATAGTCCGCGTTCTTTGACAAAGGGACGAACAACCTGTCCTTCACTAATGAAGGAGGTCCCAACGGCAATCACCTTCTCTCCTTCTTTAAGGCCAGAGCTCACACGGATCTGGTCTTCGGAAATGCCAGTAACCTCAACCTCGGTCTTATGAGCTGCATTCTGCGCATCAAGCTTCCATACCCAGCGCTTGCCAGCCTCTTCAAACACGGCTTCAAGGGGCACCAATAGCTCATTGGCAGGGGACGCTTGATCAATCAGGGCCGCAAGATCAAATTTCACCGTCACACTCATGCCCGGCAGCACGATCAGATCTTTGGGAATAGGCATACGCATGGTGACTTTGAACGAGCGGGTCGCAGCATCCGGAATGCTCTCATGCTCATAATAATAGGCATCGAACTCCCGTCCGGCAAAACCGTCAAATGTCACCTTCACCGCATTATTCTGGGCCGCCTTCTCGCGGCTGATATGCAAAAAGAGCCGTTCTGGCACGGCAAAGACAATGTCGATATTCTGATTGCCCTGAAACTGCACAATGGCTTCTTTTGCAAGAATATTCTGGTAATTCTCGGTCAGCGTCTGGGCAATCACCCCGTCATAAGGCGCGGTCAGTTTGCTATATCCCACATCATCCTGAGCCTGCTTGAGAGCAACAGCTGCTGCGGTGTAATTGGCCTGAAACCGGTCAAGCGCCGACTTTGAAACATGCTTCTTTTCAAACAGGGACTTGTTGCGCTCAAGCTCGGTCTTGGCAAAATCAAACTTTGCCTGACGATCATTCAGCACATTCATAAACGGCGTATCATCAAGGCGAGCTATCAGATCACCCTTTTTGACCACCTGCCCGGCTTTGACCGGAAATTCCAGGATCTGGCCAGACACCCGAAAAGCCAAAGTCGATTTGCGGCTGGCCTCGGTCGTGCCCGGAAAGCTTTTGCCCAGACTGTAAAGCGAGCTGGTCGCCACAGCAATTTTGGCAGGCCGTACAACCTCTTTAGTCGACATTTGCGCTGGCGCTTCTGCCTTTTCCTCGCATGCAGCAAGAGAGAACAACAGACCAAAGGCCAGATAACCAATTTTTTTCATCATCATAGAAAGCCGGATATCACTGAATTTGAGGTTGACCAGACCATGCGCTGGTGCAATAAGAAACGAAACATACATCCATGTATGTATATTTGTCTAGCCTCATATGGCATTTTGTCCAAAACACAATTGAAGGAGACCGGCAAGGTGGCACGCAAAACCAAGGAAGAAGCAGAGAAAACCTATCGTTCACTGCTCGAAGCCGCCTCTCGATTGTTCGCTACACAGGGCTTTAACGACACAACCCTTAACCAGATCGCCAAGGAAGCAGGCGTTACGAGGGGGGCCTTTTACTGGCATTTCAAGGATAAAAATGATGTCATCGAAGCCCTATGGGAGGAATATGCCAAACCGGTCTTCCTTCCCATGGAAGATTCGATGCTAGCAATGAGCAAAACCGACCCTGTCGGTAGCCTGCGCCTGCATTGCGGGAAAATTTTTGACGAAGTCAAAAGCAACCGCGAATTTGCCCAGATCCTGCAAATGGTCATCAGCGCGGTGGAAATATCACCACAAAATACTGATCTCACCCTCTATCTTCAGCAAGAGCATGCCCGCATGACCAGCCTCTTTCATGCTGTAATCAAACAAGCGGAAGACAAAGGCCTACTCCGTGAGGGACTGGACGGCCCCACAGCCTGCAACGGCCTGATCTGCCTCATCACCGGCATGCTGGACAAACACTTCCTGCATTTCGACAGCTTCACCATCTGGAAAAGCGGCAGCCCCATCCTCGATTGCTACCTGACCGGCATTCTTCGCAATTAAAGATAAAGAGCCAATGAACCTTTTGGTGATCCTAGCCCAATGAATTGGCCCACCGTTAAGTTAGGAAAACTGAGGATCTGCAAATAAAGCTCATCCCCGCACATATGGTATGCCATGCGCGGTGCTCGACTTGATCTGACCAAGATCGTGCCATTACTGGAGGATGTCCATGAGCGCTTGTCCGGTGTGACTATCGAACGCTTACCTTATGGCGATTGCATCCAGCGTTATGACAGGCCAGAGACATTCTTCTATCTCGATCCACCTTAGTGGAATTGCGAGAGCTATTACGGCAAAGGCATTTTTGGCAGGCAAGAGTTTCTGAGGCTTTGAGATCGAAGAGGTAAGCCTGAACTACACAGCCAACAGCAAGAGCCAGAAGAAAGCTCGTGAACTGGTGATCGGGAATTGATCACTACCGATAAGGTCTCCAACTTGATGTAGCAATGGCGGCGGATGTCAGGTTGGAGCCCAAGTTGGACCTTGCTGCGTTTGGTATGAGGGTCTACTTATGACAGTTATACCTCAAACTCGCTATACCAACTCAAGAAGTCGACATGTACACGGAAGCGAGCCCTTCGTGTAAGGACATTGCGAATGTTGGCCGTGATGAATTCAAAGAAACGCAATTGTGTGATCTTCTCCATAGATTGGATAGGAAAGGGCAGAGCTTCAGATTGTTGCATGACGGCAGCCATATTCACCTATCTCTCTATGCGCTTCGGTGGGAAAACAGTATCATGCAAAGCAATCAACTCTCGATTGAACTCGTCTATCTTGCCAATGATATTTCTCGCCTGCAGCTGAACAGCCTCCCCATGTTTCCCGTCCTCATGCATTTGAACAAGGCCTTCAATCTCGTATCGAATGACGAACTTCCCATAAGGTCCGTCAAGAAGCTGATCAAGTTTGTGACTGGCAGACGCTCCACAAGTCTTTCTGACGCTTTCTCCGCTCTTCCTGAGTGCCAATATTTTGGTTTGAACACCCTCTGCCGTTGCACCAAGCAATCGCCTTAGACTATCAAAATCTTCTTCAGTACAATGACCTTTTGCGATGTTATCGAGATGAGTTAAAAAATTTCCTGACTTGAATGAAATATAGTCAAGTCCATCAGCAGTTTTCTCAGCCCGATGAACCGCCAGTAAATTCTTCCCACTATCAATTAATCCGACAGCATCCCGAAATGCACTTATCAGTTCTCGTAGTGCCGTCGCAAAATCCGTCAGTGTAGCAGGAATAGCAACCACATTTCTCGTTTCCGACACTTCACCTTTTGCTGACATGTTCCGCTCCTATTTTATTCAATCACCGCATATACGATCAACTACAATCCAAAATAGATTGTTATTTTCTAGAAAATATATTTTTGATTGTACTATATCATGCCGTCTTTTCTAATAACGGCCATTTATGGTCGTTAGGTTGAAGACCACTTAGTCCGCATTCCTGACATTGCGAAAAGCTGGCTTACAAAGCAATGCAATTAGCTGGAAATGAGGTTTATCTGCTCC
The DNA here is from genome assembly GCA_025210795.1 of Cohaesibacter sp. Taxonomy (GTDB): domain Bacteria; phylum Pseudomonadota; class Alphaproteobacteria; order Rhizobiales; family Cohaesibacteraceae; genus Cohaesibacter. Next base: position 115,050 of record JAOAQZ010000005.1, on the reverse strand, counting down.
ATGTGTGTGACCAGGAACAAAAGAGCAGAACAGTGAAAAATTAATCACACAAGCAGCTATGAAATCAATTCATCAAAGCGCACTAAAAGCCATTTAAAATAAACGTTATAATAATACAAAACAGCCCGCCAAAAGCGGGCTATTTAACGAGTTGATTTGTCCAGAAAATTTCGCCCAGTCGTCCAAAAAATCGCACCACGCCACAGCTGCGTCACAGCCGTATAGACGCACATTAAAGCAAACATAGATCTTAAAGAGGAAAATGGCGCACCTTGATGGCGATACTTCGAACGAATTGTTCGAAACTCTCGCCGACTGGAACACCCAATTAGAGCACCTGAGATCGAAAGATCGTCAGGTGCCGCCATGCCCATAACATCGCAATTTGAGGCATCAGCCAACAACAAGTCTAACACCGCTCCCAAACGCAAACGCCCCGCCCCACTAAGCGTTCGTTTGAACGATGCTGAGCGCGCTCAGCTGCTAAGCGAAGCCAAAGGCCAACCTTTAAGCACTTACATCAAGGCCAAAGCGCTCGGCGGTAAGCCTATTCGCCTGCGCCGCTCCGGCCTTTCGGTTACAGATCGCAAATCGCTTGCTCAAGTCTTAGCCTTACTGGGCAAAGGCAATCTTTCTGCTTCTCTGAATCAAATCTCTAACGCTGTCGAAGTCGGCGTTCTCCCTGTTACGCCGGAAACAGAAGCCGAACTTGCTGATGCACTGAGAGCGGTTTGCGATTTGCGTCGCCTTCTTGTCCAAGCTTTGGGACTACAGGAGGCGGATGAATGATCCTCAAAGCCTCCCAGCGTGGCGGAGGGCAAGACCTGGCCGCTCACTTAATGCGCCTCGATGATAATGAGCATGTGCTTATCCATGAGCTACGCGGCTTTGCCTCCGATAACCTCAAAGGTGCTTTCAAGGAAAGTGAAGCAATCAGTCGCGGGACGAATTGCAGTCAATATCTGTTCTCTCTGAGCCTGAACCCACCAGCGGGTAAAAGCGTCACCGTCGAGACTTTCGAAGGTGCGATAGGACAAGTTGAAGATCAGCTTGGCTTGAATGGCCAACCACGCGCGATTGTTTTCCATGAAAAGGAAGGCCGTCGTCATGCGCATTGTGTTTGGTCGCGGATTGACGCAGACACAATGACGGCAAAGCAGCTCTCTTTCTTCAAGAACAAGCTACAATCTGTCTCGCGCGAGCTTTACCTAGAAAACGGCTGGAAACTGCCGAACGGATTAAAAAGCCCGTCGGAACGCGACCCCACAAACTTTACGCTCGCTGAATGGCAACAAGCCAAGCGGCATGGCATTGATCCGCGCTGGCTAAAGCAAGCGGCTCAAGAAGCTTGGCAACGCTCGGACAGCTCAAAAGCCTTTACTAATGCGATGCGCAGCAATGGGCTGTTCCTCGCTAAAGGAGATCGACGCGGCTTTGTCGCCCTTGATCACAATGGCGAAGTTTATGCGCTATCTCGCCTCCTTGGTATAAAAAACAAAGAGGTCAATGCGCGGCTTGGAAAATCAGAAAGTCTTTTGAGCGTTGATGAAACTCGCCAAGTCATAGCCAATCGTATGACGCCAGCTATTCGCGGGCATATCAATGAGGCGCGCGAGAAATATAAAAGCGAAGCGTCGAAGCTCGCCAAATACAAGTCCGATCTAACTGCACTGCATCGGCAATCACGATCTCAGCTGGAAGATCGCCAGCGCGAAGAATGGAATGCGGAGAACTTAGAACGTGCGGCTCGGTTGCCGCGCGGCCTTCGCGGTCTATGGCATCGACTGACGGGTAGATATCAGAAAATCCGGCAGGCTAATGAAGATGAGGCAAGCAGAACACGCTTACGTCATTCTGATGAGCGTCAAAAGCTCGTCGACAAACAACTAGGTCAGCGTTCGGTTCTGCAAGCACGAATAACCAAACTTAGAAATCAGCAAGCACATAAGCTTCGGAGCTTGCGTAAAGATGTCTCGCGCTTCCTTTTCCATTCGCAAATTTCACCTGCACTCGGTCGTAATCGGGGGCAAACACTTGGCCTGAGACTTAAGCGCTAGGCCAAACAACAAAGGAGACTTTCCATGTCCTCAAATAACAATGAAATGACAGGTATCGGGATGGGTTTAGCATTGGTAGGCGGAGCACTCTTTTTTGCTGGCCTTGTTATATTTGCAGTTTTTACCTTCCTCGCTTGTATAATAACCGTCTGGTCCCTCCTAGCGTGGAATAAACCTGTTGGTATTGGCCAATGGGTTTGCGAGCCCTACGAAGCACGAGCCTTTATAGGTGGAGGCGTTGGTGGAATAATCGTCATTCCAATTTTTGTAGTTTTTTGCGAAGCCTTATTGGGCTTCCAAGTCGAACAAAAATACTGGCCATATATTTTTATTGCCTCCTACGACATCGGAGCATTCGGCCTAGTTTCAATCGTATCGGAATCACAAACAGAAGCGGCCAACCAAGGTTTAACTCTTCCTTCAGCAGCGACATCTCGCTCCCATGAACTGCCGCCCCCATCAAACACATTCGACTATGCGTCCTGGGACGATGAAGAGGAGTTAGGCAAATGATGCGGCAAATTAGTGAGTATGTTCAATTCTTCTGGATGTTTGAATCCCATGCACAGCAACGCTTAGCATGGGAGGACGCAGCCGAAGCGCGCATTGCTAGGATAAAGGCAGAAGAAGCCGCTGCGTTTCAGCTTCAAGCGATGCTCGATGCCAACCCAAGCGGCTCGCTTGGTCATTCAAAACTCAATGATGTTGAAGCCCTTAAGAAAGAGGGATTGCTGTGAGCGCTCTTACCCGCGCCTATCGGCATGTCAGGCCAGGCATCGAACTAGGTTTCATAAATGGCGAGCCTGTTATCTACGATGGAACGGAACCCGTCGCCATCGATGCGCAAGCAGGTAAAGGTAAGCTCACCCGGTTTCTTGGGGTGAATCTTGTTTCGCCGCGCACGGCGCATCTCACAAAGATCATTACCGATCCAAAAGACGCTGAGCTGGCTTGGATTTCCTGGAAGACATTGGAACGGCAAGGCTACCGCGTCCGCTTCATCAATCCAGCTCAGCTTTATGGCTACCCAAGTGAAACTTTCAATCTCAATACACGGCTTTTAGAGATTGCCGCCGAGCCTCGGCTTCGCTCTATTGTCGGTGAAGCCGCCTATGATGCCGCCAGCTATCTCATTCCGATTGATCCTAACCCGGCGCACCGCTGGATCGGGCAAGGCGTCCGCTCTGCCTCGGCGTTGTATTATAAAATCACCGCGCTTTATCCTTGCGATCAGTGGTCGTGTAATCCGGGTGGCCTATGGAATTTTTATGCCCGCAGTCCCGATGAAATAGCGCTCAATCTACTGGAGTGGTCACTTGATCCCCGCATGCAAGATGATGCGGGTATGTGCCGCCAGATTGCGAGCCTCACAGAATCTCGTGACCAATGGAATGCCTACGCTTCCCTTTTCATGGAACGCCTACAAGGGTTTCAGCCCGGCTCTGCCGGGCGTTACGCAACCGAAACTAGCTCGTTTGATCCTGCTGATATGAAGCATGAGCGCACCGCACTTTTTATTCTAGGTTCTGCCCGCAGTGATACCAGCCGCAACTTTGTAGGCGCGATGACGGCTGCAATCATTGAACGTTTTGCTGATGCGCATGGCCCACTTCGCGCGCTTGTTGTCGGCGAAGAATGGGGCCAACTTTACGTCTCTAACTTCTATGAAATTCTCACTCTCTACCGCCAAGGCGGTATCAACTTCCTGGGCGTGTTTCAAAATGCTGCCGCGCAAATAGAAACCAAGTACGGAAAAGAGACTGCGCGGATTTGGAAAAAGGCCGTCGCCCATACGCTCTATCGCGGCCTGCCGGAAAACGACACGCTGAAAGAGATTGAACATCGCTCTGGCAAAACAAGCGTGATGGTGCGGGGCTTTAACGTCAATCAGAACCAGGTCAACGGCTCAGGTGATAGCCTGTCCGAGCAATCACGCCCGCTTCTACAAGTCGAGGACATTCGTGCTGCAACCGGCGGCGAAACCGCGCTGCTAGAATCTCGCGATCTTGGGTACTTCATTGTCGATATGCCGAACTTCTGGGAGCGTCCTGAAATGGAAGGTTACTTACGTGATGTTCGTCAAAAACCGGATCGGTACAAGTGGCTGACAGACACGCAGGCAATTTCCGTTGAGCGCCCGTCCTACCCTACTGACCAAGACTTACTCGATCTTCTGGAAGTGGCTCGGGGCGACCTTTAAAGTCAAATGTGGGTTTGATCTCATCAAACCCTGCATTCGGCGAGAATGGGGAGCAAGCGGAAAGAGCCTTCGCGGGGAACCAGCTGCAATGAGCAAAGCGACATGAAGCTGGGCGGAAGGCTCTTGTAGCGTGCGGGGCAAAGCCCCAGAAGGTTATCACAGCCGTTATCTATAGAGTAAAAACGAGCTTACAATTCCAATAATTTTAAATTGAGCGCCGCATTTTTACCCTCTTAAGTTGATCTATATCCAGCTCCGGCAAGTCGCTTAAAGCACTCTCAATTTCATCGATTGTACAAGGCCAATCAGCGCTACCACTATCATCTACTTCGCTAGTCCCATTCTCAATTCCCGGCTTGTACATTTTTTGCCGGATATCTTTCAATGTTGTGCCATACATCGCGTCAGCCTGTTTTACAGCCGACTGCCTATCTAGCAACGCTTGAACAACCTCGCGTGCTATCGCATCCTGTTCTTCTCTAGACGGTATAGGAACCCTTGTTTTTTCGACATCTTCATCAAGGATAGCAGGGTAACTTGAGCCTGTGCTCCATTTCCTAAACTGCTCCAAAGTGCTTGGTTGCCGCAAAGCGAAATGCAAATAATACGGATTCACGTTAGCATTTGCTCTAATGACGGAAAAACCAGTCGACGCGATCTGATTATGAAGATGAATAGGAACTACGGCGATAGCTCCTCGTGTTGGTCGACAGGTTGAAATAATAATATCAAACGCTCTTACAACTTTACGTGCTCTTGATGGGGCTTCGACACCAGCCACTTCTTGCGGGTTGGCAATTACTCCGTTTGCGACGTCCACGCTTGAAATATCGATATATTGGAAGGTGGTATCGGGCGTTTTTGTTGGATCGCGTTTACTCTTTTGTACCGAAGCTACGGCATCAACTCGATTTATGAGATCATCGCGATACTTGACTATTTCCTCAGGAGGTAGGTGGAAATCAATGTCCCATCTGCCCGTTTTTTGAAGCTCTGAACGTTTCTTTAGAAGTGTCTTCATTTCCAGCTAACCTCCTTCCTAAATTCTCCAATTGCGTCGTCTACTTCAGAACCTGATTTAGGCTTACCTGTTGCCTCGTATCCGAGGTTTTCGACTTCACAAAGAAAGACACTTTCATCTGGCTTCGGCTCTTCGCCTTCTTTCAGTTTTTGAAAAATGCAAAGACATGTCTTCACCATTGCTCCATATGGAGTAAACGCCTCCTCTGGAAAGAAAAATATTCCTTTTGTTTTCACAATCCCAGGAAGCCATTTGCGTACAAAGGAAGTGGACTTCCCCTTCATTATGTGTTCAGGGAGAACTATTGCAATTCGCCCCCCTGGTTTCAAAAACTGTATACTTCTCTCAAGGCCAATTATCTCCAAAGGCAATGACTTCTTCTTATATCCAAGTTCAAATCTACCAAGCATGGACATGGTCTCTTGGCGCATTATGCTGCCAAAAGGTGGGTTTGTTACAATGATATCAAAAACCGCAGGGTCTTGCCGACCATCGTCCCTCAGCGCAATTATGTCGGGATAGTTATCAAACGAAAGTAATGCATCTTGGTTTCTAATATTCGTATGCCCATCGTCATGCAACATCATATCGGTCATAGCAATTCGAACCATTCGATCCGACTTTTCTATCCCGTGTAAATGGAAAAACTTAAACTCACTAAGATCGCGATCCGACAATGATGCGGCTTGATTGGCAACGACATGCTGAAGTGCGGTAGTGAGAAAGTGACCTGATCCGCAAAATGGATCAAGAATTAAGTCATCCGCCTTCGGCTCCACGGCGCCAATTGCTAATTTCACGATTGGGTCCGGCGTGAAATATTGGCCCATACCAGCTCGTATTGCCGGACCGAGAATATTCTGAAAGGCTCGTCCCTTTACATCTGTTCCACTATCAATCAACGAGAATTCTTGAATCCGCTCTACCACCCTAAACAGTGCTGCGTCACTCAGTCGTATTTGCGTTTTGAATACACCTCTCGACCGCTCGTAATCAGGAATACGCTTCGAGTAAATCTCAATATCACTATTTCTTGCTTCTTCATAAAGTTCTCGAATATTTGATGCTAATTCAGACGCGTTACTTGCACCGAAAGTTTGGAACCTAAAAGCAGCGCCTTCCTCTTTTTTAGTAGTTTGCCTCTCGTCGTATATTTTCGTGTAAATAACCTTGCAAATCTCATCTAGAGCCTCATCGGAGTGCAGACCATCAACGTCGCGCGCTGCACTATGGCAATCAAACAAAACACGTTCATAATCTTCATTCAGAACTTGCAACCCGGTTTTTCTACCGGTTCCTTCAGGAGGCAGCTCTCGGACCAATTGCGCTTTGTATTTGGTTTCGAGACCGTATGATGGAAGATCCGTGATATATTCAAAGTCGTTAGGGTCTATTTTTTTTCGAAGAACCTTTACTCGGTCACCATCGGTTATCATTCCAATTGTGGCGGTATGTGTTGAAGCTAGGTAAGTCTCCAATTGACGCTCTGCTTCTTTGAACTCGGCCTCTGTTGTTCCTCTTGACTTTGCTTCTATGTACAAAAATGTGCGACCAGTACTATTTTTGATTGAAATATCTGCTTGCTTTTCAGATGAACCCATCTTTACGGGTTCTTCGATAATTACTCGTTCTCCTAGCCACTCCTCAGGGTAGCCATATCCAGAAATCAGCCGCTCAATAGCCCATTGGCGCACAAACTCCTCAATCTGAAACTCCGCACCTTCCATAGTGCCGTGATCAGAAAGGTATCTTTGTGCACGACGTTTTGCTTCCACGACATCTCCATGTGTCGGGAATTTCCATTCCTTAGGTTCAATTAAATCGAATAATCCAATTCGTGCCATTTTTAATAGTCTTCTTCAACTTGATGTACGGTGTGGAATCCGATCAGACTTCGCGATGCTCGAACTCCATTGGATCGATCGTGACATCGATATAAAGATGGAGCTCTTATTTCCGCTAATGACCTATGCCGAATCTGTAAGCCGGAATCCCATTTCCAGCGAGTCTAGCCGTTGGATATTATGTCTGCCAACGAAAATTCCTAAATCGCTCCACAGGCTTACAAGCCGTCATCTTTGGGTTCTCAGATCATCAAGGGGAGCATTGATTTTCATTCGATATCAGCTTGAAGCTAAATAATAGACTAAGCCGAAGTGATGGGTGCAGGGAGAGCGAAATCTCCCGCGAGTGGGTCAATCCGGCGAAACGGATTGGATGGCTCTGCAACGGGCTTAATGCCCTGGAAGAGCCAAGCGCTAGAGGGATGCAACGGGAGAGCGCAGCATCTCCCTTGCCAAGATTGCGGGTACTACCCCGCACATCTTGCACTTCTCCTTATTGCCTCTTTGCACTTATTCAAGGCTGAACTGAACAAGGTCATCAGTGCGTCAGTCTTCAATCTCGATATCCCTGATTTCCTTCAACATCACCCGGAACTTTTCAGAGCGAAATTCTGGAGAATTTCTCATTAGCCATGAGACACGTTGATCTAGCTGTCTGGCTCTAATTCGTCGGGCCATTGCTACGTTCTGCGGGTGCGCTCCAATTGGGCCACAAGCTCGAATGATCTCAAGCAAATGACTATGCATCATGTTGTAAACGCCCTCAGCAGAGCGCTGATCCATCAGTAACCTAAATTGAAAACGCCAATGGCTCTCGGCAAAATGGTAGTCAGGTTCACCCGGTATGATCTTCATGCCGCGCTTATCTCGTAAACGCGTGAGGTGATAATCCAGCAGCAGAAATTCTACGACCTCATTTTCGGTCGTGATTTCGAGTGGATTGCTGCCCTCATAGAAGTCGGTGAACAACCCAACTTCAAAGAAGTAGATACGCAGTTTGCGGAATATGGCTGTAACGCTGTTGGCGCTCAGTCGTGTTTCGGTTGCTGTTAAAGCAACTGAATGATCGCGAACAAAGTGCCAAAGCACCTTTTGGAATCGATAGTCGCTGATCTTTGATGAACGATAGAGCGGCTTTCTTTTGATCTTTGCCTTTGATTTTTTGGGCAAACGCACACGAAAAATCCCTAAATATTATAATGCTATAAGTCTTCAAACACTCTCTCATCTGCGATTTTGCTTGTATAGACTCTCCCTAGCTGACCTAGCCTGATGTTGACGTTCGGGCTATAGCAAATAAGCACACTTCATCTTCAATCGTCCAAGAGCAACAGGTTTTAAACTGTGAATTAGGTTCTTAAGGGAGATAGTGAGCATGAATACATCAAGTAAAAATATAGAAATAATGACACAAAACAGGAATATATTCCTTGAGTGTTCTTTATTTGTTCTGTATATTTGTTTCTTTTGTAAAGACGCCAAGAAAGGAGGTGCATCATGCAAAAGAATGATTTGATGGACTTCAATAAATTTGCGTCGAACGAAGGCGCAGACCAACCTCTTCCTGCCTTAGCGCCGGAACTCGATCCGTCGCGCTACATGGCTGAATTGGAGAATTTTGACCTGAACGACACCGAAAAGCTTGAGCTTTTGGAAGCGCTCTGGTCCGTCATGTATTCATTTGTCCGTCTTGGCTTCGACGTCAAAAATTGTGGGCAGTTTTTTGAAAACTTCACTCTTGAGACTCAGGGCGATCCCAACGCGATAGACTCTTCTCATCCAGAAAATGAGGAGAAGCCATCGACCAAAAAACGGGAGGACGCATCGCCATGAGTGACACTCACTTAAATCAAGCGGTGATTTATCGCCGCGTTTCCAGCACCAAACAAACCAAGGTTGGTGATGGGTTGAATTCGCAAGAAACCCGTTGCCGGGACTTTGCACGGCTTAAGGGCTACCAGATTGTTGGTGTGTTCAGTGACGATATGTCAGGCAGCACAAAGCAGCGACCTGGCATGGAAACGATGCTTTCTTTTGTGCGCAAACAGAAGGTCAAAGGAACTCGTATTCTCATTGATGACGTCTCGCGCCTTGCGCGTGGATTGGACGCACACTTGGAATTGCGCCGCAGCATTGCCGAAGCTGGCGGCGTCTTGGAATCTCCTTCTATTGAGTTCGGGGAAGACCCGGATTCAATCTTAGTAGAAAACCTGCTTGCCAGTGTCTCCCAACATCAGCGACAGAAGAATGGCGAGCAGACCAAGAACAGAATGAAAGCCCGTGTCCAAAATGGATATTGGGTCTTTCAGGCTCCGGCAGGCTATAGATATGAGCGTGTCTCAGGTCGCGGCAAAATGCTTGTCCGCGATGAACCGCTCGCATCTGTTATTCAAGAAGCCCTAGAAGGATATGCCTCTGGGCGCTTTGAAAGTCAGGCAGAAGTTCAGCGCTTTTTATTAAGCAATCCACTCTTTCCAAAGGACTCGCGCGGGGAAGTCCGCCATCAACGCGTGTCGGTGTTGCTCAATCAAGCCGCTTATGCAGGCTATGTAGAAGCGCCTAGTTGGGGCGTTGACCTTCGAGTTGGTCAGCACCAACCAATCATTTCTTCACAAACTTATCAGCGCATTCAAGAACGTCTTAAGGGCGGTTTCTACGCGCCGCGTCAGTCCAACTTGCAAGAAGACTTCCCTCTTCGTGGTCACGTTGTCTGTAGCGACTGCAATACGCCTTTGACTGCTTGCTGGTCGAAAGGCTCGAACAAAAAATATCCATACTACCTTTGCCCGAAACGCGGCTGCGATAGCTACGGCAAATCAATCCGCCGCGACAAGATCGAAGGTGAGTTCGAAGATTTGATCGGCCAGGCAACACCAAGCGATGCCCTCTTTAAGGTCGGAAAATCCATGTTCAAGGAACTGTGGGACTACCAAGGCGCTCAGGCCGAAAAGAATACGAAGGCCATGGGAGCAAAACTGGACAAGGTTGAAAGCCAGCTTTCGAAACTGCTGGAGCGTATTCTCGACGCGTCCGTGCCAAGTGTCATCAAAGCCTACGAAGAGCGTGTTCGTGATTTGGAATTGGAGAAACAGGCTCTCAAAGAAAAGATGGCTTTGAGCGTGTGGGGGGGACTGTTATTCTGGACAGATAGAAATTCCAAGTAAATGACGTAGGGTTTTGAATTTTTTAGGGAAATTGGCTTGTCTAGAAAACCTATCTTCTGGACACAAATGATCGATCACGCCGGAAAGTGTGCAATATTCTGGACAAAATGAACGGGAATGTTTACCCCGCGATCAGAATGTTAGCTAAAAGCTAACTCAGCGGGCAAAATGATGCCCGCACCAGACGACTTTGCCGATTATCTGGAAATCTTCCAGATCCTCTTTCTTAAGGATCTCCGTATCATAGAGCGGATTATCGCTCATGACCTCAATGTCGCCATTTAGCGCCTGGCGCATGCGTTTTACACGGGCGGTGCCATTGAGAACAAAGGCAAAAATGCCTTCTGTCAGGTTTTGCTTCTTCAAATCAACCATAACCAGATCACCATCTCCGATCAGTGGATCCATGCTATCTCCATTGGCCGATAGAATAATCAGGCCGTCTTCTGTGGCCCTTCCCAGCCTACGGCTGAGGAATTCCTTCGTGAATGGGATATGATCTAGGGTCTCGGCATTTTCCGGGTTCCAGGAACCATTTCCAGCCGACAGCTCTGCAGCGAAGCGCGGAATGCCGACATAGGATGCACTTTCTTGAGAGAAAGTTTCCTTTCCTTTCAGCATCCAATCTATTGAAACTTCCTCATGCTCTGAAATCCGAATTAGATGCTCTGATTTTGGAATGCTTCCCTCGTTCCAAATTCGATTGAACGTCGCACCAGGTATCCCAACGGCCTTTGCCCAAGCAAAAGGCTCCATCTTGGAGTTCTCAATCATTTCGGCAAGCCGACCATGAAAATCATTTCTGATTTCGGAGTTCATAATTCAAAGTCCGAACTGAATTTCGACATTTCCCCAATTTTCGGAGTTTCTATTTTGTATTCAAGCTCAATAACTTACGTGCATTGAGCAAAGAAACACCAATATACAAACTACGAAATCCGAAAAACGAATTGATAAACTCGTAAATCGGAATTATTGTATCCACATCCGTTAATCACAGCAGCCACCCGCAAGGGTTAACTGCAAGGTTCAGAAAAAAGCGGACTGTTGCAGCAGACCGCTTTTCACGAGGAGACAAAATGCCGAAGCGCAAGTGGGACAAGTTTGCAATCAAAGCCGAGCTTCATCGCCAGGGTTGGACCTTTACGGCCCTAGCTCAACGTGAAGGCTGTCATCGCACCAATATCAGTGTGGCGCTAGATCGCCCCAACTCCACGGGTGAGAAGGCCATTTCCGATGCCATTGGTGTGCCAGCGGAAGAGCTGTGGCCTGATCGCTATCCCAAATCAGAAGTGTCTCATCGCATTTACGATAGCAGACGCCATGGCCCATGCACCAGTCAGAAATTCACAACTTCCTCTGACAGTGAGTGTGCAGCATGAACAGGACGATGTCAGAGAAGATGATTGAGGCTGACAAGGCCTGGAACTATTCCTTGGTTCCTGCACTGCGCCAGACTGCATCATGCTTCTATCATCGGTTTGATTATGCCGAGACGGAAAATGCTCTTTGTGATGCTGCCGCTCTTCTCTCCCTCCTTGCTTTTCATTTGTTCCTTTATCTCGTGATCACCGCTGTTGCTGATCGCATCATTCTTGAAAGATTGTGCCAATGACTTCTAATACATCCGCTCAGTTCATTTTGAAAAAGATCTCTAAACAGGGACGTGTCTATTATTTTAAAGGGACGGTCATTCCAACTGACAACGGGCAAGGTGAAATTATCATCGTTGCAGAAACCGGATATCTGATCGGTGATGCCCATGTGTTTACAGATCAGCTCTGGGCTACTTGGTGGGCTGAGAAACTGAATGAACAGGGTATTGGCGGTGCCGATTGGATTGTTGAACGCGTTGTTTCTGACGATCTTGTTACCATTCGTGAAGACACTCCAATTGCAGGTGGCGTGCCGATCCCTCCTGAAAATGCTGATGAGTGTGCTCGTTTTGCTGTAGAGGGAGGTCGGGACTAATGGCTTCCAAAAATCGCATTCCTCTATCTCAGCAAATTGCAGCAATCAATGTTGCTCTTTCTGTCATAGCTGATGGCACCAAACCACGGAAAAGCGAGCGAGAGATGCTGTCCAACCAGCTTGTTGCAGCCAAGCGAAGCCTGCAATGGGTACAGACGCATCAAGACAAAATTCGAAAAATTCAGGAGAGCAACGATGTCTAAAGCATTAGTCATCGCTGAAGTCAGAGGTTTGCTCTCAATTGAAGCCAAGAAGAATGCAGATCTGCGGAATGTTCTCGCCGAGTTAGAGGTGACCCCTCGTGCAATTCAGGAAATCTTTCGGCGCATCTTAATTGTTGAGATGCAGACGGCACTCGGCCAGAAGCCCAGATATTGTTTGAACGGCTTACGAGAACAGTTGTCTGAAGCACTTAGACCTCCTCGCAAATAACCACTTTCCTAGCGTTAAGGGACTTCTTTCTCAATGGCGAAAGCACGCGGCGACAAGATGACTGGTGATCTTTTGAGTTGGGAGCCTCCCAAGGTTGCTCCCCGCTTTGAGGAAACGCGTGTCCGAGCCTCCTCCCTCGCAGGCAAGGTCTGTCGTGTACTGTCAGAGGCCCTGAAAGAGGATGGTCGCAGCCGCGATGCAATTGCTGAAGAGCTTTCCGATTATCTCGGTGAAGACATCAGCAGTGGCACCATCGACACATGGACTTCTGAAGCACGGGAAAACAACAACATCTCTGCCTATCGTTTCTTTGCCCTAGCTCAGATCCTCGACAGCGCAGAAATGCTTAATGAATTGCTGATGGGCACATGCATGATCGTCGTCGATCAGAAATACCAGCCTCTGATCGAGCGTGAACTGGCACTTGAGAAGAAGGCCGATCTGGAACAGTTCATCGCCAGCCGCGACAAGGAATGGAGGCTTAGCAAATGACGAACGATGTCTCCATTATTGCAAATAGTATGCTTCGCGATTGGTATATGCCGCGAGAGCTGGCCGCACTTGATTTGCCCGGACTTCCATCATCCGATCGAGGCATTCAGATCTTTGCCAAGCGCCATGAGTGGCAATCAACCTCCCTTGCCCGGAAGCGTTCCGGTCGCGGTGGCGGATGGGAATATCACATCGACTTGCTGCCAGACGCCGCATGTGCGGAGCTGCAGAAGCGATTTGATTTGAAGGCTCTTGAAGCGATTTCGCAGAATGTCCAGAAAATCGGACCCAAAGTAACAAGCGCACCTGCTAAAGTCCCAGTCACGTCTAATGGTCTAACAGCCAAACAGCGACAAGTAGGGGAAGCGCGTGCTTTTCTGTGTCTGGAAGTTCAGCGCCGCTGTATTGAGAATTCCATCAGCGAGCGCAAGGCTATCTTGTCTCTGGTGGAGGATGTGAATAGCGATCTGGACCGGCCAACAGACCTTCGTGTCTGCCCTGAGGAGCTGCTCGGTTATGCAGCCCTTGCTAATGATCGCCGCCAGGGGCTTTCACGCAGTACGATTGCTGGCTGGTTGAAAGCCAAGGCTGAGCAGGGCTTTGCCGGGTTGGTGCCTCAACCGAAAAAGAAATGGGATCTCGCCAGTAAAGAGAATTATCCGTGGGTTCCGGGCTTCCTCAAATTCTACGCGACACCCGCCAAACGGACCATCGCACATGCGCTGGAAATGTATACCGACGATCTGGTCGACCCATCCCAGGCTCCAAGTTATGATCAGGTCAAACGCTATCTGGCCCAATTGAAGAAAACCAACCCCATTGCCGCTCATCGAGGCCGGGAAGGTGTGTTGGCGCTCAAGGCACGCCGGGTTTATGTCATCCGCTCGACCGATGGGCTGCTGCCATCCGATATATACACCGCCGATGGCAAAACCTTTGATGCCTTTGTTGCACATCCATTTTCCGGACAGCCATTTCGGCCAGAGATCACATCCATCTTGGATGTCGCTACCCGCAAATGCGTTGGCTATTCTATCGGTCTCAATGAGAAGGCCTATGATGTGGCAGAGGCCTTGCGCAACGCCAGCATGTGGAATGGCCCTGCCGCCATTTTCTATGTCGATAACGGCAAGGGGTATAAAAACCTTCTGTTGGATGATACTGCCGTTGGCATGTTGTCTCGGCTCGGCACCCACAAAGAGCATTCTCGCGCCTATAATTCTCAAGCTCGAGGTATCATTGAACGGTTTAACGGAACGGTTCACACCAAACTGGCCAAGGCATTACCCAGCTACTGCGGCAAGGATCTAGATCGAGAAGCAGCTCTCAAGCTGCATAAACAGATCAAACACGACCTGAAGGAATTTGGGGGCAGCGAATTGCTGGTCACATGGCCTGACTTCTTGCAGATCTTCGACGGTGCGATGGCTCGTTATAATGACAAGCCGCATTCCAGCTTACCCGAGACCCGCGACCGGATCACCGGTGCCAAACGCCACATGTCCCCCAACGAATGCTGGGCTGCGCATGAAGCCAAAGGATTTACGCCGATCACTCTCTCCAAGGCCGAAAGCGATGACCTTGCCCGTCCGGCAGAGCGCCGCAAGGTTTCTCGAGGCATGGTCACCATCGAGAAGAACCGCTATTTCTCCATGGAACTGGAACGTTACGACCGGCAATATGTCATGGTCTGCTACGACATCCTCGATGCCAATCAGGTCTGGGTTCGCGAACTGGAAATGGTCGATGGCTACGAAGTGCCCGGTCGCCTGATCTGTGTTGCCAAGTTTGAAGGCAACAAAGAAGCTTATTTCCCAGTTCCAGTTATTGAAAGCGCTCGTGAGAAGAAAGCCCTCGCGGCCAAAAAGCGTCTGGAAGACAGGTTGCGGCGGGTTGAACAGGAACAAAGACCTGGGCATCTGCTGGAGGCATCCGGCGAGGCCCCCATGGAGATGTTCTCATCTTCCCCAGGGTTCAAATCAGACGAGCCGGAACCTGAATTGATTTCACTTGAGCTGGTTGAACCAGAAGCGCCCAAAATCGAGATCCTGTCTCCAAAGCCAACCAAGCCGCGCAAGCGTGTGTTTGCGAGCGATCAGGAACTGGCTGTGTGGGCGATTGATCACCCAGAAACCCTAACCCCTTCACAGAAAAAGGTGCTGGCCGAATGTCTTCAGCGCAGCACCTCTTTGGAATTGTTCCGACTATCTGGCATCGACGTGGACCGCCTGAGAAACGTTCTTCGCGCCGCTGCCTAACAACCAAAACTCGAATAGGAGAATATCAGATGCGGAATGTCTTTGTCGAGACCTCCAATGTTTCACGCTTCATGGGGGCGTTGGATGCGCTCAATCAGCGAGGAGCTGAAGAAGCCTGCCTTGTCGTCGTTGACGGTTTGCCGGGCCTTGGCAAAACCACGACCCTCAAACATTGGGTAGCTCAGACCGGCTCCATTTATCTCAGAGCCAAAAAGGAATGGACACCGTCTTGGTTCATGGGAGAGTTGCTGGAAACATTACGTGTTCATCCACCCCATTCATTTCAGAAGAAGTACCAGAAGGCCCTGGAAGAACTGGGTGGTCGTCAGGCTGCAGCACAGATGACAGGCAAGGCATTTGGTCTGGTTATTGATGAGGCGGACCATGTTTCTAGCAAGTCAGCTATTCTGGAAACCATCCGTGATATTTCCGATATGATCGAGCTTCCGACCATTCTGGTTGGTATGGGCAAGGTCAATGACAATCTGACCCGCTTCCCTCAAGTGGCTTCTCGCGTATCCCAGAAGGTCCGTTTTGAAAAATGCTGCAAGGCAGATGTTAAAGCCTTGGTTGCAGGCCGCTGCGATGTGCCAGTGGCTGATGATCTGGTCGATTTCACACTCAAGGCTTCTGGCGGTTTTAATCGCGAAATCTTGGAGGCCATCGCTAATATTGAGCGGTTCGGTCTGCGCAATGATCCAGGTGAAGATGGCTTGACCCTTGCTGATATGGCGGGCCAAACCCTGATGGTTGACCGTGCCCGCAATCAGCCCATCGAAGTGCCAGAGGTGCTGTGATGGCTGGGCTTTCCAATGACCTCATTCATAATCTCTCCGATGGCGCCTGTCGCACTATAGATCAGCTTGACGCATCAATGGATCATGGGCGTAAGGAGATTGTCAAAGCCACCGGTCGTTTGATCCATCGTGGATTGGTCGAGCGTGTAGAGATTGGCTGCTATCAGCTCTCTAATGCAGGCAAGGATCTTGCAGCCTCGGGTGAAGAGATAAAACCTGGGCCATTTCGAACTGATCGGGGCAAATGCCGCAAGCCCCGTGACACGATGCGTCAGCGTGCATGGCAGGCGATGCGCATGTCAGGATCTTTCACCATTGGTGATATTGCGATGGCTGCGGCTGGCCCAAACGACGCTAGGCCAGAGGGCAACTTGCAGAAATATTTCCGCGCATTGCGACATGCTGGCTATCTGATCGAACTGCCGGTTCGCGCACAAGGAACGGCTCTCACCTCAAACGGCTTCAAGCGTTTTCGCTTGCTGAAGGATACCGGCCTTATCGCCCCGATTTATCGAGCAAACAAAGGCGCGATATTCGACCACAATCTTGGAGATAGCGGGGAGGAAATTCCATGTCGAGCAAAGTGATGGAATTGCTTCTGGAGCAAAAGGCCAGACTGGGATCCATTCAGGCAGTTGCAAATGTTTTGGGTGTTAGTCGCACTCAAGTCAGTCTCTATCTGTCTGGCACTTACGCAAACCGAGGCGGTCGTGCTGACAAATTGGAAGCCAAGGTTCTGGAAGTCTTCGGTTCACTCAAACTCTGTCCTCATCAGCAGACAGAAATCACACCCCAAAGCTGTCAGGAGGCCCGCACAGCTCCGATGCCAACCAGTGATCCAGCCAAGCTCAAACTCTGGATTGCTTGCAAAGCCTGCCCGCTGAACCCCAAGCAACAGGAGAGCAAAGCATGCTGAGTGAGAACCTACGGGCAATGCAGGAATGGTTTGTTGCAGCCATCAATAGTGAGGAAGGCTTCCAGATCGGGGCAGCCCAGAATTTTGCTAACCTTCTGAGTACCCAAGCCGAAAAGGCCAAGCGTTTGGAAGCTGCCTATTTGGCCCGATCCATCCCATTAACCACCGAGCATTTGAACGATCCAAAAATAGTGCTTTTCCCTGTTGTTGGGCGACCGATTTACCAGAGCAAAAAGAACGAAGGGTGAATCCACCCTGATTTTAGAAGGAATATTTCAATGACTGATCAAGTGAAAGTGCCAGAAGGCTTCATGATGAATTCCAAAGGCGATTTCGTCCATATCGACAATATAAAGGCCCAGCATAAGCTGGAAGACGAGCTGGTCAAAAAGATCCATGCAAAGGCGCAACCAATCAACAATAGCCTTGCTGAGTTTCGTGCTGGTGCAATTGAAGAGATCGACGAGTTTGTAGATCTGCTGGTCGCAGAATATGGCGGCAAGAAGCGGGGTGGTAAAAAGGGAAACGTGACCCTTACCACATTTGATGGGTCTCAACGTGTTGAACTCGTCGTTTCTGAAACGTTGGGCTTTGGTGCAGAGCTTCTTGCGGCAAAAGAACTGATTGAAGAATGCTTGCGGGAATGGGGCGAGACGTCTCATCCAAACCTTCGTACCATTATAGAACAGGCCTTCCGTCTCAATCGCAAAGGTGAGTTGAGTGTCTCCAATGTGATGACGCTCCATCAATATGATTTTGATGATCCCCGCTGGCTACAAGCCATGAGTGCCATCAATGATGCAACCCGTATTAACAGCTCAAAGCGTTACGTCCGTGTCTTGAAGCGTCGGGGAGAGGCTGACAGCTATGTCACGGTTCCTCTGGATGCTGCCAATGCCGAAAAACCTCAAGACGAGCCGCAGTCCAAATGACCAAGCTCACCGGAATGCAAAAACGGGTGCTGCATTCATTGCAGCACCTGATCCGGCCAGAGACTGAAAAGCATCTGGCCACCACCGCCGAGATCGCCAAACCAATTGGTTTAAGCGGCATCGCTACCTGTAACAGCCTCAACCGTCTCTTGAATAAAGGATTGGTCACTCGACCTATCAAAGGAGAATGGGGTCTGACCACTGATGGAGTGCATCATGGAACAGCGTGAGAGAGTTCGCGAGAAAATCCGGGCTTTGCTATCCAAAACAACAGATCGCGGATGTACTGAGGCTGAGGCTATGGCTGCTGCTGAAAAAGCTGCCAAGCTGATGCAGGAACATGGTTTATCAGATCATGATGTTAACTTCGCCGAGATCGGTTCCAAAGCCAAGGGTAAAGGCCGAGCGTTCCGTTCAAATATCTGGAGCACAATCGCCTATTGCACAAATACAGCTTCTCTCATTCAGACTGGTTTGAGAAATAGTGAAGTGGTCTTTATCGGAAAGGAACCGAGACCGGAGATAGCTGATTATCTGCGCCGTGTTTGCGATAATGCTATTGACCGTGAAGTCAGGGCTTTCAAGCAAACCACTTTTTATCGTCGCCGCCGCTCTTTAGCAACCAAGCGGCAGGCGGTTTCAGATTTTACAGAGGCACTGGTTTCGCGTCTTTGCCAGCGGCTTATTACTCTTTTCAAATCAACTATCAATGCAAACGAGCGATCTGGCGCGGATCAGGCTTTGGCTGAACGTCATTCCAATCTGGTTGTTGTTTCCTCTCATGAGAGGAAAGATGTTCGTTATTCCGAGGCATATTTCGCAGGACAAAATGCGGGTGATCGGGTTGAGATTTCGCATGGTGTGAATGGTAAGGGTACGCAACCTCTTATTGGTGGAGGTGCATCATGAGAAACCTTAACGGCGACCCTTTTTCTGATAGCTGCTCCAATCAGGGTTGGGGTATGCGCTTCACCTGTCCGGGTTGTTATGCCGATCTTGATTATGGTGAATGGAATGGTCAGGAAGGCGAATGTCCGGAATGCCATCGGCAAATTCGCTGCTATGTCGAAGAGGAGCCTTTCTCTCGTTGTGACTTGGTTGAGGAGAATGATGATGAGTAACTCTCTGGCCAAAATCCACATTGCGAAGAAAGATTTGGGTCTGGACGAGACTGCTTATCGTGCAATTCTTGTTCGGATCACTGGAAAAGACAGCTCGGGCAATATGTCCGAGCGTCAGAGACGGGCTGTCTTGGCTGAGTTTCAGCGTCTGGGATGGAAGCCCAAGACAGGCGGTAAGCCGCGCCCTGGATCAAATAAACCTTTTGTTCGGCTCATGTATGCCTTGGCCAAGAATATCGGGCAGTCTGGCTATTGGGAGCTGCCATATAAAGATGCGCTGCGTGCCTTTGTCAAAAAGGAAACCGGCATTGATAACCCGGAATGGTTGACCTTCCAGCAGGCCAGCCCGGTCATTGAAGCTCTCAAGAAGATTGAGCAGAGGGGGCGGGAATGACAAAGCATATTTGCGCAAATTTTGTTACCGACCATGCTGTTGTCAGATATCTGGAGCGGGAGCTTGGGTTCGACATCGAAGCTATCCGGCAGACTATTGCAATTGAGACAGCACCTGCCGTTGCCATGGGAGCTGAAGCTCTCAAAAAGGGAGGACTTCGCTATATCCTAAAAGGAGGCAAGGTTGTCACTGTCGTTCTGTCAGCCAATCGTATGGAACAATTGAAGGCTTTGAAAGCGGGAGGATGTGATGACTGATCCTCGTTTGACCGAAGACATGAACCTAATTGCAGATATTTTAGGCATGCCTATTGTCGAAGAGCTTATGCAGAAGTTGCCAGGCATTGAAATCAAAGTTCCGACGCTTTGGACTAAGGAAAATCCTTTGTCCCGGCTAAGTCGAGAAACAGCTGATCTGATCATTAGCAACTTCCCTGGTGACAAGTTCTACGTTCCAACACGCCTGCAGCCATTTGACAAAAAAATTGAGGCAAGACGATTGGCCGATGAAGGAAAAAGCCCCTTAGACATTGCTCTGACTTTGCGAATTTCAGAGCGCTATGTCCGAATGCTGTTAGCAGGCAAAGTATTGCCTCGTCGTTTTGATGAGCGGCAGTTGGATATTGAGGATATTATTGATCTGGTCAGATAAAAATGGCTTGAAATATTTCTTATCTTGGCCTTGAAATATAGTTTTCTGGTTTTAAATCTAACACTAAGCGTAGCGTGCGTGAGGCCCGTCTGCGCTAGCGCTTAGCGGTGCTGTGTGAGCTCTCAGCCGGGGCTTGCTAAGGCGGGACTGAAAGGCCCCTATGACCCATAGGACAACCCGATCAACAACCTGCCGCCACAGTAAATCAGAGTGATCATATGATTTACTGGACCGCCGATTAAGGGGCGGAATACAAATACTGAGCGAGTGTTAATCGCTCAACCGGTTGAGCATCGCTAAGGCTAATTGCTATGCGTTTCTTAATCAAAATCGAAGGGCAAGTGAACTATTCTGATGTAATCAGCACTATTTCACTTTTGCTGGCTCTCTTGGGATTATTCCTGTGATGTCAGGGCGGCTCTAAGCCGCCCCTTCATTCTTTCGCGGAACAGTTCCGTCTCCTTCCCAAAATTAAAAGAGCATTCTGATCTCAATTCATAGTTATTCCTTGGATTGAGGCCAAAATGTCTGTTGTTGCGCAGTTGCAAGCTGGTGGTGGTGAGGTTGTCGATATCACCCTGGTCATTGAAAAATTTGCGGTTCGTATCCGCTGTGATGCGGATGTGTTGCGAGCTATTCTTCAGGTGGAAAGTGGTGGTGATGATTATGATGATCAGGGGCGGCTGATCATCCTTCCGGAAAAGCATATCTTCCATCGCAAATTGCCCAAGGGTCTACGCAACAAGGCACTTGCCTTGGGGCTGTCTGCACGCAAATGGAAGCGAACCAATTACAAAGGTTTGGGTGGCAAAGGCTCAAATCGCCGTTGGGCACTTTTGGCTCGTTGGTCCAAGCTGAATGAGAAAGCGGCTTTGCTTTCGGCCTCTTATGCAGCTCCCCAGATCATGGGCTTCAATCACAAGATTTGTGGTTATGACAGCGTGTCTGATTTTGTCCTAGCATTGTCTCAGGACAGTGCGGCCAGTGCTGAAGCTTTCTTGATGTTTTTGGAAAATTCCGGCCTTGCTGATGAGCTGCGCGATAAGGACTGGGCGGCCATTGCTCGGCGCTATAATGGATCAGGTCAGGTCACCAAATATTCCGGCATGATGCGTCGCGCCTATACCAAGCTCAAAGCAGGTAGTCAACCGGGTAAAGCTTCTGGCAAGGCAAAATCACCGGCTCGCTTTTCCATGCTGCGTCTTGGGTCTGAAGGTTATCGGGTTGAAGCGCTTCAGAAGCGTTTGAATGAGCTAAACTATACAGTTCAGACAGATGGTGACTTTGGCCCAGCTACCCGCCGCGCAGTGGTCGCATTTCAGGTGGATCATTCCTTGAAGCCTGACGGCATTGTTGGACCTGAAACTGAAAAAGCGCTGGACGTAGCTGTTCCCATTAATCAACAGCTTGGTGGTGGTCGTGATCAGCTCCGCGTTAAAGACCTTCGAAAAAATGGCTCCCAGACCGTTAAAAAAGCTGATTGGCTCACTCGTTTGGGCCAGATTTTAACGGGAGGCGGTGCGTCGGCCATTACTTTGGATCAGGCTTCCAATGGTGGCCTGCTGGATGGGTTAGGACAAGTCTCCTCACTTCTGCAATCCCTCAGAGATCAGGTCCAGCCCGTCCTTTCCATGATTGGCGATAATAAGTGGATGTTGCTGGTTTGCGTTGGCATGGCTGTCATCTTAATTGCCAGCCAAATCAAACAGCGTCGTCTTCAGGATGCTCAGAACTGGAGACATGTCGGATGAGTATTCTTGTGTCCATTGCTTCCAAGGTGCTGGGCTGGTTAGGCGGCGAGACACTAGACCGTGTTCTTTCCCATGTTGAGAAGCGCGCTAACAGTCAAACCGAACGTGAACGGATCCGCTCTGAAATTGTATCAGAAGAGATTCGCGCTGAAATTGCCACTCGCCGAGCGGCTCGCGATATTATCGTCGCCGAACAGGGCTGGTGGGTGACGGCCATGATCCGGCCAGCCTTTGCATGGCCTATCGTGATTTGGTCCGGTGCCATCGTTGCAGACAGCCTCTTTCACTTTTTCTGGAATGTTGCCGCGTTACCAGAACCACTCAATGAATGGGCGGGCTGGATCGTTGGTGCCTATTTCGTCACACGCCCTTTTGAGAAAGCGGCTCGTGGTTATCTCTATCGTAAAGGACAATCCTGATGTCTGAACAAATCCATGAGCAACTTGGTGAAATCAAAGGTCTGCTAAAGGGGCTGAATGACAAGGTGGATGGATTGGACAGCCGCCTTGAAAAACAGGATGAGCGCCTTCGTTTGGTTGAAAAACGCTCCATCACCAACAGCGTGATCACCTCAGGCGTCATCTCCATCGGCATTGCCTTCGTCAAAGACAAGATCGGGGTGTGAAACAAACCGATGGCGCATAAGGATGAGAAGCGAAAAGAAGCACGCAGGCTCTTTGTCTTTGATCAGCAATCTATTCCACTGATAGCTGTGACCATTGGTGTGTCTGAAGGAAGTGTGCGCCGCTGGAAACGAGATGCCAAATCCAATGGTGATAATTGGGATGTGGCCCGTTCTGCTCATCTGATGGCAGGTGAAGGATTGGAGACCGTTGTCGCGGATGTGGTTGAGCAGTTTGTGACCTTATTCAAGGCCACCATCAATCAGCTTTCTGAAAGTGATGAGATCTCACCAGCCGAGCGTGTCAAAGCCATGGCCAGCTTGTCTGATGCTTTCAACAAAATGGTCTCATCTGCTGGTCGGGTTGCTCCCAAGATCTCAGAGCTGGGTGTTGCCAATGATGTTTTGCAGCGTCAGGCAGAATTTGTGCGCGAGCATTTCCCGCAACATGCAGAGGCCTTTCTGGAAATTCTTGAGCCATTCGGTGAAAGCCTTGTGGAGGTCTATGGATGAGCAAGCCAATTGCCAAAGAGCTAAAATCCAAAGCCTTTCTTGAAGGCCTATCCGAGATGGCGGAAATGTTCCGCCAGAAGATTGAGCTAGAGGTCGATGCTTTTCCCATTGATCCGAAACTGCGTCAGGAACGATTGACGAAGGTGAGCGATCCAGAAACCGGCTATCGCTTCTTTGCTGAGACCTATTTCCCGCATTATCTGGCCAAGCCTTCAAGCCGATTGCATGAGCATCTCTATGAAGATCTGCCCATGATGGTGCAGACCAAGGATGGCCAGCGCCGATTGGTCATTGCACCTCGTGGGTCTGCCAAGTCTACCCATATCAGTTTGATCTTCCCGCTCTGGTGCATTGTCCGTGGCTTGAAGCATTACATCGTTCTGATCATGGATGCCTTTGAGCAGGCCGCTGTCATGCTCGAAGCATTGAAGGCGGAGCTGGAAGTTAATCCGCGTCTCAAATATGACTTTCCTGATATCTTCGGACAGGGCCGTGTCTGGCGTGAAGGTGATATCATCACGCGCAACAATATCAAGGTCGAGGGTTTTGGTACCGGCAAGAAAATCCGTGGTCGCCGCCATGGACCATATCGTCCTGATCTAGCCATTCTGGATGACGTTGAGAATGATGACAATGTCGCCAACCCCAAACAGCGTGACAAGTTGGAAAACTGGATCTTAAAAGCTGTGCTGAAATTGGGGCCAACTGATGGGTCCATGGACGTGCTTTATGCGGGAACCGTACTGCATTTCGATGCGGTAATTGTTCGCTTTTCCAAAAAGCCCAAATGGCAAGTGACCGAGTTCCAGGCAATCATGCAATGGCCTGACAATATGGAGTTATGGGATCAGTGGGAAGAAATCTATCTCAATGAAGGCGAGGAAGAAGCTGATGACTTCTTTGCCGCAAACAGAGACGAGATGGGCAAAGGCGCTGTTCTCAACTGGCCTGACAATCACACTCTGCTCTATCTGATGCAGGAACGAGCTGGCGATCATCCTGCTTTTGAAAGCGAATATCAGAACAAGCCAATCTCTGGCGACAATCCGTTTCAGCATCTCACCTATTGGGTTCAGATCAAGCGCGATTGGCTATTTTTTGGCGCCATTGATCCATCCTTGGGCAAGAGGAATAAAAACAGGGATCCTTCTGCCATTCTAGTTGGTGCTTATGATCGCGATAGCACCATAATGGATGTTGCCGAGGCGTCGATCCGCAAGCGCACCCCGGACTTGATCATATCTGACACACTCAGCCTACATCGCGATTATGGATGCCAGATGTGGTTCGTGGAGGCAGTCCAGTTTCAAGAATTTTTACGAACCGAATTGATGAAAGCAGCTGCAAAGGCAGGTCTTGCCTTGCCTGCATATCCGGTTATTCCCATTACTGACAAAAATCTGCGTATCGAGCGGCTCCAAATCCCGATTTCTGATGGAACCATTCGGATCCATCCAAGCCAGAAGACCCTAATCGACCAGCTCCAACAATGGCCTAATGCTGATCATGATGACGGGCCAGATTGTCTGGAGATGCTGTGGGAACACACAATCAAGATGGCAGTCACCACTCTTAGTGCAACGACTATTCGGGCGGCTTCTCCCGTCAGATCTGATATCTTTGGAGGCTACCGACTATGAGCCGCAAATCTCGCAACAAACGCGCTCGTCGCAATCGCAACATTAAAACCAATCTGCAATCTTTGCCGCAACAGGAGGTGAAGACCAATATCCCGCGCAAGGGTGGTCAGCTCATTGCTACCGCTCACAATGACATTTCCATTCCCTTCTATTCCGATGTGCTGCAACCACAAGATCCAACTATCCATGACAAGGGCACTCACAAAGGTCTGAAACTCTATGATGAGGTCACCCGTGATGGTCGTGCCAGGACAACATTGAATAAGCGCTATTCCAAGGTGACGCGCCGGGAATGGATTTTGGAAGCGGCGAGCGAGGATCCTGCTGATATTAGCGCCAAGGAAGGCGTTGAGGCTATTCTCGCAAGGCTTCCGTTTGATACGATTTGCCGGGATCTGCTCAAGGCCATCCTGAAAGGCTTTGCCATTTCCGAAATCGTCTGGGGGCGTGATGAGGATGGTTTGGTTGTTCCGATCAAGATTAAATCTCACGATCAGATCCGCTTCACCTTTGACAAGGACTGGAAACCGCGTCTCAAGACGCTGGAAAACAGCATTGAAGGCGAGGAGCTGCCAGATCGCAAATTCATCACCCATCGTTTTGATGCTGAGGGAAATAACCCATACGGCCTCGGTCTCGGGTCTGTTCTCTTCTGGCACGTCTTGTTCAAACGAGAGGGCGTTGGTTTTTGGCTTCGCTTCCTGGATAAATTCGCTACACCTATCCCCTTTGGCAAATATCCCGTTGGCACTCCGGATGGTGAGCAGGCCAAACTGCTGAATTCTCTACTTGCCATGGTTCAGCAAGGCGCTTTGATCGCGCCAATCGGCACCGACGTGGAATTTCTGGAAGCGACCCGATCAGGAACTGTTTCTTACGAGGAATGGTGCCGTTATTGGGATGAGCAGACTGCCGAGGTTGTTCTTGGCAGCACTTTGGCCACTGGTGTTAAGGGGCAAGGTTCCAGAGCTGCATCTGATACCCATGCGGAAGAGACAGAGAGCATCATTGATGATGATTGCGATCAGCTATCAGCGACCCTGAATGATACGCTCATCACCTGGATCAGCGAGTTGAATTGGCCCAATGCCAATCCTCCCAAAGTGTGGCGGCCGCGCCCTCGCAACGAGACCAAGGAAGAAGAGCATAAAAAGAAAAAGCACGAGCGTCAGCAGGCGGGGATCCGCACGCTTCATGCAGCTCGCCAACAAGGATATGAACCCAAGGATGTGAAGGATTGGCTGGGGGATGTTATGGATACCGAAATGGTGCCCATTGAGCAGCAGCTGCAACAAACTACCCCCCAATTGCCAGCTGGTCAGGATCAGCCCAGGTCTTTTGCTGAAGGCGAAGGGCCAATTGATTTTCTAATTGATCAATTGGAGGAGTTATCCGCGCCCATGCAACAGGCTTGGCTTGCGCAGATCAAGGACAGACTGGAAGGGGTTGAAGACTTCGCCCATACCAGCCAAGCTCTGCTTGAACTCTCCCATGATCTTGAGATTGATCCCATGGGCAATGTGCTGGGGGATAGTTTCGCACTGGCGCATATGACGGGGCGCTCGGACGTTTTTGATGTAACTGGCGTCTATCCTTCCGGCGAAAAGCCAAATAGCTCAAAAAAAAAGATCTAAATCCTGCGACTGCTGTTCGTGATTTTAACGAGATTGGTCCGTTCAAAGAGGCTTTAGAGTTTCAGCGTCAGAAGGTTCGCCTTCCAACTAATGCCTGGACTGATGTTCTGCATCATGGTCATGATCGGGCCTTTGTTGTTGCAGGTGCCACCAAGGATGCCTTGCTGGAAGACTTCCAAAAGGCCATTGATGATGCCATCAATAAAGGCATGCCCCTGAAAGGTTGGTTGGATAAGGATGACACTTATCATCCCGGTTTTCTTGATGCCTTTGATGAGATCGTCAAAAAACACGGATGGGATTATAAGGGCGGTCGCAATTGGCGGGCACGTGTCATCTATGAGACCAATCTGAGAACATCTTATTCGGCAGGTCGTTATCAGCAGATGACGGATCCTGCTGTTATCAAGGCTTACCCATTTTGGGAATATAAGCATGCATGGGAGCGTGTTCCCGCCGAGCCACGTCAGCAGCATGAAGATTGGGACGGTCTCGTTCTTAGTGCAGATGATCCTTGGTGGTTGACCTATTATCCGCCCAATGATTGGCGATGTAGTTGTGGTGTTCGTCCTGTTGGTCGTTCCAAACTCAAGCGCATGGGAAAAATCGGACCAGATCCAAGTCCCACAATTCAGTATGTTGAACGCGAAGACCCTGGTACGGGAGAAGTCATTCAATATCCAGATGGCGTAGGTATGGGTTGGGCCTATGCTCCAGGGCGGACATGGGCTGATGGATTAGTTCCAAGAGAGATGCAAAAACCGCTCAAACCCGCTGGGCTCAAGCTACCAAAGCCAGATCCGGTGAAACCAGATTTATCCACGTTGGCCAAACCAACCACCATTAAGCCATTGCCAACGGGCCAGAGCGATGAAGTCTATGTTTCTGCCTTCCTTGAGCAATTTGATGCTGATCTGCATGAACCAAGCCTTTGGCGGGACAAGGCCGGTCATGTCTTGGTCATATCAGACGATTTGTTCAAGACAGGGGATGGGCGTTGGAAGGTCAAGAAATTTGGTCGTGAAATCAATATGACCTATTTGGCTGATAGCTTGAAAGATCCAGATGAAATCTGGGTTGACTGGCAGCAAGACCATGCAGGGCGTGTTCGACTGGTTCGTCGCTACTTGCGCTATTTTGCGGACCTCGCCGGATTTGTTTCTTTTGCTTGGTCAAAACATGGCTGGGAAGGTGCAACTGTTTTCAACGCGACAAAAGGTAAAGCCAACAAGCCAGATCCTCGCTATCTGGAACGGCAACGGCGTGGTGCTTTGTTGTATCGACGAGATCAGGGCAAAGAAAAAGAGTGATGGGCAATTGTCTGGCGTGTCGACTGCCTGCTCTATGATCTTTCCGATACAACCATCGCCGTTGTTCATACATCACAGAGCGTTTCATCACTCATCCATAATATAGCAACTCAAAGAGGCAATTTCAAATGGATGGTGTTTATTTCCGGTTTGATACTTCTGGCCTTCAGAATGGGCTTCAAGAGGTCATGGACAAGGTGGAAGATAAATCCGCCATCCATAAGATTGTTGCTATCACGCTTTTTGATCAGACCGTTGATCGGTTTGAGAATGAAAAAAGCCCGGACGACGATAAATGGAATGGTCTATCACCTCTCACTTTTTCTAATCGTAGATCGGGCAAAGGCATACTGCGAGATAGCGGCGAGTTGCTCCGCTCAATCCACCAGAAATCCGATAGCAATAAGGCCGAGGTTGGCACCAATCTCAATCACCCCAAGGTCTGGGTGATGCAGCATGGTGCTATCATCAGGCCAAGGCGTGGCAAATATCTTCGCATTCCCGCTAGCAAGAATGGCTATGTGTTCAGTAAGGGCGTCAAGATCCCGGCCAGACCTTATATCGGCATTGGAAAAGATGATGAGGAGATGGTTCGGGAAGCTCTGGAAGGGTTTTGGGGAGGTGAGGCCAACTAAGATTTTGCACGGGCCTAAAGCCGCATAGTATATTTCTTGACCAAGACTGGGGAAACTGTTTCGATTTCCCCTAAAGGTTGAGTTGAGTCGGTCTATCCTCCTCAAAGGGCTTCACCATTCAGCCTCATGATATAAGTTTAATAAATTTTGCGATGCTGGAGACTTTAGATGATCGATGATCTCTTGATGAATTTGAATATATCAGACGTAGCTGTACATGAAATTTTTAAGCGTGATACAGAAAGAAGGGTCGTTCAACCGCTTTATGCGCAACGCCTTGAAATCCTATCAATGGAAGCTATGACGGCTTTTCGCACACGTGTAACAGATGCACTTTCTGCTAAAGCGAAAGCCCTTGAGATGCGGATTCAAGACATCGGACCTGGTTCGTTTCAAAATTACGCCCAAAATGCTATCAAGCTTCAGACACCAGACGAGTTCTTACTTTATTCCCAAAAATTTGCAGATGCACTCGCTATAGCACAAAAAAACAGAAGCCTTCCTGGAGGCGTAGTAATTGTTTTCCGTGGCACCTCTGGTCGAGAAAATAGCCCATTTGTCGCAGTGATTAAAGCTGAAGTACAGGAGGGATTTAGACGCCACAGCGTTGACGGTGTCTTAACAACGGAATTCGTAAATGACCTGTTTATGACTAAAGCGACAAGACTATATAAGATAGGGTTCATGACCTGTGCTTCAGGGCAGATAGAAAGCCAGGATCAGTGGAAGTGTATAGTTTTCGACCACTACATCGCGCTTAACAACCGTGAGGCTGCTGCAATTTACTTTTATGAAGGTTTCCTTGGTTGCGGATTTAAGGAAGATAGCGCATATGAAACCGCTAAATTCTTTAATCTTACGAAGGAATTTGCACAAAAAAACATTCAAGACCGTGAAACAAGACATAATCTCCAGGATTCGCTGTATACATACGTAAAAAATGACCAATCGCCAACATTTACTGTAGAGGAGTTCACGGAGCGCCATGTTCCGTCTCAATTTCGGGATCAATATCAAGAGTTTATGATAAGTCGCCAGTTCCCAAATAGGGCGGTTAGAAGGGATACTACTGATCTCAAAAGCAAATTAAGGCGTCGTCGCTTCAAGTATGACGGTAATATTGAACTATCAGTTCCACCAGAGGCTATAGCTAATGGTATGGTCACAATGGATGTAAGACCGGAAGAAGATACTATGAAGAATGAAATTACCCAGGTAACGATCCGAGCTCCATTTTTGAAAGAAACATGAGCAATCAAGAGAAAGATTTTTTGGTTCGATGGAATGCGGAGAAGCAAAGCTACCGCAATTGGGGGGACTTTGTCGTTGATCGTGTTAAAAAACTCATCTCTGCTGAGATTGCTCCTCGCGACGTCGATTATTTTGTTAGGGTACCACCAATTCCTCGCCTAAAAGATGATGAATCCCTTCTTCAAAAAGCATTCCATCGAGGAAAACCGTACAAGTCGCCATATGACGAGATAGAAGATAAAGTTGGTGTTAGATTTGTACTTTTACTTGATACAGACATCCGGCGCGTAGCTAAAGCAATAGAAAATGAAACAGAAGTTTGGACTGCTGTTAAGGCTCGTGACCATGAGGAGGAGATAGAAAATAAACCTTATGAATTTGACTATCAATCAATTCACTATGTAGTGAGATCTGTACCTGAGACATTCTGGAAGGGAGAGAAGTTTCCAGAGAACCTGCCATGTGAAATCCAGGTGCGAACACTGTTACAACATGCCTACAGTGAAGTTGTTCATGATACGCTATACAAACCTTCTATAAAAACAACGCCTCAAATGAAGCGATCTGCGGCAAAGAGCATGGCTCTTTTAGAGGCCACCAGTGATTATTTTGAGCGTTTAAATGACCTCATTGCAAAGGAGGTGCAGCCTCTTCTTGAACTATCTGCTGTTTTGTCACGGGAATATACTGAATTGGTCGGCAAAAGTCCTACAGGAGAATCCTCACCACTGAATGATCTCGTATTGGATAGATATGGCCATAGTACCAATGCAGATGATATCATCGGAATGCTAAAGACGGTACAATTCATTGGACCACGAATTGCTGAGAGAGCGGAACAGATAGCTTCTTTCCGAATACCAAGTATCCTTCTAATATATTACTCAGTTGCCACTGCACGTCACAGCACGCCATGTGATTGCCCTATTTCCGAAACAGATCTGGAGTTGATTTATAGTGATCTGGGTCTCTCTCTACATGGCTAGTTTGCATTTTGTACATTGCTAGTAGATCAGCTTGTAGTATCCAAGATCCATAGGCCCTGTTCTTTTTAATCACACAGCGTATTTCATCCTTCCGCGGCTATGGTGTTACCAAAAACTCCTGTTACCCCCGTTAAACCCCCGTTAAAAACCCATACAGGGCCTATTGGCTGTTGTATGTGCGGGTAGTATAGTCACTACCATCTCATCTTCTCAGTTTTCCCTTTCATTTTGATCTTTGATCCCGTTCGGAAGTCTTCCGGCGAGGGGTGCTGTTTTTGCTGCCATTGTCACTCCAACATCTCGAAGTTGGAGACCGGAACGTGGCCAGAAAGAATGAAGCAACACAGAATGAGACGAAGCGGATTGAGGTTTTCCGTCCGGGCACATTTACGGCTATGGGCGGCATGTCCTTTTCTGCGACAGCTCAAGAGCTGGCTGATCTGGCTGAGCGTTATGATCCTGATCAATATCCTGTCCCTGTCTTTGTGGGCCATCCCAAATCTGACGATCCTGCCTTTGGCTGGGTACAGAGCTTCAGCTTTGATGAGGATGCAGACAAGCTCTTTGCCGATGTTGGAAAGCTGGAACCGCAATTCTCAGATGCGGTAGAGGATGGGCGCTACAAGCGTATCTCCATGTCATTCTATCAGCCTAGCTCGACTGCCAACCCGATGCCGGGACAACTCTATCCCAAGCATGTCGGGTTTCTGGGTGCTGCTGCGCCTGCGGTTCCTGGTCTGAAGCCTGTTGAGTTTTCCGATGACGATGATGCGGTAACCATCGAATTTGCTGATCCTGCTTTTCGGGATGTCGCCGGGCTTCTTCGTAAACTCCGGGAATGGATCATCTCCAAGGAGGGTACGGAAGAAGCCGACAATGTGTTGCCCAACTGGACCATCGGTTGGATTGAGGATGCAGGTTCTGTTGAGACGGATGTTGCCTCAAGTGATTTTTCCCAAAATGAAGAGGATGACGATATGGCCAACAAGGTCAAAAAACCGAATGGTCAGGCTGCGCCATCAGGTCAGTCAGGTGATCAGGAAGTCAGCTTTGCCGAACGTGAAGCGGAACTGGATGCGCGTCAGGCGGCGCTTGATGTCAAAGAGGCCGATCAGCGCCACAAGGACCATGTCTCCTTTGCTGAGGGTCTGATCAATGATGGCAAATTGCCATCCGGAAACAAATCCAAGGTCGTTGCCTTGTTGGATGGTGCGGCCTGCCAGGCTGAAGATGCAATTGAGTTCTCTGATGGCACTGAAACCAAAACCAGTAATCTCGTATCTCTGCTGAAGGATGTTCTGTCTGGTCAGCCAAAGATTATCGAATTTGGCGAGACAGAAATGAGTGATACGCCGAATGGTGAAGAGCCGGATCCGCAAGTGATCGCCGATGAAGCTTTGTCCTTCCAGGTTTCTCAGCGCGATGCCGGGATTGAGGTCTCTACCTCTGATGCCGTTTCTCACGTGCGCAAAAAACGAGGTCTGGACACTTAAGTCCAGACTTTCTCTCTCTTTCCATTTTTCAAGGAGCAAAGCCGTGCAGCAGAATGTCGGTTTGATCAAGAATTTCACTTCAGATGGCCTGATCGAAAAGCGTCGTCTGGTCAGCTTTGGCTCTAAAGAAGGTCATATCAAACGAGCGGCTATTGGTGACAAACTGCTCGGTGTCACAGGTATTCGCGGTGCAAAGGCGGCAGGTGAGCGGATTGATGCTTGCCTGGATCAGATCCGAACCATCGAATATGGCGGCACGGTCGCTTATGGCGATCCGCTGACTGCTGATGCGCAAGGCCGTGCAATCAAAGCCGCGCCTGGTGCAGGTGTTAAAGTCTGGATCATTGGCTTCGCCATGGAGGCTGGCAAGCTCGGCACGCACGGCTCCACAACTGTCCAGCCCCAGCAATTGATCGGCTAAGGCCGACTTCTCCCTTTCAATTTCCATTTCTAAAGAGGTCTCGCTATGTCTACTGCGACCGATCAATTTACCGAAAGCCCGACTTTGACAGCCGTGGCAATTGCCTATCGTAATCCAGACTATTCCTTGATTGCAGATGATGTGCTGCCTCGTGTTGATGTTCCTGGCATCAATTTCAAATGGCAGAGCTATGATGAAGCGGAAGCTTTCACCTTGCCGGATACACATGTTGGCCGCCGCTCTGCGCCGAACCAGATCGAGCTGGAAGGGGCCGAGAAGGATGGTTCGGTCGAGGATTTCGGTATTGATGTGCCGCTCGACAATGCCACCATCACCGAAGCCAAGCGGAACAAATACGATCCTGAGAAGCGAGCAACTGAACGCTCAGCCAGCATTGTTTTGCTGGGGCGTGAGGTGCGTGTTGCCAACCTGATCACTGATCCCACCAATTACCATTCTGATCATGTTGAGGCCCTGTCTGGTTCAGATATGTTTGTGGATCCAAATTCAGATCCAATCACCACGATTGAAGATCTGATGGCTACATGTTGGCAAAAACCCAATCAGATCACCTTCGGCTTCCGTGCATGGCGTGCTTTTCGGCGTCATCCAAAAGTGGTCAAAGCGGTGCTTGGCAATAGCGGTGATCAAGGCCGCGCTACCAAAGACCAGATCGCTGAACTGTTGGAAGTCAAGCGCATTCTGGTTGGTGAAAGCCGGGTCAACATCCATAAGCCGGGTGAGAATGCAGAGCTGCATCGGGTTTGGGACAATACCGTTTCTGGCCAGTTCATTGATCGGACCGCTGATACAACAGGTGGCCTAACCTTTGGCTATACAGCTCAATTGGGCAAGAAAATTGCCGGAACGCTTCCTGCAAATATGGGACTGCGTGGTGGCAAGCTTGTTCGAGCCGGTGAAAGCGTCAAGGAGTTCATCGTGGCTCGTCGTGCTGGCTTCCTCATTCAGAACGCTGTGGCTCCTGAAGCCTAAGTCTATCTGATCCAATTGAGCGGCTTGCATAACCCCTTGGCCGCTCATTTCTCCTCAAAATAACGAGCTGGAACCATGTCTAATAAGAAGATTTATCCTGTTCTGTCTGCCGTTCGCCATGATGGCACTCTTTATTCTCCAGATAATCCGGAGAACAACCAAATCGAGCTGATAGAAAAAGAAGCCAAACCGCTTCTGAAGCTGAAAGTCATAGGTGAGCCAAAAGCTGAACCATCAGGTGATTTCGTCGAAGCCTCCGCAGATAGTGCAGTCAAGTTGTCTGACACACTCAATCAGTTGAGCGGCAAGTCTGGTGAAAATCAGTCGGAGAACGGCAATGGCGATCAGAATGCTGCTCTATCTCCTGAAGAACGCCAGCAGGCCATCCTGAATGCCTTTCCATCCCTCAATGCCCAAACGGACATGACCAAAGCAGGCGAGCCAAAGGTGAAGTCTGTTGAGGCTTTGCTTGGCTTTGATGTCAGTGCTGATGAAGTCAAAGCCGCTTGGGCAGAGGTACAAGCCAAAGCTGCCGCAGTAACCAGCGCTGGTGACAATCGGTCCCAGACTGGCAACGAATAGGCGTTAAAAAGATGGATATCGGGGTCTATTTAACGGTCGATGAGCTGGTGGCGATGCATGATGAAAGTGATCTCATCGCTCTGGCTGGCATTGGTGGACATAATTCTGCCAATGGGCGGACCATCAACCGTGAACGATTGCAAAGCCAGATCAAGCGGGCGCAAAGTCTGATCACTGGCTATATAGGCTCCCGATATCCCTCTCTTTCCACTCTGCCAAATTCCGAAATTGATGATGCTGTAAAAGGCGCAGTGTCTGATCTGATTATGTATTGGCTGCGAGATCGCGTTGCAGACAAATCCGGGGTGACCGAGGAATGGAGCAATCGCTACCGTGCTGTCATTGCCTGGCTAAAGGATATTCAGGCAGGAAAGGTTGATCTGACCTTGCCTGAAGCATCACCCGCCAATCAGAGCGAAGGCGGAGTTCAATACCATTTCCCAACTTCTCGCATTGATGACATTTTGAAGGGCTATTGATGTCTACCATCCTGCATAAGCTGGAAGATCAATTGATTGAGCGGCTGAAGACCTATCTCTCATCACCTTTCTATGTGGCTTCCTTTCCTGATCGTCCGGATCTCTTTGACATGGCCAATTATGAGGCCGTTGTCCTGATCAGTTATGGTCGTTCGCGATATGGCAAGCCAGCCAATGGCGCTGCCAGTCAGCAGCGTGAGATGCATTTCACGTTGCAACTCTTCTTGAATGGTTTGCGTGGATCCGATGAGGACGACCGCTTCTCATCCTATGCGGGGTTGGAAACGATCCGCAAGGCGGTTCAGAATGTGCGACTGGATGGCTGTCAGCCCTTCTATATGATTTCCGAGCAATTGGCTGGTCGGGAAGCGGATCGCTATGAATGGCAGATTGAAATTGCCTGTGAGACCTTGGCCGTTGCGGCCCAGCAAGTCAGCTACAATCCCTCTTATCCCTTAAATCGCCCTGCACGTTCACAGGAGGACTGACCCATGACGGCCAGCATTCCCACATTCACACGTTATCGATATTCAGGTCCGGTTCAATCTGTTGAACTGAAGACCGATATCGATGGCGAGAAAGTCTCTTTCTTTGAAGAAACCCTTATTCCGGGTCAAGATTACCTGCTGCCAGAAGGTCATTCTGTTATCGAAGGCTGGAAGGCAATGGGCTTGATCCAGGAGAAACCTGCAACTGATGGAGAAGCCCAATGAGTGCTGAGCGCTATTTCGGCCCTGAAATCGTTGATGTCGATGAAGGTGGCTCCGTTGTTCGTGAACTGAAGGCTGCCACCGCCTTTGTGATTGGGACTGCGCCAATCCATCTAGTGCATGATACGGCAGAAAAGCAGGCGGACTACATCAATAAGAAGATCCTGATCCGCCGTCGCTCAGACATTGCCAAACATTTTGGACCAATCCGGGATGGTTACACTTTACCGCAAAAATTGGACGGGATGTTCAAAAAGGCAAAGACCAGAGGTATTGGCACCATTTGTGTGGTCAATGTTTTCAATCCTGCTGTTCACAAAGATGCCCAGAACAACCCGGATCCTTCCAAGGTGACAGCATTGGATATCATCGGCCAGTTCGATTCAGCAGGTCGACCATCTGGTTTAAAGTTGGCCTATAGCTGTTATCAAGCCTTTGGGTGGTTCCCCAAACATATCGCTGCCTTTGGCTTTGATGGGCAGGCTGGCGTTCGTGCCGAAATGCAATCCATAGCAGGTCGCCTGCGTGCCCGTTACTTCCTGGATGCACCGCTTGGTGTGACGCCTCAAAAGGTCATTGAAGCTCGTGGCTCCTCTGGCGATTGGAATTGGAACATCAATGATCGCCGGGCTGTTCTGTGTTGGCCTCATATGCTGGTTGTCAACGAAGATGAGACATCAGCAAACAAAGGCAAGGCCGTCCCAGATCATTATTCGGCTCATTTGCTTGGGATCTGGCTCTGGTCAGTGGTCGAGAAGGGCTATCATCACAGCCCATCCAATCGCCCGATCATTGGCATTGAAGATGCGGCTCAGGATGTTCTCTATATTCCTGGAGATGCCACCTCTGATGTCCAGCAGCTTCGTGGAGCTGGTGTGGTAACGTGTGAGGAGCGTTGGGGCAAAGGCCCGCATACGTCTGGCAACCGCTCTTCGGCCTATCCCGCAGATCCGGATATGCGCAACTTCCTGCATGTTTTGTATATCCAGGATGTTCTTGACGAAGCCATCCTTCATTTTTTGGATGAATCGAAAGATCGGAACACAAATCCTGCCGGTATGGAAAAGACTGAGGATGCGATCAACTCGTGGGGCTTGCAAAAGACACAAGGTCGCGACCCAGCTCTGTCAGGTTTCCGCTTTGCCTTCAATCGAGATAAGACAACTGTCCAAAATCTAGCAGATGGTTGGACATTCTATACATTGGAATGGGCACCAGTGGGTATCAATGAGCGCATGACCGTTGAGCGCTCCATTAATCTCAAAATGTTGGGTAACCCGTTGGGGTTGGCTACAGCGCAAGCGCCAGCCGCTTAATTGTGCGGAAGGCCTATGGGCCTTCCCAATCTTCCTTCTTTGTCATCAGGAGAAAACCAATGGCTGATCTGCGCCGCTACGGCAAGAATTCCAATGCAACCGTTTATCTGGGAGATAACAGCCTTGTTGGCATCTGCCCAGAGCTGGAACTGCCCGATTTTGAGTGGAAAACCGTCGATATCGAGACCCTTGGTCAGGTTATGGTTCTCAAGCGTACCACTCGCGTAATGGAAGCTATGACCGGTTCAATCACTCTGGATTTTCTAGAGCCGGAGTTGGCAGAGGCTTTCTATAATCCGACTATCAATCATGTTCTCCAGCTCCATGAGGATATCGATATTCAGGGACCGGATGGGTTTGATAAGGAGCGTTCCTTCAAACTGATCACAATCCTGAATATGCAGGTATTCAAAGCCCCATCCCGAACCAGCAAACTTGCAGAAGGTGATGGTCAGAAGTTTGAATATAGCGTTTCGCGTCTGGTTCAACGTGTCCATGATAGCGACAAGGTGCTGCTGGAGGCCGATGCCTTCGCCAACAAGGTGCGGAATTCTTCCGGCGAGTTCTGGGCTCTGTAAGGGCATTCTCAGTTTCAGCGACAAAGCCTCGTGCAGCCAGCGCGGGGCTTTTTGATTTCTATCTCGTTGGTCTGGAGCTGAGACAATGCAAAATCCATCCGATACCAAATCTTCTGACAAGACGCTTTCCGTTATTGATAAGCTAAAAGCCCACCGTGCAGCGAATGAGGGAGAAGCATCTTTTCCTCTTCCTGAAACCGGTATCACCGTTACCTTTCCCAAATTCCGAAATCATGGTCAGTGGCAACGTTGCTTGCGTCTGGCCAAGAACAACCTCTCCAAGGCCCAGCTTCTCTATATCTGCCAGATCGCCAAATTTGATGGCGAGAAACTGACGGATAGTGATTTCCGAGCCTATGTTCCTCTCAATGATGCCAACGAGCTGCTCGCTGAAATCTTTGGTGGTTCTGACGAGGATGAAGACGAGGGAAACTGACGGATAGCGGTGATGAGCTAAAGCTCTCATCACTTGAGTGTCACGTCTATATGGTCAATCGGGGTTGGATATCTTCTGACCTCGATGTCATGGGAGAAGACGAGTTCCTCTCTATTTATCAGCAGCAAATTGCCATGGATGAAGCACGAGCTGAAGCCGAGCGAGACGCTGCCAAAGCCGCTTCCCAAAGATAGAGCTTTTCATGTCCATGCGTCTCGGCATCGTTGCAGAATTTTCGGATCGTGCGTCTAAACGTATGAAAAAGCTGCTGCATGCCAATAGTCGCATGGAAAAGCTCAACAAGGCCAATGCCAAAATGGCCAAGGCACAAGCGACACAGACCAAAGCCAATGCGGCCGCACAAACCAAGCTCGCCAGCCAAGTATCCAGAACGAACCGCTTGATGTCTGCTTTGAAGGCTGCGGCCTCTGGCATTGCAAGTGTCATTGGTCGCGCTGCTGCAGCGATGGTTCGCTTTACCGGATCCATCTCCACGGCCATTCGCAAGGTTTTCTCGTTAAAAGCAGCTCTTTCCCGCGTGCGTCGCGGGGCGGGAATGATCGGGTCTGGAGCAGGAAAGATGGCGCGTGGCGCAATGGTTGGTGCAGGCCTTGCCATGGGAGCCACAGCTGCCGCCGCCGGTGTAGCCAATATGGTGATAGGCCCAGCTGCGCAGGTAGAGCAATATCAAACCATTCTGGAAACCACAGAAGGGACAGCGAAAGCCGCTCAAAAAGCTTTGAGTTGGGTGACTGATTTTGCCGTTAAAACACCTTATGAGCTTGAAACTGTCATGGAGAGCTTCACGAGGCTTCGGGCCTATGGTCTGGATCCGACCAATGGCATGCTCAAAACACTGGGTGATACATCCGCTGCAATGGGTAAGCCAATCATGCAGGCCGTTGAAGCCATGGCCGATGCTGTAACGGGTGAGAATGAACGCCTTAAAGAATTTGGCATCAAGGCCAAAAAGGCCGGCAAATATTTCTATTATGAATATACCCAGAATGGTGTGAGTAAGATTGCCAAGGTTTTGGCGTCTGACAGGGCTGCTATTCAAAAAACACTGACCGGCATCTTTGATGCAAAATATGGCGGCTCCATGGAGCGTCTTTCCAAGACATGGAATGGCATGGTCTCCAACATGTCAGACATGTGGTTCAAGTTCCGCCTTATGATTTCACAAAGTGGTGTCTTTGATTGGGCCAAAGAAAAACTACGCGGATTTCTGGATCTGCTAAACAATATGGAAGCTGATGGCACTCTGGCAGTTATGGCCAAGACCATTGGTGATAATATTATTGCTACCCTGCAAGCGGCTTGGACTTTTGGAACCGAGCTATGGGCTATCATGCAAGAGCTTGGTGGTTGGCTGCAATTCGCCGCTGATGCTTTGGGTGGCTGGAACCGCCTTGTTGGCGTTTTCGTAGCTCTGCCGCTACTTGGAACCATCATGGGTATTGTGACTGGTTTTGCGCAGTTGGCTGGTGGCTTAATGTTGCTTGGCTCCGGCCTTGCGGTCTTGTCCTGGCCAATCGTGGCTGTGATCGCTGGCATGACTGCTTTAGCTGCTGCAGCCTATCTCATTTATGATAATTGGGACGCCATCACTCAATGGTTTGGCAGTATCTGGGATTGGATAGTTGAGAAAGCCAGTGCAGCCTGGAACTGGTTCAAAACCAATCTTTCTTGGCATCCTCTTGCCCTCATTGCCAACAATTGGGGCGCTATCACAGATTGGTTCGCCAATTTCTGGAACCAGATCAAAAGTTCTGCTCAAAGTGGCTGGGATGGTATCAAGACAGTATGGGCAGCCTTTGAATGGAATTCTGTCATTCCAAATCTGGAATGGTCTGATTTGTTAATGCTTACATTGCCTGGAGCGATTGCCAAGATCATTGATGCCTTCACGGGTTTGAACCTTTATGACGCTGGTGTTAAAGCTATTCAAAGCCTTTGGAATGGCATGCTGTCGTTGGTTGATAAGTTGGTCGCCAGTATCAGAGCTAAGCTGTCTGCCATGCTTCCATCATGGGCAGCAAACATGGTTGGGGCTAGCGGTGGCGATGCCGGTGGTAAGTTGCAGA
Organism: Cohaesibacter sp.; assembly: GCA_025210795.1. GTDB lineage: Bacteria > Pseudomonadota > Alphaproteobacteria > Rhizobiales > Cohaesibacteraceae > Cohaesibacter. The sequence continues at coordinate 75,363 of JAOAQZ010000005.1, read as the reverse complement.
AACATGCAACAGGTGGCTCCTTCGGCCCAGGTCCTCTTTTGGTCGGAGAACGCGGACCCGAGCTGGAATATTCCAACCGGTCAGGCTTCATTGCTCACAATGGTCAATTGCAGCATATGGCCCGTTTGTCCGAGCGGATCCGCAAGGCCGCTGTTGCGGGAAGTGTTGCGCTCGGCGTTGCTTCTCCATCCTTGGCAGCATCAGCACCAAGTGCGATCACCCCAAGTTCATCAGCTGTTGCGATATCAGGGAAGCCTTCCGGAGCGTCTAATGGTGCAGCAGGGTCTAATGTCCAGATCACTTACTCACCCACTATCCATGTTGGAGAAGGGGCAGCAGTTAGTCGAGAAGATATCATGGAGCTATTGGAAGAACAGGCTGATGATCTTCTGGAGCTGATTGAGCGCAAATTGTCAGAACAGAAGAGGCTCGATTTCTGATGACCATCTTTGCTTATCTTGGTGACTTTCAGCTTGGTCAGTCAGGCGTCATGACAGGCCCGATCTCCGACAGTCAGACATGGGACAATCATGTACATGAGCATAAAGTACTGCGCGGAAAGCCTGTGATCCAGACAGGCGGTGAAGAATTGGACAAGCGCACCATCAGCTTTTTCTTTGATGAGAGCTTCTGCGATCCTCAAGGCGAATTTACCCGCCTGAAAGCTGCTCGTTCGGCTGGAAGTGTGATGCCGTTCATTTCCGGGTTTGGCGGATATGACGGCAAGCAATATTTCATTCGTTCGATCTCCTCAGAAGTTCAAAAGACCACGGAAGGCGGTCGTATCGTTCGATTGGAAACTTCCATAGAGCTGGTGGAGGTTGCGGGCGCGTCCTTATCCATTGGTGGGCTGGGCGGAGCAGTTGCGTCTGCTGCGCGTGCGATCATCAATCCCTTGATCAGGCGGAGCTGAAATCATGAGCGTTAAAACAAAGGAATATTTCAATCATTTAACGCAGACCGGCGAGCGTTGGGATGTGATTGCCTGGCGCTATTACAAGGATCCGGAAAAGCAAGATCTGCTGATCGAAGAGAACCGTCATTTATTCCTGGACAATCTCGATCCTGTACCAGCTATTTTGCCGACCGGCACCAAACTCTGTGTACCCGTCATCGAGCAGGCCAGTATCAATGATGCCTTGCTGCCACCATGGAAGCGTGGCTTGAATAATGCAGGTGGTACATGAGCCAGCTTGCAGAACCTTTTGTCTCTCTAATCGTCAACGGCATCGATGTCGGTGCAGATTTTGCACCTCACCTTCTGGACTTCACATGGACCGATAATCTTCATGGCAAAGCTGATGAAATCGCTGCCAAGCTTCGAGATGATCAGGGTCTCTGGCGCGGTCCATGGCGACCAGAAGAGAATGACGAAGTAGAGGCTGCTCTTGGCTATGTTGGTGGAGCTGTTGTTCCTTGTGGTTCTTATAAGGTCGATATTCCTGAAGCTGGCGGCAGTCGAGGTAATGATAGCTTGAATTTTCGGGCGACCTCTGCCTATCCGGATAAAGACCAGCGTACCCAGAAATCAAAGGGGTCTGAGAACACCAATCTCAAAAAGATCATTGAAGAAGTGGCCAAAAATCTTGGCTATACAGTCTCTGGCGATATCGAAGAAATTCCGTTTAAATATAAGCGTCAGCGCAGAGAGCGGGATCTCGCCTATATCAAGCGTCTTGCTGAGGATTACGGATATTTTGTTGCCATCAAGCATAAGCAGCTTGTCTTCTTCAAACGTGAAGAGTTGGAAAAGGCTGCGCCAGTCCGTCTTTTTGAGCTGACCGATCCCGATCTTCTCAGCCCATGGCGTGCCAAGGAAGCAACCAGCAAGACTTATAAAGCCGCTAAAGTCTCTTATCTGGATCCACAATCCAAGAAACTGATCAAAGGAGAGGTCCAGAATCTTTCTTCCAAGTCAGGTGATGTTCTCAAGATTGACGAACGTGTCGAGAACGAGGATCAGGCCAAGAAACTGGCCAAAGGCAGGCTCGCCAAAGCCAACGAGAACAAGCGCACCGCCAGCCTGAAGCTGGTCGGCAATCCTGGTATGGTAGCGGGCCTCATCATCGAGCTTGGAGTTTCATTTGGCAAATATGCCGGGAAATACCTCATTCATAAAGCGGCCCACGCGGTCAAACGCGGCAATTATACAACCAAACTGGAGTTGAAAGGTGTCTGAGCGCTTTCGTAACAATGAGAAGAACTCACCTTATCGCCGTGGCAAAGTGATTGAACGCCAGAAGGGCCGCGTCAAAGTCAAATTTGGTGACGAAGATGACAATGATAGCTACTGGCTCAGTGTTGCCCAGAAGGGATCCGGAGCCAACAAGTCCTGGTCAATGCCAAATGTCGGCGAGCAGGTTGCCTGCCTGATGGATTGGGATGGGGAAGATGGTTGTGTGATTGGTAGCCTCTTTAATGATGAGGATGCCGCGCCTACCGATGATGCAGACAGCGAGCATATCCTGCATGAAAGCGGGCTGGAGATTATCGCTAATCGCAAGACTGGAAATTTGATCATTCGAGGCTTTGGCTCAGCCGTGATGGAAGGATCAGATCTTCACATCACGGCCAATGTTCGTGTGACTGGTGACTTTATTGCTGATGGCGGTAGTTTCACCCATGAAGGCAAGAATGTTGGCCATGATCACAAACATATTGAGGTACTAAAAGGACCAGATAAGACTGGGGTGCCTGAATAGAAAAAACCGTATAATAAACCTTAAGAAGATTCGTTTTGTGAGGTTGTGATGTCTGGCGAAGAAAACAAAGAAATTAAACTCAGACACTTGGTTTGGGCCGTGATTGCCATAGGCGCACTTTGGGTGGGGAACTTACTCATTGGTACATTTTGTCTCACTAGTCAAACTCGTGGCATATACGGAGATATGTTTGGTGCAGTAAATTCTCTATTTTCTGGATTGGCATTGGCGGGCTTGGTTTATGCTATCTTATTGCAACGACAAGAAATCGGCCTTGCAAAACAAGATGCCAATCGCACCAAGAAAATGCTTGAAGATCAGACCGAACATTTGGAGAAACAGAACAAACGTACTGAGCAACAAATGTTTGAAAGTACATTTTTCCAGATGCTCAAACTTCTTTCTGATCTTGTTGATCAAATGGATCTTCGCAGAGATAATAGCCAAAAAGTTATAATCACAACTGGTAAGGACGTGTTTCCAGTATTCGTAAAAAGAGTAAGGAACAAGATCAAGCCAGAAGAAGAGATTATGTATCCCGCCGATATAGATATCTCTACCTTTGATAAGCGATACAAAGAATTTTACGAACGAGAGAAAAATGAATTAGGCCACTATTTTCGTGTTTTGTACAACATCATAAAATTAGTGCACGAAAAATGTCCGGTAGACAAAGCCTTTTATTCAAATATTGTTCGCGCGCAATTATCAGCCTCTGAAGTTGAACTATTATACTACAATTGTGTTTCTCGATATGGAAAAGAAAAATTCAAACCTCTTATCGAGGAATATGGATTGCTCAAGCATCTACCCGTTGATGAGGTGGCCAATAAAGAGATCATGAATTTCTACGATCCTCAAGCATTTGGAAACTCTCAGCCTTAAGAAAATAGCTGGAACCCTTCCGTAACCCCTAACTCCCATCTCTCATATCCTGCTGACAGTTCTGTTTTTTCTTGGATCTGTCGGCATGGCACAAGTCTCCCATCTTCATTGGCAACATATGGTCTCGCGTGGAGCGCAAACTGCGTGGAATGAGATCGTTGTCGGCTATGAGGATCTGGAACAATGCATTGGCACCATTATTCTGACGCCCAAGCTTTCCGTGCCGACCGAGCCGGAAAAGTTCTGCGATGCTCTGAACTATATTGACCGTCCTCCTGCCGTTGCCATTCCCAATATCACTCGCGAAATCTGGGATGCACTTTCCCGTTGGGAGCCGCGCATCGTGCTGATTGAAGTGCGTGTTGAACAGCTCGCCTTTGAGCATTTCAAAGTACTCATCAATTGGCGTCCTATCGAGGATATTGCAGCCGAGATCCGCCAAACTGAAGTCCAGTTGCAGAGGGCTGCGTGATGACGACTACTCCTCAAAAACTGATCAAGGCTTTGTCTCTGGATGAGCTGATCAAGCGCGGAGCACCAAAGGTCTTCACCACATCGGCTGCGGAATGGAAGGCCAAGATGGTGGCCTGGTTCGAGACGTCTGAGGATGGCCCCAAGCGCAAGCTCTTTCCAGCTCAATATGAAATGCTGCTCATTGATATGCTTGCTTATTGCTTCTCGCTTCTGGGGCAAGAAGCGCAAGCGGCCAGCGAACAGCGTTGGTCTGCCTTTGCCAAAGGCAAGCATCTGGATGTGGTTGCTGCGAACAATTCGACCTTCCGCCTGAAGGACGAAGATGGCAACGTCATCGAGGAGGATGATCCGCTCCGCTATCGTACGGCCCATGCTCATGATCGCATTTCCAAGGCGGGGCCGAAGGAAAGTTATCGTCAGCAAGCACGGGCCTTTTCCGTCAGAATCATTGACGTAGCTGTCACACGTCCAGAACCAGGAAAGATCAATATCTATCCGCTTCTTGATACAGGTGTTCCTGATGCTGCCTTTTGTGCTGGGCTTTTGAACTATCTTGATCCAGAAGGAAAGCGCCCCCAAGGGGACGAGTTGGCCGTCTTGCCTCCGGAACTTGTGACTTTCTCCATCACCGGTAAGGCGACAGTCAAACAAAGTCAGACTGCTGTGAAAGCCGATATCGAGCAGTCCGTTCTTAAAGCCTCAAGTATCTGGCAGCGAAAGCTTGCTGACTATGTGGCTATGTCCGCACCGGAAGGAGCGGCGAAGGCTGAACATGATCTGGTTGATATCGAATTGGGCACAAATGGTCTGATCAATCGCAAGCTTGATGAGCACCAATTTGCAACCGTCACATCTGCAGACATCACAATTGAGGTGGTGTGATGGCCAAGCGTGATTTCCCTCAAACCTTGATCCCACCAGGTATCAATGATGAGCGTTCCCGGTCGTTCCTGAAGCTGTTTTCAGCCATGGCCGAAGAATTTGATTTCTCGTCTCTGTTGATGCGGAACTCATCTGAGATGAAAGATGATGTCTTAGAGCTGGCTGTTCATGATTTCTCTCTGGATGAGTTCATCGGACCAGATGGTGTGCCACCCATTGTGGCCCGTCGCCTGATTGATCGGGCTTGGGAGCTGCATGAAAAGCAAGGCCGGGATGAAGGGGTAGTCGCGGGCCAAAATGTGCTGGGAAGTTCTGTTGCCATCGAACATTGGTGGCAGCAAGACCCCAAAGGGCCGCATGACACTCAGAAGGTCACAATCTTCTTTGATGAACCTTTGTTTGAAGATAGCCAGCTTGGCGACGAAAAATATCGCCAAGCAGCTCTAAAGGTCATTGATGCCACCAAACGTTGGAGTCAGGACACAGCGCTTCGCTTTGGCACTCAAACAGAGGTCACCCATTATTTAGGCGTAATCTCCAGCAGCGCTGCCCGCTATGTGGCGATGCTGCCAGCCGATGATCCAGCGCCTATTCCATCCAAACAATTCATTGCTGCCGCTTCTTCTGCTGGTGGCGTCTTCACAGCAGGCTTTGAGGTTTAAACATGGCTCAGCGTCATTCAATCGTTACCGTTGCAGGCCGCAACAAGGAAGCCGCCAAGCTGGCTGCGAATACCCCCTTGGTCTTTACTCATATCGCTCTTGGGAGCGGTGACCGCTTCCCTTCTGGTGGTGAAACTGAGTTAGAAAATGAGGTGCATCGCGGCCAGATTACAAGCTCGGGCGTGGAAAGCGGGCAAGCCAATGCGGCTTGGTTCGATCTTTATGTGCCGAATAATGTGAACACATTCCACGCTCAAGAAATCGGCCTCTTTGATGAAGATGGTGTCCTCTTTGCTCTGTCGCGTTATCCCGAACCAGTGCCAAAATTTGGGCCTGATAGCTCCAGTGTTTCTGACAATACCTTTCGGATTATCGTTGTCTTTGCCGATACTGAAAATGTGGTGGTCCGGGTTAATCCGGTATCAGGCCTGACTGCGAATAATCTGACACAGCATTTGCCTTGGGCAACTGATGAGCAAGCTGCCGATCCAAATCAAACAAAACGCATAATTGATCCCAAGCAACTCCATGCCTTGCAGGCTAAAACTGATGCCTATGGTCTTGTTCGGCTAGCTGCTGATTTAACTGATAACGAACAGAATAATAAGAATGTTGTTACAGCAGGAATGCTCCGCACTCAAATGGAGAGTGTTGGTGTCATTGGCAGCATTATAGTTTCAACGGCCAATAGTGCGCCAGCTGGTACTTTGGAATGCAATGGTGCAGCAGTTTCGCGCACGCTTTATCCTGAACTGTTTGCTGTGGTCGGCACCGTTTTCGGTGCGGGTGATGGAAGTACCACTTTTAATATTCCCGATCTTCGCGGCGAATTTTTACGCGGTTGGGACAATGGCCGTGGTGTAGACGCCGCTCGCGCTTTCGCTTCCCAGCAAGCGGATGAGTTTAAAGCCCACTTCCACGAACATAGCTCGGAGAGGATCACCGCCGGTAATGGCTCCGGCATTATGGTTGGTGGTGATGCCGCAAATGCCGCCCAAGGCTATCCCATCGCCACCACGAGTGTCGGTGGTTCTGAAACGCGACCACGCAACGTGGCTTTGATGTTCTGCATCAAATATTGAGGGAATGGCAATGGATATCCAAGTTTATAATTACGATGCTGCAACACGCGAATTCATCGGCGCATCCGTGGCAAAGCCAAACCCTCGTGCACCCGAAGAACCATTGCTTCCCGCTCATGCGACCTTCTCAACACCACCGGTATTGCAAGCCAATCAGGTTGCTGTATTTGAGAATGAAGCATGGGTGATCAAGGCTGATTTCCGTGGTCACATTTACTTTCTGTCTGATGGAACAGAAATCAAGATTACCGAGCTTGATGTTGTGCGCCCAGCTGATGCTCTGAGTGAACGTCCTGTTTTTCTGGATGAAGAGAAAGACAAGGCCAAGCAAAAGGTCGTGGAGTTTGCTTCACAGATAGGAGCACAGCTGACAGCAGACGTGCCAGAGGCCGAACAGAAAGCATGGCCACTCAAAGAGGCTGCTGCCCGTGCTCAGATTGCTGGCACCATGTCTGATCAAGACAAAGAGTTGTTGGACATTGAGCGCGGCCTAACCGGTGAAGATGAGGCCACACTTGTTGCGGCCATCCTGACGAAAGCGGAGCTGTTTCGGAAGGCCTCTGCGATGATTGCAGGTGTTCGCCGGAAAACCATCGCGGCCATTGATGCAGTCAAGACTGTTGAAGAGCTGGAGGACATTCTTGATGCAGCCAAGCTTGAAGCAGAAACAAAGCTTACGGAACTGGTTGGTTAGTTATGCTGTATTGTGAAGCTAGGCAACATATACGGTCTGGCGACCTTTTGGCCTGGCGCGGCCGTGGTCCGATAAGCTGGCTTATCCGGCATGTCACTGGTGGCGCTCATACGCATGTCGGCGTTGCCTGGTGGCTTCATGGTCGCCTCTTTATCCTGGAAGCAAGGGAAGGTGTCGGGGTTCAGATCCGGGCAGCTTCAGCGGCATCCTCTTTTGACTGGATTAACACAGGTCTATTTTGGAGAGAGGATGTAGAACAATTCGCTCTGTCCAAACTAGGCAAGCCCTATTCCTACCTTGATGCTCTGCAAACAGGCCTTGGTTTTCATCTTACTCAAGACGGTTATATCTGCTCGGAATATGCAGCGGAACTGTTCAGACGCATGGATGCCAGAGCATCCCTATTGTCTTCACCAACCCCGACTGATCTAGTTCAATTCTGGCTCGATCAGGGGGCAAGCCTTCGCTCTATTCAGCATGAGAAGCGAGAGGCCTTGAGCGCTTAAACGCTCGCAGCACCGGGGATCGGATTGGCGTCTGGATCCCGGCCAATGACAGCATAGACAATCATCGCTCTCGCCGCTTCTATCGCCCAAACGAGCAACAGACTGGCACTATGAGTGATTCTTGATAAAAAGAACATAGAAAGAACAAAAATGTTTGAAGCTGTCACTCCTACAAAACCAGTTGCCCCATATATTGGTGGTAAACTACAACTGGCCAAACATATCTCTGCACGGATTACACAGATTGAACATTCCAATTATGTGGAACCATTCGTTGGTATGGGTGGGATCTTCTTTCGCCGGTCCCAGCGCCCCAAATGCGAAGTAATCAATGACATTTCTAAGGATGTCATCACACTTTTCCGTATCCTTCAGCGTCACTATCCGCAATTTCTTGATGTCCTAAAATTCCAACTTACCAGCCGGTCTGAGTTTGAACGCTTGAAGGCCACTGATCCAAACACCTTGACCGATCTGGAACGAGCTGCTCGCTTTCTCTATCTTCAGCGAACTGCCTTTGCAGGCAAAGTCCATGGCCGCACCTATGGCGTGGCTATGCGTGGCGCTCGGTTTGATCTGACCAAGATTGTGCCATTACTGGAAGATGTCCATGAACGCCTGTCAGGCGTGACCATTGAATGCCTGCCTTATGGCGATTGCATCCAGCGTTATGACAGGCCAGAGACATTCTTCTATCTTGATCCACCTTACTGGAATTGTGAGAGCTATTACGGCAAAGGCGTTTTTGGTCCGGAAGATTTCCAAAAGCTGGCTGATCAACTCAAGAATATCAAAGGCCGCTTCCTCTTCTCCATCAACGATGTCCCTGAAATCCGTGAAATCTTCTCAGGCTTTGATATCGAAAAGGTGAGCCTGAATTACACAGCCCACAGCAAGAGCCAGAAGAAAGCTCGTGAACTGGTGATCGGGAATTGATCACTATCGATAAGATCTCCAACTTGATGTAGCAATAGCGGCGGATGTCAGGTTGGAGCCCAGAGTGACGGATGCTGCAAAGTGCCTCAATGTCCGCAATCGAGAATTTAATAATATACCCAATAGTGTTTCAAACATGGCCACTTGCTTGCAGCATTGAACCCATTTTAAAACAGCCATTTCCAAGAACTAGATTGCAGCAAGTACTGTACCTAAAACGATGAGTACCCAAGATAGAAATAAAAATGGCCTATGTTTTCTCCGCACCTCTTGCTTCGCTCGTTTCACAGACTGAAGAAGCTCTTGATTTTTTATCCTAGCTTCTTCTCCCGCTTCTCGCACTATCCGAATTGTTTCACCTATGTCCAGACCATCCTCTGTGACCATAGTTCCTTTGGGCGGAGCATCCATTTCCTTCCAGCTCGCATCAATTTTGTCCATTTCCTCCATATAGTCTTCGATATTGAAGATCCTGTCTTCGTCTTTTCCTATTTCCCACCAATCCCAAAACTGAATCGCAACACCGACAACTGCCAAAAAAACGCCAAGAAACTTGACCATTTCAACTTGTTCTATTCCCATCATTCATGCCCTTTTTGGAAAAAAATTGAATGCTCTGATTAAAATTAAAAGTATAAATATTAATCGCCATCGGAAACAATCAAACTTATCGTGCAGCTCGCTGATGAACTCGACCGAACAGTAAAAAGCGTCAATGCATCGTAAAACAGACTTTGCAACACTTCTTTAGGAGAAATGTTGCAACTCTGGTCATTGACGAGAAAACAGCGAATGCCCACTTCGTCCGCATTCCCAACATTCCGAAAAGCTGGTTTACAAAGCAATGCAATTAGCTGGAAATGAGGTTTATCTGCTCCATGTGTGTAACCAGAAACAAAGGGTAGAACGGTGAAAAAATCAATCGCACAAGCAGCTATGAAATCAATTCATCAAAGCGCATTAAAAGCCATTTAAAATAAACGTTATAGCAATACAAAACAGCCCGCCAAAAGCGGGCTTTCTAACAAATTGATTTGTCCAGAATATTTCGCCCAGTCGTCCAAAAAATCGCGCCGCGCCACAGAGCGCTAAACCAGCGAGCACCTTTGAAGAGGCACTTAGAACGGCATTTGAATTTCTGAAAAACCCTTTGATTCTCTGGCGTTCTGAGAGAATCGAAGACCGTCAATTGCTGCTAAAACTGACTTTTAGCAAGCGATTGGCATACTCCCGCAAAGAGGGATTTAGAACGGCAAATTTTAGCTTACCCTTCAGGGTCTTAGGTCAATTTTTGGGATGTAATGGTGAGATGGCGCGCTGGGGAGGATTCGAACCCCCGACCCCCAGATTCGTAGTCTGGTGCTCTATCCAACTGAGCTACCAGCGCTGACCAATCTTACCGGTAAGAAGCAGCGCGGCGCTGCTCGGTAAGTGAGGGGTTGTCTAAAGCCTTATCGGCTTGTTGGCAAGGCGTAATTTGGTTTTCTTGCACTTTTTTAACAACCCCTTTTATTCCTGTGAACAGTCTTAAGCCAAGATGGCTCATTTCTGCCACTTTGCTCATCTGCTGCTTACTGCCAATTATCGCTTTGCCACATATGGGTAAAAGCTTCGCGATAAGTTGGGTAGCGCATTTCCCCGCCAATCAGCTTGAGAAGCTTTTTGTTGGAGCAGCGTTTATTCTCTCCATAGAATGTACGGGCCATCGGCGTCATCTTGGCCGTTTCAAAATCAAGAAGCTCCGGCACCTCCTTGCCCATCAATTCAGCACAATAGGCAATCACATCCTGAGGGGGAGCAGGCTCATTATCACACACATTATAAATGCCCCCTTGTTTGGATTTGGCAGCAATGCCAACAGCCAGAGCAATATCCTCAATGTGAATACGGTTAAACACCTGATCTTTCTTGTTGATCCGGCGCGCCTTGCCATCCCTTAGCTTGGTCATCACACTCCGCCCGGGGCCATAAATGCCAGCAAGACGGAATATACCCAATTTCACCCCGATCTCTGCGGCAAAACTTTGCCAAGCCCCTTCCACTGCAACCCTATCCTTGGAACGCTTGGAAACAGGTCTGCAGTCGCATTTCTCATCCACCCACGCGCCTTGATAGTCACCATAGACACCGATGGTGGAGAGATAGCCGATCCATTTTAAATTGGGAGCATTGGCAATATCGCGGCGATGGCACCGCAGAACCGGATCCCCTTCCCCGTCAGGGCCGGCAGAAATGATCACATGGGTTGCTTCCGCTAAAGCGGCAGAAATATCATCATTGGCGTGATAGCCATCAAACTGATAGCCCCGCACCCCATCGGCCTGCATGGCAGCTAGTTTGCCACTGTCCCGGCTGGTTCCCGCCACCCATTCGCAATCTGGTGCCAGTTCTGCGGCAATTGCGCGAGCACTAAACCCATAGCCAAAGATAAACAATCGCATTCTATCACTCCTGCAGTAATGAGCGTGCAGGATGCACTCTCAACGCCAAATATTGCAAATTCGGGCCAATATCAGACCAGCGCCTCTCCAAGGCCTTGCCAGCATAATCAGCCCTGCCATTCGCGGCAAATCTCGGGATCATCCTCCCCGCTTGCATATTGGGTGCGCACCTGATTGAACTCATCCTCGTCCAGCAAATGCCGCAAAGCCCATATGGCATGTTGGCGAAGCATCGGGGCATCCGCTTTGACCTTTTCCAGAACAGGCTGGATAAGATTGTCGCAGGCAGAATTGCCCGCCGCCACAAGGCAATTGCGCATAAAGCGGCTCCAACCGATCCGCTTGACCGGAGAGCCCGAAAAATGTTTGCGAAAAGCAGCTTCGTCCATGGCCAGAAAGTCCGCAAGCGCAGGGGCTTTAAGATCCTCACGGGCAATCAGTTTGATCTCCCGCGCTTCTTGGGCAAATTTGTTCCACGGGCAAGCAGAAAGGCAATCATCACAACCATAAATACGGTTGCCCATAGCCTTGCGAAACTCAACCGGGATCGCCCCTTTATTCTCAATCGTCAAATAGGAAATACAGCGCGAGCCATCTATTTTGTAAGGGGCGGGAAAAGCATTGGTCGGGCAAGCCACCTGACAGGCATCGCACGTCCCGCAGCGATCAATCTCGGCTTCATCCTCTTCCAAAGATAGAGAGGTAAAAATCGAGCCCAAAAACAGCCAGGAGCCAAACTCACGGCTGACCAGATTGGTATGTTTGCCCTGCCAGCCCAAACCGGCCAAATGGGCCAGCGGCTTTTCCATCACCGGTGCCGTGTCTACAAAGACCTTGACCTCAACATCATCGCGCAAATCCCGCGTGCGCGAGATCAGTTTGGAAGCCAGTTGTTTCAGCCGCCCCTTGATCAGTTCGTGATAGTCGCGGTTGCGGGCATAGACCGAGATATTCCCCTTATCCCCATGCGCTAAAAGACTGCGCGGATCCTGATCGGGTCCATAATTCATGCCCAGCATGATGACGGATTTCACATCTGTCCAAAGATTTTGCGGATGAGCGCGCCGCTCCAGTGTCTCGCGCATCCAGTCCATGGAGCCGTGATAGCCAAGAGAGACAAAGCGGCTTAGAACATCCTCATGATTTTGCGCATCCGCCACCGAACAAACGCGCAAATCCGCAAAGCCAAGTTTTAGGGCTTCCTCTTTCAAAAAAGCCTTGATCTTGCGCTCTTGCTGGCGCTGTTTTTCCGCTCGCAGATCTGTCTCTTTTTCAGGCATCTATCAAGCCAATTCGATTATTAGAAGCCCATCATAAGGCAGAGCCCTAACATTGCGGCCTTCACGTGCGGCTGCAGGCTCCCTTAAGAGCATAGCCTAAAAATCCAGATCCATATAATGATTGGCCGCCGGAATGCCTTTCAGGCTATCAGCCAGAATGGGGCGGAAGCTGGGACGTGATTTGATGCGTTGATACCAGTCCTTGACCACAGGCTCTTTCTCCCATGGTACCTCACCCATATAATCAAGCACCGAAAGCATAGCACCGGCTGCAAGGTCTGCGTAGGAAATCTGGTTCCCGGCCAGCCAGTTGCGACGCTCGGCCAGATAGCCGATATATTGTAAATGCATGCGCAAATTCGACCGCGCTACCCGCAGGATATTGGAATCAGGAGACCCGCCCCCCTCTTCCGGGCGCTTTAGGCGCTTATAGATCTTCTCTTCGATGAAATATTGCGCGGTATCCTCAACGGCCTTTTCCAAAAACCAGTTCATTAAGCGGCGCGTCTCAGCCCGCTCATTGGGATGGTCCGGCATCAGGCGGCGATCCCCCAGCGCATAGCCCCGTGTCTCATCCAGATATTCCGCAATCACCTGCGCGCCGCAAACGGGAGGGCCGTCATTTTCTCGCAAAACGGGCAATCCCCCAGCCGGATTGATCAGCAAAAAGGCTTCATCACGCTGCCACGGCATCAATTCAGTAAGCTCGGCTCCCGCCTTGGCCTCGGCCAGACACAGGCGAGCAAACCGGGACGGAATATCCATCATATTGTGATAAAGCTGCATCATATCATGCAAATCCTTGCGGCGAATCATCGGTTTGACTGGTTGAATTTTCCATGAGTCAGAGTATAAATCCGGTAAATTTTATCGCCATGTTAAGGGATGGCCGATAAAGCTGCATCAAGCATGATGAAACCGGATAGGGCTGCTCACTCCAGCAGCGCACTTTAGTCCGGTTCCATCCAATTCACCAGAGCAAGGAAAGAAAAAATGGATCTTGCCACATATTTTGAGGCAGCCTTTCTGGGCTTTGTTGAAGGCTTGACAGAGTTTCTTCCCGTCTCTTCAACCGGCCATGTATTGCTGGTGGGGCATTTTCTGGGTTTTGAAAGCGCGGGGAAAAGCTTTGAAGTTCTCATCCAGCTTGGGGCCATCCTGGCCATTTTGTCAGTCTATTTTGCCCGTCTCTGGGCTATTGCCCTCGCTCTGCCCTCGTCAGAGAAAGCCAGGCGCTTTGTTCTTGCCATCTTGCTGGCCTTTCTGCCAGCAGCTGTCATAGGCGCCAGCGCCCATGGCTTTATCAAATCCGTCCTGTTTGAAAGCCCGCAACTGATTTGCACCACCCTGATCATCGGCGGTATCCTTTTGGGGTTGGTTGACCGGATGAAACTGACCCCGCGCTATACAGATGTGATGGATTACCCTTTAGGGCTGGCTTTCAAAATTGGGCTGTGCCAGTGCCTTGCCATGGTGCCCGGCGTATCCCGCTCTGGCTCCACCATTGCCGGGGCCTTGCTTATGGGAACAGATAAAAGATCGGCAGCGGAATTTTCCTTCTTCCTTGCCATGCCCACCATGAGCGGGGCCTTTGCCTACGACCTTTATAAAAACCGCGACATCATTCAGGTCGATGATGCAGCCCTTATTGCGGTTGGCTTTGTGGTCGCCTTCATTTCAGGGGTTTTTGTGGTCAAGAAGCTGCTCGACTTTGTCTCCCAGCATGGCTTCATGCCCTTTGCGATCTGGCGCGTGGTCGTCGGCACACTGGGCTTTATCGCACTTTCTATCTGGGGCTAATGCCCCGCCTTAAGACCCGCCCAATCCCAAAAGCGGGGCTTAAAGCCCCAGCTTTGCCTCACGCAACCGGAAAACCGTGATACCGGTCGAGACCGCCAGATTAAGGCTCTCGGCCCGCCCCGCCATGGGAATTTTAACCAGCTGATCACACGTCTTTGCAAAATCATCCGGCAGGCCGGATTGCTCATTGCCCATCAGCACCATGACAGGCTCTTTGGGTTTGACATTGCGATAGTCACTTGCCCCTTGAAGATGGGTTCCCACCACATCCCCACGCCACGATTTTCTAAAGGAGAGAAATTCCTCGCGGCTGGCGCGGTATAGATCAATATGAAAAACGCTGCCCATGGTGGCCCGAACCGCCTCTAGCGAATAGGGATCGGTGGTCTCACCAATGAGCAACACAGCACTGGCCCCGACCGCATCCGCAGTACGTATAATGGTGCCAAGATTGCCCGGATCCTTAATCCCCTCAAGCGCAACAACCATATCACCAGAAGTCTTGGCAAGCTCAGGCAAAGCGCCATATTGCTGGCGAAACACCCCAATCACATGCTGGGCATTGTCACGGTTAGTCAGCTTGGAAAGAACAGCCTCGCTGACCTCCAAAATCAAACCACCCTTGGCATGAACCTTGGCCGCCACTTGCTGAACAAGGGGCTGCTCCTTGATATTTTTGGCATAGACAAGCGTCTCCACTTCCCAGCCGGCATCAAGCGCAAAGGCAACAAGCTGCAACCCTTCCGCCATAAAAAGACCGCTTGAGTTGCGGTTACGTCGCCGCTCAAGCGCCCGGATATCTTTGATATGCTGGTTGGAGAAAGCCGTGATTTCCTTCACCAAACCCTTACGGTGGGCACGATCTTGATCAGACATTTTGGCTCTCCTCGCCAGCATTTTCCGCTTCAATCCCGCTTGCTTCGTCCTTTTTAAACGGACGCCAGCGAGTAAAGATGGACGTTGCCAATCGGCGGTCCCCATCCTCTTCGGCAATCATCAATTCGCCCGTTTCTACAACACCGCCCTGTCCGGTCATCACCTCAAGCATCAATTCATCAAAGGCGGCATAAGAGGCACGCATGGCGTAAGCGGTAAGGGTAAAGAAACGCGCTTGGGGCGAGAGAATCTGGCGGCACGCATCCAGCATTTGCGGAAGCATTTCAAAAAGCTGCCAAACCTCCCCTTTGGGGCCTCGGCCAAATTTTGGAGGATCCAGCAAAATGCCATCATATACATTGCCGCGGCGAATCTCGCGCTGAACAAATTTCATGGCATCATCGACAATCCAGCGAATGGGCTTGCCTTCAAGACCGGCAAGAATCTGGTTCTCTTTGCCGTAAGCAACCGCCTTTTTGGACGCATCAACATGGGTGACCTCAGCGCCGGCCCGCGCTGCCACCAGCGAGGCAACACCGGAATAGCCAAACAGGTTAAGCACCCGCGGCGGACGTCCCAGATAGGCGTTTTTAAGGCTCTTTTCCATCCATGCCCAATGGGCGGCTTGCTCGGGGAAAAAGCCCACATGGCGAAAGGCAGTAAAGCGCCCGTAAAAAGACAAATCATCCCAGTGCGTCTGCCATGTCTCGCCAAGGGCTGTGCGATATTTCCAGCGGCCCGGCCCTTCTTCCTCCAAATCACCGGAGAAAACGGCGTCTGCCTGCTCCCAGACCTGCGCATCAAGACAGGGACTGCCCATCGCCTGAGGCTCAGGCCGCACCAGCACATAAGGACCATAGCGTTCCAGCTTTTTGCCATGCCCCATATCCAAAAGCGCATAATGATCCCACGGCTTGGTCACCATCAGTTGAAACGGCGCGCGTTTTGGCACTGGGCCTTTTGGGCGTGGCGGCAGAACAAACAGCTCTTTTGGCTCTTCAGCCCGACCCTGTTTGCCCGTGCTCTCTTTTTTGGAAGGCTTGGCAGCAGAGCGGTCAGACTGTTTTACAATCCGTCCCGGTGTAAATTCCCGCCGGGCAGATGATTGCTCCGATGGCCGTGCGCCAGGTTTGCGCCCTGCACGATCAGAACCACCTGAGCGAACTTCCTCACGGCGCGGCCCTGAACGGCCCGTGCCGGATTTCCGGTTATCCCTGTTGCCGCCTGCCTTGGCAGGTCTGCCGCCTCGTTTATTTGCCGCCATTTTGCGCCTCAAAACACCTGTCACCCTACAATCTGCCTTCTATAGCCGATTGCCCCCCATCTGCAAATGCAAAAAGGGCGGCCAAGGCCGCCCCAATACATGCTTTATGCCAGATAGGTCCATCAATCGCCTTACGCAGCAGCGACCCGATCCAAAAACTGGTCAACTGTCTTTGCAAGACCCTTGGCACACTCAGTAACATCACCTGAGACTATATTGACCTCATCAACGGCCAAGTGGGTCTGCGTCACCGCACCAGAAACCACCTCGATATCCTTGCTCACAGATTGTGTACCACTGGCAGCATCCTGAATGGAGGAGGTGATTTCACTCGTTGCCTGACTTTGCTGCAAAATAGCCCCGGAAATGGAAGACGTATAGCTATTCACCTGCTCGATGGTCGTGCCAATCTCATCAATGGATTGAACGGCCTCATTGGTGGAATCCTGAATAGAGCCAACCTGACGACTGATCTCTTCAGTTGCCTTGGAGGTTTGGTTAGCAAGCTCTTTCACCTCAGCTGCCACAACCGCAAAGCCCTTACCCATTTCGCCAGCACGTGCGGCTTCAATGGTTGCGTTAAGGGCCAACAAATTGGTTTGCTCGGCAATATCACGGATCAACTGAACAACATCCCCAATTTCTTGCGCCGATTGTGCCAAACTGCCAACACGATCATTCGCCTGCCCGGTTGTAACCATTGCATCACTAACCGCAGCTTTGGCCTGTTCAACTTGTCGCCCAATCTCGGAGATGGAGGAGGAAAATTCTTCACTGGCTGCTGCCACTGTTTGCACATTGCTCGAAGCAATATTAGCCGCATCTCGCGCCTGCTCGGAGCATGTAGCGGTTGACTGCGACAAATCTGTCAAATTGGAGGCTGTCTTCTGCATCCGGTCCATATTTTGGGTAACCGTTGCCAGTTCCTTGCGCGCTTCAGAACGGAAATGCGTAATCAGCTCATCAATCTGCCTCTGACGGGCAATCTGCTCATTTTGCCCAAGCTCTTGCTCCTCAGCAAGACGGTGGCGTTCTTCGGTCGTGGATTTAAACGTCGCAACAGTACGGGCCATATCACCCAACTCATCGTTACGCTCAAATGCCGGAATAGCCTCTATGCTCTTGCCTTGCGACAAGTCCCACATCGCAGTCTTTAGCGCCTGAAGCGGTGGCAAAATGGCCCGCAATGTGCTCCAGGCAACACTTGCACACAGCAGCATTACCAAAACCCCAGCCAAAATTGCTAATCGGGTATTTGACCACAAAATCGCATCAAGATCGTCCATATAGACGCCAGTACCGATAATCCAGCCCCAGGGCGCATACCCCTTGACAAAAGAGAGCTTGCTAATCGGCTCTTCACTGCCAGCCTTTGGCCACATATAGCCAACAAAACCTTCACCACTGGCATTCACCGTCTTGATGAAAGTAGGAAAGAGCAGCAAGCCGTTCACATCTTTTAGCTGTGACAAATCCTTGCCCTCAAGAGAGGGCTTAACCGCATGCATAACCATATGGTTCTGCATGTCATTGATCCAGAAATACTCGCTGCCGCGATAGCGCATGGCACGAATAGCCTCAGCTGCATCACTTTGCGCTTGCTCCAGAGTGATTGTACCTGCCTGGGCCGCCTTATCTTTGGCGCTAATGATATTATAGGCTGTGTCAACCAAACTTTTTAGCTCAGCCGCTTTTTGATCTCTTAGATTGGAAGCAGACACAAGGTTAAGGGTAATGGCAACCGAAGCCAGCCCCAAAAAGAAAACCCCAACCAGAAGATAGAGGCGATTTGCAATGGAAAAGCGCATGTTGGTCCAGTCTCTATTGTCACGCAACTAGAATTATCCAGACCCATCTCTGGATCCGCCCACCACACATCATGAATGTTAAAGTGATAAAGTAGTCATTTAGTTAATGGATTGGTAAAAATGACAAGTACCTGTAAAAGATAACAATACATTTATCTGTTCACTCTTTAGCCTCACCAAGAGTTGCTCCATAAGCAACTCCTTGTTGATAGCCAGCCATAACCTTTGCCGTTATCATAAGCATTGATTTGCCGTGAGCCCAAAGCAATCGCTTTCACGGCCAAGGATTTTTTCGGGTTTGGTTGCTCGCAAAATTCTGCTTATAGAGATAGGCCAAAGCCATTATAAGGACGTATCTATATGAAAAAACTCATTGCCCTCTTCATAAGCCACGGCGCAGCTCTTGCTATCGGCTTTGCAGCCGGAATTTATGTGCTACCCATTCTGGTCGCACCAGAAGGCCCCAGCCAGCAAGAAGTGCAAGAGACCGCCGCAAGTGCGCTTTACAAAACCACAATCAAAGAGAAGCTGAAGGGCAGCGATTTTGTCCATTGGGGCAAAGGGGAATTTTCAATCAGCCCAACAGCCATCACCTTGATGGGAGAAGTTGCCCCCGGTCCCGATTACAAACTCTATCTCACCCCCAAATTTGTAGAAGATGAAGCGCAGTTCCTCGCTGTCAAAAACCAGTCTTTACAAATCGGAGACATCAAAACCTTTGAGAATTTTATTGTCTCAGTACCCACGGGAACAAATATCGAAGCCTACTCCAGCGTTGTTGTTTGGTGTGAAAGCTTCGGCGAGTTTATCACAGCAGCTGAATATCGCCCGTAAAGCCCCACCTTCATCAAAGCTGCAAACAAAAAGCCCGCCGGAATATCCTCCAGCGGGCTTTTTCTATTTAGAGATGAGCCTGAGCTTGATCAGGCAACATCCTGCACATCTTTAAGGAAGGTCTGCACCCCTGCTCGCAAATTCTGTGCACCTTGTTGCAGGTCCTGAGCTGCCGAGCGAACAAGACGAGCCGCCTCTCCGGTTTCTGCCGCCGCAGAAGAAACACCGGTAATATTGCTCGAAACTTCCTGTGTTCCCGACGAAGCCTCTTGAATATTGCGCGCAATTTCCTGTGTCGCCTGCCCTTGCTCCTCAACCGAAGCGGAAATAGAAACCGAAATCTGATTCATTTGCTCGATGGTGTCGGCAATACCGCGAATAGCATCAACAGCTCCGTCAGTTTCAGCTTGAACAGCTTGAATTTGCTGCGAAATTTCATCAGTCGCCTTCGAAGTCTGGGTCGCCAGCTCTTTCACCTCTGACGCCACAACCGCAAAGCCCTTACCAGCTTCACCTGCGCGGGCAGCTTCAATAGTGGCATTGAGCGCCAAAAGATTGGTCTGTTCGGCAATATCGGTGATCAGCTTGACGACCTCACCAATCCGGCTGGCCGCAGAGGACAATCCCTCAATCTTGTCATTAGTCTCGCGCGCCTGCGTCACCGCATTGGCTGCAATCTGGTTGGATTGACCAACCTGACGATCAATCTCGCTGACAGAGGCAAACAATTCTTCCGCAGCAGATGCCACAGTCTCCACATTGGAAGAGGCTTCTTCCGAGGCGGCTGCCACTGCATTGGATTGATGGGCGGTATTATCAGCTCCTTTGGTCAACACAACCGAAGTCTGGTTCAAGCCATCAACAGATGTGCTGACCATGTCCAGCAAGCTGATAATCTGCTTCTCAAACCCACCGGTCAGATCGCGGATCTTCTCAGCCCGGACAAGGCGCTCTTTTTGTTCTTGCTCTTGAGCAGAAGACAACTGCTCAGCATGCTGGGATTTATCGCGGAAAATTTCGAGCGCCTGGTTGATCTGCCCGATCTCATCATGACGATCAAGATGGGAAATAGGTGCGTTATAATTGCGGTTTACCAACGCCTGAACTGAGGAAACAGTTTTCTCAAGAGGTTTGCGGATCATTCCTTGACCCACAAAATACAAAGAAACGCCAACCGCAAGAAGCAAGCATAAACCAACTAATAGAACGGTCGTTACCAGACCATGACTTGGTGCATCAAGGGTAGAAATCGGTACACTGACCATAACAGCCAAAGATGTCCCTGTATCTCCGATAGGAACAGGCATCACGATGCGTAGAACTTCTGCATCAAGGCTCTTGGAATAGCCATGATACTCATAAAATGTGCCATTTTTGATAGCAGACATAACCGCTGAAGCATGGGCAAGGTCTTCTTCTGACCGACCTTCATTCCAATCTTTACCAAGTAGCTTCTCATTTGAATGAGCAACCCATTTACCGGCCTGCGACAACAGAAAAACCGAACCGGAGCCCAGTGGCTTTACTGCTTTAAGGTGATCAGACAAACCGGTGAGTGTAAGGTCGATACCAGCAACCCCGATGGGTTTCTTACTCTCATCAACGATCGGTTCCCCAATGGAGATACCCACCACCATCTTGCCATTCATTTCCCAACTATAAGGCTCGGTTGCATAGGCTTTGCCGCTATTATAGGCACCATCAAACCACAGAGCTGGCTTGTTGGGATCAGTGACCAAACCAGTTGGCCGCTTGCCATAGGAACCATCAGCATTGCGATAGAAGTAAGGACGCCATTCACCAGTTTCGTCATGCATTTCGCTATTGGCGAATTGTTTATCAAGACCATCCAGCTCATCCTTGATCACAACACCCCAGGTGCCTGCAACGTTGGGATTTTGAAGCAAGCTGTCTTCAACAATATTGGTCCAGGATGCACGGTTCACTTCACCTGAACGTTTGAGGCCATTAAACGCAAAAGACATGCCACGCGCCGCCATAAGCCCGTCTTCCAATGTGCGCTGGATTGTAGACACCTGCGTTTCAGCAATTGCCTCAACCCCCTCCACTGACAGGTCATGGGTAATGGTGGAAGCCTGCCAGCCAATAACGGCAATACCAACCGATAGAACAGCTGTCAGCACACCAGTGCTTACAATCACCATTTTGGTCGTTATCGGAAATTTTTTTAACACGGCCTATACTCCCGCAAACAGCAGAGTGCTGAATTTCGTTTGATCATCCCTCCATAGTGAGTGAGTTATAGTTAACGCAAAGCTTACAAGCTCAGAGAACTCTGCCTATAGCCAACACTGCGCCTCAAAAAACACCAGAAACAACGACCAAACAGAAAGCAAGCCATTGTTTAATATGAATTTTTTTAATTCATCGAAATAGAATAGTATTTTTGGGAAAATGAGGTGCGAACCGCAAAACCTCAAATCTGGCAGCCAAACAGCCTGTTCTTAATCAAAAAGAACATACACTCAAAATCGGGCCAAGCACGGTTCGGGCCGTTCAATGAAAGATAAAAAGAAAAAAGAATCTGAGCTAACTAGCTGATCTTTTTAAGCAGCCATTCTGCACGGCTGATTTGCTCATGTACGATTTCAAGCTTACCTTTGAGACGATCAATCTTGGCCTCTTTCTTCGCAAGCTTTAATTCCTCACTGAGATTGTCTCGCTTGGATTGGAGTTTGCCAATCACTTTTTGCACATGACTGGCTTTGATCTTCTCGGCTTTTTTTTCTTTCAGCCGATCATAATAGACATCAAGCTTACCGATGCTCTTTTTCAACCCCATTTGTGCAAATTCCTTAGCCATGGCGCCATTAGATGGCGCTGATGTTACAGTGATATGACAGGCGGCGCAATTCAGTGGGATTGCGACGAATGGCTCGTATCCAGACTCTCTTCAGACGAGAAGGCCTCCAATTCTTCATCCTCAAGCATCAAGATCCGCTCAACCTCCGCAAGCGCTCCATAAGCCTCTCCATAAGCCACACGAGCCGCTTCCAAAAGCTCCTTCATAGCCGTATAGGCATAACTTGAATCATTCAAATATGAGGTCGCAGCCTGCACATCCAACTCACCCGCTCGGATATGGGCCTCAATCTCCTGCATCGCATTGCGCTTATCCTTGCGGATCTGTACCAGTTCTTCATCCAGCCACAAGCTACTGCGATGCTCCGCATCTGCTTCCTTCAATTTATTCAGCTCTACCAGAATTCGGGCAATTTCTGTGCGCAGACCATTATAAAGCTCCGTTGCGGTTCCCATTGGCGTGATGGTAAAGGTGCTTGCATTGCGGCGTAAATGTTTGACGGCCTTAATGGCCCGTACCAATCCAGCAGCTGCATCACGCAAAACATAAACCCGCTCCAGCACATCATGGGGCAACTGCTTTTCCCCCACCCGCGACGTAAAATCGACAATGGCTGCATATAGCGTTTTGACCCGTGCCTCATAGCGCTCGTCAATATCAAGTTCAAATGGAACGCGACTTTCTTGGACAGTCTGGGCAATATCACTGCTGTTATATATTTCGTGGCGATGGAAATTCAAACCATGCGCAATCAACTCAATAGCATTGTCCTGAAGATGCATAACTTCCTTGCGCAAAGCCAGCTCAATGGTCGCAGGAAACTCATCCACCATTTCATTAAGGTAAAGCGGTTTCGAAATATCCTGCTGGGGTTCAAGGATCATACGTTCAAGAAAATCAATCAGCCTTGGCAAAACCGGCACCATGATCACAACGCCCAGAACATTGAAAATGGTATGAAAAACCGCCAGCTTCAGAGCATAATCGGTCTCCGCTATGCCCACATTCACACTAACCCAGTCCACCACATCACGCAGACTATTGATAAAGACCAGCGCAACCCCCGCTGTCACCACATTAAAAATAAGATGGGCAAGAGCCAGCCTCTTGCCCTGATAATTGGCCGTCAAAGCACCAATAATGGCGGTAATCGTGGTGCCAATATTGGCCCCAATGGCAAGAGCCAGCGCATTCTCGTAAGAAATCTGTCCCGACGACAAGGCAGTCAGAATGAGCACCATCGTCGCATGGCTTGACTGCATCACCACAGTGGCCGCCGCCCCAACAAGGGTATACACAACCAATCCCCAAAAACCGGTCATGGCCAGCTTGCTCAAGTCAAACTGGTCTTTGAAGGCTTCAAAGCCTTCTTTCATAAAATGGATGCCCAAAAACAAAAAGCCAAGACCGGCCAGCACATAGCCCGCCCCGCGCACATATTTGTTGCGCTGAAAAACCATCACAATGGAAAAGGCTAGCATGGGCAGAGCATAGGCTGAGATCTTGACTTTAAGACCAAAACCGGCCACCAGCCAGGCTCCTGTGGTGGTGCCGATATTGGCTCCAAAGATGATCCCCACTCCGGCAATCAAAGACACCAATCCTGCAGACAGGAAGGAGATAGTAATTACCGAAACCAGCGAACTGGACTGCATAATCGTGGTGGTGGCAACGCCGAAAGAAATAGAGCGCAAGGTTGAGCCTGTCGCCCGCTCAAGCATCTTTTCCAAAAAACCACCAGAAAAGAGCTTAAAGCCATCTTCCAGCATCAGCATACCAAAGAGAAAGATTGCCACCCCCGCTGCAATTTCCTGAAAATCAGGACTAACCCAGAAAGCAACAAGCATCAGGATGAGAATGAGGGGAAGCAGTAATTTTTTCAGCACGAGACAACAGATCCTTGTCACATCATGGCTCTGATCACGACCCTTGCCCGACGACTGTCACAACAAGGTAAAATCGGTGCTTGGACCACCTCAAATCGGATTAGCATGATTCCACAATCAGGCGCACAGAGTACACCCAATCAGAACAAGAGGAAAGCACCAAGCCCAAAGAGACAACAAAAATCAACCCCAAGGGACCCATTCCTCCCTTCATCCATGATCAGTCTTTCTTTAACCTGCTTTGAGCAAGAGGAAGTAGGCCAAGAATTTAGGATTTGGGAAGCGGGATAAAGTCTTGCATATCGCCTATCGGAAGCTGAAAGCGACCATTGTCCCAATCACCACGTGCCCAGTCCTTTTTAGCCTCTTCCATCCGTTCTTGAGAGGATGCAACAAAGTTCCACCAGATATAGCGAGGCCCGGCCAGTGTGGCCCCACCCAGTAGCATCAGCCGTGCTCCAGCAGCACCCGCTGTAAGAGTAATGGCATCCCCGGGACGAAAAACCATCATCTGACCAGTGCCAAAAGTTTGCCCTGCTACCTCAATGGAGCCTTGGGATACATAAACCCCACGATCCTCATGGTTATCTGGCAGCGGTATCTGAGCCCCGGCTTCCAGCACAGCGTCCGCATAGAACATCTCGGAATGAACCTTGGCTGGCGCCTGTTCCCCCCAGGCATTGCCCAAAATAAGCCGCACCTGTTTGCCTTCCCCTTCAAGAAAGGGAAGATCCGCAACACTGTTATGCTCAAATGCAGGCTCAATATCCTCTGCTTCATCCGGCAGGGCAATCCATGTTTGAATACCAAAAAGACTGTGGCGCGTGGCTCGTGTTTCTGCGCTGGTCCGCTCAGAATGCGTGACACCGTGACCGGCAGTCATTAAATTGACCTCACCAGGATAGATTATTTGATGAGCACCCGTGCTATCGCGATGCTCAAACTCTCCCTGATACAGATAGGTGACAGTCGAGAGACCAATATGGGGATGCGGACGCACGTCAATGCCTCCATTGGTCACAAACTCGGCAGGCCCCACCTGATCAAAGAATATGAACGGTCCAACCATCTGACGCTTGGGAGCAGGAAGAGCACGCCGCACTTCAAAACCGCCCAGATCACGAGACCGAGGAATGATGACAGTTTCAATGCTATCCCCATTCCCTTGCAATGGGTCATTAGGGTCAAGTGCAGGATTCCAGCTCATCTTAGCGCTCCATCAAAGAGAGGGTAACGGGAGAAAATCACATAAGTTGAACGACCAAAAGCAAAAGCCATCGCGGTTCAGGCCAAACGCGGCTTCCTCTCGAAGACCATATCGTCAAACTCGCCATAATCTGGGTCATCGACACCAAACCCTGAGATAAGGATGCACGAAAAACGGCATCGCCTCAGCAACTCACCCCTTGAAATCTCATTGGTTGAGATCGGTCTCATATCCAGTTCAACAAAATTAGAATGTGGCAAAATCTGCTTTTTTGCAAATAAACCTATTGTGTCCGGCCTCAGGATAGCTCACTTTATTCTGCAAATATCGACAATGCCTCAGGCTTTACAAATCAACGTCTGGGGCCAACCCAACCTTCTGACTATCGCCTTTTGTTCTCTATTCGCGCGAGCAAAGGCTCTTCCAAATAAGTGAAATACCAATAAAGGTGAATAAGGCGCGCAAGGCACCAATCGCGTGCCCGCCAATCACTTATCGCACGTCAGTAAACAATGAATATAAAAATCAACATTGGAGAAGATGATTATGAAGTCTGAAGTGGTAGGCGAAGGAATTGTACGCCTCACAACAAACAAAACAGGCCCAACCATTGGTGTCGTCTGCAATGTGCATGGCAATGAATTATGCGGACGCAAAGCGGTTCATCGCATCCTTGCCAAATATGAAATAGAATGCGGAACGCTTGTGCTGATTGATGGCAACCCAAACGCTGCCCTGTTGGGCAAGCGTTATGTTGCTTCAGACATGAACCGCATGTTCACAACTGATCAGCTGGCGCAGGAAAATCCCGAGCAGGATTTAAAACGGGCACACTATCTCGCCAAAGAGTTGCCAAAACTTGGCCTTGATCAGGTCATCGATTTTCATTCAACCACCAGCGAAACCCCTTATCCCTTTACTGTGAGTTTCCCCGGAACGGAGGAAATGACATCGCTTTGTCCAGTCCCGCAGATCTTCGGATGGACCGGGATCGTCATCGGCTCGTTGATTGAATGGCTGTGCAAGCAGAATATCCCTGCCGTTGTCGTAGAAGCCGGACAGCATGAGGCAGAAAGCTCGATTGATGTAGCAGAGCAAACCCTGCTTTCTATCTTGTCCCATTTTGGTCTGATCACACCGGAAGAGCCGATAACCTTCGAAAAACCCGCCCAATATAAGGTGCTTGAGCGCGTCATGATCGGTGATCATGCATCCTTTAAATTCGAGAAGGAATATTCAAGTTTCGAAGCTTTGGAGCCGGGCGAACTAATCGCTAAAGACAAAACCGGTGACTATGTCGCACCTCAACAAGAAGGGCTGATGATGATTATGCCAAGCACTCAGGAGCATGTCGAAAAGCGTATCTCGCGCGGTGCCTACTATCTGATGCAGCGCCTTTAATCTGCCCCAATACGAAGGTGCCGTGGCCATCCCATGCATCATGTTGGCTTGGGCACCCATTCAAAGCAATGGGCCCGACATCCAGTCTGGCCTATTATCATCTACCGCACCGCTTATCGCAGCCGTGACACAGCCTGACAGACTGCCTAATCGGAAAGCCCGCCCGGTAATGCCCGGACCATAATGCGCATATTTGGCTGAGTTGGTCAGGATTACCTGCGCCGTTTTTGGAATAACCGGCTCCTCGATCATGCACCAGCATGTGTCACTGACAATTCTGGCTCCAAATCGCTCGATCACCGCAAGATATCCAGCCTCTTGGGCTTGCGCGATAATCTCTCGGCCGGCGGTGATCACCATCTCGCATGATGGGGATTTTACCTTCCCCTCACATAGAGCCGCCAAGGCCCTAAACTCACCAAGCGAAAAATGCGGATTACCAAGAGAGACCAGATCAACCGGCCCCGCATCAGCCTTGTTAAGGGCCTCCCAACTTGACGCAAGATCTGCTGGCTCAAGAGACACCACTTCAACCAGACTATCATGACCCGTTGCCTCAGCCACTGTCATGGCCTCCGGTGTTACCCCGGCAATATGAAACATCAGAGCACTGGAGACGGTAGCAAAAGCAGCCCCAAAGGCTTTCAGATCATCAACCGACGGGGAAAGATGGGCAGTCCCGTCAACCACGGCAATGCGATTGGCTGCAAGCATGCCAACCTGATAACCAAGCAGCGGATAAAAAGCATCGTCCACCTTTTGAATATTGCCCACCCGAACACATAACGTCGCTTGGCGATATTGGTCCAGGTGCGGCCCGGCACAAGGGGCGCGACCGGTAAGGGCAATGCAGACATCCAGAAAATCAGGATATTTCATAGTACGAGCGCCAAGCACGCTATTGGCAAAAACAACTGCATTGGATTCCGCCCAAGCTATCTGCTCCCCTTTAAGGGGGGCTGTCTCAAGCAAATAGGGAGCACAGGTAAAAGTGGACCGAGCCCCCATATCTGTATAAGCCTTGGCAAGAGCCGTTGCTGGCTCGCCCAATTGCGGATCAATCCCTTGCGCACGCCAGCAATTATAATCGACCGACAGGGAATTAAGGCTGGTCGGCACCGCCACCTTGCCACCCATACGGCACAGCTCCTGAGCAAAAGCAAGGGACGCCTGTCCAACATAGACACAGGCATCAATATGCACCTGTGCTACATCAATTAACCGCTCAGCCCCGGCAAGCACTGCCATTTGTACAATCACCCGCATGGCAGTCTGCGCAGCTTGGCCTTCCGCACCATCCAGAATTTGCCGATCACGCTCACTCAGTTCAAGAGCTTCCTCTTCAAAGGATGCAACAGCTGGCTGATCATAGGAGCCATCACACAATGCGAGATCATTTCCGCAAATAATCCGCTCCCCATCAATGCGCGCATAGGAATAAGAGAAAAGCTTTTTAAAATCATCCGCCTCAAGCATGACAACCGGGATGGAGCGATTAAAAATCTCTCTGGCAACCACCACCCCAAGCGTAATGATGTCGTCAGGCCGCGAGACCACAAGAGCCTTGGGCCCTTTGCCATTGAGCAACATTTCAAGAATGACACTACTGCCCGAGCAAGACCCCCGCCCGCCGGGCAATACGAGGATCTTATCCTCAAGCTCCTGTCCACAGAGAGGATGATGACGATCAATCACCTCGCCCTTTGCCGGATTGACCCCACCCCAGAAGCTCAATTCCAAATCAGAACAAAGAAGGGGCCCTTGCGCCGAGCCTGACACAAAGGTACTGCCAGAAAAGTTGAAAATATCAGACAGATTGCTCATTCATATCCCATCATGACCACAGATTTAGGACTTTAAATTGAGCCAGACATTCCCTTCCATGTCAAAGCTTGCATGCAAAAAGGCAGCGCCAGCATATATCCATGCAGTCAAGTCATCTCAGCACTTGGCGCATCTTGGGTTGGCCAATTAGAAAAACTGACCGATTTTGCTGAAATTTTTGAAGAAAAGCGCATAAAGGCCACCGATCCCGTTGGCTTTGAGCGCCAGATAATCTTCATAGCTCTTGCGCAGAATGCGACCAACGGAACGATTACTCTCTCCGCC
Source organism: Cohaesibacter sp. (assembly GCA_025210795.1). Classification (GTDB taxonomy): domain Bacteria; phylum Pseudomonadota; class Alphaproteobacteria; order Rhizobiales; family Cohaesibacteraceae; genus Cohaesibacter. The sequence continues at coordinate 46,810 of JAOAQZ010000005.1, read as the reverse complement.
AACCCGCATTTTTACAAAAACGTGCGGAATATAAATTGCTTTAAAATCTGGCTGGCTAAAATAACGCAAGATCGTGTCATAATCAGCGGCAATCTGGAAGGATGTATCATAAGCCCCCAAATCATCGATCAACGACCGTCTCAAAAACAGAGCAGGATGCGGTGGCATCCAGCCTTTTGCAAGCTTTTCACGACTAAACGTCCCTGATACCCAATTGCGGATAACCCGTTCAGTGTCATCTTTGGAAACATATTGCAAATCCCCATACACCGCATCGACATCGGGGTCTTCAAACGCCTTGGCAACCTGTTCCAGCACCTGATCAGAGGCAAAAATATCATCTGAATGCAGCAGCCCCACCACATCTCCACTGGCCCGCAAAAGTGCTTTATTCAGCGCATCATAAATCCCGGCATCTTTCTCGCTGAGTAAAAAGGTCCGTTCATCGGAAAGAGAACGAATGATATCAAGCGTACCATCGCTCGATCCCCCGTCTTGGATAATATGCTCGTAATCGCCATAGCTCTGGTTTTGCAAACTCGCAATAGAGCTTTTGATCGTCTCCTCGCGGTTAAAAGTGGCGCTAATAATTGAAATTTTCATACTCATCCATTTCCAAAATCTTCACTCACCCCGCAGTGGTAAGCCAGAAACTCAGCTCCTAACATCAATCCCCGTGCAAATCCTGATAGCCTCAAGAATCGAAATATTCTGTTCTTTGCTATAATCGGCAATTTCCAGCACTTTTGCATCAACAAGGCTGCGATACCAAAGCCCTTGGAGAAGATGGAAATAAAATCCTTCCTTGCCATCCAGAAAGCCAAGCCGCAACATATAGCGATAAAGAAAATAAAGCCCGGCCCGCACACCAGATGGCAGTTTTAGATAGATATTGAGCTTGATAAACCGTTTCACCTTAGCCTGAGAACTGGCCTGCCCATCTTCAAACTCCTCAACCGGCATGAAGTGATGGATAGAATTGAGCACCTCAATCGCCTCCAAAGACGCATATTTATTATGCTTCTGCGTCCACCATGTCAGGGGATTGAGATTCTTATCTGAAATAACAATGCCGCAGCGACCAACCTCGCCCTCAACAAGGATATGTTCATCCATCCAGCGCTGCTCGCACCGGCCTTTACTTGCGCGGAACAACCGCAATTGCCACGACGGCTCAATTGCGCCATGCCTCATGCGCCGCCCCATAAAATAAAGCCGGCGCGCCACCACCAAGCCATCACACCCATCCGGTGCAGCCTCAACCGCTTCCATCAGGGTCTGTATGCTGTCCTTGTCCAAAACCTCATCAGCATCAATACGAAACAGCCACCCTTCTTCATCCGACAAGGCATCAATGGCAAAATTCACCTGTGCGGCATGGTTAACCCAGTCATTGGCCAAAATCCGGCATCCAAGATCACGCGCAATCTCAAGCGTCTTATCGCTTGATCCGCTATCAATCACAGTCACAGACGCACATTGCCCAGACAGGCTCTCGACACATCGCGCAAGATGCTTTTCTTCATTAAACGTGAGAATAAAGGTATGAATTTGGGACATGATCCGGCCTATATCTCCCTCTGGCGAATGATGCGCGCCGGATTGCCTGCCACAATGACATTATCTGGAACATCCTTCACCACAACCGCTCGCGCTCCAACAATCGAGTTATTGCCAATCGTAACACCCGGCCCGATATAAGCCTCGGTGCAAATCCAGACGCCATCACCAATAGTGATTTGCGCTCTTTCATCTCGGATCAATGGCATATCAGGGCGCGTATGATCATGGGACCCTGCGCATAAATGCGCCCCTTGCGAGATCGTACTATGCGCCCCGATAGAAATAGGCGCTAAATTATACACGGTCACTTGTTCGGCAATGACGGAAAACTTTCCAATAGAAAAAAGCCAAGGATGCCAAATTCTGGCATGTCTACTTACCGCACCAATCGCCTTCGCTCCAAATTGTTGCAAAAAGAAACGTTTAAGCTTGTACTGCTTAGGAAGCCATATCCAGCTCAAGACCACTTCTACGATCCGCCAAATCAACCGCCGCTGATAGTCCCGCCGGGAATAAGGAGCAGGATGAACCTGATCCAGCTTAAAAAAAATTGGCTTCTTTTGCTCCTCATCCGAACTCATTGCAGAATAGCCTCATATTTACCGAGCATCCTCTCGGCCACCGATTGAAGGGTATAATTTTCTTCAAAGAGTCTGATGGCATTTTTTGATCGATGCGCTTTAAGTATCGGATCTGAAATTGCCTGCCTCATGGCCTTCTCCCACTCCTTTGGAGTGGAATCTAGTACCAAACCAGCCTCCTGTTCGGCAACAATCGACGCATTACAGCCTTTGCTCAAAAGACAAGGCAGGCCTGAGGCCAGCGCCTCAATCATGGCAATGCTCAGCCCTTCCCCGTCTGAACTAAGACAAAATGCCTCTGCATGAGAAAGCCATCGAAATTTGTCATCACCTGCCACATGGCCCGGCATGACAATCTCATCACTAAGACCCAACTGCTGAATTCTTAGCTCAAGCTCTTTCTTAAAAGCATAATCATCCCCGCCAACCAAAGCCAATTTCACACTTTGAAAGTCAGGTGACAAATCAGGGCTTTGCTTTAAAAGAGCAAACGCATCAATCAAAATATCGAGACGTTTTCTAGGATCCAGCATTCCAAGATAGAGAAGATACGGCTCTTCAATTGGGCGTTTGAGAACCATTTCACCCTGAAAGCTCTTCGGGTCCAACCCGTTTGGGCAAACCCAGACCGGTATCTTTGGGTCCCAGTCCCTTACAAAATCAGCAATGGGCTGGGCAAGCACAGAAACAGCAGATGCTTGCCTTAAAAGAGATTGGCCAAACAGGCGCAAATAGGCTTTCTTCATTCGCGCCCTATTGGCCAGCATTCCGGCGGATAATTTACCGTGCGGTTGGATGACATAAGCTTTCCGGGCAGCTTTTGCCAATTGGCAAGCCTTATGGGTCCACGGGCTCAAAAAAGCATGCACATGAACAATATCGCATCGGACAAGAAGAGGCGCCATGATAGCCCCAAGATTGCCTGTTGTTGTGCCAAAACGCGAATATCTTGCATCCGTGCAATAATGAAGGCGCAGGCGACCTCCAATGGTCTCAAATCCTGCCTTTGGCATAGCATAGCTTTTTTTTAGCTCTACCAATGGCGCAACAAAATCAACCTGATGCCCCTGTTTTGCCATCGCCTCGGCTAGATCAAACGCTGCCTTCGACACCCCGGAAAGCCTGCGATCGGGATGAACAAAAGACGGGCAGATATGGAGGATATGCATAGCTGTACGCCCCCACATTAAGCCGCATTACGGATAAAAGTCTCGCAGCGCTCTCGCAAGGCAGCCTGTAACTGGTCTATTGCTTTGGGATTTTGAGGGGGATTGCTAAGATCAAAACCACCAAACGATCCATTCTCAAGATCCTGAATTCGGATGGAATGCATCAAATCAACCAAACCGGGAAATCTTTGATCAGAAAGCCTGTTTTTCTGAAACCACCACCGAAGCTTTCCAACAAGCCCGCCAAGCATCATGTCGCTCCCCCGACGAGGAATTACAAACAGAACGGGCGTGCCAAAAGCCAAACAGGGTAGCGCACAATGGATGCGGCACGTCACCACACAGCGAGCATTTGCATATTTGTGCAGCAAGGTCTCGGCAAGCTGATATCTGTCTTGAGCTGGAAGAGTTTGAGGGATCTCATGAGTGACAAATTCAAAAGCCTCATCATCAGGCTTATCAGTCATCTTGTCCAACAGGGTCTCAAAATACGGCTCCCCTTTTTTATGGAAGCGGTAGGTTTTGTCTGCCCCAAAAGGATCACAGAAAACAATCTTCTTTCTGTCCGGCTTCTCTTGGGCAGACAATGTCAGCGTCAGACAACCGGAATAATAGGCATCAATACCCATTCCCTGAAAGGCTTGCACCGTAGCATGGTCCCGGCATCCAATGGGTTCATGGCTTTTATAATAGTCGAAATAGTCTTTCTTGGTGAGTTCCCTGCGGCAATGCTTGCTTAGATGAACAGCAACAAAGAGAGGAGATAAATCGCGGCTGGGCGGCCAGTTTTCTGGCTGTGCCATATACCAGCCATTCATGATCATGTGGGTTACATCATCCGGGCTGTTGAATGCATTCATATGATCGCGATCAACAAGGCAATCAACGGATGGCAAATATTGCCGTGCAGCAAGGCTCTGGATATCGTCACCCACATTTGGCGTCTTATAAGTCATCAAGCCAAACTTTGGCATATCAGAACTCCGAACAATCAATAATCAAAAATAGCAAGTCAGTCTTTTACAACACAATCAGGACATTTTGCCCCTTTGGCAAGCCAAGAATAAACCTGCTCCATTTGCCTTGCGATCTTGTCCCAGGAAAAGTCCTGCTCCATCCATAGGCGACCTCGCTCTCCCATGGCTTGACGCTGATCGGGGGAAAGGGCCATAGCATCGCGCAAAGCCGACGCCATGGCATCAGCACCATGATCAATCCACCAACCACAGTGATGATCGACAAGCCCCTGCCAGGGCGCACCCTTGGTGGAAATAACAGGTGTTTCCAAAGCAAGGCTTTCGGCAACGGTGATGGCAAAATTCTCGTGCAAAGTAGGCAAAGCAAAGAGAGCCGCCTCACGCATCAAGGCATGCTTTTGCGCCCCAAAAACCGGAGCTTCGATGCTGATGCAATGGGTAAGACCAAGGGCATCAATCTGCCGCCGCAACTCATCCGAATAGCCTCCCTCATCCGGACCAACAAGACGCAACTGCCAAGAAGGATAGTCAGCAACCACCTGAGCCCAGGCAGCGACCAGCCGATCAAGCGCTTTTTTGCGATGAATGCGCCCAAGAGAGAGAACAAAAGGCCGCTCTTGTCGCTCTTGGGCCTTCTCCACACGCGTGACGGGCACACTATCAAGACAAGGCAAATCAATACCATTTGGTACAATGGCAACAGGCTGCCGAAACCCCAAGGCCCGGATATCTTCATATTCACTTGGAGCGGTCGCATGAAAACAGGCAACTTCAGTGAGTACCTTTTTCTGCCAGACCTGCCAAAACACCGATTTAACATGCGCTGAAAATCGCAAAGCATCGCGCCCCATCATGCCATGAGGCGCTGTGATGAGTGGTAACCGGCGCGATCGCGCAGCAGCGGCAGGATAAATATTTAGCATCATCCAAAGGCCATGGGTGTGAAAGACATCAACCTCAAGCTGATACAGCATTTGCTTCATGGCCCGCGAATATCCAAGTTTCGATAAAGGCCGCCAAAATGTTAGATCCTGTTTGCATTCCAGATGCGTGAATGTCTTTGATTGCGAGCTACTTTCTGAAGATAAGCTGAGAACAGAAACATCAAGCCCCAATTCTTGCTGAGCGGTTGCCATACGCGCAGTGACATAAGACGTCCCAGCCGCCTCATCCGCAATTGATGATATGACATGAGCGCATTTCATTGCAGACTTAAGCACCACCACGCACCTTGCCACCATTCAAACGCTCGATAAGAATAACAGGCTTCTTTAGAATCCGCATAATCCTAAAGCCCTGAACAATCCACTTATCAAACCACTTCGGGTTTCTTCCCATTAGTCGGGTGAACCTGTTCCTGCCCGAAGCAACAATTTCATCACTCAATTGGTCAGACCCGGTGATACTCTCTCCATGGAGGCGGAAGCCGGACCAGATATGATCAACCCGTTTAAACTGTGCCCCACTCTCAAACAAATCCACAACCAGTTCGCCATCCCAATCACAACGATTAGAGACGTTAAAACCGGCAGTTTTCTGGAAGGTCTCGCGTCGAAAGAAAGTTGAAGGTTGGATCAATATCGATCCACCATAAGCAAGACCAAGCCTGCTCACATTATCGGACCACACTCTTCGGCGAATGCCGCCATCCGCATCTAAGATATATCCACCCCCTGCAATAACATCACTTTGGGGATTTGCTTCAAATAAGGAGCGTATCTCACGAAATGCATCAGGCAGCAAAATGTCATCTGAATTCAGATAATAGAAAATCTCACCCGTTGCTCGCGCAAAGCCGCGATTCAAGCCGTCCGCCGGTCCCTGATCCTTTTCGTAAACAATATGCGAAAAATGATCTATGTGACGATCAATAAGCTCTCTTGATCCATCTGTTGATCCGGGATCGACAATAATATGCTCCCACGGCCCTTCCTGTTGCGCCACGGACTGAATGCAATCAGACAAGAACTTGGCTTGATTAAAAGAGATTGTAACAACAGAAATTTTCATATCTTTCTAATATCCTGATATAAAAGACTTTTTCTCTTAAAATAAGGAGCAGTCAGAACAATAAGGAAAGCCAAAGCATGCGGAAAGTTTAGCCGGATAGATTGCGGTGGGCTAAAGAAAAAATCCCACACAATCATCAATGTGTAAAACACAACAACTGGAATATAGGGAGATTTAACAGCCGGTATAGCAATCATCATGTGAACAACCGGTTTTAAAATAAAAACAGACGCAATAAAGCCCAATAGTCCGCACCAAATCCAGGCTGCCATTAGCACCGAATGAACGGGTATCACATTCATCTGATAACGATCGAGTATCTGATTAATTGTCGACCAGTCAGCCCCGGCTCGCAAGGCACGTAGATAAGTATACTTGTTATCGATATCAGAAGCCCAAGAACCGTGCCCAATGATTGGTTTTTCCCAAATAGCATCAACAGCGATCAGCCATTCAGAGCGCCCCTGCATCAATAGTGCAAACGGGTTATAGGGGTTATCCAATCTTTGCAGCTGCAAGGCATTGTGCCCCATCTCATTAAAAGACAGAGAATAACCAACATATCCTGCATACAAGAAGTATAGGAAAGCAAAGAATAAAGGGAAATATAGGACTAGCTTACGCACATCAAATTTATATGAAATAAAAATAACATACAGAGAAGACAGAGCCAAAATAAGACCAAGAGATCTAGAATCCAAATAAAAATAAAATAAAGAAGATATAAAATACAGCAAGAATAGATAAAATTTGCTAATTTTATATAGATAAAATCCTGCCAATATAATAATTGGCGTCAAAAATGGTGCAAAATAAATTTTGAAGTAATTTGTATTTTGACTGACGGCTTCCAAGCTCCACCCTGTTTCGGAGATCTGATCTTTATAACCGGCCTCTCCCAGCAATAGCTTGCCAATAATGGTAAAAATCAGAAATGTCAGTATTGTTTTATTGTCTCGCGAAATAAGGCAAACAAGAAAAATAAGGGAGATGCCCCCCAACATCGGTGTCGATAAAGCTTTGATGGTGTCAAAAACAGCAACATCATTGACTAGATCGGAAAAAATTATAGCAAAAACCCATAAAAAATAGGCGAATATTATTTTAACGAGAAATCCGTGATATGCGATCCTAGGCCTGCTCACAACAAAGAGCACCCCAATCAAAGCAATCACTTCAGCCACATAGAGACGCACCCCAAGCTCCAGCGTCACAGACCATCCAAAAGCATAAAGCCCGACCAACCAGTGTGCCCACCAAGTCGCCGTCTTTCGATGGATACCTGCAGTATGTGTCAAAGTAGCATAAACATTCGACATAATATTGGCTTCAAAAATTTATTAATTAACCCAACTACCTAACATTAAATCTTCCAGAAAACAAAGTTGGATAAATAAAAATATATGGAAGGTTCAGACAGATGAAGTATGACAGAACCGTACCCCAAATTGCCCCTGCTGCGCCAATCTGAAAAATAAGAAAAACCGAAATTGGCACATTGAGTAACATCATCATAAAGGTAAGCCCGGCAAGCAAGCTTGTCCTGTTCAGCGCCTTTAACAGCATGGCATTCGTGCTCTCAATAACCGTAACCAACACCCAGCACGCCATACCATAGGCAAGAAGCGCATCAATCGTCAGAACATCACCAATCCAGAACACCACAATATCATCAAAAAAATAGGTAAGAAAAACGACGGCAATCAACATAAACAAAAAGGAGCCGGATAGAGTTATAAAATAGGTCGACCGCACCCATCTTGATCGCCCTTCGCTATCGGCCTTGCATAAAGCTGGCCACAAGGAAGACGTAAGAATGTTTATAAAAAGAAGCAACAATCCATACAATCTATGCGCAACACCATAGACAGCTCCAGCACTCGCACCTGAGATCAAACCAATTAAAAGCAAGTCCGTCTGAGCAGCTAGAGAAAATGAAAGCTGATTGAGTGTCAGCTTCCCACCTTCAGATAAAATATTCCTGGCATATTGCTGATTAAACAGCTGGAACTTCCAAACATAGACATGATTGCGATAAGCAAAATAACTTGCAGCAACCAAACCCACAATGATGGGAGGAAACAGAAAAACAGCACCCAAAACATGAATTGGATAGTCAAGCCAAACAAATAAATAGAGCAGCCCTGCTGATATCAATACAGAAATTATATCAATATTATGAACAACATAGCCTTTCATAAGTCCATTGAGGACAGATTTAGGAACGGCTGATACAAAGCCGCCAGATACAGCACAACAAAGCACAGCCATAAACAAAGCAACATCTTGATCAGACAAAGCTTCTGGAACTGAAAACAAATTCCCCCAATCAATAAGAGTGACAAGCGGCAACGCAACAAGTGCGAACAGAATTCCCAGGCCAAATGATAAAACCATAGATGTGGAGGCGAGAGAGCTTTCTTCATCACGCTCCTCATCTATATTAAGCCTACCAATTGCAGTGATGATTGCAGAAGACATACCTTGATTAACAACACTCATCATTCCCATTAAGGAAAGAGCAATAAGCCAAAATCCATATCCTCCAACACCAAGATAGCCGATAAGAACAGGGACTGTTATCAACGAAACAGCAGCTCTAACGCCGCTGGCTGAAACACCAAACAACACGGTTGAGGAAATAGGATTTGATCTTAATCTATCTCTGGCATAACGAAAGAACGAAGAGGTCTTCAGCGTCACAGTCTGATTTCCTTATCTAGGAGCACCGGCTTCCCTCACCGATGATAAACATCGTCATAACGAATAATATCATCTTCGCCGAGATAGGCGCCGGTTTGGACCTCAATCAGCACCATCGGCACCTTTCCTGGATTTTCAAGGCGATGAATGGTGCCAAGAGGAATATAGACCGATTCATTTTCGGTCACGAGCTTTACCTCTTCACCGATCGTAATGCGGGCCGTGCCCGCGACCACAATCCAGTGTTCAGCCCGGTGATGATGACTTTGCAGACTAAGAGCAGCCCCCGGATGAACAACAATACGTTTGACCTGAAAGCGCTCAGAAATTGCAAGACTCTCAAACCAGCCCCACGGCCGGTGATCACGCGGGAAATCCGTTGCCTGCCGGGCCTGTTTGGCTTTTAGAGCAGAAACAGCCTCTTTTATCCGCTGGCTTTGGGATTTGGGAGCCACAACCACAGCATCCGGCATGGCAATGGCAACAAGATTATCAAGCCCGATCCCGACAAGCTCTTGTCCTTCGCTTTCCGAGCGCAAAAGACTATCCTTGCAGTCAATAGCCTGAGCATGATCAGAGACCACATTCCCCTCTTCATCAGGCTTGCTTTCCTGCCACACCGCCTCCCAACTGCCAAGATCAGACCATCCCGCAAAAAAGGGCATAACCGACAGATTATCTGCCTTCTCCATTACCGCATAATCAATGGAAATATCCTCAAGTTCGGCCCATGGATCAGGGGCCAAACGCAGAAAAGCCAAATCCATATGTGCCTCTTTAATCGAGGCTTCACATTGAGGCACAAGGCCAGGTGCGTGAAGTCCAAACGCTTTTAAGATAGCTTTGACAGAGAATAGGAAAATCCCCGCATTCCAAAGAAAAGAGCCAGCCGCAAGCATGGCCTTTGCAGTCTCAAAATCTGGTTTTTCGACAAAACGGCGCAAAGGTTGAGGCTCGGAAGGTATCTCCGCTCCTTCCTTACCGGCTGCAATCGCACCCGTCAGCTCCAGATAACCATATCCGGTCTCAGGTTTGGTTGGCTGAATACCAAATGTCACCAAATCCCCTGAAAGAGCGGCAGGCACCGCAGCCTTTACAGTCTTGCGAAAAGCCTCTTCATTGCGAAACACATGATCGGACGGCGCCACCAGCATGAGCGCATCGGGATCCTTTTCACTCAAATAAAGAGCAGCAGCAAGAACCGCAGGAGCCGTATTTTTGCTTTGCGGCTCGATGAGGATGGCAGCAGGGTCCTGTTCAATTGCAGCAAGCTGTTCGGTCACAATGAACCGAAAAGGATCCCCGGTCACGATGACCGGGCGCGCAAAACCCTCCCCTGTTAGGCGCCCGACGCTTTTTTGAAAAAGGCTTTCCTCGCCCAACAAAGCCGAGAATTGTTTGGGATAGCTTTTGCGTGACAGTGGCCAAAGACGGGTTCCAGATCCACCACATAAAATAACAGGATGAATGATCGAGGTTTCAGTCATGGCTTTGCCTTACATATCAATAAATCAATCAATCTTTTGAAAATCCGAAAACTCACCCTTTACGCAACCCATCTTGATGATCCAAAAACCACCGATAAGTCTGGGCAATCCCATCTTCCAGAGATATGGAAGCATGCCAACCCATACGCCCAAGGCGTGACACATTCATCAATTTTCTCGGTGTGCCATCAGGCTTTGACAGATCAAACCTGATCTCGCCTTTAAATCCGGTTACCTCTGCCAACAGCTGGGCAAGCTGCGCAATAGAAACATCGACACCAGTGCCAACATTGATATGAGAAAGCATCGGCTCGGTATTGGACTGGTATTTATCCTGATCGAGGTCGAGAACAAACAAGGACGCAGCAGCCATATCATCCACATGCAGAAACTCCCGCATGGGCTTACCCGTCCCCCAAATCGTCACATGATCTGCACCCTCTTGTGCCGCTTCATGAAACCGGCGCATGAGAGCAGGCAAAACATGGGAATTGGAAGGGTGAAAGTTATCCCCTGTCCCATAAAGATTGGTCGGCATCACAGAGCGATAGTCCATCCCATATTGCCTATTGTAACTCTCGCACAATTTGATGCCAGCAATTTTGGCAATAGCATAAGGCTCGTTGGTGGGCTCCAATATGCCCGTCAGCAACGCCTCTTCCGCCATGGGTTGCTCAGCCATGCGTGGATAGATGCAGGATGAGCCCAAAAACAAAAGCTTGGTCACCCCATGACAATAGGCTTGATGAATAACATTGGTCTCGATCATCAGATTGTCATAGATAAACTGAGCAGGATATGTGTCATTCGCCAGAATGCCCCCAACTCTGGCGGCGGCCAAAATAACCACATCAGGCTTTTCTTGCGCAAAGAACTGACGAACAGCCTCCTGATTGGTCAAATCAAGCTCATCATGCGTCCGCGCAACGACTTCAGCCCCGCGATGTTTCAACTGGCGCAGAATGGCGCTGCCCACCATACCCCGATGCCCCGCAACGTAATATTTCATAATCCCAGTCCTTTAAAAGATTGGAAAGCGCGGTGACCCATCACTTGAAAGTCAGCCTTCGATAGCAACAGGAAGATCAAGATTGTGATCTTTAAGAAGAGCATGGCGTCTGGCATCTTGCAGATCGGCTTCGACCATTTCGCGGCACATATCCCGCACACTGATTTGCGGCTCCCACCCAAGCTTTTCTCTCGCCTTTGATGGATCGCCCAAAAGGGTTTCAACTTCTGCAGGGCGGAAATAGCGCGGATCAATGCGCAAGATGGTCTGACCGACATGAAGGGCCGGAGCTTTGTTGGAGGTAATCGCTTCAACAATCCCAACCTCGCCTATCCCTTCCCCTTCAAAGCGCAGTGTGATGCCCAATTCCTCAGCGCTCCAGCAAATGAAGTCACGCACGGAATATTGCTGCCCGGTGGCAATAACAAAATCCTCAGCCATCTCCTGCTGAAGCATCAACCACTGTGCCCGCACATAATCCTTTGCATGCCCCCAGTCGCGCAGAGCATCGATATTGCCCATATAAAGACACTGCTCCAGCCCCTGCGCAATAATGGCAAGACCGCGCGTTGTTTTGCGAGTGACAAATGTCTCTCCCCGCCGCGGACTTTCATGATTAAAGAGAAGACCATTACAGGCATAAAGCCCATATGCTTCACGATAATTGACCGTAATCCAATAAGAATACAGTTTGGCCACAGCATAGGGAGACCGCGGATAAAAAGGTGTGGTCTCACGCTGAGGTGTTTCCTGAACAAGCCCATAAAGCTCAGAAGTCGAAGCCTGATAAAATCGGGTCTTTTTCTCAAGCCCCAAAAAGTGAATAGCCTCCAACAGGCGTAAGGTGCCCAAGGCATCCACATCTGCGGTATATTCCGGCGCTTCAAAGCTAACCGCAACATGAGATTGCGCTCCCAGATTATAGACCTCATCCGGTTCAATCTCACTTAAAATACGGGTCAGATTGGAGCTGTCGGTCAAATCCCCATAATGCAATTTAAGATTGGGGTTGGAAACATGAGGGTCTTGATAAATATGATCAATGCGCTGGGTGTTAAACTGCGATGAGCGGCGTTTTATGCCATGCACCTCATAGCCTTTTTCTAGCAAAAATTCAGCCAGATAAGACCCATCCTGCCCCGTAATCCCTGTAATAAGTGCTTTCATAGCTGTCTCAAAAATATTAGTGATTTTATGAACGCCGCTATACAACCACTTTCATGACAGCAATGCCAGTTAAGGATGTATTTTTTCAGAAATTTTCCTTTACCATCCCTCGCTTTAAGTCTGGCACCTGTCAACCGATCCAAATCTATTCCCAAAACAGGCAAGCCTGTAACTAGGCAGAAAAAGCCCGTTCAATTTCCAAGACAGCAGGAGCAAATTTTTGCTCTCCAACTTTTTTAAGTTTCCCGATTGCCGTCTGAACCAGTTGCCTTACATCAAATTCTTCAGAATATTGATCATCCTTACAGGCTGATTTCACCGCTCATAATTGCTTTTGCCAAGGCTTCTTCTCGCGTTGCTGCGTTAAGTTTCTTGCGGGCATTTTTGAAATGCATATCGACGGTGACCAATGCAAGATTTAGGCGCTCGGCAATCTGGGCCGACTTAAGGCCGCTCGCAAGCCAAAGCAAGCATTCGCGCTCGCGACTGGACAGGAGTCCAGCAGGTTTTTGATCAATCTGGCGAAAAGCAGCTTCCTGCAAATGATCATGGATGATGAAGCCCGCCAGACGCAAGGTCTGACCATGAAGCTGAGTGATTTTGTCAAACTCGGCCCGTTTCAGGCTGGAACCAAAATTCCAGCCACCAAAATGGCCAGGATTGATCAGCTTGACTGGGCTGGAGAGGCCACTGCGCACACCGGTCTCGGATGCTTCTTGAATAAAACGGATCTCATCCTTTTCCAGCATATGGACATTATCATCCAAATAGTCAGCCCCTGTCATGAACGCCGTATAAGTGGTGCAGGTTTTAAAAAAAGGGTCATGACGAGCGCGATCTTCATCCAAATAATAATCCATCCACCATGAGGGCATATTGGCCAAGGCCAACGGGCGATGTTGCGGCGCACTGGGGCGCATGAACATATAGATAGGGCAATCTATGCCATTGCTTTCAAAAAATTTGCCAGCTCTTTGCCAAACTTCATTCACGCAAGTGATACCTGAAAGGCTTTCTGTAAGGGACAATAGCGGGTCATCGGCAATTGGTTTTTGCAATTGTCTGGCTCCGAGGAAATAAATTCGTTTTCCCAAAGGAAAGAGTAAGTCGGTGCAATTTTTTCCTAAATTACACTTCAAAGGCAGCAGAGTTTCAAGGCCTTATTTTTTTCGTTAAATCAAATATTTGTCAGAGACCAACACCTCTAATGCTGCAGCGCTCATATGGAATTCCATAGATAGACCCTTTGCCCCCCTTTAATTACCCCTAGAAAGGCATGGGTAGCGCGATCACGTCAGAGGCTTTCAGACTGGCGACCGGTCAGGTTAAGACGAGAAATCAAGAGGTTAAGCAATTGAAGAAAGAATGCATTTTAGCAGCTGGTCTGACTGTGGTTTTGTCTGTGTTTACCACCACACCATCCTTTGCCCTTGGCAAGGTCTGCACTGTTTATGCGGTAGAAGGTGTTGCGAAAGCAAATACTCGTAACAAGGCCATCCGCAAGGCAAAACGCGCTTGGGCTGATGTCGCCCGAACAAAATATGGCAAAACTATGGGGCTGACCCGCGCGATCAAAACAGAAAAAAACAAGACCTGCGAGCCAACGGGAACAGCATATATCTGCACTATTTCTGCTCACCCTTGCCGTCGTCCGACGAAAAACTTTCTCTCCGTCAATAACAAATGCCTTCCTGAGCCAGATTACAGAACCGCCAAAGCCAACCACTGCAAATGGTTCAAGAAATAAAGGTGGGTGCCATGAGAATTTCAAATCATTCCAGCGTGGCCCTGCGCCTGTTCTTTGGGACGATACTCCTAATGCCGCTGATGATGACAGACCCGGCAAATGCCAAGGGCTGCGTACATATCATGAAGGCCACAGGCAAATCTGCATTGCGTCAGGGTAAGGCAGAGAAAAATGCCGTACAAGCATTTCTCAATGTTGCTTTTAGCCGCTTTGGAAATACGGCCTATACTCAATGGGCCCATGTGCCCGGCCGCAAGCTCATCTGCAAAGGTGGTGCACGCAAAACCTGCGTCGCCAGTGGCGTGCCTTGCCGCGCAAAGAAGGCCAAATCTACGCGACCAGTCTGCATTACCTATAAGAAAGACTCTAACAATCGCCAGCGCGCCGTTTATCAGATAATCACAGACGGGGACACCAAAGACCGCATGCGCGATGTTTGCGAGATTTCATGGCGACAGGCACAAAGCGGCCCTGTCATCCTTCCAGCACCCAATATACGCAAATTGACCTGCCCGAGGGGCTATCGCTTGGTGCTGAGAAAAGGCCCGGATATTTGCAGAAAATAAACACATAAACAGCGTGAAGGGTGAGGCGGACGAACCGCCTGACCAGCCTCTTCATCACTAAAAAATGTTCCAAGGAGCGCTGTTTTGCAGATCTGCTGTTCCTATTTTTTCTCCCAGTTTCACCGGGCATTCAAAGTCAGCCTTTCCGGTTTGGCTATCGCCTTTGGCATGACCACTAACGCCTATGCACAACAGGCCTTTGGACCTTGGCATGGGGGGTATGCCATCAAAAGCGGCTCCAAAGATATTGAGATCACACTCAATCTGGACCAATTAAAAGGCGGACGCGCAGGACAAGCCGAATTATCGATCTTTGCCTTGAAAGCCAAGCCCAAATGCCCGCGCAGCTTGCATCCCGCTTTTTGTGATGAGCTGGCCAAACGCTTCAGTTCTGGCGACCGGTTGGCCTTTGACATTAAAACTGCAGGCATACGCTATACAAAAAAACGTGCCGTTATTGCGTTCCGCTTTGCCGATGAGCGGCCCAGCCGCTTGTTGATCCTTGATCGTGAAGCTGGCAGCCGCAGCAACCATTGGGCTCGTCTTATTCATTATGCGCGCGGTGTGGATCTGGTTGGCCGGGCCAGAGAAACCAAGCATCTCTGCCAGCTGGCAATGTGCGGACCGGACCGGTTGAAAGAACTGGTTGAGCGGCCCAAACAGATGCTTGGCGTACTGGCAGATAAGGGATTTGCCCGGAACTATCCAATCAAAAAGGATAAGCGCAAACAGGCTTGGGCAAATCGTGCTGGCGGCAAACAAACCGCTGGTCAGCAAACAAGCGGTCAAGGTGTCAGCCCTTATCGTCCTGCGCAACCAAACAATACCTCGTCTTACATGTTTGGCCTGACCGGGTTCTGGCATTTGACCAGCCAGAACGGCAAAGCCTTGGGAAAATTGCGGTTCAATCGCCAAAGTAATGGCGCAGTGATGGGAAGCGGCCTCCTGGCGGCCAAGCGTGGCGGCAGCCAGCAAGATGTTGCAATTTCTTTGGTTCGGGCGGGACCATCGGCACTTGATTTTTCGCTCGGCTTTGTAGGTCAAAGACAAGGGAAACCGCGGCTGCTCTTATCTTTGGGCAATGGGGCCAGCAATCAGCTTGGGGGCACCTTGATCCAAAATGATAGCTGGTACGTGGTGCGCCTGACACGTGAGAACGCTGCAGCACAACCTTTTGATCAGTCGTCAGGTATGACCAGCAATCCATCAGACTTTGCAGCTGAGGAACCGATTGAAGGCGACATGCCCGGCACTGGCGTGACCGGACCAGCCTATCGCATGCGCAATGTGCCTGAAGGTCGCCAATTGGCAGTGCGTTCTGCCCCTGATCGTTCAGCATCATCCGTGGGCACACTCCCTTGGAATGCCAGCGAAATTCTGGTGCTGGGATGCAAACCCAATATCAATCCGGTGGCCTTTGATCGGGCCGATCTGGGGACCAAGCGACGTTTTCTGGCCCGTGGCTGGTGCGAGATCGAGCATGAGGGCCTGCGCGGCCATGTGATCGGAATTTATCTTGATCCAATTTTAGGTCGCTAGGGAGAGAAGAATGAACCAAGTGATCAAATATGCCGGCCTTATCTGCCTGACCATGGCATTGTCTGGCGTTGCATCCGCTAGAGCAGAAACGCGGTTCTATAATCACAATGGATCGGCAGTAGAGCTAACCCGCAACGGACAGCATGTCACCATCAAATATCACCTGCCACGACCGGGCTTATCAAACATTGGCATCCGCAAAGGCACGATCCTGTTTACCGGCAAGCTGGATGGCAGAGCCTATATGGATGGGCAGGCACGTTTGTTCCGAAAGGGGTGCAAACCCACCACTTATTATGTCTATGGCGATTATCGCCCCGGCAAAACATTCGTGCTAACCGGCACGGCCCCTGTCCTGGCCCGCTCAGGATGTCGTGTGGTGGACAATCGGCACGATATTGATGCAGCGCATCTAAGCTTTCAGCCGCGCACCCATGATCCATCCCTTAGCCCGCAAGGATCAGATCGCACCTCTGGCAAAGGGGCATGCATTCAAAATCTCTCACATAATGGCTCGCTTAATCTAAGAGCCGGACCAGGTGGTTCCTATGGAGTTCTGGCCCAGCTTAAAGCTGGCACTTGCGGTCTGACCATTCATAAACGTCAAAATGGCTGGGCTGCGCTTTCCTTTGGCAACTATCGCGGCTGGGCATCCTTACACTATGTGGGAGCAAACCAATGAGCATTCTCGAAAACGCCGTTTCCCCAGATGCAGCTACGGCCGAGCACTCACACTCCAAGCCGACCTCAACAATGTGGGATCCCTTCAAAGGATCTGTTCCCTTTCAGCGTGAGACGTTCAAAAATCCCGGTAAGGGCATCAAGATTCCGGCCAAAGTCCAAAGCTTTGTCGTCCTTTTGTTGCTGATTTCGGTTCTTGGGGTTCTGGTTGGCTTTGTTTGGATAACGGCCGCTTACTATTCTGTAGGACCCATGGTGATCTCAGCTGCGCTTTTGGGGCTATTCACCTGGTTGAGCAAGGAAGGAGCCCGCGAGCGTTATCGCTTTTTCAAGGTGTCAGAACGCCAAGGCTGGGCCTTTACAACCGTCAGGCCACCATCGGATAGTAACGTCACAAAAAAGAAAAGTGATGGAACTTATAAGCGCGAGCAGCGCTATGATCCCAAGATCGAACCTGCCTATGCCACCGTGCCGGATTTGATGCGAGCACGGTTCGGGCAACCAATCCCGACCGTTGTGCGGGCAATCTTCTGGGGGCGGACACAGCGTTATGATCTTCCCTTCTGGCTGGCGGCTGGTAGCCTTCAAACGTTTGGCGGACCGGAAGCCAAACGCACCGGCCAGGATGTTGGTTATACCTTCACCATGGTGACCGCTTATCAGCTTGACCGGGATATCGGCATTCGTGCCAAATTGTTCGCCGAGCCACCGGTCATGAAAAACCGCAAGGATGTGCAGACCGAGTCTGTCGCCTTCAATGAAATCTTTCACATCAGTGTCACTGATGATCCGGAAGGCGAAGCCTCTCGCCTGCCCCTCATTCGCACGCTCACACCAGCTTTACAAACGGTGCTAATCGATCTTTGGCATCGTTACAAGGCGCAGGTCATTATAGATCGCAATATCGTCTATCTCGCGGGATATCAAACCATTATGAGCGATGATGACAAGGTGCTGGAAGACTGTCTGACCACCTTAATTGAAGACTTTGCCGAAGCGGCTCAATCCTTCAAAATTTATGCGGAGTAAGGCCCATGTTTGCGCTAATTGTCGTACTGCTTATGGCAAGCGGACTTCTCACTTTCATCTATATAACCAGCTTCAACGGCCTTGCGAACGGTCACACCAAAGTGGAGGAAGGCTGGTATGGCATTCAAGTTCAGCTAAAACGCCGTCATGATCTGGTGCCGGGGCTGGTCAAGGCTGTGAAAAGCGCTATGTCCCATGAAGAAACACTTGTAGATCGTGTTCTGGAAGCACGCGAGAAAGCCATTGCTGCTTTGGCGGGTGAGGATCGCGATGCCATTGGCGAAGCGGAAGTGGCTCTAAGCTCCGGCTTGCAAGGCATCTTTGGCTATACCGAGGCCTATCCCGATATCAAAGCCACGGGCAATATCGAAACCCTGCAAAAGCAGTTGGAAGAAACCGAGGATCAGATTGCAGCCTCGCGCCGGATCTTCAATTCCAATGTGCAGGCCTATAATGCGCGGCTTTTGAGCTTTCCCGGCAACATGATCGGCCCGCGCCACGGCTTTGGGCGCAGCAAATCCTTCGAGCTACCAGAAGCCGAATTGGCCGCCATGCAAACGGCTCCTTCCATCGATCTGTAACTTCTCGTCCCGCAAGCCCGGAGACTGTCATGCTTTCTCATAAACGACATTACACCCCCGCCAAACTCGCCCGTCGGATTGGTTTGACAACAGCGCTTTGCCTGCCGCTTTTTACATCCCCTGCGGCTTTGGCCGATGAAGGCAAGGAAATGCTACAAAAGCTGTTCACAGCCCATAAGACCATGACTGATTTTGGTATGCCCGGCGTGATAAAAAATGCCGGAATGCGTCTGCCTTTCTTTGAATATCAATCCATGCTGAAGCTGGATGCCTTACGCAAACGGGTGCATCCGCTGACCGGAGGCAAAACGGCAAAGGTCGAGGATTTCAAGATTTCTGATAAGGCAAAGAACGGCCCCAATGACAGCCGCCGCTATCTGGTGATCGTGCGCAATGAGGGAAAGTCCAATCTGTTAAAGATCGACGTGATTAAAAATGGCGTTGGTATGCAGATCATCAATATCACCGGCGAAGATAATTCAGGCACCTGGTCGTTGCTGGATGGCAAGGCAGACACAACCCTGAAGGCTCCTGAAAAAGCAGCAGAGCAAACGTCCAATCAATCGGCTCCAACCAAACCGGATCAGCAGGCGTTCGCGCCAACTGAAGCGGCTCCTGCCCCTGCTCAAGGTCAGACAGAAGCAGCTGTTGAGCCGTCAAAGGCTGCGCAATTGACTGCGTTCAAGACCGATTTTGACGGCAGCGAATTGGGCACTAGCTGGCGTGTCGAGAATGAGGATCGCAATCTCTATCTGGTCGAAAATGGCGAGCTGATGGTGATCAATCGCAGCCGCCATCCCGAGCATCTGGAAAATAGTGATCTGAGCAATCTGTTCCTGCGCGATGGGGCTATTCCGGATGGGGATTTTCGCATCGAGACCAAGGCACGGATCGATATCAAGACCGGGCATGAGAAAGTCTCCATCGGCCTGCGCGAGTCTGAAGACCGCTATCTCGCTGCCAATCTGATGATGCGCAAGGATGGCTGTGGTCACAATCTTTGGGTAACGGTTGAAAATCGTCGCCCGCTGCGCGGCATCGAAGAGCGCTCGCACACCACATTGGTGGAATATTCAATGTTCAAGGGCAGATGGCTGGAGAGCCATTGCGGCGAAGAGATGCGCCAAAAGGCAGATGCTATTCTCTCTCACCTGCAGAAGGAAGGAGCTGCGCTATCCCTTATCAAGTCCGGACTTTTCTATCGGGCCGAACTGGTGGTGGGCAAGGATCAACCCTTACGCTTTGTCAGCGATGAATTCAGCCATTTTGAGCCTCTCTCCAATGCCTTTCTGCATATCTCGGAAGGCTCTCACGATCAGGACGAAGCCGTCGTCATGGTCGATCATTTTTCCCTTTCAACCCATTAGGAGGCAGAAACCATGGCCCAATTTTTTAAAAATGCTTTGCTGCGCTCCGTCCTGCTTGCCGGATTGCCTTTCTCCATGATGTCTGCCCCTGTCTTTGCACAGACCAGCATCGGTGATCAGGCCAAGGCCAGCCAAAGTCCGGCCAAGGTGATTGTGCTGGATGCATCGGGTTCCATGTGGGGCAAGATTGATGGCAAGGCCAAGATAGAGATTGCCCGCGATGTGGTGTCCGATCTTTTGGGGCAGCTGGACCCGTCTTCTTCGCTGGGTCTGGTGGCTTATGGCCATCGGGTAAAGGGCGATTGCAATGATATAGAAACGCTGGTCAGCCCGGCACCAGGCAGTCTGGATGCGGTGCGCGGGGCGGTGCAAACAATCTCCCCAAAAGGCAAGACCCCCCTTAGCGCTGCGGTGAAGGAAGCAGCGCGGCAATTGCGCCATACCGAGGAAGCAGCAACTGTCATTCTGGTTTCCGACGGCAAGGAAACCTGCAATCTGGACCCATGCGCGGTGGCAAGCCAGCTGGAAGCCGATGGGGTGAACTTTACCGCCCATGTGGTTGGCTTTGATGTGGCGGCACCCGAGGATATCGCGCAATTGCAATGTATGGCCGATCAGACCGGAGGCCGTTATCTCAGCGCCAGCAATGCCCAGGAGCTGGCAGGAGCGTTGGAGGAAGTCAGCCAGATTGAAGAGATTGCCCCATCAGACGATGACTTCGCTCCGCCAGAGCCATCAGAGCCACCAAAACCGGCAAAAGCTTTCTTTGAAGATCATTTCGATACACCCGATCTGGCGGCTCATTGGACCATGCAGCAGGATGCACCCATCTTGCGCAAGCTCACCGACAGCAATCTCATTCTGGCAGCAGTGAGCGAACATCACTGGTTTGAAGAAGACAAAGCTCTGAACCGCATGTTGCTGGATCAGGATTTGCCGTCTGGGGACTTTGATCTGAGCATCGACTTCACCCTGAAAGCCCAAACAGGCCGGGATGAGCCTTTGATTGGACTATATAGCGACAAGAATAATCAGATCACTGCATCTTTGTTTTTTGAGCAAACCGGATGCGGTATACGCCCTCTTCTAATGCTAACCAATTTGAGCGGCCCCAAAGACGCCGCCCCCCAGCGAGTTGAATTCCGTAAGGATGTCTTCAAAGCAATTGAGATGGAGGGGTTTTGTGGTCCCGGAGCGACCCATCCGGCACAGATCGTCGAAGCCATCTCCCAAGGCGGCCAGACCAGCTTGACCTTGCAGAAAAGAGGGCGAGATTATTCCGCCCGGTTAGATACGCTCATCCCCGCTTACAACGATAATCCAGAAAAACATGTGTCCATTTCCACTGAGCCCGTGACTTTGCTTCGTGCGCCTGCGGCCCTGCAAGTCATGTCAGCTCAGCGGCCCCCATCCGTAGGAGAGAGTATCCTGTTTATTGACCGTGTTCACATTCGGGATCAATTCTGATGGGGGGGGGGCGCAAGAGAGCGGGGCTTTGTATGACCGCATTGCTCATGTCCGGCATTGCCCTGCCTGACAATGAGCATGCCGATGATGGCCTCACTGGCACCATCGACAAGGCTCTGCTTAATTGTGCTATAAAGGCAAAGTGATCTGATCTGGCCACATATAACCTAATGAGGTTTTAGAATTCCTGAAAAGATGTCCGGAGCACACAAATTCGGGTCGATCGATATCGACGCGAACGATGCGGTGATTGCGTAGGTGGTGGCAGAAACGAGGCGGCTCCATCATACAGGATACTCGTTTCCATAGCCGCCAAACCCGCGCTGGCACCCCGCAGAAGGCTTGCCTGCCACCAGAATGGTGATGGGGACTTAACACAGCCGCCCGAAGAACAGACCGCTAAGCCCCCAAGTGTGGCCTCTCATACACCAAGGAGGGCTAGTTTCAACGAGTTCTGTAAGGAAAGTGTGGCCTTTGCCAAAATCTCGCTGGTTCTTTTTTTAACTTTCGTTTGTTGTGCGAAATGCCGCGAGAGTTTTGGGTTTAACGAGTGGGATTTCTCAGTGGCTTGCGCTTGTTCTGAGAGTGCACGGGAATGTCCACAACAACAAGTAATTATTGATGATCTTATGTGGTTTTAAGTTGAGTTGAGCTTGCCGCCAGATACAGTGTTTTACAAGTTTTACTAATTTGTTTCAGGGCAAAATCTGTTGGTGGAAATGACCGAAGTTGATCAAAAGTTTTCAAAAAATAATGGCAACGGAACCGCAAGGGCGACAAGTTTATGGGTAATTCTATGTGTCGGTGGAGCTGCTGGACTCCTAACTTCATTAGGATTCTTGATTTTAGTTGATACATTAGGATGGAGTGTCCTTTCCCAGACAGGATCATGCTTGGATTTGGGGGGGGAACACTTATGTTTAATAAGAGGTGATGAAACTGGTGGAGACCTGCTTTCTGCTTTGTCTTCCTTCTACACCAACGTTATCGTTATTCTTATCGCGCTTTTGACAGTGGTTCTCGGCTTATCGTTTTTCAGTTTGAAATACTCAGCTAAAGCCCATGTCGACAGTGAATTGCCAGAGCTTACAGATGGCTTCTTCCAGTATGGGCGGGGAGCGCCACTGATTAAAGATGCAGTTTCAAGGCATTCTGAAACGCATGATGAAGAAATTAAGAAGGAGATGAGAGAAAAAGTAGAAAGGGACCTTTTGAACTCAAGAGCTGAAGTTGATGGCCTCTTGATGAGGATTGATGAAATGCAGGAAAAAATCGACGGTATTGAATACCATCTTGAAAGCCTTGATTCTGGGGAATTAGTTATTGCTCCGGGTAGTATTGATCAAGATGAGGGTGAGTAAAATGATCTCTAAATCACCAATGCGACCAAAGAAAAGCAACAGTGATGGTGGGGAACAGATTCTTCCTCCGCCAGGTCTTCTTGATTCCCCCGAAGACGTTCTCCTTTACTATCAGAAACTTGGCGTCTCTGTTGATCCTTCTGTAGATATCGTTGCAATGATAGATAAAAATGAAGAACTGGATCTTGTTTATGTAGATCTTGGAAGCAAAGACGCATACATAAAAAAAATTGATAATGGTCGTTTTGAGATCGGGGTAAATAAGAGACATCACCCTAATCGCCAAAAATTTTCACTTGCCCACGAATACGCGCATTATGTCAAGCATAGAAATCAAATTGAAGAAATGCCTATTGGGGAGCAAATTTTGAATAGAGATGGAGATAGGAATAGTATCGAGTCTCAAGCAAACAGATTTGCATCTGAGCTTCTAATGCCAGAAAAATTGGTAGCCAATGCATTTAGGGAAGCTGCCGGAAATCTTAAAGGAATGGCTAATATTTTAGGTGTTTCTAAAGAGGCGCTTTCTTATCGCCTAGAAAATCTTGGATATCGGATGAAATGACTTATCACCTGCTGATTAAAACTGCGGACGCTGAATTTCGGGCATGGAAAATGCTTTCCGATGAGCGAAAGAAAAAGATCTCCGTTCATTGTGAAATCACCAGAGGTAGAAAAAAGCCAAACAAGGATAAGTCCGCACCGGCCGAGTATAATATTTCGAAGGTCCTAGATAGGATCAAGAACGAGTTCAAACAATCTCGGGAATGTGTTGTTGATCTTACGAGAGAAGAGACGTTAGCCTCCACTGAAACCGAATGGCTTTCACAATCGAATGAGGGATACCGCAATTGGGTAAGTATTGTTAATGAACTATCAAGGGAAAACGATCAAATACGCCCAACAATTTTGATCAACCCAGGCCCGGAAGATAGTTTCGAGGAATTTCGAGATAGTTTATTTCAGCAGTTTGACAGTTTTGCAAAAGAGTATGATCTTATTGCTTATCGTGCATCAGTTCTTCATGACGGTGGTTTCATCGATGATTTGGAGATACTATCGGATAGGATCAATAAGTATTGCGCTGACGGGAACACATTTCGGTTGATCTTGGATTTTGAATACATCCGGCCTCAAACAGCAGAGTTGCACGCATCGTATGCAGTCAACCTTGTTCGAGAAGCCCGAAAGGTGACCCCAGATATTCAGATTGTGAGTGTGGGCACATCATTTCCAAAGAACGTCACCGATATCGGAGGAGAGGAAAATGATGAGTTCTCGTTGGAAGAGGTCGCTCTTCACAGGGCTTTAACCCGTCTTCAAAACACACCAATTGAATATGGAGATTACGGTTCGATCAATCCGATTAGAAATGACGTAGCTCCCCCAGTTGGGGTGTATCTGCGCGCCAGAATTGATTTTCCTACTGAAAACAATACGATAGTCTACCACCGCGTTGAACCAATAGTTGATCCCGACTCGAAGAAACTCCTAACATCAAGGAGCTCAATGTACAAAAGAGCGGCCAAACTTCTTGTCGCTGATGAACGATTTTCACTTGTATCCGATTGCTGGGGTTATGGGGAAATCAAACATGCCAGCGAAAGTGTGCCTTCTGGAAGTTCACCTAGTTTTTGGATATCGGTTCGGATGGAAATTCATATATGTCGGCGTCTAGACCACATCATGGGGCCCGCCAGTGATCTTCTGAGCTAAATCGTAAGGCGCAGTTGAAGTTAATTGCACGGCAAATGTACGGATTTGAGGGATTTTGTACAGGATTTCGCCGGATAGAGCCCGCGTTAAGAAATGATAATTTCTCAACTTACCAGCAAAATCATGAGGAAAATGGCGCACCCGAGAGGATTCGAACCTCTGGCCTCTGCCTTCGGAGGGCAGGAGAATTTTGTCTTATTGAATCTAATATATTGTAATATAATCCTTATTTCAATAGGATAGTAGACGTATAAGCTAAAGAAAACCCAGGAAGGCTCTTTCAATTTGTAGCCTGACTGTAGCCTGGTAAGAGCCATGAAAATTAACTTAACAAAAGCATCCATTGATCTGCTGCAACCCAAATCGACAAGATATCAAGTGTGGGATCAACAAGTTAGGCATTTTGGGATTCGAGTATCTCCGTCTGGTAACAAGAGTTTCATTCTTAAATATGTCAATCACAATCGAGAGCAGAAATATAAAACCATTGGAAAATACGGGGCATGGACTCTTAAGAAGGCACGAGATGAAGCCATTCGACTCAATGGCCAAATCTCAATTGGCCGTGATCCCCAGTTAATGAAAATGGAAAAGGCTCGTGAGATTTCAGTTTCAATGTTGTGCGATCGATATTTGAAAGATGGTTGTGGTCACAAGAAACCGTCTACCCTGGCGACGGACAGAGGGAGAATAAATCGGTTAATTAAACCACTGCTGGGGCAGAAGAAAATAGGTGGCGTTACCAAAAGGGATGTTGAGAGATTTCAGGAGCGAGTTACTGCTGGCGATATTCCCGGCAATCAGAATAAGAAAAATTCAAATAAGAAAATGTTTGGAGGAAGGGGGACTGCATCGCGAACAATGGGGCTGCTAGGTGCTATTTTCCAATATGCAGTAGATTCCGAGCTAATGGTGCGCAATCCTGTAAGAGGTGTTAAGCGTAGTGCTGATGAAAAAAATGAAAAATATTTGACCCAGGAAGAACTGTCCCTTGTGTCATTAGCGTTGCACAGAGCAGAAAAGCAGCATCGCAATATTTTTGCCATTCAGGCCATTCGTTTATTGATGCAAACAGGTTGCCGTGCGGGAGAAATTCTAAATCTCAAATGGCATGATGTTCATCTCGATGACGCATACTTTGATGTTGTTGATGGGAAAACAGGATTTCGAACTTGCAAGCTGTCTGTTCAGACTGTTTCTGAATTCAAGAAAATACCGAAAATTGCCGATTGTGATCTGGTCTTTCCTGGGAGTAACTTGGATAAGCCGTATCAAGGGCTCGGTAAGTTCTGGAGAAAACTATTAAAAGATGCAGGTGTTGATCACGCGAGGCTCCATGATTTGCGTCACACCTATGCCAGTATTGCGATTAGTGAAGGAATACCATTAGCTGTCGTGGGATGCTTACTAGGTCATCGTGACCCTAGTACGACGCAACGGTATGCTCACATTTTGGACAATACGCAAGAGGAAGCGGTTGAGCAGGTTTCAGGGAAGATATCCGAGTTTATAAATATTTAGATTCTCTTAGTTGATTGGGAGACATTCCACAAAACGGATAGAAGGGTTTTGGCGTTCTATTCCATTGGTTCAATACTAATGAGCATAAATTGTTATAATTACTATCTTCTTTGATTGCAGTTAGGGTTTTTTCTTTTAAGAAAGTGTAATTTAAAAATTTATCAACTGAACAATCTTTAATGTTTGATGAATGATGCAGTGAAAACAATATGTTTTGATTATTTTGTTTGTTCATGAAGAATTCTAGGTTTTTGGTTATTCTTATTTTTCTAATAGATATTTTTATTTTATTTTTGTAATATTTATGTTTATTAAAATGAACATTTATTAGTTCTATTATTTTATCAAAACTAAATCTTTTGTAAATTGGAATGTCAATAATAGCTGTAGAAAATCCAGTTTTTACTTCTGTTGCTACGTAGAAGCAAATAATTTTATTGGACTGTTCGTGGTAAGAAATATTTATCTGTATAAGCTGGCTGTGTTTTCTATCAAATAGGAACCCGTTATTCTTCATGATGGCGGACTTGGTTGAAATGGTCAGCTCGGTATTCCCGGCCAACAATTCCTCTTCTGCTTTTTGCACTCTGCTTATTCTATCAGAGATGCCCTCATCTCTCCAATATTTGAGAACTGTTGAAGAAGATGCCTCTATACCCTTTCCTTTAAGAAGATCACTTAATCGCCTCGAACTGAGTAAGGGATGCATAATCGAATAATGTAAGATCTGACCATTCAGATAGTGGCTTTTTGATCGTTTTTTTTGGGGGGTTTTTGACTTTGTTTTCAGCCCATCTACACCTTCTGAGAGAAATTTATTTTTCCAATCATAGAAGGTCTGCCTTCCAATTCCTGCCTCTTTACATGCTTTACTAACCCCAACATCCGTAGCTCGGGCCCTTATCCAAAAAAAAAGTTCAATCCTTTTCTTGCCATCATTTTGCATGCTCATTCCCTTGTCTGATCAGGTGTACGGTATCTTAAATACGCAAATTCGTCAAAGCGTCCTCACCAGAAATAAATAGTAGTAGAAGAGGTCGTGTGAGGGGGGGCTGAGTTTTAGCGACCCCTATCGCAATTAAAGGAGGTGTACGGGATGTTTCTCACGCAACTTTGGGCAAAAAACCTACTCGGAGATAAATATATATGAACCGATAAAAGAGAAAGGAATTATATGAAATATCAATTACTTACGGTAGATCAAACGGCTGAGTATATGGGGGTGAATAAGAAGACACTACAGAGGATGAGATGTGATGGCACAGGTCCGGCTTTTATAAAAGCTAGCGAGCGCCGCATCCTCTATTCTGAGGAAGCGATTTACGAGTATTTGGAAAAGAATACTTATCGCGGAACTTCTGAGTATAAGAATTAATTAATTAATTTACATAGGCAGCTTTCTAGCAAAGCCAGGGCACCACACTGTTCTGCAAATAGGTGGTTTTAAGAAGGAACAATCTGAAATTTGAAGCCGTTCCCTTCATAGGTTCTGCCTGTGGTAGGTGGAGTGTAGGTTTTTGCTGATGCCATTTAGCAAATTCCTATTGTTGAACTATGAGTTAATTAAATACTATAATAATATAGGAGAATAAAAATTTGATAATTAATAATAAAAATGAATATACCCATAATAGATTTGGAGAAAAATATCTTAGTGATTACTGCAAAAATAGAAATGTAAATTCAACTTCTAAATTTAATAAATACAGATATGGATACAATAAATTAGTTTATGATGTTTTCTTTGGAAAATATTTAAATGATATATCTTATATCAAAAATAAAGATGTTGATATAAATAAAATTAGTTTCTATGATAGTTTGTATTTCCTGACATTAACTTACAATAAGGAAATCAAATCAATATCTAGTAATTCTTATCATAACATAAATTATATAAACTCTGCGTTTAAATTATTTCATAAAAATCTATCGATAGAACTTTTGGGTAAAAAGACAAATCGTAGTAGAAAAGTTCATTTGCAGCCATTTTGCTGGATGTTTATTGATGTGGCTGGGAGCCGCCATGGTTCATTGAGCATATCAGAAAACGATATTGGTATAAATGATCATCACCATGGTCTCATGTATTTTCACCCTGATATATTGGATAAATTTTTGGAGCTGCGTTCAGATCATGCTAGATGGAACTCATTGATTTTCAGAAGCTATTATATCAAAGAAATAGACATTAGAAAAATAGACAGTATAGAAGGTTTTGTTATTTCAGAAGATTATGCGACAAAAGCAATGCGAAAACTCCATGAGAATAACAATATTGGAGCTGACTTAGATATAATATTGCCTTTCATGGAAACTAATAAACTGGGCAACTTCGTTTTCGGAAACTCAAATAAAGCTGACAGTATGAATTAAATTTCTCGCAATTTGAAAGCGAAGAAGAAACAAAAATGTCTCACGATATGTATCAGGCGAAAATGTATTGTGGCTTTCATACATATCGTGAGGTTCTGAGGTTGGTATCTGTTATGCTACCTCAGTTCATTTTTAATTTGTTTTTCGGTACCTTGTTACCTCTGTGAATGCAACCCAAGCGGTTGCAAAGCAAGCTTCTGCATGTAATAAAATTGATTATGGTGGTCCAGTTATCGCGATAAAAATAGTTTCAAATTCATGCCCCCAGGCTGGTCATTCAATGCTCACAACCTGTGATGAGATGTAAAAGCATCGGGATTGAAGCCACAACAATATATGCTTAGCTTTATAGAGCACAGAATGCATATAAGAGAAAACGATGGTCCCAGGAAGTAAAAGAAAACCAAATCCCATTGACCTATATGTCGGTACTCGTATCCGGCTGCGTCGCGGAGTTGCTGGTATCAGCCAAACTGAGCTGGCAGAAAAAGTTGGGATTACATTTCAGCAAATTCAAAAATATGAAAAGGGAACTAATCGGGTTGGAGCAAGCCGGTTGCTTGAGATCGCTAACGCTCTTGGCGTCTCTGTTGATTTCTTTTTTGAAGGAGTTTCTACCGCCGAAGAAGATAATAAGAGAGAGCTTGCAGATGCAACGAATCTTATTATTGAGTTTTTATCTTCATCAGAAGGTTTGCAGCTGAATCAGGCCTTCGTTAAAATCCAAAATCAGGTTATTCGGCGCAGCATTATTGATATAGTCAAAGAGCTTGCGGGATCTACGGATTGAATTCGGGGAAGAAAATCAAAGCATGGTAATGTGATTACTTCACTATTGGGCATCAAATTTTTGAGTTTAAACTCGCACCAGAAAAATTTATTACTAACTTAGCCCTGAAGCTTCTGATGGTATGGTGCTAAACGTATCCTCAAAAGGACCTTCTTCATTTTGGGCTGACTTTACCCCAAAATATTAGCCATTAACATTAAGACACCCTAATTCTTGCGAACTGTTATCTCATTTTGCATTATTAGCCGTTCATTAAATATGTCGTAATGTTTGGATAATTAGTTATGTTTCAGAAATCTCAGGATATTTCCATTGATTTCTCACTAAGCCCTGTTTCCATTAATATGGAAAGCTTATTGGATGGCTCGTCTGGCGGCTTCGTTGCAGATCCATACAATTTTAGAACTGAAAATTTGTCAGTCATCTATAAAGAAGAGGTGGGGAGTGATGCAAATGGCGAAGCAATTGTAGAGAATATTGTTCAGGAAATATTTCCTTTTGGCGGCGAGTTTATATCTAATACTGATTTGAAACACACCGAAAATCGTGTTGCAATTATCCTTCCGGGAACCGAGTTGGTACTGTTTGTTTATGGAACATTCCAGCAGGCTCCACAGATCGAAGACTATCTGGACAACAGAATTTATGAAAATAAGGAAGCAGTGATAGAAACCTTAAGGCCTTATCTTGCGGCTAAGGATATTTGGTTGAACTCCCTGTGGAATTCTGGTGTCGAGAGACTAGAGTTAATAGATCCCCAACAGAATGAAAAAGCTCTCTCACAGATACAATATTTAGGTTCGTCTAAGCTTTCCGAAATCCCAGGGGTTGCAACGAAAGAATGGTCTTTTTTGGCTCAGATTGTGCCAGTGCAATCAATTATCACGTTCGATCTATCGGAAGAAACTCTACGCTCTCTAAGACAAGAAATTATCGGATCGGATCAGAAAGATACCCTGATTGGGGGTAACAAAGATGACCTTATAAGCGGAGGGAAAGGCAACGATACTCTAATCGGTGGTGAAGGTAGTGATATTTTTCTAGGTGTTGGAATCACTTCAACATCTAAACAGCAAGGTAGTAACACGATCGACGGTTCAGATTACCTCAATCAGGACACCTTTGATATTGTCAGATATGAGGAAGCCGCCTCAACATACGAAGACATCAGAGTCTTTTTCAACATGGCTGGAAGCCAAAGTTGGGGGCTTCAGATTGTAAGCCAGTTTGGTAGTGACACCATCAAGAACTGGAATAGGATCGAGTTTAAAGATGGAACAACCATCACAGAGGCGAAGCTGAGCCAAAAGGGCCCGATAGCATTTGCTATTTGGTCAATTGACAATGCCATAGATGCAACATCTGGCTACATAGGCCATACGTTGAGGTACATTGATGACGGCAGAGCCCCCCGATTTACTGGTATCCTTAAGTGGTTCGATTTTGTCGATGCGACGATTGATGCTCTATCCCTAGGATATACTGTTGATCAAAAAAAAGCTGCTGTAAAAATAGCAGTTACACAGGCGGTTAACGCAATCACTGATCCCATTATTGATATTGCTTCGGAACGAATGACCTCATTTATTGAAGGGCTGCCTGTCCCTGATGTGATAAAGGCCGAGCTTAAAGAGAACGTTGATATTGGTACAAAGGACTTTAAGGCTCAAATTCGAAAAGCAACATCAGATGTGTTTGATGATGCGATTGAACTAGCAGAAGAAATTGAAGAAATTGGTTGGGAAGCAAAATGGAAGCAGTGGATGGACACCGTTTCTGACAATCTCAAAGAGATCTATCAGGAGCCAGGTTTTGAGGATGCGAAAAGACAGTTCCAAAATCAAGATCTTCAGCCCAAATTTGAAGAGCCTCCAACGGAAATAGCTCCATTAAGTGAAGTTCATGGTACCGATGGAAATGATCGGTTAGCTGTGAGCTTGAATATAGAGAAAGTCAATTTGGGTGAGGGGACAGATGTTGTTACTGGGGTTAGTAAGGAGTTTAACAACGACTTGATTGTTGGTTTTACAGCAGGTGACAAGCTTGTATTTGAAAATATCCAGCTAAATAATAGTCAATTCAAGATTACTCAACTGGATGAAAGTACGGCCAAGATTGAAATTATTGAGGCAACGACAAACGCTGAGCTGATCCGCATTTTTCTTGAGGGAGACTTCGGCGGCTTAAGATTTGCTGCAGAATCTTCTATAAATCGAACAAGTCTTGAAATTGAAGAGAATGGTACTATCGTTGTCGATACACCTTCAATAGACTTTCAGGATGATCCAGATGCTGTTCAATATCTTAAAGGTGTTTCTGACAATGACAGATTTATAATCGATGGCTCTGAGGAAGAATTCACTGTTACGCGCACCAAAGATGGAGATGGTCATGTAGTATACTCTGAAAACTCTACTGACCTGCTGTTCGGGTTTGAAGTAATTAATTTCAACGATGGCTTGATTGATCTTAATAACCTACCCGCAGAATACCTAGATAGAGTGGGTGAAGTACAGTTCATCAATGGTTCCAACAGGGTGGAAACTTTTGTTATAGAAGGAAACGCTTCTGAGTATAGTTGGGGGCGAACTCTTGATGATATTGGATATGTAATTTGGGGTAAGGGCAGTCATGACATCCTATACAATGTCGAAAAATTAAAATTTTTGGATGTTACCGTTGATCTGACCAATGGGAATGTGACTTACAATGATGGTACACCTTTAGAGGAAACTGTTCATGAATATACACCTGGGTTCAATCAATATCTTATAGGTTTGAGTAAGCGCGACATCTTTAAAATTAATGACGTCTCTGATGGATATAGTTGGAATAAAACCAACGATGGGGATGGAATCGTCATCTGGAACGATACTCAACACAGCATTCTTTACCATTTTGAGAAAATTCAGTTCTTAGATGAAGTTATCGAATTAGACCTCATTCCTCCTTTGGTCGTAAACGACGATCCAGAACGGGTTCAGTTTGTCCATGGAACTGATGCTGAAGAGACTTTCAAAATTAGCGCTCTGTCATCGGATTATAGCTGGGGTAAAACTGAAGATGGACAAGGATATGTTGTCTATAACAATGAGCAGCATGATTTGCTATTTGATATTGAGCAGATTGAATTTGATGATCAAACAATCGTGCTAGATTTGATACGGACTGATTATATGTGATATCTTTCACCTTTATTGACGCACCATTTTAGACTTTTTGGGCTTTGATTGAAGCTTTTCTCGGAGCACTTCGAGCAGAGGCTTACCTTTTAGGCCAACGTGTGGTTTGTGGCAGTTGTAATAGACTTCCCACTCTTTCAGTTTTGCCTTAATGTAAATTTGATCAAGGTAGTCAAAATCTGCCAAACGAGGTCAGAAGTTTCCTAGATTATGGATTGTAAAACTGCCGATATACCCTTGAAATTAGCTGGATTGAACTAACTCCGAGAATCTAAGCTGTGGGATTCAGTAGTCAGTTCAATCCTGTTTATTTCGCTTGCTCACTAGGCTGATTTGATAGTGTAGCAAGCCTTTTACCAATATCGATTAGCGCCATATTCATAAGGTAGGCGATAAAAGGCTCAGATGCTGTTTCCGCCATTCTCAACATTCGTAAAGTCTCGATTTCCAACAATGCAAGCTTCGCGACTTGGTCTGCGGTTGAATGATTTTCACTCATCATACTTACCTCATGCCACATCTTGAAAAGTTGAAACATTTGGTTTCGCAGGTGTTACCGAAATCCGGATATCTGATGGATGTAACGTTATGGAAGCTCTGGGTGGTGCGGCTGGAATTTGGCTTGTGACACGAGCGTTGATTGATGAAGCGAAGTTCAGGGCCAAGAGTTGCAGCTCTAGCATAGCTAAGTTCATGCCAACACACGCTCTTGCTCCTAGCCCAAACGGCATGTAGTGATCACCAACAAATTTTCGATCTATATTGAACTGATCTGGTTCATTCCAATACTTAGCATCACGATGATAGTGCCAAGGTGAAATTATCAAGGACGTGCCTTTCTTCAGGACCCTGTCTCCCAGGCTGATAGAGCGTTTAGTTTCCCGAGAAAGCCAATAGGTTGACGGATACAGTCTTACCACCTCTTGAACAAACTTCTTTGAAATGGGAGCTTTTCGAATGGAACTTGCTGTTAGCTCCAGACCGTCCTTGGTAAGCAGGGCGGATTCTTCGACAAGTTTCTGATTTAAATCAGAGTCAGTGGCAAGATAGTAGACCAGCCATGCCATCGCCGTACCACTCGTATGGTGGCCAGATAAAAGCATTAGCATTACTTCTTCATTAAGTGTTTGATCATCAAGAGCAAGCTCCTCAAATGCTTGCATCAGTGATCCCTCTGTAGCTTTGGGGCGATTGCGAGCAACCACATTTGTCATTATTGCTTTGGCACGAGCTAGCTTTTCCTTCTTGGCTCTTTTTTGCCACGGCATATCGGGTAATACTTGGAATATACGGGCAGCAAGATCATCTTCCGCTAAAGCAACAGCTTCAACAATCGCGGTCTCATCTGCGCGACTGAGTACATTATGTCCAAAAACAATAGCTCCAATGATGCGCATTGCGAGTCGTGCAGTGGTTTGATGTACTTTAATGTCTTCTTTCTGCGCAGTTGTTTCCGCAATCCACTGATCGATAATGCTACAGATAATGGGGATATAGTTGCCAGCAACACCAGTCGCCAATTGGCGATGAATAGCTGCTCTGCGGGTTCTGTGCTCTTCCCCACTAATAGTTAGTGAGCTGCGCCCAAGAACTTCTCTCATTTTCCAAATTAGGCGACCCTTATCTAACTTGTCTTCAGTTTCTTTTAGAATGTGTTTTGCAAGGGAAGGATCTGCAACGAGAAAAACCGGGCTAATGCCAACGCGTAGCTGTACCAAGGGCTCCGTTGCTGCACACCCACGATTAAGCATGAAGCCTAGAGTGTCACGCTGAAAGGCTTGTAGGTCTGAAAATGGATGCAACATCTTCAATCTCCATCATGGTAGCGAGGTTTAAAAGTTGATTGGCTTTGGGGCTGGTCTGGGAATCCATTGGAATCTCTCCAGCAACGACTTCTAAAGGAAGCTTGTCTTTGCAGGTGCAGAGATCATTCCTAGATGGGCCGTACCGTATAGTTGAAATGCCAAATAGAGAAAGAAGGCGTTCATGGTTTCGATCAGTCATCGCAACCAGAGACCTGGCATTAACTTCGAGAGCAAAACGGAACATGAATGCATAGAGCATTTGGGAATTAAGCCGCTTGTATGCGGCCGAAGGCAGTACTCCAAACCTACTAATTTCCCAATGTCGGGGATCGCTCGGAAACTTATGCTTGGTTGCAAGTTCTGGAAATAATGATTTAGCTAGATACCTGCGATCACATCGAATTGCCCGAAATACCCCAAATGGTTGATTTTTATGACAAAGAAGACCATAAATGGCATTTGCATGGTCAAATTGGTCAATTTCTGTTTCATCATCATGGGGAATGTCCCATGAGTAATGATCGACAAAAATTTTCTTTCTTATACGAAAGACATGACTCAAACGATCATCAATTGAGTTGGCTGAGAACAGACAACCGCGATAAGCAGATACATTCATCCCTGCACCTATTTTCTTAGTTTTGTACAGGGATGTTTTCTTAATTTATGAAAGATGGACATCCCGGATTTCCGGGATGAACAAAGTATGAAGATTCAAGAAAGCCTTGTTAAAATAGAGACATGCGATAGTTTTGAGGCATTAAAATCTGCAATGCAGGGTATTATTGAATCCTATGGGTTTTCACACTTTTCATTTATTGATGTTGGCGACGCAAGTATTGACGAACCCTTTCATTTAGCAACTGTTTCCCGAGAATGGGACGAGGATTATAGAGGGTTCAATATGGTTCAATTTGATCCCGTTTTATCTGCTGCAAGAAGGCGTAATACACCATTTACATGGGATGAGGTTGCACGAAACGAGAGCTTTCAAAAGAAGATAACAAAACGTAGCCATGACGTTGATGTTTTGGCTGCCGCTCGTGATCACGGACTAAAGAACGGTTTTGTTGTGCCATTCCACTTTGTTGATAGTCTCGGTCGGCAAAATAGTGCTTGCTGTACGTTCTTTTGGAAGGATCGAATAAGCCGCCTCCGATTTATGCTAAAGCGAGAGCGCCATGATCTGCATATGCTGATGCTGTACTGGGCTCAGAAAGTGATGGATTTGAATGATGTGTTCACGAAAAAACATAAACGGTTTTTTGGGGAAAATGGAGAAAGCATCTCTAGGAGTTCATTGACTGCTAGAGAACGAGATGTGTTGAGTTGGACCGCTCGTGGGAAAACAATGGCAGATATAGCTGAAATACTAGTGATTTCCAGTCATACAGTCGAAGCGCATATGCGGCAGATAATGCGTAAGCTTGGAGCAACAAACAAAACCCATGCTGTTGCGATAGGTATTTTTCACAATATTATCGATTTATAGAGGAAACGATCTCTTCCTCTTTGGATGCGGCTATTGATAGAACTATTCAATCTTGTGGGATTGAAGGAGGGTTCTTTGCTTTCTGGCTAAGCCTCTTTTCTTTTCTCACTTTGTCCCAGATTTCTTGATAATCCGAACTTTCAAGCATGCCGAACTTTTCATATATTTCCTCTTTAAGCTCATAATATCGTTTAGGAAAACCCGTGAAATAAGGCTTCTTCTTATCCGTGCAACTCATCTCAACCTTTCCTAATTCAGTGACTTTCTTATTCCGGTGCCTTCATTGTGATAGCTGATCTACCTGCTGGTATGTGCTTATAAAGTGTAGCTACAGATACGCCGATGCGGCTAGCAATTTCCTTAACGGTAATATCAGGATCAGCCAGAAGTGCCTTGGCTGCAATGATGTCATTATCTTTCATTGCTGGTGGTCGACCGCCTATTTTTCCCCGCGCACGTGCTGCGACTAGACCAGCTTTTGTGCGCTCTCGAATGATCGAACGCTCAAACTCTGCTAAGGCACCAAAGATATGGAAAATCAGCTTGCCGCCGGGTGTTGTTGTGTCGATAGCTTCTGTAAGAGATCGGAATCCAATTGAATTCTTATCCAGTTCCTCAATTGTCTCAATCAATTGTTTTAGAGATCTTGCAAGACGATCCATCTTCCAGACAACCAGCGCATCACCTTCTCGAAGATACGAAATAGCTTGTAGCAACGCTGGCCGGTCTCTCTGTGCACCTGACGCCTTCTCCAAAAAGATTTTCTCGCAACCAACTTCTTTTAGTGCATCGATCTGCATCTCTGGATTTTGATCTTGAGTTGAGACACGTGCATATCCTACGAGCATGCGGTATCCTTTCTTAAAAGTCACTATGATCCTAGCTTTTAAGAAGCATAATTTCAAGAAACAGTTTTCAGAGTAGAAAATAGGCCTAACAGATCATAGGAATATTATTCTGATGGGTTTCTTTAAAATGGTGGTTTTCAAGAAGCTATTTTCCAAAGAGAGCTAAATGCTTGTATTCGTATTCTCAACATAGTCTACTTGGACATAATGTCGTTCAGCTCTACTGGTTAGAGGTATGACAGCAAGAGATGCAGAACTGCTAAGGGCCATGGTGGCAACCGGCCAGATCCCGCCTCAGATCAAGCAGAACAAGACAATTCTGCACCTCTTACGGATATTGTCTCAAACAAAGGTTTCTGTGCCTGCTGATATTAGTCAGCCGGGCACTGTTTTTGATTAGCAATGCGAACCAAGTTTGCCTGACGTGTGCGGGCTGCGTTCTCAGCTTCTTCAGCAGAGGAATAGGTTACGATCAAAGCAGGCCAGAAGAGAGCAGCAGCCGCAACATTGGTGCCTGTGATTCCCTTTTTGCCTTGTGCTTCGTTTTCAAAGCGCTTGGCTTCTGCGATCTCGAATTTGATCTGTTCGCAAGTGAGATTGTTGTCACCGATTTCTTCGGTTTGAACCACTTTTGATGTCGAACAACCAGAAAGAACAAGTGCGCCAGAAATTGCTAAAACTGCGATAGATGTTTTGCTGCCCATGGAAAAAATACCTGTAATAAATAATCACCAAAGAGGCCGCCAATCTAAACCATGCACGATGAATGTCGAGTCATTAATGCGTGTATTTGCAGTTATCAGGTTAGGCTTTAGGCGATGCTTACTGGTACCGGATCTTTGCCTTGATCTGGGTTCCAATGCTCTCAGCCTCGAGCTTTGCTGTCTCGAGCATATAGACCAATCGGGCTGCATCATCGTCTCTTGCGAGATTGGCCGCCTCTTCTAAGAGTTTTACGATTTGTGGGTAAGGTTGTCGCATTTGAGGCAGCCTCGGTTGCGGATCTTGTTTGGTTGCGAATAGAGTTATGGCCATACTTTAAGCTTTTTGAGATTGTCATGCGAATTTGTTTTCTTGCTGCGTTGCTGTTTTCAGCTCCTGCCTTTGCTTCAAGCGTTCAGGTTGTTGATGGTGATACCCTTAAAATCGACAATGTGGCTCATCGCCTTCATGGCATTGATGCTCCTGAAGAGGGGCAGAAGTGCAAGGGAGGGGGTAAACGTGGCTGGCCTTGTGGCAAGGTCGCAACTGATGAAATGGCGCGTATAGCCTCCTTGGGGCCCATTAAATGCAAGTCTCAAGGCAATGATGGATATGGCAGGGAAATCTCTGTCTGCTGGCAGGGAGATCTTGAGATAAACCGGCATATGGTCCGGCAGGGCTTTGCCTGGGCTTTCCGGAAATACTCTCAGGACTATGCAGCAGATGAGGGCAAGGCCAAGTCTGAGGGCCTTGGGATCTGGCGTGAGGAAAGTCAGACAGCATGGGAGTTTAGGGAGGCGCGATGGAATGTTGCGGCTCAGGAAGCTCCTGAGGGCTGCCCAATTAAAGGCAATATCTCAAGGAACGGCAGGATCTATCATGCTCCTTGGTCTCCTTGGTATAAGCGGACAAAGATCAATTTGAAGAAGGGGGAACGCTGGTTCTGCTCAGAGGCTGAAGCGGTTCAAGCTGGATGGAGGGCGCCACATTGGCGGTGATACAGCTTTCCTTTATACCGTTCCATTTGGCAGGGTTCTGAAGCTGCTAGTAGTTTTCTAGATACGGCTTACTGAGTTCAGAATTAACCTTGTGTTGATCAGAATAGCTAGATTGGCCGTTATCGGGCAAATGACTGTGTGCGGGCTTTCCGGACCTTCACATTCCAGTGACTGCTTCTTGGAAAGGCTCGGGTTTTCCGTCTCTCTCTATAGTTGAGTATCGTCAAATAATTCACTGAAAAAGATGTACAATACACTCTTAATGCATATATTATATTAAAGATTAAACCAGAGCACTGCATGCAGCTGTGAGCTGAGGCTATAAAAACCGCTTCGCTATTGTCGCTGTTCGAGCGAAGTGCAGTATCTTAAGTCTATCGAGGACTGATTACCGGGACGGAGCAATCATTTCTTGCATCAATCATAAAACGGCATCAGGCTTTTCGGAAGATCTTGGTTCGATGATATTCCATATAGGATGCTTGCTCTATCGTGAGCGGTCTCTGCTCCAGAACTTCCAATAAGCCCCATGCCAAGATCACTTCAGGCGGAAGCGAAGGGCTCAACATCAATGCGCCGTTGTCCTCGAAGGATATGTAGCCGCGGTCGAACAAGCGATCCACGTGCGGGGAAAGAAGTAGGCCGTTGTTACCATCTAGCTTTTCGAAGTCGGTACTCTTCGACCAAGGTTTGATGTGGCTGGCGGTCAAGAACCGGCCGTCAGTGATTGAGGTGATGCGACATCCGAGCTCGTGTTGCTCCAGGTTCTTTCGGTACTGACCTTGACCAACACGCGACGTTACAAGTTGGTACTTCTCAGTAACGCCAATATCGGTCCGGTTCTGGATTTCACGCTCTTGACCCTCTTCAAGGGTCCCATCAAGTTGTTGGCCGATTAGCGACAATAGGGCTTCGGCCATCGGCTTCGGGATTTCAGCAAGGTAGACTTGGTTACCGTCGCCATCAGCACGAATTGGCGAGTATTTCTTGGGTAAGAGCGGCGCCAGTACCCCCATGTGTTCCTTTGGTTTGATTGGGCTTCTGAGTTCCTCGTAGTCGACTTGAACCAACCATCCATCAGCATCCCATGCATCACCAGCTTTTCCAAACTCCTGGGGTTTCTCTGCAGAACGGGCCGTTGACGAAACCACACCAACTGTCTTGATCAAGGTATCTGAAAAAGAAAATACGATGTCACCTGAGCTGACCTCGATCATGTTTTGATAGAACTGGTTAAAACCGCCACCTTTTCTGGTTTTCGGCGACCACATGTAGCCGCCACCAATCTCGGCCTTATAAGTTTGGTTTTGATTGACCCACCAATAGCGCGGCATGGGAAATTCCTTTGACGGATAACGACTGCGGCCAAACGTATAATGACAAGTGACTAGGTGCAACTGATCATGGGAGAATCGCTCCAGGCTTGTTGCTGACCTTCTCCGCTCCCGGCCCATTCC
Source organism: Cohaesibacter sp. (assembly GCA_025210795.1). Lineage (GTDB taxonomy): Bacteria > Pseudomonadota > Alphaproteobacteria > Rhizobiales > Cohaesibacteraceae > Cohaesibacter. The sequence goes on along the minus strand of JAOAQZ010000005.1, from coordinate 6,919 downwards.
CGACATTCAGTGCTCACTTTTAGAGTTGTGGAAGCTGACATTCATTCGACCTGCAGCATTCAAATCGTTCAGCCAACGGTAATGGGGGACCTTTTGGACGTTTGTTTCTGTTCAATGATGCCGAAATTGGCGTTTGATTATAGCAAATCCCAAAAATACAATCTATAAGGGAGATTGTCGATTCGATTCGCGTCTATCGTGTCAAAGCAAAGCGCGACATTGCTAAGGAGATGGGAATATGGCTAGATGCACTGCACCAGTGAGGGGGCATTCTTCTAAAGCAGCTGCCGACAGATGCCCCGCATGCCGAGGACGTAACGGTCGCTCGAGTTATTACAGTGACTATGGGAGCAGTTATAGCAGCTACAATTCAGTTTCTCCTTCGTACTCCTCACCGGCAAACAATTCCAGTAAGAGTAGCGGCAGTTCACAAACTAGAACTACTAATCCGCGATGGTCTAAATCTGGTTCGTCAGTCCTGTACACGCCTGAACAAGTTCAAGCGCTTACGCCTGTTCGAGAAAATGCTGAGAATCTAGCTGTTTCACAGCCTGATCTTCGTGACGTGTTTCTCTGCCATGCGTGGGATGATAGGCAAGGTTCGGCAAAAAAACTACATGATCTACTTGAAACGCGCGGCGTACGCGTGTGGTTCAGCGAGAAGGATCTCGGTCTCGGAGTACCTATGATGCGGGCGATCGATAAAGGCTTAGTAAACTCGCGCATTGGCATCGTATTGGTAACGCCAGCCATGCTGCGACGCCTCCCAGCAGAAGGTGTTGCTGATAAAGAGCTGTCGGCGCTTCTCAGACGTGAACGGCTTATTCCTGTTGTTCATGGAACGACATACGAAGAACTTGAGAAGGTCAGCTTACTTTTAGCTTCAAGGGCTGGGCTAAGCACATCGGAAGAGACCATGGCGGACATCGCTGCCAAGATCGCGGAACTTGTTGCTATTTAGCCGCAGAAACGATCACGAGTCATACCTTGGAAAGATTTAAAAAAACAGATTGTAGCAATTTCGCCCATGGAGAGAAGGAAAGCCTAAAATGACCACTGTGATTTTTGTTCATGGCATTTCTAACATGCCTGAACCAAGCGTACTCCAATCACTTTGGGACCATGCCCTTGCTACAGATAAGCCAGACAATCCAGGTGTTGAGATTGGAGCATATGGTGCTTCCGTAGATTTGGTATATTGGTCCGATGTTCTGTATAGAAACTATAATAGAACGAGAAGTGGTGCAGAAAGCACAACGCTTTCAATCGAGATGTCGAATGCCCTTATGGGAGAGTGTCCGTTGGTGGATGACGTATCCGATGACTGGATACATGCGATTTCTCAGAGTCTAAAATTTGATCCTGAGCAACTGTACTCCTCAGACGTTTTGCCAATCCAACCGAGCGAAGCAACAAATGCCGCGGCTGCAGAAGCTATCCCACTTCCTTGGCCGCTAAAAAAACCTCTAATGAGAGCGTTCGTACGAGATGCTCATCATTACCTGTTCAATGTTGAGCATGTACCAAGGGATGGTGAGGCCTACTTTGTTCGGGATGAGATTAGAAAACGATTTGTTACAAAGGTTCAAAAAGCCGTTGAGAAAGGGCCCGTGATCGTTTTTTCTCACAGTTTGGGTACGGTCATTGCGTTTGACTGCCTTAAGAACGTCCCAGAATGCCCGAAAGTGGATCAGCTCATCACTATTGGAAGCCCCCTTGGAATGTCCGAAATACAAGACAAACTCGAACCGGGATACTCGGCACATGATGGCTTTCCTCATGAGAAGCTTACCGGTGATTGGGTAAACGTGTATGACCCAGTAGATATTGTGAGTATTTCAGACCCAAAATTGAGGAATGACTATCTACAATCTGGTCAAGAGCGTGTTTCGGACCTTCGACAGAGAAATGGCGGCCTTTGGACACATGGATTACTGAAATACGCTGCACAATCCGCACTAAGAACTGCTCTTAGGACTGCTCTGGAGAGAGCATGATGGTCAATCACAGACTTGTCACGGCTTTGACCAAAAGTTTAGAGAATGGTGATGAGCGGTCGACCGATACCGCTGTAAAATCAATCGTCGAAGCAATTGAAATGAATGATCCAAGTTTTGATATGGATGATATTCATGTCGTAAATATACAGCTTCGCAATTATCAACAGCATGGATACATGACTGTTTTTGGTGAAGTACTAACATCGGAGGAACGTAACACCTTCGACACCGACAAGCATTATGCACAGGCCCTAATAGATACTAACACTCCAAAGAAAGCACTCCCTCTTTTACGTTCAATGGCGAAAGATGGCGACAACAGAGATAGTTTTGAGCATTATTCTGAAGCGATGGGACTTATAGGTCGAGTACATAAAGACCTGTATCTGAAATCGTCTGAACTCGACAGAGATGGAGCTCAAAGGCACTTAACTCGATCTTTGAATGCATATGGTGAGCCCTGGAAAAGATTACCTAGTCAATGCAGCTGGCACGCTGTGAACCTGCTGGCTTTGGCTTCGAACGCAGCTGCCAAAGGTTTCCAGTTACCAGAAGACTTGAACGAAGCGGAAGTGGCAAACAGTGTAATCACCGCCGTGAATGAAATCCCAGAAAATGAACGCAACTACTGGGATTGGGCGAGTTTAGCCGAAGCAAATGTCGCAAAACATAGCTGGGCATCGGCGTCCCTTGCATTGATCAAAGCGCTAGATGCGCCAAACGCAGATCCATTCAAGTTGAACGGAACGCTGCGTCAATTTAAAGAGCTTTGGTACTTGCAAGATCGGAGTATAGAAAGCGCAATCTTGGTTACTTGGCTGGAGCGGTTTCTTATCGCCCAACCAAATAGTGAGTTGCTGCTAGATACAGACGACATTGAGCGGCAGCAATCCGTAAAAGAAAGTGACTTGGAGGCACTCCATAGTCACCATCGAATGAGGTCATTTGATTGGCTTCAAAAATTTTTGTCCCGTGGCGAAAGCGTTGCTTCGATAGTAGACATTAATTCCGGCGAGCCCAAAGGTACATGCTGCCTTATTGACGGCAAGTTCATCTCACCAAATTTGAAAGGGTACCTTTTTTGTCTCACAAACGATCATGTTATGAGCAATCACCCGGATATTTACTCCGTTGATCGGAAACCACTGAAACCAAACCAAGCTGCTGTACGCTTTACCCAATCAAGGATGCCCGACAAAAAGTATCAAATATCAGAAATAGTGTGGTCTTCCCCTTTTTCCATTCACGACGCCTGCTTGTTTACCCTTGAAGAGGCACCCCCGATTTTGGAATCTACAATCCCAATCGTCTCCTACGTACCTTCGGTAACTCCGAACAAACCGCAAGAGATTTTTGTTATAAGTCATCCCGAAAAGGAAGCCCTGTCATTTTCATTTCAAAATACGGACTTGATAGATCACGATGCTGAAGAAAAAGGCAAGAAAAGCCTCTTGCCGGGGCTTCTTCATTACACAACACCAACTGTAGCGGGAAGTTCTGGAGGGGTGGCTCTCAACGCCCAACTTGAAATGGTTGGGCTTCATCACGCAGGAGGATCCGAAATCAGCAAACTAAACGGTAAGGATGGGACATATGCCGTCAATGAGGCCATCTGGATTCAGCCGATCTTGAATGCGATACGAACGGATCTTGAAGATGGCCGCAACCGGTGGCTAGCGCAATCTGATTGAAGACTAATCTTATTTTCTCGAGCATCAACCTACTTAATATAGCGATGGAGTTTCCTTTGAGTACACACAATATCAACCTTTTCATTAGCCATTCTTGGGCGCATTCTGGCCACTATGACACACTTGCGGAATGGATTTTCGAAGAAAATTGGAGCGTTGGTCAAGCTTCTCTAAATTTTAGAAACTATTCCATCCCAAAGAATGACCCTGTTCACAATGCAAATTCAGATAAAGCTCTCAAAGAAAAAATATTCAACAAAATTGCTTTGTGCCATGTGATTATTATTCCAACAGGGATGTATGCAAGTTATAGCAAATGGATTCAAAAGGAGATTGATGGCTGTGTTGCGTATGGCAAACCTATTCTAGCTGTAAACCCTTGGGGTCAACAAAGAACATCTTCAGTAGTTCAAGCTGCAGCAAGTGAAACCGTGGGATGGAACAAGAAATCTGTGGTTAGTGGCATTTGGAATTTATACTATAATTGACTTATCTATTCCGAATAGAGACGTATAAAAAGATTAACTTTTTCAAAACTGCGGGACCACGTACTGCTCCCCCTCAACACCTATGGGTCCAAATAGGTTGAATTGCTAAGAGATAGATTTTGTCTCATCGTAACCCGAAAGGAGAGGGTATGAGACAGGCATCAGGCAAAGGGCGCAGCTCATCCTAGAAGATAGTCAAAGACATCAAACGTGCGACCCGCAAGCAATATTCTGCGGAGAAGTAGATCCGGATCGTTCTGGATGGCTTGCGTGGTGAAGCTAGCATTGCTGAGCTTTGCCGCAAAGAAGGTATATCTCAGGGCATCTATTATAAGTGGTCGAAAGACTTTATGGAGGCAGGCAAGGAGCGGCTTGCTGGAGATACAGCCTGGGCTGCAACCACGGATGAGGTCAAAGTCTGTCTTATTTTTTAGCCACTTTGGTACCATTTCCTTTGATGACGGACAAATTTAGCTAGTGATACAACGAAACCTACATGTAGCCCTGCTGTATCCCATGAGCTTCTTCAGGAAATAATAGATTTCTAAGTCATTGAAAATATTGGCGCACCCGAGAGGATTCGAACCTCTGGCCTCTGCCTTCGGAGGGCAGCGCTCTATCCAGCTGAGCTACGGGTGCTTTGGGCGGGTGATTAATCCGTGGCATTTCTTAGCCTATCCCTTAAATCGGCGCAATGGAAACTTATAAGTGTTCACAATCGGCTGATAGGCAAGTCTATTAGCTTATCCGTCTTTCAGGAAATAGGGACAAAAGTCCTTCTTTTGATGCTGAACTTACCCCCCGCTCGGTAATAAGGCCCGTCACCAAACGAGCGGGTGTTACATCAAAGGCGGGGTTGGCACAATGCACCCCATCCGGGGTAATTTGTACTATAGCCACCCCACCTGATGGGCCTTTGCCCATCATATGCGAGACCTCCTCTTCGGCCCGCATCTCAATTGGAATTTTGGCCACACCATCCTCTATCGTCCAATCAATGGTTGGAGAAGGCAAAGCAACAAAGAAGGGTACATTGTTATCATAGGCCGCGAGAGCTTTAAGATAGGTGCCAATTTTATTGCAGACATCTCCACTGGCAGTTGTACGATCGGTTCCAACAAGAACCATATCCACCTGCCCATGTTGCATTAAATGTCCACCGGCATTGTCAACAATCAGGGTATGATCAATACCATTTTGCTGCAGTTCCCATGCCGTTAAACTCGCTCCTTGATTTCTAGGCCTTGTTTCATCCACCCAGACATGAATCGGAATGCCTTTTTCATGGGCTTGGTAAATGGGAGAGGTTGCTGTTCCCCAATCGACGGTTGCGAGCCAACCAGCATTGCAATGGGTAAGAATATTGACAGGAGCTCCCCCTTTCTTGAAAGAGAGATCTTCAATGATTTTTAGGCCATAGCGGCCAAGATCAAAGCATTGCTGAATATCATCCTGACAAATCTTCTCGGCCATCTGACAGGCTTCAGCAAAACGCATTTTTGTGGGAAGTTGGAGTAGTTTGCCTTCCATTTGCTCGAGCGCCCAGCGCAAATTGACGGCCGTTGGACGGGTTTTCAGCAACAAATCTTTTGCGAATTTGAGATTTTGGTCGCTATCATCATCCTTCATTGCCATGGCTAAACCATAGGCTGCTGCTGCACCAATCAGCGGAGCACCTCTAACCCACATATCTCTAATGGCGGTGGCGCATTCCTCTGCTGTTTGCAAGGCTTCAACGACAAACTGGTGGGGCAAGAGGCGCTGATCAATAATCTCAACACAGGATTTTTCCTTATTGAACCAAATAGTGCGATAAGATTGCCCGTCTACCTTCATAATTTTATCCTTTAAAACCCTTTGGCCCAAGAAAGTTCAACATTTGTGACATTTCACATAAGCCTTTACGGACCTCACAAATGCAAAAAGAAGCCTATACTATCCCTGACTCTTGAAGAATAGTTACAACAGCTATGACACGTCACATCATTTTTTCAGGCCAATCATTGTCGAGATCTTCCGACAAGCCATCCAAAATGGGGCAATCTGGCCTATCATCCCCATGGCAATTTTGAGCCAGATCGGCCAATGTTTGTCTCAAACTCCTTAGCTCTTCAATTTTACAATCTATTTCGTCAATTTTAGAGAGAGCAACCGATTTAACATTTGCACTAGCACGGTCCTTATCATCATAGAGCGAAAGAAGTTGGCGGCATTCATCTATACTAAAGCCCAAACGCCGTGAGCGCTGTACAAAGATCAACCGATGAATATCCTTTTCGGAATAATCACGATACCCATTGTCAGAGCGCAAGGGTGAAATCAGACCAATATCTTCATAATAACGAATAGTCTTACTAGAAAGATTACTAACCTTCGAAGCCTGACCAATATTCACATTAACACCCTCCCCTACGATATCTGTAATCTCTCTAATCTAGTCCAGTACGAACACAGAGCATGGCGCGAGATACACGAAGTGGCAATGACAACTTAGTCTCAACCACCTATCACCACTTCTTTAGCTAATATACAATTCTAATGCCCAGAAATTTTCATTCTAAAGCCATGAATCATAAATATCTTCCCATCAACACTCCCACTTGGGATGAAGGCTTGTTTGCTACAGGCAAAGTCTTTGCTCTGGTGGATCAAAGGCAGCTATGGGTGGGCCTGAACATTTCGGGCCGCGGACCAGACGACCTAAAAAAGACCACCAGGCTCTTTTGATTTTCAATTTCAT
>JAOAQZ010000001.1 GCA_025210795.1 Cohaesibacter sp. | reverse complement strand
GATCACAGCGACAGCTTGTTGCAACCGGTTTGAAGCCGGATCAAGTTTCGCGGGCGTAGCTCAGGGGTAGAGCATAACCTTGCCAAGGTTAGGGTCGGGCGTTCGAATCGCCTCGCCCGCTCCATTTTAAAAGGTCGTATCGCAGAGATACGGCCTTTTTTGCTTTTTGCGTCTGGTCTTTCTTCCGTCCAGTCTCTTTTCTTTTTGTGTCCCTTCCCATTATTGTGGCCGGATCACTGCTTCTTTGGAGGAATTTATGTCAGCGCATCCCCGTTCCATTCTGTTTGTTTGCCTTGGCAATATTTGCCGGTCTCCTCTGGCTGAAGGGGTGATGCGCCAAAAGGTGAGGCAAGCAGGGATGGAAGAGCGTTTCTTTCTTGATTCTGCTGGTGTTGGTGCATGGCATGTGGGCAATCGGCCGGACCGGCGCTCGGAAGCAGTGGGGGCGCTGCATGGGGCTGATCTCAGTGATTTGCGCGCGCGGCAGGTTGGATTGGATGATTTTTATCAGTTCGATCTGATCCTGGCGATGGATCACAGCAATCTTGGCGATCTTGAAGCCATGAGGCCGGATAATGCCACAGCGCAGCTTGCGCTTTATCGTGCTTATTGCGGCGAAGGGGCGCTTGATGTGCCTGACCCCTATTATGGGGGTGATCATGGCTTTGAGGAGGTGTATCAGATGATTGCAAAAGGCAGCGATGCTCTGTTGGCTGAGGCCCTCTAGCACTCATTAGAGCAGATCAAAACTGTCCTCAATGGCATAGGGTCCGCCCCCAATGCTGTCGCGGGAGGAATAAAGCACAAAGCGATGGACGGTGAAGGCCTCGGTCATGAAGCCATCATTTCTTTGTAGATAATCGGCCACATCGATGGCTTGGGTTTTTTTAAGCCGTGCAATGGTGACATGAGGAGTGAAGTCGCGCTTATCCGAGCGCAGACCAAGGGCGGCCATGCGCCGCAATACTTCACTTTGCAATTCCAACAGATTGGGATTTTTTTCAACCGCCGCATAAATGGAATGGGGCTTTTTGCTGCCAAAGGAGCCAAAGCCCTTCAGGGTCAGATCAAATTCAGGATAGCGGATCTGGCTGAGATGAAAGGCAATTTCATTTGCCATAGGCCGGTCTACATCGCCCATGAAATGCAACGTGATATGATAGTTTGCCTCATCAATCCATCGGGCTCCGTGAAGGCCGCCTTTTTGCAGGGAAAGGCGGGTGGTGATGGAGGGGGGAATTTCAATTCCTGCAAAGAGGCGTGGCATGACTTGGCTTTCTTCTTTGCCAGTGTTGCGAGCTGGCGGGTCTTTCTGGATCTGATTTTGGCGCGATGTTTGCGAATCAAATCCGGTCTTCTTTCCCTTCAAGTTTAGACCATATGGGCATGAAATATTGGTGTCGGTTTGGATAAGTCAGATATGACAAAGCCCCGGGCCTATCGGGCACCGGGGCTTTTCTAAGATTGCAACTGTGCAAACTCGTTTAGGGGCATGGATTGGTATGAAGGAGATGGACCGCGTTGATTGCTTCTTCCAGCTCGGGGCTTATCTCCAGATTATGGGCGGCAATGTCGGTTTTGAGTTGTTCCATGGTCGTGGCGCCCAGAATGGTTGAGCCGGTAAAGAGGCGGCTGGTTGCAAAGGCAATGCACATCTGGGCGATGTTTATGCCAAACTCATCGGCCACTTTGAGATAGCCGCGGATGGCTGCCTCTGCTCCGGGAGTTGTATACCGCTCTTGCCGTTTGAACAGTACCTTGCGGCTGCCTGAGGGTGTTGCACCATCAAGATATTTGCCTGTCAAGAACCCTTGTCCAAGAGCGGAATAGGGTAGCAGGCTTACATCCTCGCGCATGGACATTTCCGCCATATTCACTTCATAGGTGCGATTAACAAGGTTATATGCATTCTGGATGGTTGCGATGCGCGGACCAATGCCTTTTTCGGCTTCGGTTATAAAGCGCATGGCACCCCATGTGCTTTCATTGGACAGGCCCAGATGGCGGATTTTTCCGGCATCGACCAGCTCTTGCATGACTTGCAGGATTTCGCCGATGCTGTTTTCATCTTCTGGCGGTTCTTTATGATCAAAGATGACCGGATTGGCTCCAAACTGGCTGACGGGGCGGTCTGGCCAGTGGATTTGGTAGAGGTCGATATAATCGGTTTTGAGACGCTTAAGGCTGCCGTCAATGGCTTCCATGATCTGGCCGCGATTGACTTGTGAGAGCGAGCCATTCTTGCGGAACCAGTTCATACCTGAGCGGCCCACAACCTTGGTTGCGATGATGACATCGGAACGGTTGCCGCGCTCTGCCATCCAGTTGCCGATAATCTCTTCGGTGCGGCCGTTGGTCTCCGGCTTGGGAGGAATGGCATAAAGTTCAGCAGTATCGAGGAAATTGATGCCCTGATCCCATGCATAATCCAGCTGTTCGTAACTTTCCTTCTGGGTGTTTTGCTCCCCATAAGTCATGGTGCCCAGACAAAGGGATGAGACAGTGAGATCGGTGCGTCCGAGTTTTCTAAATTCCATTGAACAGTCCTGACCCCTTGAGGGCATTGATATAAAGGCTGGAAGAGATGCAGCATCATCATAAAGGCGGGTTAGTCTTGCAACTGTTTTACTATGCTTAAGACGTAAGGGGCAATATTTTTCACCAGAACAGCAATCCCTTGCTCATTGGGGTGAATGCCATCTTTAAGGTTGAGAGCGGGATTGGCGGCAATGCCTTCCAGAAAGAAGGGATAAAGCGGGATGTTAAAGCTCTTGGCAAGCTTAGGATAGATCGCGTCAAACTCTCCCACATAGTCAGGCCCCATATTGGGTGGCGCGCGCATGCCTGCAAGCAAAATGGCAATGTTGCGCTCCTGCAATCGCTTGATCATGGCTTCAAGGTTGGCCTTGGTCCTATCAAGGGGCAGGCCTTGCAAGGCATCATTGGCTCCCAGTTCCAGAATAACCAGATCGGTATCATCAGGAATGGACCAGTCGAGCCGGGCAAGGCCGGTGCTTGTGGTATCGCCCGAGACGGCCGCATTGACGATTTTTGTCTTGGCACCACTCTCATCAAGCGCCTTTTGCAGTTGGTCGCTAAAGCCCTGTCCCTGCGCCAGTTGGTAACCCGCTGACAGACTGTCACCAAAGGTGATGATTTTTATGGGTGTATCATCAGAGGCAGCTTTTGTTGGTGCCACCATCAGCACGAGCATCATCACAAGGCTTAAAGCTGCTAGAATGGGAACCAAAAGCGTGGAAGGGCGAGAGAGATTTTGCATAGAGAACCTGTCAGGCAATAGCATCTTGTTGTCGGGTAAGCGCTGGTTTGTAAGAAAGTGTATCCGGCGCTTTAAAAAAAATCCTTTGGCCCCCATATCAGAGGCTATCCCTAATATAGGGCGCTGATTGAAAGAACCAATAGGAATTCTGCTGTGACGATTGCCAGCCTGACCTCATCTGCTTCTGTCCCGTCTCATTCATCTGCATTGCCTGCAGGAAAAGAGGGGCAAGCGCCAATTATTTCCTTGCAGGATGTCCATTTGAGTTTGGGGCACAAACAGTCCCGCGTTGATATTTTGCGCGGGATTGATCTTGATATTGCTCGCGGCGATTCAGTTGGTCTTGTCGGGCCCAGCGGATCTGGTAAATCAACGCTTTTGATGGTGATGGCCGGTTTGGAGCAGGCGGATCGCGGCTCTGTTATGATCGAAACGACGGATTTGTCTGGCCTGAGCGAGGATGATCTGGCCCGGTTCCGGGGGCGTCATATTGGCATTATCTTCCAGAGCTTTCATTTGGTGCCGACCATGACCGCGCTTGAAAATGTTGCCATTCCGCTGGAGCTGGCCGGGCGGTCCGATGCGTTTGAGAGGGCAGCACAAGAGCTTGAGACTGTTGGTCTTGGGGGCCGTCTTCAGCATTATCCGGCGGAAATGTCCGGCGGTGAGCAGCAGCGCGTTGCTATTGCCCGTGCATTGGCACCCCGTCCCAATATCCTGATTGCGGATGAACCAACGGGCAATCTCGATAGCGATACGGGGCGAGATATATCCGATTTGATGTTCCGCCTTCATAAAGAGCGCGGCATGACCCTGATGCTTGTTACCCATGATCCCAAACTGGCGGATCGCTGCGCCCATGTGGTGCGCCTTAAGCAAGGGCATCTGGTTGAGCAGGAAAGACGGAGCTAGGTGATGGATCAGCAATTGATTTCCCAGCCCCCCGCAGGCATGGCATCGCCATCCTCGTCATCTTCAGGGCAGGCTTTTTACGGATCGCAAGGGTTCTTTGTCTCATGGCGCTTGGCTTTTCGCTTTGCCTTGCGTGAGATGCGAGGGGGGTTGTCCGGCTTTTATATTTTTCTTGCTTGTATTGCGCTTGGTGTTGCCGCGATTGGCGGGGTTGGATCGGCCTCCAAGGCTCTCACCGGCGGTCTTGCCGAACGGGGACGGGCTATTTTGGGCGGGGATTTGGCGCTGACGCTCAATCATCGCCCCCTCGCAGTTGAAGAGGCCAGCTTTCTTGCGCAATATGGCACGGTCAGCAGGATTGCCAGCCTCAGAGCCATGGCACGCAAGCCTGATGGCTCTGACCAGATGCTGGTGGAAGTCAAAGCCGTGGACGAACATTATCCAACGGTTGGACGTCTTGAGACCAAATTGGGTCATGGTTTTGATAAGCCGGGTTTGATTGTTGATCCTATCTTGCTGGAGCGGATGGGGCTTAAGGCTGGGGATGAGCTTTCTATCGGGGCGCAGACCTTTCCTATTCTTGATTCCATTGTCTTTGAGCCCGATGCCCTTGCAACGGGGGTCGGGTTTGGCCCGCGCGTCTTAATGACGTTACCGGCGCTTGAAACAACCCAGCTTTTGCAGCCCGGCTCCATTGTGCGGTATGTCAGCCGCCTTAATGTAACGGGTGGCAATGATCTTGGGCGTCTTCAGGAGATTCAGGCTGCCCTTAAAAGAGAATTTCCCGATGCTGGCTGGCGGGTTCAGTCCCGCGCCAATGCAGCAGAAGGGTTGTCGCGTAATATCGAGCGGTTTGCAGCTTTTCTTGTGCTGGTCGGGCTTGCGTCTTTGATTACAGGCGGCGTTGGCATTGCCAATGCGGTTCGCGCCTTTATCTCAGGGCGCCAGACCACCATTGCCAGCTATAAATGCCTTGGGGCTCCGGGTAATCTGGTTGTGATGATCTATCTTGTCCAGATCAGTCTCATCGCCCTTTTTGCCACCCTGATCGGGTTGGGTCTGGCCATGTTGGTGCCCTTTGGCTTGGCTGCGGCCTTGCCGGCCAATTTGCCTCTGTCCTCCCAGTTCTTCTTTCCCCTTGAGCTGCTAAAAGCCATGGCCTTTGGCCTTCTAACCGCCATGCTCTTTTCCATCTGGCCGCTTTTGCGTGCCAAGGCTATTCCTGCAACGGCTTTGTTTCGCGATCAGGTGGCTCCGATTGCCTATCAGGCAAGCTGGAAGGATTGGGCCTTTGTGTTGGGAACCGGAGCTGTTCTCGTGGCCTTTGTTCTGGCAAGTGCGCAGGTTGTTATGGTTGCCGCTGCCTTCCTCGTCGGGATGGGACTTGGCTTTGTCTTTTTGCGCGGCATTGCATGGGCGATTATGGCAGGTGCTCGCCGCTTGCCGCGAATCAAGCAGGTTATTCCGCGCCTTGCCATTGCCAATTTGCATCGCCCCGGTGCCCTAACGGCCTCGGTAGCCTTATCGCTCGGCCTTGGGCTTAGTTTGCTTGTGACGCTTGTTCTGATTGACCTTAATTTGCAGCAGCAGCTGACCGGTTCGTTGCAGGAGAAAGCGCCGAACTTCTTTTTTGTCAATGTTCAGAGCCAGTCAATTGATGCGTTTGAGGGTGAGCTTACCGGCCTTGCGCCAGAGGGTAGCATTGAGCGGGTGCCGATGCTTCGGGGCCGTATTCTGTCGCTTAAAGGCATTGCCGCCAGTGACTATCCGGCGCCGGACGGGGAGCGCTGGATTTTGCGGGGAGACCGCGGCATTACCTATTCTGAGACGGAGCCTGAAAATTCTGTGCTCGTGGCCGGTGAATGGTGGGATAAGGATTATTCCGGTGAACCTCTCGTCTCTTTTGATGAAGAAGCAGCCCTTGAGCTTGGCCTTTCCATTGGTGACAAAATCGAGGTCAGCGTTCTTGGGCGCACCATTTCAGCCAAAATTGCCAATCTTCGGCGGATTGAATGGGAAAGCATGGGCATTAATTTTGTCATGGTCTTCTCGCCCAACACTTTTGCTGGCGCTCCTCATGCCTTTTTGGCAACCTTGAGCCTTGATCCGGAAGGAAAATTGTCTGCTGACGCTTTGCAGCGCGAAGAATCGGCGATTTTAAAAAGCATTAGTAATGCTTTTCCATCAGTTACCTCTGTGCGGGTGGGGGATGCGCTTGATCGGGTGAATGATCTGGTGCGCCAGCTTGCCTGGGGTATGCGTGCCGCTTCCTCCCTTGCGGTGATTGCTTCTATTCTGGTGTTGGCAGGAGCGCTTGCAGCCGGGCAGCGGGAGCGCATTTATGATGCGGTTATTTTGAAGACCCTGGGGGCCAGCCGTCGTCAGGTTATGGCTGCCTATAGTCTGGAATATGCGCTATTGGGTCTTGTGACTGCAGGCTTTGCACTGATCATCGGTCATATCGCTGCCTATCTGGTGCTTGATCTGGTTATGGAATTGCCATTTTCCATGCAGCCTGTCCTGGCTTTTGTGACAATTATCCTTGCGATCATTCTCACCATTGCTCTTGGCTTGCTTGGAACCTGGTCCAGTTTGTCGAAAAAACCGGCAAGGGTTCTGCGAGCCGGATAAAAGGCCGTCATATTTGACATTTTGGTAACGAGATTGATGCTTTTTTGCCTATTGGGCAGAAAAGACTTGAGCTTGGGCCCAATCCTACCCATATAGTTGGGTGAGTGCTTTTTGTTGGAACGGGGCATGGTTTTGCTTGAGGTGAATTTGAGCAAGATTTGCATCGATAGCCCGTTTGGTCCGATGAAGGGGCGCAATAGAATTTGTGAGGAGAAACCATGAATAATGATTTCCGTCAGACTGCGCATATGAGCGGTCGCGCTGCTGAAATGGCCATGATTGACCAGGGCCTGCGCAGCTATATGCTGAAAGTCTACAATTATATGGCAATTGCTCTGGGTGTGACTGGCGTTATGGCCTTTGCATTCTTTAAATTGTCTTTTGTCGATACAGGCTCAGGTCTTGCCTATACCCAGTTGGGTGCCAGCCTGTTCAACTCGCCTCTTAAATGGGTCATCATGTTTGCTCCATTTGGATTGGTGATGTTCCTTGGCTTCCGTATCCAGTCTATGCAGGCGGCAACCGCCCAGATGGTCTTCTGGGTCTATTCTGCTCTGATGGGTGTGTCTTTGGCGTCTATCTTTGCCATTTATACCGCGCAGAGCATCACGCAGGTCTTCTTCATTACCGCAGCGTCTTTTGCTGGTTTGAGCCTTTATGGTTACACCACCAAGAAGAGTCTGTCCGGTATGGGTTCCTTCCTGATGATGGGTCTGATCGGCATCGTGATCGCTTCTATCGTGAATATCTTCCTTGCCTCTAGCGCGCTTGGATTTGCGATTTCCGTGATCGGTGTTCTGGTTTTTGCTGGCCTTACCGCCTATGACACCCAGCAGATCAAGGAAATGTATTTTGAAGGCGATTCGTCCGAAGCTGCTGGCAAAAAAGCCATTATGGGCGCGCTTCGTCTGTATTTGGACTTCATCAACATGTTCCTGATGTTGCTGCATCTGTTCGGCAACCGCGAATAGGTTTTCTCAAAGCTTTTAAAAGAAACGCGGCTTCACAATGTGGGCCGCGTTTTTTTGTGCCTTATTGACAGGGATTTGGGTATCCAAATAGGTGCCTTAAGCACGGATACGAAAAGCGGCATCTCTTGGAAAAGAAATGCCGCCTTAAAATTCAGATCTGATCAAAGATCAGAGCGTGATTAGAAGTCACGCTGCAGACGCAGTTTACCGAACCAAGCGCCCTGATCTTTAACAGAAGCACGCTTGAAGTTGGTTTTGTCGTAACCGATACCGGCTTTTACGCTGAAGTTTTCAACGGGTGTGTACATAGCTGTGATACCAGCCTGCCAGCGTTTGGCATCGTCGTCACCGGTTTTGTCGTTATAGTGAGCGTAGCCACCTTCAACAGCAGTTGCGAACTCTGAGGTCCAAGCGTAGTTGAGGCTGGTGAACAGGTTGTAACCAGTGTTGAGCTTGGAAGAGCCTCCGCTTACTTCTGCGTCAGCGACTTCATTGGCTGCGTTTCGGGAGGAAGACAAGCCGCCGATATAGCCAAGAGCACCAGAGGAATAACCACCGCTGAATGCCCAGCTGGAGCCTTCGGACAGCATATCAAGGTTGAAAGAAACCGCACCGGCGATGGCATAACCATAATCGGTGTCAATGGCACCGTTCATGTAACGGATCTGATGCAGTGCACCACCGATTACCGCATCACCCCAAGCCTGCTCTACGCGCAGAGCGGCAAGAATGTCCGGCATGACCTGGCCTGCATGGGTGCCGCCTTCGATGGCAGTTTTGTTGCTGTTCTCGATCGCAACCTGCAGGGCAACACCATTGCCCAGATCGGCATTGTAACCAACTGCGCCAGCGTCACCGCCAAGCAGCATGTCGGTTGCAACGATGCCGTTGTCTTTTTCGATTTTCAGAACGGATTCAGCCATACCAGCATAGAGGCCGTTCAGAGACAGATAGTAAAGCGAGAAGCTTGTTGCGCCACCATCTGTTTCCATGCGTGCAAAACCGGTGAGGGTGCCCAGCTCGGTTTCTTCACGGGCAGTGAAGTTCAGCTCAACCTTGGCAGTGATCTTGCTCAGATCTGCATCACGGTTGTTGGTGCCTTTTTTAACGGCGTCATGAGTGACTTCAGCGCGGACAAAACCGTCAATTTTGAAGCAGGTTTCGGTGCCCGGGATGTAGTGGTAGCCAGCGCCGTAGGCGTTGCAGACTTTTACATATTCTACGGGTTCAGCAACTGGCAAATCAGCTGCTTGAGCGGAGCCTGCTGCAACGAGAGCGGCAGCGGAGCTGATGAGGAGACTTTTAATTGTCATTTTAAAACCTTTGTTATCACTGGCTTGGCAAATTTTTGCCACAGCGTGTACAAGAGGTTCTATAAAAACATGAATTTTAGATTCAAATTAAATTTTCGGTAAGGGATAGCGATTTTATGAATTGTTGTATTTTTGACACAAGAAATTAATTGTTGTCCAGCATATTCACTATTCTTGGCATTGCGGTTGGAAAGCAGATGTGGAAAAGTTGAGTTATAAATGCAGGAAATAAATTGGGCGTAGTTTCCGACCTGAAGGGAAACGTCCTTTAGATGGCCTTGAGAAGCTTCTGATTCAGCAGCTTGATGATGGGATCAAGATCCTGCCCGCGTTTTAGAATCAATCCCTGCTGGGAGAGAAGGGCAAAAGCCCCTTGTTTGCGCGCCAGTTTGGGGATTTTCTCAATGCGATAAAGCGGCATTTCATTGGTGCGGCGAAAGATAGAGAAGATTGCCTTTTCTTTCAGGCTGTCAATTGCGTAATCGCGCCATTCGCCCGCTGCTACCATCCGTCCATAGACATTGAGGATGGTCATCATTTCTGCCCTTGTGAAGGAAACCTGCTGGGGAATTTTGGGGCGGCTTGAATGCAGGCTGGTTACCTTGTCTGGGGCATCATGATTGTTATCGAGCAAGTGGCCTCTCCTCCCTTTTGGGTCCTGTTCAATCATCGCTTGGAATTGATCTTTTGGCAAGAAGTTGCGGGAAGTGTCATTTTCAGCACGTTCAGCTGCTGGTTTGGGTGTCCCATCTTCTTCTTGCTGCCCCGTTTTACCCTGCCTTGTCTTGACCACAAGATTACCTTGAAATTGCCATAATTCCGCCCTTGGAAAGCCATGGCATCCACCCAATATCCTTAGTGTTGCGTCGTGGTAATCGGTCATAGCATTTGGGCCATTGCTCAAATGCTTACGGGATGGGTTTCTTGCCTCTGCCCCCCTTAAAGCGCCCATCCCGACCGGTCACCGCCCGCGTGTCAACATCCCAACAGCTCCTTAGGGATGCCTTCGTGGCATCCCATTTTTTTGGCCTTTTTTCGCCTTACCTGAGGCTTGAAAGGGCTGCTGAGGGTTGCTAGATGAGCGGTAATGAAGTTTTCAAAAAGGGCTGAGATTATGTCTGACCAAACCCAGACTGCTGCGAGCGGAAGCGAGACCCATTCCTTTGAGGCCGAGGTCTCCCGCCTTTTGCATCTCATGGTGCATGCGGTTTATTCCAATAAGGAAATTTTCCTGCGTGAGTTGATTTCAAACGCGGCTGACGCGTGTGAGAAATTGCGTCACGAATCCCTGACCAACGGGGATTTGATCAAGGAAGATCCGACCTTCCAAATCACCTTAAGTGCTGATGGCGAAGCCGGGACCCTTACCGTGCTTGATAATGGTATCGGCATGAACAAGGCCGAGCTGATTGAAAATCTTGGCACTATTGCAAAATCCGGCACGCGCGCCTTTCTTGATCAATTGAGCAATGAAGAAGATGGCTCGGCGCTGATTGGCCAGTTCGGCATTGGCTTTTATTCCGCCTTCATGGTGGCTGATAAGGTTGAGGTAACCTCGCGCCGGGCAGGGGAAGACGAGGCTTGGGTCTGGACATCGACCGGTGAAGGGGCCTATGAGCTGGCACGGGCGGACGATGCTGATGCCCTGCCGCGCGGCACCAAAATCGTGCTCCATCTTAAAGAAGATGAAAAGACCTTTGCTGACGCGGTTACCATCCGCCGGATTGTGCGCGATTATTCCTCTCATGTTCCCGTGCCCATCCGCATGCTGACAAAGAATGAGGAAGCAGGTGCGATTGATGAGGAAAAGCTGACCGACGGGACCGCGCTCTGGACCAAATCCAAGAGCGAGATCACCGAGGAGCAATATAAGGAATTTTATCAATATAGCTCCGGTCAGTTTGATGATCCTGCGGTGACCATCCATTACCGGGCTGAAGGACGGACGGAATATAATGTTCTTGCCTTTGTGCCGGAGCATAAGCCGTTTGATTTGTTTGATCCGGCCCGAAAGGGGCGTTTTAAGCTCTATGTTCGCCGGGTTTTCATCACCGATGATGCCGACTTGTTGCCTGCCTATTTGCGCTTTGTGCGCGGGATCGTTGATAGCGAAGATATTCCGCTCAATATTTCGCGCGAAATGCTTCAGGATAATCCGATCCTTTCTGCCATCCGCAAAGGGGTTACCAATCGCGTTTTGTCCGAGCTGCAAAAACTGGCCACTAAGGATGAAGAGAAATTCCTGTCCATTTGGGAAGCCTTTGGCACGGTGATCAAGGAAGGCCTTTATGAGGATCCCGAGCGCCGCGATCAATTGTTCAAGCTGGTGCGCTTTAACAGCTCCAAAGGGGAGAACCGGACCCTTGCGCAATATGTTGAGGATCTGAAAGAGAACCAGACTTCGATCTATTATGCGCTGGGTGACAGCAAGGAGGCTATTCTTGCAAGCCCTCATCTGGAAGGCTATGAAGCGCGCGATGTGGAAGTGTTGCTTCTCTCTGACGCTGTGGATGCCTTTTGGGTGCAAACCGCTCTTGGTTTTGATGGCAAGAGCTTTAAGTCCATCTCCCAAGGCGGAGCTGATCTTGATGCTATTGAGAAGGTGGCAGAAGATGTAAGCGATAAGAGCGACGAGGAAAAAGCCAAAGAAAAAGGCTCCGTTGCGGAACTGGTTTCCTTCGTTCAAGAGACTTTGGGCGACGCGGTGAGCGAAGTGCGGGTCTCGTCCCGCCTTGCCTCCAGCCCGGTTTGTATTGTGGCCCCTGATTATGGGCCGGACCGGCAGCTTGAGAAATTGATGCGCAGCCAGAAAGGGGTTGAGGCCAGCCTCAAACCGGTTCTGGAGATCAATCCTGATCATGCGCTTGTGCTGGCGCTGGCAGACCAGCTGGAGAAGGCGTCTGATAAGGCCGCGGTCAGTGATGGTGCTTATTTGCTGCTTGATCAGGCTCTTATTCTGGATGGGGAGGCTCCGGCCAATCCGGCGCAATTTGCCGCTCGCTTGTCCAAGGTTATGATGGCAGCCATGGGCTAGGCCACGCTTATTGTTTAAAGCTTGGAAGCTGCGAAAAGATGTCTTTTCGCAGCTTTTTTATTTTCAGAAGGCTTTTTGTTGCTCTAAAGGGGCTTTGATGCGGGCCAGATTGGCGTTTGCCTTGCGTTTAGGGCTGGAAATTTGTGTTATTTTTCTCCATATAGAGCGGACCTGCGCCATGCCATGTGCTTGGCGCTGAGGGTTTCCTGTACAAATATGGTGATGCCTGATGGGCGAACAGCTGCACTTTTTGAAAATGAATGGTCTGGGCAACGAATTTATCGTGATTGATGCCCGAAAGACCAAGCCCCAATTGGGGCCTGAGGCTGTGCGCGCCCTCTCGGACGGGACAAGTGGGCCGGGCTGTGATCAGTTCATCACGCTTGAACAATCTGCGTTGGGGGCAGATGTCTTCATGCGGATCCATAATGCAGATGGCGGCGAGGTTGAGGCCTGCGGCAATGCCACGCGCTGCGTGGGTCGCCTGATCATGGCTGAGCTTGGCTCGGACAAAGCCTCAATTGAAACGGTTGCAGGGATTCTGATCGCTCATCGCTGTGAGCAGGTCGATATGGTGACCGTGGATATGGGCGTGCCCAAATTTGGCTGGCAGGATATTCCCCTGTCTGAGCCCTTTGAAGACACGCGCGCTATCGAATTGCAGATCGGGCCGATTGATGCCCCTATTTTGCATACGCCGTCAGCGGTGAATATCGGCAATCCTCATGCTATCTTCTGGGTACAGGATGATGTTGAGACTTACGGGCTTGAGGTCAATGGACCGCTTTTGGAAAATCATATGATCTTTCCCGAGCGCGCCAATATTTCTCTGGCGCAAGTTCATAACCGCAGCGAGTTGCCCCTGAAAGTCTGGGAGCGCGGTGTCGGCCTGACGCAAGCCTGCGGAACAGCTGCTTGCGCGGCAGGGGTTGCCGCTTATCGCAATAAATTGACGGACCGGAAGGTTCTTGTGCATTTGCCGGGTGGAGATATCGTCATTGAATGGCGAGAGGCAGATGATCATATTTTGATGTCTGGGGGGACAGAACTTGAATATGCCGGGATGATTGATCTTGAGGATCTCTCCTGGCGCAAAGTGCCCCTCAGCTGTGATGCTGCGGCGGGTGCGGAGAGTTAGGCCCGATGACAGTAAAAGTTTTGACCTTTGGATGCCGGCTGAATAGCTATGAATCCGAGGTGATGAAAAAGCAGGCCGAAGAGGCCGGGCTCGATGATGCCATTTTGGTCAATACCTGTGCGGTGACCAATGAGGCTGTGCGTCAGGCCCGCCAGCAGATCCGTCGCGCCAAGCGCGATAATCCTGATGCCAAGATTATTGTAACGGGATGTGCCGCCCAGACCGAAAGCCTGTCTTTTGCGCAGATGGGTGAGGTGGATCTGGTTTTGGGCAATGAAGACAAGCTCAAGGCTGACAGCTACAAATCTGTGCCGTCCTTTGGGGTGCCTGCCGAGGAAAAAATCCACGTCAATGACATTATGAGCGTGCGCGAGACCGCCTTGCATCTGATTGAGGGGCTTGAAGGGCGTGCACGAGCCTTTGTTCAGGTGCAAAATGGCTGCGATCATCGCTGCACGTTCTGCATCATTCCTTATGGTCGCGGCAATAGCCGATCTGTGGCCATGGGGCCCGTGATCAAGCAGATCCGGACCTTGGTGGAAAATGGTTATAACGAGGTGGTGCTAACGGGCGTTGATATCACCTCTTACGGGGCCGATCTTCCCGGTGCGCCAAAATTTGGCAGTCTGGTGAAAGCGGTCCTTAAACATGTGCCCGATTTGCGCCGTCTCCGGATTTCGTCGATTGATTCCATTGAAGCTGATCCTGATCTTATGGATTGCATTGCCAATGAGCCGCGCCTGATGCCCCATTTGCACCTGTCTTTGCAGTCAGGGGATAATATGGTGCTCAAACGCATGAAACGGCGGCACCAGCGCGAGCATACAATCGAATTTTGCAAGCAAGTGCGGGAGTTGCGCCCTGATATGGTGTTCGGGGCTGATATCATTGCCGGTTTTCCCACCGAGACAGAAGAGATGTTCCAGCGCAGCCTTGATATTGTGGCGGAATGTGATCTGACCCATTTGCATGTTTTCCCCTATTCTGCCCGCCCCGGGACACCGGCTGCCAAAATGCCGCAAGTCAAGGGGCCTGTAGCCAAGGAGCGGGCCGCTCGCCTGCGCGCGGTTGGGGAAGCGGCGCTTCAGCGGCATTTACAAAGCCAGATTGGCCGCGAGACCGAGTTGTTGGTGGAGCGGAACGGGCTTGCCAGAACAGAACAATTCACCTTAAGCGAGATTGCAAATGGTGAGCCGGGCGATATTGTAAAAGCCAGAATTGTAGGGGCGAGCCATCGCCATTTGATGGCGGAAAGCCTGTAAGAGTTGATCAGCGTCTAAAGGCGCAAGGGAGCATAAGATGACCAAGAAAAGAGGCCTGTTCTCTCGCCTTTTTGGATCCGATACGGAAACTGCTGAAAGCTCCCCTGAAGCCTTTGTCGGTGAGGAAGCTGCCGACCTTAAAGAAAGCCCCGAGCAGGCAGATCAAGATAGCCAAGCGGCTGAGGACGGGCCTGCTGAGGAAGGTCTTGCAGAGGATGTATCCGATGCTGATGCAAGCGATGCTGACGCCGAAGAAGAGGTGGTTGAGGCGGCTGTAGAAGAGGCCTCTTCAGAGGATCAGACCAGCCAGCCAGCTCTCTCTGACGATATGCCAAGCGAGGACCAGCCCCACGAGAGTGAGGTGGCCGCGCCTGATGTTGACGAAGAAGAAGGTGATACCGCTTTAGAGACGGAGCCATCTTCAGAAATCTCTCAGGAAGAAGAAGTTACGCCTGAGCCAGAAAAGAAACTCTCATGGTTTGAGCGGCTCAAGCGTGGTCTGTCCCGCTCGTCCGGTGCGCTGGGGGAAGGCATTTCCTCGATCTTTAACAAGCGCAAGCTCGATGATGACACGCTTCAGGATCTTGAAGATATCCTTATTCAGGCCGATCTTGGGGTCGAGACCGCCATGACCATTACCGAGCGATTGGCCGAAGGGCGCTATAATAAGGAAGTGTCTGATCGGGAAGTGCAGGAAATTCTTGCCGATGAGGTCAATCAGGTGCTTGAGCCGGTTGCCCAGCCTTTGGTTGCGCAAAAATGCGCCGATGGAAGCCCGCATGTGATTTTGATGATCGGGGTGAATGGTGCCGGTAAAACCACCACAATCGGCAAATTGGCGCAAAAGTTTCAAGCCGAGGGTAAATCTGTGATGCTCGCAGCTGGTGATACCTTCCGCGCAGCGGCGATTGATCAGCTTAAAGTGTGGGGCGAGCGCACCGGCAGTGCTGTTATGGCCCGCGATGTGGGCTCGGATGCTGCAGGTCTTGCCTTTGATGCAATGCAGGAGGCCAAAGAGCAGGGCCGTGATATCCTGATGATTGATACGGCAGGCCGGTTGCAGAACCGCACTGAACTGATGGCCGAGCTTGAAAAGATTGTTCGGGTTATCAAAAAGCATGATGAGACCGCTCCTCATAGCGTTTTGTTGGTGCTGGATGCAACGACAGGGCAAAATGCGCTTAATCAGGTGGATGTCTTCTCCAAGATGGCCGGTGTGACAGGTCTTGTGATGACCAAGCTTGATGGTACGGCGCGGGGCGGCATTCTGGTGGCGATTTCTGCCAAATATAAATTGCCCGTGCATTTTGTTGGTGTAGGTGAAGGGGTTGATGATCTTGAGCCCTTCCAGTCAAAGGATTTTGCCCAAGCCATTGCCGGCCTTGCGGAATAGACCGGCCGGAGCCGCCCAAACTCTCTTTTACTCTTATTGGAGTGTGACATGACGAACCAGAATATCCCAACAGGCCAGAGCCCGGATCAGGCTGAGGCACCCCAGCTTGAAGAGGGGCAGCTGATGAAAATGGCTCTGGAGCTTGGCCCTCTGGTCGTTTTCTTCTTTGCCAATGCCAAGGGAGATCTGGTTGCAAGCTGGTTGCCGTTTCTGTCCGGCATGCAGCCTATTTTCATTGCAACGGCCGCTTTCATGTTGGCCACGATCATCTCGCTAACCGTCTCGCGCATCAAGTTTGGCAAATTGCCAATGATGCCGCTTATCTCTGGCGTGGTGGTGTTTGTGTTTGGCGGGCTAACGCTTTATTTGCAGGATGATACCTTCATCAAGATGAAGCCGACCATCGTCAATAGCCTGTTTGGCTCAATCCTTTTGATCGGCTTGTTGTTTGGCAAAAGTCTGCTTGGCTATGTGTTTGATTCCGTCTTTCAGCTCAATGCAACAGGCTGGCGAATCCTGACATTCCGCTGGGGGATTTTCTTCTTCGTACTGGCATTTTTAAATGAAGTGGTCTGGCGCAATTTCAGCACTGATATGTGGGTCAATTTCAAGGTTTTTGGTGTGATGCCAATTACCATGATTTTCGGTGCCATGCAGATGCCGCTTTTGAATAAATATGGGCCGGATGCTCCAAAGTAAAATTTATTGTTTAATTTTTAGAATGTGAAATTGGGAGAATTTTGATTGTTTTTTGAACGGGCTGGATCGGTCATTGCTTGGATCGCGGTTGTGTTCGGTGCTGTAAGGGTTCTGATGGGCTTTGCTATCGCATTCATGTTTGATTTGGAGCAGAATGCTGCCGCATCTAGAAGATATTTAGCTACCGCTAACTCAGGCGAAGCAATCGAAGATGGCAGTGCAATGTTTCTTACAGGCATCATCATCGGGCTATTAGTTCAGATAGCTAAACAAACAAGAACGCGAAATGATGACTAGATAGAGAAATTTTATCTGTAGAAAAAAGGCCGCTTCCCTTATTGGGTGCGGCCTTTTGCTATCCAGATTTTTGGGTTCTTCAGCCCTTTTCAGCAAGGATTTTTTCCAGCTCCGGCATGAAGCTTTCCTGCATGGAATAGGGTGTCAAAGCGCCGATATGCTTGTAGCGGATGATGCCCTTGCGATCGACGATGAAAGTCTCGGGAGCACCATAGACGCCCCAATCGATACCAGCACGGCCATTTTCATCCATGCCGACGGCATCAAAGGCGTTGCCATGATTGCGCAGGAAGCGGGCGGAGTTTTCCGGCTTGTCCTTATAGGCAAGGCCTAGAAGGCGGAAGCGGTTATCCTTGTTCAGCTCCAGAAGCAAAGGATGCTCATCGCGGCAGGTCGGGCACCAGGAGGCCCAGACATTGACCACAGAAACGTGACCTTTAAGGTCCGCTGTTTTAAAGCCGGGCATAGGCGCTCCATTTGCCTCGAACCCTGCCAAAGCAGGCAGATCAAACTGAGGGGCTGGTTTGTTGATCAGCACGGACGGGATTTGAGATGGATCGCCGCCCTTTGCCATTTGTATCAAAAAGAGGGCTGCAAGGCCGAGAAAAATCACCAAAGGCAGGATGATGAGGAAATGGATCCCGCCTTTCTTTTGCGTTGTTTCAGCGTTGTTTGGCTCGTTCGTCATGAGAGATCTCTAATTTGCAAGCTGGCTGGAAGAGGACTGGGTTTTGCGGGCAGAGCGGCGGGTGATGCCGCGTGCTTCCAGCTCGGCCAGAGCTTTGGCCTGTGCTTTGCCATCAAGAATGATCCAGAGAATCAGCACAAGGACAGTGAGGAGGACAATGCCATAAGAGGCAGCAATGAAACCGGTATAGGGGCCAAGCATGGGTCTGTCTCCTTATTGAGTTTGTGCTGCAGAGGAGGCGGCTCTGCGGGCAGCCTGCATTTGCATGGTGCGAACACGGCGACGCATGATCTCGTTTTTCATGGCCTTGAGGTGAAGCAAGGTGAACATGAAGGTAAAAGCAAACGCCATAACAAGAAGCGGCACCAGAATGGTGCCATGCACCTTGGAGCCATCCATGGTGATAACACCGGCGGGCTGATGCAGGGTGGACCACCAATCAACCGAGAATTTGATGATGGGGATATTGATGAAACCAACGAGCGTGAGGATTGCAGCAGCTTTGCCTGCGCGAATCGGATCATCCATGGTCCGCCACAGGGCAATCAGGCCAAGATAGAGGATGAGCAGAACCAGCATGGAGGTAAGGCGCGCATCCCAGACCCACCATGTACCCCACATGGGTTTGCCCCACAAGCTGCCTGTGACCAAAGACAGAAAGGCAAAAGCTGCGCCCAAAGGCGCTGCCGCCTTGGCCGAGACATCAGCCAGAGGATGCTTCCAGACAAGGGCGCCGATGGAGGAGGCTGCCATCATGGAATAGGCAAACATTGCAAGCCAGGAGGCAGGCACATGCACAAACATGATCTTGACCGTTGCGCCCTGCTGATAATCATCAGGGGCGACAAAAAAGGTCAGATAAAGCCCAACGGCAAAAAACAAGATGGTCAGGCCAAGAAGCCATGGCATTATTTTATCGGCCAGAGACAGAAAACGTGTTGGATTGGCCAGATCCCAGATGCTGAATGATTTTTTGGCGGTGGCGGTCATGCCTTGTCACCCTTACATTTGTTGGTCCTGTTGCGGCGCGCCGCTACGGGTTTGGTCAAAACCCAATTGGCCGATTGTGTCGGCCCGGTACCAAATCTTTAATGAGGGTTTTCCCTCATCTTGGTGAGAGTCTTACGGATCTTACCGTCTATCTGCCTTGATCAATATCATGTCTTAAGGGCGCCGCGTATTACGGTTTTGTAAGAATTGGGACATTGTTGTGTTTGGAATTCGGGCGCAAGACAAGAAACCCGGCAAAGCACAGTTTGGCTTTGCCGGGTTTTTATCGTCTTTTTGTGGCTTGTTCGCGCCTTTATTCCTGTGCGCCTCTGAGAGCTGCGGCAGAAGCAACGGGGCCGACAATCAGGGTCATCAGCGAGATGGCGCAGAGGATATAGAAAGGCGTTGTGAAGGGGGCAGGTTCGGTCACCGCGCCAACAGATGCACTCACCCCGAAAATAAGAATGGGGATAGTGAGCGGTAGAATCAAAATAGAGAGAAGCAGGCCGCCGCGGCGCAAGATGACGGTGAGAGCTGCCCCGACAGAGCCGATCAGTGTGAGGGCTGGCGTGCCGACAATAAGGGTTGCGGTCACTGCTGCGATGCCAACCGGCTCAAGATTAAGAAAGAGCGAGAGGAGCGGAGCGGCCAGTACCAATGGAAGGCCGGTTGCCACCCATTGAGCGGCGCATTTGACCAGAACGACCAGTTCCAGCGGCTGGTCGGTGAGGAGCAAGAGATCAAGAGATCCATCTTCCTGATCGGCCTGAAAGAGCCGATCAAGCCCCAGCAAGGTGGCAAGCAGCGCCCCAATCCACAGAACAGCGGGGCCAAGGCGGCCAAGGAGGTTGAGGTCAGGCCCGACGGCAAAGGGAAAGACCGTGACCACAATAAGGAAGAAGAGAACGCCCATAAGAGCGCCACCACCCACGCGGACGGAGAGCTGGACCTCACGTTTAAAAAGGGCAGACAGAGCGCTCATAATGCAGTCTCCTCAACTGAAGCCTTATTGGTGATATCCATCTCGCCCTCTTGTTCGTCTTCTTCGACTTCCTGGGCAAATTCATCATCGAGTTCTTCGCGATAATTGCGGCCCAGCTCCAGTCGCTCAGGGCTGAGCAATCCTAATGGCGCATGAGTTGCGGCGATGATCAGGCCGCCTTCCGAGAGATGGTTTGCCATCAGGATTTCCAGCTTGCGCTCAGAGGCAGCATCAAGCGCCGAGGTTGGCTCATCCAGAAGCCAGATCGGACGATGACAGACCAAAAGGCGCGACAGGGACAGGCGGCGGCGCTGTCCGGCTGACAGATAGGCGGCTGGCATGGAAATGAGATCGCCCAGATCCACCTCACACAGGGCCTCATAGGCCGAGCGGGTGGGATTGCCGTAAAAGGCTTGCCAGAAATCAAGATTTTCCTGCAAGGTCAAGGCTGGTTTGATGGCATCGGCATGGCCAAAATAATGGCATTGCTGCCCGACGGTCAGCTCTTCATCTCCCCCTTCAAGGACGGGAGAGCCGGATTGAGCGCTGACAAGCCCTGCCAAGGTGCGCAGCAAGGAGGATTTTCCGATGCCGTTGGGGCCGGTTATCACCAGTGCCTTGCCGGCCTCTAGCGTGAAGCTGACATTTTCCAGCACCGGCCGACCGCCACGGGTACAGCTTAGGCCTTCTACTCGCAATCGCATGGACATGGTGGGTTCTTGCCGCCTTCGTTATCCGGTTGTTTGTCTTCTCTGCCTAATGGATTGAGCAGAGGATGCCTTGATTTTAATCATGATGGTGCCATGCCGGGCAAGGCCGCGGGTGAAAGGCAGACGGGGAAAGCGGGAGAGGAAGGCCCGCCTTGATCAGAAATCAATGACGCGGCCATCAATTTCGTAATCATCATAGCGGGTGGGGTCGAGCCCGCCTCGGCCGCCAATCTCTTCTGGCAGTTTTTGGGATTCTTTAATCACATCCCGCTTTTCGCGCCGTTCTTGCGCTTCTTTTAAGGCGCGCTGGGCGGCGGGGGGCAAATCTTCAAAGGCGCGGCGCTTTGGCTCTTCTTCAATTGCAGGTTTGGGCGGCTCCCAACTTGTCTCGCCAAATTCAAGATGTGTGCCGGTCTTTTGGGTCGGGGCGCTTGAAGAAACGTTCTTTTTTGTCTCATCTGCCATTTTTTGTCTCATCTGCTATGGCTTTATTCATCTGCTCTTGAAAAAGCGTGCCTCTCTCTACCATATAGAAAGCAATGAGAACAGGAAAAGGCGCGCTTGGGCGTCTTGCTTTATCTGAAAGGACCAAAGATCGATGAATTTTTTCCGTACCGCAATGCTGCTGGCCGGTATGACAGGCCTGTTCATGGCCATCGGCTATTTGCTGGGTGGGTCAGGTGGCATGATGATTGCCTTCATCGTAGCTTTGGGCATGAATGTCTTTTCCTACTGGAATTCGGACAAGATGGTGCTGAAAATGCACAATGCGCACGAAGTGGATGAGCGGGATGCGCCTGAATATTATGAAATTGTCCGTCGGCTGGCCGAAGCAGCCAACCTTCCCATGCCAAAGGTTTATGTGATTGACAGCGACCAGCCCAATGCCTTTGCAACGGGTCGTAATCCTGAAAATGCGGCAGTTGCTGCCTCGACCGGCCTGCTTGATCGCCTTTCTTACGAAGAAGTGGCCGGGGTGATGGCTCATGAGCTGGCCCATATCAAAAACTACGACATTCTGACCATGACCGTGACCGCCACCTTGGCTGGTGCCATTTCCATGCTGGCCAATTTTGCCATGTTCTTTGGTGGCTCGAGCGATGATGAGGAAGGCGGTGGCGGTATCGGCCTTATTGGCTCGATTGCTATCATGTTCCTTGCGCCGCTTGCGGCCAGTGTGGTGCAAATGGCGGTTAGCCGTACGCGCGAATATCAGGCCGATAAGGTGGGGGCCGAGATTTGTGGCCAGCCTTTGTGGCTTGCCTCGGCTTTGGCCAAAATTGCGAGTGCTGCGGGCCGTGAGGTCAATTATGCCGCCGAACGCAATCCGGCAACGGCGCATATGTTCATTATCAATCCTCTCTCTGGCCAGCGGATGGATAATCTTTTCTCTACCCATCCAGACACCCAGAACCGTATTGATGCCCTTCAGGGGCTTCATCAGGACTGGTATGGCAATGAAGATGCCTTGCGCGTCAGCTCCGGTGGCTCCCTTGGGTCCAATCAGCGACAAAACATTCGCAATGACGATGGCCCATGGGAAGACGCCCCTTCCGCTTCTTCCTCTTTCTCTCAAAAGGCCCATGATGACCATGGCGGCCCGTGGGGGTAAGGCTTCAAGCTATTTTTGAAGCCTTTTTATAGGATCGAATAAAAAAGCCGCCCCGGATATGCAAGATATCCGGGGCGGCTTTTCTTTTCTTATATATTTTGAGGCTCGTTTAGCCTTTTTTCGCGGCGCGCTCGGCTTTTTTGCGATCATTTGGATCGAGCAGGATTTTGCGCAGGCGGATGGATTCTGGAGTGACCTCGACCAATTCATCATTGGCGATATAGGAGAGGGCTTCCTCAAGGCTGAGTGTGATTGGTGTGGTCAGCTTTACTGCATCATCCTTACCGGAAGAGCGGATGTTGGTTAGCTGCTTGCCTTTAAGGATGTTGACTTCCAGATCGTTGCCGCGGGTATGCTCGCCAATGATCATGCCCTGATAGACCTTGGTGCCGGGCTTGACCATCATGGGTCCGCGATCTTCCAGCTGCCACAGGGCGTAAGCAACCGCTTCGCCATTGCCGTTTGAGAGCAGGACCCCGGTGTTACGGCTGGCAATCTCGCCTTTATGAGGGGCGTAATCGTGGAAGATACGGTTAAGGATGGCAGTTCCGCGCGTGTCGGACAGAAGCTCGGACTGGTAACCGATGAGACCGCGGGTTGGCGCATAGAAGACCAGACGGGTACGACCGCCGCCGGACGGGCGCATTTCGATCATTTCGCCTTTGCGTTCGGCCATTTTCTGCACCACAGGGCCAGAATATTCATCATCCACATCGATGATGACTTCCTCGATCGGCTCCAGCACATTGCCTGCCTCATCTTTTTGCATCACCACCTGCGGGCGGCCAATGCCAAGCTCAAAGCCTTCACGGCGCATATTCTCAATGAGGATCGAGAGCAGCAATTCACCACGGCCAGAGACGATAAAGGCGTCAGCGTCGTCTGCTTCACGCACTTTCAGGGCCACGTTGCCTTCGGCTTCTGCCATCAGGCGGGCGCGAATAACGCGCGACTGCACCTTGTCGCCTTCGGTGCCTGCAAGGGGGCTATCATTGACGCGGAAGGTCATGGACAGGGTTGGCGGATCAATTGGCTGGGCTTCTACCGCATCTTTGATGGACGGGGCACAAATAGTGTCGGCAACGGTTGCCTTCTGCATGCCTGCAACGGAGACGATGTCCCCTGCAATGCCCTTTTCAATTGGGGAGCGCTCAAGGCCGCGGAAGGCCAGCACTTTGGAGATACGGCCGGTTTCGATGACCGAGCCATCGCGGGAGAGAGCTTTGACCGCCATGTTAGGGGTCACTTCGCCAGCAATAACGCGGCCTGTCAGAATGCGGCCAAGGAAGTTGTCGGACTGAATGGTGGTTGCCAGCATGCGGAACTCACCTTCTTCAACTTCCGGCGCGGGCACATGGTCAACAACCATATCAAAAAGCGGCTCAAGGCTGTCTTGCGGGCCTTCCGGCTCGGTGGACATCCAGCCATTTTTGGCAGAGCCATAAAGAACAGGGAAATCAAGCTGGTCTTCGTTGGCGTCAAGATTGGCAAAGAGGTCGAAGACTTCGTCCAGCACTTCGTCGGCGCGCTGCTCGGGCTTGTCGATCTTATTGATGGCAACAATGGGGCGCAGGCCCAGCTTGAGGGCTTTGGAGACCACAAATTTGGTTTGCGGCATTGGGCCTTCGGCGGCATCAACAAGCACGATTACGCCGTCAACCATGTGAAGAATACGCTCGACCTCACCGCCAAAGTCGGCGTGGCCCGGTGTGTCCACAATATTGATGCGGGTGTCGTTATGCTCAAGAGAGGTGACTTTGGCGAGGATGGTGATACCGCGCTCGCGCTCGATATCGTTGCTGTCCATCATGCGCTCTTCGGTCTGCTGGTTCTCACGGAACATGCCAGAGGCTTTGAGCAATTCATCAATAAGGGTAGTCTTGCCATGGTCAACATGGGCAATGATCGCGATGTTACGCAGTTTCATGGAAGTCGTATCTCTTGTCTCAGGACGCAAAGTCAAGCGCCCGGGTGATGCCGGGGAAGGATGTTCGACCCGTTTGTCTATGGAATTGGCGCAAGCTCTATACTATTGCACCCGATTTGAAAAGCCTTCATTCGCCAAAACGCCCCGATTTTGGGGGCTGAGAGTAATTAGGGTTAGTGCTTAGGCGTGTGCTTGGGGCTGGCTCAAGGCTCTGTCCTTCTGCCTGTCTGGTTGTGCGGGGTTCAAGCGGTGCCGTTTTGCGCAAGATAGGGGCCTGATCTGACAGGATGATGAAGGAGCCAAAGGCTTCATTATTAAAATTTCTTATCAAGATAATTAAAACATAATATTGGATCTAATGTATTTGGTTTGGCATCTTGGCTGTGAGCCAAGAGGATTGGTTTTGTCCATCTATCACAAAGGCGGTGCTGGATGGATTTGCTTGATATGCCTTGAGAGGAGAGTGTTCCCATGACCGCATTTGCTTTGATCGCCCGACAGTCCGTGCAGCAGTGGCTTCAGCTTCGTCTTCTTTCTCAAGGTATGCGGCTTGCCATGGTAACGGGGCAGGCCCCAATGGTTACGGCCGATCATTTGCGCAGCTGAGATTAGAGAGAAGTCTTTTGGAGCGCTTTTTACGCTAATGATTGAGCTTTTGAGGGTCTCTCTCCAGGATGGCCCTCTTAAGGGGCGGGCATAGGGCCTTTGAGGCTTTATGCCCGTTTCTTTGTCGCCTATCGTGCCTTGGCCCCATTGGCATCATTCCCAAAGCCGGGGTGTTTCCTCATACCTGATATAGAGCGGATGTTTGGGGTGGCCGTCTTTTGAGAGGCCAAGATGATGAAGCCGGTAGCCTTGCGCGTTAAGGAGGCGATGGATGGCCTCCCCCATGCCATTATGGGCCCCATGAGTGCCCCAAGCGCACAGGATGGTATCGGCCCAGTGGGCGGCTTTGAGCAATTGGGCCAGATTGTCTGGCCCCAAGGGGTCTTTGGCCTTTTTCAGATCGCGCGGGTCGGTGGCGCGAAAAGCAAAGAGATTGCAGGCGCGAAAGGCACCATATCCCAAGGCAAGTGCCCTCCTTTCGCAGCGCTCGATGGTGGGATCGTTTTTAAGCTCGGTTGCTTTGGACGGGTTGAGCATGATGAAGAGCAGCTTCTTGCCGCTTTCATCCCATTGCCGCGTTAGGGCATAGCGATAGGTTTCGCACGGGGAATAAAGCGCTTTGGATTGCTTGCCATCTTCGCTATGGGTGCGGGTAATAAGATCCATCATGCCATCTTACAAATGAAAAAGGCGGAGCCAAGCCCCGCCCTTTTGAATTTTTCTGCTAGGCAAGCTTATTTGAGCTTGCGATTGCGATAGGCAACAGTGCGCAGGCGCAGAGCATTGAGCTCGATAAAGCCTGCTGCATCATTGTGATCATAATCAACAGCGCCTTCTTCGAAGGTCACCAGATCTTCAGAATAGAGGCTGTGTTCGCTGTCGCGGGCGATGACATCGCAATTGCCCTTATAGAGCTTGAGCTTCACCGTGCCGGTGACGTGCTCTTGCGATTTGTCGATCAGGGCCTGCAGCATTTCGCGCTCAGGGCTATACCAGAAGCCGTTATAGATCAGCTCGGCATAGCGAGGCATGATGCTATCTTTAAGATGTGCTGCGCCGCCATCAAGAGTGATGGATTCAATGCCGCGGTGGGCCGCAATCAAGATG
The DNA here is from genome assembly GCA_025210795.1 of Cohaesibacter sp. Taxonomy (GTDB): domain Bacteria; phylum Pseudomonadota; class Alphaproteobacteria; order Rhizobiales; family Cohaesibacteraceae; genus Cohaesibacter. Next base: position 18,318 of record JAOAQZ010000001.1, on the reverse strand, counting down.
GTGCCGCCCGGTGTTTCGTAAATGCCGCGGGACTTCATGCCGACAAAGCGGTTTTCAACCAGATCAAGACGGCCAATGCCATTGTCGCGGCCCAGCTCGTTGAGTTTGGTCAGGATAGTGGCCGGGCTCATCTTCTCACCATCAATGGAGACAGCATCGCCTTTTTCAAAGCCGATTTCGATGATGGTGGCTTTGTCTGGTGCGTCTTCCGGGCTAACGGTGCGGGAATAGACAAATTCCTCAGCCGGGATAGCCGGATCTTCCAGCGCTTTGCCTTCGGAAGAGGTGTGCAGCAGGTTGGCATCCACAGAGAACGGGGCTTCGCCGCGCTTGTCTTTGGCGATTGGAATCTGGTTCTTCTCGGCGAAGTCAATGAGCTTGGTGCGAGAGGACAGATCCCATTCGCGCCAAGGAGCGATGACTTTGATGTCCGGGTTGAGGGCACGGGCGGCCAACTCGAAGCGAACCTGATCATTGCCTTTGCCGGTTGCGCCATGAGAAATGGCATCGGCGCCGACTTCCTTGGCAATCTCGACAAGGCGTTTGGAGATCAATGGACGGGCAATGGAGGTGCCAAGCAGATAGACCCCTTCATAAAGGGCGTTGGCACGGAACATGGGAAAGACGAAATCGCGGACAAATTCTTCGCGGACATCTTCAATATAGATATCCTTGATGCCAAGCATTTCGGCTTTCTTGCGAGCAGGCTCCAGCTCTTCGCCCTGACCAAGGTCAGCTGTGAAGGTTACTACTTCGCATTCATATTCGGTCTGAAGCCATTTGAGGATGATGGAGGTATCCAGACCACCGGAATAAGCCAGAACGACTTTTTTGATCTCGCCGTTTTGCGTCATGCGACTTCATCCAATCATTGGGGGCTATGGGGCAATCCTTTTGCAAGATGCCTGTTGGCCCGTGGGTCTATCGGGCCGCGCAAAGGCCCGTTTTTAAAGTCTGGCGCACTATAGGCGCTATGATGGGCTGTGCAAGGGAAAATACAGCATATCTTATGCTGTTTTGCCTATTTTTGTTTGCGGAAGGGCTTTTGAAGTCTTTGGCCCAATCGGGCCCAAGCCGTTTGCAGCTTTTGCTCTTCAAGCCAGCTGGGCGGGCTGATGAAAAAGAAGTGCCACAGCACAGCCATGATCCATGCGGTAATGGCCCATGAGAGGATGATGTCACTAAGATAATGACCGCCAAACAAGATGCGATTAAAGGAAATGGCAAGGCCGAAAAGACCAAGGCACCAGCCAGCCCAGCGGCGGTGGGTGGCAGGGATGATCAGGACGAGTGTCAGCATCCAGAAGGCCATCGCTCCTTCGCCGGAGACAAAGGAGCAGTTTTCCTGACAATTGCCTGCAATTTCCCACACTTTTGAGTAGGGCCAGGGGCCGCCGAAAATATCAGTTTGGCTGGGGCGGGCGCGGCCCCAATGGCTTTTAAGGATCAGATTGACCACAAGGCCCGGCCCCAAGGCGGCCCCAATGGCTAAAAACAGTACCTTGGAGAGGCTTGCGACTTTCTCAAGGTGCGGCCAGAAAAGGCGGGCGATCAAAAACAGCACCAAGAGAACAACCAGAGCACGGGGGATGACGATGCCCATGCGGCGCAGGCTTTGGGGAAAATCAAGCCAGCGCAGGAAGAATTTCTCGCCTTCTGCGTAGAAAAGGCTTGAGAGCGCAAGATCCAATTGTGGAAACAGATAAAAGAACAGGGACAGAAAAGCTGTGATCAGCGTGAGGACCCAAACAGGTTTGCGTGTGATTTCAGCTTTGAAATAGGCAAGCATGCAGGCGCTGTCTCTTTGTTTGTCTTTTGGTCTGTCTTTGGGGTGCTATCTGGTTGCTGCCTTCTTTAGGCCATTTTAGGGCGGAAAGAAAGACAATTGGTGCGGTTGCAAAATGATTGCAATTGGGGCACCTGTTGGAGACTGGTTTACGGGACATATTCTACCGAATTTGCTTGGTACAACGCCCATAAGGGCAAGGTGAAGATGATGAAGGCGATGATTGCAAAAAGTGGTTTGAGTGCACTGGCTCTCTCTGTCGGGCTTTTAAGCTCTGTGGCATTTGGCAGCGGGGCGGCCCTTGCTGCGGAATGTAAGGGAAAGTCGAAAAGCGCGTGCGGCTCTGCGACCAGCTGCACATGGGTTAACAGCTACAAAACCAAGACCGGAACCTCTGTGTCTGGCTATTGCCGCGCAGCCAGCGGCAAAGCCAAAAAGAGCGGAAGCAAATCATCTTCCAAAAAGAAGGTAAGCGAGAGCGCTTCTGACAAGAAAGCTGACGCCAAAAAAGAGACAAAGAAAAAGGCTGATGCAAAAAAAGCTGACGCCAAGAAGGCCAGCTCCAAAAAGACGGATGCCAAGAAAGCTGAGAGCAAAAAGTCCAGCGTGAAGAAAACCGAGAGCAAGGCTAAGAGCAGCAAGAAGGCCGCTTCTAAAAAAGCATCGTCCAAGAAATCTTCAGCAAAGAAGAAAGATCCCAAGAAAAAGACCAAATAAGCGGCAATTTAGTTGCGGAGTTTTGGATAGCAAAAAGGCGCTGGAGCGATATCCAGCGCCTTTTTTGTTTGATTGGCCAATCAGGCAAGTGAGCGCCTAATTGAACATTTGCTGGGGCAACCACAACACAATCGATGGGAAGGCGATGAGCACCGCAACGGTTGCAACATCTGCAAAGAAGAAGGGTGTTGCGCCCTTAAAGACATCTTGCACCGGTATATCCGGCCTGACGCCGCTGACCACAAAACAATTGAGGCCGATTGGCGGGGTGATCAGGCATAATTCAGCCATTTTCACCACGATGATGCCAAACCAGATGGGATCATATCCCAACGCAATCACAGCGGGATAAACAACCGGCAGAGTGAGGAGCAGCATGCCGATGGCATCCATGAACATGCCCAAAATCGCATAGGCAACCAGAATCAGCAGCAAGGTAATGATTGGTGGTTGGTCAAGGGATGTGATGAAATTCTTGAAGGCTTCCGGCAGACCGGCAAAGCCAAGAAAACGGACATAGAGCAAGACGCCCCAGATGATCGTAAAGATCATTGCTGTCAGTTTGGCTGTTTCATGCAGGGCTTGTGAGAGCTGCTTCCATTTCATGCCTTTCCAAAGGGCGATTGTGAGAATGACAAATGCCCCTAAAGACCCGGCCTCGGTCGGGGTGGCAATGCCGAAATAGAGGCTGCCAAAAATAATTCCAACGACGATGAGGATGGGGAAGGTGCCCGGAACGGCTGAGAATTTTTCCACCCACGTATAGGTGCGGGTGGAGGGGGCCATATCCTTCTTCCACATGGCAAGTGCTACCACGATGCCGCCATAAATAAGCGCCGAGACCATGCCGGGAATAAAGCCTGCAATAAGCAATTGGCCAACGGATTGCTCAACAATAATGGCGTAGATCACCAAAATAGTAGAAGGCGGAATGAGGGTCGCCAAGGTGCCACCTGCTGCAACCACGCCTGCTGCGAGGGGTTTGGAATAGCCTTCGCGCAGCATTTCAGGAATGGCAACGCGGGCAAAAACCGCAGCTGTTGCAACAGATGCGCCCGAGACCGCCGCAAAACCGGCTGTTGCAAAGATGGTAGCAACGCCCATGCCGCCCGGCAGCCAGCCAAGCCAGCGTTTGGAGGCCTCAAACAGCTTTTTTGTAAGGCCCGCATGAAAGGCAAGAAAGCCGATCAGAATAAAGGTTGGCAGTAGCGACAGGGCGTACGTCACGGATTTGGAATGGGGGATGGTGCCCGCCATTTTGATGGCAACGACAATACCCTTGTCAAAGCCCAGCTTCATACTGAACAGGGTGACAAGGCCCAAAAAGCCGATCAGGCCAGCAGCAAAGGCCACGCGCATGCCTGCAAGCACAAAGATGAGCAGCAAGCCGGTGAAAAGAAGGCCAATATCAAAAGGGGTCATGACTTGTCCTCCTTGGAAGAGTTGGACTTGGACTCTGTGCCAAGCTCTTCTTCGCTTTCATGCTGGATTTCTTCCAGATCCTCGCCCAATGCATCTTCAATTTCGTGCTGGGCATGCTCTTCAACACTTTCGATGACAGGCACCGCAACAGGACCGCTCTGGGGGCGGGCAATCAGGCGGGCATAGCCAAGACATTGAATGATCAGGCGGATAAGAAGGAGGGACAGGGCAACGGGCACAACCAATTTGGATGGCCAGGTGGGAAGGCCGATGTCAATGGTGGAATCACCCAAAGTCCATGCTCTTTGAAAATGGGCAAGAGAGCCGTCGATTAGCGCGATGACGAGCACGATGATCAGCAAGGTGGCGGCTGCTTCAATGGTCCATAACAGCCGCCCTTTGAGACCGGACAAGACCAACTCCATGCGAATATGCCCGCCTAGTCGCTGGGTATAGGCAATGCCAAGAAAGGCAAACAGAGCCATGGATTGTTCGACAAAATCAATGAAGCCGGGGATGGGGCTGTTAAAAACGGCACGGCCGATGACCTGAATGACCGCAAGAAAGATAAGAAAAAGGATGGAGAAACCCGCAAGGGCATTGAAACCATCTTCAAGTTTGGCAACCCAACCATCCCAGAGGCGTAACTTGGGGGCGTCTGTTTCTGGATTGTCGGGGTTGGGATGTGCCGCAAGGGTGGATCCAGACATGCTGTTCCGCTCCGCAAAGGTTGCTATTGGCTACAGGATGACAGGCAAGGCCCAATAGTGACTGCTGTCGTGGCGGTGCGCTTCGATCATTCATTCTTCTCTACGTCCCGTATTTTGTGCGCTTTTAACGGGTGCACTGTTTGGGACAATCGGGAAAAGGGATTGAGCAAAGGGCCGCCGGGCCTTGAGCGCCAAAAGAATGGCAGGCTAGAACCCCGCATCTTTTAAAGATGCGGGGCAAAGCCAAAAGGCGTGGGCTTTAGACTTTAAAGCCTTGATTGCCTATTTCAGGTTATCCTGAACCAGCTTGAGAAGCTCTTCGCCAGGAACGCCTTTTTTCTTCATATTGGCAACCCACTTGTCCCAGTTTGGCTTACCGGCAGCGGCTTTAAACGCGGCCAGCTCATCTGCGGCAAAGGTGACTTTCTGGATGCCCAGTTTGTCCAGCTCGCCCGCAAATTTGTCATTCAGCTTGGCATAATTGGCAACATAGTGGGCATAAGCTTCATCGATGGAGCTCATCAGGGCTTCTTTATGCTCCTTGGAGAGAGCTGCCAGTGCGTCAGTATTGGCCACAACCGGGCAGTTTACAGTGCCGGGATTAAGATTGGTCGTGTACCATTTGCCAGCTTCTACGGTTTTGAAGGCCAGGTGTGCATGTGGAGCAAAAGAAGCGGCTTGAACGGTGCCGGATTCGATCGCCTGATAGGTCTCTGATGCGGTTACTGTGGTTGGAACAGCTCCGATGGTCTTCATGGCAACGCCAACACCACCAAGAGCACGAACGCGCATGCCTTCAAAGTCTTTCAGGCTTTTTGGCGCATCGCCCTTACCGACAAAGTTATATTGCGGCATGGGAGAGGACATCAGGATTTCTGCATTCCAGCGGGCAAGATCCTTTTTAACGGCTGGCTGGGCATAGACCAGCTTGTCCAGCTTGATTTGGGTTTCCAGATCCGGCACACCGAGGAATGGAAGTTCGAGAACGGTGATGGACGGGTTTTTGTCAGCATGGTAAGAGGCGCAGAACTGGGCCATTTCAAACGCGCCGATGGAAATGCCATCAAGATTTTCGCGTGACTTGGAGAGAGCAGCGCCATAATGGAGCTTGATTTCAAACGAGCCATTGGTTTTGGCTTTGACCAACTCGGAGAGTTTCTCAATGTGTTCGGTAAAGGCGCGGCGCTTGCCCCACAGGGAGGCGTTCAGGTTACATCGGCGGCGGCAGCTTCGCCGACAAACAGAGCAGCCATGCCAAGAACAGTGGTGGTGGTAAGCAATTTCTTCAAGGACATGATTTCCTCCCTATGTCACTTGTCAGTTTATCTTAATTATTTTGAAAGCGTTTGGTTCCCATTGCTGGATCGCGGGCCAGTTGCTTCTTGATGAGCTATCTAGCAAGTGACATGCCAACTCAAATTTTTTCGAAAATCAAGGGAAATAGGGAGGATCGTCGCACAAATTGCGGGACCATAGGCGGATTTTTGCCGATTGGGGATGCAAGGGTGGCGGATTATTGCCAGTTGACGATAGGGAATTGGGGATAGTGCACTGTGCTCGCTTTAGGAGACGAAATCGCTGCGCTCAATGCCATGCTTGGCCATCTTCTCGTTCAGGGTCCGCCTTGGCAGATCCAACCGCGTCATGGCCTGAGCGATATTGCCGCCGGTTTCATTTAAGGTTTGGCGGATAAGAGCGGCTTCAAATGCATCCATTCTTTCTTTAAGCGAGATAGAATTGTCAGAGGCTGTGAGGCCTGCGGCGTTGGCTCTATTGACCAATTCTTCCACCACCACCGGCTTGCGCAGGCTTTGCAGGACATATCGTTCGGCAATATTGACAAGCTGGCGTACATTGCCTGGCCATGGATAGGAGAGCATGAAGGCGCGGTCTGCGGCGCTGGGGGATGGACAGGAATGGTTATAGCGCTGGCCAAAACGGTGGGTGAACAGATCAAAGAGGATGAGGATATCCTCGCCCCGCTCGCGCAAGGGCGGGATGTGTAATTCGATACTATTAAGGCGGTAGAGAAGGTCTGCGCGGAAATCTCCTTCCGATGCAGCCTTTTCCAGATCAAGATTGGTGGCTGAAATGATGCGGATATTGACTGAAATGGGCTTGGCACTGCCAAGGCGGGAGATTTCGCGTTCTTGTAGCGCGCGCAGCAATTTGGGTTGCAAGGCTAGGGGCAGGGCGGATAATTCATCCAAAAAGAGAGTGCCCTGATCGGCCCGCTCGAACCAGCCTTTATGCTGGCTACTGGCGCCGGTAAAGGCTCCGGCCTCATGGCCAAAGACTTCGCTTTCAAACATGGTTTCAGGGATGGCTGCGCAATTGATGGCGGCAAATTCGCTATTTTTGCGCAAGGATTGATCATGAAGGGCTCTTGCAACCAATTCCTTGCCGGTGCCGGTTTCTCCTACCACAAGAACCGAAGCGTCTGTTTGGGCAAAGGTGAGGATATCCTCGCGCAATTGCAGCATGGCGGGTGAGGTGCCAACGAGGCGACTGCCCAATTGTCCCGCTTCCTCCAAAGAATGGCGAAGGCGGCGATTTTCCATCACCAATTCACGCTTTTCGCACGCGCGGGCCACCACATCCACCAGCATATCGGGATCAAAGGGCTTTTCGATAAAGTCATAAGCCCCTGCCTGCATGGCAGCCACAGCCATGGGCACATCTCCGTGACCGGTAATCAGGATGACGGGCAGTTCGGTATCCACAGTCTGGCAATGGGCCAGAAGGGCATGGCCATCCATATCCGGCATTTTGATGTCAGAGAGAATGATGCCACCAAAATTCTTGGTTATGTGGGGCAATGCCTCTGTAGCACGAGCGCATTCTATCACCTCATAGCCTGCAAGCCCGAAGAATTGGGCAATAGAGGCGCGCATATCTGCCTGATCGTCAACAAGAAGGACAGGCCCCTTTAGGGGTGGGATAGGTTGGGTCATTGAGAGGGTGCCTGTTTAGCGGACTTGGAGGGGGACTCATATGGTGGCGACGAGACGAGAGGCAAACTGAGAGAGAAAAGGGCGCCATAGCCTTCTTCTGCGCAATTCTCAGCCCGAAGCGCTCCTTCAAAATTCTGGATAATCTTGGTGGAGATTGCAAGGCCCAGCCCTAGGCCATCACCATGAGGTTTGGTGGTGATGAAGGGATCAAACAAGGTTTCTTCAATATCGATAGAAAGACCGGGGCCTGTATCGCGGCAGGTAATGAGGGCCTGATTTCCATCGGTTTCAAGCGTGAAGTAGATTTTGCGCACTTCTTGGCTTTCAACGGCATCAATGGCATTTTGGATTATATTAAGGAAGACCTGTTCAAGCTGGACCCGGTCTCCCATGATCTGGATGGGACTTGGTGCGGTTTCAGGCTCGATGATTATATCAATATCAAGGGCAGTAAGACGTGTTTCTGCAACGCTAATGGCCGAGGTCAGCGCGTCGCGAACGTGCACCGGCTCGTGAATGGGGTCGCTTTTGCGCGAAAAGGCCTTGAGCTGGCGGGTGATGGCGGTCATGCGCTTCATCAGATCATCCACCCGATCAAGGGTCTGGCGGGCCTCGGTGCTGCGATTTTGCTTCATCAGCATTTTAATGCCGGCAATGAAGGTGGTGGCCGCGGCAATATGCTGGTTGATCTCATGGGAGATGGTTGCCGACATATGGCCAAGGGAGGCCATTTTTGAGGCGTGGATCAGATTACCCTGGGTTGCGCGCAATTCTTTTTCTGTGCGGCGTCTTTCATCAATCTCCAACTCAAGGCGCTGGTTCATCCGTCGCTGCAATTTGGCATCGGCCTGTGCGCGCAAGGATTGGCGCTTTAATCCGCGCCCGCGCAGAAAGAGGAAAAGCGCCAAAAGGCTGGTAAGGGCCAGCCCTTCCAAAGCCAGAATGAGAAAACTGCTTTGCGCCACGGCAATGCTGGGAGTGAGATAATGAAGCGTCCAGTCCTGGGCGGGCATGGAGCGGGTCTGATGAATATAGGTCACGTCATCAAGCTTGATTTCGCGCGCGCCAAGCAAGGAGGGCGCATTATGGTTCATCTTGCGCAATTCATTTTCGGCAAATTGCCGTTCGCGGCGGATGGTCTCAAGATCTTGATCCGATAGGTGGCCGATGACCTGATAAAGGTGGGCAGGATCGCTTGAGAGAACCACAATGCCGCGCCGGTCGGTCACAAAAACGGTCTCGCGCGCTTCTCGCCAACTTTGCTCAAGCGGACTGAAATCAACCTTTGCAGCCATGGCACCGATAATCTCGCCCTCTTGCCGGACGGGATAGGCATAGAACATGCCGCGGGTTTTGGTTGTAACCCCCACTGCAAAGAAAGCGCCTTTGCGTCCCGCCATGGCGTTTTTGAAATAGGGGCGGAAGGAATAATTGTTGCCGACAAAGGAGGTTTGATCGCGGTGATTGGAGGAGGCGATAGTCAGCCCCTCTTTATCCATCAGATAAAGGGCGGCGGCGCCTGACTGCTCGACAAAACTTTCAAGGCGCAGATTGACCTGTTTTGAGAGCTCGGGCTGTCTTGCTGTAAGGGCCGTTATGATGGTTGGATCATGGGCCAGCACATAGGGAAGATATTGGTATTTCTCCAATTCGGCTGACAAAAAGGCGCGATGCAGGGTGAGGCGCTCTGAGGCAAGATCTGCTGCGCTATTGCTGAAATGATCGCGCAGATAGACATAAGAGGCGGTGAGGATGGCGATTACAACCAGCAAACCCACGAGCCACAGGGCCTTTTGATCCCGCTTATGGAGGCTAGGCTGGGGGGAGGCGCTTGGGGAAGAGGCTGCCTTACTATTGGGCATTGGGCTGGCTGTTGTCATGAGACTTTTTTGGACTTTTGGGAGACCTTTGAGGGTCTTTTTGGATCACAGGGCCCATATCGGCCCGCCAATTTATATCTGTCCAAGCCATTATTGCGATTTGGTGCGAAATGCCAAGAGCCAAGCTCTCCTTTGTGCAGATTGGGCTTTTGAGCTTTTTAAAGAGTGGCGGGTCTATTCTCCTTGGTGCGCTTGACAATGCCTGCACCGCGCCCTGCAATCAGCCAATAGACAAAGCCGCCAACAAGGCCTGCGGCCATTGCTTGCAGATCCAGCGCCAAAGCCAGATCATCCTGCGGCTCTTGAGGCAAGCGAAAGGCAAATACCGAGAGCAGCAGGCCAAAGGCGAGATAGAGATAGAGGCTGCGCCACGAGAAAATTTCGGTGGCCAGCAGAAAGGCAAGGGTTGGCGCAAAAGAAAGATGCCCGACCATAGAGGCAATGACAACGCCCCAGAAGAGGGTGAAAACGGATTGAACCTGCGGGTCTGTGATCTGCTGTGGATCCATGCTCATAAGCGCAAAGGCCAGAAAAATGCCCGTTGCAAGAATGGCACAAAAAAGACCAAAAGGCACCATCATCAGGCGGGCCAGCAGGCGCGAATAGCTCACAATCGGTTTCCTTATTCTCTGGTCATTGCGCTCACAACAAGGCTCACTCGGCCTTCTTATCTTTGAAGGCTGGATTGCACCTGTATTTAAGAGATGAGGATTAGTCCTCATCCTCCATATCGTCATTGCTGCCGTCCCCTGCAAGGTTGGAGAGACGCATTCTCTCCATCGCTTCCATTTCCAGCTTGTCCCGCTCGACCTTGCGCAGGCGCTCGGTCTCGGATTTGAGCTGACCGCAGGCGGCAAAGATATCCCGGCCGCGCGGGGTGCGCACGGGGGAGGCATATCCGGCCTGATTGACGAAATCGGCAAAGGCTTCGATCTGATCCCAGTCAGAACATTCATATTGGGTGCCCGGCCAAGGATTGAAGGGGATCAGATTGATCTTGGCAGGAATGCCCCGGAGCAGTTTGACCAGATTGGCTGCGTCTTTAAGGGAATCATTGACTCCTTTGAGCATCACATATTCAAAGGTGATGCGTTTGGCATTGGAGACGCCGGGATAGGTTCTGCAAGCTTCAAGCAGCTCTTTAAGGGGCCATTTTTTGTTGATAGGCACCAGCTCATCGCGCAGCTCATCGGTCACCGCATGAAGGGAAATGGCAAGGGCGCAACCGGTCTCGGCCCCGATTTTTTCAATATTGGGCACATGGCCGGATGTCGAGAGGGTGATACGGCGGCGAGAGATGGACAGGCCTTCCCCGTCGCACATGATCAAAAGGGACTTTTTGACATGATCATAATTATAAAGCGGCTCGCCCATGCCCATCATCACGATATTGGAGCCGAAACGCCCGGTTTTGGGAACGATAGCGCCGGTTTCCGGCTCGCGCTCAGGAAAATCATTGAGCATTTCGCGGGCAATGCGCAGCTGGGCGACGATCTCTTCAGAGGTAAGATTGCGCACCAGTTTCTGGGTGCCGGTATGGCAGAAGGTGCAGTTGAGCGTGCAGCCGACCTGACTGGAGACGCAAAGCGTGCCGCGGCTTTGATCGGGGATATAAACGGTCTCCACTTCCACCGGTTTGCCCGCGCCGCGGGATGGAAAGCGGATCAGCCATTTGCGGGTGCCATCAACAGAGATTTGCTCGGCCACCAATTCGGGATGGGCAATGGTGTGCTCTTTGTCCAAAATGGCCCGTAGGTCTTTGGACACATTGGTCATTTCGTCAAAGGAAGAGGCACCGCGTAGATAGATCCAATGCCACAATTGATTGGTGCGCATGCGGATCTGTTTGGGTTTAACGCCGACTTTTGCCAGAACCTCTCCCAGATCCTCGCGATCCATACCAACAAGATTGATCTTGTCGGGATCTGCAGGGGTCCAGCTATGAGGGCGGGCAGGTGTTTGGATGTCTGCCATGGCAGCTTGCTGTGGTGCATTCATTTGGCTTATCCCCCAAAGGGGCCTCTTTTCAAGGTCGGTCCGGATTGCTTGATCCGGATCTATGGATCCGCCATTCCGGATCGGTTCCATCAAACAAGCCTTGTCTTGATGAGACCTGATCCATGCCCTTATGCCAGAGTGCCGTCTTTGGCTTTATGCATTCAGGGGGCGGCCGGAAAATCTTGGTTCTGTCTTGGGCAATTGCTTTGTTTGCCACGACAAAACGGCGCGAACCTATCCGGTTCTGCGCCGCTTTGGGATCTTCTATAGAGGAAAAAGCGGCTATTGTCAGCCTGCTTTTTCAAAATCTGAGGGCTTGATCTGACGACCTGCCGATCTGGTCTGCGTAAGCTACGGCTTACTGGCAGGATGTCAGAGCCTGCTTGGTGGCAGCTGTAATGCCCGACAGGGAATAGGTGTCGATTGTCAGGGTGCCACGGCGTGAGGTGCCGCGTACAATCATGGTCGAGCCACGACGCATGGCATTGACAAGACGGGCTTCTTCTGCGGCATTTTCAAGCCAGGCGCCATCGCCGGATGTGTAAAGCGAGAAGCTGTCAGAACCAATCTGAATGGTGGTCTTGGAGCCTTCTTTATAAGGATAGCCGGTGATCACATTGACTTCTTCACGGACACCTTCGCGCGGGCGTGTGGTGATGAAGAAGTAAACCGGATCACGGTTCACATTCTTGGGCTCCATGTCTTTGGGCTGGCTGGCCGCAAAGCACATTTTGCCGCGCTGGCTGTCGTTAAGAACATAGGTTCCCCAGTCCTTAAACTGCTGAATGCGATTTGCTGAGCCCTGCGCGAAAGTGGCAGAGGAAGCAAGAGCGAATAGGGTGGCTACACCGATGATTTTCAAACTTTTCATATCGACCTGTCGCTTTGTGTTCGACTGGGATTTGCGTGGGGCAGGCTGCCCCCCTGATTCATATTAGGTTTACCCAAAATGGGGTTACCAAACCGTGAAGCAATTGCAAAAAATTGTCTTAATTGGGTGTTTGGGGACTATGAAACGGCTTTTGGCCGGTTCTGGCTATCTTTATTTGAGAATGCGGCAAGAGATTGGCAAAAGCTGCATTCTGCTTGTGGTGCTTGTTATCCTTTCAGCGCATCGGGTGTTCCTGCGCGAAATTTGGGAAGACCATGTTTATGCACCCGCTCGTCTGTCGGGCCGCCTGCGCGCACAGGGCGCTCGCTAAAGCCACCCATGGACTGGACGCGATCATACATGATGATGGCACCAGCTGTTGCAACATTCAGGCAAAAGCGGGTGGGAATCTTGATAATAAACTCGCAGCGATCCTGCATGCTCTGGGTCAGGTTGCCAGCCTCTGGTCCCAGAATATAAGCCGCTTTTGTGGGATGGCGAAAGGACGGCAGATCAATGGCATCGTCGGTTAGCTCCACCCCCACAAGACGGCAATCTTTTGGCAGATGCATTTCCTCATGGCTGGCCCATGGATAATAGGGGATATGATCAGAGCTGCGCGAGGTATCGGTGCCTTGCCGGTTGAAGGTTTTTTCAGCCGAGACGGTAAAAAAGAAGCTGGCACCAAAGGCATGGGCTGTTCTGACCAGATTGCCAAAGTTCCCCTGTTTGGAGAGACCTTCTACACCAATGGCAAAATAACCACGCATTGGTTCGCCTTTCTTTTTTGCGAGCGAGCAGGATCGTTATCTGGGCAATCCTGATCATGGCTTTGGGTTGAATGAGCCTTTGCAATAGGCATTTGTTGGTATCTTGTCCATAAAAAGGGCGGAGAATGCGAGAAAATCCATTATTTTTGGGGATTCTGTGCGACCAAAGTCTCTTTTTTGTCTCTCTGGTGCATGCTAGCCCTTAAGAAAACCTTGCGCGAATCATGGGGGGACGGGATCTGATGCGAGCGGTTTTATGTAAAAATTATGGCGGTCCGGAAGATCTGGTTGTAGAGACACTGGAAAAACCGGTGCCGGGACCAGGAGAAGTCCTGATTCGGGTTAAGGCAGCGGCGCTCAATTTTTTTGACACACTGATTATCCGCAACAAATACCAGTTTAAGCCGCAATTGCCGTTTTCGCCCTCTGCCGAGATTTCCGGGATCGTCGAAGAGGTGGGTGAGGGCTGCGAAAGCCTGAGCGAGGGGCAAGCGGTTGTTGCCTATATCCGCTGGGGCGGATGCCGTGACTATGTGATTGCCAGCGAAGAAGAAGCCATCGCCATGCCCCAAGGGCTGGATTTTGAAAAGGCTGCGGGCCTGATGGTTACCTATGGCACCACTCTTTACGGTTTGAAAAGTCGTGCAGACCTGAAAGCAGGCGAGAACCTTGCCGTTTTGGGGGCCGCAGGTGGTGTGGGTCAGGCAGCTGTTGAAATTGGCAAATTGATGGGGGCGCGGGTGATTGCCTGTGCGTCGTCCGAGGCCAAGCTTGATTTTTGCCGCCAGTTCGGGGCGGATGAGTGCATCAATTATGCTAAGCAGGATCTTAAACTGGCGCTGAAGGATCTCACCCATGGCCAGGGGGCCGATGTGGTTTATGATCCGGTGGGCGGGGATTTGGCTGAGGCTGCGTTGCGGGCCACCGGCTGGTATGGCCGTTTTCTGGTGGTGGGCTTTGCCTCCGGCACCATTACCAAAATGCCGCTTAATCTGGTTATGCTCAAAGGTGTTGATGTGCTTGGGGTTTTCTGGGGGGAAGCGATTGTGCGCGACCCGCAAGAGCATGCGCAAAATGTCCGCCAATTGCTGGACTGGACGAAAGAGGGCAAGCTCTCGCCCCATATTCACGGCACCTATAGCCTTGAAGAAACACCAAAAGCGCTGGCCGCCATTGCCAATCGCGAGGTCAAGGGCAAGGTGATTATCTGTCCCTGACCGATAAGGGGTTTTGTAGGCTTTTGCTTGAATGCGCCCTTATGAGGGCTCGTCCATGTGATGCTCGTGAAGGGCTTGTTTGGCTTTTTTGCGGTGTTCAGGCGTGATGTGACTGGAGACGCTTTTGATTGCGGCTGCCAGCACGGCCAGATCATCGCCAAAGCCGATGCCAAGGATGAAATCGGGCACAAAGTCGATGGGCAGGACAAAATAAGCCAGTGCCCCGATCAGGGTCAGGCGGACACGGGCTGGCGTTTTGGAATCAAAGGCGCAGTAATAGCCTGCAACCACGTCTTCCATTAAAGGGATTTGGCGAGCAGCCTTTTTGAGAACCGACCAGAATTTTGCCCGCACTTTTTGGGCCTTTTTGGTATTCTTTGCCGAGGCATGGCCTGTTTCATCTTCTGCCGCTTGCTCAGGGGGCAAAAGTTCCAGCTCATCTTCGTCATAATGACGTATGGGATCTGACTTGCTCATATTTTGGATATAGGGTTCCGGGCCATCCTTTCAAGATGGCGGTAGAATATTCCCTGTGCTGTCAGTGATCCGCTTATGAAATCTGTGCCAAGTGTCTGGTTCTTAAGCTCTCCTCATGTATGAGTAGACGTTGACGTAAACTTGCATTAGGTTTGGTACAAAGAAAGCCTCCGCTTCTGCTTTTGCCATTGCGTTTTTGGCAGCGAGAGGATGGGATAGCGAGAATTTTCGGGAAGGAAAAGGTCTATGGATATCAAAGCAGGTATGGCTGCCATTGTTACAGGTGGTGCATCCGGTCTTGGGGAAGCAACCGCTCGCCGTTTGGCTGCACAAGGTGCAAAGGTTGCTCTGTTTGACATGAATGCCGAGCGAGGCGAAATGGTTGCCAGCGAAATTGGCGGCATTTTCTGTCAGGTTGATGTGACAAGCGAAGAAAGCGTTGATGCCGGTCTTGAAAAGGCGCGTGCTGCCCATGGTCAGGAAGCAGTTCTGGTCAATTGCGCCGGTATCGTTGCTGGTAAAAAGACCGTAAGCCGTGATCGCGAAACCGGTGAGACCAAGGCCCATGATCTGGGGCTGTTCTCCAAGGTGATTGCGGTCAATCTGATTGGCACCTTCCATATGATTTCAAAATCTGCTGCTGGCATGGCTGCACAAGACGCTATGGACGAGAATGGCACTAAAGGCGTGATCATCAATACCTCTTCCATTGCCGCAACCGACGGGCAGATGGGGCAGGTTGCCTATGCTGCTTCCAAAGGTGGGGTACTGGGCCTGACTTTGCCTATTGCGCGTGATCTGGCCAAGGAAGGCATCCGCATTTGCACCATCATGCCGGGCCTTTTTCATACGCCTATGTTTGATAGCCTGCCGCAAGATGTTGTCGATAGTCTGGGTAAGAAGACCCCATTCCCTGCCCGTTTGGGTCGTGGTGAGGAGTATGCCAAGCTGGCGCAGCATATTATTGAAAATGACATGCTCAATGGTGAATCCATCCGTCTCGATGGGGCCATTCGTCTTGAGCCAAAATAAGCGTCACTTTATGTTTCAATAAAAAAGCCCGGGGCCATATCGGCTCCGGGCTTTTTGTTTGGCTGTTGGATTGCCTAATTAATGGCGGAAGTGGCGCATGCCGGTCATGACCATGGCAAGGCCTGCTTCGTCGGCTGCCTTGATGACTTCGTCATCGCGCATGGAGCCACCGGGCTGGATAACGGCTGTTGCGCCAGCGGCTGCGGCAGCCAGAAGACCATCGGCAAAGGGGAAGAATGCGTCAGAAGCGACCACACAGCCCTTGGTCAGTGGCTCGGCAAGGCCTGCAGCCTCGGCGGCGTCTTCCGCCTTGCGGGCGGCGATACGGGCCGAATCAACGCGGCGCATCTGGCCTGCGCCAACGCCAACGGTTGCGCCGTCCTTGACATAGACAATGGCGTTGGATTTGACATGCTTGCCAACGCGGAAGGCAAATTTCATGTCGGCCATTTCCTGCTCGCTTGGCTGGCGTTTGGTGACAACTTTCAAATCCAGATCATCCACATTGCCATTGTCGCGAGACTGGACAAGCAGGCCGCCAGCAACGGATTTGACCATGACGCCTTCTTCGCGCGGATCGGCAAGGGAGCCTGCGATCAAAAGGCGCAGATTTTTCTTGGCGGCGATCAGGGCCTTGGCGCCTTCGGTGGCGTCTGGTGCGATGATGACCTCGGTAAAGATCTTGATGATCTCGGTGGCGGCTTCTTCATCCAATGTGCGGTTGAGGGCAACAATGCCGCCAAACGCGGAGACCGGATCGCATTGCAGGGCCTTTTCATAGGCTTCTTTAAGGGATGTGCCGGTCGCAACGCCACATGGATTGGCATGCTTGATGATGGCAACGGCTGCGCTCTCTTGTGGATCAAACTCGCTGACCAGCTCGTATGCGGCGTCGGTGTCGTTGATATTGTTATAGGAGAGCTGTTTGCCTTGCAGCTGAATGGCTGTTGCAACGCCGGGGCGGGTGGAGGCATTTTTGTAAAAGCCAGCTTTTTGGTGCGGGTTCTCACCATAGCGCATGACTTCGGCCAGCTCGCCGCCAAAGGCGCGATAGGTCGGGGCCTCGATTGCCAGTTCGTCAGCAAACCAGCCGGAGATGGCTGCATCATAGGCAGCGGTGCGTGAGAATGCCTTGGCTGCAAAGCGTTTGCGCTGTTCGTAAGGAACGCCGCCATGCTCTGCGATCAGCTCAAGAACCTGGGTGTAATCAGATGGATCAACCAAGGTGGTGACAAACGCATGGTTTTTGGCGGAGGCGCGAATCATGGCCGGGCCGCCAATATCGATATTCTCAACGGTGGTGGCATAGTCTTTGCCTGCTTTCACCGTCTCTTCAAACGGATAGAGATTGACAACGACCAGATCGATTTCGGGGATGCCATGCTCTTTCATTGCTTCTGCGTGGCTTTCAACTGAGCGGGCGCCTAAAAGGCCGCCATGAACGCGCGGATGCAGGGTTTTGACGCGGCCATCCATGATTTCAGGAAATTCGGTGACTTCTGAGATATCCTTCACCGTGATGCCAGCATCGGCAATGGCTTTGCGTGTGCCGCCGGTTGAGACCAGCTCGACGCCTTTTTCGGACAAGGCTTTGGCAAATTCGATGATGCCGGTCTTGTCGGAGACGGAAAGGAGGGCGCGCTTGACGGAGACAAGGTCAGGTGCGGTGATGGAAAGCGGTGCAACAGCCATGGGAATCCCTGATTTTGCCCGGTGACGGGCTTTGGAATGGAGGCATTGGCTTGGGATTTGGTGAAAATCCCAGAGGAGAAATGCGCTCACAAAAAGAAGATGCTGCCCGATATCATGTTTTGCGATTTAGCGAAACAATCCTTTTTGCCCATTTGTGCATCAAAATGCGCGCATTTTGGCATCACTTTGATGCAAAAGCGTAGAAATGGATGGATTGGACAGATGAAGTGAGCGGCAAAAAAGGGTGTTAGCTTTGTTGCTCGGGGGCAAAGGCAATGCGCTCAAAATACCAGCGGACCGAAGGGATATGGCTTGCATGACCTTGCAGCACTAGCTGCTTGGTGGGGCGGATGCCATGAATGTCTGACAAAAAGACACTGTCTTCGATGGTAACCGGTACTTCCGGTGAGAGAAAGTACCAGATTTCGCCGTTGGAGAGGGCAAGATAGACCCCGTCACCCTGATTATTGGGTTCAACATGCACGGAGGGGTGAATATGGAAGCGGATGGCAAAAGCGTCGCGCCCGCGTTTGATGCCAGCGCCTTGGGGCAGCATTTCATCATGGCCATCAAAACGGCGGCCATCAATGGCCATCCATAATTTGCGGACATGGCGGATGCCGAATTTTGCCTTATAAGCATCATGATGGGCGGTGATGACTTCCTGCCCATGTTCAAGATTGCGCTCGCAAAAAATCGGGCCGGGGCCAGCAAGAATGGGCAAGCCGGGCAGATCCAGCTTGTCCTCGCCAAACTGGCAGGTGCTGGTATCTTGCATGATCAGGGTTGAAT
>JAOAQZ010000044.1 GCA_025210795.1 Cohaesibacter sp. | reverse complement strand
GTGTCATCCCCTGCAAGGCCGTGCAGATCATCCTGTCCCGCACCACCGGTCAGCGTGTTATCGCTCGCATTGCCGGTCAGGCTGTCATTGCGGCTGGAGCCGATGACATTTTCAATCGAGGTATAGGTATCGCCATCAGCATCGCCGCCAACGCCAGTTGAATTTTGCAGATGGATGGCAACTCCATCGGCGGAGCTGGAATAGTCAATGGTATCGAGGCCAGCGCCCCCTTGCAGGCTGTCGCTGCCCGCGCCACCTTCCAGAATATCGTTGCCATCACCGCCGATCAGGGTGTCATCGCCAGCACGACCACGCAGAGTATCACTGCCCTCGCCGCCGGTCAGCACATTGACCGAGCCATCTCCGATGAGGATATCTGATCCTGATGAGCCGATCAGGTTCTCAATTCCTGAGAAGCTATCCCCTTGCGCATCGCCCCCTGTTGCAATATTGGCATCAAGCTGCACATTAACCGCACCGAGAGAGGCTGAATAGTCGGCGGTATCGACCCCACTATTGCCAATAAGCTGGTCAGCCCCTTCGCCACCAATCAGCGTGTCGTCCCCTGCTTCCCCGCGCAGGATATTGCTGTTGGAATCGCCGATCAGGCTATCGTTATGGGCCGAGCCTGTGACATTTTCGATTTCGCTTAAGGTATCGCCTTGTGCATCGCCTCCTGAGGCCGTACCAGCCAAGAGATTGATAGAGATTGCTGCGCTGGACGAAGAATAATCCGCGGTATCGGCTCCAAGGCCGCCTGTCAGGCTATCTGCTCCGGCCCCGCCGACAAGATGGTCATCTCCGGCATCCCCGAACAGGCTGTCATCTCCCGCGCCACCGATCAGGCGGTCCTGTCCGCCATTGCCGCGCAATGTGTTGGCAGAGGCATCGCCGGTCAGGACATCAGTGCCATCAGATCCAATGACATTTTCTATGTCTGTAAAGGTATCGCCGTCAGCATCACCTCCACTGGCGCTATTGGTGGCCAGATTAATGGTGACCGCACCGCTGGACTGGCTATAGTCGAGGCTATCCTGGCCAGCGCCCCCTTCAAGGGTGTCTGCGCCAATACCACCAGCAAGAGTGTCATCGCCATCACCGCCTTGCAACACGTCATCGCCAATCAGGCCAGAGAGAGTGTCATTCCCGTCCCCACCGATCAGGGTGTTGGCGCTGTCGTCGCCTTCAAGGGTATCATTATGGGCCGAACCAACCACCCGTTCGATGGTTGAGAGAGTATCCCCTTCCGCATGACCGCCCGAGGCGGTGCCATTTTTCAAAGAGACATTCACCGCCGCGTCCGAGGTGGCGTAATCGGCGGTATCCACGCCAGAGCCACCAATCAGGGCATCGGCACCGGCACGACCCGTCAAGGTATCATTGCCCGCGCCGCCATCCAGCCGGTTGGCTCCGGCATCGCCAATCAGGATATCATCCTGCGCAGAGCCGATGACATTCTCAATGTCGGAAATGGTATCGCCATCTGCTTCGCCACCCGAAGCAGTCTGGCTGGTCAGATTGACGGTAACCGAGCTGCCGGACTGGGAATAGTCGACCGTATCAACGCCTGTGCCGCCACGAATGACGTCAGCTCCGGCCCCGCCGACCAGAATATCGTCGCCTTCATCACCTTCCAGCGTATCATTGCCGCCATTGCCGATCAGGCGGTCATCCCCCTGATCGCCCCTTAGGACATTGACCTCGTCATCGCCTGACAGCGTGTCATTATAGAGGGAGCCTTGCAGATTTTCGATATTAAGGAGATTGTCCCCTTCTGCGCTGCCGCCCGCTCCGGCCTGGGTTTGCAGATTGACGGTCACCGAAGAGGCTGATCGACTGTAATCCGCCACGTCAATGCCCGCGCCGCCATCCAGAATATCGGCCCCATCGCCGCCATCTAGAGTGTCGTCCCCTTGCCCGCCGCTCAGGCGGTTGGCAGAGGCCGAGCCGATAAGGGTGTCGTTATGGTCCGAACCAGACAGATTTTCGATGGACAGATAAGTATCACCGTCAGCGTCACCACCAGAGCCGGTTGCTGTCCCCAGATTGACGGTCACGGCAGAGGCGGATGTGGAATAGTCAGCAGTATCAACGCCGCTGCCACCCACAAGGCGGTCCCCGCCCTCGCGGCCTGTGAGCACATCATTGCCCGCGCCACCAACCAGTTCGTTCGCGCCTGCATCGCCCAACAAACTATCGTTCTGTTCAGAGCCGATGACATTTTCAATATCGGAGAAAGTGTCCCCTGTCGCATCCCCGCCTGAGGCAAGGGAATTGGCGATATCAATAGAGACGCCAACAGAGGATGAGGAATAGTCGACCGTATCCGTTCCGGCTCCGCCGCGCAGCTCGTCAGCCCCTGCACCGCCCCGCAGCACATCATTGCCCGCGCCACCATCAAGGATATTGGCTCCGTCATCGCCGGTGAGCTGATCACCAAAGGTCGAGCCTTCGACATTTTCAATCTCGGTATAGATATCCCCTTGGGCATCGCTGCCAGAACCGGAGCCAAGACCCAGATTGACGGTCACCGCACTTTGGGCAGAGGCATAGGAGACGGTATCGGACCCGGCCCCGCCAATCAGGCTGTCAGCGCCTTCGCCCCCTTCAAGAATATCATCACCGGCCCCGCCTTCCAGCTTATCGGCACCGCCAAGGCCTGAGAGGCGGTCATTGCCTGCCCCACCCTGAAAATTATTGCTTTCAGCATCGCCGATCAGAACATCATCACTGCTACTGCCCACGATGCTTTCAATATCGACCAGCACATCACCGGTGGCATCGCCACCAAAGGCTGTGTTGG
Source organism: Cohaesibacter sp. (assembly GCA_025210795.1). Classification (GTDB taxonomy): domain Bacteria; phylum Pseudomonadota; class Alphaproteobacteria; order Rhizobiales; family Cohaesibacteraceae; genus Cohaesibacter. Next base: position 103,409 of record JAOAQZ010000044.1, on the reverse strand, counting down.
TGTCAAGATTGATAGTGATGGCAGAGGCGGAGCTTGAATAATCAGCCGTATCACTGCCTTCGCCCCCTTCAAGGCGATCGGCTCCGCCTTTACCAACAAGGGTATCGTCGCCTTCGCCACCTTTCAGCACGTTGGCACTGGCATCACCAATCAGGGTGTCGTCATGATCGGAGCCGGTGACATTTTCAATATTGGCAAGGCTATCCCCTGCAGCATGGCCGCCAAGGCCTGTGCCTGCTTCCAGATCAACCGTAACACCGGCATTGGAGGCCGAATAGTCAGCTTCATCCGTTCCGCCGCGCCCGTCAAGCGTGTCAGCCCCTGCGCCGCCTGTCAGCCGGTTGTCGCCCCCGTCACCAGACAAGGTATCGTTAAAGCGCGAGCCTTCCAGCGCTTCGATATTGGAGAAGACATCATTGCTGGCATAGCCGCCAGATGCCGCACCGGACTGCAAATCAACCGTCACGCCCGAGCGGGAGGTATCATAAGACAGGGTATCGTAACCGGCACCGCCGTCGATATTATCCGTGCCGACGGCTGCAACAATCTTGTCGTCACCCGCCCCTGCATTGACGATATTGCCCGGAGGGTTGGAGTTTAGAACATAGACCTCATCGCCGGTCACTGTGTCGATATGTTCAGCGTCTGATGCATTATTGACCTGGCGAATACCAAATTTTGCTGTGCCTGCTGTACGGCCCAAATCACCACTGCCATTGCGGACCGTATATTCGATATTAAGCGTAAACTCGCTTTCAAATCCGTTGTCATTGGGCGTAGCCCCCTCTTCCGGCAGGGCATATTGCAACTGAATTTGGCTTTCAAGCGGCTTATTGGGATCAATGATCACATCGAAATTGCCTGCAGAATCCTCAGTTGCACCAATAACGGAAAAGCCCTCAGGCAGGCCCGTGACCTTGGCTGATTGCGGCACCCAGCCCGTATCCGGCATGATTGCTTTAACTTCAAGCATCCGGGCACTGGCCCCCATCGGGGCGAGAGTAGGACTGTCGGCATAAATGAGATCATTGCCAGCCGTGCCGGTGATGGTCTCAACAGCGGCCTGAGCCGGATAAGAAGAATCCGTATCGGCAGGCGGCAAGGCCGTTGCACCATAAATACGGGTGGTCCCATCAGACAAGGTTGTCGTTTCCTGCTGCGTGATCCCGAACAGCTCAATTTCCAGCTCAGCCGCACTCAGATCCAGAATACCAGGATTCTCGGTGGAAGCCACATTGCTCGCATCCGAGGTAGATGTTGAACTGGATGTTTGGCTGGAGGAAGCATCTTCATCCGACTTTTTGTTGGCCAGCTTTTCTTCAATTGAACGCCGGTCTTCCTCAGCATCAATTTTAAACTTGCCCGGCCCCACATTCTGGGACTGATTTTGCACAGTCTCAACCTGAACAACCTCAACAGCCTGTTCTTGCGGAGTGGCTTGCTGGTCCTGCTGCTCTTGCTGTTCGGCCTGAGCAGTGGAGAAATTCATTTTCTGAGAGACTTCAGAAGGCTTGAACTCTCCCACCTTCGCCAGCAAATCCTGCGCTGTGATTTCAAATTCTTCAAACTGGATAGTCGGTGCGATATCCGAGACAGCATGCATGCCAAATTCAAGCAAGATCAGCTTGCCGCCATCCGCAAACTCAATAATCAAATCGACATCGGAAAGATGGACATTGACGCCATTAAGATCAAAGGCAAACTGGATGGCGTCACTCTGATCGACAGAGACTACTTTTGTTTCGCCGGCTTCCGGCTTTTCAATAAAGTCACCAGAAAGATTGGCTTTTTTAACAAGAGCGCTTGCAGCAACAGCGGTCTGGCCCTCTTTTTGGCCCTGCTGTGCTCCGTCAGGCTTCTCGCCCTTTTCACCAGACTTGGCAATAGCACCTGTCGGCTCGGCATCTATTTCTTGGGTGGCATCTTTGGAGTCGGCCTTGTCGTTCACAGCACCTTTCTTTGCTGCAGCATCTTGGGTAGCTGCATCTTTGGGTGCGCGATTGCCCTCTTGCCCGTTACCCTCTTGATCCTTGGCATTTGCTTCCTCGGCAGTTGCTGCCTTGGATTGGATCTTTTGCTCTTCGCCTTTAGTCAACGCCGTATACCGATATCAAAATGTGTCATAAAATATAACGAGCGAACACGGTTTTCGAAAAAAGGGGCAAACAATATACCAAGCCCTTTTTTGCAAAAAATTCCCCACCCGAAATTTCTGCTCATTGGGCATTTGACCGCATTATGGTTAATGATTAGGTAATATTTTGAGAGAAATTTACGTTTTTGACCAAAAATTCCATCTTTCTTATTTACCAATTCTTTATCTTCGAAAATATGAATTAAAAATTTCTCCCTTTAATTTCAATTTATTAAATATATTTCGTTATTCAAAACTACCTTAATGCACCCAAAAGTCATCTCAGATGAATAGTTAACACAACTAGTTGCGTACTCTTTCAAAATGCAGATCACCCAATAAATTTGCAGATCATTTTACCCCATATTAACCATAACGGGGCTTGAATACCGCCATTGCAAGTGGGTGTATTTCGTAAAGCGATGATTGGCGTATCAATGGTAGTGGGCAAGAGTTCAAATCTGAAACAGCAAATATGGGGGAGCGTTGGGACAGCACTTGTTCTGATTGCTCTGCTGAGTGGCTGCGCATCAAAAAAGTCAGACAATTGCGCTGCAAGCGCCTCTGACCTTTGCTCCAGCACCATGGGCTTGCAAGCGCAAGCCATTGCTGAAGGTCTGATCAATCCGCTCGACGTAAAGGGTGATGACAGCAACGAGCAAGCCGAGATTGATGCTCTGGTCATTTCGGCCAAGGATAAGCTGCATACCGGCTCTATTTCCAAGTCAAAGAGCAAGCCACAAAAAGGTCGCAAACAGATGATGTCTCTGGCAGACATTACCTTGCACACCTTGCGCAACAGCCCCGAAATCGGCATTTTTGGTGCCCGCACAGAAGATGCTTATCATGGTGTCCGCATTGCACGAGCCGGTTTCCTGCCTTCAGTGGATATGAAAGTTGCCGCCGGTTACGAGAATAGCGGCACCAATAGCACCATTGCGCGCGGTGTCCCCCGCCGAGAAGGTTCGATCAAGGTCAAACAGCGGGTGCTGGACTTTGGCACCACTAGCAACAATATGAAGCGGGCGAAAAATCTTTATGATTCCAGTCAGTTGCGTCTGATCGACAAGGCTGATGCGGTTATTCTGGATATTGCCGAGGCTTATCTGGATGTGATGGAGCAGAGCCAGTATATTGCAAATGGCAAACAGAATATTCGTGCCCACCAGAAGTTTTATCAATTGGTCAAGGCCAATGAGGGCGAAGGCAATGGCACACAGGCCGATGTCGAGCGTGCTTTCTCGCGCCTTGAAAATGTCCGCACGCAAGTGATTGATTTTGAAACAGCCCGACAAAAAGCGATTGGGCGCTTTCGCCGGATTTCCGGTATTGAGCCGGGCAAGCTGCGCATGCCGCCACAATATACCAAGCAGGCCCAGCTAAATCGCGCGGATATTTCGAGCCTTCTTGATAACAGTCCGCGTCTTCATTCCATTCAGGCCGATTCCAAGTCTCTTCGCTCACAAATCAAGTCCCAGAAAGCAACCTTCCTACCCGCTATTGATCTGCAAGGGGAAGCCAATGCGCGCGAGAATTCCGGCGGGCGCAATGATGCCGCTCATGATTATCGCGGTATGGTCGTGATGAGCTGGAACCTGTTTAGCGGCGGGCGAAAGTTTGCGGTTAAAGATCAGCTTCAAGCGCGACTTAAAGAGAATGAGCATCGCTATCGCAAGGCTTATAACGAGCTGGAAGAAGATATGATCGAGGCCATCCGCACCATGCGGACCACGCGCAAAAAGGCCAAGACAATCAATGATCAGGTTCGGGCCAGTGAGAAGGTCGCCAAGCTTTACACCCAGCAATTCAGCGTTGGCAAGAAGCGTCTTTTGGAAGTGCTTGATGCGCAAAAAGATCTGTTTGCGGTGCGGCGTGATCGAATCTCCAACCGCTTTGAGCGCTTGCGTGCCAATTATCGCGCCCTGCGGCTGAAAGGTCGGTTGGTGGAGACCATTACCGGCAAGACCCTGCTTGACCATGTGGATGTTAATTAGTCCCACCTCTTTGCATGGGCACCCTCGCTGCCCATGACGCACATTTTCAACAAACATAGAAAACGCCTGCCCCGATAAGGAACAAGCGCTTTCCTGCCCACCACGAACGGGCATAGCGGGGACATGTTCGTCCCGGCTTCTCTGGCTCAGCCCATCCAGCGGCGGACCGGAGCATTTGTTTCTTCCAATGGCTGACAGATAACATCGATCAGCGTTGGGCCATCATGCTCAACTGCTTCTTTGAGAATCCGGGTTAAATCGTCTGGATTTTCTACACGCCAGGATTTGACACCAAATGCACTCGCAACGGCAGCATGATCTGTTCTGTTGAAGTCGACATTATAGTATCTAGCATCCTTATCTGCAAACTGGCTTGCCTTGATCCAACCAAAGTTCGAGTTGGAGAAGACAATATAGGTGATGTTGGCACCAGAGCGGCAAACGGTTTCCAGCTCGCCACAAGTGAAGCCGAAGGAGCCATCCCCCATCATTGCAACAATTTTTGAGCCCGGACGGCCATACCAAGCCCCCAAAGCGGCAGACATGGAATAGCCCAAAGCGCCATGAGCACGGTTGGTAATGAAGTAGCGGCCTGGCAGGGGCTGTTGATAATATGAGGAAAAGTACGGACAGGAAGTCCCCGGATCCGAGAGAATCACCGCGTCTTCGGGCAAAACTTTCATCATTGCGTCAATCACCCGCTCTGGGCGGATGGGCAAATCCGTTGACTGGGCCAGTTTGTTGAAGATTTCAAACTTGCGGCGTTTGGCATCTGCCACCAGATCCGCGCCACCAAAGTCAGAATTAAGCTCCGCCTTTTTGTCTAGCACCGCATTGACCGCAGCAAGCGACAATTTCAAATCGCCGACCACGCCAACTTCGGCGCGGTAATTGGCCCCGATGACCATGGGATCATTGTCAAAGAAGAGGGTGCGGGTGGAGGCTTTTGGTGCTTCCCAACGAGAGGTCGTGGTGGAGCCAGCGCGGCAGCCCATGAAAATGACCATATCGGCCTCTTCCATCTGTTCCCATGTCTCATCCGTGCCGCCATTGGAGCCAACAACACCAAGGCAGTTGGGGTGCGTGTCGGCCAGTGACCCCTGCCCTGAAATAGAGGTTGCCACGGGAATATTGAGACGGCTTGCCAGACGGTCCAGCTCTTCCATGGCACCGGCAATAACCACACCGCCACCACAAACAATCAAAGGCCGTTTTGCAGACAGGATCGCATCCACTGCGGCTTCTGCCGCGCCGGGCTCTGGCGCCTGCGGGTAAGCTGGATAAGTTTCATGTTTGGGATCGGCCCAGATATCCGCACTATCCACCGGATCATATTGAATGTCATAAGGCAGCCCCAGATGAGCTGCACCGGAGCGGCCCGTGGTCATGGCGCGGAAGGCGGTACGGACCATACGCGGGATGTGAATGGCCTGTTTGATAACCGTGTTCCACTTGGTCAGCGGCTTCATCAGGGCATCCTGATCCACTTCTGTGAGCGGATATTTGCCGTAAGAAGACACCGAAATATCGGTTGTGATACCAAGCACCGCGTAAGAGCTTTCACTCGCCTCGATCAGGCCGGGCAGGATGTAAGTCGCGCCACCACCGGATGGTCCCTCAGCCACACCGACGCGGCCGGTCACGCGGGAATAGGCATCGGCCATATACGTTGCGCTGCGCTCATCACGGGTCAGAACGTGCTTGATATTGTGATCAAGCCGCAACATTGCGTCATAAAATGGCAGGGTGGTATCCCCACACAAACCAAAAACATGCCGGACCTTGTGGGCGTCCAGCATTTTTACCATCGCTTCTGCGCCATTCACTTGATTAGTCACAGTCTCACCTTCTGCTTGGGGCTTCTGTCTATTTGGCCTCTTTGCCAGATCAGCTGCCAACGGGTCTGTTTATCTCGCCTTACGCTCACTCTTTGAGCCGCAATTCTTTGATTTCTCATCTTTATTCTGATCTAGGTAGGCTCTTAAAAGCGCTCACACAACCATTACTCAGATCTGTATACAGATTTATATACTATATTGAACGCAAAGAAAACTCATATTCATATAATTTTGTAGCGTGGAAAATAAAATGCATTTCTGGGCAAATGAACGAGCTGCCAAGCTTTTGGCGGGTTTACCTTTCGGTCCCTGGTTGGGCATTTGTTTAAGCCAGCCGCATGGCACGCTGTCCATCCACAAAGGCTGGAATATAAGAAAAGCCCGAAAGGGGCGTCCTTACGGGCTTTGCCTGTTTGAATGGTTGAGAGCTTGGGCTATCCGTCTTTCCCAAGCTCAATAGAGCGGGCAACGGCGGCCCCGACCCCTTTGCTCATCACAGCAGGGAAACCGCTATCCTCATCCATCAGAACTTGAAGCGCTGCAGCTGTTGTGCCGCCCGGAGAGGTGACGCCGACACGCAGGTCAGCCGGTGTCTGATCGGACTTCATGGCAAGTTGGCCCGCCCCCCAAACCGTGGTTTTGGCAAGGCGCATGGCAAGCTCTGGTGCGAGGCCCTGTTCTTCGCCTGCCGCTGCTAGCGTTTCGATCAGATGGAACACATAAGCAGGGCCCGAGCCGGAGACGCCAGTGACCGCATCCATCTGGCCTTCATTCTCAAGACGGACAGTATCGCCAACCACCGAGACAAAGCCTTCGATTTTATCAAGGGCTTCAGCGCTTACATGATCATTGCCAATCAGCGCAGTGATGCCGCAGCCAACGGCGGCCGGTGTATTGGGCATGGCCCGCACGATGGGGCTTTGCGCGCCGAGCAGGCTTTCCAGTGTTTTGAGCGTGGTGCCAGCGGCTATGGAGAGAAAGAGCGTCGTGCCATTGCCCAGACTTTGGAGACTTGGCAAAATCTCGTGCATATATTGCGGCTTGATGGCAAGAATACAGACATCAATGCTCTTTGGAATAGCGGGATTGAGATGAAGCCCTTCACCTTCCAGATTTTTAAGCCAATCGGAGGGGTTAGGATCAATCACATAGACCTGTTTGGGGTCCACTCCGGCCTTGAGCCAGCCATCCAGCATGGCCGACCCCATTTTGCCGCATCCAAGCAGGAGAATATCGCCTGCTCTGTTTGAAAGACTTGTCTCAGCCATTTGCCTGATCCTTGATTATCGGCCCTCGGGGCGTCGTTTCCTGTGCTGATATTAAGAAGATGACCTTAGAGGAACAAGGGGTCATCCAGCTCCAGAGGGAAGCGCTTGGGGGCAAGGCCGGACTGGAACCAGGACACAAAGGAATAGATGGAATAAACCGGCAGGCCGGTTACTTTACGCACATCTGCGGCATAGGGCACCATATTGGTGCATTCCAGCACAATTGCCCCGACATCAGGATGGTTTTCGACCATGGCCCGGCCAGCATCAATCATATCTTGCCGGCAGGCCTCAAAGTCGATTTCAGGATGACTGTCGAGAATACCCTTGGTGAACTCCCGCCCGCCTTCGGTGCCGATGATGGGGGTATCAAGGGGCACATTGGCCGCTTTGAGGTGATCTTCAGTGAGGGTAGATTTGGAAATGGTGATCACGCCAACCCGCTTTGATTTGGGCAAAAGGGGGTTGAGCATTGGCACTTGCATCAGCGAAGAGGTTGCAACAGGCACCTGAACCGCTTCGGCCACCTGCTCCTGAATGAGCGAGAGAAAGCCGCAATTGGTGGTGATGCCATCCACGCCAGATGCTACTAGATCCTTTGCTTCCTTGATAAAGATATCGGCCAGTTCGCGGGCGTCAGAGCGGACAATCTTGTCCGGCGTTGCACCACGTACCAGGCGATATTGCACCGGAAAATCCCATGTCAGGGCATTGCCGATATCCCCGGGAATGCGAGGAAAGGTCGCATCCAGCATCAAAATGCCAACTGAGGCACCATAGATGCCTTTGCCGCCTTTGAGGATTGTCATGATTGCAGTTCCTTAAAGCAGCCGCGCATGATACGGGGCTGACAGTTCTGGTTTGTATTGGGGCTTTTTACATGCCGGGAGGCACATAGAGCTGGGAATAGGCGGTTTTGACCGCAGCTGTCGTTTCTTCACTGCGCTTGGTGATATGTTTGCGCAGCACCCGTACCGCTTCATCGGCATCACGCGCGCGAAGTGCATCAACAATGGCCTGATGGTCATAGGAGCTTTTGGTCTCGCGCCCGACCATATCGATACAGCGCACATAATGAATACGGGCATTGATATTGGCGAGCATGCGCTCAAATTCTTCGTTGCCGGACAGCATGGCCAGACGCATGTGGAATTCTTCATCCAGCTCAACAATAGCCTTGGCGCCATCTTTATTGCCATAAGCTGGCAGGCTGGAGATGAGAAAAGCCTCAAGATCGTTGATGTCTTCGTCCGTGGTGCGGATCACCGCAAGGCGAATGGCTTCGCTTTCGATTGCCACACGGGCTTCGTAAAGACTTTGGATTTTGTCGGGACTTAGGGTGCGGCAAAAGAAGCCGCGGCCATTTTCAAAGCTGAGAAAGCCTTCAGCCACCAGCCTGTTCAGCGCTTCGCGCAAGGGGGTACGGCTTGCGCCCAGTTCTTTTGACAGGGCGCTTTCATTGATCCGCTCTCCGGGCATGAACTCAAAATCTGTCGCCATCCTGCGGACTTTGGAGTAAATCTTGTCGACGCTGCTTGAGAGATCGCTCACGCACGCCTCCCCTTTTTGTATTTATGTTTTGCCTTACACGGCTATCAATCTATCTGATAAGGGCTTTTGCGCAGAATTGCCACCGGGCATTCTTGCTAACACATCTGAATACCAAATTGTACACAGACATGACGACATGTCAATTCCCCATCCTCTTCCTCACGACAAGACGGCCCTTCTATCCAGTCTTTGTTCTGTCTTGGGCGGATTTGTCTTTTACTTGCAGCCATGAGCATCAATCCACAAATCATGCGACCCGAGAGCAATAAGAACGCAAAAACCCGATGCGAGACCGCACCGGGTTTTCAAATCTATCCATCAAAGCCTAGCAAGCTTTTGATAAAGGGATCAATCAATCCACAAAAGCGCGCTCGACCACAAAGGTGCCGGGACGAGCATTGGAGCCTTCTTCAAGGCCGAATTTGTTTTCCAAAATCGCCTTGGTGTCATTGAGCATCGCCATGGAGCCACAAATCATGCCGCGGTCATTTTCCGGGCAGATCGGGGGCACACCCAGATCCTCGAACAATTTACCGGATTCCATCAGATCAGTGATACGACCGGTGAAGGGGTAAGGCTCACGGGTGACCGTGGTATAATGGATCAGTCGGCCTTTGGCGAATTCCCCAACAAGTGGATCTTCGTTACAGATTTTGACCAGTTCTTTGCCATATTCCAGCTCTGCCACTTCGCGGCAGGTATGGGTGAGGATGACCTGATCGAATTTCTCATACGTCTCAGGATCGCGAATGAGTGAAGCAAAAGGTGCGATGCCGGTTCCGGTTGAGAACATGTAAAGGCGCTTGCCGGGCAGCAGTGCGTCATTCACCAGTGTGCCGGTTGGCTTTTTGCGCATCAGGACCGTATCACCGACCTTGATCTTTTGCAGATGCTCGGTCAATGGACCATCCGGCACCTTGATGGAGAAAAACTCCACTTCTTCATCCCAGCTTGGGGAGGCGATGGAATAGGCACGGAAGACGGGGCGCTCTGCATTGGGCAGACCGATCATGACAAACTCGCCGGAGCGGAAGCGGAAGGATGCTGGGCGTGTGATACGGAACTTAAACAGGCGATCCGTATAATGTTTTACCTCGGTGACCGTTTCTGCAAAACAATTGGAGGGAATGGGATAAGCAGCTGCACTTCCTACGCCGGCAGCTGCTACCACCTCTACATGTTGTGTCATCGGTTTCTCCTCTATCAAATCCCAAACCTGTCGGGCCTTAACTTAAATCTTGGGGTTTAAGTCTTGGGCTTCGCTCAAGGCCCGGTCCGCGGTTCGATCGACATTTCCGGGATTGTGTCGATCTTCAAAATTCTCAATTACGCAAAGCAGAAACGGGACAGGTCTGATTGGGTTATGGCGCATATGTAACGCAAATAATGGCCTGTATATTTGATTTGTGTCAGGTCTTTTAGCGTGGCTTGGCTAATCATAAGATGCTTATCCTTATGCGCCTGCCCCCAGCCTTCTCAGAACCTATCCTGTATGGTCTTTGCTATTCGCACACATCTAATATAGGTATCTGGTTAAAAAACAAGCGGCTAAGCAGCAGATTAATATAGCTATTGTCCATGTTGAGGGATGCATGAGAATATTTTTTGCACCTCTTTCTAAAGGCGCAAAATGCAACGTCAATCAGCAAGTATTTGAGCATATTGCCACCTTACAGCTTGAATGGCCAAATTCTGACTTCACTTAAAGCAGTAAATTAAATACCAGATATGAGACACTATGTCGCATCCGTATTTTGGCTTAAATCAAGGGTTTTCACCCGATTTAGGGGCTGAAGAACGTCGGCAGACACTGCTGCTTCAGACGGCGAGATAGCTTTGCCAGATCTTGGGATTGCGATCGAGATGGGCAAAAGATCCCTCATAGCGGATGACCCCTTGCTCGATAATATAGGTGCGGGTGGAGACCAGACGGGCAAAATGCATATTCTGCTCCGAGAGCAGGATAGCAAGACCTTGCGCCTTGAGATCCGCAATCACACCGGCCATCTGTTCGACAATGACAGGGGCGATGCCCTCGGATGGTTCATCGAGCAGGATTAGGCCCGGATTGCCCATCAAGGTGCGGGCGATGGTGAGCATTTGTTGCTCCCCGCCTGACAGCTGTCCGCCGGGCTGGTTGCGTCGCTCGGCCAGATTAGGAAAGAGATCAAATAACTGCTCGACATCCCAGCGCGGCACATTGGGTCGGTAAGGCCTGCGCCCAACTTCCAGATTTTCCTCAACAGTAAGATCAGGAAAGATCCGCCGATCCTCGGGCACATAGCCAAGGCCCCGCTGGCAGGCCAGATGGGGGGCAAGACCGGTTATTGTTTCACCCTGATAGGTAATGGTGCCAGAACGCGGAGGCACCCAGCCCATGATGGATTTCATGGTGGTGGATTTGCCTGCTCCATTGCGGCCCAACAGGGCCACCACTTCGTGGCTTTTGACCGTCAGGCTGACATCTTTGAGAATATGCGCCCCGCCATAATAGCTGTTGAGATTCTCAACTGTGAGCATGGCCTCAGCGTCGTTCTGGCGACTTCTTGCAGTTGTCGTTGCTTTCGTCGTCATCTGGCCATGCCCTCCTCATCCTTGCTTGAGGCCTTGGCAAAGACCGAACCGCCCCCTAGGTAAACTTCCTGCACCAGCTTGTTGGCGCGGATTTCCTCAGCCGTGCCTTCGGCGATCAAGCCGCCGCGATTAAGCACCAGCACCCTGTGGGCATGGGCAAAGACCACATCCATATCATGCTCGGTGAACATGATGCTCACCTGGTCGCGCTCGACAATTCCAGAGGCCAGCTCCATCAAGGCATCCCGCTCGGCCGGGGCCATGCCAGCGGTTGGCTCATCCATCAATAGAAGCTTGGGGCGATGGGCCAGCGCCAAGGCAAGTTCAAGGCGTTTGAGATCCCCGTAGGCCAGCTCGGAGCAGGCCCTGTTGGCCCAATCCTGCATGGAGACCTGCTCCAGCAATTGCTCGGCCTCGGCGACATATTTGCCGGTGGCGCGGCTCCACAAATCAAGCGATTTTCGATGATGGGAAATCAGCGCCATTTGCACATTTTCGCGCACAGTCATAGATGCAAAGGTGGCGGTGATCTGAAAGGTCCGCCCTACCCCATAGCGCCAGATACGGCGGGGGGGTTTGCCCGATAGCTCCGTCGTTTTGCCGCCCTCACGCATCAAGCGCACAGAGCCCTGGTCGGGCTTTAGGTAGCCATTGAGCATATTAAAGCAGGTGGTTTTGCCCGCACCATTGGGGCCAATCAGGGCAAGAAACTCGCCTTTGGCAAGATCAAAGTCCACTGATTTCACCGCTTCGATGCCGCCAAAATTCTTCGACAGACCCCGTACAGAAAGAAGGCTCATTGCATACTCCCCTTCCCTGCCTTGCTGGCAGTCAGCCCTGCGGCATCGCCACCGCCTTTATCAAACCACGGCTTGATAAAGGCCAGCGCTCCGGCAAGGCCATTGGGAGCGGCCACCACGATAACAAGAATGATGGCACCAAAGATAAAGCGCCAGAATTCAAGGCGCGAGACCCAGTCCTCCAGCAGCACAAAGCTGACCGCGCCCAGAACGGGCCCAAACAGGGACTGAATGCCCCCCAGCAGCACCATGATCAGCGCATCAACCGATTGGGCGATGGAGAGAATATCGGGAAAAACGCTGCCCTTGGAGAAGGCAAAGATGACCCCTGCAAGGCCCGCCATGCTGCCCGCCAGCGTAAAGCCCATCCATTGATGGAATTTAAGATCAAGGCCAATGGCTTCGGCCCGCAAGGCACTGTCGCGGCCACCGCGCAAAACATAACCAAAGGGGGAATAGGCGACACGCCTGAGGAAAGCGACACCGCCGACGCAAAGGATCAAGGCCAGATAATAAAAGGCTGTTTCACCCGACGCCCAGTCCGATGGCCAGATGCCCAGAAGGCCATCATCACCGCCGGTAAATTCCTGCCACTGGAAGGTAATCCCCCAAACAATCTGGGAAGCGGCCAAGGTGAGCATAGCAAGATAAACGCCCGAGAGGCGCACACAGAACCAGCCAAAGACTAGCGCGCCAGCCGCCCCGACCACAGGACCGAGCAGCAATGCAGGCTCCATGGAAAGGCCGAAATATTTAACGCATAGAGCCGTGCCATAAGCCCCCAGCCCGAAATAGGCCGCATGACCAAAGGAGACCATGCCGCCAACACCCATAAGAAATTGCAGGCTTGCAGCAAAGAGAATGGCGACCAGCACATCCACCAGCAGGACGAGCAAGAAGCCGTCTCCCACTTGTGGCAGCAATAAAAGCAAGGCCATCAGGCCGCTTAAGGCCCAAATGGCGCGATTTGACAAAAGGCGCAAGGGATCATGCGGCGCTTCCGGTGCGCCATGGCCCGAGCCGGGTTTTCCCAAAAGGCCCCATGGGCGAATAATGAGAACAATCGCCATAACCAAAAAGGGCAGCAAGAGCGAGATTTTTGGAAAGAGCAAAATACCAAAGGCATTAAGCACCGAAATAAGAGCCGCTGCAATAAAGGCTCCGGTGACCGAGCCCATGCCGCCAATGACCACCACCACAAAGGCTTCACCAATGATAGAGAGATCCATCAACAGGCTCACGCTTTCGCGCGGCACCTGCAAAGCGCCGCCAAGCCCGGCAAGAAAGGAGCCGAGCATGAAGGTGGAGGTAAAGAGCCAGCTTTGATTGACCCCAAGCGAGGCCACCATGTCGCGGTCATGGGTTGCAGCACGCACCAGAATGCCCCAGCGGGTATGGCGGAAGAGATACCAGATAATGGCAAGCACCGCAGGACCGATAACAATCAGCGCCAGATCATATTCGGGGATGGGCTCCCCCAATATGCGAACCGCGCGATCAAGCCCCGGGGCGCGAGGACCCAAAAGATCTTCTGCGCCCCAGACAGCCAATGCAAGATCCTGAATAACCAGCACAAGGCCAAAGGTGGCCACCAGCTGGAACAATTCCGGTGACCCATAAATACGGCGCAGGATGAGAATTTCGATAAGTCCGCCAATGAGGGCCACGCAGGTGGCGGCGAACAGAATAGAGCCCCAAAAGCCCAGAATGCCAACCTCGAAATAGGTCACAAAACTATAGGCAAGATAGGCCCCGATCATAAAAAAAGAGCCATGGGCAAAATTCACCACCCGCGTCACGCCAAAGATAATCGACAAGCCGGAGGCGATCAAAAACAGCGAGGACGCATTGGCGAGCCCCGTAAGCAGCTGTGCGAGGTAAAATCCCATGAAATCTCTTGCCCAGGCAGGAACAGAATCAAAGACAGGCGGCGAATGCCGCCTGTCTCTTGTGTCTCATTTTTGGTAAAAACACCAGTTCTAACCGGTCTTTTTCGCCAATATTCAGCTTACTGTGAACGCTGATTTTCGCACTTTTCAGCAATCACCCTCTTAGAGTTGGTGCCCGATTTTGCCGGCCGCCAACCTTACGGGCGCAGCTTCTTTGCTTCTTCTTCGCTTGGCAGATAATCTGCCCCATCAGCATAGCTCCAGTCCAGCATGGCAGGCTTGCCATTTAAGAAACCGGTACGGCCAACATAGGCCCCCATGGTCGCCTGATGATCTCCGGCCCGATAGGTAAAGGCACCCGATGGGGCCTCTACGGTCAAGCCATCCATTGCAGCCAGCAGATCTTCTGTCTTGGTGGATTTGGCCTTTTTCAGCACCTCAATCACGCTGAGCATGGCATTGTAACCCACCAGAGCGCCCGCCTTTGGCAGCTCGGAGAATTTGGCCTTGTAAGCATCGGCGAAGGCTTTATGTTCCGGCGTTTCAATTTGCTCGGCAGGATAGCCGGTGACAATCCAGTCTTTTGGTGTTTCCTTGCCCAGTGGGGTCAGATATTCCGGTTCACCGGTTAGAAGGGATGCCACGGCGCGGCCATCAAACAGATAGCGCAGCGAGCCTTCGCGCACGAACTTGGCCAGATCCCCACCAAAGGTGACGTTGTAAATAGCATCAGGCTTGGCCGCTTCCAGGGCGCGCACGGTGGAGCCTGCATCAATCTTGAACAGGGTTGGCCATTGTTCCGTGACCCATTCCACATCCGGCTGGCGCTTGGTCAGCTCTGCCTTGAAGGCTTTGACCGCATCTTTGCCGTAAGCATAATTAGGAGCGATGGTGGCCCATTTCTTCTTGCCCAATTTTGCCGCTTGCTCTGCAAGCATGGCGGCCTGCATATGGGTGGATGGACGCAGGCGGTAAGTATAATCATTGCCCTTGGACCAGACCAGAGCATCGGTGAGAGGCTCGGCGGCAATGAAAAGCGTTTTCTTCTGCTTGGCAAAATCGCTGACAGCAAGACCGATATGCGAGAAGAAGGTCCCGAACAGTAATGTGACCTGATCTTTTTTCACCAGCTCCTGCGCAATGCGCAAGGCTGTTGCCGGATCGCCGGTATCGTCACGGCTGATGACCTCGATCTGTGCACCATTGATACCCCCTGCCTTATTGGCTTCCTCCAGCGCCATTTGCCAGCCATTGCGGTAAGGAATGGTAAAGGCAGGCAGGCGCGTATAGGAATTGATCTCCCCCACCTTGATAACATCTGCAGCAACAGCTGCCTGAGGCATGAGGCCAGCCATGGTGCCACCAACAAGGGCAAGAGCAGCACTTGCTGCCAATATATGACGACGATTGATCATTTTCTTCTCCCGAGGGCCAGTCTCCCTTGCCCAACCTCCTAAAGACAAAGGCGCGCCCTCTTTTGATCTTGATAGGCATCATCCGGCATCATTGCCTGATGAGTGACCACGCATAAAATGAGATCCAGTTCCCGATTGGGGTCTGGTCCCAAATCACAATTTACAGTCCGCCTGCAAGCAATGCATCTCCTGCAAGGCCAATTTCTACCACCCTCTTCCCATTTCGGGGTCGGGCATCATGTGTGACAGCAGTTTTGCACATTCTGAGCATAAGTAAACCGAAAAAATGGAACATATCGTCCTCAATTCAAGATCACCAAATTAAATCACTGATACATATTAGTTATTTCATAATTTTTATTATGCTCAAAATGTGCATAAGTAAGTTAAAGCGGCTTTAGCAACCTTCTTTTGAGACAAAATCCGCCCCGACTGGCAAACAGTCGGAGCGGCGATCAGGGCAATCTCTTTGCTATATCTTACGCTTATCGCTCGAACACGACCGTGCGGTTGCCATCGATAAAGACGCGGCCTTCGGCATGGAGGCGCAGAGCACGCGACAGGGCACGGGCTTCGATATCCCGGCCGCGACGCACCAGCTCATCAGTGCTATCAGCATGGGTTACTTTTTCGGCATGCTGCTCGATGATCGGGCCTTCATCAAGATCGGGCGTTACATAATGGGCGGTGGCGCCGATGGCTTTCACGCCCCGCTCCCAGGCCCGCTTATAGGGCATCGCCCCTTTAAAGGCTGGGAGGAAGGAATGATGGATATTGATGATCTTGCCAAAATGACGGGCCGAGAACTCATCGGACAGAATTTGCATATAGCGCGCAAGCACCACCAGCTCTGCACCGGTCCGCTCGATCACCTCATCAAGCTTTGCTTCCTGCTCCAGCTTGTTTTCTTTGGTCACCGGCAGCAAGTGATAGGGAATGCCCAGCCGTTCCACATCGGCGCGACTCTTGGCATGGTTCGAGACAACCGCCACGATATCAAGAGGCAGCACGCCGGTTTGTACGCGGTAGAGGATATCCATCAGGCAATGGTCAAATTTGGAGACCATCAGGATGGTGGGCATGACCTTATCCGCCGGACGCGTGGTGACACTGGCACCGAATTTGGAGGCAAATTCATCAAGGGCGGCGGACAGGGCATCGTCATCATGACCATCAGGCAGGCTCACCACCACCCGCATGAAGAACGTCCCCTCACCGCTTTTGGGGCTGCTATCCACCGCTGGTTGGAAGAATTGCGAGCTTTCCAGAATATTGCAATTGAGCGCCAGCAGGCGGGCGCTCAGATCGGCCACGACACCGGGTTGGTCCGGACAGGTGATTTTTAAAATCAGGCTCATTGTTCAAGCTCTCTGTGCTGGGTTCAAGGTCTCTATGCTGGTCATTTTGCGCCTCATCCATAGGCAGTTTTCGCATAATATGGCCTTAAGGGAAGCACAAGTTTTCGCTCTTTGCATGGCTTGTTTTTGGCTTTTCCCGCTCCGAAAAACGCCCATTTTCTCTCATTGGGAACCGAATTTCCTTCAAAGAGAAAACGACCCGCTTGACGGAATCCCCTTGTCCTTTAGTGTGAAGATTAAAGACATAAATTTCTGACCGGTTCTGGGGAGGGAGACGGGATGGAAAAGCATCACACGAAGGATTGTCATTCCCACAATCATGGTCATGGCCATAGCCACGGGCATTCTCATGATCATGAGAATGAGTTGGACCCGATGGTGGCGCGGGTGCGGGCGCTGGAGACTATTCTCACCGATAAGGGGCTGATTGATCCGGCGGCCATTGATGCCATTGTCGAGACTTATGAGACCAAGATCGGCCCGCGCAACGGAGCCAGAGTTGTGGCCAAAAGCTGGGCCGATCCTGACTTTCGCGCCTGGCTTGAAAAAGACGCCACCGCCGCCATTGCCTCGCTTGGCTATAGCGGAAGGCAGGCCGAGCATATGCAGGCCCTGTTCAACACAGAGACCACCCATAATGTGGTCGTTTGCACCCTTTGCTCTTGCTATCCATGGGCTGTGCTCGGGCTGCCACCTGTCTGGTACAAATCCCCGCCCTATCGCTCACGCGTTGTGGTCGAGCCGCGCAAGGTTCTCTCAGAATTTGGTCTTGAGCTTGCGGATGATGTTGAGATCAAGGTTTGGGATTCCACGGCGGAAGTTCGCTATCTGGTCATTCCCATGCGCCCCCAAGGCACGGACGGGATGAGCGAGGAAGAGCTTGTAGATCTGGTCAATCGCAATTCCATGATCGGCACGGATATTGCCCATCTCCCTGCCCCAGTAACCTCTCACAAGGGAGATGCCTCATGAACGGGCCGCATGATCTGGGTGGGCGTGAAGGCTTTGGCCCCATCATGCCTGAAGAGGATGAGCCGCTTTTTCATGCAGAATGGGAGAAGCGGGCTTTGGGCGTCACCTTATGCTGCGCCGCGCTTGGCTATTGGAATATCGATGAAAGCCGCCATGCCCGCGAAAGCCTGCATCCCGCGCTTTATTATAGCTCCAGCTATTATGAAATCTGGACAAGAGCACTGGAGGCTTTGCTGCTCCATCATGGCGAGCTTGATGAAAGTGAGCTGACACATGGCGAGATGCAGCGCCCGGGCATTCGCGCTGAACGACAGCTCAAGCCGGAGGCCGTGGCTGGCGTGCTGGCCCGCGGCGGACCGGTTGATCGCGAGCCTTCGGCAGAGCCGTGTTTTGAGGTTGGCGATAAGGTGCTGACTAATCACAATCATATAAGCGGCCATACGCGCCTTCCCTCTTATGCGCGCGGCAAGATTGGCACCATTGTGGCTCGTCGCGGCTTTCATGTCTTCCCGGACAGCAACTCAAGGCATGAGGGCGAAGCCCCGCAATGGCTTTATGGTGTGGCCTTTGATGGCCCGACTCTTTGGGGCAATGGAGCCGAGCCGGGGACCAGTGTGATGATTGATGCCTGGGAGAGCTATTTGCAGCCAGCAAATACGGAGACAAGAAATGCCTGATTGCTCCCCTACCCAGCCAGCCCCTTTGCGCGAAGCGGGGGAGGATGGCGCTGTCTTTGATGCGCCATGGCAGGCACAGGCCTTTGCCCTTACCGTCCATTTGCATGAGCGCGGCCTGTTTGAATGGGGCGAATGGGTTGAGCATTTCTCGGCCATTTTAAAAGCCGAGCAATTGGAAGACAGCTCCAACGATGATTATTATCGCTGCTGGTTAAAGGCACTTGAGGCGCTGCTCGCCAGCAAAGGCCTTGCCAATGGCAGCACCATTGAGGCAGTGACGAACGCATGGCACCGGGCCGCGCGGGCAACCCCGCACGGCCAGCCCATTTTGCTGGAAAATGATCCTAAGACGCCGCTTAAGCTTTAAGCTTAAGCACTAAGGTTTAAGCTTCATCTGCCAGAGTAAGCGTGACGAGCACATCCCCTGCTTCTACGGTTTGATTGAGCGCGCAGGTGACGGCTTTGACCCTGCCTGAGGCTTCGGCTTTCAAATCCATCAGCAGTTTCATGCTTTCCATGGTCACCAGACTTTGCCCTTGGCTTACCTCATCGCCCTCTTTCACATGAATTTCGGCAATCAAGCCATGCATCTGGGAGACAAGCTGATCAGGCCGACCGGTCGCGCCGCCACTTGCCGCCTGCCTTTTTTCACCCAAGGGCGTGATGGCAATCGCAGCTTCCCATAAGGGGCATGAGAGATGGATATGCTCCCCTTCCTTCACGCAGCAATAGGTGCGGCTGCGGCCAGCTTCCCCGATCACCATATGCCGCTCATCAAGCCATGAGACCTCGAACTGCCTGTCCTCTTCAGGTGAAGCACCCTCCAAGCTGATCACAAAATTCTCGCCCTCTCCCTCTCTTGGGCCTTGCTGGGGTTTGAGGCAAAGCACGGTCTCTTCATTCTCTCCCTGCCTTGTGATCGCATAATGGATTTGCGCCCCTCGCCCAGCGGAGCTGAGCAAGTGAAAGCCACTGAGGCCAGTCCAAGGCGTGCTCTTTTCTCGCTCTTGGCTTTGACGCTGAGAGAGGCAATAGTCGCCGATGGCAGCCAGGCAGATCTGATCTTCTTGCCAGCTATCAGGCTCCTGCCAGCCTTGGGGCCAGTGAAAGGGGATAAAGTCCGTTGTTGCCTCTCCCTTGGCAAACGCTTTTTGGCGCAGGGCCTCGCGCAAAAAGCTTCGATTGCTTTTAAGGCCAGCAAGCTCCAGCCCCTCAAGGCCGCGGATCAATTTGTTGCGGGCCGCTTCCCTGTCTGGTCCGGCGGCGATCAGTTTTGCCAGCATGGAATCATAATGGGCGGAAATCTCGGAGCCTCTCGCCACGCCGCTATCAAGGCGCAGGCCTTCACAGCCTTGCCAGTGGACCAGTTTTCCCGTTTGCGGCAGGAAGCTTTGCGCAGGATCTTCCGCATTGATCCGCGCCTCAATGGCATGGCCTTTGCAAGTGATATCCTCTTGGGCAAAGGCGAGTTTTTCGCCCCGCGCCACGCGGATTTGCTGCTCGACCAGATCAAGGCCCGTAATCTCTTCGCTGACCGTATGTTCCACCTGAAGGCGGGTATTCATTTCAAGGAAATAAAAGGCCTCGCTTTTGGCATCCATGATGAATTCTACCGTTCCGGCAGAATAATAGCCCATGATTGCACCAAGATTGAGCGCTGCCTGATAAAGGGCCTCTCTCGTTTCTTTCTTCAAGTTGGGGGCTGGTGCTTCTTCCAGCAGCTTTTGGTGGTTGCGCTGCACCGAGCAGTCCCGCTCGAACAGATGCACCAATCCGCCATGCTTGTCGCCCAAAAGCTGCACCTCGATATGGCGCGGATTTTCAATCAGTTTTTCTACCATCAAGCGTCCATCACCAAAGGCGCGAATGGCTTCGGTTTCTGCCTCTGCAATGGCGGCTGGCAAGGTCTCTGCATCATGCACCGCCCGCATGCCTTTGCCGCCGCCGCCCGCTGACGCTTTGACCATAATTGGCAAGCCAATCGCTGCGGATTTTTCGGTGATCTCTTCAGTGGTCAGACCCGTTGCAACAAAACCGGGAATGATGGGCATGTCTGCCTTTTGCGCAATTTCTTTGGCTTCGATCTTTGCGCCCATTGAGGCGATGGCCGCAAGGTTGGGGCCGATAAATTCAATGTCCTCTTCCTCACAGGCGCGGATCAGGTCTTCGCGCTCTGATAGAAAGCCATAGCCGGGATGAATAGCCCCGGCCCCGCTGCGCTTGGCCGCCTCGATAATGCGATCGGCCCGTAGATAGCTTTCCGATGCCGGAGCAGGGCCAATATGGACCGCTTCATCAGCCAGTTTGACATGCAAGGCGCTTTTGTCGGCGTCAGAAAAGACCGCGATGGTTTTAAGGCCCATTTTGCGGCAGGTTTTGATGATACGGCAGGCAATTTCGCCCCTGTTAGCGATTAGAACAGTATCAAACATCTCTTTTCCTCCCTTACATGCGATAAACCGGACGCGGTGCGTGGTCGCGCTCAGAATCAGCCGCTAGCGACAGGCACAGCCCCATCACATCCCGTGTCTGGTTCGGCTCGATTATGCCGTCGTCCCACAGGCGAGCGGTGGCATAATAGGGATCGCTCTGTTCTTCAAATTGCGCTCGGGTTTTGGCGTCCAGCGCGGCGATTTCTTCTTCACTGGCAGAGCCTTTAAGGCTGTTGCGCCTCAGCTCCGTCACCACCATCGAGGCCACATCGGGGCTCATGGTTGCGATGCGTGCATTGGGCCAGGAAAAGAGGAAATGGGGGCGAAAGCCGCGGCCGCACATGCCATAATTGCCAGCGCCATAAGACCCGCCGACCAGAATGGTGAATTTGGGCACACGAGCATTGGAGACCGCATAAACCAGCTTGGCGGAATGTTTGGCAATGCCGCCGCGCTCGGCTTCCGTTCCCACCATGAAACCGGTGATATTTTGCAAAAACAGGATCGGGATCTGTCTCTGGTCGCATAATTCGATGAAATGCGCTCCCTTGACCGAGCTTTCAGAAAAGAGCGCCCCGTCATTGGCCAGAATACCCACCGGATAGCCGTGAATATGGGCAAAGGCACAGATAAGACTGGCCCCATAGGCGGGTTTGAACTCGGACAAAGCGCTCTCATCCACCATGGTGCGCATCAGGGCGCGCATATCGATGGGGCGCTTGAGATCGGTTGGGGCATGATCCTGCGTCTCGCCATCGTGAGCTTTGGGCGGACGAGGCAGCATAGGGGGCGGCGTAAGTTTTTTGCCCTCACCAAAGGCTGCAACAATTTCGCGCAATTTTTGCAAGGCTTCCAGCTCGGTCTCCACCACATGGTCAGACACACCAGAGACAGTGGTATGCATATCAGCTCCGCCCAGTGTTTCGCCGTCGACCTCTTCCTTAATAGCGGCTTTAACGATGGGCGGCCCGCCAAGATGAATGCGACCGGTGCCGCGTACCATGATCACCTGATCGGAAAGGGCGGGAATATAAGCCCCCCCTGCGGTGCAGCCGCCAAAGACCACCGAGATTTGCGGCAGGCCCGAGGCCGACATCTGGCATTGCCGCCAGAAAGTGCCGCCGAAATGATCCTGATCGGGGAAGACACGGTCCTGCTCTGGCAAAAAGGCCCCGCCGCAATCCACCAGATACAGGCAGGGCAGGCGGTTCATCTGGGCAATTTCCTGCGCGCGGGAATGTTTGCGCACGGTCTCGGCAAAGAAGGAGCCGCCTTTGACCGTGGCATCATTGGCAATGATCATGCAGGGCTGGCCGCTGACCACGCCAATGCCGGTAACGATGCCAGCGGCTGGCACCTCGCCGCCATAAAGCTTGTGCGCTGCCAAGGGGGACAGTTCGAGAAAAGAGGCTCCGGGGTCGAGAATAAGATCAATCCGGTCACGCACGAACAATTTGCCCCGCTCCTTATGGCGGCGACGCATTTTCTCGCCCCCTCCCTGAGAGACCTTTTTCAGCTCGGACCGGAGCTGTGCGACCAACTCTGTAATCTCGGCAGAGGGTGACGGCTGCATGATCTATCCTTTCCTTCCCAATGGGCAAGCAAACAATATGCAAATGCGCTGCATTGCTTTGCTTTGCTTTCCTTTTCATCCACCCGACCGGGCTTCAAAAGTTTCGGGGTCATTTGCCTGTTGACTTTTCTATCTAACGATTGTTAGAAATTATGTCAATCCAGTTCTTTGCTCTTTTGCACCTTTGGCATGAGGCACCTCATCAGGGTGGTCTGCAAACAGTCAGCAAAAGAGAGAGCGCTATGTTTGGCCCCTGCCCTCGCCTCTTTTTACGCAGGCCTTTGCAGGGAAGCCACCAAAGGGACACCGAAAGGACAATGCCATGAGCAACCAGAGCGCCCATTCCAGCTTTCAGGCAGCAGGCGACACGCCCGTCTTCTTTTCTTCAGAGCATCGCCTTTTGCGCGATCAGGTGCGCCGCTTTGTGGAAGAAGAGGTCAAACCCCATGCCGATGCATGGGAAGAAGCGGGTCTGGTACCCCGTGAGGTTTTGCTAAAAATGGGGGAACTTGGCCTTTTTGGCATTCGCTATCCGGCGCAATTCGGCGGCTCGGAGATGGACGAGCTGGCAACTGTCATTCTGGCCGAAGAGCTTGGCCGCTCCAGCTATGCCGGATTTGCCATAACGGCTCTTGTCCATACCGATATGGCGAGCGTGCATATTTTCAATGCTGGCAATGAAGCCCAAAAAGAGCGCTACCTGCCCGATGTGATTGCCGGCAAAAGCATTTGTGCCGTTGCAGTGACCGAGCCGGATGCGGGATCGGATGTGAAAGGCATTCGCACCACCGCTCGCAAGGAAGGGGATCATTATATTCTCAATGGCTCCAAGATGTTCATCACAAACGGGGTTTATGGGGATATTTTTTGCGTGGCGGCAAAAACAGATCCGCAAGGCAAGCCCAGCCGCTCGGTCAGCATGTTTGTGGTGGAGAAGGATACCCCCGGCTTCACCGTCTCCCGCTCGCTTGACAAACATGGCTGGCGCAGCTCTGACACCGCTGAATTGTCTTTTACCGACTGCGCCATTCCCGCTGCCAACCTTTTGGGCGAGGAAGGGCGCGGCTTTTATGAAATCATGAAGAATTTTCAAAATGAACGGCTGGTAATCGGAGCCATGGCGATGGGAGAAAGTCAGGCGGCCCTTGAGCTAACCCTTGACTATGTTCGCCAGCGCAAGGCCTTTGACGCCACCCTTTGGGACAAGCAGGCCATCCGGCAGAAGCTCTCCATGCTGGCGGCTCGGGTAGAAGCTGCCCGCTCCATGATTTATGCAACTGCTCTGCGTGCGGGCGAGAGCGAGGATGTGGTTCGCGAAGTCTCGATGATCAAGGCTCTTTGCGGCGAGCTGGTCAATGAGGTCATGTATGCCTGCGTCCAGTGCCATGGGGGCATGGGCTTTATGCGCGAAAGCGTGATCGAGCGGATGAGCCGCGATGCTCGCGTGCAAGCAATTGGCGGTGGAGCAACCGAAGTGATGCTGGAAGAAGTCGCCAAACGCCTGTAGACTACTCCTCACGTAAAGGGAAAGATCGAGATGTCTGCAAATAGCACTGATCAGAACAGCCAAACTCAGTCTGCCTCATCCCTTTCTGCTCTTTCACAAGAGGGCACAAGCAAGGAGCAGCGAGAAGACATGCGGGATTATTGGGCTCTGGATGAGGGATTTGGTCTTGCCAATCTGGTGCGCAAAAGCGCGCCCCTGCCCCAGCCAAAGCGTGGTGAAGTGCGCCTGCGAATCGATGCCGCCTCCTATAATTATCGGGATCTGGTGGTGCTTGCAGGACAGCATGGCCGGGCGGTTATACCGCCCGTCATTCCCCTCTCGGACGGGGTGGGCCATATCGACGCTGTGGGACCGGATGTGACGGATCTGGTGCCCGGAGACAGGGTTTGCCCCGCCTTTTTCCAAAACTGGATCGGGGGCGAGCCGCCAGCCAATATTCATGCAGGCTCTTTAGGCGGGGCGCTTGATGGCCTTTTGGCCAGTCATGGCGTCTTTTCTGCCCAAGGCCTTGTGAAAATCCCTGATTGGCTGAGTGACGCCGAAGCCGCCAGCCTGCCATGCGCCGGTGTTACGGCTTATAGCGCTCTCACCCATCCCTTCCCCATGATTGCGGGAGAGGATGTTCTTATTCTGGGCACTGGTGGGGTTGCTCTGTTTGGATTACAATTTGCTAAGGTTATGGGCCTTCGCGTCTTTATGATCACATCAAGCGACGAGAAAGCGGCTCGCCTGCGCGAATTGGGGGCTGATATCATTCTTAATCGCAACCGGACACCGGATTGGGAGAAGGAAATTCTGCGGCTCACTGGCGGGCGCGGGGTGGACCGGGTTCTGGAGCTGGCCGGAGCTGCGACCTTGGGCAAATCACTCAAATCTGTCAAAACCGGTGGCACCATCATGCTGATTGGCAATGTGACCGGATCAAAAGCTGAATTGTTCCTGCCGCTTATCCTGACGCGCCGCTTGAGCCTGCATGCCGCAACGGTTGGCTCAAAACAGGCCTTTGAAGCAATGATCCGGCTGATTGGCCGTTTTCAGATCCGCCCCATTGTTGACCGCATTTTTGCCTTTGAAGAGGCTGCCAAAGGCTATGAAGCATTGGAAGCGGGCACCCATTTTGGTAATTTATGCATTTCTTGCCATGCCGATTCTGCATCCAGCTATAAGGAGACCGACGACGCCAATGACAGCTGAGAAAACACCGGATACATCCCTTGGCAAGCCGACCGGCAAAGCATCGGGCAAAAGCACCAAAGCCAAACAGAGCAAGGCGTCCCTGTCGCGGCAGGAAATCCTGCTTGTTGCTGCCAAGATGATGCGCAATCAGGGTTATTCCAATATGTCCTTGCGCGGTCTTGCCGAGCAGGTGGGAATGAAGGCGGGTAGCCTTTATTATCACTTCTCCTCAAAGGATGCGTTGGCAACCGAAGTGATGCGGGTGGGTGTTGAAGTGGTCAGTTCTGCGGTAACTGACGGGCTTGCGGCGCTAGAGGCGGACATTTCCTCTCATGAGCGGGTCATGGCAGCCATGCGCATTCATATGGAAACGCTGATTTCCGCCAGTGATTTTTCTTCGGCCCATATTCGCTGTTATCCCTTTGTGCCCGAAGGGGTGCGGGCGGATCTTCTGGCCTCGCGCCGCTCTTATGACCGGCTCTGGGACAAGATCTTGCGCGATCATCTTGCCTCCATTGGCGATGATCGCCTCACCGATCCGGCCGAGCCTGACCAGCATGTGCGCTATCTGCGCCATGCCATTTTGGGCGCGATGAATTGGTCACTGGAATGGTTCGATCCAAAACGCGATGACGTGGCACGCTATATCACCTCGCTTGAGCCTTTTCTTGGGCCGAGATAGGCGCAAAAGCGTCTGGCTGGTATTTGGGCTTTTCCTTCAAATGCCAAGTCATTTCTTGGCTTCAGGCTTAATGGATCCTTACCTTTGCCTCATCATGGTAAAGGCAGAATGTGTGCCATGGCAGAGATGGGTTCTGCCGCGTTAGCGTTACCCAGATTTCTAAAATTTTCTGCAGTTTTCTTTCTGTTTCTGCGGTCTTTTGGTGCGAGTTCTTTATGGAACAGATTAGGTCTTTGGTTTTTTTTGTGGTGTAGCGGCCTCATTGAACAGGCCTCTGCTCCCACCTCCAAAGGCCATTAACCAGCCTCCTTTTCCCTTTGTTAACATTGCTTCTAGAGCAAATTTTAGCCTTTCTCTGGCAGCCTGCTTTTTCATTCAAGACGTATTTATTTGAAAAATGGCAGGCAGAATGGTGCAAGATTTATCGCATGAAAACCAATCAGGCATGGCAGTGGCTGGTCGCAGCGCTGTGCCGATTTGTGTTGATCTGGATGGCACGCTCATTCGCACCGACATGCTGCATGAAGCAGTTATGCAATTGCTGCGGATCAATCTTCTTTATGTCTTTTTGCTGCCGCTTTGGCTCTCCAAGGGCAAGGTCTATCTTAAGGAACAGATCGCCCTGCGTGTTCAGCCCAATGCAGCGCATTTGCCTTATCGCCCCGGTTTGCTGTCTTGGCTAAAACAGGAAAAGGCCGAAGGTCGCTCCCTTGTTCTGGCGACAGCCTCTCATCATAGCTATGCCCAATCGGTTGCCCAGCATCTGGGGCTGTTTGATCAGGTTTTGGCAACCCAAGGCAATACCAATTTGTCAGGCCGCGAAAAGGCCAACAAACTGGTGTCTCTGTATGGAGAAAAGGGCTTTGATTATATCGGCAATGGCTCGGCGGATGTTCCTGTCTGGGATCGGGCGCGGCAGGCTATAACAGTCGGGCGCGAGCGCGCGGCCCAGCTCTATTCGAGCGAAGCCCATGCCCGCCATCATAGCGAGGATGCCCCGACCAAATCCCGCCTTCGCATTTGGCTCAAGGCCATCCGCGTGCATCAATGGCTGAAAAATTTGCTGATTTTTGTTCCCGCCATCCTGTCCTCGAATATTTTCGAGCTGCACATGGTGGGCGAATTGCTGCTGGCTTTTATTGCTTTCAGCCTGTGTGCGTCGTCTGTTTATCTTCTCAATGACCTTTTGGATATCGAGACTGATCGCAAGCATCGCACCAAATGCAAGCGGCCGATTGCGGCAGGCCAGATCGGGGCGTTTGAAGCAGTGAATGTGGCTGTTGCCTTTCTCATCTCTGCCTTTGTGCTTTCCGCTTTTTTGCCATGGCAATTTTCAGGGGTGCTGGCGATCTATTTCATCGTCACCACGGCCTATAGCTTCATTCTCAAGCGGTTATTGCTGATTGATGTACTGACCTTGGCCTCACTCTTTGCCATTCGGGTTCTGGCTGGCTCTGCTGCGATCAGCGCAGAAATCTCTGCATGGCTTTTGGCTTTTTGCATGTTCTTCTTCCTCTCGCTGGCGCTGTCCAAGCGTTTTGTCGAGCTGACAACGCAAAATGGCGTAAAGGGACGCAAAGATACCGGCCGCGGCTATCATAGCGAAGATCTGGAAACGCTGGCCCAAAGCGGCCTTGCTTCCGGCTTTGCGGCGGTGGTGGTTTTGGCCCTGTTCATTGACAGTCCGGAAATTGCTGAAAATTACACCCATCCAGCTGTGATCTGGCTGGTCTGTCCGCTGGTCCTTTATCTGGTCCTGCGGATCTGGGTTCTCGCCCGCCGCAACCATATGCATGACGATCCGGTGGTCTTTTTGATGACCGATTGGCGCAGTCAGCTCATTATCGGGGCCGGTGCCATCCTCATGCTGATTGCCCAGATGGTTTAGGAGGCGATGATGTCACATTCCGTTGCCACCCAGAATTGGGGCCGCACCAATATTCGCGAGCGCGCCATTGATGCCTTTAGCCGCGAAGGCTTTGCCAAAGCGGTAAAAGATGCTGCTTCGAGAGACGCGCATTTCCTGCCCTATGGCAATGGCCGCACCTATGGGGATAGCTGCCATAATGATGATGGGTTGCTCCTCGATAGTCGCGGGCAGAACCGCATTCTCGATCTTGATCTCATTCATGGTTGGGTTCGGGCAGAAAGCGGGCTGTTGCTCATTGATCTGTTAAGCAGGCTCAGTCGCAGCGGCTGGTTTGTGCCAGTGGTGCCGGGCACCAAGTTTGTGACCCTTGGCGGCATGATCGGCAATGACATTCATGGCAAGAACCATTTCCATGATGGCTCGATTGGCAATCATGTGCGCAAGCTTGCGCTTCTTCGCTCCGATGGTGAGGAGGTTATTTGCTCTCGTGATGAGAATGCTGATCTGTTCGCAGCCACCATTGGCGGCATGGGGCTGACGGGTTACATCCTGTGGGCCGAGCTTGATTTGATGAAGGCCCCGTCTCACCTGATCATGGAAGAGAAGGTAAGTTTCCAGTCCCTTGACGAGATTTTGGCGCTGACCGATGAAGCCGAACGCTCCAACCAATATTCTGTTGCCTGGATCGATTCCCTTGCAAGTGGTGCCAAGCTCGGGCGGGGCATCCTGATCACCGGTAATCACGCCAGCCGCGAGCAATCACAAGATGCTGATCCGCGCTATGGCAAGCCTATTGTCTCTGTACCCCTCACACCGCCTGTGGCTCTGGTCGCCGGTCTACCCCTTCGTGCCTTTAACGAAGCCTATTTCTGGGCAAACGGGCGCAAAAGCGGCATCCATCTGGCCCAGCCGGACAGTTTCTTCTTCCCCCTTGATGCGGTGGGAGCATGGAACCGGCTTTATGGCCCTTATGGGCTGCATCAACATCAATGCGCCCTGCCGCTTGAAGCCGCGCCCGATGCTATTCGCACTATGCTCGAGATCAGCCAGAAGGCCCATCAGGGCTCCTTCCTTACGGTTCTCAAACGCTTTGGTGAGGTGCCATCTCCGGGGCTTTTATCCTTCCCCGTGCCGGGCTACACGCTGACACTTGATTTTGCCAATAAGGGCGCCAAGACCCTTGAGCTTCTGGGCGCGCTGGACCGGATTGTTCTTGATGCTGGCGGGCGGGTGAACCCCTACAAAGACAGCCGAATGAGCGCCGAGGTGTTCCGCGCAGGCTTTGCCAATTGGCGCGAGCTTGAGGCCTTGAGAGATCCGGCCATGATGTCTGATTTTTGGCGGCGGGTCAGCCAATGACTGAAGAAAATCCAGCCGCAATCTGCGGCCCAAAGAGAATTTTAACCAACTCTCTCAACCTCCCCTTTAGAGGGATTTTGTATCAAAGAGAGCCACAAAGAACGCCAACCATGGCCAACAGAAAGGTCTTAAGCGGATCATGACATATTTGCCGTTCATTCTGTTTACGGTTTTTACCAATGCGGCAGCGCAGATGATGCTCAAACAGGGCATGCTGACACTTGGTGATGTCGCCCCGCAAGGGGATATGACAGCCCTTGGCCTGATCACCATGTTGTTCAAGGTGGTGTTCCATCCTTGGGTTTTTGCAGGCTTGTGCACCTTTGTCATTTCAATGGCGTCCCATCTTTATGTGCTGGGCAAGGTCGAGCTTTCTTTTGCCTATCCGTTTCTCTCTCTTGCTTATGTGGGCGTTGCCGTTGCTGCCTGGTGGTTCTTCTCCGAAGACCTCAATATCTGGCGCATGGCAGGGATTGCCTTCATTTGCGTGGGCACAGCCCTGATCGCGCAGGGTGGTTCGCCCACTTCCGAGACAAAAACAACCGAAATTTCCAATCACGAAAAGGCACCGCTTGCGGGCGCTGCGACAGTTAAGGACATGGTCTGATGAAACATATTATTTTTGGTGGGGATGGTTTTGTTGGCCACATTCTGGCAGCCAAGCTGGCACATGAAGGCGAAGAGGTTGTTGTTGCTGATATCGTAAAAAGCGACCACGCCCATTATAACCAGCCCAATTGCACATGGATGGAGCTGGATATCACCCAGCCTTCTGCCTTTGCGCAGCTGACAATCAATGCGGATGATCACATCTACAATCTGGCCGCCAAAATGCTGTCACCAATTGTGACACGCGCCGAGCGCCATGATTTCTTCTATCCGGTCAATTATGACGGCACGGTCAATATCCTCAATGCCATGGAGGCAGCGGGTGCCAAGAATCTGGTCCATTTCACCACGGACATGATTTATGGCCACACCAAAACCGTGCCTATGTATGAGGACCATCCGGTGGCTCCTTTGGGCGAATATGGCCAGTCCAAATGGGATACCGAGCTTTTGGCTCATAAGTGGCGCGAGGAAAAGGGCTTTAACATTTCCATTTTCCGCCCGCGCCTGATCATCGGTCCGGGCCGCCTTGGCATTCTGGCCAAATTGTTCAAGCTGATTGATTATAACCTGCCAGTGCCAATGATCGGTTCGGGCAAAAATCCCTATCAGTTCATCTCTGTGTTTGATTGCGCGGAAGCGGCCTATCTTGCTGCCAAGAAGGGCTATCCGAACGAGGCTTACAATCTTGGCTCGTCCAATCCGCCAAGCGTGCGCAAATTGCTGGGCCGCCTGATCCGCGAAGCGGGATCAAAGTCCATTTTGCTGCCGACACCGGGCTGGGCTGTCAAACGCACGCTCGATTTCCTCGATCTCATCAACATGCCGATCATGGACCCAGAGCAATATCTGATTGCTGACGAGGAATGCCTGCTTGATTGCTCCAAAGGGGAGCGGGATCTGGGCTGGAAGGCTCAATATTCCGATGATGACATGCTCGTCGCCGCTTACAAGGAATATCGCCACAAGCTGGATGCCAGCAAAGGCCTGACATCTGCCACCATCCAGCCAGCCGAATAAGAGAAACAGGAGTATCATCATGCTTTTGAAATTGCGTAGCAAACCAAAAGAGACAATGCCTGTTTCTGCCCCTGTTGCAGATCAGGGAGAAGAGGTCACCACCCCCCTGCCCCGTCCACAGCTGATCAGTGTGGAAGAGGCCAAGGCCATGAGCCTTGAGGAAATCACAGAGCATTTCAAGGCTCACCTCAATCCCGGGCAATATCATTTCATGAAGCTTTTGGGCTTCCATAAAGTCAAGATCGAGAGCGCCAAGGGACTTTATTACAAGGACCAGAATGGCCGCGAAATCCTTGACTTTTTCGGCGGCTTTGGCTCGCTGTCCCTTGGCCATAACCACCCGCGGGTGATTGAGGCACGGCGCAAATTTGGCGAAGAGGATCGGCACGAGATTGCCATGGCTTTCCTGTCGCAATATGCCTCTGCCCTTGCCAAAAATCTGGCAGCCATTGCACCGGGTGATCTCGATATGGTGTTTTTGGGTTCTTCCGGGTCCGAGGCCATGGAAGCAGCTATCAAGGTTGCCGAACGTTATCAGGGCCCCGAGCGCGCCAAGGTGCTCTATGCAGAGAACAGCTTCCACGGCAAGACCAAGGGCGTGTTGTCCTTGACGGATTCTGAGCTATATCAGGGCCAGTTCAAGCTGATTGATGACAAATGCAAGGTGCCATTCGGCAATCTCGATGCCATTCGCGTGGCGCTTGATAATGACCCCGAGATCGGCATTGTCTGTCTTGAAACCATTCAGGGCGGCGGCGGCATCATCGAAGCGCCTGCTTCCTTCTGGCAAGGTTTGCGCAAATTGTGCGATGAGCGCGGCGTATTGTGGGTGGCCGATGAAGTGCAGTCCGGCACGGGCCGCTCTGGCCGTTTCTTTGCCTTTGAGCATTATGGTGTTGTGCCTGATGTCACAGCGCTGGCCAAATCCTTGGGCGGCGGCAAAAGCGCCATGGCGGCAATGATTGCCCGCACCGAGATTTACATGAAGGCTTATGGCAAGCCCAATACTGCACTGATCCATGGTCCGGCCACTTTTGGCGGCATTGGCGAGGCCTGCATCACAGCGATTGAAGCGCTGAATGTGATGTATGACGACAATCTGATGGAAAATGCACAGGATGTCGGCGGCTATATGAAGGCAGAATTGCAGCGCCTTGCAGAGAAATATCCAAAACTGATCAAGGATGTACGCGGTCGCGGATTCATGCTTGGTCTTGAGTTCCAGGATTTCTCCAAAACCATGCCAATGGCTGTACGGCCTATGCTGTCTGTGCTGGATGAAAAGCTCAAAGGGTCTCTTTCCGGCTTTATCGGCTCGGCCCTGCTGCGCGACCATAACGTGCTGGTGGCCTTTACCGAATATAACCGCAATGTTGTGCGCCTTCAGCCGCCGCTGATTACCACGCGCGAGCATGTGGACCAGTTTATCACAGCGCTTGATGCTGTTTTGGCTGGCGGGGTCATCAAGATCGTCACCGATTTTGTAAAAAGTCAGGCCGGGTAAGTCCTTTACCCGCCAGAATTTGGACCAGTCGCAGGAGGGATGGGTGCGGGCCTTTCCCTCCTGCCTTGATTAGGTGCTGGCACGGGATCAGCGTGCGCATAAAGGGGATGACAATGGCTGTAACAGAGAGCATGGCTTCCAAGGCCAATCATGGTGGGGCGAGCAAAGCTCCTGCGGACTATATCGCGGCCCTGTTGTCGTCACTTGGGCAGCGTTTTGTCTCCTCAAAGCTGATTTCACTTACCTTTGGTGCCTTGTTTGCGCTGATCATTGTTGGTCTTGCCGCCAGCAATTATGTCAAACCTGACTATAATTGGGATTTGGCACCCTATCTTGCTGCTGCCATGGATGATGGCAGTCTTTCCAATGAGGAGCTGCATAGTCGCAGCTGGAGCCTCATCGAAGAAGAGACTGAGCCTCACGACTTTGCCAAGCTGGTGACCAATGATGATTACCGCATTCATCAATATGCCAATCCCGATGATTTTGCCTCAATGCTGCCCATGTATGCGGTGAAAGCGGGCTATGTTGGCTTGGGCAAAATGCTGGGGCAAGTGGTTGGGCCGATCAAGGGCTTTCACCTAATCAGTGTCTTATCAGCTGTGCTTCTTGGCTTTGTGGTGCTTAACTGGCTGCGCTGGGGCAAGGCGATGCATGCGGCTCCGCTGGCGCTGGCCATTGTGCTTATTCTTGGCTATGTGGGCCTTGGGCGCGCGGCCATGCCGGATATGCTGACGGCGGCTTTTCTGGTTTGGGGCTGTGAGCGCTATATGCGCGGGCAGGAATGGGCAGGCATTGCCCTGCTCTTTGTCTCCTTCCTGATCCGACCGGACGGGATCCTTTTCCTTTTTGCGCTGTTGCTGGCTGTTGTTGCCTTTGGCCACCGCTTGCTGCCAGCGGCTGCCG
This sequence comes from Cohaesibacter sp., assembly GCA_025210795.1. GTDB lineage: Bacteria > Pseudomonadota > Alphaproteobacteria > Rhizobiales > Cohaesibacteraceae > Cohaesibacter. The sequence goes on along the minus strand of JAOAQZ010000044.1, from coordinate 70,301 downwards.
GTTTTGCGGCCAGTGTTGCAGCCTATCTTGCCATTACCTCCGGCTCGGAGCATCCGGGCTGGTGGGTTCATTTCTATTTCTCTGCGGTTGAAATCCAAAACAGCATGATCGGCTTTGATCCCGCCTTTGATGTGGTGGCCTTTGCCAAGGCATATGCGAGAGGCATTATTGTTGGTCTGCGTGATCACACATGGTGGGCGGTGCTTGCCATCCTTCTGATGGGATGGGGGCTGTTGGCCAAAGCAGGCAATCGCTCGGGCGGCAGAGCCTTTTCGCGGGCCAGCACCGTAATGCTATGGGCCTGTCTGATGGCGATTGGCGGTAAGTTTCTTCTCTTCCCGCTACCAGAAAGCCGGGTTTATTTCGGCCCCCTTGTGGTGATGACTTTGGTTTTGCTGACCCATTGGCGACCGGATCTGTGCGCCAGCTCAGCCAGCGAACACATTGCTGACGAGCAAGAGGCGGAGCCTGAGATCGCACCTTCACAAGACAGCGGCAAGTCAGCGCCAAGAGTGCTGGTTTATTAGGTTAGGCTCGATCCCCGACACGCTCAAAAGGGTACTAACCTGCCCTTTTGCCCAATCCCATGCGCACAAGGCGCAGGATAAGCAGCATCCATGGGGTGCCATGCAAAAGCAGATCCAGGATATCAATGGGCCGCGATAAGGTGCCTTGCGCCAGCATGCGCAGCTTTTCCAGCAAATGGGGCTCTGGCACGAAGGGCGCCAAGCCAAGGGTCAGCGAGACGATCACCAGCATGGGCAGAGGAAGGCTATCAATCAGTTTCAGCATGGCTGGTCCTTTGGCATATCGCTCATTTGATCCTACTCTCTACTAGTGCGAATCTTTTGCGTTTGATTATGAAGCCAATCAAACGAGACACGCACTAGCCTTTCTTTCAAGAAATCGCAACTATCAGATAGGCAAAGACTCCATTTTGCAGGCCTTGTCGTTACCTTTTGATACAAAAAAATCAGCTCTTCGTTCTGGTCTCTTTCTTGTCCTGACCGTATTCTTCTCTATATCAAAACAAGACATCCTTATCCCATACCCAGTTGATCATAGAGAGATTTGCCATGTTTGATGCTTCCAAGCTAATTAACGAGCTACTAGGTGCCAATGGTGCCAGTCAGGCGGGAAGCGCGATGCAGAAAGGCAAGGATTATCTAAGCCAGAATGCGGGCGGCATTGCCGGTGGCACCCTTGCTGGCGGGCTTGCTGGAATGATGATGGGCTCGAAAAAAGGGCGCAAGATGGCGTCCAAGGCAGCCACCTATGGAGGCCTTGCTCTGGTCGCAGGCCTTGCCTACAAAGCCTATAATGATTACCAGTCCGGCAAGGACAAGGTGATTGACGGCAGCACCGCGCCAGCCGCGCCCGCCGGTTCAGCCCCCACGCAAGATCGCCCGAGCGGTGCCGTGCCGCAAATAGCCTCTATTCCCGCTGCTCCTGCCGGATCCGGCTTTGACATTGCCGAAAACGCGGAAGAAGACAGCGCCAATGGTTTTGGCGCAGTTCTGGTCAGCGCCATGATTGCGGCCGCCAAATCGGACGGGCAGATTGATGCCGCGGAACATCAGGCCATTTTTGGCAAAATCGGTGAGCTTGATCTCTCCAGTGATGAAAAGGCTTTTCTGTTTGATCAGATGAACAAGCCCATGGATATCGACGGACTTGTCAATGCCTCGCAAAGCCCTGAGCAGGCAATGGAGATTTATATTGCTTCGGTCATGGCGATTGAAGTGGACACCCCGTCCGAGCAAGCTTACCTCACCATGCTGGCCGCTCGCCTTGGGCTGGAGCCAGCCCTGACCAGCCAGATCCACCAGACATTGGCAACAGCAGGAGCGGAGGGCTAAGCCTCCGCCCGCCTATCAGCCAAGCCTTCCCCCCGCAGCTTTTGTTGTCGCCCCTTATCGGGCGGCACTCTCCCGATCAAGAAAGATGGCGTGATGTCTCTGCCCTCTTCTGCCGCCCCAATTGTGCTCCTTTATGGCTATGACCCTTTATGTGGCTGGTGCTATGGCTTTGCCCCTGTGCTCAAAGCCGTGCAAAAGCACTATCCCGGTCTGCCGATTGAGATCGTTATGGGTGGTTTGATGGTGGATGATCGGGTTCAGCCCTATTCCGATATGGCTGCCTATATCCGCAATGCCTGCGGCATGCTGGAGCAGGTAACCGGTCGCGCTCCAAGTCCTGCCTTCTTCTCACTAATTGAGGGAGAGGATTGCCCGATGGCCAGCTCTGCTCCGGCCATGCGGGCTGTGGCAGCTGTGCGGCAGATCGCGCCGGAAAAAACCCTCGCCTTTGCCAGCCTTCTTCAGGATCTGCATTTTGAGCAGGGGAAGGATCTCAATCAGCTCTCGACGATCGAGGCAGCAGCCACGAGCCTAGCTATTGAGGGGCCTTTGGATCTGGGTGGGGAAGAGGGTTATAGCACCAGTATTCTTGATCACCCAGATTTGCAGGCCGATGTGATCCTTGCTCGACAGCTTGAGCTGCGCTCTTTCCCGTGCCTTTATCTGATGGACACAGCCAGCAAACGTTATATGGTCGTGCCCAAAGACTATGATCCCGATCGCTTCGTCGCCATTTTAGCCGAAGCGCTGACGCGGTTTTAGCGCTTTTTAAAGATCAGCGCTCGAGGCTGACCCACAGCACCATGGCATCTTCCTTGGATGTGGAGATGCAGCAATGGCCCATACCGCTGTCATAATAGACCGAATCTCCCGCAGCCAGTTTGAGGGGGCGGTAATGCTCGGTATGCAGCTCGACCTCGCCTGACAGCACAAACATGAACTCCTCACCGCGATGGCGGATCCAGTCGTCAAAGTCAGAAAAATCACGCGCCTTGATCACAGATGTATAGGGCAGCATGCTTTTGGATGTGAGATCGGTGCATAAAAGCTCGTGCTGATAGGTTGCCGTATGTCTTGGCTCCCCCTCACCCTTACGGGTCACATCGCGGCGGCCGGAAATATCGCTTTTGCCCGATTGCAGGAACAGGTTCGGCGTTTCCAGCTCCAGCGCTTGAGTGAGGCGACGAACAATGTCAAATCCGGGTCTGGTCTGGTTGTTTTCGATCTTGGAAAGCGTCGAGCGGCCGATGCCCGCCCGCTGTCCTGTCTCTTCCAGCGTCCAGCCTTTTTTCTTGCGCGCTTCGCGGACCATTTGTCCCAGGGCGGACTGTGAAGGGGCATCCGGCACCCCATTTCCCTTATCGGGGAGAGGATTTTCACCCTGAATCGCATTTGCCATTGCGGGATTTTCCAAAAGTTTCTCGTCTTCCATTCTCTTACCCATACGCGAAACCGCCTCTCCCTTTCGGGCGCAAAATCGCAGCTTTTTGCGGATTATGCCATTTTTGCGAACAAAGACAGCTTCAAAATATTCAAGAGCAAATCCTTGAATTGCCTTCTATTTTACAGATTTCCGCCCAAATCGCAAAGTTCCTATATAAGACAAATGTTGCATAAGAGAGAAAATTCCCTTATAAGAAACAAAACGACACTATCAGACACATCTGTAGAAATGCGTTGGAGAGAGACGCATAGTCTGAGGAGGAACCATGTTTCATACATCTTTGCAGGATGCAGACCCTATCATTGCTGGTGCCATCGGACGGGAAGGCACACGGCAGGCAGATCAGATTGAACTGATCGCTTCGGAAAATATTGTCTCCAAGGCTGTTATGGAGGCGCAAGGCTCGCTGCTGACCAACAAATATGCAGAAGGCTATCCCGGTCGCCGCTATTATGGTGGCTGCGAATATGTCGACGAAGTGGAAGCGGCAGCGATTGATCGCCTCAAAGAGCTGTTTGGCGCAGGCTTTGCCAATGTCCAGCCCCATTCCGGTGCGCAGGCCAATGGTGCCGTTAAACTGGCGCTGCTCAAGCCCGGTGACAAGATTCTGGGCATGAGCCTTGATGCCGGCGGCCACCTCACTCATGGGGCACGGCCTGCCATGTCCGGCAAATGGTTCACCGCCCTGCAATATGGCCTGACAGAAGATGGCTCTGCCATTGATTATGATCAGGTCGAACAGATCGCAACTGATGAAAAACCGCAATTGATTATCGCTGGCGCATCTGCCTATTCCCGTGTGATTGATTTTGAGCGCTTCCGCGAGATCGCGGATAAGGTGGGCGCGTATCTCATGGTCGATATGGCTCATATTGCTGGCTTGGTGGCCACAGGGCATCATCCCTCCCCCCTTCCCCATGCCCATGTGGTCACCTCAACTACCCACAAGACCCTGCGCGGCCCGCGCGGCGGCATCATTTTGACCAATGACGAAGCCATTGCCAAAAAGATCAACAGTGCCGTTTTCCCCGGTTTGCAAGGGGGACCGCTGATGCATGTGATTGCCGCCAAGGCTGTTGCGTTTGGAGAAGCGCTGCAACCGTCTTTTAAAGACTATATCGGCCGCGTTGTTGACAGCTCGCGCGCTCTTGCGTCGGTGATGAAGGAACGCGGCTGCGATATCGTCACGGGCGGCACCGACAATCATCTGATGCTGGTTGATCTGCGCCCCATCGGCGTGAAGGGCAATGCAGCCGAGATTGCGCTCGAGCGGGCCGGATTTACCTGCAACAAAAATGGCGTACCGGGCGATCCGGAAAAGCCAACCGTGACATCCGGCGTGCGCCTTGGCACAGCTGCTGGCTGCTCACGAGGCTTCGGCGTTCAGGAATTTACAGAAATAGGTCATGCCATCTGCGATGTGCTGGATGCCTTGGCCAAAGATCCTCAAGGAGATGCGGCCATTGAGGCGAAGGCGCGCGAAACGGTAGCCCGTTTGTGCAAAGACTTTCCAATCTATTGATTGGACGTCACATTTTCCAGATTTTTATATCTGGATAACACCGGTATCAGGTCTGTCAACTCGTAGTTTCCTGCATTGACAGCAATAAGACCAAAGTATAACGACCTGATATTTACTGACCTTAAGTGGTGGGCGTCTCTTTTCTATCTGGCTGGCTTTCATGCCCATGCTGGATAGAAGGGAGACTTGCTCGACCCTAACGAAAAATGAGCTCTAGGGAGGGCCATATGGAAACGCTATCAGCGCTTGTTGGTGAGATTAATTCCATTGTCTGGGGACCGGTTATGCTGGTTCTGATTCTCGGTGTCGGTTTCTTCTTGCAAGCTGGCCTTAAATTCATGCCGCTTGCCAAACTGGGATATGGTTTCAGCCTGCTTTGGAAAGGCCGCACAAGCTCGGGCGACGGGCAGATCAGTCCGTTTAATGCCCTGATGACATCCCTGTCAGCCACCATCGGCACCGGTAACATTGCCGGTGTGGCAACCGCTGTCTTCCTCGGCGGGCCGGGTGCTCTGTTCTGGATGTGGATGACAGCCCTTGTGGGCATGGCAACCAAATATGCCGAAGCCGTTTGCGCGGTTAAATATCGCGAGCAGGACGAGCTGGGCAACTTTGTTGGTGGCCCGATGTATTACATCAAAAATGGTCTCTCCAAAAAATGGTACTGGCTGGCCCCTGCCTTTGCACTGTTTGGTGCGATTGCCGGTTTTGGCATTGGCAACACCGTGCAGGCAAACTCTGTTGCTGGCGTTGTTGAAAGCAACTTTGGTGTGCCGCCGCTTTATACCGGCATCATCATGATGCTGCTGACCGCCGGTGTTATTCTGGGCGGTATCGAGCGCATTGGTAATGTTGCCGGTAAGCTGGTTCCTTTTATGGCTGTTGCCTATATTCTGGGCGGCCTGATTGTGCTTCTGATCAATGTTGCAGAAATTCCATCTGCGATCAGCCTGATCGTCACCCAAGCCTTTACCCCAACCGCTGCACAGGGTGGTTTTGCTGGTGCGGCTGTTTGGGCTGCGATCCGTTTTGGTGTCGCTCGTGGTGTCTTCTCTAACGAAGCAGGCCTTGGCTCTGCACCAATTGCGCATGCGGCTGCTGCGACTGCCGGTCCTGTCAATCAGGGTCTGGTTGCTATGCTCGGCACTTTCATTGACACCATCATCGTTTGCTCCATCACCGGCCTTGCTATCATCACATCCGGCGTCTGGACTTCGGGTGAGACCGGCGCGGCGCTAACCTCTGCGGCCTTTGAATCGGCTCTGCCCGGCATTGGCGGCTATATGGTTGCGATTGTTCTGGCGATCTTTGCCTTTACCACCATTCTTGGCTGGAGCTTCTATTCAGAGAAATGTGTCTCCTTCTTCTTTGGTGTTAAATCGCTGATGCCATTCCGCCTTCTGTGGTGTGTTGCTGTGCCTTTGGGTGCAACGGCTGACCTTGGCTTCATCTGGCTGCTGGCCGATACACTGAATGCCATGATGGCCATTCCGAACCTGATTGCTCTGGCGCTTCTCAGCCCTGTTGTCTTCAAATTGACCAAAGAATTCTTTGCCAACAAAGAAGGCGGCGGCAGCGAAGCGGTTGCCGACTAGATCAGTCCTTTGACGACGAGATGCCCGGCCAGAGACTAGGCCGGGCTTCTTCCACCTCTTATCTTTTGGCAACCCTTAAATTTATGGAGAGGCTTCATGGTTCAGAAAATTCTCTTGCCCATTGATCACACGGATCAAAACTCATGGGCAAAGGCCCTGCCGGTTGCAGTTGAACAGGCAAAATTTTACGGGGCTGATCTGACAGTGATCGGCGTTATTCCCGAAATTCTGCATCTGCCAAACTTGCCTGCCAATTATGGCGATGGTGCTGCCGAGCATGTCAAGCACACCATTGGCGATATTCTTTCCGCCGCTGGCCAGCCTGATCTTGGTATCGAGATTGCCCAAGGCAGTGTCTATCGCGAGATTTTGAAATATGCCCATGCCAGCGACACAGACATGATTGTTATGGCATCGGCCAAAGGGGACTTCCCCAATTATGAAATTGGCCCCAACCTGGCCCGCGTTGTCCGCAACGCCCACTGCAACGTTCTGGTTGTGCGCAGTTAACAATAAAGGCCATGGCCCGCAGCCATGGCCACCCCTGATCAGTAAAAGGAGCCGGATCAATGAGCGTCTATTATTCTGAGGATCATGAATGGATCCGCGTCGAAGGCGACACCGCCACCATTGGCATCACCAATCATGCTGCCGAGCAGCTTGGCGATGTGGTTTTCATTGACTTGCAAGAGGCAGGAACCGAGTTTGAAGCCTCGGACGAAATTGGCGTGATCGAATCCGTCAAGGCCGCATCAGAGATCTATGCTCCGCTTTCTGGGGAAATTATTGAGGCAAATGCCATTCTCGAAGATGAACCGGGCAAAATTAACGAAAGTGCCGAAAGTGAGGCTTGGATTTACAAGGTCAAACTGGCAAATTCTGATGAGCTAGAAAAGTTGATGGATGCAGAGGCTTACAAAGCCCTGATTGCGTAACTCGCCATCCGATAACCAGATCAGTATAACCCAATTCCCAAGGAGCCACCCATGGGTTTTAAACCGACCGATTATATGGCCTATGACTTTGCCAACCGCCGGCATATCGGGCCTTCTCCTTCCGAAATGGCAGATATGCTCAAGACTGTGGGCTTTGACAGCCTTGATGCCTTGATCGATGCCACCGTGCCGCCCTCCATCCGCCTCAAAACCCCGCTGGATTGGGGCCAAGCCTTGAGCGAGCGCGATACGCTGCATCATATGCGCGAGGTTGCGAGCAAGAACAAGATTCTTACCTCCCTGATCGGTCAGGGTTATTACGGCACCACGACCCCTCCGGTTATTCTGCGCAATATTCTGGAAAATCCGGCCTGGTACACAGCTTACACGCCTTACCAGCCAGAAATTTCCCAAGGTCGCCTTGAAGCGCTGCTCAACTTCCAGACCATGGTCTCTGACCTCACCGGTCTTGAGATTGCCAATGCCTCCCTGCTGGACGAATCAACTGCCGCAGCTGAAGCCATGACCATGGCCAAGCGGGCTTCCAAGTCCAAATCCAACAAATTCTTCATCGACGCCAATTGCCACCCGCAAAATATTGCGGTGATGGAAACCCGCGCCGAGCCTCTTGGTATTGAAATCCAGATCGGCCAGCCGGACGAGTTGGTGGCATCCGAGGTCTTTGGTGCGATTTTCCAGTATCCGGGCACCTATGGCTATGTTCGTGATTTCACGTCGCTGATCGAGCAGCTCCACGACAACAAGGCCCTTGGCATTGTCATTGCCGATCCGCTGGCTCTGGCCTTGCTCAAGTCACCGGGCGAGATGGGCGCAGATATTGCTGTTGGCTCCACCCAGCGCTTTGGCGTACCTATGGGCTATGGCGGCCCGCACGCTGCCTATATGTCTTGCCGCGATGCCTTCAAACGCTCCATGCCGGGCCGCATTATCGGCGTGTCCATCGATAGCACCGGCAACAAGGCGTATCGCCTGTCCCTGCAGACCCGCGAGCAGCATATCCGCCGCGAGAAAGCCAATTCCAACGTTTGTACCGCGCAGGCGCTTCTGGCGGTTATTGCCTCTATGTATGCCGTGTATCACGGCCCTGACGGCATCAAGGCCATTGCCCAATATGTACATCGCAAGGCTGTGCGTCTGGCCAAAGGTCTGGAAAGCCTTGGCTTTACCGTTGAGCCAGAGGTCTTTTTTGACACCGTCACCATCGAAGTGGGGGCTCTTCAAGGGGTCATCATGGATGCAGCGGTTGCAGAAGGGGTCAATCTTCGCAAAATCGGCTCGACCAAAATCGGCATCAGCCTTGATGAGCAGACCCGCCCAGAGACCGTGGAAGCCATCTGGACGGCCTTTGGGGGCAAGCACCTCAATTATGGTGAGTTTGAGCACGAAGTTGAAGGGGATCTGGAAGAGGATTATCGCCTGCCGGATGCCAATTTGCGCCAGAGCGAGTATCTGACCCATCCAATTTTCCATCTCAACCGCGCAGAAGCGGAAATCACCCGCTATATGCGCCGTCTGGCTGACCGCGATCTGGCGCTTGATCGGGCTATGATCCCGCTTGGCTCTTGCACCATGAAGCTGAATGCCACCCTTGAGATGATCCCTGTAACCTGGCCTGAATTTTCCGATCTGCACCCCTTTGTGCCGGAAGATCAAGCGCTTGGCTATAAGGAAATGATCGACGATCTGAACACCAAGCTATGTCAGGTCACAGGCTATGATGCTATTTCCCAGCAGCCAAACTCGGGCGCGCAAGGGGAATATGCGGGCCTTATCACTATCCGCAACTATCACAAATCGCGCGGTGAAGGGCATCGGAATATCTGCCTGATTCCGACCTCGGCCCACGGCACCAACCCTGCCTCTGCCCAGATGGTCGGCTGGAAGGTTGTGCCCGTTAAATCGGCTGAAAATGGCGATATCGATCTTGAGGATTTCCGCGCCAAGGCCGAAAAGCACAGTGCCGATCTTGCTGCCTGCATGATCACCTATCCATCCACCCATGGTGTGTTTGAAGAAACCGTTGAAGAGGTTTGCTCCATCACGCACGAACATGGCGGTCAGGTCTATATTGACGGGGCCAACATGAATGCGATGGTTGGTCTGGCTCGACCCGGCGATGTTGGCGGTGATGTCAGCCATTTGAACCTGCACAAGACCTTCTGCATTCCGCATGGTGGTGGCGGTCCGGGCATGGGTCCGATTGGCGTGAAAGCCCATTTGGCCCCCTTCCTTCCCGGTCACCCTGAGCGCGATGCAGCCATCGGTCCGGTTTCTGCAGCGCCCTTTGGCTCTCCATCCATTTTGCCGGTATCCTGGGCTTATTGCCTTCTTATGGGCGGTGATGGTCTTACTCAGGCAACCAAGGTGGCTATTCTCAATGCCAACTATATCGCGGCACGCCTGCAAGGGGCTTATGACATCCTCTACACGTCCCAAAGCGGCCGTGTGGCGCATGAATGTATCGTTGATACCCGCCCGCTTGCCGATAGCAGCGGTGTGAGCGTTGATGATGTTGCCAAACGCCTGATTGATAACGGCTTCCATGCGCCAACCATGAGCTGGCCTGTTGCTGGCACCTTGATGGTTGAGCCCACCGAATCCGAGCCAAAGGCCGAGATTGATCGGTTCATCAATTCCATGCTGCAAATCCGCGAGGAAGCGCAGGCCATTGAAGATGGAAAGATTGATCGTGAGAATAACCCGCTGAAAAATGCACCTCATACGGTCAAGGATCTGATCGGCGAATGGGATCGTCCTTATAGCCGCAAGGAAGGCTGCTTCCCGGTCGGGGCGTTCCAGGTGGACAAGTATTGGCCTCCGGTCAACCGCGTTGACAATGCCTATGGCGATCGTCATCTGGTTTGCACCTGCCCGCCAATGTCTGATTATGAAGACGAGGCAGCTGAATAAGCTGACTTAAAATACAAAATTCTGCCGCTCTTGCACCGCAATGAGCGGCAGAATGTCGGATTTGATGCATTCGGCGCCACATCTAGCGGTTAGGCTGATGACAAGCCAATCGCTTTGGCTCCAAACAGATCAGGCTCAGGATGGACGGATCCTGCGCAAGAGAGATCTGACGGGGCAGAAGATCTTGCTGCACAAGAGAGAGACAAGCAGCAGGCTCTGCACTTTGCGATTTTTATACATGCGCCAGAAAATGGCTCTGACCATCCAACCAAGAGATGGCGGAGACAGAGGGAGGACCTTGCTCATGTTCCTGAGTGTCTTTGATATTTTCAAAATTGGTGTCGGCCCGTCCTCATCCCATACGATGGGGCCGATGAGTGCTGCCGTGCGCTTTTTGTCCGATTTGCGAACCGGCGCCTTTATGGGCGTTTCAGCGCAGGATGTGCAGCGCATTTCCGCCTCTCTTCATGGCTCCCTTGCTTTTACCGGAAAAGGCCATGCCACAGACAGGGCTGTTATTCTGGGGTTGATCGGGTTTGAGCCCCATATGCTCGACCCTGACAAGGCGGAAGCGCTGGAGCAGGAAGTGCATGAGCGCAAGGTCATTCAGCCTGACGGCTTTGGCCCCATTCGCTTTAATCCCAAGGATGATCTGATTTTTGACTATGGTCCGCCCCTGCCCGGCCATGCCAATGGCATGAAGATCAATGCCTTTGGCGCAGGCAATCAGCTTTTGGCCACAGCCACCTATTATTCCATCGGCGGCGGTTTCATCGTGACTGCCAGCGAGATGGAAGAGGAAATCAGCCATGATCCTCATGATTTGCATGAGGAAAAGGAAGCAGCGGGCTTTCCTCATCCCTTTGGCTCGGCAAAAGAAATGCTGGAAATGGGGCAAGCAACCGGCCTTACCATTGCGCAGATGAAACGCCAGAATGAAGAATCCGGCATGAGCCGCGAAGAGCTTGATAGCGGGCTTGATGCAGTATGGGAGGCGATGTCCGGCTGTATTGACCGCGGCTTGCGCATGGATGGCATTTTGCCCGGCGGCCTTGAGGTCAAACGTCGTGCCAAGGCAATTCATGAGCGACTTCTTGATCAGCGCGCCAACAACCAGCCCATGCCCCATGTGGTCAATGACTGGCTGTCCGTCTATGCCATGGCGGTGAATGAAGAAAATGCCGCCGGTGGCCGTGTTGTCACCTCCCCCACCAACGGGGCATCGGGGGTGCTTCCATCCGTTTTGCGCTATTACCGCGATCATATCCCTGCCTCCACTCATGAAGGCATCCGCACCTTTTTGCTGACCGCTTCTGCTGTTGGCGGCCTCATCAAGCATAATGCCTCTATTTCCGGGGCCGAGGCTGGCTGTCAGGCCGAAGTGGGCTCGGCCTCTGCTATGGCAGCGGCTGGGCTATGCGCGGCTTTGGGCGGCACCAATGAACAGATTGAAAATGCGGCCGAGATCGCGCTGGAACATCATCTGGGCATGACATGCGATCCCGTTAAAGGGCTGGTGCAGGTGCCGTGCATTGAGCGCAACGGCCTTGGTGCGATCAAGGCGGTCTCTGCCGCCTCTCTTGCTCTTCATGGCGACGGCACCCATTACATGCCCCTTGATAATTGCATCAATACCATGTGGGAGACCGGTCAGGATATGGGCGAGAAATATAAAGAAACGTCCCTTGGCGGCCTTGCGGTCAATCTGCCCGAATGCTGATGGCTAAAAGCCCCTCTTGATTCCGGCAATGCCCTGGCTTTCATAAGCAGGGCACCACCCTTGTTGGCTGTCTATATAGGCAGAAATTAGGGTTTGGGTCTGGGTCTGGGTCTGGATCAGGGATCAGTGCCAAATTTAGGGTTAGGGTCCCAGATCAGCCTCACCCTCGCATATCCCTATTGCTCCATCCAGGGATTGCAATTTTACCTTTCCCAACCGTTTGATCTATGTCTTAAATAGATCAAACGATAATAGAAGCCTGCAAGGGCCAGTACATCATTTTCAAAGATATCGGCTGTCTTAAAGTTGTCTTTGTCTTCCTGTCAAAGCCCGCTTTATTCAATTCTTCTGGCCGACTTTTATTCCTCGCTGCCCCACATCATGCAGCACCAATATCAGGCAGCCTGATCAAGCGGGTATCTTCTGGCATGGGGGCGCTGAAACGCTTTTATTTGGATGGACGATGCAGATATTCAAACTCGAGCAATATAATCTGCTTTTAGACCGTTTGTATGATTATGCTACAGACGACAAGCCCCTCTCTATGATGGCTGATATTCTTTCAGACGAGTATCCGGAGGTTTGTGTGGGCCTGTTCGGCTATGACTTTTCAATGAAACAGGAAATAGCTGCAAGAGTTACCAATATTCCAAACTATATGGAGAGCCTTTTTTTCGAGCATTATCAATTCGTTGCCCCATGGACCCAGCAATTTGCCTCATCAAAGGCTGGCGACATCATTCATACGCAGCAAATCATCTCGATGAACGACTTGTACCAAACCGAATATTACAACGATTTTTTAAGAGCGATTGATGGCCGAGACCGTGGGGCCGGTTCCATGTTATTTCAGGAAGACGGTCGAGCCCTGGGCATCGGCTATATGTTTGAAAAACAATATGATGAGCATCTTACAGAACTGGATCATTATCTAAAGAAACTAATCCCTCATTTACGGCGCGTGATGGATATCAAACGCAAGATGGGGCAGTTTTTCATTGAGCGAACAGCCGCCCAGCAGGTACTTGATCAATTAAGCGGAGCGGTCTTCTTGCTCGATAATTCTGGCAAGGTTATCTATTTCAATCGCAATGCCCAAAATTTTCTGGATCGTTATGCAAAAGACATCAAAATTGTGAAAGATCAATTGCTGTGGTCTGCATCGCCCAATGCCTCCAAATTCCGTTTGGCCTTTGCAACCTCTGAGACAGAAGAAACGGGAGCACGCAAGTTTGTCTCAGACCCTTTCGTGCTGCATTTCAACAATGGTGAGCGCCGAACCGCCTTCATGTTTCGCTCACGCGCCACCAATACCATTCGCGTTGTGGCAGACGATAAAGAAACCGGTTTCCATATTTTGTTCATTGATAATCCAGAACAACTCGATCACCTCAACCCACAAGCTCTTTATAGCCTGTATCAGCTAACACCGGCAGAAAGCCGGCTGGTGATTGCTCTTTGCAAGGGCAGCAGCCTGCAAGATTATGCAGAGCATTCTCAGATATCCATCAATACCGCACGCAATCAGATGCGCAGTATTTTACAAAAAACCGAAGATCGCAAGCAAACCCAGATGATCCAAAAAGTCATGAATGAGACCAAGCTACGTTCTCTCTTCAAATAAAAGTGTTTGTACAATCACCCAGAATCAAAACGCATTGTGGGGCAGCCTCTCCCACCATGCAGCCTTCCCAAACCATTGCAGCATTCCGTCTGCCGGGCTTTGTCTTGACGAAATTTTTATAGCCTTGTCTTTGCTATAGTCAATTTTGATCATGAAACCGCTCCCCCACCTCCATACTCTATTTCTGGTCGCAAGACATATTCAATGCAGACCATACGGGAGCCACATCCATGAAACGTTCATCTCTTTTTGCCGCCAGCCTTGCTTGTCTCATGCTGGCCAGCACACCTTCCTTTGCAGCCAAGCTGTCTGCTGGTGCCAAAAAGGTTTCCGCAACAGAGCTTAAGAAAATCTATTCGGGCAAATCCGTTTTCTGGTCAAAGACAGTTGGCTATTTCAAACCGGACGGGTCTTTCTATGCCCGCAAAAAAAACAACTCTCTCTTTGTGATCGGCAAATGGCGCGTTTCAAAAGGCAAAATGTGCCGCTCCGGCAAGTGGTATAATCTCAAGACCGGAAAGAAGGGCAGTTTTTCCAATAATTGCATGCTCTGGATGAAAGATGGCGGCAAACTTTGGACCGTAGACGCTGGCGATAAAGGAAACGGCAGTGACTGGAGCAATAAGGAAACCTCAAAATTAAAGGCTGGTGACAGCGTTTCCAAAAAATTGCTCAAAATGAAAAAAACCTACGACGCCAAATTCTAAAATTCAGTCCGATATTCAAATCATTTGGAGGATGCCATGAAACGTCTAGCCCTTATTGCCTCATCTTTGCTTCTCCTCTCTGGCGGCTCTGCCATTGCGGGCAAAGCTTTGACAGAAGCGGATTTTAAACAAAAAATTGTTGGCCATACCCTTAAGTGGAAACAAGAAAAGGCGTCTGGAACAGTGCATTTTAGCAAATCAGGCAAAATCACGATTACCTTCAATAACAATAAGAAAATGAAGAAGGACAGTGGCAGATGGGCTTGGCGCAATGGTGCCAATTGTACCCGTTACAACAAACTGAGAAACGGCAAAGAAAAATGCACCAAAGTATATTTCAGCGGTTCAGGCTTTCGGGGCGCAAGTGGGTCTATATTGACATATAAATGATCTCTTATTTCAGAGACTAGACTGCGGGCCCTTTGTTTTGGGCCCGCATTTTATGCAGTCATATAATCCTCAGACCGCATATTGATCTCTTATCATCTCTTATCTTTTACCCCCTTAAAGATGATGCGACAATCAGGGGCTCTGTCCATCCCGGCCAGGATTATTTCATTTTGTCCATGAAGCGATGAACCGCTTCAAGATGCTCGGGCTCATTGTGGCTCATGCCTTGATAGGCCGCTGAGAGATCAAGGAAATCTTTTAACTCCATGCGCTGGGCCATTTTCAACAGCCGTTTGGTCAGGCGCGTGGCCTTTGGTGGCTGGGAGGCAATTTTCTCAGCCAGTTTTGTGGCCTCTGCCATTAGCTCGTCAGGCTCGGTTACCTCCAGCACAAGGCCATAATCCTGCGCTTCCCTGGCTCCGATCACGCGGCCGGTGAGCGTGAGTTCCGCCGCTCTTTGATAGCCGATGAGGCGCTGCATGAACCACGCTCCGCCATCACCGGGAATGATGCCAAGATTAAGGAAAGTCTCGCCAAATTTGGCCTTGGTGGAGGCGATGCGGATGTCGCACATATTGCAAAGGTCAAAACCGGCCCCGATGGCAGGCCCATTGACGGCTGCGATGATGGGGATTTCAACATTTTGCAAAGCCAGCGGAATGCGCTGGATCCCGCGGCGATAGCGCTCTTCCACCTCGGCCACATTGCCCGCAAAGTCGCCGCCGCGCTCGGCCATATCCTTGATATTGCCGCCCGCCGAGAAAGCCGAGCCTTCGCCGGTTAGCAGCAGAACAGAGACATCCGCTGATTTGGTGGCCCATTCGGCAACCGCTACGATATCATCAATCAGGTCCGTGCCAGTGAGGGCATTGCGCACATCATGCCGGTCCATCACCAAGGTGGCGACGCGATTTTCAAGCGTCAGGCGGGCATCTTTTAGCTGGGGTAGCTGTGGGGGCGTTTGAGACATTCCTATCGTCCTTATCTATCCGATCTGTCAATCGCGCAATAAAAGGCGCTGGTGCGCCTGTCGGGCAGTCTGTAGCTTTATCTTCTGGTGCTGAAGATGGATTTGCAGCCATGATTGTGCATGCCCCTTTTTTGGGCGCAAGGCTCCATATGGCTGATTAAGGCCCTTTGCCAACAGATGCGCCTATTCCAGATAGTCATGATGCGGCTCTGATGGATGGTGACGATGGGAGTTAGTCTCACACAAACATTGTTGCGACGATAAAAATCTGCCATTGTCTGCCAACCTGCCCAAAGGCAGTGCTGGGGGCCATCCTCATCGCTCGCTCTTTCCCCTTCTCTATCCAATCCGGCAAAGAGTCTCCTGCCATGTTTGATCTTGGTCTTCTTATCAGCGCAGCTTTTTTGGCGGGCATTCTCAATGCCATTGCCGGAGGGGGTAGCTTCCTTACCTTTCCGGCGCTGGTTTTTGTGGGTGTGCCGCCCATTCCGGCCAATGCCACCAGTGCGGTGGCGGTCTTTCCCGGCTATCTCTCTTCGACCCTGGGGTTTTTGAGCGAGCTAAAGGCCCATAACAGGCAGGAGCTGATCCTGTTCGTTCTTTTGTCCATTATTGGCGGCGTGGCCGGTGCTGTTTTGCTGATGGTGACCCCATCGAGCCTTTTTAACACCATCGTCCCTTGGCTCTTGCTGATCGCAACCGCCCTTTTTGCCTTTGACAAAGTCATCCGCCGCTGGAGCGAGGCTCACCAGCAAGCGGGAGCTGATAGCGCGGAAAAAGGCTTTCTTGGAGCTTCAGCAGGCAAGGTGGTCTCAACCCTTGTTGTCACCACTTATGGCGGCTATTTCAATGGCGGACTGGGCATTATCTTGCTGGCGCTGTTCTCATCCCTTGGCATGCGCGATATCCATGTGATGAATGGCCTTAAAAATGGCCTGTCTTTCATTCTCTCGGCTGCCTCTGTCCTCACCTTTGCGCTGGCTGGCCTTGTCTTTTGGAAAGAAGCCATCATCATGATGCTGGCGGCCACAGTGGGCGGCTATGCTGGTGCGCATCTGGCGCGCCTGTTACCCGCCTCTATCGTGCGCACCATTGTCATTCTGGTCGGCCTTGGCATGTCTATCGCTTTCTTTTTGCGATAGCATCACCCTGTTTATCCCCAAACATACGGGCAAGAAAAAACCGGATCAGGATGGCCTGACCCGGTTTTTTAGTTTCTAAGCGGTGTGATTAGCCACCAAAGTCATCAAGCATGATGTCTTCACGTTCTACGCCGAGATCAAGCAGCATGTTGATCACGGAGGAGTTCATGATTGGAGGGCCACACATGTAATATTCGCAATCCTCAGGCGCTGCGTGATCCTTGAGATATTCATCATACAGCACGTTATGGATAAAGCCGGTATAGCCGTCCCAATTGTCCTCTGGCAGCGCATCAGACAGCGCGACATGCCAGGTGAAGTTCGGGAATTCAGCGGCCAGCTGGTCGAAATCTTCGACAAAGAACATTTCGCGCTTCGAACGGGCACCATACCAGAAGGTGATCTTGCGATCCTTGTTCTTGAGGCGCTTGAGCTGATCGAAAATGTGAGAGCGCATCGGTGCCATACCGGCACCACCCCCGATGAAGACCATTTCCTTTTCGGTTTCGCGCGCGAAAAACTCACCATACGGACCGGAAATGGTGACCTTGTCACCCGGCTTGAGGTTAAAGATGAAAGAGGACATCTTGCCCGGAGGAATGCCTTCAGAACCCGGAGGAGGAGAGGCAACACGCACATTGAGCATGATCATGCCTTTTTCTTCCGGATAGTTGGCCATGGAATAGGCGCGCTCGACCGGCTCTTCCACCTTGGAGACATATTGCCAGAGATTGAACTTGTCCCAATCTTCGCGATAGTCTTCCTCGATATCAAATTCGGTATAGGCAACTTCGTGGGCTGGCGCTTCGATCTGGATGTAACCACCTGCGCGGAAGTTTACATCCTCGCCTTCAGGCAGATCCAGCACCAAGGCCTTGATGAAGGTTGCAACATTCTCGTTTGAGCGAACCGTACATTCCCACTTTTTCACACCAAAGACCTCTTCAGGCACTTCGATATTCATGTCCTGCTTGACGGCAACCTGACAGGACAGGCGGTCGCCTTCGCGGGCTTCGCGCTTGGTGATGTGAGATTCTTCGGTTGGCAGGATAGACCCGCCCCCGTCATGCACCTTCACGCGGCACTGGGCACAGGTGCCCCCGCCGCCACAGGCAGAGGGGATAAAGATCTTCTCGCCAGCCAAGGCGCCCAGCAGCTTGCCGCCAGCGGGCACTGTGACCTTGCGTTCATTGTTGATGGTAATTTCCACATCGCCTGACGAAACCAGCTTGGATTTGGCAAACAGAATAACTGCCACCAGAGCCAGAACGATGAGGGTAAAGAAGGTGATGCCTAGGCTAAAATCTTGCATGTGATCAACCTCCCCTTACAGTTTCACGCCGGAGAAAGCCATGAAACCCATAGCCATCAGACCTGCGGTGATGAAGGTGATGCCAAGACCCTGAAGGCCATCGGGCACATCAGAATATTTCAGCTTTTCGCGCACACCGGCCATCAAGGTGATGGCAAGGGCCCAACCGACACCGGATGACAGGCCGTAAACGCTACTTTCCACAAAGTTGTAATCGCGCTCCACCATGAAGAGCGAGCCACCAAGAATGGCGCAGTTCACAGTGATCAAAGGCAGGAAGATGCCCAGAGCGTTATAGAGCGCGGGGAAGAAGCGATCGAGCGTCATTTCCAGAATCTGCACCATGGCGGCAATCACCCCGATATAGGAGATCAGGCCAAGGAAGCGCAGATCCACATCGGGAAAACCAGCCCAGGCCAGCGCGCCGTCATTGAGCAGATAGGTCAGGATCAGGTTGTTGGCAGGCACCGTGATGGCCTGCACCACCGTGACCGAAATACCAAGACCCAGAGCGGTTTCGATCTTTTTGGACACCGCAAGGAACGTACACATGCCCAGAAAGAAAGAGAGTGCAAGGTTTTCAATAAAGATCGCCTTGACGAAGAGAGATATGAGACCTTCCATGATTAATGGCCTCCCTCTTGTTCGATGATTTTAAAGTCGCGAGCTTCCACCTGATTTGGCTTCCATGTTCTAAAGGCCCAGATCAGAAGGCCGATGACGAAGAAAGCGCTTGGCGGGAGCAGAAGAAGACCGTTTGGCACATACCAGCCACCGTTATTGACCGTCTCCAGAATGGTAACGCCAAACAGCTTGCCGGTGCCGAACAATTCGCGGATGACGCCGACCAGCATCAGGATAAGGCTGTAGCCAAGGCCGTTGCCGATCCCATCAAGGAAACTCTCAACGGGGCCGTTCTTCATGGCAAAGGCTTCTGCGCGGCCCATCACGATACAGTTGGTAATGATCAGGCCCACAAAGACCGACAAGGTCTTGGAGATTTCAAAGGCATAAGCCTTTAGAACCTGATCCACCAGGATCACCAGCGAGGCGATGATGACCATTTGCACAATGATGCGGATGGAGCTTGGGATCGCATTGCGGATGGCGGAGATGAAGAAGCTTGAGAAAGCTGTCACCAACGTCACCGCAAGGGACATCACAAATGCCACCTGCAAGGATGAGGTCACCGCCAGAGCGGAACAGATGCCCAGAACCTGCAAGGTAATGGGGTTGTTATCGACCAACGGGTCGAGAAGCATTTCTTTTTTGCTTTCAGACATCAGGCGGCCCCCGCTTTGAGATTTTCTAGAAAGCGCTTGAACCCTTGCTCGCCCAACCAGAAGCGAACCAGATTGTCCACGCCGCGGCTGGTCAGGGTTGCGCCGGCCAAGGCATCAATATGATGCTGTGCCTTATCGGCTGACGGAATGCCCTTGGCAACGGTGATGGCAACATTGCCAGCATCATCAAAGACCTTCTTGCCCGGCCACATATTGCGCCAGATCGGATTGTCCACCTCGGCACCCAGACCCGGGGTCTCGGCGTGAGAATAGAATTGCAGGCCGGTGACTTCATTGCCATCAGGCTTGAGCGCGATGAAGCCATACAAGGTTGACCACAGACCATAGCCATGAAGTGGCAGGATGATCTTTGTGATCTCGCCTGCGTCATCACGCAGCAAATAGATCGAAGCCAGTTTGGCCTGACGTCCGATTGATGCAGGATCTTCATCCAGAGCGATGGATTTTGCCGGATCCTTTGCAGCTGCGCGCTGGTCATAGGTGGCGGCATCTTCCGCGTCGGAGAATTTGCCGCTGGCAACATCCACCAGACGCGGCTCCACCGCCTTGAAGGCCTCTTCGATATCCGCGCCTTCTTCAAACAGGCCTGCGACCTGCAGAATGTTGCGCTTTTTATCGAGAACCTTGTTCTGCTCCTGAATGGGCTTGAGCATGACGGCAGCGCCAGACACGATCATGGAGCAGAAGAGACACAGGCTCACAGCAACAAGGATGGTTTTGGGGGTTGAGTCCACAGGCAGCGCCTTAAAGCGCGCCCATGGGCTGAGCTTTTCATTCGCTTCAGGCATTGCGACGAGCCCTCCGAGCGATGTTGGCCTTGACGACGAAATAGTCGATCAATGGCGCAAAGATGTTACCAAACAGGATGGCCAGCATCATGCCTTCGGGGAAGGCCGGGTTGACGACACGGATCATCACCACCATGAAGCCGATCAATGCCCCATAATACAGGCGGCCCTTGTTGGTCATGGCAGCTGAGACAGGCTCGGTGACCATGAAGACAAGACCGAAGGCATACCCACCCAGCACCAGATGCCAATACCAGGGCATGGCAAACATCGGGTTGGTGTCAGAGCCAATGAGGTTGAGCAAGGTCGAGAAGCCGATCATACCGGCAAGACAGCCGACAATCAGGCGCCAGTTGGCGATTTTGGTATAAAGAAGGAAGAGGCCACCGATCAGGCAGGCAAGGGTTGAGGTCTCACCCAGCGATCCTTGCATGAGGCCGATGAAGGCGTCCATCCAGCTCAGATCAAGGGCACCATGTCCTTCTATAGCGGTGATGCCAAGGGCCGTTGCGCCCGAGAATCCATCAACCGGTGTCCAGATCGTATCCCCTGACATAGCCGCCGGATAGGCGAAATAGAGGAAAGCACGACCGGTAAGCGCCGGGTTGAGGAAGTTTTTGCCGGTGCCGCCAAAGACTTCCTTACCGATAACCACGCCAAAGATAATGCCAAGAGCCACCATCCAAAGAGGTGTGGAGGCAGGCATGATCAGGGTGTAGAGCATGGAGGTCACGAGGAAGCCCTCATTCACTTCATGGCCGCGCACCGTGGCGAAGATCACCTCGAAAATACCGCCAACGACCAGCGTGGTGATATAGATAGGCAGGAAGTACAACAGGCCATGGGCCATATTGACGAAGATATTGCCCGGATCAAAACCGATACCCAAGGCCGACAAGATGGCCGCCCGCCATCCGGTTGCGCTTTCGGCGCCCAGTTGGGCGATGGCGCTGTTGACCTGATAACCGGTATTATAAAAGGCCCAAAGGATACAGGGCACGGTGGCAACAACCACATAGGACATGACCCGTTTCAGGTCGATATAGTCGCGTGCATGGGGTGCGGCCTTGGTGACCGTTTTGGGTGAATAGATAAAGGACTCGACCATCTCATAGATAGCAAAGTACTTTTCCAGCTTGCCGCCTTTCAGGAAATGCGGCTCGATGCTGTCGAAGAAATTGCGCAAACCCAAGACTCAGCCCTCTTTTTCGATTTTTGTGAGATTGGCCCGCAAGGCTTCGCCATACTCATATTTGGAGTGACAAACGAAGGTGCAGAGTGCGAGATCTTCCTCATCCAGCTCAAGAGCACCAAGCAACTGGGCCTGATCGGTATCAAGCACCAGTAAGGCACGCAGCAGCTGGGTTGGCAAAATATCCATTGGCACCAATCGCTCGTAAGAGCCCAAAGGCACCATGGCCCGGCGTCCGCCATTAAGGTTGGAGCCGAAGGGGAATTTCTTGGACCAGCGCATCAGCGAAGAGAAATGCACATTGAGGAAAGAGTAATTTTTGGGCGAAGGATTGATCCAGCCCAGAATGCTCTGCTCGGTATCTTCCTTGATCAGGGTGACCATCCGTGCGCCGTGACTTAGATAAGCAAACTGGTCATGGGCAGCAACACCGGACAGAACAGAGCCGGAAATAACCCGGCAATCAATACCTGCCTCGATTTCATCGGCTGTCAGCTCATCCATCGAAGCGCCGACGCGGGTGCGCACAAGGCGCGGGTTGGTTGCCAGTGGTCCGGCAAGAGCGACAACCCGATCAGTATTGAGCTTGCCTGTCACAAACAGATCACCGATGGCAATGACCTCGGCATAGCCAAGAGACCAGACGGTTTTTTCTGCGCTGACCGGATCAAGGTGATGAATATGTGTACCCGCAAGGCCTGCCGGGTGCGGCCCGTCAAAAATCTCCTGACGGACAGAAGCACTGGAGCTGGCCGGGATTAGGGTATGCGGCTTGTGGCAGACAAAAACAGGGCCATCTGTCAGATGCGACAACACATCAAGACCAGCTGAGAAACTCTCGGCCTTTTCCTCAATGATCACGGATGCGGTCGGTGCAAGCGGCTCGGTATCCATGGCGGTGACAAAAATTGAGTTTGGCACACTACCCTGCGCTGGCACATAAGAATAAGGCCGCGTCTTGAAAGCTGTCCAGAGGCCACTTTCATAGAGGCGCTGCTGCACTGCTTCGCGGGACAGATCACCGAGCTTGGATGGCTCCACTGCTTCGAAGGTGATTTCGTCTTCGCTGTCATCCAGTGCGATAACAATGGTTTCCAGCACGCGGCGCGGGCCGCGATTGATTGCTAAAATGGTGCCGCCACCAGGTGCCACATATGCCACATCAGGCGACTCTTTGTGAACAAAGAGCGGTTGCCCCTTTTTCACCTTGTCTCCTTCTGCAACCAGCATTTTTGGTTTCAGGCCAATGAAGTCCCTACCATTCAGGGCGACCTTCGTAATTTTGGGTCCATCATGAATGGTCTGGACGGGAGCGCCAGTAATCGGCAGATCCAATCCCTTTTTCAGCTTCATAGCATACCTTGACTGAGTAAGTGTATACAGCACCCCGACGAAAGAGAATCGTCCCTTTTTGCCGCGTGCCCCGGTCACCCCTTTGACTAACGAGGCGCGTTTAACAAATCAAGGTCTAGAGGGGGATCTAACTCCTTTTTCCAAGCTAGCTGGTGTTTGTTTTTGGCCCAAATGGGCCATTTGCACCTTTGATAGGCAAGTTTTTCCTTTTTGCGGTGTTTTTTCTTGACTTGGTATAAAAAAACAGAGCATCAACCGCTCACATTTTGCATTTTGATCATTCTGGCTTTGCGGCCATGTCGGGGTTGATTGTGCGGCGTTTCATCTCTCTCTTTGCTGTATTTTGCATCACTATACTGCTTGGTGGGTGCGATCTTATCGCGCCGCAGACAGATCACTATGTGCTGCGCGGCACAACAATGGGCACGTCTTATTCCATCAAGGCCCTAGAGTCCGAAGGCAAGATAAATAAAGAACAGCTTTATCTGGATATTAAGGCCGCCCTTGATGAAGCCACCGGGACATTTTCCAACTGGGAAGAAGACAGCGCGCTTTCGCGTTTCAATAAAAGCCCCTCCACCCGCTGGCAGGAGATCTCTCCTGCTTTTGCTCAAGTGATGGCCGAGGC
Source organism: Cohaesibacter sp. (assembly GCA_025210795.1). Lineage (GTDB taxonomy): Bacteria > Pseudomonadota > Alphaproteobacteria > Rhizobiales > Cohaesibacteraceae > Cohaesibacter. The sequence goes on along the minus strand of JAOAQZ010000044.1, from coordinate 46,885 downwards.
GTCCTCCATTCATCATTTGAGCGGCGGTGCATTTGATGTCACTTTGGCCCCACTCATCGATTTGTGGGGATTTGGCCCCAATGATGATGAGACCTTTCCCACGGACTTGCAGATCCGTGAAGCCCTTAAGCAAGTGGGGCAGTCCGATTTGCTAGAAGTCCGCCCAGCAAAGGATGGACAATCTGCCGCACTTCGCAAGCGCAAGGGCACGGTGACGGTCAATCTGTCGGCTATTGCCAAGGGATATGGCGCAGATTTAATCGCTCGCAGCCTTGAGAAACACGGCTTTGAGAATTATCTGGTGGAAATCGGCGGGGATTTGCTCACCCGCGGTGTGAATGAACAAGGCGAGCCTTGGCGCGTTGGTGTAGAAAAGCCAGATGCGCTTGGTCGTTCGGTGCAGCTTATTGTCCCTGTGCGGGATATGGGGCTGGCAACATCGGGCGATTATCGCAATTATATCGAAAAGGATGGCAAGCGCCTGTCCCATATTCTTGACCCCAAAACAGGCCGTCCGGTCACCCATGACCTGGCCTCGGTCACAATTTTGGCAAAAAGCGGCATGCGGGCAGATGGCCTTGCCACTGCTTTGCTGGTTTTGGGGGAAGAAGCGGGGCGCAAGCTTGCAACAGAGCATGGCATTGCTGCCTATTTCATCAGGCGCACGGCTGACGGATTTGTGACAAGTTCTTCGCCAGCTTTTGATGCATTGATGGAAAAAAACTGATAAGACAGGATCGCTTACAACGCTTAAAGCCCTGTTTTGCGCGATTGACAGATGTAAAGACATCTAGCTCTGCCCCATGTGGCATAGCTGCCGGTATTGGAGACTGACCGACATGACCACCTTTTTTCTTGCCTTTGGCCTGTTGATGCTGATTGTTTTGGGCATGTCGCTGGGTGTCATTTTTATGCGCAAGCCGATCACCGGCTCATGCGGCGGGCTAAACGCGATCTCCGATGCCGATCATTGCCTGGTTTGCAATGCGCCGGTTGATCCCAACAGCCCCTTGAAGGAAAAGCTGGAATGCCCGCGCAAAAAGGCTGCCAGAGAAAAGGCCGCTTTGGAGAAAGCAGCCCTTGAGAAAGCATCAACCTAATTGGGCGCGAAAGGTACGAAGGCAAGAATGGCAAAACACAGACTTGCCAGAATGCCTGAGAGCCAGCAATTTCTCTTCCAATTCCCCCCTTGAAGCTTCCAGTTATCGCGAAACACTTTGCCGCTGATAACAAAGACCAGCAATAGGGCAATCCCCATCAAGGGAGAGGAGATGGCCAATCCGGCAATTTGCGGCTCGGGCAAGGCCAGTATCCGGGAAGAGTATGTTTGCTCCATTGAGCCATCCTGCATCATATCTTTTGCCTATTGTCATCTTGCTTGCAGATGACACGGGTCTAGCACAGCTTAAAGAGATTGGCACCCTCCTTACACAAAAGCCAAGGACGCCTCTTTTTTATAAGGCAGCAAGACTTGCCAGAGACGTTTGGATTGAGGGCAGACTATTTGCTAAGTGCGGCGCGGAATAAAATCCCTTTGCTTGGCATTTTTACGTAATTACCCTAATGTGACGCGATTCTTGCGCAGGATGAAACCAAGAGGCGGCTATGCCCTGTCCTGCGGCAGAATTACACTCTTGAAACCCAGCATGCAGGCGCGCAGAATAATCCATAGAACATAGCGCCCATTTCAGATCAAAGGACTGCAAATCCGGGGAGTCCCCTTCCTCGTGTGAAGCGATTATCATGACATCAGCCACACCGCCAAAGGGTCCCGCCTCCTCTTCGCTCGAGAAATCCACCAGCCGGCCAGAGCAGCCGGTAGACCTCCCCCCCGATCCGGCTCCGGCTCGCACACCGGGCGCTATTTTGCGTCAGGCCGGGTTTTTGTCTCTTTCGGGTCTTTTTGCAACGTCCGCTCTCTTGCTCGACGCCAATATGGTTGCGCCCTTGGGCGACGAAATTCTTGCCGGTTTGGGTCTGTCTGCCGGGATATACGGGATTTTCATGGCGCTTTTGTTCGGGCTTGGCTCTGCTGCGCAGATTCTCCTTAGCCAGAGCGCGTCCAGCACGGCTGCTGCGGGCTTTTATCGCCGCCTTTGTTATTGCCTTGTGGTGGGCATTCCTCTGGCGCTGATCCTTACCTTGCTGTTTCGCTTCAACATCCATTTTCTGGTGGATTGGCTGGCAACCACATCAGGCATCGGCTTTGCTGCCAAGCGCTATTTGGGATGGATGGTCTATGGCTTGCCCATCTCCTTCCTTGCTTATCTGTTATCACTCTCCTTTGATGTGCGGCACCAGTCCCAGCGGCAGCTTTGGGGCTTTGCTATCGAGGTTCCCCTGAATATCGCGCTCAATGCCATATTGATCTATGGCCTTTTGGGCTTTGAAGCCCTTGGCATTATGGGGGCAGCCATTGCAACGCTGATCGCCCAAAGTGCCCGCCTTTTCTATCTCCTCATCCTGACCGCAATGGATTTATCAAAGGCTGGGCCTTGGGTGGGGCTGTCCCTGCCCTCTATGCAGGAGCGGCTTTTGTTTAATCGGCTGGCGCTGCCGGTGTCGCTTAATGTCGGGGCGCTTATTCTTGGCTCGCAAGCCTATCAGCTACTCTTTGCCCAATTGCCCTATCAAGCCTATGCCGCTCTGGCCCTGATGGCCCCGTGGCGTTCCATTGCCAATGTATTGGGGCGGGGGATTGCCCTCTCCTCCACCATGGCTTGTGCGGATCTCTCCCTTGGCAGCAAATCCATGCAAGGGGCAATTGCCTCCATCATGATTGTGCTTAAAAATATGGCTCCCAAGCTGGCGCTGGGCTTTCTCGGAATCTCGATGCTGGTTTGCGCCTTATCGCTACATGTCTCGGGCACGGTTCGGCTGCATTTCTTGACGCTTATCCCCTTGGCTTGCTTGCTGGTCTTTGTGCGCTCCCTGTCGGTGAGCTTTGGGGCGGTGTTGCGGGCGATTGATCAGCCACAATGGGTGATGCGCATTCAGCTTGTCCTGCAATGGGGCGCAGGCTTGCCGCTTCTGCTGGTGCTTATTGTGCTGTTCGACTTGCCGCTTCTGCTAGCCTTTGGGGTGCTTGTGGGTGAGGAGACCTTGCGCCTTGCTTTGCTATATCGGCGTTTTCGCAGCCTTCGCAATGCGCAACTTGCGTGAAGAGCCGCACAAATTACCGCGAAAAAAAGCCAGCCCGGCGGTGGGTCCGCACAAGGCTGGCTTAGGATACCAACAGTTGATCAGTCTATCTGAGGAACGAGACTAGCCTGCCTGCTGTTGGGCTATAAGGCTTTGGCCTTTTTCCAGAATATGATCGGGAAAAGGACAGGACTTTCGCTTGACGCGATCAAGATGCACCCCGAACAATTCGGTGGTGGCGACCTCTTTACCTGTCTGCGCCTCTTCCATGATATGGAGAAAACGGATTTTCTTTTCCGACATTTCCAGAAGCCGGGATTTGATCACCAACAAATCCCCAGCCATCACTTCTGCCTTATAAGTCGTGGTCTGGTTAAGCGCTGCCATTCCTTTCTGCTCGCTTTGAATATAGGCGTTCGAGATGCCGATCATCCCGAACAGATGCCAGGTCGCTTCATCAAATTTGGATGTATAAAAGGCCACATTCATATGGCCCATATGATCCAGATGCTGCGGATAAACGACCCCGCGATATGTTTCCAATTGTGTCATTCAGGCTCCATAAGCCCCTTATGCAAGGGCCGATATTGCTTCGCTTTTAAAAAGGATAGGCTTGATTTTTTCATTCGTCCAATCGATAGTATTGCTAATTACGATAGATTTTTCTTATATAACTATCTCTCGCAATGGGACCGGCATGGATATCAAGCAGCTCACACATTTTCTTGCAGCCAGCGAAAGTGGCAGTTTTACGCGCGGGGCGGCTCTTGCCAATATTTCCCAGCCCGCCCTTTCTGCCTCCATTGCCAAGCTGGAGGCAGAACTTGGCTGTCAGCTTTTTGTGCGTAATAAGCGCAACGTGGCCCTGACGCCCGAAGGGCGGCGGCTTAAACATTCTGCCGAAAAGATTGTGGGGGAACTGGACGAGCTTAAACGCAGCTTTCGCAAGCGCAAGCAAACCACGATTTTGCGTATTCTTGCCGCCAACAGCTTTCCCACCCCCTTTTTAAGCGACATCCTCAAAGGCTTTGCCATCACCACGCCGCATGTCTTTTTTGATGTCAGCGATACCGGCCCCGTCCATCGCTCGGATGCGCTGGATGATCGCATTTATGATCTGGTTTTTGCGGTGCATGCGGGGGAAGCAAAGGAAATGGGTAAGCGGGAGCTGGATTGGTGGGCGCCGGAGGGAGGTAAAGAGGATCGCATGATCGTGCTTAAAGAGGATCTTTTTGGGGTTGCCGTCCCAGAAGATCATCCCTTTGCCTCTCGCCAATCATTGAGCATGCATGATCTGAAAGGCGAGCCGTTCATTGCCCGCATGCATTGCGAAATGCGCCCGCGCATGGAGGCTTGGCTGCAAGAAAAAGATATGGAACTACAAGTCCGCTACCGCACAGAGCAGGATGGCCGTGCTCTTACCATGGTCGCAGCAGGCCTTGGGCTGACCATTGCCTCGATGAGCGAGAATGCAACGCAAGGGGTGAAGTTCTTGCCCTTTCGGGGGGAGAAGTGGAAGCGCTGCCTGTGTTTGCATGTACCTGCCCAGCCGCGCGTGGATGTGGCAAAGGAAGTAGAGGCTCTTGTCCGCAGCCTTGTTGCCTGATGGTGCAATGGACGTAATGGACGTAATGGACGTAATGGGCGCAAGGGGGGTACAAAAAGCGCAAAACCTCGCCTTTTTCCCCGCGCCCGAGTGTCTCAAGACCAACATCATCCCTTGCACTTTGCCTCGCCCCCCTTTAAAGGGGAGACTTGTTCATCCCAGCTCTTCTTACAAACACTATTCCGCCCGACCATAGGCCCTGCTTTGTGGCAGGCAGTTGATAGGCCTTTTATGAAACGTCCTGACATTCTTGCATTCTTGCTGCTGGCCTTTGCCACCTGCACGTGGGGTGGCAATATCGTTATCGGGCGTGCCGTACGGGGAGACTTACCGCCTTTAGGGCTGTCCTTCTGGCGCTGGGCAGTGGCATTTGGTGTCCTTCTCCTTTTCACTTTACCGCTGATGAAGCGCTCTTGGCCCATATTGAAACGCGAATGGAAGCTGCTTTTGGCCATGTCTGTGCTGGCAATGGCGCTGTTTCATCCACTGCAATATTTCTCGGTACAATCGACAACGGCGATTAATGCTACCCTGCTGCTCTCCACCTGCCCTGCCTTTGTGGTCCTGTTCTCACGGCTGTTTCTTAAAACGCCAATCCAGCTGTCACAGGGGCTGGGCATCATGCTGGCCTTTGCGGGTGTGGCAGTGGTTATCAGCAAGGCCGATCCGGCCCTCCTTGCTTCGCTGAGCTTTACCACCGGCGATGTTTGGATGTTGGGTGCATCCATTGTCTGGGCGCTCTACTCAATCACGCTCAAATTTAAACCAGACGATCTAAATGGCTATGCCCTGTTGACAGCAACAGCTGGGCTCGGAGCCTTCTTGCTCTTGCCCTTTTATATCTGGGAAAGCCAAGCCGTTATGCCCATGCCGCTTACCATGCAGGCGGCTATGAGCGTTGGCTATGTGTCTCTTGTTGCGTCCCTTCTTGCCTATCTTGCCTTTAATCAGGGCGTGGCACTGATAGGCCCTGCCAAGGCGGGCATCATGCTCAATCTTGTACCGATGTGGGTCACTATTCTTGCTATTCTCTTTTTGGGAGAACGGCTGGAGCTTTATCATCTCTATGGTCTGGCACTGATCGGGCTTGGTATTTTCTTTAATAATCTGCCTAGCAGGCCTCCAAAGGCAGAAAGCCACCAGTAAGAACAAGCTAAACCAAGCGTTTTATAAGTGGTAGGAGCGATCTAAGAGTTTGCTATCCCCCAGCCAGACCATTCCAGTTGGTTAGCAGGCTTTGGGCATTGGGCCGAAGCTTTGTGCGGCTGGATTGTATCGCAGTTCCAATGGCGAGGAAACACAGGAAAGTCTCATCCTTTTCCAGTCCGATAGCAGTGCGGAAGGCTTGCGTGCGCACCGCGCGGCCTGATGTTGCCTTTGCTGCATAGCCAAAGGCATGGGCCTGCAACAACACATTTTGAAGAGCAGCACCCGCAGAGGCGATCTGGTCTTCGAAAGCAACTTTCTCATCCGATTGGTCAACCGTCACAATCACTCCAAGCAGCAGGGGCCCACGGGCTGCTTTTTCGCGCGCGCGGTGGCGATCTTCCTCATCGGCATCAGGACAGCGCTCCAAGAGTGCCGCTTCAAACACATCGGCAAGCTTGGGGCGGGCTTCTTTTTCGAACAGCACAAAACGCCAAGGGCGCAACAGGCCATGATGTGGCGCGCAACCGGCAACCTCGACCAGCTTTTCAAGTTGTTGCGGACTGGGGCCGGGCTCTGAAAGCCGCTTGGGCGAGACAGACTGTCGAGAAGTCATAGCCTTGAACATGACTTCTCCATAATCATGTTTGTTCTGTGTGCCCGGCTGGGTGGGGTCTGCGGTCATTCCAACCTTCCTTGTCTGCTTGCAATCTGGCCATTGGCTTTCAAGACGCTATATGACCCATGCGACCACTGCCCGCCATGAGGCAAATCATGACGAGCAACGAACAGGCTGGAATAAAAAGATGCAAAAGGCCCGCTCCAGAAGGGGACAGGCCTTTCTTACAGTTTGTTTCTTTGTCTTTTTGTAGGATCAATCTGGCTCAAAACAGGGACCATCAAGGGTTTTGGCATAATCTTCGATAATGGACTTCCAGAACTCTTTTTCCTTTGCCGGATGCTCGAAATAGATGTGATGCATGGGGCCGGCCTCACACCCTTTGACGCGCAGATAATAGATGTTGTGTTCGTACCGGCCAGATAGAACAAACCAGTCCTTTTTGCCCGCTTCATAGGTGATATCATCAAAGTTTTTCTGCATTTGGCGCCTGTAGCCAGCAATGCCATTGTCCCGGAAATTTTGCGCCGCATAAACCGAGATGTGCCCCTCCCAGCCCTCAAAGCCAAAGATATAGCCGTCACCATTTTGGGGCGAGGCGATGCCTCTTATTTGCATGGGCAGCAAAACCTGTGTGCCATAACGGCCATTTTCATATCGCAAGCTATCAGCGGCGGCACTGCCCGCACCAAGCAGCGTGGCAGATGACACGAGAAGGAAAGGCATCAGGGCCAGGGCGAGATTTTTGCGCATCAGATCCTCACAATCCTGTTTCTTGCAAGAGGCTGTCAGCCAAGACAAGTGGCGGCAACAGTCTTCACCCTATAGCAGATCTTGGCGCATCAAGCCATTAAAGGCAGCTCCCCCTAGTCGTTACAGCGGACCCCGGCTGAATAACAGCCGCCGCCTGCATAGCGGTTACATTGGCGAATCGCATTGCGCTGGGCCTGGGCGGGGCTGTTTGCCAAACCTATGCCATAGGCTATGGCATTCGGATCGGTCGCAATGGAAGCGCAGCCGCGAAAATCGGCTTTGATCCGGCAATTGCTGGCACCTTGATTGCGGCATAGCCGCAAAGCCATCCGCCGGGCACTGGCTCTGTCTCCCATATTGCTGGAAATACCATAAGCGCCAATATCCTGACTCAGTGCCACCGCACCCCACAGATAGCCAGCTTGCGCGCTGTTTGCGGAAAGCGCAAGACCTGCGATAACAAGGCCGGACAGGATGGTGGAGTTATAAAGTCCCATTCTCTCCTCCTACATTGAATGTGGATTGATGTTTGGGCTTTAAGGCCGTTTCACCCCAAGGCCCGGCTATGGACTTGGCTAAATTATACCCCGAAAATCAGAACTTTTGGCCGCCAGACTGTCACATCAGACATCTGTAGCAGGGCACTGGTGGTATTTTTGCGGGTGGTTTGAGGACACCAGCTACACTTGGCCTTTGTTAGGCCAAAAGAAAAGGCGCAGGTCGAAATTTGCACCTGCGCCTCGTTTGTTGGGACCGAATGTATCTTCCGGATTACCCAGTTATCCGACCTTACGCACTTCTGTGAGGAAAGATCCCAGCTCTTTATGCAGATGCAAAAGCTGGCTCTTTTGCTCGGCCATCAGATCGGAGACACGATGCACTTCGCGCGCAGAATTATCAGTGATTTCTGTTGCCTGATTGACCGAAGAGATCCCGATCGTTACGTCTTGAGTTCCGCGAGCCGCTTCCTCGACATTGATAGCAATTTCCCGCGTGGCATCACTTTGCTGTTCTACAGCTGCGGCAATCGCGGCAGAGATCTCACTTACCTTGGTAATGGTCTGGCTGATTTCCTCGTTGGCTTTCACCGCCCGCTGGGTTGCCTGTTGCAGTCCAGAGATCTGATTGGTGATTTCTTCGGTTGCCGCGGCGGTCTGTGCTGACAGGTTTTTCACCTCTTGTGCCACAATCGCAAAGCCACGTCCGGCTTCCCCAGCTCGTGCGGCCTCAATGGTGGCATTAAGCGCCAACAGATTGGTCTGGGCGGCAATATCAGAGATAAGAGAGACCACATCTCCAATCTGCATGGATGCACTGGACAGACCATTGATCTCATCACTCATACCAAGAGACTTGTTCACCGAACTCTTGGCAATGTCTGCAGCTTCCACCACCTGACGATTGATTTCCGAAATCGAGCTTGTCAATTCTTCTGTCGCGGCTGCAACCGACTGCATGTTGCACGAGGCCTGTTCTGCACCAGCGGCGACCATCAAGGCTTGTTTTTGAGCATTTTGGGATGCAGAGCCCACCTCGCCTGAAGACTTTTGCAAATCTCCAATCATCGTATTCATCTGACCAACAACATTATTAAGGTCAGCCTCGAAGCGATCACCCATTTTGCAAAAGCCGTCATGTTTGACCTTGATGGCATGGGTTGCAACATTGATACTTTGGGCCGCATTTTGAAAACTTCCCACCATGCCCTTTTCTGCGATCAAGCGGAAATGCTGATTGCGCGACACATAGTCAAGGCATGCTTTGGATTCTCGCAAATAGGCATCTGAACGGTCGATCAGCAGATTGATGGTATGCATCAATTCAGCCATTTCCCCTTTTTCAGGAATGCCCAGAATACGCGCTTCAAAATCCCCATCCGCAGCAGCTTTACAAACCTCAATCGCTTTGGCAATTGCAGATTTCTTGCTCATAAAAGCCATTTCTTACCTCGCGTCTTTGTGCACCCCACCACAGAGAAGAAGCACTTTTGTTGGACCGATCAAACCTGTTTCAGCTTGGGATTTTGTCCTATTATTTCCCGATCATGGACTGATTGAACTCACTCAATCGTGAGATACCAACCAGACGATTTATAGTCTAAGGTCAGTTCATTTTGACCAAGCCACCTAACGGAAGCCACGCCGTTCGCCCTGACCAATGGTTGCCATAAATTCGTCATAGCCCATGCCCAACTCATCAAGCAGGGACAGTATTTTTTGCTCGCTGTTTAGCATGCCTTGCTTTTTGTTGGCCTGCTTGCCCTCAATTTGCTTCAACTCGCGATAGAGCGGAAAAATCTCACCTTCCAGGATTTTTCTCTCCGGCACCCTACGGTTAGAATGGTAACCAATCATGGAGCCGTTATTGTCCCAGCTTGGAGTGACATGAGCATAGACCCAGTAATTATCGCCCTGTTTCGCCCGATTGTTGACATAGGCAAAGATCTCCTTGCCTGTGGTCAGGGCATCCCAAAGCATTTTGAAAATGCAGCGCGGCATTTCAGGATGGCGGATCATGCTATGGGGCTGGCCCAGAACTTCCTCTTCCTTATATCCAGAAATATCCAGAAACACCTTGTTTGCGTAGGTAATCCGCCCTTTGAGGTCTGTTTTGCTAACGATGATATCATCATCACCGAAAAATCGCTCAACCCCCGTCAGTAAAAAATCCTGTCCCATAAAGTCGACCCTTAGCAACCAACGCCACCTTTAAAAACTCATGGCTACGTATTCAGTAAAAAACAACATCGCAACCAAAACCTTACGAACAACAATCCTATTTTTTGAGTTAAAATATAATTAAAATCATTCATATTTTCATGAGTTATTTTGTACGACTATATATTATAAATATACCTAATATATATAGTTTCATTACAATTATGTCATAAAGATTTAAAATTAGTATAAATTGCAAATATATTCAACAACATTTAAAAATGATTATTTATAATTTTAAATTATATTAAATATACTTATACTAAACTCTAATTATTTTAATATAAAAACTTTGTTTTATATATTCCAGAAATAAATATAAACACTAGAAATTTGTGATTAAATTATAACATTCGAAAAAATGTCTATAAACCCACGAGTTATTATTTGCTTCTGAAAATATCTGCACTAGCTTTATCTGAGGCGAAGCGTTTATTGTGCCATAACCAAGAACAAATTCATCAAGTACACGCCATGACCCAAGATATCCTGCAATTTGATCGTGATTTTTCTCCCAATTACGGAACAGCTATAGATTTATCACTTAGCGTTCGCCGACTAACCTGTAACAATCCCGGCCCCTTCACCTGGCTTGGTACAAACACTTATATCATTGGAGAAAATGACGTTGCGGTGCTTGATCCAGGGCCTGCTGATCCGGCGCATATCGAACAGATTCTGAAGGCAACCGCTGGCGAGACAATCTCGAAAATTCTGGTCTCCCACACCCATTCAGATCATTCCCCCGGTGCCAAGTTGCTAAAAGAGAAGACTGGAGCAGACATCTATGCCGAAGGGCCACACCGGCCAGCGCGGCCTTTGCATTTGGGCGAGATCAATCCGCTTGATGCCTCAGCAGACACGGATCTTGAAATTGATCATCAAGTCAGCGACGGCGATGTGATTGAGGGAGATGGCTGGGCACTTGATGTCATTCACACGCCGGGCCATACGGCCAACCATCTTGCCTTTGCTTTTCAGGATGGGCGGGGACTATTTTCAGCCGATCATGTTATGGCTTGGTCCACATCCATTGTCGCCCCGCCAGATGGGGCCATGCGGGACTTTATGGACAGTCTGGACAAGCTGATTGCCCGTGATGATCCGGTTTATTGGCCGGGCCATGGTGGCCGCGTCAAGGACGTTGCACCCTTTTTGGCCGGATTGAAGGCTCACCGGCTTGGGCGGGAAAAATCGGTTCTGGATCAGCTCACCAAAGGCCAAGAGACCATTCCGGATATGGTGGCCGTTGTCTATAAGGATGTCGATAAATCCTTGCATGGCGCTGCGGCCTTATCGATGTTTGCCCATATTGAAGATCTGGTCAGCCGCGGGCTGGTCACCTGCCGCGAAGGCATCCCTTCCCTTTCCGCCCATTATGCTCTTGCATAGGGCGTCGCTCGTTTGATTGGGCACGCACTTAAACGAAAAATGGAGCGACTTTGCAGCCGCTCCATTTGATTTAGCTCTGTATGACAGGACTTTAGGCGCGAGACAGCAGCGCGCCGGGGCGTGCCTTGGCAATGCCCTGGGTCACGATGCCGGTAATCACGGCTTTGATCGCATCCCCAATGAGGAATGGCGTAACCAGCAAAGCGGATTCAGCAAAGCTTTTGCTCAGCACTTGCGCCAATCCGGCAATACCAAAGGCATAAAGCACCACAATACCGCCAATCGCAGCAGCTAGAGTTGCAACCACGGCAACATTGCCAGAGCGCCATTTTTCCATGATGAGGCCCGTTATAAAGGCTGCAATGGGGAAGCCGACAAGGAAGCCTGCGGTTGGTGAGGTGAACACACCCAAACCGCCACGACCACCAGCCAGCAAGGGCAGCCCCAATGCGACGAGCGCAAGGAAGAGCAGCACAGCCAGAGCGCCACGCTTTGCCCCAAGCACTGTGCCCGCCAGCATAATGCCCAGACTTTGCGCTGTGATCGGCACTCCGCTTGCCAGATCCACTTTGGGGATCAGCCCCAGAGCGGCGATCAAGGCTGCAAACAGAGCGATGAATACAAGATTACGTTCCAAGGTTTTTTCCTTTTCAAAATCCGGCCTGTGCTTCTCAATGCATCTTGGGGCCGAAGTCCTGTAATTGTGGGAGGATATCCCCCCGGTCTTTCACGTATGGTCTATGCTTCCCGTTTTTCGGGTTTTGTCAATCCGCCACGGGCCTTAAGAGCCTCGGCCACCCGTTCGGCATCATCCAGAGCTGTCAGACTGAGCGGCACCAGAAGGCGCGAGCTGGTGCGTTTTGGGCTGCGTGCCCTCCATGCTTCAGCCAGAATTTGTCCCTTTTGGATAAAGACCGGGGTAAAGCGCAGCACCATGGCAAAGGCAAGCCCTAATGTGCGCCGAGGCATGCCCAACTTATAAAGGGGAGTGGCCAGCCACTCTGCAATTTCCATCATGGCGTCAAGGCGGGTGGTCATGGTCACAAGCGTGGCCAGCCCGACCGCTGCGGCAAGACGCAAACTGATGACGATGCCGTCCTCAATCCGGTTGGTGATTACATGATAGGCAAGGATCACCACAAACATCCAGATCAGGGGTTTGAGGCGCGACAGACCCAACATGGCAAAGCTGCGCCCCAAACTGGCATAAAGAAGGCCGACTATTGCGGTGGCAACCAAGGCCAATTCCCAGCTTTGCAGGGCAAACAAGCCCATACTGCTGATACAAAGCGCCAAAAGCTTGAAGCTGGCAGGCAAGCGGTGGAGCCAGCTTTTGCCGGGAACAGAGAGGGATAACATCAGCCAGCCTCGCTCATTGCGGCATCATCAGACTCTTTGATAGCTGCTTTATCCAGCCAAGCGTCTTCTTTGCCGCAAATCAGCTCCATCTCGGCTCTATAGGCAGCAAGCACCTTGTCCGCCGGACCGTCCATGGCGACTTTACCCTCTTCCAGCCAGATTACCCGTTCAAAGCCGTTAAGGCGGTCAAGATCATGGGTGACCAGAATGACCTGCTGTTCAAGACGGTCCATCCATTTGAACAAGACATGGGAGGTGGGCCAGTCGAGCCCGGCAAATGGCTCGTCGAGCAAAATGGTTTTGGGTTTCATCGCAAGGACAGCCATGAGGCAGACCAGATGGCGCTGGCCTTGTGACAAGCTATAAGTGCCCCATTCTGCCCAGTGGCCTTTGCCGAAAGTCTCCAGAACCTCATGGGCCTTTTTAAGGGCTTTGGTGCGGGAGCCGGTGAGATTTTCAAGACCGAAGGCGATTTCTTCCTCGACCGTTGGAAAGATAATCTGGTGATCGGGATTTTGGAAAATAAGGCCAATGGTGGTGATGGCCTTGGCGCGGTCATTGCAAACATCCACCCCGCTTACTCTGATCTCCCCTTCTTTCGGGAGGACAAGGCCTGCAATCAGGCGGCTTAAGGTCGATTTACCCGAGCCGTTGCGCCCAATCAGGCCAATACGTTTTTCGCGAAGGGTAAGAGACAGGTTCGAGAGGATGATTTTGTCCTGCTGGGCAAAGGTTACATCGCTTAAGCAGATGCCATCCTGTCTTTTGTCTTGATCGGGGGCGGATTGCACGGTTTTCCCTCGTATTATAGAACTTCCCCGGTCTCTCACGAGGCACATAACGTACCGAAGTCATAGCCAATCTTTTGGCGTTTCACAACCGTGCAGAAGGCGCTGCCCGGATCGGCTATGACTGTTTTCTCTAGGTTCCCATCCAGGCTTTAATTGATTTCTCCAAAGCACAGATATTTCATTTCGAGGAAATCTTCTGTGCCATATTTGGAGCCTTCTCGGCCAAGGCCGGATTGCTTGATGCCGCCAAAGGGAGCCACTTCGGTAGAGATAAGACCGGTATTGATGCCGACCATGCCGGTCTCCAGCTCTTCCGCCACACGCCAGATACGGGCGATATTCTGGGAATAGAAATAACCGGCAAGACCAAACTCACTGTCATTGGCCATGGCGACCACTTCTTCTTCGCTTTCAAACTTAAAGAGCGGCGCCACAGGACCGAAGGTTTCTTCGCGTGCCACCACCATATCGGTTGTGACATCGGTCAGGATGGTTGGCTCAAAGAAGGTGCGACCCAGTTCATGGGGCTTGCCGCCCGCCAGAACCTGCGCGCCCTTATGAACGGCATCAGAGATATGCTGCTCGACCTTTTCAACGGCTGCATCATTGATCAGCGGGCCGGTGGTGACCCCCTCTTCAAAGCCATCGCCCAGTTTGAGGCTGGCAACGCGGTTTTTCAGCTTCTCGGCAAAGGCATCATAAACGCCAGCCTGAACATAAATCCGGTTGGCACAAACGCATGTCTGGCCGCCATTGCGATATTTGGCAATCATTGCCCCTTCAACGGCGGCATCCAGATCGGCATCGTCAAACACAAGGAAAGGCGCATTGCCGCCCAGCTCCAGAGACATTTTCTTGATGGTATCGGCGCATTGCTGCATCAGGATTTTACCAACGCGAGTGGAGCCGGTGAAGGTGATTTTGGCAACCTTCTCATTTGCGCACATTTCCTGACCGATGGCGGCTGCATCAGAGCTTGGCACCACGTTAAAGACACCGGCGGGAATGCCAGCCCGTTCAGCCAGTACTGCCATGGCATTGGCGGAAAGCGGGGTCAATTCTGCGGGGCGCGCGACGAAAGAACAGCCAACTGCCAGTGCTGGTGCCACTTTGCGGGCAATCATGGCATTGGGGAAATTCCAAGGGGTGATAGAGCCGACAACGCCGATGGGCTGTTTGAGCACCACAATGCGCTTGTCCTGCTGGTGGCCGGGAATCACATCGCCGTAAATGCGTTTGGCTTCTTCGGCGAACCATTCAATAAAGCTTGCCCCATACATCACCTCGCCCTTGGCTTCTGGCAGGGGTTTTCCCATTTCAGCGCACAGGATGGTGCCCAGATCATCGGCATGCTCGACCATAAGCTCATACCAGCGGCGCAGCAGTGCCCCTCTTTCCTTGCCGGTCAGTTTTTTCCAGCTTTTCTGGGCTGTATAGGCATGGTCAATGGCTGTCGCCACCTCGGCAGCGGACAGATCGGTCACCTTGGCAATGACTTCACCGGTTGCCGGATTGGTCACATCAAATGTCTTTCCATTATTGATCCAGTCGCCATTGATATAGGCTCGGGGCTCAAACAGGCTTTCATCGCGCAACTTCAACATGACATTTCCTCTCATACAGGGTGTGCCCTGCTATACTGGTTCTTTTGGAAGTTCCGCCCGCTGGCTTGACAGACCAGACATTCCTGCTCACAAGCATACAGACAGGCAGGCCTGATGGCAGGCATCGGGCTGATTTGAAATGTTGGCCTATCAAAAGCGAGCAACAAGGATGCGTCAAGCATTGAGCAGGGGCAATCACACACAATTCTTGTCTGTGGGCAGGTTTTCCAGATCCACGGCAAAATACGCAGCCCCGTGCACAGGTGTTTCACCGGCCGCTCTTCCCTGCCGTAATCTGGATGTGCCGCGATGAGTGATTTGCATAATCGCCAGCATGACCCCGACGCCTATGCGCTTGAAGGGGAAGGCCTGTCCTACTGGCGGGACAGCGCGGTTGTGCCGCAATTTTTGTTTCAGCAGCTTAGCTCCGATCAGGTGGCCGATTGTGTGGTTGTCGGCGGCGGGGTCACAGGACTTAATGCAGCCCTGCGCCTTGCAGGTCGCCATCAGCGCAAGGTGGCGCTTTTAGACAGTGCCTATCCCGGCTGGGGGGCCTCTGGCCGAAGCTTCGGGTTTTGCGGGCTCGGCGGGGGCTTTTTTATGGATGCCTCGCGACAGCATAAGATGATTGTGAAAAAGCTGGGCGAAGCCGAAGCCATCCGCTTTGGGCAAAGTCAGGTGCAGGCGCTGGCTTTCCTTAAAGCCTCGATCCGCGAATTGGGAGCGGATGCGCAAATCCAGGGAGACGGCGAGCTGGTGCTGGCCCATAGCCCCGCCCAAGCCATCGCCCTGCGCGAGCAGGCTTCCTTTTATGCCTCAACCCTGTCCGTTGGCGCGGACTTTTTGTCCTCCGCCCATTTGCTGGACCATGGCATGCATCATAGGGGGCAGCAGGATCATTGCCTTGGGGGATTGCATATCAAAGCCGGATTTGGCCTTCATCCCCTTCGCTATAGCATGGCACTGGCCACCGCCTGTCATCAGGCCGGAGCCGATCTTTATGGTCAAAGCGATGTGATTGCCATCTCGCCAGAGCGTGACGGACGGGTGCGGGTTCATACATCCCTTGGCTCTGTGCTGGCAAAACAGGTGCTGGTGGCCACAAATGGTTACACCTCGCAGCGCAGTGCCCCAAGTCTTGCCGGATGCAGCCTGCCTGTGCTGGCTCACGCGCTGGTCACCCCGCCACTCAGTGAGGCCCGACTTCAGGCACAAGGCTGGTGGAGCGATGTGATGACACGGGACGCAAGACGGCTCCCCTATTTCTTCCGCCTTTTACCGGGTGGACGCATGCTGTTTGGAGTTTATGGCGGCCTCTGGGGGAGCTGGGATGCATCCAGGCTTGGGGAAGAGCAATTTGCCCCGCGCCTTCGCGCCGCCTTTGCACAGACTTTTCCTGCTTGGGCGGATCTGGAGCCAAGCCATTTCTGGTCCGGCCTTACCAGTTTTCACGCCAGCGGCCTTCCCCATATCGGGCCGGTGGCCGAGATGCCTGGCGTCTGGACGGCGCAAGGCTATCACGGGCGCGGGATGGCGCTGGGGGCTTGGGCCGGAGCCCAGATCGCCGATATCATGGCGGCAAAGCGCCGGTATGACGCCCTGCCCCTTGCCTTCCGCATGCCGCTTAACGCTTATCCCTTCCCTGCCTTGCAGGCATGGGCTATGAAAGCGGGTTTGCTTGCGCTTACCACCTATGATCGCTGGCGCTAGTCTGTTTTAACCGCTGGCGCTAGCCGGTGCTTGTTTGTTTCTTTGATTTCTTTTGATTGCTTTTGGGCGGGATTTTCGGCTTTCTGCGCGGCAGCGGACCACGCTTGAGGCGCTCCTGACGCTCCAGCTCTTCCAGTTTTAATTCATATAATTTGGTGCTTTGGCGCAGTTTTTCATCCACCTGCCCAAAGAAGCCTTTGATGCGGCGGGCATTCTGTCCCAGATCATGCGGCCCCCAAAGAGACGCCGAGCGCATATCCAGCAAGGTGCCTTCATTGCCGTTATCCTGAATACGCAGCACGACGGCATAGCGCAGGCCGGTAAAGATATTGGTGCCGGTTGCCTCCAGCATGCCTTCGGGCTTGTCTTCACTGGGCACGACCTCGCCGAGGATGGACCAGCCGGCCTCTGTGACCAGATCTTTTAGCACCAGAAACATCAGAACCGGGCTTTGATCCACCGAATGGCTTTCAAGTTCGGGATAGGCCGCGGCCTGCTCGTTGCGGCTCTCTTCGCTGCCGATATCAAGCAAATTGTCACCGTCTTCGCGGGCCTGCCAAGCGGCCTCAAACAGGGGTGGATTGGCAGGATTGGTCGAGAGATCAGAGAAAGCGGGGCGGGAGACATAAAAATAGACCAGCACCAAGGCTGGCACCAACACCACCAGCCCGCGCAAGAACGCACCCCACAGACGGCGTCCGCCCTTATGCCCGTCAACCCAGATAGAGGGGAAGGCGATCAGGCTGACCAGCAGCGATAGCAGCGCCAGAATAATGGCTGTTGCAAAACAAAAGACAACAATAGAGGGATGCATCCCGCCAAAGCGCAGCATCAAAAAAGAAATCAACGCAACCGGTATGGACAGCCTTGCAAGCCACAGGGCCCATTTTGCCGGTTTGGAAATGATAAATGAATAGTGCCCGCTCATAGAGTGGAGTGCCCTCGCCGTCCTATCAAGCCTCAATCGCACCCGAAATCAGCTTTGTAATTGGGGCAGTGTAGGGATATTGCGCTGCAATCTCAATGCAAGCAAAGGCTAGATCACAAATATCGCACTCCCGCAGCCCCAAATTGAGGCCGCGGGAGCTGGCCCACCAACAGATCAGGTTGGATCGCTGGGTAACTTATAGTCCTTAAACTGTTCTCGCAGCGCGACTTTTTTGATTTTCCCTGTTGCCGTGTGCGGGATTTCGTCAACAAAGACGACATCGTCGGGCATCCACCATTTGGCGATTTTTCCGTCCATATAGGCAAGAATTTCGTCGCGGGTGGCTTCTTCTTCGTCGCTGAGCATGAGAATCAGCAACGGTCGCTCGTCCCATTTGGAATGTTTGACCCCGATCACTGCTGCCTCTGCCACCGCCGGATGACCGATGGCAAGATTTTCCAGATCGATGGAAGAAATCCATTCGCCGCCCGATTTGATGACATCCTTGGAGCGATCGGTGATTTGCATATAGCCCCATTCATCAATGGTGGCGACGTCACCGGTATCAAACCAGCCTTCCTCATCTACAAATTGCTCACCCTCAAGCTTGTAATAGCTGCGGGTAACGCAGGGGCCACGCACCAGAAGGCGGCCAAAGGCTGCGCCATTCCACGGCAGTTCCTTATTCTCGTCATCAACGATTTTCATCTCGACCCCAAAGGGCGGATGGCCGGCGGTTTCCTTGATATCGAGCCACGCTTCCCCTTCAAGGTCGGCATATTCGGGCTTCATAGAGCAGATGGTGCCGATCGGGCTGAGCTCTGTCATGCCCCAGGCATGCATCACCTCCACCCCGTAATCATCGCGGAAGGCCTTGGTCATGGAGCGCGGACAGGCCGAGCCACCGATAACGACGCGCTCCAGATCTGGCAGATAGAGATCATTGCGCTGCATATACTGGATCAGCATCAGCCAGACCGTGGGCACAGCACCGGAGAAAGTGCATTTCTCGGTTGAAAGCAATTCATAGATGGATTCGCCGTCCATCAAAGCCCCGGGCAGAACCAGGGTAGCGCCGTTAAGGGGGGCGGAGAAGGCAAGCGCCCAGCCATTGGCATGAAAGAGGGGGACAACCGGCAACACTCTATCTTTTGCCGAAAGGTTCATCATATCCGGCAAAGAGCTTTGGAAAGCATGGAGCACGTTGGAGCGATGGGAATAGACCACGCCCTTGGGATTGCCTGTGGTGCCGGATGTATAGCACATGCCAGCGGCATCATTTTCATCCACATCCACCCAGTTAAAATCGCTGTCGCTTTCCGCCAGCCAGTCCTCATAGGCCACGCAATTGGCAAGGGACGTCTTGGGCATATGCCCGGTATCGGTCAGGATGATGACCAGCTCGATAAGGGGCAACTGATCAATAATCTGCTCGACAATGGGAACGAAGGTAAGATCGACAAACAACAGCCGGTCTTCAGCATGATTGATGATCCAGCTGATTTGCTCGGGAAACAGGCGGGGATTGACGGTGTGATAGACAGCGCCAATACCGGTAAGGCCGTACCAGACCTCCATATGGCGCACCGTATTCCATGCCAGCGTTGCCGCCCTATCGCCTTTTCTCAAGCCATAGCGATCCAGTCGCTTGGCCAGAGCTAGCGCCCGATCACGGGTCTGGGCATAGGTCTGGCGGGTGATGGGTCCTTCGACCGAACGCGAGATGATTTCACGATTTTTATGAAAGCGGGCAGCGTGGTCCAGCACCTTGTTACAGGTCAGCGGCCAATCCTGCATTGAGCCAAACATATGTTCCTCCCTCGTCTCTGCCCCGATAGCCAGAGAAAACAGGCTCTGCATGATGGTGATCTATTCTTATGGTGCAGAGCATATTTTATAAAAACAAACCATCGTTCGTTTAATGAACTCTAGCCTGAAATAATGCATTTTGGAAGGTGTAAAACGACGCAGGAAACGGCGAAAGAGGCTCTCTCCCCCTATCCTTTTTGCTGAGAAGAAGAGGCAAAAGGCAGGGGGACCAGACCCTGCCTTTTTTAATCAAGACGCCAATCAGCCCCCGTTCTTGGCCAGCACGGACCAGCGCTGACCCTAAGGGGCCTGATTTGTCGCGATTTGCGTCTTGGCTATTGTGTCTTGGCTATTGTGTCTTGGCTTATGCCTTAGGCTGCAAGGCGCTGGGCTGTTTTGGTAACGCGTGCACCCAGAATTTCAGCGGTTCTGTGATCTGAAGATGGAGGCACCACATCAGCGCCCTGATCGGCATTGGCCTGCGCCATCATACCCAGATAAGAGCCCACGCGGTTGATATCATCGGCGCTGGACTGGGAGCTGTTATTGCCGGGCATTTCCCCAAGGCCGACCCACAGCATGCCATGCTGGGCGGCAAAGACGGACATTTGCATCAGGGTGTTGAGCTTGTCGCCGGACCATGAGGCGGAGACAGTAAAGCCTGCGGCCAACTTGTCTTTCCAGCCCTGCTCCATCCAGACTTTGGAGCTTTCATCCATCATGGTTTTAAACTGGGCAGAGACAGAGCCCATATAGGTGGGGCTGCCAAAGATGATGGCATCGGCTGAGGCCAGTGCCTCCCAGTCTTTGGCCTCA
Organism: Cohaesibacter sp.; assembly: GCA_025210795.1. Taxonomy (GTDB): domain Bacteria; phylum Pseudomonadota; class Alphaproteobacteria; order Rhizobiales; family Cohaesibacteraceae; genus Cohaesibacter. The sequence goes on along the minus strand of JAOAQZ010000044.1, from coordinate 26,494 downwards.
TCATCGGCCTTGATCATGGTAACAGTGGCACCGGCATCCTGTGCGCCCTTGGCAACAGAATTGGCCAGAGCTTCGGTGTGGCCATAGCCTGAATGATACAGAATGGCGATGGTCGGCTTTGTGTCGGACATGACGATTATTCCTTGAATTTCAAACTGAAGTAAGGGCGGGATCAAAATCCGCTGCTTGCCTTTCATTAATTATTGATTGAAATCATGAATGCAAATGCATTATAATCATCTTTGTTATGAATAATTTCGATTACCTATCCCTTGACGGGCGCTCACTCCACATGCTCAAACTTATCTATGAGCATCGCTCGGTGACGATTGCGGCGCAAAATCTGGGGGTGACCCAATCCACCGTCAGCCATTCGCTGGAGCGGATGCGCACCTTGCTGGGGGATCCGCTTTTCCTCAAAACAGGGCGCAGCATGGTGCCCACAGAGCGGATGGATGGCATGATTGACGAGATCGGGCATGTCCTGTCCTCGCTGCAAAGCCTGCATGATAAATCCAGCTTTGACCCGTCCTCCTCCAAGCATCGCTTTACGATTATCGGCAATGATTTTGAGCATGACATGTTCGTGCCGATGATTTTTGACCGTCTGCAAAGCCTTGCACCGGGCTCAAGCCTGCGCACACATGTCTTTCAACCGGTCACGCTTGACAGCCTTAAAGACGGGGACGCTGATATCGCGCTCTGCCCGCTGAAAGATACAGAAAGCTCGGATCTGGTAGCGACAGCCATTAGCAATGACCGCATGGTTACCTTTTATGATCCGACAGTGCGCGAGGCGCCTCAAAGTGTTGAGGAGTTTGCCGCCTCACGCCATGGCATTCTTGCAGTCTCCAGCGATGAAACCACCGATATTGACCGCGGTTTGAGAAAGCTGGGGCTGGATCGGCATGTCGCCTATTGTGCGCCCAGCTTTGGCTCCATTGCCAATGTTGCACGTGGCACCGCCATGCTGGCAACGGCCCCCTCGCGCCTTGCCCATACCGTGTTTCGCGATTTTGCCTGGATCGAAGTGCCGGTTGCCCTCAAGGCTATGGATTTTCACATGGTTTGGCATGTCCGCAACCGTCATTCCCCGCGCCACAAATGGTTCCGAGAGCTGATCAAGGATGTCGCTAAAGAGCTGCCATGCAGCTATCATCATTCTCTTGCAGATGTTGAATGTCCAAAGAATGGAGCGGCAGCGCATAGTCAACAAACTGCCTAGATCAAAACTGACCTTACAGCTCTGTGCCCGGCCGCATGGGTCGGGGCTGTGCGGGGCTTGCAGGGAGGGACAGGCCCAGAGCAAGCGGCAAATCGGCAAGGCTTGGCAGGACCTGATCGGCATCCGCTGCCAGCTCATCCTGCGTGCAGGCCCCAGTAGGCACACCCATGGTCAGGCAGCCTGCGGCCTTGCCTGCATGGATATCATGCAAGCTATCCCCCACCATTAGAATGTCAGATGCCTCACAGCCCAGATGCTCGGCAAAGGCAAGGATCTGCCCCGGTTCAGGCTTTGCCCCATAGCCGGAATCATAGCCAGCGACAAAGCAGAAATCCTCTTCAATTGTCAGGCTGGCCATTTGGCGGCGGGCGCTGCTCTCCGTACCATTGGTGGCAATGCCAAGGGGAATACCCGCGTCTTTGAGCGCGCGCAGAGCCTCTTGAGCACCGGGCAGGAAGGTTGGCGAAACATCGCAATATTTCAGCGAAAGATCGGTGAAATAGCCGATAAATTCGTCCCCATAGGGGCGCTCGCAAATCTCGGCCCAGCGGGGGCAATAGTCTGAGGGGGCACCGGTGAGCAATCGCGAGGTCATGTCAAAGCTGCGGCTTTCCAGAAGATAGCCGGAATAATCTGCTATCTGGCGAATTTTGTCTTCATCCTCGCGCGCCATTTCGCGGATCATGTAATAAAAGGCTCCGGCCCAGGTTTTTTGCAAATCCAGCAAGGTTCCATCGCGGTCAAACAAGACGCCCTTGATCTGGTTTTGGGCAAACGAGGGAAAGAGCGGGCTAAGAGACATGATGGTAAGCTTTACGGGGTTAAGATGGGCGCATCCCTTGGCAGGGAAAGAGAGGATTAATCGGGCGCACTTTAAGCGCCTGCCTATTTGGGGGCAAGCTCTATTTCTTCGCTTAAAAGGCGCTCGCCATTGGCTCCGATCTGGTCAAGAAGCGAGAAGAAAAGCGCCTTTTGCTCCTGACTGATGCCTTTCATCATGGCCTCGTTAAATCGCTCAAGATAGCCGATCAAATGGGCCTGTTCCCGCCCTTTTGGCGTCAAGAATACCCGAACGGCCCGCCGGTCCCTGTCTGATGCACAGCGCTCGACCCATCCCTTGGCTTCCATCCGGTCGAGAATGCGCGACAGGGCAGGCTGACCATTGCCGCAATAGTCCGCAAGATGGGTGATTTTAAGGCCATCCGTGCGCCACAGCGCCGTCAGCACCACCCATTGGGGTAAGGTCAGATCATGGCGCGCCAAATTCTTCTCGGCCACCTGATTGATAAGGCGCGTGGCCCGATTAAGCTTTTGCCCCAGTGAGGATAAGTAAGCGGGGGCTTGTTGCGGGAGATCCATGTCGGTGAGCTCATCGCAGGGCGGTGTTCCGTCGTTCTCGCTCATGATTGCCTCCCCTTGCTTTTCATCATCGTGCATCACCAGTAGATCAGATTTGGTATCTGCTTTGTAACCATGCAGGCTACGTTCGATTACAGTTTGATACATTTAGTTTCCTTGACAATAATTTACATGTAAACAATAATTGAGCAATAGAAAAATTGCCTCTTTCAGCGCTGACCATGCTGAGGGCAGGTACGCTTACCAACCAAAGACCAGACTTTATGGACCCCAAAGGGCCATATAAAGGACCGTATTATGACGACCTCCTCCCCTAGTCGCTATTCAAAAGTCACCATCGCCCTACACTGGCTTGGCGCATTGCTTATCCTTGGCCTGATTGTCGTTGGCCAAATGATGGATGGCATGCAAGGGCCAGAAAAGCTTGAGCTTTTGGACATGCACCGCAAAATCGGCCTTGTCACCGGCCTGATTTTTCTTGTTCGCCTTGTTTTCTTCTTCCTCCATGCCCGCCCGGAAGCCGACCCCAACTGGCCACCGATGCAGGCCAAGCTTGCCAAGGCCATTCATCTGCTGCTCTATCTGCTGCCACTGGTTATGGTTGCCTCTGGCATGGCGTCTTTGATGATCTTCGGGCTGGGCCAATATGTTGATAATGGCGATATTGCCGGCTATCTGGCAGCGGCTGGAAGTGTTCCCCCGCTTAATGTGCATGGAATTGTTGCCAAATTGCTGGTTGCCAGCGTTGTGCTGCATGTGATTGGAGCCATTTACCACCAGTTCGTCAAAAAAGACGGCATTATGACCCGTATGTCCCTGCGCTCGTAAAAGAACAGACCGGCGCTTCACTTACGCATCGTAAAGGGCAGCACAGCAAGATAGGCTATCGCCTTGAGGCTGCTGCCCTTTTCCTCATTCTACCGAAAAAGGGGGGTGACTTAAATAAATAGGTATTTATACCTATTTTGTCTTAATTAGTTTGTGCTCTTTAATGTCAAATTAACTATATTCGAATTTCAATATATAGATCAAATATAGATTGACGAGCAGCAGGAGCTGGGAAGATGAACACGCTTTACGCAACCTTTGGGTCAGGCAATTGCTTTAAGGCGCATTTGATCATGCACCAGCTTTCCCTTCCTCATCAGGTACACTGGATTGACGTGCTCAAAGGGGAACAAAAGGAACCCGCTTTTCTTGATCTCAATCCCAATGGCACCGTTCCTTTTTTGCTCACTGCAGAAGGCAAGGGCATTGCTGAATCCAATGCCATGACCTGGTATTTGGGCAAGGGCAGCCAGCTCTTTCCCAGCTCTGCCATGGCGGAGGCGGAAACCATTCAGTGGATGATTTTTGAGCAAACCAAGCTTGAACCCTTTATCTCTCCGGCCCGTTTCTTCTCGGTTATTTTGCCCGAGCGCAAGACCGAGATGGCCACTCAAATTGCTGATTGGCAAACAAGGGCTGCTCTTGGGATGGAGCGGCTCAACACACATTTATCTGCACGCAGTTTTATGGTCGACAATCACTATAGCATCGCCGATATTTCGGTTTATGGTTATGTGCATGTCGCGGATGAAGCGGGTCTTGATTTTGGCCTTTATCCAGCCATCGGACAATGGATCGAACGGGTTCAAAATCAGCCCGGCTATTGTCCTATCCTCTCTTTCAAGCCTGCAGCTTAAATCCGTTTTACAGCTCTTTACCCTTGCTATCTGGCGTTTTCTTCTTTTTCTTTTGGCTCATTTTTGAACAGGATTAGTCGGTGGATACTGGCAACCCAACTATTGCTCTTGAACCGGATGATTTTGACATCTCTCAGGTTCTTTCCCTGACAACCCCCTTATGGGTGTTTGATATTGATCGCTCATGCGTTGTTTGGGCCAATAATGCCGCGGTTGAGCTTTGGCATGCTGCCGATCATGAGGCCCTTTATGCCCGTGATATGGGCGCTGACATGTCGGCCACCATTGCGGAGCGCTTGCGGCAATATCAATCTGATTTCATATCGAGCAATCAGGAATTTAGCGAAGTCTGGACCCTCTATCCCAATGGGCATCCCCATACTTACCGGGTGATGTTTCGCGGCTATGCGCTGCCTGACGGTCGCATGGGTATGTTGTGTGAGGCCAAGGCCGAAGAGCAAGAACCCCCGGACAAGCTGCGCTCGGCGGAAGCTCTCAACCATATTCCTGTTTGCATTTCCCTCTACGGGCATAATAACAGCCCCCTTTATACCAATGCTGCGGCACGCACCATCTATGGAAGTTCAACCCTTTCGCTGCAGGATCGCTTTGTCCATCCTTGTGATTATGATCGGCTACTCAGAGATCTTAAGGCCCAAAGCCAGACCACCATCATTTCGCAGGTCTGGACACAAGAGGGCGTTCGCTGGCATGAAATTTCGGCCCGCCATTGCCATGATGCGGTGAGCGGCAATCCAGCCTATATCCTCTCAGAAGTGGATGTAACGGAGCTCAAAGACAACGAGCATAAAGTGCGCTATCTTGCCCATCACGATACGCTGACGGGGCTGTATAACCGCAATTATGTTCAGCTGGCTTTTCCGGATTTGCTTGCCAATGCAGGACAGTCTGGTTTGAACATGGCTATGATCTTGATTGATCTGGACAAGTTTAAAACCATCAATGATACATTGGGTCACGCCTCGGGCGATAAATTGCTGACACATGTGGCCCAAGTGCTGGAAGCCAAAATCGGCACCAATGGGCATATTGCCCGTTTGGGCGGGGATGAATTTATCATCCTAACTCCGCTTAGAGATCGGGATGAGCTTAATAGGCTGTGCGAGCATTTGCTTGAAGACATCTCCACCGAATGCCTGATTGGTGATCACAGGCTGAATTCACAAGCCTCGATCGGCGTGAGCATTTTCCCCGATCATGGCAAGGATTTAATGACCCTGATGCGCCATGCTGATCTGGCTTTGTATGATTCCAAGGATAGGGGCCGCAATACCTTCTCCTTTTTCCGCCCAGCCTTGCAAATGGCAATCCTGCAACAACGCTCTCTTGAGCGGGATCTGATACAGGCTGCCCAGCGCAAGGAATTCTTGCTTTATTATCAACCGCGTATTTGTTGCCGAACCAATCAGGTGCACAGCGTTGAAGCCTTGCTGAGATGGGAGCATCCTCAGCGCGGCCTTCTCGCTCCCGGTCATTTTGTCGATTCGCTAGAGGAGACAGGCCTTATTCACGAAGTTGGGGCCTGGATCGTGGAGCAAGTGGGACATGATCAGCGCAGTCTGGTCATTGCGGGTTTTGATCTGCCCATTTCTATCAATATCTCGCCAAAGCAATTTGATGACAACGATTTCATCAATGTTCTGCTTGGTGCTCTGGAGCGTTCACAATGCCCGGCAGATCGCATTGAATTGGAAATTACCGAAAGCATGCTGATGGGTAAGGGGTTTGATTCCAAACAGGCGCTCAAGGCTTTGCAGGTGGAAGGCTTTACCATTGCCATTGATGATTTTGGCACCGGCTATTCCAACCTTGCCTATATTCAGGATTATCCAATCTCCTGCCTCAAAATTGACCGCTCTTTTATTGAGGCTATCGACAAGCAATCGCCGGTTCTTAATCTCATTCTCTCCCTTTGTAAGCTTGCAAATATTACCGCTGTGGCAGAAGGGGTGGAGACGCCGGAGCAGCTGAACTGGCTTAAACAAAATGAGTGTGATCAGTTTCAGGGTTATCTCTATTCCCGCCCCGTCCCGCTGATGGCACTAAAAAAACTGCTGCTCAATCCTCCTCATCAGGTTTTTCCTTTCGCGCCCGGGCATTCACTTGCCCGCTCAGGACACGATCAAGCAAATAATCTGCGTGCTGTCCTGGATGCCCCCTTGGATACGCTTCTTGAACGAGCGGCACGCCTGCGTAACAATCAAGGACTTTAACCCTTGAAGCCGGACACAAAAAAACTGGCCAAAGCCAGTTTTTTCGTCCGCCCCCCAATTTGCCAAAGCGCTATTCGGCTGCAATGGCTGCAGGATCCCTAGGGGAATGATCCTGCCCATACGGTGAATATCCGTCGGTGTGATCCGCAGTTGGCTGAGCTTTGTTCAATTCTTCAAAAACCGGCTCAAGCGCTAACAGAATGTAGGAAACAATCGCGACACCAATATAGGTGGAATGCTCAAGCAGTTCTGCCCGGTCACCAACCACCACATCAAAAATGCAAAATCCGATAAAGGTGATGAAGGTGAAGACGATTGCCTGCTGGCTCTTTTCCATTTTTTCTGCAATGGGCGCATTTTTGGCTATGGCTATCATGGCAACCACGCATAGCGCTGCTGCAACCAGCTCCCAAACACCTGCAAACATCAGGACCGGATTAACTGCGCCTTCGCCTAGTCCGAGCCGGTCAAAATACATGGCAAATTTCTCATCCCGGTCATTACCATACCAGGAGAAGAGCCCAAGATCGGTTCTATTGAGGTATTTGTCCAGTCCGTTGAGCGTCCAGAACATGAACCAATAGCCCATGATCAATAAGCCCAATGAAGAAAGTGCCTTACGCAAGTCCATTGCTGCATCCTATTCCCACAATTTACAAAGAGACAGAAACAGCACCACGCCAATTCCCCATCTGCCTATTTGCAAGAAACTCGTTATTTGTTGGATCAAGGCTAACAAGGAAAGAATGCAATCACGTTAATCGCGCAGCCCGACTTGGCAACAGGGTTAAGGGAAATTAACGCCGATCTTTCGAATTTTAGCTAAATTTGACGCGCATTTGGGTCAAGAAGACTTACGACTTGCGCTCCAATTCCTCACAAAACCGGGCAGCAGGCAGGACACGGGCACCATCTTCTTTTAGCTTATCCTTGATTTCACTCCATTTTTCAGGAAAGCGATTGAGAATAGCTTCTTCCAGCAAGGTGACATCATAGCCGCGCGCCAGTGCGCTTCTGGCCGTGGTTGCAACACACCAGACAGCTTCTTGGCCGGTTATATATAAATGGCCGATCTGTTGGTCTTTAAGCCAGATTTCCAGTTCAGGATTGGAGAAAGCATCCCGTTCATGCTTGATGAGATGAAAATCAGCCTCAAATGTTAATGCTTCATCACGGCCCAATCCCTCGCTCGTGCTGATGCCAGCACCTTTTTCAAACAGCTTGGCTTTGAAGCTATTCCAACCCGCTTTCACGATATGGCTTACTTCAATCACGGCCATGCCGCATGTCTTTGCGTCTTTTGCCGCTTGGTTTATTTGGGTAAAGGCGATGGCCATTTTGTCGCTGTCATGGGCCATAGCGGGAGGGGCTTGGGTATAGTCCTTTTGCATATCGATGACGACAAGCGCTGCACCGGGCCGCTCGATAAGATCAATCTTGGTGATTTTTGGCCGGTTGGTGACTGCAAACAGGCCATTGGCCATCAAGAAAACGATGCCAGCCAGTATCGCACCCAAGATCAGTTCCATTGCGGCCTCCCCTATTGGCTTCTTTTATGGACTCAGCGGTCCTTGAGCCAAGACTATAGAGCGGGGTTGACCAGCGCAATCTGTTCTATCGCGCTGCCCGTCTCTAACGTGCCAAACGCAACAGAATAGCCCCTGCCAGGGTCATGATTGTGGACAGGAATTTACCCAGATCAAAGCGTTCGTTGAGAAAGAGCACGCCAATGAGTAGCGCAAAGATGATGGATGTTTCGCGCAGCGCCGTTACCATCGCAATAGGAGCTTGGGTAAAGGCCCAAACCACCAGCGCATAGGCCGCAAAAGACGCTCCACCACCGATGAAGAAGGCCTTTTTACCGAGGGTCGGAATTTGGGTAATGGCTGAAGGTTTGAGATAGGCAATCACCCCCGCATAGAGAATGCCATTAAGGGTGGCAAGCCAGGCATAATAGCCCACGGCAGAGGACGTGAGCCGCGCTCCCATCCCGTCTGACAAAGAGTAAGCAGCGATGAAGCAGCCGGTGATAAAAGCAAGAATCCCCGCTTTGGGATTACGCAGGCCATCGGCCTTGCGCACGATGACGAGGCTCATAATGCCAAAAGCAATCACCAGAATGGCGGTCCATTCAAGACTGTTCATCTCCACGCCCAAAATGACAAGCGAGAACCCAGCCACCAGTAAAGGGGCGGTTCCGCGCGCAATTGGATAAACCTGTGTCAGATCGCCGAATTTGTAGCTTTGCAGCAAAAAGATCTGATACCCCAAATGCAAAAGGATGCTCAGGCCCAAAAGCGGCCAGCTTTGCTCTGGCGGCATGGGAAAAAAGGGCAGAAGCAGCAACCCGGTCAATGCTTGCCCCAGCATCACAGCAGTCATGGCAAGATAGGTATCTCTGCCGCCTTTGACCACCGCATTCCATAATGCATGCAAAAAAGCGGCTGCAATCACCGCAACAAAAGTCAGAGTTGCCATTCATCAAAGCCCACATCATTAAAGACCGCCGACCCTAGGGGAGAGGTCTATAGCGGTCAAGATAAAAGAAAACCCGGCCATGAGTTACCAAGCCGGGTTTGCCTGTTTTCTCCTCGAAGCCTGAGCGAGGATATGCCAGAGGCGGGCTATTCCTTCACCTCGGTGATGCGCCCGTCAAGGCCGGGCTGATAGTCAGGTGTTTTGGAGATGTAATCTGCCAGAACCTGCTCAAGGCCGGGGCCATAATCATAGGCTTTCATGCCATTGGTTTTGAAGATCTTGTAACCGTCACCGCCCGAGCGCATGTAATTGTTGGTAGCAACGCCATAGACAGCCTCTTTATCAAGTGCGGTCCATTTGCCGTCCTTCATCACCTCAACCGAAAGGATGCGGCTGCCTGCTGGCTTGGAACGTGTCCAGCTATATTTCATGCCAGCCACTTGCGGGAATTTGCCTTTGACCTCTTCCACATTGGAGACGCCATTTTCAAGGGCAGCAATCACATCCGCCCCTTTTAGCTGGAAGGTGGCAACCGTGTTCTGGAAAGGCAGCACGGTCAGCACATCGCCCATGGTCACTTCACCTTTTTGAAGGGACGCGCGCAAGCCGCCGCCATTTTGAATGACAAGAGAAACGCCTTGGCTTTTGACCCGATCAAGCACAGCATCAGCCACCAGATTGCCCATCTGGCATTCGCCGGTGCGGCAACTCTCGCGCATGCCGTCGACATCAGCGGTAAGGCCACCAATGACCTTGGCTTTCAGCTCTTCAATCGGCGCCCCCAGCTCGGCGACGCGCTTTTTAAAGCCTTCATCCATGGCAACATTTTTATCCAGAAGGATCGGCTCGCCCTTGGCGGCAATCACATCGCCATTGTCATTCCAGGTGATTTCGATATCACCAACATATTTGGAATAGGCATAAGCCTGAACGATGGGCACATCCTTGCCGTCAGGGTTTTTCACCATGACGGGATAAGGCCCCTCGGCGCGTTTGGCGACATTGGAGAGCAATGTATGGGAATGGCCACCGACGATCACATCAATGCCGGACACTTTGGATGCGAGTTCCATATCCTTTGGCAGGCCTTCATGGGTGACAGCGATGATTTTGCTCACGCCCTCAGCCGTCAGCTCTTCAACAGCCTTTTTAAGATAGTCTTCAGAGGACGAGAACACCACATTGTCGCCGGGGGATGAGGTTTCAACCGTGTCTTCCGCCAAGGTGGAGACGATGCCGATTTTCTCGCCGCCGCGCTCGACAATCAGGCTGCCCTTGATCTTGCCAGCCAGCAGCGGCTCTTTTTCGACATTGATATTGCCCGAAATGATCGGGAATTTGGCTTTGGCAACAAAATCGGCCAGCCCTTTGGGGCCGTCATCAAATTCGTGGTTGCCAACGGCCATAACATCAAAGCCGATGCCGTTCATAAATTCGGCGGCAGCTTCCCCCTTATAGGTGGAATAGAAGAGCGAACCCTGAAACTGGTCCCCTGCATCGACGGTCAAAACATTTTTGCCAGCGTCTTTCAGCTCGGCGCGGCGTGTGTCCAGCGCGGATTTAACGCGCGCAATACCGCCAAAGCACTTGCCTTCGGCCTCGCCCTTGGCATTGCAGGTTGAATTGTATTTGTTGATTGATTCTATGCGGGAATGCAGGTCGTTAATGTGCAAAATGGTCAGCGAATAATCTGCATTGGCAGTGGCGGCAAAGCCTGCGCTCATGGCAAGGGCTGCAACACCGGTAAATAGCTTTTTCATAAGGTTGGAAACCTCCAATTCTGCATAGGACATAGGGGCGCAATCATCACCTAAACATGGAAGTGCCATCCGCGCAGGCAGCGCCAATGGCTTTTAAGGGCTTTAACGCATCAAACCCGCGATGGGGCCACGACCTCACTCACCGCGGAGATCTGCTCTGTGACAAACGCGCCTTGCTGACCGGCCATAAGGGCCAATGTCAAACAGCATCATTTCCCTCCCCCATGAAAGGGTCAAGTGATTTATTGCCATCCATGGTGGCTTTCCTCTAGGATTGGGCAACCATTCACATCTGCCGCAGCGTCATATTTCAAGGACCATCAGCAAAGCCTCTATGTGCAGCTTTGGCGAGGGAATGGAAAAGCAAGAAGGTTTATCACAATGCGGCGTATTTGTTTTGTCGGGGCTTCCACCACAGAAGGCATGGGGGATGAAAGTGGCCTTGGCTGGCCGGGTCGCTTGTGGCAATTGCATTTTGAGCAACTGAGCGAATTTACCGCCTATAATCTGGGTGTGCGCGGCCAGACCATGCACCAGATCAAAGGCCGGGCTGCGCGCGAATGCAAGGCACGCCTTCCTCGCGGGCTGGGACCCATTATCGTTCTGGGCACCGGAGCCAATGATCTCTCGCGCTTTGCTGATGGGGATTATAAGGGCAAATCCCGCACACCGCGCGCAGGACTGCAGCGCACCTTCTCGGCCCTTCTGGATGAACTTTGCGAGATTGCCCCCGTGCTTGTGGTGGGACCGCCACCGATTGATGAAGCCCAGATGCCCTACCGGATGGCTAACAATCTGCGTTTTGATTTTCGCAATGTGGATTGCGCAGAAGGCACCGAGATTTTTGCTTCTATCTGCAAGGAAAAGGACATCCCGTTTTTTGATCTGTTTGGTGCCATGATCGGGGATGAGGATTATCAAACCGCGCTTAAAGAAGGCGACGGCCTGCACCCCACAGGCAAGGGTTATGCCTCTTGCGCGCGAGCCATCAATGACTGGGGCGCATGGCAAAAGATATTGCGCGAAGGTTGGGCCGGTTAGGCTTCTTGCTCATAAAAGCAGAGCTTTCCCAGAGCCTTGCATGAGCATATTGATTTCTTACCGCGAACAGCCTATCTGAAAGCCAGTTTTTATTTTCAGGAGACCTGCAATGCCTTCGCTTCCCGGTATTTTTCAGATTGGCAGCTATGATATGGTTGTGCTGCAGGTCTTGCTGCTTGCGGGCATTATCGGCGCTTTGACAGCCAAGGCAAAGGGACGCTCCGGCATTTTGTGGTTTGTCCTAAGCGTGGTTACGTGCGGGGCGGGCATTCTGGTTGTGCTTTTCATGCCAGCAGTTGCCCAGCCTTCTGGTGATGCGGCTGATAAAGAAGCTGGCGAAAAAGCGGATGTGACGCAACAGAGCGGTTCAGACGCTTCAGACGCCTGATCAGCCCTTGCCCCGCAAGGCCCCGACGGGGCCTTACATCTTGCGCTGATGAATGCTCTTTACGAGCACCTTACTTATTGAGGAAAGCAGCAAAAGCGGCTTGGGCTTCGCTTGAAGACAGGCGCTCGCGGAAATGTCCGGCCTCTTCTTCAATCTGTGCTTCAACATCCCCTTGCGAGACCTTGCGCATGAGCGCGCGAGCGGCTTTCATTGACCCTTCCGGCTTGGAGGCGATAAGGCTGGCTGCCTCTTTGGCGACCTGTTCCAGATCTTCAGAGCTGACCAATTGATTGATAAGGCCGGTTTTCTCCATCATCGGGCCATCCCACAATTCCCCCATACACAAAAGGCCAAAGGCTTTTTGGTATCCCATAATGCGGGGGGCGATCAGGGTGCTGGCCGCTTCTGGCACCAGGCCCAGATCGGTGAAGGGGGTTTTAAAGCGCGAGCTTTCACTGGCCACCACATAATCACAGTGGAGCAGCATGGTGGTGCCAATGCCGATGGCAAGGCCATCCACGCCGGCCACCAGTGGCTTTTCGCTGCGGGCCAAGGCATAGAGAAAATCAAGGATCGGCTGCCCAAGCGCTCCGCCCTGTGCCATTTGGGCAAAATCGGCAATATCATTGCCCGCGCAAAAAGCCCCGCTGACCCCAAGCAGCAAGGTAACCTTCGTCTCCCCATCACTATTGGCGGCAGTGATTGCGCCTGCCAATGCCTGATACATGGGCTGGGTCAGGGCATTTTTCTTCTCAGGCCGCTGCATCTGGATGGTACGAATGCCATCTTTAACGCTCACGCTGATATGCTCACAGGAGGAAGTCATTTTTCTGTCTCCAGATCTGTCGGAACGGCATGAAAAGAGAAAGATCGGGATCAGAGCTTAGCCCTTGTCCCATCCAATATCGAGGGGCTCGGTGCCCTGTGGCTTGCCATCCGCTGACAGGCGGATTTTCTCGACCTTTTCCTCGGCCTTTTTCAAAAGGGCATCGCAATGTTTTTTAAGCGCTTCACCGCGCTCATAAATCTCGATGGACTTTTCCAGTTCCACATCGCCGCGCTCAAGGCGCTGGACGATCTGTTCAAGCTCGGCCAGAGCCTGTTCGAAGGTAAGGGCAGAAATATCGCTCATGCTTTCGCTGTGCCTGTTTTGCTGTGCTTATCGCTTTGCCGGAGTGCTGGCGCTGTCCGCAGGGCAACAGGTGACGTGGCCACCATGATACCGTGCGGGCAGAATCTCAAGGTTCTTTCTTTTTACGCATATTCCCCCCTCTTTGCCAGCTTTCGCACAAAAGATGGGCAACAAAAGACGGGACAGGCAAAAGAGAGGCGCTTAGAGGGGCCTGTAGGCTCTAGCCATGGATAAGTCGGTCAACATGGACGGCAACGGATCTGGCAAGGGCTTGCAGATCATAGCCCCCTTCCAACAGCGAGACGATGCGATTGTCACAGCACTTATCCGCCACATCCATCAGCTTGCCGGTCATCCAAGAAAAATCCGCTTCGGTACAGACCAGATCGCCAAGCGGGTCGCGGATATGGGCGTCAAAGCCAGCAGAAATGATCACCAGATCGGGATTGAAATTATAAAGGCTTGGCAACAGACGCGCTTCAAACGCTTCGCGGATATGGTCAGAGCCATCTCCGGCCCGCAGAGGGGCATTGACGATATTGCCTTCATCATCCTTGCCCGTTTCGTTCCATTCGCCCGTGCCGGGATAAAGCGGCATCTGGTGGGTGGAGCAATACATCAGGCTTGGATCATCCCAGAAAATATCTTGCGTGCCATTGCCATGATGCAAGTCCCAATCAATCACCGCAACCCGTTCAGCGCCATATTTGGCCTGTGCATAGCGGGCAGCAATGGCGGCATTGTTAAAGAAACAAAAGCCCATGGCACGGTCGCTTTCTGCATGGTGACCGGGGGGGCGAATGCCGCAAAAGGCGTTATTGACGAGACCGGTCATGACCTCATCCACCGCTTGGGTGGAAGCACCGACCGCATACATGGCCGCATTGAAAGTGCCCGCCGACAGGGAGGTGTCGCCGTCAATTGCCACCAGCTTGCCTTCTTCTTGCGGGGTCACAGCCTCAAGCATATCGACCATATTGTCCGGATGGCAGCGCAGAATATCCTCTCTGCGGCCCATTTGTGCTTCTTCGCGCGGCATGAACAGGAATTTCTCATGCTCCAGCGCCACATTCACTGCTCGCATCCGGTCCGGGCGTTCAGGATGGCCTTCCGGGGTTTGGTGCTTTAGGAAGGATGGATGGGAAATATAAACAGTGGACACGAGCGTCTCTCTCCTCACGCGCTTTGAGCAGACGACCTTGCAAGAGGATGCATGGCCAGAATTGGCAGGCTCTTTTGCAGCTGTCAAACAGGCGGATTGGCACTTGGTATCGTGCCTTGGCCGCCCTATCAATCAGGCAAATGATAGGGATCGCGCCCCCATTGCACAATGGAAAATGCATTCGCAACGAAAGCCCGACAAAATCAGGATAAATACAGATTAGGTCTTTTTCCCATAAAGCGGAGGGACATAGATCAAGTCAATGCAACATTCGTGGATTATGCACCAAAGGGATAAGGCTTTTGCGACCAATATTCCGGCCTGCATCCCTCGGCTAATCTTGCTTCTCATTTCTCTTCTCTCGATTTTTCCTTCCGCCCTGCTCCGCATCCCGATCCGTCCCATTGTGATACAATTTTTACCGTCTGTGGCTATTAACCATGCTTTTAGAAAGGCGGGCCGCAAAAAGCGTTTAGAATTGATTAACCATAAGCCCCTGCCTAAACTGGCTTTCAGGCACAAGATCCTGTGCATATTGGAGCCGTTTCCAGCCCTTTGGCTAACTGTTCTTCCTGCCCGGTCTTGAGGCGCCTTGACTGGCATAGAATTCGCATAGTGGTGAGAACACCCAATGTGCCGTCAATGTCAGGAGAGGGATTTTGCAAGAGAGAGCGAGTTGGAAAGAAAGATGAAGCCCGTATTTTCTGCCATCCAAAATGGCTTCCGCAATTGCCTTGATCTTAAAGCACAGGCTTCCCGCACGGATTTCTGGTTGTTCTTCCTCACCTTTACCTTGCTCTTCTTTGCCGCTTTTGGGGCCGATGTCAGCTATGTTCAGCAACCAGCCACGATCGCAGCTGTGCCGCAATTTCTTGCGGATCTGTTTAATGCCCAGACCCCGTTCTCGCGTCTCTATCTGCTGCTCTTTACCCTGCCGATGATCAGCTTTGCCGTGCGCCGCATTTATGACAGCGAGCGCCCCAGCTGGGCCGGAATGGCGGCGGTGGTGCCTTTCCTTTCCATGGCTCTCATCGTTCTGTAAGCAAGGCCGCCCAATCAAAGCCAGCGCACCGCGTTATGTGCCCAAGGGCAATAGCTAAATAGGCAAAAATCAAAATATAATTAGGTGATGAAAAGGGACTTGGTTCAATACCAAGGTTCCAGATCAAGGCCTAAAATCAAAGCTTGAGCCCAATGCAATGGGGCACAGATAGCTGTTCCCTAAGGCATGCCCAAAAACCCACGCAACGCGCAAAATGTCTGAGGCAATTCTATCGGGCCTTGATGTCAGTTTGGTGACAGCCCTTGCTGTAGCCGCCTCGCCAACACATCAAGATCATTGATAAATTGATTATAATTAATCATTTTCTCTTTTGCGTGATTTCCCCTATGATAGAGGCTTATCCGAAAAGCCAGATATCAGAGACCCATTATGAGCACAGAGCTGCAGAAATCCCGTTTGCCTTACGGGCTGATCATTTTCTTTGGATGCGTTTTGGCGACCATTCCTTTTGGCCCTCGTGCCACCATGGGCTTTTTTATGACGCCCATCACCATGGAAAATGACTGGAGCCGCGAGATTTTCTCTCTGGCGATTGCCATTCAGAATCTGGTCTGGGGTGTGGCCCAGCCCTTTGCCGGCATGATTGCCGACCGCTATGGCACCGCGCGGGTGCTCGTTGCCGGATCGCTGGTCTATTTTGCCGCTCTTTTCTGGATGAGCCAGGTGACCGACCCCACGGCCTTTACCTTAAGTGCAGGCCTTTTGATGGGGATTGGTATTGCGGGCAGCGCCTTCTTTTTGGTGCTGGCAGCCTTTACCCGCCTGCTTCCCATGCATTTGCGCTCCCTTGCCTTTGGTCTGGGCACAGCGTCTGGCTCGCTGGGGCAGTTTCTCTTCTCGCCCATTTCCCAGCAATTGATTGATCAATATGGCTGGCGGACCGCTCTGTTTGTGCTGGCCTTTACCGTTTTGATCGTGCCTGTTCTCGCCCCTATTTTCCGCGGCAAACCCTCTGCCCCTGCCCCGCAGTCTGGCGAGAAGGATCAAAGCCTTGGCGAGGCCATTCGCGAAGCCTTTGGGCATCGTTCCTATCAGCTGCTGGTCTTTGGCTTTTTCGTCTGCGGCTGGCATGTGGCCTTCATCACCACCCATCTCCCCCCTTTCATCAATGATATGGGGATTGAGGCCAAATGGGGCGGCTGGGCCATTGCAATGATCGGGCTGTTTAACGTGCTGGGGGCCTTTGTGGCCGGCATTCTGGGGGGCAAGATGTCCCTGCGCTATATGCTCAGTTTCATTTACTTTGCCCGTGCGGTGGTGATCACCATCTTCCTTCTTGTGCCGGTGAGCGTGCCGTCCATTTTGATCTTTTCCGGTGCGATGGGTCTTTTGTGGCTCTCCACCGTGCCGCCAACGCAAGGGCTGGTGACCAAGATGTTTGGCACCCGCTATGTTGCTACCCTGTTTGGTTTTGTCTTTCTCTCCCACCAGATCGGGGCCTTTTTGGGCGTCTGGCTTGGGGGCGTGCTCTATGACCAAATGGGCAATTATGACGTGATCTGGTGGATTTCCATTGCACTTGGTGTCTTTGCTGCGCTTGTCCATTGGCCCATTAGGGAAGAGCCGGTCGAGCGGCTACAAGCGGTGCATGCGCGCTAGGGTGTGAAAAACCGGTTACGCTGCTAGATAAGGAGGCTCAAAGGGCCTCCTTAGGCTGCGGTTCCTGAGGAAAAGCCGGTAATCTGCCATTCGCCTTTTACATCGCGGCAAATCTCGCCCACGACATTTTCAACGCCGGTGATGCGGTGCATGGAGCTTTTAAAGGAGCGGCATTCTTCATTCATCACCGATTTATGACTGGAGACGGAGGTAATTTCCCCTTTGGAGCCGGTTTCGGGATTGTCCCAAGAGATGGCCTGCTCATCTTTATCAATAGATTGCTTATCCAGTGTTCCCACTGTGTCGAGCAGGATTTGCCAGTCCGAGGGGGCAATGCCCGCAAGAAGGCTGCTGCCAGATCCGATGGATCCAGTAGGGGTGGTGTCAATCTCGGTCTCGGGTCCGCCAAAGCCAAGGGAGGCACAGGCACTCAACAAACAGCTACCGGCTATCACAATCACCCGGGCAGCGGCTTTGCCTGTTTGCCAATTGGAGATGTGGGCGTGATCGCACTTCACATTGCTGTCCTTTACTCTAAAATGATACGCATGACGCCATCCCACTGGCATCTGTATCGCACCCCAACCTCTATTCTCCGCTAGGAAGGTTAATGACTGGTAACTTTATTGAGGCAAACGAGCCATTTGAGCTGTTTGCGGACTGGTTGAAAGACGCCGAAAAGAGCGAACCCAACGACCCCAATGCCATGGCTGTGGCCAGTGTCGATGCGGAAGGCATGCCCAATATCCGCATGGTGCTTCTGAAAGATTTCAGCCCTGAAGGCTTTGTTTTCTATACCAATTTTGAAAGCGCCAAAGGGCAGGAATTGCTAACCTCCCACAAGGCCGGTTTGCTGTTTCACTGGAAAAGCCTGCGCCGCCAGATCCGTATTCGCGGCTCTGTCGAGGTGGTCTCGAACGAAGAAGCCGATGCGTATTTTTACTCACGGGCACGGGGCAGCCGCATCGGGGCCTGGGCGTCCAAGCAATCTCGCCCTTTGGAGAGTCGCTTTGCGCTGGAGAAAGCGGTTGCGGAATATACGGCCAAGTTCGGCATTGGCAAGGTGCCCCGTCCTGATCATTGGTCCGGCTTTCTGGTGCGGCCTGAACAGATCGAGTTCTGGCATGATCGTCCGTTCCGTCTTCATGATCGTGTGGTCTTTACAAAAAGCAGCAGCGGGTGGGAGAAACAGCAGCTTTATCCCTAAGGCATGCAGGCCTATGCCATTTGCCTTTACATTCCTGCGGGGCTTGCCTCGCAGGACTTGCCTGCTGCCGGGCCTTTCCCCTCTCTTTGCGCGATCACTGTCCCCAGTTCACAGACTTGTGAGTGAGAGTTACTCCGCCCCTGGCCCATGACAATGCTAGGACAGGAAGATCTAATCGCCGGAGTATCTTATGGCTTGTATCCCTTCTACCCAGCTATCGCTGATTTCGCCCCGCCTTGCCAAATGGGTGGGCAATCGCCAGTTTTGCCTGCCCTTCCTGTCGCCACAGCATTTGCGAGGGCTCTATCTTTCGCTACTTGGTTTGCCTTTTCTTCTCTCTCCGGCTCTGGCCCTTGGCAAGAAGGATCTGGCGCTTGAGCGTCTGGGTGCCAAACATAAGATTGATCAATTGCTGACCCAGAGGGGAGCGGAAGGCACCATTGGGCATTTCGTTCGCCAAAGCGGAGCATGGTATCGCATTTTAAGCTGTGAGAATGGCACGGCGGATCTGTGCCTTGTGCGCTCCAAGCCTGCCTCTGATCCGGCCTTGCCAAAAGCGCAAGGGCCCGCGCTTGGCGATGCCAAAGTGGCGACAAGTCCGGCCGGGGATATTCGGGCCGCTTGGCTGACGCAGCCAACTACTCGCTATGCCCACGGAGTTTTGGGCGATGCGATTGAAGCAGGTGGCGTGACAGTTTTGCTTGATGATGGCCGCTATGAAAGCTTTACCCTGCCGCAAGATTCTGTCTTTGAAGATATTATCCCTCGCCTTGCTGACCTTGATGGGGATGGTCGCAATGAGCTGGTGCTGGTGCGCTCTTACAGCAAGGCCGGTGCTGCCCTTGCCGTTTTGGGAATGCGTGATGGCAAGCTGAAAATTGTGGCAGAGAATGAGCCTATCGGTATTGCCAATCGCTGGCTGAATCCCTCTATCCTTGCCAATCTTGGCAGCAACGGGCGCCTTTCCATCGGGCTTGTGCGTACGCCTCACATTGGCGGGCAATTGCAGATTTGGCAGTTCGATGGCAAGCGGTTGAAACAGACCGGTCGCGCCAATGGCTTCTCCAACCATTCTATCGGCAGCCGTGCCTTGGGGCTTTCAGCTATTGTGCGCCATGGCCCGGAGAAGCGGATTGTTATCCCTGATGCCGGGCAAAAAGCGCTGATTGTGCTTGATGGCACCAGTCTTGAGCCATTGGCGCGCATTGCCCTGCCCGCCCGACCGGCAACCGACTTTGCCACTCTCACCCAACCCACTGGCAAGCAGCAGGTGGTCTTGGGGCTTGAGGATGGATCTCTTTATTCTCTCTCCAGCCCCAAGGGGCGGCTGTTTGATTAGCTGCCATCAGCGGCCACAAGCTCAGATAAGCTGACCGGCAAGATAAAGATTGCAGCCGCGGTGCAATCCCCCTAGAAGAGGAGCAAGCCTGTTTTCTCAGGCTTCTTCCTTCGCCTTCACGGATGCCTCCGGTCTCTTCACATCGGTGGCAAGCCCATCTTGCGGGATTTCTTGCCATGCTGTCCTTGTCTTTGCTCGAGCCTTTCATCACCGGCTTTTTGCTGGGGGCTTCGCTTATCATTGCCATTGGCTCTCAAAATGCCTTTGTGCTGCGGCTTGGCTTGCAGCGCCAGCATGTCTTTCCCGTGGCTTTGGTTTGTGCCCTGTCCGATGCGCTTTTGATTTTGGCCGGTGTTGCGGGCATGGGGGCGCTGGTCAAGCAGCATGCCGGTATTTTGGACATCATCACATGGGGCGGCTTTGTCTTTTTGGCGATCTATGGCCTTCAGGCCTTTTTGCGCGCCCTGAAAAAGGAACAGATGTCGTCTGCCAAGGATGAGCGTATGTCCCTGCGTAAGGCCTTGCTCACCGTGCTTGCCTTTACCTATCTCAACCCTCATGTCTATCTGGATACGGTGGTGCTGGTGGGTGGCCTTTCTGCCCAGTGGCAGGGTATGGATAAGAGTGCCTTTACCATCGGGGCCATTCTATCCAGCTTTGCGTGGTTCTTTGCTTTGGGCTATGGCGCGCGCATTTTAACGCCTTTGTTTGAAAAGCCCATTGCGTGGCGCGTGCTCGATTTGATGATCGGCACCATCATGTGGCTGATTGCCTATTCTTTGATAAAGGATGTCGTCTTCCCGTAGCGGGCATAAGCTAAAAGCAAAAGGCCCGGGCTTTGATGGGCAATATTTGATGGGCCATAAGGGAGGGCCGCAAGGCTTTCCGGCGGGAGACTGACAATCTGCCAGTCCCACCATTGATGTGCCGCCCCACGGGCTGTGCCAAGGGCGAGCAAATGGCTCCGTTTGGGCGCCATTTTATAAAGACAGCATGAGAGATCGCGTAAAGTCAGGATTTGCTGCGATGCATACGCCATCACCTGCGGCCTGAATTTTACTGGAGCATGTGCGCAGCTTAACGCTTGGCGCAATGCGACGCATTAGTCCGTCATAATCTCTTCTGACAGCGTGCGATAATCTGCTTTCTTTTTGGAGGCTTTTGGCTTGCTCACGCAGCAAGCTGCTGCGGCCACCGACTGGATGCCGATATTATGATACTGCTTTTCCAGAAGATCTTCCGCTGATGCGTTTGCGATGTTCTGGGCTTCGGTTACAGCTTGAGCAGACATGGTATTCACTCACTTCACAATTGCACGAATAGATTCCCTAGCGCTTCTTTTGGGCGAAAAGTGGGCTTAACTAGCAAATCTTCCGATTGCAATTTGAACCCATTTTCATTCTTCTACGCATTGATCTATTCGTGTGAGGTAATCACAACTTTCCCTGTTTCAAAAGCGTAATTTTAATTTTGAACAATAATATTTAATTTTGTCCCAAATTTTTTTGGTTAAAATTCAAAAATATCAATTTATGTTTTCACTTATTACTTGAAATTGAAATTTTCACTTCACTTTTGGCACTTACAACTCTTGTGGACAGTTTGAAAATAATAGTTTTTTTGCCTCGATCCGCAAAATGTGCGCTCCCACCTACTCCTCAAAAGGCGAAAAATCGGGAAAATGGCAAGGATAGCTCGTCCATCACAAGCCAGGATGATAGAGGCTGAAGGCGCGAAGAAGGAGAGGTTAGATAGGAAGGGAGGTTTGGGAAGGCAGGCGAAAACCATGCTGCTCTCAGCTCTTGGCTGACGGCAGACCCAAGCTTGTATAATTCGGTAAAGGTTAGAGTGAGGGATTGATAAAGAGCTCCAACAGGCGCTCTGCTTCCTGCGTGATTTGCTCAATCACCTCTGCATCGGTAACCATTTCCTTACGCCCTTCATCTGAGCGCATGAAAAGAGGAAAGAGTGTCACTCCCATGCGAAAAGAGAGGAAAAGATCCGGACGTATATCGCGTACGGTTCCCTCTTCAGCGCCGCGCTTAATCCATTCTCCGGTAATTTCCAGCACTTCCTGAATTTTATAACCGCATTTGTTAAAGACCGAGAACTCAAAGGGGGATGGAAAATCCGCCAAGAGCAACCGGCCATATCCTCTATGAGTGATGTAAAAATCGATGGTGCGCTCGGCGCTGGCCATCAATGCCTGTTTTGGGGCAAGCGGTTTCAAGTCATAATAGATGAGAAGCAATTCATCCATTAAGCGCTCGGCCAGAGCTTCAAGAACATCTTTGCGGCTGGAAAAATGGGCATAGATAGACGGCAATTGCACGCCAACCTGATCAGCTACGTCCTTTAATCGTAATCCCTCAACACCTTTATAGGCGATTTCCTGCTCGGCAATATCAAGAATGAGGTCTCTGGTGCTGCGATTTTCTTGTGTAAATTTTTTTCTCTTGGTGACCATTCATCCCTCTTCACCCCAAAGCAATCACTTTGGTGGCTTCATTTCTTTCGCCCACTGCATACCAAAGAATTTTTTACTAACATAAATTTATAAGAATTAAGTAATTACACCTATATTTCATAAAATACCACAAAATTCAATCAGGCCCTCCTCGCTATGGAGCATCGCGCTTAATTCCTAGTCATCCCTCGCATCCATCCCAAAGAGCGCTAAGTCCTTATCATAACAAGTGTATACATCTTAATGCACATGACTAGAGGCCAAGGCTGAAACTTCTGCAGGCAATCAAAAATGGATTATCAAAAAAGGAAGAATTTTAACTATCTTTCAGCAAACCAAGCATGGCCTATACGGGATTCTGACATCTGGAGCGCGCAAGCGCATTGCGGATTATCAAAGTGAGCGACGGGAAAGTCAGCAGAATTTTAGCCAAAAAAGAAGGCGGACATTCGTCCGCCTTGCACTATTCTTGCTCGTATTTGATCTGCTCAAAGCTCGATATAAGCCAATAGGCAGATGGATATCACCCATTGATATCGACAATTACGCGACCGCGAATTTTGCCATCCACGATGTCCTTTGCCGCATCCATGGCCTGATCAAAACCGACAGTCTTGGTCAGACTTTCCAGCTTGCCAATATCCAGATCCTTGGCAAGGCGGCTCCAGGCTTCCATGCGGCGCTCTTTTGGTGCCATTACCGAATCGATACCCAGAAGCTTCACACCGCGCAAAATGAAGGGAGCAACGCTCGATGGCAGATCCATGCCTTGGGCAAGACCACAGGCAGCGACCGCACCGCCATATTGGGTCATGGACAGGGCATTGGCCAGAGTGTGGCTGCCCACTGCATCAACAACGCCAGCCCATCTTTCTTTATTGAGAGGGCGTGCCGGGCCTGACAATTCTTCCCGATCAATCAGCTCAGCTGCGCCAAGGGCTTTGAGATAGTCCCCTTCTTCCTGGCGGCCTGTAGAAGCAATCACGTGATAGCCAAGCTTTGAGAGGATGGCGATGGCAACAGAGCCAACACCACCTGCCGCGCCGGTCACCAGCACAGGGCCCTTGTCCGGGGTAACGCCTGCCTCTTCCAATGCCAGCACGCAGAGCATAGAGGTATATCCGGCGGTGCCGATGCCCATACATTGAGCCGGGGTCAATCCCTCTGGTTTATGGATGAGCCAATCGCCTTTTACGCGCGCGACCTGACTATAGGCACCCATATGGGTCTCTCCCACACCCCAGCCATTGAGCACCACTTCATCGCCGGGCTTGAAGTCTGGATTGTCAGAAGACAGGACCGTACCTGCCATATCAATACCCGGCACCATAGGCCAGCGGCGCACCACAGGGCTTTTGCCGGTAATGGCCAGACCGTCTTTGAAATTGACGGTGGAATAGGCCACCTTGACCGTCACATCCCCTTCCATCAGATCAGCCTGTGTCAGTGTTTTGATTTCAACACTTTGCTTTTTGTCTTCATCCCGATCAATGACAATCGCTTTGAATTGATCCATGTGTTCCTCCATCAATTACCGGTGCTGTCCTGTTCATCTTCTATAATAGCAGGGATATCCTCGATGCCTGATATCAGCTTATCTACTACTGGACAGAATATCCTCTTGCCTAAAAGACCTATTTTAAATGCTCACGCTTTCGAGCCTGATCACCAGATCAAAGAAGTGAGTGGGGCCATCTGCTTGCGACAAGGGTATCGAAATCCAAGTCATAAAACAAACAATCGTTTTTATTTTAAACAAAAAATACTATGGCCAATTTCCCAAGCCAAGATTTTTTTCATCAAGACACCAGACGGAAAAGCTGAAGCCATTTCTTATAGGCGAGATGGGGGACGATTTGTGGCTTTAGTCTTGCGCCAACACATAGCCGTTTCGGCCATTATCCTTGGCTTGATACAATGCCTCATCAGCGAGCTGGATGAGCTGCTCGGTTGACAGCTCGGGATTGTCATATAAAGCAATACCGATACTGGCGCCTACACCGGTTTTGGTGCCTTCAATGCGCATGGGCTGGGAGATGGCGTTAATCAATCGCTCAGCCACATCTGTTGCCATACTGGCTTTCATGGGAGCTGGCAGGATGACAGCAAATTCATCGCCTCCCATTCGAGCCGGAATTTCTGAATTCCTGAGCACATTGCACATTCGCTCTGAAACGGCTTTGAGCACACCATCTCCAACCTGATGGCCCAGTTTGTCATTCACCTGTTTGAATTTATCGAGATCAATCAGAAGGATGGCAAAGGCCTGCTCCCGTTCCCGACTGGTGGACATTGCAGCATCCAAATGTTTTTCAAAACCTGAGCGATTGGCAATGCCGGTTAGGGAATCATGAGTTGCCGCATAGGCAAGCTCTTCCTCTCGGGCCTTCATTTCAGAAATATCCCGAATGCTGACAAGGCCCACCCAACCGTCTTCAACCGGCATAGCATTATAGGACAGATCGAGATGCTTGGCAGGGCCATCACGCCCGGGAATTTTGGTTTGTAGTCTCCCGGGTTGCTGTTTGGCGGCATTGGACAGAATATCAGCGCTTTGAGTGGGCAGGAATTCATGGATAGAGCGGCCAATGCAATCTTGTGCCTTTTGCTCAAACATCGCCTCGGCTGCGGCATTGAGGGTGAGCAGCTTTCCTTCTGGCGAGAAGGTCACAATGGCATCTTGGCCGTTATGCAGCAATCGAATATGGCTGAGATCAATTTTGTCCAGCATCGTTTGAAAGGCCTGCCGCACTCTGGCAAAAGCAGGATGCGAGCGCAATTGAACACCGACATAGAGAAAGAAGAGTGCCAGAAGCGGTATCATGACCGGCATATCCAGCAAATGCTCTTCTCTCAGGTAGCTGGCGAGCGAGATGGCAGCGACCGCCGCCATAATGCTTACGCCGATGCCGCCCAAGGCCCCGTAACGCATCATCCAAATCGACAAAAGTAGCGTGAAGAGGATGGTCCCCAGCGCCATATATCCGGTCCCTACCGGCTTGATGATCCGCCCCAAACGCTGGGTTTCCACGGAGAGTGCGAACAAATGCGGCCTGCTGATTTCCTTATAGCGCGGCACACGAAGCGCTTGCACCACGCCGCTTACGGTAAGCCCGATGATAATATCCTTACCCGCAATGTGTTCTCTCTCAACAGTGCCATCAACCAAATCCGCAAAGCTTACAATTGGGACTGTGCTGGCATTGATACCGAAATCAATATCCATAGTCTGGGGGCGGCTTTCTTTGCCATCCAGAAGCCAGGCGGCGACGGTTGGCAGCGCAGCAAACTCGCCAAGATTGTTTTTTCCAACGCTGCGGATCCGGCTGTCCACGTCAAAAGGTAGGTCGGCAGAGACAAGAGTGCTTGATGTTGTGAACTTGCTCACCGAGCGAACCGGAACCGCTTTCACCTCACCACTCTGGTCTCGCTCAAACAAATCATAGACCGGCAAGGCCAGACGCTCGGGCCCTAACGCATTGAGACCGGCAAGAAGTTGGTCATCTTCCCTCTTCTGTCCCTCATAGCCAAATATGATGTCGAGATAGGCGCGCCGCGGCTCTAGCAGGGCAAGCTGCTCCAGCGCCTTGCCGATCTGGCTGCGGGCAATGGGGAAGCCACCAAAGCGGGCCAGTGTTTTTTGATCAAGCGCCACAATAACGGTTTTGTCGCTCGCATCCAGCGTGGCAGCGGCTGAACGCATATCACGAAAGGTCAGCTCAAGACGGTCAAACAATCCGGTCATAGACAGATAAACTGCAAGCAGAGCTGCGATCAGGCCCAGCAAGATGCTGGAGGGCAGCAAGCCTTTCTGATTTTGTCTGGTCCACTCGTCAATCATCAT
This sequence comes from Cohaesibacter sp., assembly GCA_025210795.1. Taxonomy (GTDB): domain Bacteria; phylum Pseudomonadota; class Alphaproteobacteria; order Rhizobiales; family Cohaesibacteraceae; genus Cohaesibacter. The sequence continues at coordinate 511 of JAOAQZ010000044.1, read as the reverse complement.
GCGTTGCAATCTCGTGTTTGCCTTTCCCTGCGCCCCGAACTCTAGCTGGTAGGCGAAGGCATCGCTTCTGGAATGAAGGGGGGATCAGCTGGGTCCATTCCCAAGGCTTCTGAAATTGTATTGAAGACTTCAGCAGTGGTGATGCCCATGGAAGACAGCCCGCCCATCATGGTGACGCTTACTGCGCTGGCCAGCAAAGCATATTCTATTGCTGTTGCCCCATCTTCATCTTGCCAAAAAGCCCGACCCAACAAAATCCGCTTCTCCTGATCCTATTTTCAACTATAGAATTGCATAAAATTTTATTTAATATCGTTCTAAATGGCTTTTTGTCCGCTCAAGATGCCATTTCTTCTAGGTATAGAAAATAGTTTGTAAATCTCCTCAGGATTTAACTTAACTATAGCGCTCTCTTCTTCTTCCTTCCTTCAGATACAAAGGACATGACTGCCCTTTGCTATATTTTCCTCGCAAATCAGCGCATCTCGTTGCCCATAGGCACCGGAGGTGG
>JAOAQZ010000043.1 GCA_025210795.1 Cohaesibacter sp. | reverse complement strand
CCTTCAGATGAGGCCAGAACCACGTCACCTGCAACAAAGCCAGCCTGAACCGTGATATCACCAACCACATCAGCGCTTGACGCAATCGTCTTACCCGATCCGCCAGCAACGCTCATACCGCCATGACCGATTTGAGCGAAGCTGAAATAGCGATTGCTGGCCGCATGGCCACCACCGGTTACAGTCACCGCGCTGCCGGCTTTTACCAGAATATCGCCATTGGCGGCACGCTGGCCATTGCTATCAGCAAAATCACGATCGGCTGTAGTGCCATCTGCACCACGCTGCTCACGAACAATGAAACCAAGCTGCGCCCAAGTCGCATCGCCACCACCACCTTGAACGATGACATTGCCCGCCTCGCTAGGGCTGACACCTTTATAATTAAAGGAAGAAGGATTGGCAGCAATCGCAGTTCTATCAGCAGCTCCAACACCTGCAAGGAAGATGTTTTTGCCAAATTCAGAGCCAATGGCGACACCACCAGAACGACTGGCGATCTCGCCAATCTCAATATGACGACCAGCTGCAAAGACCACGCCGCCAGTGCCGGAAATATAGCTACCGCTATTCTGACCGTCGCCCACTTCGCTATTCTGAATGATCACATCATCATGGGCAAGAATATCCCGCGCCGCCACAAGCGTCAGCTGGGTTGCATTGTCTTGGGCAACAATGCCAGCCCCATCGAGCGTGGACGTCGTTGTCCAAGAGATCCGAACCCCCTCATTAATGATGATATCACCGGCGTCAGCATCCCCATTGCCAGCAGTCACATTATTGGCCGGATTAACACCCGGGCCATCAGGGTCAATTGCATGGGGGAAGTCGGCCGCTGTTGTGGTCAAGGTCACCGACGCAAAACGAAGAGCATTGGCAAGATCGGCGTCGCTCACGGTATTGGCTCCGGTCACGCCACCAGCCGTGATGGTAATATTCTCCGGATCGAGCAACAAAGTACCGGTCAAGCCATTATCTGCGGTTAGATCCGCATGCATGCCAGCAATATTAAGGGACTTTTTGCCGGAGACTTCGGCAAAACCACCATCGCCATCACCCGCACCACGAGCAGAAATCTCACCTGCAAACGTCGTCGAGCCATCTGACCAGATAATGATGTCACCACCATCACCGGATTCAAGCGCATCTGCCTTGAAGTGCGCACCGCTTTCAACGGTAACCGTGGTGGCATTTTGAATGGAAGCATCCTTGCCCTGAAGGCCGCCACCAATAAAGATGCGACCGCCGCCCAGAGCGCCGGAGACATCCAGCACAGAGCCTGCCTCAACGACGATTTCCGGTGCCTCGAAAACGATCTCGGCCTTGGAAGGCTTGGCACGCGGAATGCGGATCTTACCCGCATTAACGATTTTCTTTTTAGAACGAACAACAACCTTGCGGGTTGCGCGGATCTTGCCCGCATTGCGAACAGTACCGCCACCAGTCAGCATCACGCGGCCACCACGCCTTGAAACACCGGTCGCACGCACAATACCTGTATTATTGATGGCAAGTGCATATTCGTTACCACCAGCCGCTCGCAATTCGGTTACGGTTGCTTCAACAAGACCGGCATTTTTGATGGACCCCTTACCAGCGCGAATGGAAATCCGCCCATCACCCGTATCGGTTGGCCGCAGAAGAATTTCCTCACCAGCACCAAGCCCGACATATCCACCATTTGAGCTGACCTCCGCCCCTTCATGAATGGTGATTTCGCGAGACAGGAGGAAAATATCTCCTCCTGAAACCGAGCGGATCTTACCATGAACCTCAATACCGCCGCCAACTTCGATGCCTTGCTTGAACACCATATCGCCACCAGCAAGAAATTCCGCATTGGAAACATCCAAGGTAGAAGCAACAAACCCGTTCGTATCAATGACCCCTTCTGCGCCGACCAAGATACCGGACTCATTGATAAGAAAAACCTGACCATTTGACTGCAATGTGCCGTAGATTTCTGAAACATTCCCACCCGTCACACGGTTCAGAATTGCAGCATCATTGGCGACCTGATTGATAGTCGTCACTTCCCCAACACCAATTGAGAAGCTATCCCAATCAACAATAGCGCGATGCGAATTATTGCCGATCACGACATTGGCCGTACCCAATCCATCAATGGTCACATCACCCGATTGAACCGTTGGATCCATCGGATTAGCCAAAGCTGCTCCGGCAGAAAACAAAGCCGAGACAGACACAGTCGTAAACAATTTGCGCAAAGGAGGGCACTCAACAGGCATGGTGATTCCAATCGAATTGGTCAGCAACAACGAACACCGCCCATAGATAATAGACAGCGAACATCACTCATGTTTTATGCACCCAGAAACCGGTTGTAGTGACAAATCAGAGCCATTTCAAATAGTTTTTACAAAAATTTAACTTTTAACCAAGACCGCAAAGAAAACAGAAAAGTTATTGAAAAATAACTTAAATTCAAAAAAAGATCTATTCATGCTACATTCATGAAAAACATAAGATTATATCAGATTGACTTTCGATATCTCATTCAAAAGACTTAGGTATTTTACCGAAAATCTATCATATATTGACCTATTGAAGCCGATAAAACCAAGTCATTTGCCCCCAGAATGGTTTGCAAACTGCCAATTTCACAACCAAAACCAGATCGCAAGATACTCGTATAAAGGTTAATCCGGTTGTAGTTTTCCACACATCAACAAGCAAGAGTGCTGTCGTTACGTCACTCAATCCTGCAACTGCCACGCCAGATCAGGGCAAACAGGCACAAAATGCAAATGCCACCGAAGGGAAAAACCTCCGACGGCATGTTTGACAGATAAGGCAAAACCAAAAGTTCGGGAAGCAAACAGACAGCTTACTCATCCCAGCGACTGGGTTTAGGATCCCTTTTCCCTCTTTGCTTCTTCCTGAGCCATTGTCCGCAAACTACCGCGAATAATCTTACCCGTGGTCGTCATCGGCATATCGTCAATAAAGCGAACAACACGGGGATATTCGTGGGCAGCAAGGCGGGATTTAACAAAAAGGGCAATTTCCTTTGCCAGCTCGTCACTGGCTTCATATCCGTCCGCCAGTTTGATGTAAGCTGCAACCACGGCATTGCGCAGCGCATCAGGCTTGCCCACCACACCGGCAAATTGCACCGCAGGATGGCGGATCAGGCAATCCTCGACTTCGCCGGGGCCAATGCGATAACCGGCCGAGCCGATCACATCATCATCGCGCCCGACAAAGCGTAAGAAACCCTCTTCATCACGAATGCCTTGATCCCCCGTCAGCAACCAGCGCCCGTCGGGCCCGTCAACAAATTTATCATTGGTCGCCTCTTCATTATTCCAGTAACGAAGAAACATAACCGGATTGGGAGAGCGAACCGCAATGGCGCCTTCCTCTTTGTCCTGCATTACTTTTCCGCTTTTGGCATCCACCACTTGCACATCATGCCCAGGCACAGCACGGCCCATGGCCCCGTTTTTGGTAACATCCAGAACAGAGCAGGAAGAGACAATCATGTTGCATTCGGTCTGGCCGTAAAATTCATTGATGGTGGTGCCAAGAACGCGCTGCCCCCATTCCAGAAGCTCGGTCCCCAGACTTTCCCCGCCGGATCCGACAGAGCGCATCTTGATGCCCCAGCTCTCGGCTCCTTCCACCTGACGCATCAGTTTAAGAGCGGTGGGCGGCAAAAAGGCATTCTGGATATTTTGCGCCTTGATCAGATCAAGAGCCGCTTCACCGCTAAATTTGGCAAAGCGGCGGGCAACCACTGGCACACCATGATGCAAAGCAGGCATCAAGACATCAAGCAAGCCACCGATCCATGCCCAATCAGCGGGCGTCCAGATTTTATCGCCCGGTTGCGGCAGAAAATTATGGCTGATTTCAACACCGGGCAAATGGCCCAATAGCACCCGATGGCCATGGAGCGCCCCTTTGGGGTTGCCCGTTGTGCCGGAAGTATAAATCAAAATGGCCGGATCATCTGAGTGGCTATCAAAAGGAGTAAAATCCTCCCCTTCACTTTCCATCACCGGAGCCAGATCTTCAGTTCCGTCCCCGGCTCCACCCTCAGGGCCACCGGCTGTCAAAATAATGTCAAGATCAGGGAGATCTCCGCGAATTTGCGCAAGCTTTTGAGCGCCATCCTTGTTGGTGATCACAGCCTTGGCACCAGAATCGCGCAGCCGGTGCAGCAGGGCTTCCACCCCGAACAGCGTAAAGAGAGGAATGGACACACAGCCCATTTTAAGAGCAGCAATATGCGCAACAGCCGTCTCGATAGATTGGGGCAACAATACGCCAATCCGATCTCCGATAGGGTCGGCCTCTCCCCTGGCCTGCTTATCCCCTTTGCCCAAAATGCCGCGGCTTTTTAAGGCATTGGCGAGCTTGTTGCTTTGGCTTTTCAGCTGCGCATAGCTGACATTCTGCGCAGTTCCATCCTCTGACACATCAATAATGGCGATCCGCTCAGGCTCAGTCTCTGCCCAGCGGTCACATACATCTATGCCAATGTTATAGCGATCCGGAATTTGCCATGAAAAGGCTGCGCAAGTTTGCTCATATGTCTGCTTTTGAATTAACATTGTGTCCTCCCTGCCCGTTTATGCCACCCCCTCACCCGCCCCCATAGCGCAAAAATACGGGGCCGATGAGGAACAAAAACGGACATGGGAGTGCCAGAAAGTAAGCACCAGTCATTCTCGCAACCAACGGAAACGAGAAAACGGCCACCCCTCCTCATCATAAATTCAGAGCCATACTTGGACCAAATTGCGCCACTTGCCGAGCTTTGCGGGCAAGATAACGCCCTGCCGAATTAAACTCCCAATAGAATTCATCCGCACCGGCTTCCAGCTCTTGCGGGCTCATCAATTTGGGTTGATAGACCGCATGCGCCCCATCATATTGCGACCAGTCCCTGGTCAGGATCCGCCCTTCTGCCTCCAGCTGCGCAAATTGCCGAGAGCCTGGAAACGGGATCATGATGGCAGGAACGCTGATATCCACCCCAAAATCATGGAACAATTCCGCACTTTCTTTAAAGATGCTCGTATCATGCTCGTCAAAACCAAGAATAGCAGCTGAATCCACGGCAATGCCATGATCATGGAGAAATTTGATCTGATCTTTAAGCTTATCAAGCTTCACAAAGCCCTTGCCAGAGCGCTTCAATGCTTCCTTGGAGACAGTTTCAATACCAACTAGCAAATAGCGGCACCCGGATTTTGCAGCAGCCTCCAGCAGCTCTGGATCATCGGCAATGCGGATGGTGGTCTCCCCCACCCAATTGATCTTGAGCGGCTCAAGCGCCTTGAACAGACGAAGGGCATAGTCCCTGTCTTCGGTCAAATGATCGGCATGAAGCTCAACCCAATCAGTTTCCATATTGCTGATCTCTTCAACAATATGCTCAACGGGCCGATAGCGGGTTTTGCCCAGCATTCCCGGCACCAGACAGAAAGAACAATTATGCTTGCAGCCGCGTGAGACCAGAACAGACCAGACCCAGTCATAGGTCTTTGGCTTGATCAAATGCGTAGGATAGGGATTAAGCGTGGCCATATCCACCGCTTCCCCATGATAGAAAGGCTGCAACTGGCCCCGCTCTGCATCTTGCAAAAGCTGAGGCCAAACCGCCTCGCACTCACCGGTCAGCACAGCATCAGCATGGCCTTTGGCTTCCTCTTTAAGGAAGGTCGCATGAAGCCCGCCAATCACCACCTGAATGCCCCGCTTTCGAAAATGATCGGCCATTTCATAGCCGCGAACAGCATCGGGGGTGGAGAAAAACAGCACCACGAGGTCAGCATCGATACCCGCTGGGTCAACATCCTGCACAGTCTCGTCAAACATCTGCAGCGCTACTGTATCGGGGGTAGCAGCTGCGGCAGAAAAGATACTTTGCGGTGGTCCGCCCCTCTTCTTCTTGTAGTCTTTGAACGTGCTGGGGGCGGAGGCCTTAATCAAACACAGATTCAACATCAGATTATCTCCTGAAACACTCAACAAACCTAGCCTACATCATAAATTGTCATTTTTGATAATTTATCAAGAGCTACACCCAGATTTTTTTTGTCTCAAGCCCAAAAGAAAAGGGCTCCCGCAAAGGAGCCCTGCCAAATTCCGCATATCAGAACAAGAATGCGATAGAATAGATCAATAAGTAGAAACCTACCCAACCATCAATTGCTTGATCTTCAATGTCTCCAATTCCAACTCTGTCAAACGGCTATCAACCAGATCACGGATGGAGATAATGCCGCACAGCATACCCCCTTGCATAACAGGCATATGGCGGAAACGTTTTTCGGTCATGATCTCCATCAGGTCCGTGACCTTGTCGGCAGTGGTGCAGGTAATCGGATCCGGTGTCATGATCTCGCGAACAGCTGAGGAAAGAACAGCCTGCTCCTGACCGGCCTCACATTCGGCAAAGGCACGAACAATATCGCGCTCTGACAGGATACCAACCAGACCGCCCTGACTGTCGATGACAGGCAGAACCCCGATTTTCTTAATCGTCAGTTCCGTTGTCGCCGCAGCAATCGATGTGGTTTCGGTAATCGCAAAAACCGTCACACCCTTGTCGGAAAGAATGGAAGCCACATTGGTCTCAGATTTCACCTTCTCATAGGCAAGATTGCTATCTTGCGAGCTGCTGGCCTGCCCTGCCTCATTTGCTCGTGGACCTTGATAGGAAACTGGTGCCATGTGAATTCCTCCTAACGGGCAATCCTTCTGAGAAGAAAATCCTGATCCCCGCCCATCAGACTTTCCTTACTGCCCCAATAGAACCGATCAGGCTCGCTATAGTCATTCGACAGCAATCAGGGCATAGGTTTAGCGTATCAAGAAAAGACCATATGATGCAATCGCAGGAGCCAAGAAACCGACCAAAGACGCAAGCGCTGGTGTAAGGCTGGCTCTCTGTACCAAACTTCAGGGCACCCAGCTTCTGGGTGCGACAATATGCACATTCCCGTATAGCGCATTATTTCATCTTCTATTTCAAGATCTTACAAATAGAGCGCAAGACAGCATTGCGGTTGCCCATCACAAGCACCCATAATCTGATTTTCAAACTCACCTTCTCCTGATACACCACACTCTCAAGAAGCCGAAAAACGGAAAAATCACTCGATTATTCGATCATAAGACCCCTGCAAATCCCCTGAAAGCCTCAGGTAATTCGCCAACAAGTCCATGAATACAGCCAATACCAGATCCCTCATTCAGCAAGGCCTGATCGGTGCCAGCATTCTCTCTCTTCTTATGCTTGGCCAATTGCTGGTTCATATGCGTGCCTTTGCCTCCAATCTGGATATTGAAACTGTTCTGGTCGAGCCAAGCCGCCTGATCTATCGCCTGCCGGGGGAATATCTCAAAGACGATTTACCAAGCGCCGCACCGGTTGAAGAGCGCACAACGAGGACGCGACTGCATGTGATGAAATACCAAGTCACCGTGCAAGACTATGAGCGCTGCGTTGAAGAAGGCCAGTGCAAGCCACAATGGCAGGCCTATAGCCGCGCCGATGGAAGCGCAGACGAGGGAAGCACAATCCTGCCTGTAACCGGCGTCAGCTATGACGATGCGGTGACCTATGCAAAGTGGCTTTCCGCAAAAACAGGACAAAACTGGCGTCTGCCAACCGATCTGGAATGGGCCGGTTTTGCGGCCGAGCGCTATTATGACGACGCAACCCGCGCAAGTCGCGCCAAAGAACCATCAACCATGGCCCGTCCGGCAGCAAGCCCTTGGAATGCGCTTAAACCCGGCGATCTGCCAAGCGACAGCGATTATGATCCCCTTCCCAAAATCCCCGGTCATTTTGGCCTTAATTCCAATGGCATTGCCGATCTGTCCGGCAATATCTGGGAATGGACCTCAAGTTGCTTCATGAGCTATCGCCATGACAGCAAGAACGGCAAAACCAAATCACATGGCAATTGCGGGGTCTTTATCGCGCAAGGGAAGCAGCGCTCCTATCTATCAAGCTTTTTGCAAGATCCCCTCTCCGGCGCTTGCGCTGTTGGCGAACCACCGGAAAATCTTGGCATCCGCTTGGTACGCGAAGAACCAAAAACAGATATCAAAAGCCGCCTGTCTGCCTTTCTTGCGCGCTAGCTCTTTTTTGCAGCCAGCTTCAAACCAGCATCTAAATCCAAGTTTATGATTGCTCGGCCCGATTGGGTCCGATGCCTAAGGCTTGCTCTTTATGGGCAATCTCTTGCATGATGCACAAAAGCTCGCCCTCCTTGCCGACCAAGAATAGCAGACTTCATGACCTCAAATATCCACGACATCCCGCTTCAGGATTTCCTGATACTGGCCCTGCCATCCCTGCCTGTTCTGGTGATGCTCTATGTCTGGCAACTCAATCCCACCAAAAGCCTTTATGCAATGGGGCGCATGCTGCTTCAGCTCATCACAATTGGCTATGTGCTCAATTACATTTTTACCGCCCAGCATTCCGGCTTTGTGATGTTGGTGCTTGTCATCATGATGGCAGCCGCCACCTGGATCAGCCTTAACCCCCTTAAGGCACGCCCTGCAATCCTCTATCGCTCGGCCTTTCTGGCCATTGCCCTTGGGGGCACTTTTGTCCTGCTATGCGTAACCCAAGGCATCCTGAAAGCCGATCCATGGTACAATCCGCGCCTCATCATCCCCCTCTCAGGCATGGTCTATGTGGTAAGCATGACATCAATCTCGCAAAGCGCCGAACGCCTGATCGCAGAATTGCAGCAATCCACACCCTATGAAAAAGCACGCAAAGCTGCCATCAATGCAGCCATGATTCCCACCATCAATGCCATGTTCGCGGTCGGACTTGTCTCCCTTCCCGGGATGATGACAGGGCAAATCCTCTCCGGCATTTCTCCCCTCATTGCGGTGAAATACCAAATTGCCGTTATGATCATGAGCTTTTGCGCAACAGGCCTTGCCACAATCCTCTTCATTGCCCTCACGAGAAGCTACTTTGAGGATCAGGCACAAGACCTCGCCAAGCAAGCCACCGCCACTCCCTAAAAAATAACCTCTTAGCGGAAGATATGCTTTTCCTGCTCAACCAGCTTGTAAATATAGTCTGATACGGCAGTGATACGGCCAAGCCGCCGGGTGCTCTCGTGATAAACGGCCCAATAGGCCCGCTGGATAGAGCGCTGGGGCAGAATTTCGACCAGATTGCTATCCTCTCGCGCCAAAAAGCCGTGCAGAATGCCAATTCCCAAACCCGCTTTCACCGCCTCGGTCTGACCAAGCGCCGAGGCACATTCAAATTGCGGTCGCTCCCCCTTCATCATTTCGCTGGAATAATTGAGGGATTGGCTAAAGATCAAATCTTCCACATAACCGATCAGCCGGTGAGAACTGAGATCATCTCTTGATTGGGGAATGCCAAACCGCTCGATATAGGAGCGAGAGGCATAAAAGCCCAAACTATAATCAACCAGCTTGCGTGCAATCAGTCGGCCATGAGTGGGACGCTCGACCGTAATCACAATATCCGCCTCACGGCGATCAAGGGAGAAGCTTTGCGGCACCGGAACCAGCTGGATAGTCAAATCCGGATAAAGCTCCAGAAGCGGATCCAGGCGGGAAGCAAGATAGGCGACACCAAAGCCGTCTGGCGCACCAATCCGCACCACGCCAGAAACCTCAATATTGGTCTCACCAATATTGGCCCGTACCGCCACCATTTCCGCTTCCATGCGTTCAGCCGCCAGCAAAAATTCTTCCCCTTCCGGGGTCAAAACACAGCCTGTTGTACGCCGATCAAGCAATTTTGCCTTTAGCCCATCTTCTAATGCGGTAATACGCCGCGCAACCGTGGCATGGTTCACCCCAAGCCGCCTTGCAGCTTGCAAAATCTGCCCAGCCCTTGCAACTGCAAGGAAAATTCGAACGTCATCCCAGTTCATGGCGTGTTTCTGCCCTTTCCCATCCAATGCTTACTTTAAATTTTGCACAACGGATGCGCCTTTGCAATTATTGACTTATATTTTTGCCAAGGCAGAATGGCGCCCAAGAATTCCAATCAGGCGTTTAACGTCATCCAGGAGGAAAGCATGACGGAAGTTATTGGTCATTACATCAATGGTAAGCATGTTGCTGGCACATCTGGCCGCACTGCAGATGTTTACAATCCGGCAACTGGCGAAGTTCAGGCCAAGGTTGCTCTGGCAACAACTGCCGAGCTGAATGCTGCAGTAGACGCTGCTGCCAAAGCACAGCCAGCATGGGCTGCACAGAACCCTCAGAAACGCGCTCGCGTGATGATGAAGTTCGTCTCCCTCCTGAACCGAGACATGGACAAGCTGGCTGACAAGCTTTCCTCCGAGCATGGCAAAACCTTTGTCGACGCCAAGGGCGATGTACAGCGCGGCCTTGAAGTGATCGAATATTGCATCGGCGCCCCGCACATGCTCAAAGGTGAATTTACCGACAGCGCAGGCCCTGGCATTGATATGTATTCCATGCGTCAGCCTCTCGGTGTTGTTGCGGGCATCACCCCGTTCAACTTCCCTGCCATGATCCCGCTTTGGAAAATGGGTCCGGCTCTGGTTGCCGGTAACGCCATGATCATGAAGCCATCCGAGCGCGACCCCTCCGTGCCTTTGATGCTGGCTGAATTGCTGACCGAAGCTGGCCTGCCAGATGGCGTGCTGCAGGTTGTCAATGGCGACAAGGAAAGCGTTGACGCAATCCTCGACAACGAAACCATTCAGGCTGTCGGTTTTGTGGGCTCCACTCCAATCGCTCACTACATCTATCATCGCGCTGCAGAAAACGGCAAACGTGCCCAGTGCTTCGGTGGTGCGAAAAACCACATGATCATCATGCCGGACGCAGATCTGGATCAGGCAGCCGACGCTCTGGTTGGTGCCGGTTACGGTGCTGCTGGCGAGCGCTGCATGGCCATCTCCGTGGCTGTTCCTGTGGGTGAAGAAACCGCCGACAAGCTGGTCGAGAAACTGGTTCCTCGCATCGAAGCCCTTAAAGTTGGTCCTTACACTGCTGGTGACGATGTGGACTACGGTCCGGTTGTAACCGCAGCGGCTAAAGAAAATATCCTCAAGCTGGTTGAAACCGGTGTTGAGCAAGGCGCAGATCTGGTTGTTGATGGCCGTGATTTCTCCCTGCAGGGTTACGAAGAAGGCTTCTTTGTTGGTCCTCACCTGTTTGACAAAGTCACAACCGACATGGACATCTACAAAAAAGAAATCTTCGGCCCTGTCCTGTCGTGTGTGCGCGCCAAAACCTATGAAGAAGCCATCGGTTATGCCATGGATCATGAATATGGGAACGGCACCGCCATCTTCACCCGCGATGGTGACACTGCTCGTGACTTTGCCAACCGCATCAATATCGGCATGGTCGGCATCAATGTGCCAATTCCTGTGCCTCTTGCCTACCACACCTTCGGTGGCTGGAAGAAATCCGGCTTTGGCGATCTGAACCAGCATGGCCCGGATGCCTTCAAATTCTACACCCGGACCAAAACCGTAACCGCTCGCTGGCCTTCAGGCATCAAAGAAGGTGGCGAATTCTCCATCCCGGTTATGGAATAGCACACATTTTGATTGCTTATGTCCCCCGTAAAAGCAATCAAATTCGAGGCCGCAGTTCCCCCCCGAACTGCGGCCTTTTTCTTTGCGCAGAGCTGTTACACAAATCCCCTTTAAATCCTCTCCTTTTGGCTGGCATTTTGACCAAGGCAAGATTATTGTGCCCAAAAGTCAACTATTACTCCCAGCCCGATAGGTCTGCTATGTCAGGTCAAACCCCTCCCCGTTTCTTCGTCCTTGGTGGTGCCCATATGGACCAGATCGGCCGCAGCGAAAAACGCTGCGAACCCGGCCAATCCAATCCCGGCTTTCTTCATCACAGCCCCGGAGGGGTCGCTGGCAATATTGCGCGCGGATTGGCGATGCTCGATTGGTCAGTAGCCCTCTCCACTATTCTTGGGCAGGATGCTGACGGAGACTTTGTCGAGGCTGCCTTACAGGAGAAAGGCGTTGCGACCGACTTGATCATCCGCGACGACAAACACCCCACGGCAACCTATACCGCCATTGAAGAGCCAACCGGCGCCTTAGTTGCCGGACTTGCCTCCATGCAGATCTATGATCACTACCCGCTTGATCATATCGAGGCATGCCTGAAAGACCTCCCGCACAATTGCACTCTGGTGGCGGACACGAACCTACCCGCTGAGGTGCTGAAAGTTTTTGCGCAGAATAAAGGCGCACGCACTCTTGCAGTCTGTGCAGTCTCCGGCCCCAAAGCCAATCGGGTTGCCGACTGTCTTGAGGCTGTCGATCTTCTCTTCTGCAACGAAACCGAAGCCGCTATTCTTGCACAGGAATATGCAGACCTTGACGCTTTGCCCGAAATCTTGCTCGAAATAGGCGTCACAAGTGGCGTCATCACCAAAGGCGGAAAGGGCGTGACCGCTTGGGCAGGCGAACAACACTGGCAGCTTCCCGCACCACCCGTGCGGGTGAAATCCACCAATGGCGCAGGCGACAGCCTTGCCGCCTGCCTTCTCCATGGCCTTGCCCTGCACCAAGAGCTGGAGAAAGCCCTGCCTTACGGCATGGCGGGAGCCAGCCTTGCCCTTATGAGCAATCAGGCAATTCCTGATATGCTCTCACGCACAATGCTGGACAGCTGCCTTGCAGATATCCCTGCTGCCTGAATCTGGCTATGAATTTGCTTTTGCCTTGAGCCTTTAAGAGTTTTTCTTTTAAAGGCCCTCTTTAAAACCGGACCCTACCGATATGAGTGACCAAGCCCCCCAACTTCCCATGATTTATAGCGCCGAGGTCAAAGAGGCCCTTGCGGCAGGCAAACCTGTCGTAGCACTGGAATCAACCATCATCACCCACGGCATGCCTTATCCAACCAATATCGAAACCGCTTTGATGGTTGAGGATATCATCCGCGCCGAAGGGGCCACCCCCGCAACCATTGCCATTCTGGAGGGTGCCATTCATGTGGGGCTGGAGCAAAACCAGCTTGAAGCCCTTGCCCAAAGCAAGGATGTAATGAAGCTCTCACGAGCCGATCTGGCCTTTGCGCTGGCAACAGGGCGCACAGGCTCCACCACGGTTGCCGCCACCATGATCTGCGCCCATCGGGCGGGGCTTTCGGTATTCGCCACAGGTGGCATTGGCGGGGTCCATCGCGGCGCAGAAGAGAGCTTTGATATTTCCGCCGATCTGCAAGAGCTGGCGCAAACACCGGTCATCGTCGTCTCTGCCGGTGTCAAGGCATTGCTTGATATTGCCAAAACTCTGGAAGTGCTGGAAACCTTGGGCGTGCCCGTTGTCGGCTATCAAACCGATGATTTCCCCGCTTTCTGGTCCCGCCAAAGCGGTCTTCCCTGCCCCTTGCGTCTTGATAGCGCCAAGGAGATCGCTGCCTTCCACCAAATGCGGCAGGCCCTCTCTCTTGAAGGCGGCATGATTGTTGCCAATCCCGTCCCTTTTGAAGACGAGATCAGCCGCAACGAAATGGAAAGCGATATTCTGGAAGCCATTGACGAAGCCAACCGGCGCAACGTTACTGCAAAAGATGTGACGCCCTTTGTCCTCTCGCGCATTGCAGAGCTGACCGACGGCAACAGCCTTGAGACCAATATCGCCCTGGTGAAAAACAACGCCAAGATTGCCGCCCAAATTGCGGCATCTCTTAACGTCTAAACCGGTTGTTACCAAACAAGAAAAGCCCGGCTGGTTCCATCCAGACCGGGCTTTTCTTTATCTTGTCATCAAACCTTGGCCAAGATCTTGAGGCCTTAACCTGGGGTCAGGACCCTAGCTATCAAGCATTTCCTTGATCTTCATTGCCAGCTGCTTGAGCGAGAAGGGCTTGGGCAAGAAGCCGAATTCTTCATTCTCGGGCAAATTCTTCCTAAAGGCTTCCTCGGCATAGCCAGACATAAAGATGACCTTGAGATCAGGTCTCGTTTTGCGCAGCTCACCCAGCATGGTCGGGCCGTCCATCTCTGGCATCACAACATCAGAGACCACCAGATCGACCCCTCCTTCAATTTCCTCGATCAGCTCAAGCGCCTCGGCACCGGATCCGGCCTCATGGACATTATAGCCGCGGGACATCAAAGCCCGCGCAGCAAAGGCCCGCACAGCTTCTTCATCCTCAACCAGCATAATGGTTGCACTGCCCGTCAGATCCTCTGTGGCTTCGCTAACCGGTGCGACTTCCTCAACCTCACCCTCAATCTCCTGGGCATCCTCGCGAACATCGGCCACATAGCGCGGCAGGAAGATGCGGAAGGTGGTGCCTTGCCCCATCTCACTTTCAAGGAAGATGAAGCCGCCGGTCTGTTTGACAATGCCGTAAACCGTAGACAAGCCAAGGCCCGTGCCTTTGCCCACATCTTTGGTGGAGAAGAAAGGCTCGAAAATCTTTTCGCGAATTTCCGGCGGAATACCAGAGCCGCTATCAAGCACTTCAAGCAGCACATAATCACCCTGCGCCAGCACTTTGTAAGGCATCTGCGCTGCTTCGTCCGCGTTCAAATTCCGCGTCTGAATGGTCAATTGCCCCCCTTCAGCCATCGCATCACGCGCATTGACCGCCAGATTGACAATCACCTGTTCAAGCTGGTTGAGATCCGCCTTGACCGGCCATAGATCCCGACCATGGATCAGATCAAGATCAACCTTCTCACCCAGCAAGCGATCAAGCAAAATGGAGAGATTGGCCAAAACCTCGCCAAGGGACAAAACCTGCGGACGCAAGGTCTGGCGGCGAGAAAATGCCAAAAGCTGACGCACCAAAGAGGCAGCCCGATTGGCATTTTGCTTGATATTCATAATATCCTGAAAAGCCGGATCGCTGGGGCGGTGACTTGCCAGAAGCAAGTCGGAAAAGCCGATAATCGCCGTCAGAACATTGTTAAAGTCATGGGCCACACCACCGGCAAGCTGCCCCACAGCCTGCATTTTCTGGCTTTGGGTGAATTGCACTTCCAAAGCCCGCTGCTCGGTTGTCTCAAGCGCATAAACGATAACCTGTTCGTCATCCCCTTCGCTATCCTCAACACCGGAGAGGAAGAAACGAACCGTGCGCGCGTCATCATGGGCAAGCTCGCATTCCACGGGCTTGATCGCGCTCTGCCCGCTCATCGCTTCTTCAATTGCAACCGAGAGATCATCCCGATTTTTCTCGGTGACCAGCATCATGATGGTTGGATCAACCGCCTCATCCTCGGTCACGGCCTCGTCAAACATCCGCGCAAAAGGCGCATTGGTACGCACCACGCGCCCGTCTTTCGTCAAGGCAGCAATTGCAATGGGGGTATTGTTAAAGAAGCGAGCAAAGCGCACTTCTGCCGCGCGCAATTCTTCCGAAATCTCTTCCCCATGGCTGCGATTAAGCACCAAGGTACGCGACGCCCCAAAGGTGCCATCGGATGCACTGGGAACACGGTGCATGAGACGCACCGGCAGGCCTTGTCCATTGCGTTTGACAAGATCAAGGTCAAGTACCTCGGTCTTGGCAACGCCGGGATTGGACACCGCTCCTTCCAAAAGCGCGGTCCCGTCACCTGAAATCAGTTCTTTAAGCTTCAGGCTACGCGGCTCAAACTGCGCCAGATCATAACCAAGCCAGTCAGCCAAGGTCGCATTCATATAGATGACACGCCCTTCAGGGTCAGCTGAGAAAAAGCCCGCAGGTGCATGATCAAGATAATTGATGGCCAGCTGCAATTCCTGAAAGATATTCTCCTGCCGCTCACGATCGCGGGTAATATCGCTGACTTGCCAAACGGACAGGGCATCCTTCTTGCCCTGATCATTCAGATCATCCAAAACCCGCACTTTGATGCGGAACCAGCGACCACTTGGCGCAACCTCACCCTCTCCGCCATTGGAGTGCAGGGCTTTGGAGAGGCGGAATTCCTCAAGAGCGGAACGCCCCTGCCGCACAGCATCTGCAAGACGATAGATAGCTTCAGCTGCATCCGGCTCGCCAGCAAAAGTACGCTCGATCGAGCGTACAGCATCAGCCGATTGCGCCCCCGTTAGCTGTGCATATTGCTCATTGGCATAAATAATATGCCCGTTTGAGGCACAAACAAGAACCCCGTCCCCCATGGAATCAACAAATTGCCGCGTCAAATGGGGCTGGGCTTCTTTCTGGCCAAACTGCAAAAGCCCGACTGCCATGCCCAAAAGCGAGAGAATACCGACACCGGCCAGCAAACCAAGGAAAAGCATTTGCAGCTTACCGCTTGCATCCCCCTGATACAGAACCAGCCCGATAGCTGCAAAAACCAGAATCAAAGCTAAGAATATCAGCCACTTAATACCAGAAGACCGTTCACTCCGGTCAATAATGGCCTGTGTCCCTTGCTCTTGGCTCACGAGTTCCCCCATTCGGTCTGTCGGATACGCTTTGGCGCATATCAGCGGCTGCCTCAGGCTTGCCTATCCATTGCGATTAGACCAGCTTGCCCGATTCTGCAATTTCATAATATAGCTGATCACTTCAGCAACGGCCTTATAATGTTCTTCCGGCACCTCATCATCCACGTCTATTGTGGCATAAAGGGCGCGGGTCAAAGGCGGATTTTGTACGATTGGCACATTTGCCTCCTTTGCAACCTCCCGAATACGCAAAGCAAGGTCATCCACCCCCTTGGCAACACAAATCGGTGCCCCCATTCCCTCTTCATATTTAAGGGCGATGGAATAATGGGTCGGGTTGGTCAGCACAACCGAAGAGGTTGGCACTTCGGCCATCATCCTGCCGCGGCTGCGTTCCATTCTCAACTGGCGCAATTTGGCTTTGACGGTCGGATCACCTTCCTGTTGCTTGAACTCGTCCTTGATCTCCTTGATGGACATCTTCTGCTTTTCCATCCATTTGTGCTTTTGGTAGAAAAAATCAGCAACAGCGATGATGGTCATCACCGCAATTACCCCAAGGATCAGCTGCAAGGCCAGTTCCTGCACAAAGGGCAGCAGCATCGCCACATCCATTTGCACCATCAAATCAAGCTTGTCACGCTGGGGATAGAGAATGACAAGCAACAGAGCTGTCACAATGGAAAGCTTGATCAAACCTTTGGCAAAATTGATCAGGCTGTCTTTTGAAAAAAGCCGCTTAAAGCCACCAGCCGGGCTCACCTTGGAGAATTTGGGCGTAATAGGCTGGGTAGAGAACACAAATTTATGCTGCACGATATTGCCAAACACCGCCATTACCATCATGGCAACCATGGGAAAAATCATCAGCCCGAGCATGGCATAGCCAACCTCGCTCCAAAGCTCTTCTAGCAAGCCCCCTTCAATTTCCAATGCATGGGCATGCTCGATAAAGCCTTTGAGATAGTCGCTGACACCACTTGCAATATAGCCTGCAAACAAGGCGACAACGAGCCCGGAGCCCAGCATGGAAAACCAGGCCGAGACTTCTTGGCTCTTGGCCACATCCCCTTTTTTATGAGCATCTTCCAGCCGCTTGGGGGTGGGCTCTTCTGTCTTTTCCTCGTCGCTATTCTCAGCCATTCCGGCTCCTTGTCACCTGCAAGCCTATCTTAAGCCTGCAATCTACGACCCTTCGCATAATCTGCACTTTGCGCGCCTTCCCTGTTAGGAAGCAACAAAGCGGCCAAGCACCTCTTCCAAATGCCCCATATACCAGGTCATAATCGTAATCAGCAGCATCATGAACAGGATAAGGCCAATGGTGATATTAGCTGGCATGGCAATGAAAAAGACCTGCAATTGCGGCATCAGGCGCGACAGCAGCCCAAGGCCAAAATAGAATACCAAACCATAGACAATGAAGGGGGCTGCAATTTTTGTCCCCACCACAAAGGCGCCAGCCACAGTCTGAACCGCAAATTCAGCCATATCGCCCACCGGCAAACCCTGATTGACCGGAAAGAGCGTATAGGAATCATGCATTGCAACGATCATCACATAATGTAGATCCGTCACAAAAATCAGCGTCACCGCAACAGTGCTCATAAAGCGGCCCAACGTGACCGACTGCCCGCCCGTGGCGCTATCGGGCCCCATGGCAAAGGACAGCCCCATCTGAAAGGCAATGGTTGTTGCGCCAATCTGCAAAGCTGACGTCACCAAGCGGATGGAAAGCCCGATCAGCATGGCAATCACGATCTCCTTGCCCATCGCAACAAGCACGCCGATAAGATTGGCTGGCACCGTCCCGTAATGGGTGGAGACGATGGGATACATCATCAAGGTGAACATCAAGGCGACGGTAAGGCGTATCCGCACCGCAATATTGCGCTCGCTAAAAGCAGGCAGCAGCATGAACAATGTGCCAAAGCGCGCAAAGATCAGCATAAAGATGAAAGCGGTTTGAGGGAGATATTCTAACAGCATCGCCAGTTACAGCCACGCGGCGGCCTTAAAGACCTAGCCCGTAATGACCTTCTCCATCAAAAAGCGCATATAGGTGCCGATCACATCGGCCACGAAGGGAAGGCCTATCATTAGGGCAAGAAAAATGGCGATAATCTTGGGAACAAAGACCAGTGTCATTTCCTGGATTTGCGTCAATGCCTGAAACAGGGCAATCACGACACCGACCACAAGGCCGACAATCATGATGGGGGCGGACATCTTGATCATCACCCACACCCCTTCCCGGGCGATATCAAGCACTTCAGCTCCTGTCATGTCCATCCTCCGTGCAAGCTCTATCCAGCTTTGCAAAGCAACTCATGCCCTGCACGATCTCAAGACAGTTAGATCGGCATACGCATGATTTCTTCATAAGCAGAAATAACCCGGTCACGAACCGATACCAGCGTCTCCAAAGCAACTTCGGTCTCGGCAACTGCGGTCACAACATCAACCACATCAGCCTTGCCCGTTACCATCTGGCTGGCGGTTTTCTCTGCAATCTGCCCTTTGTCAAGCACGCCAGTGACACCATCGGTGATCATCTGGCCAAAGTCCGGCTTTACCCCGGCTGCCTGCTCAAGGCTATTGCCTGATTGTGTCTGATTCGTAAGCTTTTGGGCCAGATTATATGCGTTTGAGGCGCTCAGATTTGTAATAGACATCACATATACCAATCAGATTGTTGAGCTTTGGGTCTTGGGCCGCCCTTAGAAGGGCGAGCGTGAAGTGAGGTAGAAGCGAGGATCAAACCTTGAGAATATCCAGCGTCTTCGTGATCATCGAGCGAGTTGCGGTGATCACATTCAGATTGGCCTGATAGCTTCGTTGGGCTTCCTTCAGATCCGTTACTTCCACCAAGGAGTTCACATTGGGAAGCTTCACATAGCCATTGGCATCGGCCGCTGGATGCCCCGGCTCGTAACGGGTTCTGAAGTCGGATTTGTCCGGCAGGATCCGTCCCAATTCAACCGTCTTGGCTTCCAGTTCGCGGTTGAATTTGGACTTGAAGGACGGGATCTGCCGCCGGTAGGGGTCGCCACCCGGTTTAAGGGAGGTCGAATCTGCATTGGCGATATTCTCTGACACAATTCGCATACGCCCTGTCTGGGCTCTCAAGCCGGACGCTGCGATCATCATTGATTTCAAAAAATCCATAGTGACATCCTATTCTTTCACCCGTGGTGAAAGCTCAGCTATTAGCGGCGGCGAATGGCCGTTTTGATAAGCCCCATACCTTTTGAGTAAAGGGTAGAAGCTGCCTGAAAATCCATTTGGTTTGCGGTGACTTTCATCATCTGCTCTTCCAGAACCACCGCATTACCCTCTGGGGTAATCTCAAATCCATCCACCTTCTTGGCTCCGAAAGCATCCCGCACAACAGAGCTTTTGCCTTGCAAATGATTGCTATGGGTCATGGCAGTGGAAAGGCCCGAAGAGGAGGCCATCTTCAAATTTCGTTTAAAGGAAAAATCGGCAAGATCTTTGGCGCGGTAACTAGGCGTATCCGCATTGGCAACATTTTCTGCCAGCACACGCTGACGGGTCTGATGCCAATGCATCTTGGACCGCAGCATCGCAAACAAATTAAGATCGCCAGTTGCCAAAATCATACTCCTTTTTTGCCCCGATGAGAAAAGACTCAATTGGGCAGGAAATTCCTTACAGGGTAAATTTTGCCTAGCAAATGGTTAACGAGTTATTAATTTGCCTTAATATTTTGTTAAATAGACATAATTTGGCTCACCTTACCTGCGATATCCAGCACCACTCTTGCAAAATGCAGCATAAAGGGCGCAATTTTCGCTCAAGCGGTTACAATGCCCTGCAAGGAGAGATTCGCGCATAGACCTGTTAAAGGCATGCATTCACTTTCGCAGCAAAACTTTATGCTGACTTGCGGAAGATCTGCACGCTTTATTCAATGCGCAATCGTCATCCATCGGGGCAATAAGAAAGACGAGAAGAGAGACAGATGTTAAGTGGTGATAGCGAATTGCTGGTGCAGTTTTTATTGGCTCTGGGCGCGGTTCTATTCCTCATCGTCCTGATTGCCTGGATACTGAAAAAGGTGAATCTGGTCTCCTCCAGAATTGGCCGCCTCGGCGAAGATGCCCGCCTGTCGGTCAGCGAGGCTGTCGCGGTTGATCATCGCCGCAGGCTAGTGCTGGTCCGGCGCGATCATGTTGAACATCTGGTGCTGATCGGCGGGGAAAATGACCTGCTTCTAGAGCATGCGATCCCTGCAAAACCCCAGCCGGCCCAACCCCAGCCTGCGCTAGCGGCACAACAAGTTCAGGGGCAAACTCAAAATCAAGCCCAGAGGCCTGCAGTTCCTCAGGGAACACAGCAATCAAGCGCGCAAGCCGCACATTCAGCCCAAGCCCATCAGGCAAGGCAAACGCCGCAACCGGTCACCCCGCAACAAGGTGACAGACAAAAGGCGGCCCAGCCCAAAACACCTCAGCCGCAATCACCGCCCTCTGGTCCTTCTGGAGTGCGCGAAGAACAAGCCAAAGCTCCATCCGCAAATCCTGCGAAAGAGGCACCAGCATCAAAAGAGCAAGCCTCCCCAAAAGCTGACAATGGTCACAAATCTGAAGGTGCGCAGACAGAGGCAGAGAAGAAACCAGGTCTAACAGCCCCGGTCACTGCCGCAATTGCTGCCCTGAGCGGCTCCTCTCGCACACAAAATGAAAGGAAGGCAAGGGAAGCTGCAAAGGTGCCTTCCAAGCCCCAAGAGCCCCTCGCTCCACAAACTGAAAGACCGAAAACAGAGGCGCCGAAAGAAGAGCAATCCGGCGCGGGCGACAAAACTGTGTCCAACCCTGACCTTGCTCAGGACAAACGCGCAGAAATCCCTGCCTTTTGGCGACCAAAACCCAAACCACTCGCATCAGAGGCCCCTTCCCCAGAAGCAGGCCCCACCAAAGTAGCAGCAGATGCAGCGGGTGCACCGGCCCAGTCAGCTCCCACTCCGTCAGTACCAGCCTCAGACCAAATGCCCGGCTTAGCCCAACCCCAACAAGCACCAGCGCCGCAAAATGAACCAATGAATGGCAAATCTGCCGCAGGTTCCAAGGAAGCCAAGCCAGACCCGAAAAAGAGCAAGCCAGAGCAAGCACAAGCCGACACTGGCCCTGCCAATCCATCCGACTATCAAGACGAAATCACCCGTCTCCTTGATGAGATGTCCAGCGATAGCAAGAAATGACCCTCATTCTCTCCGCCCCCGCACAAGACAGCCAACGCGACCCATCATCAAATGGCTGCCTTCAAAAATCGAAGACCGCCGGATGGATTGCGCGGACCCTTCTCGCAGCTTTGGTCAGCCTTGGCTTTTGGTTTGGCCTTTCAGCCATTGCCAGCGCTCAGCAAATTTCAATCGGGCTGGGTGATGATATAACGGTTACCGAGCGCTCCATTCAGCTCGTGGCGCTGATCACGGTGCTATCCCTAGCCCCGTCCATCCTGATTATGGTCACGTCCTTTACCCGAATTGTGGTGGTGCTTTCCCTGCTGCGCTCAGCGATCGGCTTGCAGACAGCTCCCCCCAATACGGTGATGATCAGTCTGGCATTGTTTCTGACCGCCTTCATTATGGCGCCCACCTTCGAAGCCGCCTATGAAGCAGGCGTCGAGCCCCTTGTTGCAGGCTCCATCGAAGCGCCAGAAGCTTTTGATCGGGCCAGCAGACCCTTTCACGCTTTCATGCGCCAACATGTAAGAGAAAAAGATCTGGCGCTATTCCTTGATATGGCCAACACCGAAGCCCCGGCCACACCGGAAGAGGTAAGCCTTCGGGTTCTGGTCCCTGCCTTCATGATCAGTGAGTTGCGCCGCGCCTTCGAAATCGGATTTTTGATCTTCCTGCCCTTCATCATCATTGATTTGGTTGTTGCCTCGATCCTGATGTCGATGGGTATGATGATGCTGCCGCCAGTGGTGATTTCCCTGCCCTTCAAGCTTATTTTCTTTGTGCTTGTCGATGGGTGGAACCTGATTACCGGTTCGCTCGTAAAAAGCTTTCTGGGCACCTAAAGAAAGCGCAGCACTATCAGATAAACAAAAGGCCCGGATCTTTATCCGGGCCAATAATTTGTGCTCATGCGCAAATATCTCGCCAAATGATATCAGGCATTATTCGGGCCATTATTGGCCCCATCACCATTCTCCGCAGGGTCACTACTGGCTGGCTGTGCGCCCCCCTCACCAGCCTTGTCATCACTGCCGCTACTTAAATAGCGCTGACGATATTCATCCAGGAACTTCTCCATACTATCAATACCGGCAATCTTCTGAGCAATGGCCTTGAATTGATTCCCCCCCCGCTCGATTGGCAACGAGACAACATCAAAAGCGCCAGAGACAGAAGTTTGCGCCATCTTTGCAGAGAATTTTTTCCGTAGCCGATCAAGCCCCAAGCGATCATCTGCCAAAGAATAGGAAACAGCCGCACGTAAAACGTTGGTTTGCTCATCCTCATCCAGCGTGCGGCTCCCCATCCATAGATCGCCCAACATCTGCTCGATTTGCTCGCCCGTTTCCTGCCAGCGCTTGGCACGCCACAAAATATCAGCCCGCAGTAAATCCACATCGAGGCCATCCAGCGGCTTGAGAAGATCAAGAGCCAAAGTGGCCTTGTTCAAATCGGCCAAAGCCTTGGCTTCAACCAAACGTCTTTGCCGCTCAAGGGAGCGCGGCAATTGGGACTGCCGTGTCCGGCGAAGCGTATCCAATGCAAGATTGGGCTTGCTATCCAGCAAATAAACCACTGCCAAGTCAGCCGCGATTTGTGAGCGCGCAGCTCCCTTCAGGCGGTTCTCCACTTGATGGCTTAAAAGCTCCGCAGCCCTATCAAGCAAGTCCACCTCTACAAGCTTATCCGCAAGGCGGCGGACCATCTCATCACCACGTCGCCCAACCGGGGTCATCTCACGAAAATCATAATAGAGCGACAAAGCCTTGATAGCAGGCAAATCATTGGCCTTGCCGTCAAGAAAGAGCGAGGAGAAGACACCATTCATCTCTTCTTGCAGCAGGCGCGATGTGTCAGAATTTGCATTAGAGCTGGCTGCAGCTTTCGCCGTTTCAAAAGCGCTGCGATATTCGTTCTTGTCGACATAAAGATGAGCAAGCGTACGCAAGGCTTGCAGTTCAATATCATCACCACGCCAGATCGTTGTAAGGCCTGCCAGTTCTTCAATAGCAGCATCGGTATCAATCACCTGTTCCTGCTGTTTAAGGCGAACATCCTGAAGACGAGCCGCATTGGCGATAGGTAAGAACTGGGTTTCCTGCGCTGCCTCAAAAGCCTCAAACGCCTCTTTTGGGCGATTGCGCGCAACGGCTATTCTCCCGCGCAGCAAATTATAACGCGCAATCCCCTCTTGATCGAGAAACGCCGGATTGACTTCAGCCAAATCCGCAGTCGCCTGACTATATTGTTGATCGAGAATAGCCAGCTCCACATTATCGAGCAGCATCATTTGCTGCACTTTATCACTATAATCCGCAACCACAGACTGGGCAGTATCCAATGCATCCTTTGCCTCGCGCCAACGCCCCGAGCGCGCAGCTGCCAGCCCCCGCCAGACGGAGGCATCAGGATCAGTTTCAAATTCAGGATGATTAAGGCGGCGGAAAGCCTCATCAGCCCGCCCGGCCATCAATTCGGCAGCAGAGAAAAGCGTGCGAAATCCGCGACCACGAGCAAATTCCGGAGCAGATTTCTCAATAATTTGCAAATGCCCCAAAGCTTCAAATGCATAACCATTGGCCACGAGCAGCTTGGAAAGGGCAAGTTCGGTTTGAATGGCCATCAGGTCATCAAACTTGGTCAATTTGCGCTCCAGATCCTGCCGCTGGCGAGCCAATTGAACCGGTGTTTTAGCAATCAGGCTTTTCAGATCAAGAAATGTCTCACGCCCATTCTTGTCATCACTAATCAGACTGGACACATCTGCACGCCGATTACCCGTTGTCGAAAGAGTCAGACCACTATTGGAGCTGATATAGATGTAATTTTCATCTCTCAGCACCTGCAA
The DNA here is from genome assembly GCA_025210795.1 of Cohaesibacter sp. Lineage (GTDB taxonomy): Bacteria > Pseudomonadota > Alphaproteobacteria > Rhizobiales > Cohaesibacteraceae > Cohaesibacter. The sequence goes on along the minus strand of JAOAQZ010000043.1, from coordinate 56,761 downwards.
ATCATCAACATGCTCAGTCAGCGCGACCCCATGAGCGGAAATGAGCGTGGAAAAATCAACCAGATGCTGTGTTTTTACAAATCCTCGCGCTGGACCATAACCAGTGACCACATGCAAATTCTCGCCCGTACTTGGATCACGCAATCGCATGATAGAGCCAGTATCTTCAAAATGCACGCGCATGGCAGCACGCCCGCCGCTAATTTCGGTTCGTGCCATAGTCAGCGGCTTGGTGGGTTCCACCACCAAATCCCCAATAGTCAAAAGCCAGCCATAACCTTGGGTCGAGAAGGTCGTTAAGCGTGGATTCTTCAAAGGTATACGCAAGATAGCTGTATCGCCCGACCGCCAAACCTCTACATCATCTGCAATCGTGTTAAGCTGCCCCTGAACACTGGAAACATCCAGCTCAAGCAAGGTATCAAACACAGCCCACAGAACGCCGTTCTTTTTAAAAACGGCGGCAGCTGTTGGCTTGATAAAGGGGAAGTAGAGGCGGACAGAGCGCCCGAACGTCTTGGTCTCTACCCGCAAGGTTTGGGAAGACAAATCAGGCCCAGGTCCCTTCATCCGCTCCGCATTCCCTCCAACAGTCTGAGACGGAATGGAGACTTGAGCAGCCTGCCCTGGCTGGCTCGTTTGGCTCGACGGTGCGGGTTGCGCTGGTTGAGTTGCCTGCCGCTCCTTTTGCTCCTGATGGGCTGCAACATCCTTCTCCCCCACCGTCAGGCTTGCTGGCGGAACCACGAGTGGAGAAACCGGCTGCGAGACCGGTTGCTGGGGATTGGGACTAACCGGCTGTTTTTGATCAGGCAAAAACAGGGTATTGGTGCCCGGATTGCCGCTTTGATCCGGCCCCAACACAAGATTGGAGGCACGATCGCTTTCAGCAATCTTTTTGCCTTCAAGTCTGGCTCTCTCGTCTTCCCTTTGCGCCCCCTTGGCAACGAGAATGCCCGTATCTCCCTCTTTGGAGACAGCGCGGGTGATATATTCTTCTGAGCTTGCTGTATCAAACAGCTTCTTATCACCAGTAACATCGACGATATAGGTATTGCCTTCACGAAAGGCACGAACATCCGCTCCTGATGCCACATTCAGCACAAAGCGCGACTTCTCATCTTCTCGAACGAGGCGCATATCCCGGATCAAAGCAGGCAAAGACGCTCGAACCTTGGACAAATCAACATCAGTCTTATGATTGAAAAACAGGCTAACTTCATCCCCGCGGCGCTCGAAAGTGGAATCAAAAGGAATATTCCAACCAAAGACAATGCGGGAAAAAGTTGGGTGATCACCAATACGAATATCAAGCTCTGGCTGAATGCGGGAGGCAGACTCAGCCTGCTCAAGCGAGCGGGCTAAGCGCAAAGCCTCCTCTGCCCGTTTGGCAAGCTCGGCGACAACATCCGCTGGCAAAGAAGGCGGCAACCCCGTCCACTCCTTGGGCAAGAGATCAACAAACAGCTTCTCCCCAGCCTCCATGGTATTGACGCGAATATTTTCCTTAAACGCAATCCGAATGCCCTGCCCATCCGGGTCAAGGCGTGCAATTGACACATAGTCCGGCAATGTGCGTGGCAAGGCGGCAATACTATCAGACGCCAAGCGCTCATCAAAGCGAACCACAAAAATGGAATTATCTTGCTTGATTGAATAGCCCGGCAGCAGGTTACGCCCTTCAACCGAGAGAATGATACGACCAAAGCCCTGCTCCTTGCTGGGCGTAATGGTAAGTTCACTCACATCACCTTGCTGAGCGAGAGCAACAGAAGAAGGCAAAAGGACCAGTGAAACCAGCACGATAGCCAGCGCAATACGCAAGGTCTCCCCACGCAATCCCAGCTTCTTCAGCAAGGATTGGGCGGATGTCAGAAAAGTGGTCTGATCCATTCGAAACATTCAATCCATCTCCAGCGCACCAATTCCAGGCCGCCTGACCTGTCGCTCTTCAGAGACGATCTTATCGCGAAAAGCTTTAAAGCCCTTTACCGTCAGTTCTAATTTCCAATCTTTGGCAAATTTTGCATCTCAGACATCTTCACTTCGTCTTCCAAGCTTTTGCCTCGTGCCAAAGCAAGACTAAGAGCACTGGCAGACGCGGCATTCATCTGCCCCAAAATCGCCGCAACCTTGCGCGGTTTCATAATTTTCACAATGTCCAAAAGAACATCTTTTTCAAGGACTTCAAAGATTTTTGCCGCTTGCTTCGCCTTCATGCTGCTATACATGGCAACCAGCTTTCCCAAATCCTCTTGCTGTTGTTCATCGCGTTTACGGGTTGCAAGACGAATGGAGTTTTCAAGCTCTTTCAGTTCATTCACCCGTTCTTCAAGACGCTTTTCTGCCGCTTGCAATAGGGCATCCCGCATCTCCAGCTCTTTTTCTCGCTGGGCCAATTCATCCCGGCGTCGCGCCAAACGCTCCAAAATGGCAAGTTCGGAGCGAGAACTGACACTAGGGTCAACTTTCATCCCCTCAACAAGCGCAGGAGGCTCTTGCTCACCTTTGCCAGCAGCACCATCCTTGGCATCCGCATCAGAGTTTTGTGTGCCGTCGCCTTCTGTTTTGCCATCAGCTTTGCCATCAGCTTTTGCCGCCTCAGGCTTTGGTGCAGCTTCCTGTGCAACCGCAGGACCAGAGGAGGACAACACATCCCCGTAATTGGCGACAATATGTACGGCCTTAATCAAAAAAAGCCCAATCGCCGCAATCAAAAGAACTGGCAACAAACGAACATAGGTCATGCAGCTACACCTCTTCTTTGCCTAATTGCCATAAGTTGCTCAGAGGTGGCAGCCGCAACATCTTTAAGACGCCGCGGCGCGCTAACAGCTTCTACGACAGGAGCCTCTACAGGCATTTCATAATCGCGACGAGGCACTGAGGCGTGACCATTCCCCGCCACAGCTTCACGAGCAGGAGCAGAAACGGCAGGAGCAACAGCAGGCTCATGCACCGGAGCATGACTTGCAGGATAATAATCAAGGCCGCGCCCGCGTGCAGGTTGGGCCGCATGGGAAGAATGCGAAGGTGCTGGCCCTGCCCCGCGAACAGCATCTGAGATCTGAACAAGGCGCCCAACAACCCCATCGCCTTGGGTGACGTAATATTGCAACTCAGAAGACAGGCGCTCAGCTTCCATCAGCCGATGAGCAAGCGTCTTATCCGCTTCACCAGCTGTTGCCTTAAGGCCCAGAATAGCCCGCTCAGCAATTTCTGTTGCGGTGATCAATTCAGCAATGGTGGCACGCAAGGCTTCTTCATCATTGCGCAGGCGTTTCAGGCGACGGTTCAATGTCACGCAATATCCGATTGTCAGGACAAGCAGAAAAGCAACCAGCAGCTCAATCATCAAACCAACAGACATTTACTCACCCTTCCCAGATCCGCCTTCAACAGCTTTTTCAAATGCGGCCATTGTCATTTTTGGTTTGGCCAATTCATTGGTTACCTGAACCGAAATATTTTCACCGTGACGCCCCATGATCCCTTTTGTCAAAAGCACGTCGCCACATTGAATTTTCACCGGATCTTCGGGTCCAGAATCAAGCATAAGTGTCTGACCCACATCCAGTTTCATAACATCATTTAGAGACATTTCCTTGTCGAACAGAACGGCATCCAGTTCCACATCTGACATGAAAACCTCTGTCGCCAAATGCCCCTCCCAAATGGGGTCCCGACCAAACTTCTCCCCCATAAACATTTGCAAAAGCAAATCGCGAATGGGTTCGATTGTGGCATAGGGCAGCATGATCTCGATCTTGCCGCCTCGATCTTCCATATCAATGCGCAGTTCCACCAAAATGGCAGCATTGGCAGGACGTGAGATAGCAGCAAAACGAGGATTGGTCTCAAGACGCTCCAGCGAAAAATTAACCGGAGACAGTGGCGCAAAAGCAGCCTCTGCATCTTCCAGCACGATCTCGATCATCTGGCGCACCAGATTAAGCTCAATGGTAGTATAGGGGCGACCTTCCACACGAATAGCAGATGTACCGCGACCGCCACCCAAAAGCACATCAATGATGGAATAAATCAGGCTGGAATCGACAGTGATCAGACCCAGATTGTCCCACTCTTCCGCCTTAAACACCGTCAAAATAGCCGGAAGTGGAATAGAATTGAGATAATCACCGAAGCGAACAGAAGCGATAGAATCGAGCGACACCTCAACATTATCAGACGTAAAATTGCGCAAACTGGTGGTCGTCATCCGCACAAGACGATCAAAGACGATCTCCAGCATCGGCAGACGTTCATAGGAAACGATAGCGGAATCGATCAGGGCGCGCACACCTGAGCGCTCGCCAGCAAATCCGTCATCCAGACTGAAGCCCAGAAGATTATCAATCTCTTCCTGATTAAGCACGCGATCTGCGCCACGAGAGGAATCCCCTTCCCCTTCCGTAGGCTCATCAATCATGGCAGCCCATTGGGCTGCCATTTCGTCGGCATTACCGGCACCCTGCTCTTCAAGAGCAGCGCCCCAGTCCGCCATCAGATCTACGCCTTCTTCTTCGTCAGCCATCTCTCGCCCTACTGGATCAAGATTTCTTTAAACAGAATATCGTTCACTTTGACCGGATAAACCGCATCATTAATTCGCTTTTGCAATTCCCGCTTCAAACGGAAAAGGCCTGCAGACCCTTCCAGATCGGATGTACGCAATTCGCGCAAATAAACCTGAAACGCATCCAGAACCCGCGGCAGAAACGGCTCGATCTTTGCCGCCTGTTCTTCACTGACCAGCTCAAGCGCTATTTTGACGCGAAGATATTGCGCACGGCGATTCTTGGAATTGAGGTTCACCGTCATCTCGGGCAGATCAAGAAAATAGGCCTTGGCTTCGGGCTCGGCATCAGGGTCATTTTCTGGCTCGACCACCTCGGCAGCCGGTTCATTGAAAAACAGGAAATAAGCCGCAGCACCGCCACCTAGCAGCACCACCAAAGCCAGAGCAATAATGATGATCAGCTTCTTCTTGCCGCCACCCCGGCCCTCTTCCTCGGCACCCTCACCGTCTACATTTTCAGCTTCTTCAGCCATTCATATTCCGCAGTTTTACGAATCGTAAATTATGGTTAATCACTCTTAATAAATACCTCACAAAAGGTTAACAAAACCTTTCCAGCAACCTCCCACAGGAACTCGGCATTTTTTTCCTACAGGGCAATTTCGCCCTGCCTTTTCTTCCTATTTTGCCGACACCCTCTCCACTCAACCATTGAAATATAAAGACAATTTAAGTTGGCACGCTTTATGCTTAACAAATACTCAACGCGTCACGCTGGGGAGCACCGGCGCGGATCATTGGGAGCAAAGTGGTTAACGCTTATGGAGAATTCACAACTCATCGGCCTATCAAGGCAAATGGTTCTGCGCCGCAAGATGGATGTGATTGCGAACAATCTCGCAAACATCAATACTGCAGGCTACAAGAGCGACAATCTTCTGTTTGAAGAATATATCATGCCAACAGCGCGCATGAATGATTTTCGCTCATCCGACAAAAAGATCTCATATGTCATCGACAACCGGATCACGCATCAATTTGCGCCCGGCACCATTCGTGAGACTGGCAATCCGGTCAATATGGCCTTCAATGACGACAGCTCATGGTTTGCCATTCAAGCACCCGACGGCGAGCGCTATACCCGCAATGGTGAGTTTGACATCAATTCCCAAGGCGAGTTGGTGACAACGGAAGGTTATGCGGTTCTGGGGCAGGACGGTCCGATCGTCTTCACCACCGAGGACAGCAATATCGACATCGCACGCGACGGCACCATCAGCACGGAACGGGGCGAAATCGGCCGCGTACGGGTCGTAACCTTTGCCAATCAGGATGCCATGGTCAAGGAAGGTTTCTCCCTGTTCAAACACGCCAACCCGCAGGTGGTAGAAGTGCCCAACATTCTGTCTGGCCGGGTTGAAAGCTCCAACGTGAAGGGCGTGAAAGAAATCTCCCGCATGATCGCCGTCACCCGCGCCTACACCTCTTTGGCCAACTCCCAGAAAAGCATTCAGGATCTTCGCGAAAACGCCATCGACAAACTTGGTCGCTTGAGCGCATAGCGCCGCAGGAAGGATTTTAATCATGAGAGCTCTATATATCGCTTCCACCGGCATGCTGGCGCAGGAACATAATGTTGAAGTTATTTCCAACAACGTGGCCAACATGCGCACCACCGGCTTCAAACGCCAGCGCGCCGAGTTTCAGGACCTGCTCTATCAGGATCTGCGCCGCTCTGGCTCTGCAACATCTGCATCCGGCACGGCGGTTCCAGTGGGCATCCAGATCGGCTCGGGCGTACGTCTTGCAGCCACCGCCCGCATCATGTCCCAAGGCTCGGTCGAAAATACCGGCAAGCAGCTTGACGTCGCCATTCGCGGCGAAGGCTTCTTTCAGATCACCACCCCGGACGGACGAACTGCTTACACCCGCGATGGCTCTTTTGAGATCAATGCCAACGGTCAGTTGGTGACCGTCGATGGCTACGAGGTCGTTCCGGGCATAACCTTCCCGCAGAATTCCAAGAATATCTCCATCAACCAGGAAGGGGAAATTCAGGTTCAGGTTGGCAATTCCACCACCCAGACCACTCTGGGGCAGCTTACATTGGCCCGGTTCGTCAACAAGGCAGGCCTCGAAGCCATCGGAGACAACTTGTTTCTTGAAACCGGAGCAAGCGGAGCCGCTCAGGTCGCCACGCCCGGTACGCCAAGTTACGGGACTATTTTGCAGGGCCACTTGGAGATGGCCAACGTGAATTCTGTTGCAGAAATTTCAGATCTGATTGCCGCCCAGCGCGCCTATGAAATGAATAGTCGCGTTATTAAGGCAGCGGATGAAATGCTCTCTGCAACCTCGAACCTGAGATAATGGGAGCGGATGATGATTGACATACTAATCAAACGCCGCAAGACAAATGTCCAGCTCGGCACAACAAAATGGCTTAATCGCCTTGCCTTTGCGGCCCTGTCCCTCAGCCTTGGTGTGACAACAGCCCTTGCCATGCCCAAAATGCGCGCAAACATCGAAGTAACAGGCAGCTTGGTAACACTCAGTGATCTATTCGAAGATGCAGGGCCTCAAGGCAGCCGCGCTGTCTTTCGCGCACCCTCTATCGGACAAAGTGGCGTCATCCGTGCTGAGCGAGTGCTGCTGGCCGCGCGCGATGCGGGTTTAAACGAGGTTGACCGCAACAATGTGACCATGGTCCGAGTGCGCCACGCCTCCCAATTGGTGACTGAACACGACATTACAGATGGATTGCTTGCCCGCATGAAGCAAAAAGGGTTTGTATCCTCTGCAGGCGATGTCGAACTCTCACTCAATCAAAATGTCCCCGATCAGCATGCCTCACTTGATGCGCTGCAAAGCTTTCATATCCGTGCTTTGCGGTTTGATCGGTCATCGGGGCGCTTTTCTGCCAATATCCTGATTGGTGGCCGCAATGATCTGTCGCCCATCCGCATTAGCGGTCAGGCAACCGAGACAGTGATGGTTCCCATCGCGACCCGAAACATCCTGCGTGGTGACCTGATCATGGAGGGAGACATCATCCTGTCTCCCATGCCTCGCCAACGCACCCGCGGCATTGATCGCATGCAAATCTCCAATTTAATCGGTAAGGCGGCACGACAAAACATTCGTCAAGGTGCCATTGCCAGCAACTCCATGTTCAAGGTGCCAGAGATCATCAATCGATCCGACATTGTCACCATCCTGTTCAAATCAGGCAATTTGACTCTGACCATGCGCGGCACCGCGATGACCGCAGGCGCCAAAGGCGATGTGATTGCCATTCAGAATTTACAAACAAACCGGATCATCCGGGCACGGGTAAAAGATGCAGGCCTTGTGCAGGTCGGCGAAACGCCAATGACCATTGCTGCCGTGAAGGGACAAACCCAATGAAAAAGCTCACAAAAACCCTTCTTCTCTGCCTTGCTGCAGCCACTCTTTCCGCATGCGGTGCAGGAGATCGGCTCAAGAATATCGGCAAACAGCCAGCCCTGTCTGCAATTGAAAACCCGAAAGCCCAAAAGGGATATCGCCCGGTTCAGATGCCAATGCCAACCCAGTCAAACAAGGCAAGCTATAGTCCAAACTCCCTATGGCAGACCGGCTCGCGCGCCTTTTTCAAAGATCAGCGCGCCCATCAGATCGGCGACATCCTGACAGTACATGTCAAAATCACCGACAAAGCCAAAATCGGCAATACCACCAAACGCAACCGCGCCAATTCCGACAATATGGGATTGGGTGGCAGCTTTGGCCAACGCATGTGGAACCATGTACTCCCAAGCGAGTTCACTGGCAATACGGACCCCTCCACGATCGCCAAGGCCACATCTGACAGTTCATCAGAAGGCAGCGGCGAGGTAGATCGCTCCGAAACCATCACCACGACGGTCGCAGCAGTGGTTCTGCAAGTCCTGCCCAATGGCAATCTGGTCATTGAAGGCCGGCAGGAAGTGCGCGTGAATTTCGAGGTGCGCGAACTTCTGGTCGCAGGCATCGTCCGCCCTGCCGACATCTCCTCTAACAACACCATCCAGTCTGAGAAAATTGCCGAAGCACGCATCGCTTATGGTGGCAGAGGCCAGATCACAGATGTTCAGCAACCCCGCTATGGTCAACAGGTGCTTGATGTAATCCTGCCATTCTAATCCATCCATCACGCGGATTGGACAACCGGATATAGGGCGCAAGCCCTGTATCCGGCGGCTCAAGGCAAATAGCCCCGGAACCCGAACCAATCCGACATCCACTTAGCTTTCCGAGGGCCGCTAGAAATTGCCCTCAGGCTCCCCTTTCGGCTGGCACCATTTCCAGCCTTCGCGGCAGCGCATGCTCCCCCTTTGCCTGCCGCATGGACCATGCTCCCCAGTTGGTCCATCAGTGCGCTGTGATTGCTCCCAAATCAGATCACAGCGCAAAAAATAAGGGCGCAGAACCAGCTCCCGGATCTGCGCCCTTATTTATGTCTTTGCAATTGAGAAAGGATAGCTGATCAGGGGATCAGACAATCACCGATCAATCGTCACGATAGACTTTCTCACGCCGCTCATGCCGCTCTTGCGCCTCAATGGACAAAGTGGCAGTCGGACGAGCATCAAGCCGCTTGAGCGAAATAGGCTCACCGGTATCTTCACAATAGCCGTAAGAGCCATCCTCAATGCGTTTTAATGCAGCATCAATTTTGGAAATAAGCTTGCGCTGGCGGTCCCGCGCACGCAATTCGATTGCCCTATCCGTCTCTGACGATGCACGATCGACCAAATCTGGATGGTTGGTATTTTCGTTCTGAAGGTGTTGCAATGTCTCACGACTTTCGCGCAAAATATCATCCCGCCACTGGTGGAGTTTGCGGCGGAAATACTCGACATGCCGTTCGTTCATGAAGGGTTCACCTTCCGAGGGACGATAGGTATCATCGATCTCGACAGACATGGGTTACCCCTATTTTTCTTAAAAGACGCAAGTTATATAGAGTGAGCAGCTCTCACAAACAACCAATCCCGTCAAAAAAGCCTCTTTCAAACAGTAAAAATAGTAAATTTTACGTATTTTTACGCAAATTCTTCTACCATCAAAGAGCTTTACGCATCCTCAGATCTTCCAGCTTTGCCATTTCTACCTGTGTTCGCAGCTCAATCTCGGCAAGTACAGCGTCGATTCGTTCATCGCCACTCTCTTCAACCTGATCTGACAAGCGTTGCAATTGTTCTAGAATATGGCTTGGCATCTGGCCAGACAACAGACCAAGCCGAATGGACTCAAGAAGATCGAGCATCTTGTTACCGCGCCGCACAGCCTTACGCTTGCGGCCGGACAAGGCATCATCAACTGATTGCAGGGCAAGCAAGGCACCCACATTCTGCACTGCGCTGGTTTGATTAGTGGCCGAAGCAGAAGCGGCTGAGCTTGTTTCACCGGGGAGTGAGAAGGCAGCACCATTTCCAGAGCTCCGCTTGGCAGCTCCCTTACCCGTGACACCAGCAGTGCTTTTCGGCCCATTAATTCGCATTGATCCAACTATCCTATTTCGAACCCAACCACATCTTGATCTGTGTTCCCCAACCAGATCCAGTCCGTTAAGGAAAAGATTAACCCATTCGGTTAACAGGCCGTTAACGCACTGGGCAAAATCTGCACCCTGCGGCAAAAAACGCAATCCACTCATCATCGCCACAAGTCAAAAAACCAAGAAATTTCAAGGAATAAAAAGTTTCATAGCCAAAAATCTGAGTTGGCACAATTATTGCTAATTTCAAAACAGGTACGCCCGCAAGTGGGCGTTGTTTACAAAGGTTAACGGATTATGGTTCTTCGCACCCTGTCTTTGATAGTCGCAATCATCATTGCAATGCAGATGTTAGGTTTTGCCGCCCAACCGGCTCACTCTGCATCCCGCATCAAAGACATTGCCAATTTTGAAGGCATCCGCGACAACCAGCTTATCGGTTATGGCCTTGTGGTCGGCCTCAATGGCACAGGGGACAGTCTGGGCAGCGCCCCTTTCACCAAGCAAAGCTTGCAAGCAATGCTCGAGCGCATGGGCGTGAATATCTCCGGCGCCACGCTGAACACCAAGAATGTCGCAGCCGTCATGGTCACAGCTGACTTGCCAGCCTTCTCCGTTCAAGGCTCCCGCATTGATGTCAATATCAGCGCTTTGGGTGACGCCAAAAGCCTGCAGGGCGGCACATTGCTGGTTACCCCCCTGATGGGGGCCGACGGTGAAGCCTATGCCATTGCGCAAGGCCCCATCGCCATTGGCGGCTTTGCAGCGGAAGGGGAAGCCGCAAAAATCGTACAAGGGGTTCCAACCTCCGGGCGCATTGCAAATGGCGCGCTGGTGGAGCGCGAACTACCCTTCCAGCTGGCCAGCATGTCCACCATGCGCCTGTCTTTGCGCAACCCGGACCTGACAACAGCCCGCCGTATGGCGCAGTCCATCAATGACCTGATTGGCGAGCCGGTCGCCGAGCCTTTGAACCCAACCGGTGTGCGCCTCACTCTACCTGTCAATTTTAACGGTAACATCGTGGACCTGCTCACCGATATCGAACAGCTAACCATCGAACCGGACCTGCCAGCAAAAATCGTTATCGACGAGACAACCGGAATTATCGTAATGGGACAGGATGTGCGTGTAAGCACCGTTGCCATTGCGCAAGGCAACCTGACGATCACAGTCAGCGAAACCCCTCAAGTCTCACAACCTAATCCTCTTGCCAACGGGCAGACAACCACTGTGCCGCGGTCAAATGTCGATGTCTCTACCGATTCAGACAAAAAACTGGCCCTTCTAGAAGGATCTGTTCCCTTGCGAGAGTTGGTTGGCGGACTTAACGCCTTGGGTGTGGGGCCACGTGACATGATCTCCATCCTGCAAGCCATTAAGGCCGCTGGTGCCCTTCAGGCAGAAATCGAGGTGATGTGATGTCAATCATGAATGCAGCCCCCTACTCCCTCAATCTTGGCCAGCCCCAAACAGCACAAAGCCCCAAGGAACAGGCCCGCCAAGTGGCCGAACAGTTTGAAGGCATTTTCATCAACCAGATGCTCTCTTCCATGTTTGAAGGCATCGGTGGGGAAGACGACATTTTCAATGGCGGCTATGCAGAAGAAACCTATCGCGGCCTGATGACCGAGACCTATGCCGACGCCATCACCAAATCCGGCGGCATTGGTATTGCAGACAATATCATGCGCGAATTGATTGGCTTGCAGGAAATCGAGAAATAACAATGAGCAATACACAAAACCCAATCCAGAACCCTGTAACCCAAGCTGCAACTCTGGCCAAGGCCCCCATCGAAGACGCGGATGACATCAATCGCATCGTTGGGGCAATCGAGCGCATTATGGATGCTCTTGATAGCATTTTAGAGGAAGAATGCAGCCTCCTACGCGAAGGAAAGCTGGAAGAGGCAACCCAGCTGGTAGATGCAAAAAACCAGCTTGCCATCCAATATATGCTGCTACAAAAAACCATCATAAACAATGCGGCAACGGTTAGAGAGCTAACCCCGCAGGCCTCAGAAGAACTCCAGCGTCGGCATTATCTGTTCCAGAACACCCTGCGCACCAATCTGGCTGTTGTGGCCACCGCGCGCGAAGTCGCCGCCGAGTTGGTTGAGAATGTCAACGAGCAGGTGCAAAAGCCATCGACGCCAAACACCTATAGTCAGGCGGGCACCCTTCCCAACGCGCCGGTTCAAAGTCGCGGCCTTGCGATTGATACAGCGTCTTAGTCGCGCACTTTTCGGCAAGACAACAAAGCCTGATCAGATAATTGAAATCCGGCCATTCGCGCTGCTAGGGGATTTACGTGCCTCTAGTGGCGTTTTTTTCAGGCTATAAAAAACTTCAGAAAAACAAATTGCAACAAACCCCTCTTCGTTCCAGAGCAAACATTGCCAAGAAAACTGAAACTCGATTTAATGAAACAAATAAAAAAACGAAAATACAAAAACGATTACAGTCAAATATATATAATAATTATAATTTTAAGTATTACATTTATAACTTATAATTCCTTACTTTAATTTATCCATTTCGAAATGACAAAACCAAAAAAATAAGCTATAATCAGCTACAGTAACCTTGAATCATTGAGGCTAAGCATGGATTTATCTGTCCAAAAAATGCTGCCGCCAGCTTCAGTCCAGGGTAAATCGGCGGCAAAGAAGACAAACAACGGGGCATTAAGTGATGATGCGGTAGAAACCGCAGCAGAGGATCAAAAAATCCGCTTCACTCATGGCAACACCGGATATGATTCCTCTGACCCGGATGAACAATCCTCGCATGATCCTCAAGAAGAACGACGTCAAAATCGTCGCAGGCAACGTCAACTTCTCTCTGGAGAAGATTTAAGCGAATTGACCAGCACCATGGCGGACCCTGCTCACAAGCCCCAATCTGCTGACGGATTACTCAATTTACGCGCCTACCAGCCACTCAAACGAAGCGATAAGGACGACGACACCGTCCATTTCGAACGAAATATTTAAACAAGAAAAATTCGCGCTCTCAAACACAGTTACCAGCAAGTAAACCTCATTTCTCATTTTGCATGTATTTTGAAAATCAGGGTAACTATTACGCGCGGCCAAATCACTAAATTTGCACCCTATATATAATGTATGCCCTGCTTTGGCATTCAGAAGACATGGCTATGGCATGTGCTTATAGTTAGCGTCACCTTAATTTTGCAGCTAACCCTCCATTAACCCTGACATCTGTTAACTATATAATTTTACTAAGGATTCTAATTCTCGAGTCATTCTCCTCAACAGACCAAGGACGGTCACGAGTACAAAACCAGAAAGGTTATTGGGGAAATGTCAGATATTACACTATCCGCAGGCGTACGCCAGAATCTTCTCTCTCTGCAGAAAACTGCAGACATGATGTCCGCAACTCAGAACAAATTGGCCACGGGCAAAAAGGTCAATTCTGCGTTGGACAATCCAAACAATTTCTTCACCTCCAAAGGTCTCAGCACACGGGCAAATGAGCTAAGCAACCTGTTGGACGGCATTGGTAACACAACCAAAACTCTGGAAGCTGCTGATAACGGCATCAAGGCGATTACCAAGCTGGTTGAATCTGCCCAATCTACCGTTCGTCAGGCCCAGCAGGCCAACAATCAGGCAACCGCAACCCACATTCAGGGTAACGCATCAATCGACACCTCTGGTTCTTCAGGCAGCAACGTAAAAGAGCGCGTTGAAAACCAGACCCTGACTGCTCTGGGCTTTGCTCAGCCAGGTGGCGGCAACGATTCCAACATCACCATCACTTCGACGGATGACAAAGGCAACACCAAGACCTTTGACCTGCAGGCACACTTTACCGCAAGCGGCAAAAGCTTCCTTGATGGCAATGGCGCCGAAGCCGGTACTGATGATTACACCGTAAAAAATCTGGTAGATGACATCAACTCATCTGGTGTGGCAACAGCCTCCATCACCGATGATGGCCGCTTGGACATCAAGGCAAACGGTAACAAAACCCTGCAATTTGTTGCATTTGATGCCGATGCTGTTGATGCAACCACACAAAGTGCAGCAACATCCGTTGCAACAAAGCTTGGTTTTGCAACCAATGCCAACGTCAATGGTGACGATGGTGCTGGCGGCGGTGGCGTAACCGATCCAGGTGGTACTGCAGTTACTTTTGCCGATGGTTCAGCTGACAGCGATGGCGATACATTGACCATCACCAATCAGGCAGCAAAATCTAACGCGGACAACAAAGAACTGGTTTCCCAGTTCAATGAAATCCTCGACCAGATTGATGAATTGGCAGCTGACTCCAGCTATAACGGCGTCAACCTGATCAATGGTGGCGGCAATGATCTCACTGTTGCCTTTAACGAAAAACGCGACTCTGGCAAGTCTGAGCTGAAAATCAGTTCAGTTGACCTCACATCCTCCGGCCTCTCTGTCACGGATGCAAGCTCTTTGGGTGCTGATGAAGCCAACCTCAAGCTGGATGATCTGTCCAACGCCCTTACCAGCTTGCGCAAGCAATCTTCAACTTTTGGTTCTAACCTGAACACCGTGAAAATCCGTCAGGAATTCACAAAAGACAGCATCACCACCCTGCAAACAGGTGCCGATGCTCTGGTTCTGGCAGATTCCAACGAGGAAGGTGCAAACATGCTGGCCTTGCAGACACGCCAGACATTGTCTACCACCGCTCTGTCACTGGCATCCCAGGCAGACCAGGCAGTAACACGCTTCCTGCGGGCTTAAGCACACCACTGCTTTAGCAAAAAAGATCCAAATACCAACGGGGCTTTCGAGCCCCGTTTTTTATTGGCGTTTTTACGTAATCCATTCCTGCTTCAAGCATAAATAGAATATTTATCATACCTCTCCACCGGTGATTAACCTTAAATTAGCGTTTAAACGTCACCATCCGACTAAGCCTCAGAAAGAGGCGTGTATTTGTATTCGAGTTCCCAGAAAGGTAACCAAATGTCGGATATTACTCTATCAGCTGGCGTGCGCCAGAACCTGTTGTCTCTCCAGCGCACTGCGGACATGATGTCCACAACGCAAAACAAGCTTGCGACTGGTAAAAAAGTAAACTCTGCTTTGGACAACCCCACAAACTTCTTCACGTCTCAAAGCCTGAGCAGCCGTTCCAACGATCTGAGTAACCTTCTGGATGGCATCGGTAACTCCATTAAAACTCTGGAAGCTGCTGATAACGGCATCAAGGCGATTACCAAACTGGTTGAATCTGCCCAGTCTACCGTTCGTCAGGCCCAGCAGGCCAACAATCAGGCAACAGCAACCCACATTCAGGGTAAAGCCGCGATTGATACCTCTGGTTCTTCAGGCAACAACGTAAAAGAGCGCGTTGAAAACCAGACCCTGACTGCTCTGGGCTTTGCTCAGCCAGGTGGCGGCAACGATTCAAACATCACCATCACTTCGACTGACGACAAAGGCAACACCAAGACCTTTGATCTGCAGCAGCACTTTACCGCAACTGGTAAAACCTTCCTTGATGGCAACGGTGCGGAAGCCGGTACTGATGATTACACCATCAAAAATCTGGTAGACGACATCAACTCATCTGGTGTGGCAACAGCCTCCATCACCGATGATGGCCGTCTGGACATTAAGGCAAACGGTAACAAAACCCTGCAATTTGTTGCATTTGATGCCGATGCTGTTGATGCAACCACTCAGGCCGCTGCAACATCTGTTGCAACAAAACTTGGTTTTGCAACCAATGCCAACGTCAACGGTGACGATGGTGCTGGCGGCGGTGGCGTAACCGATCCAGGTGGTACTGCAGTGACCTTTACCGATGGTTCAGCTGACAGCGATGGCGATACATTGACTATCACCAACCAGGCAGCAAAAACCAACGCGGACAACAAAGAACTGGTTGCACAGTTCAATGAAATCCTTGATCAGGTTGACGAACTGGCAGCTGACTCCAGCTATAACGGTATCAACCTGATTAACGGTGAAGGCAACAACCTGACCGTGGCTTTCAACGAACATCGTGATGCCAAGAAATCAGAGCTGACAATCAAATCTGCTGATCTGTCTTCTTCTGGCCTTAAAGTAACAGATGCAACCTCTTTGGGTGCTGATGAATCCAACCTCAAGCTGGATGCCCTTGCCGATGCGCTGACAAGCCTTCGCAAACAGGCTTCTACCTTCGGTTCTAACCTGTCTACCGTGCAGATCCGTAAGGACTACACAAAAGACAGCATCAACACACTGCAAACCGGTGCGGATGCTCTGGTTCTGGCAGATTCCAACGAGGAAGGCGCCAACATGCTGGCCCTGCAGACACGTCAGACATTGTCTACAACAGCTTTGTCTCTCGCCTCTCAGGCCGACCAGGCAGTTACTCGTTTCCTCCGGGCTTAATCCGATCACCCGTTGGATTAAAGAAAAGATCAAAGAAGGCGGGATTTTCCCGCCTTTTCTTTTGCCAAGATTTCTGATCTGACTTATTAAGATCTCCAAATCCCCTTCATGCGACTGGAAAGATTGGGAAGATATGCCTCTTAAAATTGAGCTCCGCCCCGGCGAACGCATCATCATCGGTTCTAGCGTTATCACCAACGGCGATAACCGCGCAAAATTGTTCGTGGACGGCGAAGCCCCAATTCTGAGAGAAAAAGACATCTTGACGTCAGAAAGCGCTGACACACCTGCCAGACGCATTTATCTTGTTGTTCAGCTCATGTATCTGGGGGAAGATCTGGGCAAGCATCGGGAATTGTATTTCCAGCTGGTCGATGAGTTTTTACAAGCCGCTCCCAGTGCATTAACTGTTATAGACGCTATAAATAACAAACTCTTAACCAATTCCCTTTATGCTGCTCTTAAAGATGCGAAAGCTCTAATACGCTACGAAGAGGAGTTACTTCGGGATGTACAGTCAGGCAGCGGCAACAGCCTATCAGGACATCGGCCAGAAAACGGGTGATCCCCGGGAACTGGAAGCAAACCTACTTTTGCAGGCAGCAGCAAAACTGAACCGGGCCAAGCAAAATGGGCTCAACAGTGAAGAGCTCGACGAAGCTCTAACCTTCAATCGCAAACTCTGGACAATCTTTGTTGGCGAACTGATAGACGAAAATCACGGCATGCCAAAAGAGCTGCGGGAAAATTTGGTCAATCTGGGTATCTTCACTTTCAACCACACCATGGCAGTGCTGGCAGACCCG
Organism: Cohaesibacter sp.; assembly: GCA_025210795.1. GTDB lineage: Bacteria > Pseudomonadota > Alphaproteobacteria > Rhizobiales > Cohaesibacteraceae > Cohaesibacter. Next base: position 39,524 of record JAOAQZ010000043.1, on the reverse strand, counting down.
CAAAACAAATCTGTCGATAGCCTGATCAATATCAATAAGAATATTGCAGAAGGCCTACGCTCAAAGCCGTCATAATTGATTGGCAAAGAAACAAAGAAGACCAAAGGGCACCATCCACCGGCTGCCCTTTTTTCATGCCCATTTTTGCCAAAGCTTGATGCAGCACAATCAGGCAACCGCAAAAACACAAAAGCCAGCCTTTACAAGAAGACTGGCTTTTGTGTTGTTAAAGTCCGGCAAGCTTGGATGCAAGCCTGAAGAAGCTAGATATATTTCACGAGGCTCAGATTATACAAAATCGACGTGGCTTGATACGTCATCTCCATCCGATTTTGAAGGGTCATGACCTTGACGGCAACCTCTTCCTTATCCGCCCCTTCGATCCCATCCGACATGGTTTGCAACATATTCTTTGTCACCTTGTGCCGGTCGTCGGTATCCTTGGCCATCTTGTTTGCGATAGAAAGCTCCGACTGAATGGTCTGAACCGTCTGTTCCTGCTGGTTGATAGACAAACCACCTGAAACCGCATTGGTCATAGCCGCATAACGATCCTTGTTCAAAGAACTGTCCGAGCTATATTCAGGAATGGTATAGGCGGCCATATAGGCAAGCTGACGAGCAATTCCCTCCTCGTTGGCGCGCACACCATAGTCAATTTCCAGACTGCTATCTATTTTAACACTCGCCGTGCCCCGTGCACTATCGGTCCCGTTATCTCCCACATACCAGTTAATTGTCGGCTTGCCTGCGGCTGTAGCGGTGCCCAGTGTGGTTGCGGTCTCAGGCGGATCTCCAATCACCCGCTTGGGTTCGCCACCATTGCGCGTATCAAAAAAGTCCAAAGACGCCTTAATGCGCGAGGCTGCCTCCCCTTCCCGCTCCACACTTTTCTGAATCTGCATCCCAAGCTCGTCTTTAAGCGCCAAAGCCACATCATCTGCAGTGCCACCAATACTGAATTTTCCATCTCCCGGAGTAGTCGGTGCGGTTGTTGCTTCCATCTCCAAGGTCTTGGAATTTCCATCAGGCAAGACAAGAGTAACTGTGATCTTCTCGCCAATCGTGGGAATACCCGTAAAATCAATATCCAGCTCTTTTGGAACTCCCGCAGGACCGGTAATGGTAGCGTTAGAAAGCCCACTACTCACACCACTCAGCTTATAGCCAAAATCGGTCGCGGTATCATTGAGCGAAACATTAGGCCCGGTATTGGTCAGCTCAAGGCGGCCCAGACCATCCGCCCCCTTATCTGCACGAATCCGCTCATTGGTGACATCCACCAGTCCCTGCTCACCATTAAAACCAAACATAATCTGGTCATAATTCTTGGTTGGCGGATTGTCTGTTGCCTTACCGGCAAAAAGATGACGTCCATTGATCTCGGTATCCAGAAGCCCCAACGTCTCCTTAACCAGCGTTTTGGCCGAGATCTGCGCCATGGATTGGTCGGTAGAGGTAATGTTATATTCTGTCGCCCGTGCAGACTGGCGCACTTCGGTCCCGGTTGCTGCAATCCGTTTAAGGGCATCATCCATCACCGAGATACGGGTCTGAGCTTGCTGAATAGAATCCTGATAGGTGTTGATCTTGGAAATATTCTGCCGAAGATCAAGAGCCAGACCGCGATCTGTCCCAAGACCACCATAGGTCTCAGCCTTGCGCCCAGTTCCAAGCTGGCGCTGCAAATCCTCAAGATCAGTCCTGGTCGTCTTGAGCGTCTGCACCATGGTGGTTGAATAATAACCGGAAACTAAGCCAACCATATCTAATCACCCTTACGAGGCCACAAAAGGGCCTACATCCTCATCAGCGTCTGAAGCATTTCACGAACTGCGGTTAAAACCCGCGCATTGGCCGAATAGGCACTCTGCAACTCCATAAGGCGCGACAATTCAGTATCAGTATTCACCTTAGAGATATCATCCATCCGAGATTGAACATTATTCATGGCAATTGTTTGCCCGTCATGGCGGGTTTTCGCGGTTTCTGCCTGCCCGCCTTGATAAGAGATCACTTGCCGGGCAAAGGCCGTCACGCTCATATTCGCCGGCGTCGCCTTGGATCCGATCCCCGTTTTATAAGAGAATGTGTAATTGGTATTCTCAAGCGCATCATAAAGCGCCTTCGGCCGTGTCTGATCTGCATTGCCTGTATCAGAGGCAAACTTCACCAAAGTGGAAGGATCATTGCGTATCTCAGTATTGACTTGAATACGAGAGGCAAAACCAACCTTCTGATGCGTCCCGTCAACGGCACCCGAATAGGGTTTATTGCCATTTCCCCCATCGGTAAACAAAGGCAACTTGCCAGAGGCATCCTGTGTGGTGGTAAGGGTAACGGTCGCGCTTAGGCCAACCACATCACGAGTATTGGCAGCTCCATCATCCAAAATACGCAGCGTGTTGCCCGCTGGATTACTCACGGTAAATCCGGCACCTAGATCGGCTTGTATTTGCGCTGCCACGCTGGCCATACCACCCGAGAAATCGATACCAACAACCCGATCATCCATCCGCGCTGTCACATCGTTAGAAAGTGGCAAAGCAGAAGCAGAATCGACACGCACATAGGTAACGGTATGATCCTGGCCCGTTCCGTTATCCTTATAGGTAAAGGTAATCCTGTTTCCTGCCTGGAGGCCCGACAAATCAAGATCTGAACCAGTTTGCGGCCCAACTGTGGCCGCCACACTTGCCACTTCTTTATTTGAGAGGGATTCCGCAAGCCCCGCCGCAATCTCATCAAGCTGCGCCTGCGCTTCCACAAGCACATTATCCCGCAAATCAAGAAGCCCTGCCACCTTGCCAGAGCGGAAGGACTTGTTGGAGGTTAAATCCACCCTGTTGCCATTATCTGAAATCACCGTAATGGAGCCAAGACTGCTCTTATTCGGATCAGAATCCCATTTGGATTCCGCCGTTACATTGCTGTTACCGCTAAACTGGAGCTGCACCGCAGTGCGATCAAACAATGTGGTTCCAGAACTGGTGCTGATCCGGAATGTATTATTCTCACCATGGGTGACTTCAATATCCACCAGATCGGCAATCTGGGAGACATAATTGTCGCGCTCATCAAGCAAGGCAGAAGGCTCGGTTCCATCAATCGAGTGGATCTGGATCTGGTTATTAAGCCGTTCAATCTGCTTGAGCGCGTTATTAATGGTATCGACCGAGTCCCCAAGTGCCCCTTCAATCTCCTGACGCATGGTCTGGATATTATCACTGGCCGTATTAAGCTGCTGCCCAAGAAGCTGGGCCTTGCTCAGTACATTTTCGCGCGCAACCTGACTATCAGGATTGGTCACAAGCCCCTGCACAGCTGAACTGAACTGGTTAATCCCGTAATCCAGCGCGTTTGGTGTTCCTGGCTCACCAAACGTCTGATCAACCCGGTGCATATAGGTGCTCATCAGCTTCGTATATTGGGTTGCAGCCGACTCTCTGAAAAATTGCTTTTGCACTTGCAGATCAAGACTGCGTTTGGTGCCGTTGGAGAGAACCCCAATCGTATCACCATTGCCAACAGCAACCCGCCGAGACGTTGTCTTGGCGGTATAGCCCGGTGTTTGGGCATTGGCGATGTTGCCAGCCGTCACATCCAGATCCTGACGAGTGACCGTCAGACCAGATGTTGCCAGATTGATTGCACTACTCAAGGACATAGTTGCCTTACTCCCAACAACGGCTGATCAAGAGCCCGAAACAGCCCTTGATCTGATTTGATCAGAACGGCACAAAGCCCAATCCTGCACCTACGCCGCTCTTAATGGGGCTATCGGATAACCTGCATGATTTCCTGCAGCATATCCTTGGAAGTGGTCAGCACGCGCGTATTGGCCGAATAGGCCTGCTGCGTAACGATCATTTTAGAGAATTCTTCCGCAATATCGGTGTTAGATGCCTCAGTGGCCGAACCCTCGATAGAACCCGTTGCACCCAAAATAGCTTGCCCCGATTCCTCGGTCTGGCGGAACACACCACCATCCTTACGCGCCAGATAATTATCACCGTTAAAGGAAGCCAGCGGAATTTCGGCAATGTTACGGGTCTTACCATTGGAATAGCTGGCAACGATCTTGCCGGTATCGGAGATTTTCACATCCAGCAATTCACCAGCAGCCGCACCATTTTGCGAGATATTCACCTTGGCATTCCCGTTGGAGTTAGAGAACTGCGTCACTCCATCCCCGCCATGATTAAGGCTGATATTGCCAAGGTTGGTCCCGTCGACAGTCAGGTTCGTCACTGTCACACTGGTCAGAGGCGGATTAAGCTCACCTGTATTGTTGAAGATATAATTCTGCCCAACATTAACCCATTTATCTGTCGCACCAGTCGCACTGCTGTTGGACATATAATAAAGGTTCCAGGTATCCGGGCTGTTGGAGGTCTTGGCCCAGCGCATTTGCACCGACGCAGTCGAGCCGTTGGCCGTGTAGGTCGTAATCGCCCCACCCGCAATAGAATCAGCCAGAAAACGGCTTTCATCAGCAGCCTGAATATTCCCACCGCCAGCAACTGTTGGGTCGTTGGCATAATTGGCAGGATTGAGCAATTCACTGCCTGTCACATCCTTATCCGCATTGGCTGTTTGCGGATAGCTGGCAAGGTTACCCTTATAAACAATTTCAGTCGTCTGTTCGGCCTGCATAAAATCATTATCAACGCGCAGGACTGTCGGCACGGACCCTACAGGGTTCCCGGTCGTATTATCAAGTTCGATGGTATTGAGGTAATAGCCAGCACCATTCACCAAATATCCATCCTTATCGAGCGAGAAATCCCCCCGGCGGGTATAATATGGCACTTCTTCAAGGATAGGGCGGCCATCGGCCTCGCCAATCTTTTTCTGAACCACAAAATAACCGTCTCCGGACACAGCCATATGCGTGCCTGTATCGGATCGCTGGATAACACCGCTCACTGTATTGGTCTGGCGAGAGTTTGACAGAACCGCTCCCGAGCGCTGAGCGCTAATGGATGTGTTGGAATTGGAAACGAGATCCACAAAAGACGTATCGACGCGCTTAAAGCCGGTCGTACGAGAGTTTGCGATGTTCCCTGAGATATTCTCCAAGGCATTAGACTGCGCACGCAGACCACTCACAGAGGCATTCAAAGCTGCGAAAAGACCCATCTTTCATCCCTTTTTACAAAACTGATACACATTAGGTTGGTATAAGCAGAGCAAAAGCCGGGCCAACTGGGCAAAAATTGAATTTTCTATATAAAATCAATAAGGTGAGTGAATATTAACCACCTGTTAAGCAGGAAAAAAACTCCACATCATCCACGATAGGGGCAAGTTTTTCCCCCCTCTAGGCAATTGTGGTATAGCAATCAAACTTGCCTTTGGCATCTTTGGGCAATAGGGTCTGGCTGATTTTACTCACAAATACGTATCGCAAGATCACGAACACAAAGAAGGCGAACCCATGCGCTTTGAAGGCACATCCAATTATGTTGCAACCGAAGACCTGCGTGTTGCAGTCAACGCAGCAATCGCGCTGGAGCGCCCTCTCTTGATTAAGGGAGAGCCGGGAACGGGCAAGACTGTTCTGGCGCAAGAGGTAGCCAATGCTCTTGATGCTCCCATGATCGAGTGGAACATCAAATCCACCACCAAAGCGCAGCAGGGTCTTTATGAATATGACGCCGTCTCACGCCTGCGCGATAGCCAGCTGGGTGATGAGCGGGTCAAGGATATCGGCAACTATATCCGCCGCGGTAAAGTGTGGGAGGCTTTTGTCTCTGACAAGCGCCCCGTCCTGCTGATTGACGAGATCGACAAGGCCGATATCGAGTTCCCCAACGATCTGCTGCAAGAGCTGGATCGCATGGAATTCCATGTTTACGAGACAGGCGAGCTGGTCAAGGCCAAGCAGCGTCCGGTGATCATCATCACCTCAAACAACGAAAAAGAGCTGCCCGACGCCTTCCTGCGCCGCTGCTTCTTCCACTATATCAAGTTCCCCGATGAAGAAACCATGCGCGCCATTGTTGATGTCCATTTCCCGGACATCAAAGGCATGCTGCTCAGTCAGGCTCTTTCTACCTTCTATAATGTGCGCGATGTACCGGGGCTGAAAAAGAAGCCATCCACTTCCGAGCTACTGGACTGGATCAAGCTGTTGGTGAATGAGGATATCGATCTGGAAACCCTGCGCGAGACGGACAACACCAAGAGCATTCCGCCTCTACATGGTGCCCTGCTTAAAAACGAGCAGGATGTCCACCTGTTCCAGCGCCTTGCCTTCATGGCCCGCGGCCAGCGCTAACAGCCATTTAAAAGACCAAAAGAGAAAGCCCGGCCTGTGCCGGGCTTTTTTGTTTGGCAGTCTGCCAATCACATGCAAGATGAAATGCAATCAGGACCGCACTTCATCCCACCAATCTTGTGCCTGCATTCCCCAATAAGCGAGCTGTGTCCCCAGACGCCCTAGAGCACCACCACCCCAGCGGGCCTCAAAGGGCTCAAACAGCTTATAGCGATCGCCAAGACCTGCCATGCCTTCTGCTGCCACCAGCCCCAATGTCGCCGTAGTATTCAATCCATGGCCACCGGTTGCCGTTGCGGCCCACAAACCCGGCTCCATTTCGCGCATGATCGGCATCTTATGCACGCAATAGCCCATCAGGCCCGCCCAAGCCCGTTCGATCTTGAAATCTCCCAATTGCGGATAGATGGATAAGATATCGCGCTTGAGCATATGGGCCAAAGCTGTCGGCTCTGACGTGCGCGTAGTAATCCGGCCGCCCCAGAGCAATCTCTCCCCGTCATCAACAAGTCGGTAATAGTCACCAGCGCGGCGCGTATCGCCAATACAGCCGCGATAGCGAATAGCCGAGGCAATTTTCTCCGGCATCCGCTCGGACGTGACCACATAGGTCGCAACAGGCAAGACAGCTTGCTCTAGCTTGGGATAAAGGTGGCTCATATAAGCACTGCCGCACAAAAGAACCTGCCCTGCCGAGACATCCTGCCCCAAGCTGGTCCCCACACTCCAGCCTGCCCCTTCCTTTGTCAGACTGGTTGCCGCGCAGCCCTCGGCAATCATGCCGCCACGCGCCGCAATATCGGCAGCGAGCGCAATAGCATAATTGAGCGGATGAATATGAAAGGCTCCCGGATCATCCATTCCCTGAAAATACCGGTCAGAGAGCAAGACATCACGGACCTTTTCCTTGCTCCAGAAACTGTAAGGGGCATCATAGGCCTCCACCAGACGGGCCACAGAGCGCTTGAGGGCCTCTTCTCCATCATGACGCAGCACCCGCAGCCAACCTTCCTGTACCGGTACACCGGGCGCCCCCAGCTCTGTTATCGTATCGCGCACATAGCGTGTTCCCTCACAAGAGAGATCGAACAGGGCTTTGGCATGATCAAATCCCAACTTGGCCTCCAGTGCCAATGTCCCTTCGGCATAGCCATCGGAGACAAAACCGCCATTCCGACCAGAAGCGCCCCAGCCGATCCGCTCGGCCTCAAGCAAGCAGATAGATTTACCCGCCGCCAGCAACTCACGCGCCGCTGTCAGCCCCGCAAGACCGCCGCCAACAATACAGACATCCACATCCGGCGCCCCGCCTGCCGCAACGTCCATCTGATACAGAGAAATGTCACTTACCAGAGTATCCCGGTAATAGCTGTCGATATAAGATCGGTTTGTCATGCAATTGTTGCCTAACAAGATAGAATGATGGGAATCAAAAAGAGAACAGGACTGAACTCTTACATGCGCCAAAAAGCTAAGGCCAACCTAGCCGCTCTTTGGTAGTGAGACCAGCATCAAGTCACGCCCTGTTCAAAACATGCGCAGATTGTTCTGCCACTTGGGAAAAGGACCCTAACCATGCTCCGGCTTTTTCTGCTTCGCCATGCCAAATCATCCTGGGCCAACCCCACCCTGTCAGATTTTCATCGCCCGCTAAACAAACGAGGGCGCAAGGATCTGCCCGCCATCAGTTCAATTCTGGCAGGCACATCCCCGCAACCTGATCGCATCCTCTGCTCGGCATCCCTGCGCACACGACAGACGCTGGCTGGCATCCTGCCTGCCCTTGGAGGCGAGACAGACATCAAAATCCTCGATTCGCTCTATGAAGGTCACGCCCCCGATTATCTGGTATTGCTGCGCGTCCATGCCCAGAACAGCAAGAACCTGATGATCATCGGCCACAATACCGGCATGCAGGATATTGCGCTCACCCTTATCGGCAAGGGAGACCGCGCTCTGATTGCGGATATGGAATATAAATTCCCCACAGCAGCTCTGGCCATCATCGAATTTGACACTGATAGCTGGGAAGAGGTCAGCCTTGATACAGGAACGCTTGTCACCTTCGTCAAACCAAGGGACCTGACCGGCCCCTCGGAGCCTGAAAGTGACGCGGAACAATTCGAGACCGCCTCCATCGACACGCCATTGCCAGAAACAGCTCCAACAGAAAACGACACACCAGAACCTACGGCAAGCGAAAAGGCATAGGGTCCTGACCCTAGCGGCCTCACATAGATTGCAATTGTCCGCAAGGAACCTTACATGAAAAGGCAAGGTGTGGAACAGAAAGCAATCGCATGGGACTGTTAGAAGAGGCACGGATCGCTGCCGCCAATTTATCTGATTTTGCAAGTGATCTGACCGAGCCGACTTTGCGCGTGGGCGTAACGGGATTGGCGCGGGCGGGAAAGACCATTTTTATCTCGTCCAGCCTGCATAACATGATCCATCAGGGCCGCCTGCCGCGGTTCGAGGCCCATTCCTCAGGCCGAATTGCCAGTGCTGAATTGTCGCCCCAGCCCGATACGCTCATTCCCCGTTTTCGCTATGAAGATCACATTGCCGATCTGACCCAAAAGCGGATCTGGCCGGTTTCAACCAGCCGCACCCGTCAGGTCCGGCTTGGGCTTCACTACCAATCGACCCAAACGCTAAAGCGCACTTTGAAAGGCGGACGACTGGCGCTGGACATTGTCGACTATCCTGGCGAATGGCTGCTTGATCTGACCATGATGGATCTTGACTATCGCACATGGTCTGCCCGCTCTTTCGAGCAAGCTGCCAAACCGAATTATGGCGACCATTCCATCGACTGGCTCGCCCATGCCGTGGCCATTAAAGAGCCCTCGGACCTCACGGCCCAAGGGGATGAGCCTGCGATTGAAACCCTCGCCCGAGAAGCTGCCCGCCATTTCACCAGCTATCTTCTGGCCGCCAAAAAAGCTCGCGGGGCCTATGCTCTTTTAACCCCTGGCCGCTTCCTCATGCCCGGCGATTTAAAGGACAGTCCGGCACTCACCTTTGCCCCACTGCCGGACCATCTCTATAGCAAGGACCGCAAGTCTCTCTGGGCGCTTATGGAGCGCCGTTTTGACGCTTACAAAAGCGCTATCGTGCTACCCTTCTATCGCGATCATTTTGCCCGCCTTGACCGGCAAGTGGTGCTGATTGACCTTCTTGCAGCTCTCAATGAAGGACCCGATACGCTCCATGAACTGGAAGAAACCATCACCGAAATCCTCAAAGCCTTCCGCCCCGGCAAGCGCTTTTGGCTACGGGATCTGGTCTCAAGGCGCATCGACAAAATCCTCTTTGCCGCCACCAAGGCCGACCACCTGCACCATAGCTCCCATGACCGGCTGGAACGCATTCTCGCCCGCCTCGTCGAGCGGGCCGCCAAGCGCGCAGAAGCCGCTGGCGCTGATATCGAATGCATGGCCATCGCTGCTGTGCGTGCCACAAGAGAGGCAACACTTAACATGGAAGGTGAAGACCTTCCCTCACTGGTCGGCATTCCCATGGCAGGGGAATCTCTGGGAGAGGATGAATTTGATGGAAAGACAGAATTTGCCTTATTTCCCGGAGACTTACCAGATAATCCTGACTCATATTTTAAACCACTTGATTCACAATTTGAAGGACCATGGGCAGAAGCAAGCACCGGTTTAGGCCCGCAAGATGACTCAGTTTCTCAAGACATTGAATCAAACTCCAAAGAGGCAGAGCGCTTTGAAGATCCTTTATGTTTTGTAAAATTCCGCCCGCCCGAGCTTGATAAAACCGCAGAGGGAATGCCTCTCTCCCTGCCCCATATTCGTCTTGACCGCGCTCTTGATTTCCTGCTGGGAGATGTCTTGAAATGACAAATGACAAACCACAAGCCCCCTCCTCACGAGCAGGTGCATCCCGACGGGATCAGCAAGGCCAAAATCAGCAAGGCAAGAAACGTGCCCCGCGCGCGGTCAAGCTGGATCGGCAAACCGCCAAGACAGCCGACAAGCCCAGCCATGTGGTGAGCAACCCTGCCGAGGCCTCCCTCTCTCTTGCCCCCGATCATTACTGGCACGAAAGAGAGGCGGGCAATGCAGGCGATGACACCACCACCAGCGAGCAGATTGTAGCGCTTTCACAGCCCAAAAAATCATGGTCCCTTGCCTCCCTTTTCTGGAGTGCCTTATCGGGCCTTTTGCTGCTCGCCCTTGGCCTTTGGCTCGACAATCTGATCCGCACTCTTTTTGCCCGCTTTGAATGGCTGGGTTGGACCGGCATCGCCCTTCTTGGCGTAGCCGCCCTTGCTTTGCTTACCTTCCTTATCCGCGAATTTTTGGCCCTGCGCCGCTTATCTAAACTCGATCATCTTCGCGCCTTGGCAGAAACACTTTATGAGCAAGGCGACAAGACCAAAGCCACCCGTTTTGCAAACAATCTGGCTAACCTTTACAAGGGCCAGCCTAGTCTCTTTAAGGCTCGTCAGGCCCTCAAACAGGATCTGCCTCATCTTTTCGACGCCAAGGATATTCTGGCCCAGACCGAGCAAATTCTGGTCGCCCCCATTGATGCCGCAGCCAATCACAGGGTCCATCAGGCCGCCAAGCGCGTGGCACTGGTTACCGCTTTAAGCCCGCGGGCTCTGTTTGATATTCTGGTGGTTCTGATCGAGACCGTACGCATGGTCCGCGCCATTGCAGAGATTTACGGCAACCGGCCCGGCTTTGTCGCCATGCTCAAACTTTCAAGCCAGATTGCAGGCCATCTGGCGCTCACCGGCGGCATGGCCGCAGGCGAAAGCCTCTTGCAGCAAGTCATCGGCCACGGCCTTGCTGCACGCCTGTCTGCCAAACTGGGGGAAGGGCTGCTCAATGGCATCCTCACCGCCCGCATCGGCCTTGCCACCATTGCCCTTTGCCGCCCGATGCCGTTTAAGCATGCCCCTGCCCCCACTTTGGGCGCGGTCATCAAGGCATTGCGCGATCAAAGCCAGCAAGAGGAAGAGATAAGCGCCTCGCCCCCACACTCCTCTTAAAGTTTATACTGGCAAATAAGGTCGCGTTTTCACGCCTCCCACAAGTGTAGACTTGACCTTGGGCCTCCTGCCTGCCATCTCTTGAATGCCTTGCGCTGCCCGTGCGGATAGTGCAAGGCACAGCCCGAGAGTGCTCGCCCCAGACCAGACAAGGATCGCAGCCACCGATGTTCATTCATTTCTTCGCCGAACTCCGCGCCGCCAAAGTCCCTGTCTCCTTGCGCGAATATCTGATGCTGATGGAGGCCATGAAGGCCGATCTGGCAGACAAGAATGTCGAGGATTTCTATTTCCTCTCCCGCGCAGCACTGGTGAAAGACGAGACCAATCTCGACAAGTTCGACCGCGTTTTTTCAACCGTCTTTAAAGGGCTGGAGACAGTCTCTGACGCTGTCGAAGAAGCCCCCATCCCTGAGGAATGGCTCAAAAAACTGGCTGAGAAATATCTCACAGAAGAAGAAAAAGCCGAGATTGAAGCCCTTGGCGGCTTTGAAAAACTGATGGAGACCCTCAAAGAGCGACTGAAAGAGCAAAAAGATCGCCATCAGGGCGGCTCCAAATGGATTGGCACCGCAGGCACCTCCCCCTTTGGCGCTTACGGCTATAATCCAGAAGGCATCCGCATCGGGCAGGACAAATCCCGCCATCGCCGTGCTGTTAAAGTCTGGGACAAGCGCGAGTTTAAAGCCCTCGATGGGGACCTTGATCTGGGCACCCGCAATATCAAAATCGCCCTGCGTCGCTTGCGCGAATTTGCCCGCACCGGCTCTAACGAAGAACTAGATCTGGGCGGCACCATCACCAACACCGCCCACAAAGGCTATCTCGATATCCAGATGCGCCCCGAGCGCCATAATGCGGTAAAGGTTCTGATCTTTTTCGACATTGGCGGCTCTATGGACGACCATGTGCGCATTTGCGAAGAGCTTTTCTCGGCCGTGCGCACAGAATTCAAACAGCTGGAATATTTCTACTTCCACAATTGTCTGTATGAATTTGTCTGGAAAGACAATTCGCGCCGCTATACAGAACGCATCCCAACTTGGGATGTGCTGCATAAATTTGGCTCGGATTATAAAATCATCTTTGTAGGGGATGGGGCCATGTCACCCTATGAGATCTCCCATCCCGGCGGCTCGGTAGAGCATTGGAACGAAGAGGCTGGCCATACCTGGCTCACCCGTATGCAGGATATTTATGATCAGGTGGTTTGGCTCAATCCAACCCCTGAGCGTCACTGGGAATATACCTATTCCATCGGCATGATCAAAGATATCATGCAGCAGCGCATGTTCCCCCTGACCCTTGAAGGGATTGATCAGGCCATGCGGGCGCTAATGCGCTAGCGCCAATGCGGGAATTGATATCCCTTACCCCCCAAAGAGCTAAAGAAACAAATCCAGGTTGATTTACCACCTAGATTTCTGAAACCCAGATAACAGTTCTTAGAATTCAAAACGGCACCAATATCCCCAACAGAAATTGTTACATATTTTCGAAATTACACACTTCATTAAATGGTTAGCCTGTACAACTAAAACGAGCAAAGCGACACACCTGAAGCACACTGCAATAATTGCCAATATTTTATATTTCAATAATTTGCATTAAGGCCAATTATGAAAAAGCCAATTACAAAACCAAAACTGGTCCATCTATTTTCAAAATTCAAACATGATTCAGACGGTGCGATTGCTATTCAATTCGCGCTTTTGCTAACACCAGCAATCCTTTTGGCTGGCGCAGCAGTTGATTATTCCAGAATGTCATCATCACGAGCACAATTTCAGGATGCCGCAGATACAGCTGCACTCGCTGCTGCTCGCGCAACAACGCTGAGCGAAAGCCAAAAACAAAAACTCGCCAACAAAATATTTGAAGCCAATCTTCCCAAAACAGGATACACGATAAACGGCCAAAACCTGAAGCCAAACGACGGCGGCTATACCTATACAGCTCACGGCTCCATTGACGCGACACTCCTCAAGTTAGCCCAATTCGACAAATTGGATTTTGCAGTAAAGTCCACTGCAGCATCTTTAGGGATCGGTGCCGAAATTTCTCTGGTTTTCGATGTCACCGCCTCGATGGGTTTTGGCCAAAGATGGCGCGACGCAACAGAAGTGCTGATCAAAACACTCGAAAACCTCAAACGGCATAGTGGCAAAAACAATTTCTATGTTTCTCTTTTGCCGATGGGTGACCGAATGAAGTTACCGAAAGAGAGATCAAATTGGCTCTCACAGACACCCAAAAAATGGGATGGTTGCGTAGAAGTGCGTCCAGAACCCAAAGGTGGCAAAAAATACCGCCTTTCAGACACACCTCCTTCCTCAAAACCTTTTGTAGCCCAGAGCGACAAAAACTATCCCGGATACAATGATTGCCCAAATGTCCCATTAACCGGACCGACCAACGATCTGGGAAAAATCGAACAGGCAGCCAACAGCCTACGCCCACAAGGCACAGGGCGCTTCGATATAGGCATGGCATGGGCTTTCCGCACTCTCTCGCCCAAATGGCGCAGCGAGTGGGACATCTCGAATTATCCCGCCCGTAAGGGAGAACGCGAAAAAATTGTTGTCCTGATGACAGATGGAAACACCAATGCCTATGTCTCGACCTATCCTAAGGATCGCCTCCACCAATTTGGCGGTCACTACGGCAACAGAGGCACAAAGCAACATTTTAAAAATCTTGCAGATATCTGTAAGCAAATGAAAAAACAAGACATCAAGATCCATACCGTTTGGGTAAAAGGCAATTCCAGTGTCGTGCCTTACTTAGAAAAATGTGCGACAAGTCCAAAATATTATCACGAAGTCCATAACGCCAAAGATCTGGAAAATGCCATGTCAAAACTCGGCGTAGGCATAAGCAAACTTCGTCTTACGGAATAGATATCAATCCACCTGATCATCGGCACCAAGGCAGGTTGTGAAAGCGCATTGATGGAACACATCAAGTCATTTTCACAACCGGATAATCAAAACAAAAAGAGCAATCATCAATCCTGGTCATTGATCCCATCAATGGCTTTGATTTGACCGGCAAAACCCTGTGCTGTTAGGGTAGTACTAAGACGTAGGTTCACCAGAAATGTGAGTCTGCGTCCGCATCCTGCCAACATTTGTGAGCAATCAGGCCGCCATGTCTTTGCCTTCTTCTTCCGGGTCCAGAACCTGGCAAACACCCCTTCTCATGCTCATGCTGATGAGCGCCACCATGCAACTCGCCTTTGCCAGCTGGTGGACATTGCTCAACAATTTTGCTGTCAACGAAATCGGCTTTACCGGCAAGGAAATCGGCATTCAGCAATCAATCCGAGAAATTCCGGGGTTTCTGGCATTTACCGCCATTTTTGTGCTGTTGCTCGTCAAGGAACAAACCTTTGCCTTGCTCTCGCTGTTGGCGCTTGGGGTCGGGGTTGGCATTACCGGCTATTTCCCCACCACATGGGGGCTTTATTTCACCACCATTTTGATGTCCATCGGCTTTCATTATTACGAAACCGCCAATCAATCCCTGTCGCTACAATGGCTGCCCAAGGATCAAGCCCCGGCCATGATGGGCAAAATCCTTTCAGTCGCCGCCATGGCGCAGCTGGCCGCCTATGGCCTTATTTTCCTAAGCTGGAAAACGCTTAATCTGGACTTTAAAACCGTCTTTGCCATTGCCGGTGGCATCAGCATAGTGATGGTTGCGTTTTTATGGCTGTCCTTCCCTGAATTCAAATCAGCCGTTCCCCAGCATAAAAAACTGATCCTGCGCAAACGCTATTGGCTCTATTATGCCCTGACCTTTATGGGCGGGGCTCGCAGGCAGATTTTTACGGTCTTTGCCGGCTTTATGATGGTCGAAAAATTCGGCTATCATGTTCATGAAATCTCGGCACTTTTCCTGATAAATTGCATCTTCAATATGCTTTTTGCCTCAAAAATCGGCAAATATATCGGCCGCTTTGGTGAGCGCAAAATGCTGACGGTGGAATATATCGGCCTTATCGGTGTATTTGTGGCCTATGCCTTTGTCTCAAACCCTTGGGTGGCGGCAAGCCTTTACGTCATTGACCATGCCTTTTTCGCCATGGCCATTGCCATGAAAACCTATTTCCAGAAAATCGCGGATCCCGCCGACATCGCTCCGACCGCTGGTGTCGCCTTTACCATCAACCATATCGCAGCAGTGATTATTCCTGCAGCCTTTGGCCTTATCTGGTTGATCAGCCCAGCGGCCGTTTTCCTGATCGGGGCTGGCATGGCAGCCATCAGTCTGATTCTGGCGCGCCTGATACCGACAGATCCGGAAAAAGGCCGCGAATGGATCGGCAAAATCACCGAACCCGCTCCGGCTGAATAGTTGTGGTTTGAGCTGAAAACGCCGCAAGCCTCAGCGCTTGCGGCCAATCCCCACATGATGCGTACCAAAAGTGCGAGATCCAAAGCCAAGATCGTAGATCTCATACCTTGTAAGCTCGAACCCTGCTCCCTGCACCAAAGCCCCGACATCACGATTAAGATGACAACCAGCCGCCATCTTCCTCCAAAGAGGCGTTAAACTATTTTGCAAACCAGCCACATGCGCCTTGGAGGAAAGGCCATGCTCGCAAAAGAAAAGATGGCCACCCTCTCTCAAAATCCGCCGTGCTTCCAACAAAGCCGCTTCAACATCGGGAATGGAACACAGGCTATAGGTAACAACGACGCTATCCGCACACTTATCTGGCAAAGACATGGCTTCAGCACTCTCAACCAGCAAGTCAGCTGTGATATCCTGCCGTTCAATCGCCCGGCGCCCAAGACGCGGCAACCCGTCCTCAGGATTGATGCCGATCAGACTGCGCACATTGGAGGCCGAGTAAAAGGGCAGATTGAGACCGGAGCCAAAACCGATTTCAACCACATCACCCGAGGCCAGCGGGACAATCTTCTGCCGCTGACGGGCAACCACCGGCATGCCGCAAACCAAATGTACAGCACGCGGCGTAAATCGCTCCCACAAGCTGGGATGATCTGCGCAAGGCGCGCCGTTATTATTACCGCAACCGCACATTCTCTTGCTCTTGCCTCGTCAATCCAAACAAAAAGCCTTGCAAAGACAGGTTTGCAAGGCTTTGAAGTCTATCATACAGATTGGGGGAGTACGCCAGATCAGGCCTGAAATTCAGGAATCCGCACCACAAGCCCATCCAGAGCATCGCTGATCTGCACCTGACAGGAAAGACGGCTGCTCGGCCCTGCATCTTGCGCAAAGTCCAGCATATCCTCTTCCATATTGTCCGGCTCACCCGTCTTTGCCTGCCATGGCTCATCAATATAGACGTGACAGGTAGCGCATGCGCAAGCCCCGCCGCATTCAGCTTCGATTCCCGGCACGCCATTTTTGATGGCAGCTTCCATAACAGAGGTCCCGTCTTTGGCCTCTACTTCATATTTGGTCCCATCAAAGGCAACAAAAGTAATCTTTGGCATTCAGTCGCTCACAATTCAGGCAAACAGATCTGACAGCTCCAAGGGAACCAATCCCAAAGAGCCAATTGGTCTGTTACCGCTATAGGATACTTTTGAGCAATGGGGAAGTAAGGAATTTTAAATTTCAGACATAGAGTGAATGAGACAGGCCTCTCCCGCCCGATAACACGCGCCCATCGCGCCGCGCTGCCTCATGCATCTGGTCTTTTAAGCCTCGATTTTGGCGATCGGCTTAAAAGCCCTCACGAAGCAAATGCGAGGCTTCATTCTTTGCCACCTGAATGGCTGCAACAAGATCATCGAGATCTTCTTCACGACAATCCTGCGGTTTGGCAAAACGCTCGGCAATTGTTGCCAATTGCCAAGCCCCTATCCCGCGAGCAGAGCCTTTAAGCGTATGCACTTGATCGGTAAGATCCTCGTCTTCAAAGGAAAGTCCACCAAGCGTCGCATCCATTTGCTGCACAAACAGCCGCAAGATTTCGACCGAAATATCCCGGTCTCCAAGGGTCTGCCTGTTCAGATGTTCAAGATCAATAACAGGAACCATCTTCTACCCACCCTTTCCGCGCTTTATTGCCCAGCGTCTATTCTTTTTAAAAACACTGCGATAAGACGCTCACGCAGATGCGCATAAGGTTCGTATTGCACCCTATCAGGTTATCTTAACATTTTGCCTAAGATGATACCAAAAATTTCCTGCTTCCCGCGATCTGCAAAAGGTCAGTTTCCACTCTTTCAATCCTAAACAAACCCCGCCCCTCGCATCCCCCGAACCGGTCTCATGACAAATTCTTGTTGCCGCGTTAACCATAATCGGGCGATTTCACCTTGGCCTGACAAAAATTAATCACATCATCCTTAACAGCCTTGGTAAAGAGGTTTGGTTAATACCTATACCTGTTCTTACATGAGATTCAAGCGCTTAGTGACGGATGGCAAGCCCCCTATAAGAGCGACAAACACCAACCGGCAGCAGAACCTGAAGAAAGTGGGCCAAATATCAGAAATTTATGGTTCCTTTGCCATTGCACACCGGTTACGATACAGCCGATATTGGCATTTGCGTGCAAGGCCGCCCATCCGCTTGAGATCAGGATCTTTCAAAAGCAATTTTGAAAGCCCCGAAAACAATGCGATTAGGTCATGCTGCGCAAAAGTGTCATTAGAACTTTTCGTTAGCCATATAGAAAGACCTGAGCGTCGCTCTAGAGGCTGATAAAGTTGTCCGGTTACGGATGGTTCCATGAGGCAAACCAGCCGGGGCGAAAAGAAAGACAGTCTTTTCTCCGGCAGGTCATAACCATCTGATTATGGCGGCGCGTATTGAGTAAGAAATGGGGCATGACAAACTATGGCAACCAAGTCTCCTAAAATTCAGGATCCAACCGAAGCCGCCTTATCGGCTGTTGAGGATGCACTCAAGCTGGATTTCATCACAGATGAAGATCAAAGCGGTGCGGACAAATCTCCAAGTGAAGCAGCAGCACAAAGCAGCGAAGCCGAAGCGCCCGCCGCCAGCAGCAGCGCTTCTGCACTTGCAGAGGAAAGCCGTCCGGCGACAGAAGCTGCAAGCAGCTCCAAGTCAAAGCCCCGTCCGGCCAATGATGACCGGCAGTCTGTTGGCAATCTGCTCCATTCTTTGCAGCAGGCCCCCTCTGGCGCTCCTTATTGGATGGCATTCGTGCTCTCAGCTATCTGGGTAGGTCTTGGCGGTGCTGCCCTTTACTTGTCCTATGGCCAAGAATTGCTCAACAGCAACACCTCTCTTCTTGAAAGTCCTATCGCTCTTGCCTCTCTTGCAGGACTGGCCTTGCCCGTCATCCTGTTCTTTGCGATGGCCTATATGATCGTGCGCGCCCACGAAATGCGTCATGTCTCCCACACCATGGCAGAAGTCGCCATGCGTCTGGTTGAGCCGGAAGATGTTGCCAAAGAATCCGTCGTCAATGTCGGTCAGGCAATCCGCCGAGAAGTTGCCTCCATGAGTGACGGCATCGAACGCGCCCTTGCCCGCGCGTCCGAGCTGGAAGTCATGGTGCATAACGAGGTTTCCTCCCTTGAGCGCGCCTATAACGAAAACGAGTTGCGCATCCGCTCTTTGATTGAAGAGCTGATCACCCAGCGCGAAGCTATTGTCACCAATTCCGAGCGTGTTCGCGCTTCCATCAACGGGGCTCATACCAACCTGTCCGATGAGCTGAACACCACCAGTGAGAATATCTCCAAAAGTGTCTCCGATGCCGGCTCTCGCGTTACTCTGTCCCTTGCGGAAAAAGGCGAGCAGATCACTATCGCACTGGCCAATGCCGGTGAGACCATGGGCAATGTGCTCTCCAACCGCGGCTCCGATCTGGTTGACCGCCTGTCCAGCACCGGCGCCAATGTAACCGACTCCCTGACCAATGCTGGCCAGAACATCACCGATCAGCTAACCACTTCAGGCACGGATATTTCCCAGCGTCTGGAAACCACTGGCGGCGATCTGACCAGCCAGTTGGCATCCATTGGTAACGAAGTGACCGACCGCTTTGTATCAGCAGGTCAGGAACTGACCTCAACGCTGGCCGAGACCGGCAGCAATGTGAGCAACAATATCTCCAATGTCGGCTCTGAGCTGAACAGCAATCTGCAAACCATTGGTGAAGATGTCACCGGCAAGCTGTCCTCTACCGGCAGCCAGCTCACTGGCGAATTGCAGGATATCGGCACAAAAGTGACCGGAAGCCTTGCGGAAATTTCTTCCGAAATGTCGTCTTCCATGTCCCAGACCGGCTCCAAGCTGACAGAAGATCTCAACACCATCGGTTCAACTGTGACTTCCACACTGACCGATATCAGCTCCGAGATGACCCAATCCATGTCACAGACAGGGTCAACTGTTGCTGAGAGCATCAAGACACAAGGCTCCGAGATTGTGTCTGCCATTACAGATCGCTCAACGGAAGTCTCCGAAGCCCTGAAAGGCACCGGCGACAACCTGCTGGTTGATCTGTCGCTGCGCAGCACCGAAATCAACGACAAGCTGGAAGAAACCGGCACCCGCATTGCCGAAACAATTTCCACCCATGGCAGCCAGCTGACCGAGCGTCTTGACGCCACCTCCGAGCGCATCCATGACACTGTCGCCGTCAAAGGCGGCACGCTTAACAAAATGCTCGAAGAGCGCACCAGCGAAATCGGCTCCCTGCTTGATGAAAAATCCAGCAATATGGGCACCATGCTCACAGATCAGGCCCAGACCTTTGCTGGCCAGCTGGACGAAGCAACCGGCAAGGCATCTGAAGCCCTCAACAGCCGCTCTATGGAAGTCACCGAACGCATGGCCATGGTCGGCACCGAAATCGCCAAGGTCATTGCCCAGCGCGGCACCAAGGTCAAAGAATTGTTCGACCTTGCTGGCAACGAGCTGACCGAAGCTCTGGAAGGCAAGAGCGAAGCCATTCGCATTGCCATGGAAGAGCGCCTCCGCGCCTTTGATGACGTGATTGAGGTTAAAGGCAGCAGCCTTGTCTCCCATCTCGGTGATCGCCTTGAAAATCTGACACAATCCGTCGACAAGCGCATCAACACGCTGGATGAAACTCTCTTCACCCGCGCAGGCGACATTGAAACCATGCTCGACACCCGTCTGGAAGGTTTCTCAGTCAGCGTCAGCGCCAAAGCACAAGAGGTGACCCAATCTCTTACCGAGCGCGCCTCCGGCTTTGAGAAAGATATTTCTGATCGCCTCGGCAGCTTTGAAGAGAATGTCTCCAATCTCACCCAGACCTTTGCCACCAAGGCCGATACACTCAACAGCACCCTTGATGAGCGCACCCATCGCCTTGATGACACGCTGGATAATCGCGCCCGCCAGATCAACGAAACATTGCTTGATCGCACCCGCGACATTGCCGCGGCTTACTCCAAAGGTCAGGAAGACATCACCGAGACCATGGATAACCGCCTCACCATGGTGGGAGAAACCCTGTCCCGTCAGGCCCATGATCTGACCGAAACCCTGTCTGACCGCGTGGCAGAGATCAATGTCTCCCTCGGCAGCAAGGTCTTTGAAGTGGCAGAAACCCTTGATAGCCGCTCGGCGCAAATTGAAGCCATCCTCAATGATCGCATGCAGGCCATCTCCACAAGCTTTGCTTCTGAAAGCGCCAAGGCACGGGATTCTCTGGCAACAACCTTGACGACCGCCAGTGATGAAATCACCAGCCGGACAGAAAACTTCAATGCTGTTCTTGGTGCCCGCTCTGCTGAACTCTCCTCCATTCTGGATGAGAAAGGCAATTCCGTCATTCAGGCACTGGATAGCCGCTCCGGCTCCATCACCAGCACCTTCCAGCAAGCTGGCGAGAATATCCTGCATAGCCTCTCCACCAAAGGTGGCGAGATCACGCAAGCCGTCATGCAAGAAAGCCAGCGCGCGTCGCAAACATTGGCACAAACCGGTGAAAGCCTCATTGAAGCCATCACCGAAAATAGCAGCCGTGCGGTGAATGCGATTTCCGAAAACAGCGCGCAAGCCGCACAGAGCATGGAAGCAAGCAGCGAGAAAGCTGTTCAGGCCATGTCAGATACCACCCAGCGCGCAGCTGACCATCTGACAGAGCAAACCCAGATTGCGGCCCAAGCCATGTCCAGCAGCTCAACCCGCGCTGTTGAGGCTCTCAATGTCAGCTCCGAGCAAGCTCGGGCTGCACTTGAGACCTCCTCCTCCAGCCTCGTCAAGGCCATTGCTCAAAGCAGCCATGATGCCATTGTCAATCTGGATACATCCAACAAGCGTCTGGTTCAGGCCATCGAAAGCTCCACCGAGGATGCAGCACAATCTCTCAACAACACCAACGAGCTTCTCCGCTCCGACGGCACCGAGATTGTCGAGCGCCTGAAAAATGCTAACGACACCCTGCAAGAATTGCTGGTCAATGCCGGTCGCAGCCTCTCCACCATTGAGGTCAGCCTGTCCAACCAGACCAGCCAGTTCCGCGAAGTGGTCGAGACCGTTACCGAAAAAGCTGGGTCTTCTGCGAGCCAGCTGACCGGCAATGTGCAAGAACTGCGCAACGTCTCCACCGGCATTCTCGGTCAGGTCTCCAGCCTGTCCGAGAAGTTCGAAGAGCAGGCAGCCGCACTGGCCAACACCACCCGCTTCATGGAGAGCACCAACAGCCGCCTAGAAGGCTCGGTCGAAGAACGTCAGGCAGCCCTTACCGTACTGACAGACGATCTTTCCAAGCGCACAGAAGCGATTGAAGCTGTAATGAATAACTTCACCGCTGTCATTGCCTCCACCCTCAACACTGCCGAAGGTCGCGCCCGCGATGTTGGCATGCTGCTAAGCCAGAGCACAGAAGGCGTTACCAAAGATGTAATGGACCAGTTGGAGCAATTGCGCATCAATGCAGCCTCTGAAGGTCGCCGTGTTGCCGAAAGTGTCCGCGCAGCGCAAATGGAAATGACCGAAGAAATGGCGCAAACCATTTCCGAAGCCAATAGCCGCTTTGAGCAGGCAACATCCGACATCCGGACCATCACGCAAGATATCAAGCGCGATCTGGATGCAACACGCTCTGAGCTGAAACATGGTCTGGCCGATCTGCCGCATGAAACCAAGGAAGCAACAGGTGCCATGCGCCGCGTTGTAACCGAGCAGATCGACGCTCTTAAAGAGCTGTCCCGCATTGTTCAGCGTCATGGCAACAGCTTTGACACGGTTCCAAGCGATCGTGCGCCCCAGCGCCCTGCCCCGGCAGCGCCAGCAGCACCGGCAAGCCGTCCAATGCCGCCGGTGCAGCAGCCACCAATGCAGCAGCATCGTCCAGAGCCAAGCATGCCGGCCTCTCCTAGTCCTTATGCACCGCAAGCCTCTCATGAGCCGGAAGAACGGGGCGGATGGGTCTCTGATCTGTTGCGCCGCGCCTCTTCCCAGCCGGAAGACGCCATGCCGCAACCGGGCGATGCAGCCGTTCTTGCTCCATTGAGCAAGGATATCATTCGCGGCATTGATCCCACCAACCAGACCATGGCGTGGGAAAGCTATCGCCGCGGTGAAGCAGGCAGCTTTACCCGCCGTCTTTACACCCTCAAAGGCCAGCAAACCTTTGAAGATGTGCGCATGCGCTATCAGCGTGACAATGATTTCCGCACAACAGTCAATCGTTATGTGGCAGATTTTGAGCGTATCCTTGATGATATTTCTCGTAAGGATCATGACGGCACCGCAACCATGGGCTATCTCACCTCCGAGACAGGCAAGGTCTATACCATGCTGGCCCATGCGTCCGGACGCCTTGGCTAACAACCAAGCCCAGTCAAAGACTTTTAAAGGCAGCCTTATATGGCTGCCTTTTTATTTGGGTGCATGGAAGCAGGGCACAAAGCGCCGCACCAGCCAAGCTGTTTGAATCCGCTCCACTGTCACAAAACTGAGATAGGTCCTTTTTAAAAGCGAAGAAGACGAACGCTTCAATCATTCGCTTCAGGACCGTGCCATGTCTGCACCCGATACAGAAAGTACCTATCGTCACCGCGCCCTGTTTCTCTCCGACATTCACCTGGGCACTCGCGGTTGTCAGGCAGAAATGCTGCTGGACTTCCTTAAAATTCACGATGCCGAGACCATTTATCTGGTTGGTGACATTGTTGACGGCTGGCGCCTGCAAAAGGGCTGGTACTGGCCCCAAAGCCATAATGATGTGGTGCAAAAATTGCTGCGAAAAGCGCGCAAAGGCAGCCGCATCATCTATGTCCCCGGCAATCATGATGAGTTCTTGCGCAACTATTACGGCGCACATTTCGGCGGTATCGAAGTGGTCGAAACCCATATTCATGAAACGGCGAACGGCAAGAAATTTCTGGTCATTCATGGCGACCAATTCGATATGGTCGTCCGCCACGCCAAATGGCTCGCCCATTTGGGGGATTGGGCCTACAGCTTGGCTTTAGGCATCAATACTGTGCTTAATCTTGCCCGCAGGAAACTGGGTTTTGGCTATTGGTCCCTCTCCGCGTGGGCAAAGCTGAAAGTCAAAAATGCAGTCAATTTCATTGGCACCTTTGAAGAAACCCTCTCGCAAGAAGCGCTCAAACACAATGTGGACGGGGTCATTTGTGGCCATATCCATCACGCGGAAATTCACTCAAAATTCGGCATTGACTATATGAACACCGGCGATTGGGTAGAAAGCTGCACAGCCATTATCGAACATGAAGATGGCGAGTTCGAGCTGATCCGTTGGGGCGAACAGGAAAGCAAAAAGCCGGATCCGCTTGCACTTCCCCTTCCTGCGACAGACGCAAAAACAAAGGCAATTGCATGACCGATCTCCTTATTGTCAGCGATGCCTGGCACCCTCAGGTCAATGGTGTCGTGCGCTCACTGGACCGGCTAGGGCAGGAATTGAAGGCCCAAGGCATGACCATTGCCTATCTCACCCCTCAAGACTTTAAAACGATCCCTTGCCCATCCTATCCCGAAATCCGCCTGTCCCTGACACTGGGTGGCAAGGTGCGCCGCCTGATAAAGGCGCATAACCCCGCGCACCTGCATATCGCCACAGAAGGACCTCTGGGCTTTTGGGCACGACGCTACTGCCTTGCAAAGAAACTTCCCTTCTCGACCTCTTATCATACCCGTTTTCCCGAATATGTGGCCGCCCGCTGGCCCGTACCGCTGTCGCTCACCTATCATTTGCTGCGCAAATTCCACAATGGCGGCAATTGCTGCATGGTGGCGACCCCGTCCCTCTATAAAGATCTGGACGAGCGGGGCTTTCAAAATCTGGCCTATTGGGGGCGCGGGGTGGATCTTGACCTCTTCACCCCTGAGCGGCGAGGAGAGCTGGCCCACAAAGAGCCCCGCCTTTTATATGTGGGGCGGGTTACGGTTGAAAAGAATATCGAAGCCTTCCTGTCTCTTGATATCAAGGGCAGCAAGATCGTGGTGGGAGACGGGCCGCAAAGAGCTGAGCTGGAAAAGGCCTATCCCGACGCTGTCTTTTTGGGCCTCAAAGAAGGGGAAGAGCTGGCTGAAATTTACGCCTCCTGCGATGTCTTTGTCTTTCCGTCAAAAACCGACACTTTCGGCATCGTATTGCTCGAAGCCCTTGCCTCGGGCCTGCCTGTTGCGGCCTATCCGGTGATGGGACCCATGGATATAATCGGCGATGCACCGGTTGGTGCCTTGCATGACAATTTGCAGATAGCCGTAGAAAAGGCCCTGACACTGGACAGGAAAGCATGCCGCGAATTTGCAAGCAAGCATAGCTGGCAGGCAAGCGCCAATCAGTTTGCGCGCAACATGGTTCCATAAATTCCAATCACCCTATAGGCCATATGGGGATGAGGGAAAAACGCATAGACGTAAACCTTGGCAAGGGAAACGAAGGGCCATAAGGTAAGATACCCACCTACGCACTCCCTTTCCCTAAGGCTCATCAAACAGCCAATAACCTGCCAAGGCTCACCCATGCTCTCGATCGCTGATATCCAAGCCGCTGCATCCACCCTTGAAGGCATCGCAACCCGTACCCCTTTGCTGGAATTTGCCGCAGTCAACGATCAGCTTGGCGGACGGGTCTTTTTCAAGCCTGAATGCCTTCAAAGAAAAGGCGCCTTCAAATTTCGCGGAGCCTATAACGCGCTTGCAGCCATTCCTGCTGACAAAAAAGCAGGCGGCGTTGTCGCCTGTTCCTCAGGCAATCATGCGCAAGGGGTGGCAGAAGCTGCACGGCTTTTGGGC
This sequence comes from Cohaesibacter sp., assembly GCA_025210795.1. GTDB lineage: Bacteria > Pseudomonadota > Alphaproteobacteria > Rhizobiales > Cohaesibacteraceae > Cohaesibacter. The sequence continues at coordinate 14,007 of JAOAQZ010000043.1, read as the reverse complement.
ATGCCAGCGGCCATTGTCATGCCATCTGACGCGCCCAAAGTAAAAATTGAAGGCACAAAGCAATCTGGCGCGGACATCATTTTCTATGACCGCTATAGCGAGGACCGCGAAGCCATTGCCAAAACTATTTGTGCGGAGCGCGGAGCCACCTTCATCCACCCCTTCAATGACCCGCTGATCATGGCAGGCCAAGGCACATTGGGGCTAGAAATTGCGCAGGATCTTACTGATTTGGGCCTCATCCCTGACAAGGTACTCGTTCCGGCAAGTGGCGGCGGCCTGGCCGCAGGCGTCAGCCTCGCCACCCATCACACTTTCCCCAAAGCACAGATTTTTGGCTGTGAACCAGCAGGGCATGACGATCTGGCCGAATCCCTTAAAGCGGGCAAACCGAGCCTGGCACCTGAGCAAGAGCCAGCCTCAAAGACGGAAGAAACCTCCTATTGCGACGCTCTCCTAGCTCCAATGCCCGGCGACAACAGCTTTGCGGTGATGAAAGATCATCTCACCGGCGCTGTCACCGCCACCAATGACGATATTATCAAGGCTGTCGGCTTTGCTTTAAAAGAGTTGCATCTGGTCGTGGAACCGGGCGGGGCAATCGGCCTTGCCTGCCTGCTCAATGGTGCGATCAAGCTTGATGGCGGCACAGCAGTGATTGTGCTGTCTGGCGGCAATGTGGATGCTGATTTTTTGAAAATGGTGCTAGAGAGCTAAAGACTAAGCCTCAGGCTCAAGCAAGCCTAGGGTCCTGCCCCTAGATAACGCGAACCACCCAGCCGACAATCTCTAGCAAGACAAGATCCAGTGCTTGATCAAGGGCCGCAACGCCCTTTTCAGCGCTGGTGGTCTGGGCCGGAACGGTCGCAGAGAATTGCTTGGAAGCCCGCACGCGGCCATTGCGATCATTGATGATCTTGACAGATAACGCAATCGCGGCACGCCCCGTCCCGTCTTCCCTTAGCTCGAACTGACGGATGGTGGCCGAGATTTTATAATCAACCACAACCCCTTCACCGGGCTTTGCTACAGAGCGAACGCGACCAGAGTTTTCAAAGCTCTGGATCAGTTTTTCCTGCACGACGCGTGGCAGGCGATCACTCCACTGGGAATCTCCATAATAGGTGATCTCGCTGCCGCTGGGGCGCACGACAATCATTTCGCTATCAAGGGATTTGAGCGCAGTTGGAACCGGCACAAGAATCTGGGCAGAGGTCCGGCCCTGAACAGAGGAAAAATCCTGCGGTGCGGACAGATCATAGGTGGCCAATTCCTTGCCGCCCAACCCAGAGCAGGCACCAAGCAGCAAGGCACAGCCAAGCGCAATCATCAAGCTACGATATGTTTGAATGAACTGCACTGCCCCAAAACCCTGAACTTAAATCAACTCAATTATGATCAATACTCATAAGCGGCTTATATGTACTTTGATTATGCCGCTCTCCGATTGCAGACTATAGCTATATCACTTTTATAAAAAATGTGAACAGGTGTTAATGCCGCCTATTGTAAGTTTTAACCTTGTTCCCGCCAAATATCAGCTTGGACGGATCATCTTCCAGCTTACCCACGGCCGATTCAAGCCGCCGCAATGTCTGGCGGGCCTCTCCCACCATGCCTTCCACTTCTCGAAGGCCCCGACCGGAGAAACGGGCAAGCCCGCTTGAGATCTGGTCGGCACGCGATTCGAAGCTCTCGGCCACTTTGCGAATGGACCGCGCTGCAAGCGTTGCCTCTTCAATCAGGCCCTTGCCGCCTTCCCCGTCATCCAAAAGGCCGTCCACTTTACCCAGAATGCCGTCGATTTTTTTGGAAGCCGTATTCAGCCGCGCAGAAATATCGCGCGCGTCGCTAATGATCTGGTTGAAATCCTCACTGCGAGAGGACATGACCTGCGAGAAGCTATTGATGTTGGTGCTGGCCTGCTTGGCCTCATCAAGAATGACACTGATATCATCCGATGACTCATCAAGTGACTTGGCAAATGTGCTCAAAGAAGCCACCGACTGTCGCACCACCACGGGGTCAATACTGGCGACAAGACCATCCACCTTATCGAGCGACGTGCTGAGTTGGCCGGAAAATTCATTGATATTCTTGGCAGCAGAAGACGCATCCGCAATCACTGCGTCAAAATTATTGGATGCCTTGGCAAGATTATCGGTAAAGGTCTCAACATTCTTGACGCTCTTCTGCACACTCTCCGGCTCAACCGCACCAATCAGCTTTTCCGCCTTGGTGCTAAGCGTCTCAAGCTTTGCAGACAGGCTGGTGAGCCCCTTGGCAGCGCTTGAGGCATCCGAGAGGAAACTATCAATGCCGTCAGCATTGTTTTTAAGGGCCAAGGTAAAGGTCTCAACATTTTCAATCGAATTGTTGATCCGCGCCTCATTGGTATCCACCACAGTTTCGACCTTGGAGAGGATGCTGTCAGCACGGGACAAAACAACCCGCGCGCCGGCCATCAAATCCTCAAAGGCGGAATTACTAGCCATTAGCTCAGACGGCTCGCTTTGTGAGAAAACGTTGGGAAGACTCTCTGTTCCCCCTTTCATCTCGATATAGCCAATGCCGGTCAGCCCCTGATAAGACAGGGTGATATTGCTGTCTGCTTTGAGCGGAATACCGGAATCAACCTTAAGCACCGCAATCACATGCTTTGGATTAACGGGGTCATAAGACAGGCGTTTGACCTCCCCCACATCAATACCATTGAACATGACCATCCCACCCTGACTAAGACCGGCAACAGAGCCGGGAAAGCGGATGGTCAGCTCCTTCATGGGGCGGTTTTCATCAAAATTGGCAATCCAGAAAACAAAGCCGAACCCAACGGCGATCAGGATGAGCGTGAACAGGCCAATCGCAACAAAATTTGCTTTGGTTTCCATCTAGACGGCTCCACCCCATTGGCGCTTGGCGCGCGTTCCTGAAAAATACCGTTTCACCCACGGATGATCATAGGTTTGCAATTGCTCGACAGTCCCGCAAGTCAGAACTTTCCCCTCGCTCAGCACTGCGATTCGATCACAGGCATTGTAAAGACTGTCCAGATCATGGGTTACCATAAAAACAGTCAGACCCAAAGACTTTCGCAAGGTCAGAATAAGATCATCAAAATCCGCAGCCCCGATCGGATCAAGGCCGGATGTGGGCTCATCCAAAAACACCAAAGCAGGATCAAGCGCCAGCGCACGGGCCAATGCGGCGCGCTTGATCATCCCGCCGGATAATTCTGACGGGAACTTATGGGCCGCATCTGCAGGCAACCCGACCAGCTCCAGCTTGGAGAGGGCAAGTTCATCCATCAGGCGCTGTGGCAGCGAGAGATATTCGCGCATCGGCACCTGAATATTCTGAAGGACAGAGAGCGAGGAAAACAGCGCCCCATGCTGGAACAAGACCCCGAGTTTGCGCTCGATATTCTTGCGCTCACCAAGGGACAGATGGGCCATATCCTGCCCGAACAGAACCAATTTGCCGTTCTGGCGTTTATTCAGCCCCAAAATAGTGCGCAGCAAAACAGATTTGCCCGTGCCAGATGCACCAACAACCCCCAAAACCTCGCCCCGATAAACATCAAGATCAAGATTTTTCAGGATTGTCTTGCTATCAAAGCCTACCTCAATATCGCGCACCGACAAAAGACAGGCATTGTCTTTAGCACCGGTCTGGCCATCATGGGGTGATAGAATGTCTGTCATGTGGCCGCTCCCTAAAATCCGATTGCCGCAAAGAAGATGGCGAAAATGCCATCAACCACAACCACCAGAAAGATGGATTTCACCACCGCCGCCGTTGTTCTGCGGCCAAGGCTCTCGGCGCTGCCGCCAACCTGCAAGCCTTCCGAGCAGGAAATAAGGGCAATGATCAGCGCCATAAAAGGAGCTTTGATGAGGCCCACAAGGAAGGTATTGACCGCAACCGCCTCTCTGAGCCACGAAATATAGGCCTCAATTGTGATCCCCGAATAGGCCCAAAGCAAACTCCCCGCTCCGACAAGCGCCGCCACATTGGCAACCAGTCCCAAAAGAGGCAGTGAAATGACCAGCGCCAGAACCCGCGGTGTGATCAACACTTGCGAGACATTCAGCCCCATCACCCGCAAGGCATCAATTTCCTCACGCATGCGCATGGAGCCAATCTCAGCGGTAAAGGCGCTGCCTGAACGACCGGCCACCAAAATGGCAGTCAAAAGCACCCCTACTTCGCGCAACACAAGAATACCGACAAGATCAATTACAAACGGCTCGGCCCCAAATTTGCGTAATTGATAAGCCCCTTGCTGGGCAACAATAGCGCCAACCAAAAAGGACATCAGCGCCACAATAGGCACAGCTTGCAAGCCTGTCTGGTCAATATGATGGACAATGGAGGTGATGCGCAATTTGCGGATATTGAAAAGCGAGATAAAGACGCCCCTTACAACGCCCCCCATCAAATGAGCAAGGATCAGGATATCCTGATAGATCTCCATCACATTGCGACCAAGCGCTTCCAACAGGGCTTTTGGCCCGCTCAGACTTTTGCGCAGCTCAGGCTCTTTGTGATTGGTCTCATCAACCGCAACAAAAAGCACCTTTTGCTCATGAGAGAGCCCCTCAACCATCTCAAGCGGAATATGCAAACTGCGCATAAGCCGCAAGATGATCCAGGCGCCTGATGTATCAAGTGCCCCCAACTGGCTGAGATCAAGCTGATTGGGACGGACAGGCTCGGCGAGCAGAGAAGAGACTTGCTCATCCGCGTCTTGCGCTGTTTCAATCGTCCAGTCACCTTTAAGATGAAAAACCGGACCAGCAGCCAAGGCTTCAATCTCAAGCTCGGCAGGGATCACGCCAACAGCTTTGCCTGTCATTTTGGAAGAGCCGCTGGTCATTGCGCCGCTTTAGTCCTTAATCAAAATCTTGAGGCGCAACAATAATAGGAAGCACCAAAATTCTCAAATTGGAAATCGTCGCCTAGACTGCCTTATCTGGGGCAAAAATCCAATCCCAAGACAGCATTTTCCTGACAGCTTTGCCGCAAGAAGACTTATAAGCTGCCCCTTTAATCAGCCGAAATGTCGGATTGGGAAGCACGCAAGGGGGCAATTCTCTCAATTCGTATCAATTTCGAGCCAAGCACCAAAACAAAAGAAAGCACACTCAGCAGCAGCATCAGATAAAAGGCCTCTCCCTGCCACAAAGCATAAAGCTGCCCCGATGCCATAGTTGCAAGCGCCATAAGCAAGCCAGACGCCATGGTGTAAAGCCCTTGTCCCGTTGCCGAAAGAGTATCATCAATAAATTCGCTAAGAAAGAACATGATACCCAAGTGAGCGGCAGCAAAGCTGGCTCCATGCAACATCTGCAATAGAAAATAGCCTTCAACCGAGAATTCAAAAGGAAAAAGCCCCCAGCGCAAGCAGGCCCCAGCCGCCCCAATCATGAACAGACGTTGCCATGTGAGAACAGATGCAATCTTTTTTGAAATCATGAAAAAACCAATCTCGACAATCACCGAAACGGCCCAAAGCACACCAATGGTATTTTCATCAATCCCAAGATCTTGCCAGAAAATTGTGCCAAATCCATAAAGCATGGCGTGGCTGGCCTGAAGCAGAGAGGCGGCAATCAGCACAACCCAAAAACCACGCTGGGCAAATTGCGAAAGCTCTGACCAGTCAATTCTGGCCTGTTTGGCCCGCACTTGTCCATCTATAAGCCGAGGGTCAACCGGCAAAAAGAAAGACAGCATAGCTTGCAGAATATTGCCAATAACCATCATCCAGATGATGGTATCAGCGCTCCATTGAGCAATTATGGCCCCACCTGCAAGATTGGCAAAAATAAAAGCAGACGACCCCCAAAGACGCATGCGCCCATAATCGAGCCCATAACGGCGGACACCAGCCATAGCAAGAGAATCGCTAATGGGCAGAATGGCAGACTGAAACAGATTGGAGATGACCATAATCACACAAATCCATATCAGATCGTCAACCAGCAAGATGGCTGCAAAAGAAACAAGATACAAACTTGTATAAAGCTTAAGCGTAAAGCTCCGATCCCCCAGCCGGTCAGCCAGCCCCCCCATAATCGGTGTAAAGAGAACACGGGTGATAAGGGGAATAGTCAAGATAAGACTAATTTCTTGCGCACCAAAACCAAGCTCTCTTAACCAGACGGCAAAGTAGGGGATATATATTCCAAAAGGGATAAAAATACCGCCAAAGAACAAGGAAAGCTTCCAGCTATATCCCTTTTTTCTTTCTATTTGCATTGTCACTCTTCTCGGCGGAAAATAAACTAAGGTTAAGGATTCGCATGATATAATCCCATAACTGGACGGGACTTATATGTGCATTTTCCAGTACATGTCATGCAATGAAACTAGGAATACGGTCTGAAATCATGAGCAAACCGACGCCTCCAACGCCCTTGCGGCAAGAAGATTATCAAGCAATCGAAGCAGCCGTCATGGAGACTGCTCGTGGACGATGGTTTTTGTCGGAATATGCCCGAAGAAATCGGACTGCCGATACTGATACCCTATTGGGCGCCATAGATAAACTGGAAAAAACTGTGGTGGGCCAGCACGCTCCCGGCATGGCGATTGAGCGCCTGAAAGGCGATTTGTCAGAGATTGCCCAGTCCATCGAAAAAACCAAGCTGGAAATCGCCCAGATCAAGCATGAGGACAGTGTCGGAACGGAGCGCTTTGCCCGTGCGTCCAACGAGCTGGATGCTATCGTATCCCAAACGGAAAATGCCACCGGAGAAATTCTGGGCGCTGCAGAAAAAATTCAGGAAGATGCCTGGACCTTGCGCGAACAAGGCGCGGACGAGGCCCATTGCAATTCTCTGGATGAACAAGCGACCAATATCTATATGGCCTGTTCCTTCCAGGATCTGACAGGTCAGCGTATCCAGAAAATCGTGTCAGCGATGCAATATGTAGAAAAACGCATCAATACCATGATTGACATCTGGGGTCTTGAAGGCGATGAAGTCGATCTGAAAAAAAATGCAGTGAATAAAGAGGATGATCGCCCGGATGCACATCTTCTCAATGGTCCAGCTCTTGAGGGAGAAGGCGTTGATCAAAATCTGGTCGATAGCATGTTCGATGGAGATTTTGACGCCATTGACGCTGGCTCGCCTGACACTTGTGCCGATGTCAATCAAAATGACGTCGACGCCCTGTTTGACAGCCCAACCCCAAGCCAAGATACCCCATCGGAGATTGAACTAGACGCCGTCAATTTTGATGAAATCAAATTTGATGCCATTGATTCAGCTCCTTCTGAAGAGATGAGCGACAACCTTGCTGTAGAAGCACAGCAAGAAGATGAAATCATCCCTTGCGCCGAAGACGAAAACAGCAAGAACGCAGACCACCCTCCTATGTTCCAAAGCTCTTCTTTGGCAGAAGAGAACGCGGAAGCAGATCCAGCGATTGAAACAGACATGGCCCTTGCTGAAAGCGACATGTTTGAAACGGTCTCCAGTGATGAACAAGAAGAGGCCATACCGGTCGAACGTTCCGAAAATGGTATCGAGGTGGTTGAAACAGAAGATCTGGACTGGGCTGATTCCGTCAGTCTGGAAGATCTCGAACAAGGAGATGTGTTTGCCTCTTCCGCCCAAATCAAGATGGAAGACGACAGCTCTGTAGAGGGCGATCCGATTTCCATGGCTGCCTTAGAAGCGGGCGATCTGTCGGCTGACGAAATCATGGAGGAGGAACTTCTCCAAGCGAAGACATCAGGTGATGCAAACGCTCAAGAAGAAGCCAATTCCAGCCCGGCATCTGATAACGAGCTTGATCTAGACTTTGACATGATCGGTGCAGATGAACTCGACCTTGCCTCATCAAACGAGGCCCCCTCTCTTGAAGCCAATGATGAGCTGGTAGCAGAAATGCAAAAAGTTGCTGCTGAGATGGATCGTGTTGCAGGAACCATGGGGCTTGATAATGCTCCCAGCCAGGAAACACCTGATACAGAACAAGGAAAACTGGATCTGGATGCACAGGAAAGCCCTGCATTGCGCAAGCGGATTATTGACTTTAGCTAATCAGAATTGGCCCAAAGCCAAAAACATAAGTAAAAAGCCCCTAATTCAGCCGAATTGGGGGCTTTTCTCTTTTAACAAACATCACTGATGCAAGACGCAATCAAGCAGGCTTAATATTTTCTCTCAATCGGATCATCCCCTGCAAACATTGGCTCGCTCTTCCACTGATAGCGTAGCGACGCAGAGACGATATCAACTTTGCTCTCGGCTTCAGCCCGATAGCTTGCCCCTGTGCCGGAATTGCTGGCATGGACCACAGCATCTTCGACAAACAGGTGGCTATATCCAAAATCAATGCCCCATTCATCAGTCACGTCATAACTAAAGCCAGCACTGACCCAAGCCCTATTCTCATCCGGCAAGCGCAAATTGCGGTGGGAATCCTGAACCGGCGAATGTTCATAACCGACACCAGCCCGCAAGGTTAGTTGATCATCAAAGGCATATTCCCCGCCAAGAGACGCATACCAACCATCCTTATATTCCAGTACAAGCGCAGTCCCGGCTTTGGACCCGACAATGGGAGAAGTACCAATACGGCTCCAATTGGTCCATTCAAACCCGGCAAGCACCGTAAAGGCATCATCAACACGTTGCCGAAGACCGATGGTGACTTTCTCCGGCATTGTCAGTTTTGCGGTTACACCAGTAAGAGCTGAAGTAGGAGGCAGCTGCTCAGTCCCATTCAGGGTATGAAACACCGCTGAGCGAAAACCAATGCCGATATCCGTTCCCTCAACCGGGGTAAAATTCAGGCCAGCGGTAAAGTTTGGCGAAATATCATCCCCCAGCAACTCGTGCGGTGCGGCAGGGGCCAGAGGGGAAGGAAAGGCATTCATACGCACGTCAATATATTGTGCGCCCAGACCAATCCCAAGGCTCAACATTTCACTGACCCGATAACCGATTGTGGCTTTGACATCGATCGATTTGATCTCGGCAGTGCGGGAATGGAAGGAGGATTTGGAACCAAAATTGGCCTTGGTCCCGAGCCCAAAGGGCGCATTGACCGACAGTCCAAGGAACAGGCTATCTGTCATCTGCATGCTGGCATAAGAACCGGGCACGAAAGCCGCCAGACCTACATCACCGGGATCCCCTTGTGCCGCAGGGCCAGAAGTCGTGATATTGGAGAGCTCGGAGCTTGGCATAATATAGCTGTAAATGGACTCGGTTCGTGTCCCCTCAACTCCCGTAATGGTGGCGGGGTTCCAGAACATGGATGACAATTCGCCTGATGTCGCCGCAACACCAGCAAAGGACACACCCTGCCCGATCGCACTTTGCTCGCGAATACCAAATGCACCGGCCTTAGCTTCTTCAATACTGCCCGCAAAAACCCCAAGCCCGATCAAGCTGGTTACAGTGCAGAGCAAGCCGGTTTTTGAAATCATTCTTTTCATAGGCCCTCCAGAGTCCAACAGTTTTTTTGCCGAATTGTTTTCTTTTGTGCGGCAAATTTGACGGGAAGTTTTCCATAGCTGTTTTTAAAAAATCAAGAACCCGAAGCTAATTTCGTTGTAAAAACAACATCTTTGCCAAGACAGGCCAAAGCGCAAGCTTGAAACTTTCCCTGATTGAAAGGCCAATTTTGAACATATCGGTCTAAATTAATTTCATTTCTTTCAAAGTTAACAATATGTTAGTCTGCAAGCCCATTTGGGACCGGTTGTGCAGATTGCAGGCGTTTAGGGTTTCTGTGCTACGGAAAACTTTTCCCCAGATTCCATAACTATCAGCCGTTAGCTTTCTTCGTTTCGCACAAAATCAAGTAATTTTTGGCCTTGGCTCGATGAAAATCATCTGTGAATCGCAAAGTCGCCATACAAGCGTTCCCTTGCGGCCTCGAAAATCGAGTGAAAGCGAGTAAAATGACAGCCAATACGGAATATTTTGGCATCCATGCATTCCCTAAGGTAAGGAGCATATGGCACACTCCGGTTCGATCCGCTTTCCATCCTGAAAAGCTGAAGGGGGAAGAAGCAAGTGAGCGAAACCACGCACGTCTCAGACCGGACGAATTTTCTGCTCACCCCGTTTCGGCAATCCCAAGCGTCTTTCGCGCAAAATGACAAACAGCCCTGCCAGAATAACAATTGAGCCGCCCAGCATAACCGCCCCACTTGGATATTCTGCAAACAGAACAATACCCAGCACCAAAGCCCAGACCATATTAAAATAGTCAAAAGGCGCCAGCAGAGAGGCTTCGGTCAGGCGGAAAGCCTGCGTCATTGCAATTTGCGCCGTGCCACCAAAAATCCCGGACAGCACCAGAAGCCCAAAGGTCTGCCAATCTGGCAAAACCCAGCCCCAATAAAGGCTAACCAGCGAAAAGAATGATGTGGTGACAAAGAAGTAAAAGACAATGGCAGCATTTTTCTCGGTCTTGGTCATTCGCCGCACCAAAATGGAAGCAACCGCCATCAGGCAGGTCGCAATCACCGCACAGATCACCCCGATCAAGGCGGTATCCTCAAAGCCTGCTTCCCCTCCCCCTTCAAGGCGAGGATAGAGAATGATCAGTACCCCGACAAAGCCGATGGCAACCGCCGTCCAGCGATAAAAGCGCACCTGTTCTTTAAGAAAAATCGCGGCCATGGCAACAACCAGCAGGGGCGCAGCAAAGGAAATAGCCGTAGCCTCTGGCAAGGGCAGATATTTCAGCGCCAAGAACCAGTTAAACATGGCACAAGCCCCAACCAGCGAGCGGCTGACATGGCGCCATGGCCGCTCGGTGCGGATGCAATCCATCCAATTGCCCTGAAACATGCTCATAACCAATAGGGGAATAAGCGCAAAAAAGCAGCGCGAGAAGACGATCTCACCGGTCGGCACTGTGTCCGACAGATATTTGATAATCGCAATCATGATAGCAAAGAGAAAGGTTGAAAGCAGTTTCAACCCGATACCGGCAAAGGAAGACATGGAGAATGCATCTTTAGGAGAGAGAACCCCACCATACCGCCATGAATGGAGAATAAAGGCAAGGCTTTTCTGGCAAAGGATACAAGCGCGCATAACCCGCCCATTGCAAAAAGCGATGGGGCGGGCCATTCCATTCAGCCCTCCCTTATGCTACCAAATGATCTATCATCTTCATGCACCACTTGATTTGAAGACTTCGGGTCTTTTCCGCTTGGCACGCCTATCAGGCCAAGCCGCCTCAAAGACAATCTTCCTTGGTGCAATCACAGCCTCAAAGGGGCTGTCATCTATCGGGTGCCCGCCACCACCGCCTTTAAAGCCTGACCCTGGAATATCCCAAAGCCAATAGTCTTTCACAATCTGAGCCACAAGCCCGCTATGCCAAAACTTCTCGTGCAGCACATTGAACGCAGTTTTTCCGCCTTGCCGGGTAATACCCAAGGGGCTGTCTTTCTGCTTTTTGCAACATTCTGCTTTGGCATTGCCGCCGCCCTCATCAAGCTGGTTGGCCAAAGACTGCATGTGACGCAAATTATCGGCATTCGTCAGGTGGTTATTCTACTCACTCTCGCGCCAGTTTTCCTGTCCCTTAATAGCGACAGCTGGAAGCTCAAAAAGCCCAAATTGCAGGGGCTGCGCTCTTGTCTGGCTCTGGTGGGCATTCTGGCGGGCTTTACCTCCATCATCAATCTGCCTCTTGCCATGGCCACCACCATTGGCTTTACCCGCAGCTTCTTTGTCATCATCTTTGCCATTCTTATCTTGAAAGAAACCATCGGCCTGCGCCGCAGCCTTGCCATGGGCGTGGGGTTTGCGGGGGTTCTTATCGTCGCAAAGCCGGATCAAGGGCTGCAATTCAGCCAGGATGTGGGGCTTGCCGTGCTAGCGGCGGCCAGCATTGCGCTTAATATGATTGTGGTCCGCATCCAGTCCCGTTATGAGCGCCCCACCCTTATGGTTGCCTATCAGGCCTTGCTGGTTGGCATCGCCTTGATCATCCCCACATGGTATTTCTGGATCACTCCCACATGGCTGGAGCTACAATTGCTGGGCCTGATCGGTGTCTTGAGCGTCTTTGCCCAATGGGCGATGGTACGCGGGCTGAAAGTGGGGGAAGCGGCTGCTATGGCCCCTCTTGATTATATGCGGCTCCTCTATGCCATCTTCTGGGGCTTTTTGCTGTTTGGGGAATGGCCAGAGCTCAATGTCTGGATTGGTGCCGGGCTTATTTTTGCATCCACCCTTTATATCATTCACCGCGATGCAGTGATGAAGCAAAAAGACCGGCCATCTGCCAGCAAAACGGATTTCTAGGTCCTGCCGCTCTGAATGGACATCCGCACTCGCAAAAAGGCCCAAAAGAAAAGGCCATGGGCGACATTCTCGGTCGTCACCCACAGCCCAATCAAGTGATAATTTCTCAAAGCCTCTAATCAGGCATGCAAGATGGTGGAGATTTCATCGAGCAACATCAAACGCTTTTTCTTCTGATCTTCCAGATAGACGTCGGACGTCGGCTCAATTTCAGCCTCAATGCGATGGATCTCGCGGTTCACGTCATGATACTCATCGGACAATTTCGCAAAATGCGCATTGCTCATTTTGAGATCATGCAATTTCTGCTCATATTCGGGGAACTCGTCGTGCAATTCGTGTGGTACGTGAGACATGAAATCTTCTCCCTTGGATTATATGTATAAGTTTGCAATCATTCCCCACAAGTCACCTTGAACCAGATCAAATCAGCCCGCAAAACCGAATAAATTCGGTCACTTTTTCCCGCAATTCACCGCCACGCATCATCACAATTTGGCTCTTGCTAATCATGTCTACCGCAACTGACATAATCCTGCCCACAGCGCATAATCTGGGCCTGCCACAACCGGATTTTGAGGGATATTTTCGCAATCGCCGTCAGTGCCCTGAAATGCCGGGCAGCTATCTGGTCTGGCTCTATCTTGCCCGTAACACCCGCATTGAAAAGCCGCAAAAGACCATGCTTGCCTCCGGCTGGTATGTCTATGCAGGCAGCGCCAATGGGCCGGGGGGCCTCAAAGCCCGCCTGTCGCGCCATCTGGCCGCAAGCAAGACCAAACGCTGGCATATCGACAATTTGAGCTGCAAGGCCACTCGCCGTTATGGTTGGGGCTGGATCGGGGCAACAGAATGCGACCTCATCACCCACCTGCAACAAAGGCCGGATTTCACCCATCCGCTTCGCGGCTTTGGCAGCACAGATTGCCCAAGCTGCTGCTCTCACCTTCTTGGTTATCATCCCGTCTGATCTGAAAGTTGGACAGCTATAGCAAGGGTCAGGACCCAAACAAAAAGGGAGGCCCGAAAGCCTCCCTCTTATCGCTCTGTCGCAAGCACAATAATTAAACTGTCAGCTCATCCACTGGCATGGTCTTTTCGCGGCGCGTGATCAACTTGTTCAGCGCAGACACATAAGCCTTGGCCGATGCCACCATTGTATCGGTATCAGCTGAGCGCCCCGTAACGGTTTTGCCATTTTCGCTCAGGCGGGCAGAAACCTCGGCCTGCGCATCGGTTCCTTCCGTCACAGCACTTACCTGATACAATTGCAAAGTAGCCTCATGAGGGAAGATCGCCTTGATCGCGTTAAAGGTCGCATCAACCGGACCATCACCCGTAGCTTCCTTAGTGATATGTTCGCCATTCATATCCAGAGTCACAATGGCTTTCTGCAAGCCGCCAGTTCCGGCAATCACAGTCAGGGCAATCACCTTGACCGTCTCGGACGCTGCGGAGACTTCATCATCCACCAAAGCTTCGATATCTTCGTCAAAGATATGTTTCTTGCGATCAGCCAGATCCTTGAAGCGTTTAAAGGCATCCTGCAAGGCATTATCGCCCAGCTCATACCCCAACTCGGCCAATTTGTCTTTAAAGGCATGGCGACCGGAATGCTTGCCCATCACCAGATCGGTGCCACCAACGCCCACATCTTCAGGCTTCATGATCTCGTAGGTTTCGGCATTCTTCAGCATGCCATCCTGAT
>JAOAQZ010000042.1 GCA_025210795.1 Cohaesibacter sp. | reverse complement strand
GTCTGATACCACCCCGGAGCAGCTCTTCATTTCTGCCTATGAAGCAAAGAATGGCATTTTACCTCAAGAGCGTCACCTCTCTGCCTTTCGAGAAATTTTGGTGGAGACTTGAGCCATGGATATTTTGCGGATTCAGGGCGAGAATATTGCCAGCCTTGCCAAGCCCTTTGATATTGATTTCAGCAATGCACCCCTGTCCGGCTCGGGCTTGTTTGCGATTACCGGTGATACCGGCTCTGGAAAGTCCAGCCTGCTTGATGCACTTTGTCTGGCTCTTTATGGCAATTGCCCCCGCCTGGGTGCCAGTGGGGTCAATGATCAAGTCCCCGACATTTCCGGAGAGATGCTTCAGTCAAGTGATGCACGTACTATATTGCGCAGAGGTGCCAGTGATGGTTATGCCATGGTCACTTTTCGCTCTATTGACGGGAATGAGTATGAAGCGCGTTGGTCTGCTCGCCGCTCCAGAGGCAATGCAACGGGCCGCCTTCAGGGTGTTGAGCGATCGGTTACCCGCCTGTCTGATGGGGTGGTGCTGGAGAATCAGAAAAAATCTGTCACCACCAAAATTGAGCAACTAACCGGCCTGACTTATGACGAGTTCCGCCGATCTGTCCTGCTGGCGCAGGGGGATTTTGATAGTTTTCTCAGCGCCAAAACCTCTGATCGTGCCAAGATTTTGGAGAAGATCACTGACACGCATCTTTACCGGGATATTTCAAAACGCGCCTATGAAGCTTTTAGCGCCGCGGACAGTGCGGTTGAATCTCTTGAGACACGGCTTGGCGAACACAAGATCCTTGATGCGGAAGAAAAGACCGCGCTTGATCAACAGGACAAATCCCTATCCGATGCCAGTCAACAGGCAAAATCCCATAAGGTGCAATTGGGTAGAGACCTTGATCGCTATAAAGCCCTTGAAGACGCGCAAGACCACATCAGTCTTGCTGAGAAAGCTGTTGGAGATGCGCAGAAAGCCCAGATGGATGCTCAAGAGGAAGTCGGTCTCTTATCTCGCCTGAAACGGGCTGCTTCGCTTAAGACCGAATGGCAGGAAGAGAGCAATGCCACCGTAGACCTTTGCCAGCTTCGCCAACAATTGCAAGACACTTCAAGCGCTTTAGCGCAGGCGCGAGAGGTGGAGGCAACAGCTGCCACACAGGCAGCGCAAAAGGCTGAAAATTCCGATCAATTAGAAGCTGAATTTAAGGCTCTTGGCTCTCAATGGGATAAAGCTGCACGGCTCGATTCTGAAATATCTTCCGCCGCCAAAGAGCTGGAGCAAGCCTCCTTTCTTCATACCAGTGCAAAGGCTGATTTTGACGAAAAACAAAAAGCCGTCACCGACAGTGTGCAAACCTTGGCTGCTGCCCAAACCCGTATGAAGCAGCTCAAGTCCGCCATGGATGCCGAACCAGCCGCACAAATTTTCAGCAATAGATGGGCAATTCTGGAAGACAGGCTGAAGGAGCGCATAAAAGCCTGTAAGGCTGTTGTCACTGCTCGCGCCGAGACACTTGACCTTGAACGGTCGCTCATGGACCAAACCAAACGAAAAACTGAGATTGAGATATCTGCAGGGCAATCTCAAACAGAGATCGACACTGCACAAAAGGCAATCGATAGCGAAGATGGCCAGCGTAGAGCTTTGCGCAACAAGGCCCCTTCCCGGCGGCTTGCTCGCCTTAATATCTCGCTGTCAGCAGTTCAGGCCATGTTACGCACTGTGCGTGACTATGAAGGAACGAAGCTTCAAATCAGCCAGATAGAATCCCAAATTGCGGGTTGTCACAAGGCTATTCTCGACAATGAACAAGCCATCTCTTCAGCGCAAGAAGCAATTATTCGCCAAGATGGAATTATTGAAGCGCTGCAGGCATCAACTGAGGTTGCCGAGGCTGCAATTTCACAAGAGGCCGCCAATCTTAGGCTTCATTTGATTGATGGAGAGCCCTGCCCTGTTTGCGGGTCACAAGATCATCCGGTGCATGCGTCTCAGGCGGCGGCAAAGATGGCCAAAGACTTGCGCGACCGCCTCGATGCTGCCAGCACGACCCGTCAGCATGCCCTTGATCAGGCTACCAAGGCGCACGCCGCGATTGATGCTGCAAAAGCCGATATTCAGTTGGCCAAAGAACGACTGAATGATCATAGTAAAGCTGTCTCAGATTACAAAGAGGCTTATGCCAAGAGTTTTGCCTCTGAGGTGGATGGTCCGCTTGAGGACAAGCTGCCTGCAAGACCTGATGGTGCCATAGCGGAGCTTCTTGCTCTTATTTCGCTTTTGGAAGAGTGGCAGAGCCAGCTAGAGGCCGATTGCAAAGAACTGGAAGCGCTCGAACACTCCTACCAGTCTTGCCAGCAAACTATTGAACAACAGACCGCTATCAAAAATGCTCTTGCCAGAGAACTTGAAGACATCCGTCAGGCAACTGGCTCTAGCGACAAAAAACGGGCCATTTTGGCTCAGACAATCGAGGAAAAGGAAGCACGTCTGCGCTTGCTTGATGAGGAGCTGACACGTGATTTCTCGTCCATCACAAACGATTGGAACAGATATGATCACGATGGTGAGGGTTATTTGCGCGATTTATCAGCGCGCAAAGATGCATTCCTTACATCTGCAAGTGCTTTCGAGCACATAGCGGAAGACACTTCAAAATCCGCAGGTCTATTGGAGAAAGTCACGCTGGCACTGGACAGTGCTTTGGCGATCAAGGAGAAAGCCGAAGCGGCCCTTAAGACACGGGAGAGTGCTCATGCTCATCTTCTGGCTGAACGTGCTGGCCTGCTCGGTGGCCAAGAGACAGGACTTCACCGCACAGCCTTTAACGAGCGTCGCATGAAGGCTCATAAAGCCCTGGAGACAGCGAGAAAAGATCATAGCAACGCACAGACCCATCTCTCGGGCCTTGAGGCCAGGGCAAAATCGGAAACTCTTGCCATCGACAAAGCAGTTCAGCGTCAGGAAGATGCCAGAGAGGCTCTTCATGCCGTGATTGCGCAATCTGATTTAACGTTTGAGGACGTGGGGGATTTGCTTGCTTGGGACAGTGCAAAAGTCGATAGCTTGTCTGCCAAACTTGAAAAGCTTGAACAGGCCAAAGCATCCGCACTCACCCTTTTTGAGACCCGGAAGAAGGATCATCAGGCCCTTTTGCAAAAGGGCCTTCCTAAAATGGACAAATCCGAGATTGAAACCATCATTGTAAAGCTGGATGCAGAGGAGGATGTGCGTCAGCTTGCTTTGGGCGAAGTGAGAACAAAGCTGGCAATGGACAAATTGGCCCGAGAGAAACAAGCCAAACTCATCACTGAGATTGACGCTGCCAAAATGGTACGGGACACATGGAGCGCTATCAAGGATGTTATTGGCTCTGCTAATGGTGATAAATTTGCCGAAATCGCCCAATCAGTTACCCTTGGCGTGCTTGTCGATCACGCCAACCATTACTTAAAAGATATTAAACCCCGCTATCGTCTGGCGCTAGGCGATGGAAAGCTTTCCCTTCATGTGGTGGATGACTATATGGCAGGAGAAGTTCGCTCAACTCGCAGCCTTTCAGGCGGTGAGCGCTTTCTGATTTCTCTTGCTCTGGCATTGGCCCTTTCAACAATCGGCGGGCGCGGTTCTCTTGCCTCTATGCTGTTTATTGATGAAGGATTTGGAACACTTGATGCCGACAGTCTGGAGATGGCCATCAATGCGCTTGAGGCCTTGCAAGCGCAAGGCCGCACGATCGGCGTTATCAGTCACGTTCAAGCCATGAAAGACCGCATCCCCGTCCAGATCAGAATCAAGCCCCAAGGAGGCGGCGAAAGTGAGGTGCAATTGGTTACGGGATAAGGAAGCGTGAATTTGTGTTCCGTCTTTTAGGCTTCCCATTTTTCGCGATCGTGCTGGAGAAAATATTGCGCTGAGATTGTCTTGTGATTTTCTTGTGATTTTCTCCCCAACCCCTTATAATTTTCATCAATAAGGGGTTGGCAAGTTTGGCTTTGTCTATTAGAAACCACTTCACCAACATCGGCAGCGCTTTTTAGCTGCTTTGATGAAAACAGTTTTCCCCAGTAGCTCAGTTGGTAGAGCAAGCGACTGTTAATCGCTGGGTCGCTGGTTCGAGTCCGGCCTGGGGAGCCATATTAAGGGCCTTCTGATTGATTTCAGAAGGCCCTTTTTCGTTTGGATTTGTCTTTATTTCTGGTTGGGTGTGCCTGCTTAGTTATTTTTTTGGCTTTTGTCATGCGATCTGCTGCACGGCCAACCAATCCGCGATCCCCTGTCTCCCACAGAGATGTCATGGTCAATGCGCTTACTAGCCAGCGACCGTCACTTTTTACAAGCTCATAGCTATATCGGCCACCCAAGGTCCAGAAGTCCTGATCTATTCTGTGGGTCGCAATGAAATCCGCCTCTGCCCATGCTTTGTTACCGACCACAGATTTAACCGTGTGGTTGGTCACCATGTGATGGGTGATATCAAAACCAGGCAAGAAGCCCGACCACGTTTTTACCAACTCATCAGCGCTTTGGCTAACCGACTTTCCACCCCACAGGCTGGTATAGTCAGTCTCAACGGTGTTGGCAAAAACGTTGCGTACACGCTCCCAGTCACCGCGATCTGCACCTGCGGCTATATCAGTGATTGCGCGGCTTATTTGAGCGTCATCCGCAGGCTCTGCACTCATGGCTTGCGTGGTTACAAGTGCGGCTGTTATGGCGATTAGTAGATTGCGAAACATGTTATTCATCCTTGCTCATAGGCTTTCTTGCTATGAGCGATGTATCTGGCGCATTTACATGCAGGGAAAATTCACAGACCCCCATATCGTGGTATTGGCCGTTCTGTGAGATGGTTGCGTTATGAGTTTCCACCGGCACGGAAATGCTCAGCGATTGTGTCAGAGGCGCGGATCACATCCTGAGGGTTGTCGTAGAAGTCAAACTGGCTGACATTCTCCAACCATTTGGCGGTGGCGTCCCCGGCAAAATCTTTGAGGAATGTTTTGACCCCTTGCGGAATAGCGGCACTTTCTGAATGGACAATTGCTAAGGGCTTGTCCAAGCGCTGGGCATTGTCAGCCGGGTGGTAGGTCAGCCAACCTTCCCAACCAATGTTGTTCCATTTGTTGTCATATTCCGGGATTGCGCCTCGTTCTGCTTCATAATAATAACCGCCAATTGGCATCAATACACCCTTCGCGCCTTCCGGCCCTGCTGCTGGGATGATCTGACCACCTGCTTTCTCTGCCTTTCGGGACAGATCGACAAGGCCTGCAACCCCTTCCTTGCCGCCATATACGGTCTCGACGATTTCTTTGTTTTGCAGCCATGGTGCCACAAGGCCAACACGGTCGACCAATTTGTTGCCTGATGCTGCATCGACCATGTAGCCAGCTGAAGCACAAATCCCCAAACCATTGATACGGGATTTATCAACCTCTGCCAGAGTAGAGACGAATTTAAAGGCTTGTCGGATATCCTCTGTTTTAGCTTTTGGGTTTTCAACGAAACGGGTATTTTGGGGCAGATCCCCAGACTTGCCCCACCCACGAAAATCAAAAGTGAAGGCGGCGAATCCTCGCTCAGCCATCTGGCGCGCATAGTTGGCGGGCATCTGTTCCTGCACTGATGTCCAAGCGCCGGTTACCACGACTGTTGGTAGAGGTTTTCCGTCATGGTTTTGCGGCAGGTAAAGGGTGCCGGACATGAGTGCACCTTCATTCTCAAAGGTCACTGTTTTTGTCTTCACATCTGCAACTGCCGATGAAGCCATAAGACCGGTAAGAAGCGCGGCGGTAGTGGCTGATTTGGAAAAATTCATTTTTCTCTCCTTGTCTAGATCATGCGATCCGATAGCGTACCAAGAGAGAATAACGGAGCTGAGAGACGCAGAGAGGCGCGTTTCCTGTTATTGATTATGCGATTTTTGTGTTTTCCAGAGCTTCAGCCAGTAGAGCCCAAAAAAGAATTGATTTCTGGAAATCATGTATCCATTATCCCCGCAATGGTTGCTGAAAGTCTATCGGATAATCAGCATTAAAAGGGAACACGGTGCGGTGTAGCCAATAGGCGCCAATTCCGTGACTGCCCCCGCAACTGTAAGCGGTTAGCATCCTCCTAGGACCACTGAGCCTGCGGGCTTGGGAAGGTAAGGATGTGTCAGTCCGCAAGTCAGGAGACCTGCCATTGAGGGCCCAGATAACATCGGACGGGGTGTCCGAAAAGGAGCAATTTGATGGTATATTCCCTTGCGATCTCCGCAAAATGCAAGCGCAAAATGCGCAAAGCTACACATCTTCATGAAAATGCCTCGTCATATTCGGGTCTGTCAGTCAGAGCTGTAACGAGTTGACTCACCATAGATTTGGCTCGCTCATTGTCATAGCTGTTAGCGCGACGATGATCTCAAGTCATGCTCGGTTTTCTTTAAAACCCATTGACGTGCAAATCACAAAAGAAGTACTGGCTACCCATAAATGTTATGTTATAACATAACAAATCACTCTAAATTCCTATTGTTCAAACCGACTTACGGAGTAATGCGTTGAAACATTTTGTTTCTAGCCGTTCACTACTTGCGCTTGCCGCTTGTGGTTTCCTTTCACTTGCCACTTCCTCCACATTGCTGACAGATGTTGCCCAGGCAGGCGAGAAGATCCTTCGGATTGGTTATCCGTTCGGTCCGACCAGTTCTGTTCCAGACCCTCGTGCTCGCCAAAATGGTTGGATGAGCAATCGTGCTGGCGTTTCGGAAACGCTGATCGGCCTGAGCTATGAGATGCAGCAATTTCCGCGTCTGGCGAGCGCTTACGAGAATATCTCCCCTACCGAGTGGAAGATTGTGCTTCGTGAAAATGTAAAATTCCACGATGGTAGTGTGATGACCGCAAAGGATGTGAAAGCATCCTTCGACAAGCTCAATGTGAAGGACCATCCTGCGCATAACCCACGTCTTTGGAAGCTTCTTGGCCTCAAGGAAATCAAGGTGATTGATGACAAGACCTTGCATTTCATTACTGAAAAACCCAATGCGGCCTTCCTGTGGTCTTTGACCGAGCCCTCTGCCACGGTTCTTAAAGAAGGCACCAAGGATATGCCGATCATTGGCACCGGTCCTTTTGCCTTTGTTTCTGCCGAAGCAAACAAACAATATGTCACCCGGGCTTTTGCTGATTATTGGGGCGGCAAACCAAAGCTGGATGGTATTAAGCTGGACAAGATCAGCGATGCATCTGTTGCAGCCCTTGCTCTTAAAGCTGGCGACATTGACCTTGTGACCAATTATTCCGAGCCGGAATTTGCCGAGCTTGCGAAAAAAGATGAAGGCCAGCGATTCTCTGGCGAAACTTTGCGTCTCTTCTTCTTCATGCCGCGTCTGGCTGACGGTGTTCTGTCCAACAAGGCTTTGCGTCAGGCTATTTCTCTTGGCCTTGATCGTAACGTCATTGCAGAAGCTGCTCTCTCTGGTGTTGGCGGCAGTGCATCCAATTCCATTTTCCCGGCAAATATGAAGTCCTGGGTCAATGACAGTCTCACGCTGCCCTATGATATTGCCAAAGCCAAAAAGCTCTTGGATGACGCTGGTATCAAAGACACAGATGGCAACGGTATTCGCGAACTTGATGGCAAAGACATTACCATCAAAATGCGGACCTATGAAGGTCGTGCCGCGCTTCGCCCAACTCTGGAAATCAGTCAGCATATGCTGTCACAGCTTGGTCTGAATGTAGAAATTGCTATTGGCGAATATGTTGCCAATAACGATGCCCTTAAAGCTGGCGAGATTCAGATGAACCTTCAGGCTTGGGGCACAGCGCCGCAGGGGCATCCGGATTATTTCCCTAGTACCTTGGTGCAAACCGGCGCAGGCTATAACTTTTCTGGTTACTCCAATCCAAAGATGGACGAATTGCTCGCAAAAGCACGGGCGGAATTTGATCCGGTTAAAGCCAAACCTTACTATGACGAGATTCAGGCCATCATCAATGATGACTTGCCGATCATCCCCCTGTTCCACAAAACGCAAGTTTCTGTCGGCAATGGCAAGGTGAAAGGCTATCGCATTCATCCAGCTGAGACTTATCTCGCATCTCCGGAGTTGGATCTTGTTCAAGACTAGCACCAGTCTGCTTGAAGTAAGCAACCTGTCTGCCAATATCGGCAGACAGGTTGTCCTTTCGGATATTTCTCTTGATGTGCAACAGGGCGAATGCGTTGCCATTATTGGTGGGTCCGGGGCTGGAAAATCGTGTCTGCTTCGATGCATCATGGGTCTTCATAAACCTGCAAAGCCAACATGTGGGCAAATGATCTTTGCCGACCAGGTGGTGGACTTGACTGCAGACCGCTCCTTACGCTCCAGCCAGCTTGGTTTTGCTTTTGTGCCGCAGAATCCGCAAGCTGGCCTTGATCCGCTTAAACGTCTTGCATTCCAATGGAAGCAAGCCGTTCGCTGCGCTGGTCGTCAAGACATGGGAGAAGAAGAACAATCAAAGCTGCTCACCTCCCTTGGTTTGCCTGAATTTGGAACTCGCTATCCTCATGAATGGAGCCAGGGCATGCAGCAACGTTTGCTGATTGCTTTTGCACTTGTTGCCCGGCCCAAATTGCTCGTTCTGGATGAGCCAACCTCTGCACTGGATCCTCTGATCGCGGCCCAAACCATTATGCGGGTTATGGCGCACGCAAAAGAACATGACATTGCAACACTGATAGTAACCCATGATCTGGCGCTGGCCGCCCGGTTTGCCAATCGCTTGGCAATCTTGAACACAGGACGGATCGTGGAGTTTGGCTCCACCACAACACTGATGGAAGCCCCTGCTTCTGACTATGGCAGGCTATTGGTTTCCAATCGCCACTGGTCTTGTCACACTCGATCTCCAGAGGGATTATGAGCATGCTTACGGTGAATTCTCTTTGCGTTGAAGCGCACAATACGCTGTTGCTGGATCATATCAATTTCAGCCTTGATACGGGCGAGTGTCTTTGCGTTATTGGCGAAAGTGGATCGGGAAAAACCACCCTTCTTAAAAGCCTTCAGGGCATCATGCCCATTAGTGGCGGCAGCATTCGCCATGGCCTCACCCATGATGGTGCGGTCCATGTCTATCAGACGGGTCACAATTATCTGGGTTTGCCCGGTGTTAGCTGGGTTATGCAAAACCCTATTGCTGCCCTGAACCCACATCAAACGGTCGGGGATGCTATACTTGAAGGTCTCTATCGCGCCGGCTTTAGCAAGTCTGAGCGGCAGGCAAGACTGCTCTCCTCCCTTGAAGAAGTTGAACTTCCCAAAGAGCTAATCACACGCAAGCCTTCTCAATTATCATTAGGTCAAGCGCAGCGTGTTTGCATTGCCCGTGCCCTCATTTCGCGCCCCAAGATGATCATTTTTGATGAGCCACTAAGTGCCCTTGATGCTGTGGTCCAAAAACAAATTGCCCGCGTGATCGACGATATCAGGCATGCCCATGGGCTTAGCTATTTGTTTGTCACCCATGATTTGGGCTTTGCTCGCGCTTATGCCGACCGAATTCTTTTGTTGCGCAACGGCAAGATGGAGGCTTGTCAGGAGGTGGATGATTTCTTTTCCAATCCGGCTTCCTCTTATGGCGCCGAGCTTATTCACGCTGCTGCTATTCTGGGCGCGCTTGAACACCCCATTGCTCTGAATGATGACACGCCAAGGCAAGAGGCAGGCCAATGAAAACAGGATTCAGGCGCATTTTATTGAGTCTGCTCAATCGTTTGGCAAGCTTGCTGGCGGTGATGTTTGGGGTAAGCTTTCTGACCTTTTTGCTCTATTATTTCTCTCCGGGCGATAAGGCGCTTGCTATTGGCTTGGCCCGCTATGGTGGCGAGGGAGACATTCAGCCAGAGGTAGCGGCTCTGATCCGCGAGGAATTTGGCCTCGACAAACCGCTTTTCAGCCAATTCCTGCATTGGCTTGGCCCCTTGCTGCAGGGCGATTTTGGCAAATCCTTTGTTTCACAAGAAGATGTGTGGGTGATTTTTGTACCCAATGTGCTTGAGACCCTCTCTCTTGCCTTTACATCGCTCATCATTGGACTGTGTCTTGCATTTGCTCTTGCAACGCTCAGCGTTTGGAAGCCCGGGAGCCTCATTGATCGCTTTGCAGTCGCTTTTGCCTCCATTGGCGCTGCCATGCCGTCTTTCTGGCTGGGGCTTTTGCTGGTTCTTTTCTTTTCCGCAACGCTTAAATGGCTACCGGCCTATGGCAGCGAAGGGCTGGAGCATTTGATCCTTCCTGCCACGACGCTTGGGCTTTGGGTTACCACGTCGCAAACCCGGCTGTTTCGCTCTTTCCTTTTGGAAGCAAAAGCCGCACCACATCTGGAAGCCTTGCGCCTGCGTGGTGTGTCAGAGACCGAGCTGTTCTGGAAGCATATTATTCGTCATGCCATGATCCCGGCGGTTACCATGATCGGTGTCGATTTGGCCGGTCTTCTGGAAGGCGCAGTCATTGTTGAGGTTATCTTTTCGCGCAATGGCATTGGATCCCTTTTCGTGCATTCCGTTCTCAGTCGCGATTATCCGCTGATTATGTTCCTCGTGTTATTTTCGGCCTTTAGCTACGTTCTCATCAACACCCTGGTGGAGATTATTCAGGATTGGCTGGTTCCTGTAAAACGTGTCACCAGAGGAGCAGTATCCTGATGTCCGCTAAATCTGATGCCTTGGTTGTTAATTGTTCTCCAATCCAAAAAGAGAGCAACTTATCACGTTTTTTGAAGCGGCTTTCGGTTGCTATTGCATTGGTTGGACTATGCTTTATAGCGGCTTTCCTTTTGACCCCATATGAGCCAAATCACGCAAATTTTCTGATGAGATTAAAGCCTCCTTCTCTTCAGCATTGGTTTGGAACCGACAATCTGGGACGAGACGTTGCAACGCGTATTCTTTATGGGACCGGCTGGTCACTTGGCCTTGCTTTTCTCATTTCCGGGCTGGGGGCTGTCGTGGGGGTACTGGTCGGACTGTCTGCGGGATCCGCGCCGCGATGGTTCGACCAGTTCCTGATGCGGATTACCGATTCTTTCTTTGCCTTTCCAGAACTGATTGCGGCAATCGCAATTGCCGGTATTCTGGGCCCCAGCACCGTCAATATGGTTATCGCTCTGGTGATGGTCAGTTGGATGCGCTATGCCCGCCTGACCCGATCTCTGGCATTAGAGCTGAGCAAAAAAGATTTTATCACTCAGGCTCATCTTAATCATTTGCCGTTCCGTCTTATTCTTTGGCGCCATTATCTGCCCAATCTTAAACTGGGGCTTTTGGTGCTATGGACCAGCATGTGGGCACGCACCATTTTGTCTATTTCCGGGCTTAGCTTTCTTGGCTTTGGTGTTCAGCCTCCGCAAGCCGAATGGGGGGCCATGCTGCTCGATGGGAAATCCTACATGCAGACCGCTCCGCATTTGATGATCTTCCCCGGTTTGGCAGTTCTGGTTTCAGTGCTCTCTCTCAATCTTATTGGCGATCAATTGCGCGATCATGTCGAAAAAACGACCGATTGAGCGATACCTTCCTTACCAAGACTTACATAGAAATTTACTCTCATGTCTTCTGATTTTACCGGCATTGCCCTTCGCATTGGTGCCACTCTCTTCTTCACTATCATGGTGTTATTCATCAAGTTCGTTGCGGATGATATTGCTACCGGCCAGATCGTTTTCTTTCGCAGTGCATTTGCCTTGATCCCGCTCGTGCTTTTTCTTTATTGGACAAAAGATTTTCCATCGGGATTGAAGACCAGCCGCCCTTTTGGCCATGTGGCACGCTGCCTTCTTGGATGCTTTGCAATGTTTGCATCCTTCGCGTCGCTCAAATATTTGCCAATCGCACATGCAACAGTGATTGGTTATATTGCGCCCATTCTGGCGGTTATTCTTGCAAGATTGATCCTTAAGGAAGAGGTGACAGGAGCTCGCTGGCTGGGGATTTTCTTGGGCTTTTCAGGCATGCTTGTTTTGATCTTGCCTAGAATATCCGGCGTTGAAGCGGATCAAGACTATTTCATTGGGGCATCGCTGGGGGTTCTGATGGCAATCTTTACATCTGGCGCCAAGATCCAGATCAGAAGCCTTGCGAAAACCGAGAATGCTGGGGCCATCGCCTTTTATTTTGCTCTCACCTGTACCATTGCCGGATTGGCTACCCTGCCCTTTGGCTGGAGCCTGCCAGATGCCGAGCAGCTCTTCTGGCTGATCGGTTGCGGCTTTGCCGGTGGCATTGCGCATATTATGATGACGCTCAGCTACCAATATAGTGAAGTCTCAAAATTGGCGACCTTTGAATATCTATCGCTTCTCTTTGCGGTTTTGTCTGATCTGATTTTCTTTGCTATTATTCCAGATGCAAATTTCTATCTCTCCAGTGTCCTTATCATTGCAGCCACACTTATCGTTGCTTTCAGTGATCGCATCGCCTCACTCCTTTCACCCAAAACCAAACGCTCAACCGGATAGATCAGGGAGCGCTCCCATAAATTGCCTCAGCAACGCACAGGAGCGTTCTTTTTTCGTTGTTGAGAATGTAATTTCTTGAATATTCCAAAGTTACAAATTTCATTTGCCAGACTGGTGATTGTTAGTTTGTCTTTGCTTTATCGCAGCTTAAGGAGAAATAAGTCTAACACTGGGCTATCCTGATGTTGCAGCCGACCATTCTCCCGCCTATTTTTGCTGAAAGGATAAAAAGCAAAGCAAATGTATGAATAACGTAAGGATAAATGCTCATGCCCGTTATGCCATCCATGATTGATGCCATTGGTAATACCCCCCTTATCCGGTTGCATGCGGTCAGCGAGCTCACTGGATGTGAGATTTTGGGTAAAGCCGAATTTATGAATCCGGGCCAATCGGTTAAAGATCGGGCTGCGCTTTATATTATCAAGGATGCTATCCAGTCCGGGCAACTCAAACCCGGCGGCACCATTGTGGAAGGAACCGCCGGCAATACCGGTATCGGCCTTGCGCTAATTGCCAATGCACTTGGCTATCGCTGCGTGATTGTGATTCCTGAAACGCAGTCAGAAGAGAAAAAGGCGATGCTGCGCCTTGCCGGTGCTGATCTTGTTGAAGTGCCTGCCGTGCCTTACCGCAATCCCAACAATTATGTGAAGCTTTCCCAGCGCCTTGCCGAACAACTGAATGAAAGCGAGCCCAATGGCGCGATTTGGGCCAATCAGTTTGACAATGTCGCCAACCGGCAAGCCCATATCGAAACAACCGCACCTGAAATCTGGTCTCAAACCGGCGGCAAGGTTGACGGGTTTATCTGTGCTGTCGGCACAGGTGGTACATTGGCTGGCACTGCGGAAGGGCTGCGGATTCGCAACCCCAAGGTCAAGATCGGCCTTGCAGACCCCGAAGGCGCGGCGCTTTATGAATATTACACGTCTGGCACGCTCAAAGCTGAGGGGTCTTCCATTACAGAAGGCATTGGCCAGGGGCGCATCACTGGCAATCTTGAAGGCCTTACCGTTGATCATGCCTATCAAATCTCCGATCAAGACTCCCTCCCCTATATTTTTGATCTTCTTGAAAAAGAAGGGCTTTGCTTAGGCGGCTCATCTGCTATCAATATTGCAGGCGCAGTTGCTTTGGCCAAAGATCTTGGCCCCGGGCACACAATCGTAACTGTGTTGTGTGACTACGGGAATCGCTATCAGTCCAAATTGTTCAATCCGGACTTTTTGGAAGAAAAAGGCCTACCAGTGCCCAAGTGGCTGACGCGCACAATTGATATTGACGTTCCCTTTGCCAAGGAAGAGTAGCCATGACCTCTCACGCTCTGTTTCGCGATGATTCTTATCTGACCACCTGTTCGGCCAAGATTGCCGAAATCACCGAAGACGGAGCCTATATTCTGGATCAAACCATTTTCTACCCAACTGGTGGCGGCCAGCTCGGGGATAGTGGGTTTTTGGAAAATAGCAAAGGCGAGAAAGTCATCATTGCCACCACTCGTAATGATCGCGAGCGGGGAGCCATTCTTCATATTCCCGAGGAAACAGATGCTCCTGTATCTGGCTTTGCGGTTGGTGACGAAGTGGTATGTCATATCGATTGGAAGGCGCGGTATAAATTCATGCGCCTTCATACCGCTTTGCATCTTCTCTCTGTTGTGCTGCCCTATCCTGTAACCGGCGGCCAAATCGGCAAGGAAGAAGCGCGCCTTGATTTTAACATTCCCGACCCGTCTTTCACCAAGGAAGAGCTGACCAGCCAGCTTATGAGCATGGTTGAGGCAGATTACGGGGTGCAGCAAAGATGGATTAGCGACGAGGAACTGGATGCAAATCCTGATCTGGTGAAAACCATGTCCGTTCAGCCTCCGCGCGGCAGTGGCAAGGTCCGGCTGATCTCCATTGGCGATATCGACCTGCAACCCTGTGGTGGCACCCATGTTGCGACCACAGCCGAGATTGGTGCCGTTGAGATTTGCAAGATTGAGAATAAAGGCAAACAGAATCGTCGCGTTCGCATTCGCTTTGCAAGCTAATCCTGATCGCAAGCCTTCTGTGCAGCTCTCCCCCTAGCTCAGATGTTGATAGCAGGGGTGAAAAGTGTACACAGTTCGGCTTGCCCATTTATCCATCTTGCCAAGGATGGAACGCCTCTTGCACAATAGCTCTTCTAGATGTGCGACAAGAATCAAACTGCGACTTGTCATGCCGGTTTTGTTTATGTGAGGGAGGATTTTTATATGGGTGAGCGGACGAAATGGCTTGTAAGCACGGACTGGCTGGCCGAGCATATGAAAAGCCCCGACGTGGTTGTTCTTGACGGGTCCTGGTATCTGCCGCATATGGAGCGTGATCCAGTTGCTGAATATAAAGAAGGCCATATTCCCGGTGCCATTTTCTTTGATATTGATGCCATTGCCGATCTGAGCACCGATCTTCCGCATATGCTTCCCTCAGCCGTGCAATTTTCCTCCGCCATGCGCAAGATGGGCATTGGCGACGGGCAGCGCATTGTCATTTATGATGGCATGGGCCTGTTTTCTGCTGCTCGAGTCTGGTGGACCTTCCGCACCATGGGCGTAGAGGATGTGTTTGTTCTGGATGGCGGTTTGCCTAAATGGAAAGCAGAAGGACGTCCGCTGGACGATATGCCCCCTGCTCCCAGCCCGCGGCATTTCTCATCCCGACTTGATCATAGTGCTGTTCGTGATTTTGGCGATGTGCTCAAAGCGATGGATGATGATGGCATCCAGATCGTTGATGCGCGCCCACGTGAGCGCTGGCAAGGTCTTGCACCGGAGCCACGCCCCAATGTGCGCTCTGGCCGCATTCCCGGTTCTCTCAGCGTGCCTTTCCTTGATCTGCTTGATGACGACGGATGCCTGAAAGATGTAGCCGCATTGAAAAGCAGCTTTGAGGAAGCAGGTGTAGATCTTTCCAAGCCTATCATCACATCATGCGGCTCTGGCGCGACTGCGGCCGTTCTGACCTTTGCGCTTGATACGATCGGCCATCAGAAGAATTCCCTTTATGACGGGGCATGGGCTGAATGGGGTGGCAAGGATGATGCTCCCTTGGCGACAGATGCCTGATTAACGTCAGTCAGTTTCATTCAATTAAGCCCGGCCTCTTTTCTCCAAGAGGTCGGGCTTTTTATATCTATTCCTGACGATCCATATTCGCCTTGGTGGTCGAGGCAATTTCTTCAGGTGAGCATAAGGCGATTGTGTATCAACGCTATAAAGGCACCAACACCACAATCTGTTTGGCATGCCAAGCAAAGAAATGCCGCGTGGTTTCGATATTGCCGGTATTGAGATCTTCACCATCAAAGACGCAAAAATCACAGATATGTGGCATGTGGAAGAGATCAATAAGCTGGTCGGGACCCTGACCGCTGACAAATAAGGATCACATGCGGCCAGTAGAGATAGTCTGTTGACACTTGTCACTCAGTCCCGCCGCATCAATCCGCATTATGTGCAGTAAGCATTTGATCATATTGCCTTTTAGTCGTCTTTTGACCTGACCAATGATGATCAGATGGCGATCTTTTCTTACCCAACTTGAGCATAGTGGCAAGATTGTCTTTGACCAATTCGACTGACTGAACATAGCACCGCTGCTCAAAGTCATCGAGGCTTGCAAGATTGTCCATAGAGACGGGCCGCACGGCAAGGATCGGGCCGTCATCCACTTTGGCAGTCATCTCGTGCAAGGTCACTGCATAATCCTGCGCTCCCTCATACCAGGCAAATTCCATTGGCCGAAAGCCCGGCCTATCCGGCGGGCCGGGATGAAGGTTATAGGCGGCCGCCATACAATCAAGCATGGTTTGGGGGACGATAACAGGGTTGAGAAAACTTAGCAGCAATCGAGGTTCTTCACTGGAGAACGACACATCTTCCAGATGGTTAAGGCTACTGAGAGAGAAAATATCTGCATGTGGCAGATGCGATGCGACCAGATCCAAGAAAAAGTCAGCCTCGGCCGGATGCATCATCAAAATGACAGTGCGCGGTTTGGCCATCTCCTTTTCCCATCCCCTCTTTGATTGCTTGCTGCAGGCTCTCACTCAAGTCTGCCCGATCCTGCCCAATTGCACAATCTTGCAAGCAAAGAAAAACCCGGCGACTTTAAAAGCCGCCGGGTTTGTCACGATAGGTTTTGGGTGCGTTTAGTGCAGAATCTGTGACAGGAAGAGCTTGGTGCGCTCATGCTGCGGATTGTCGAAGAAGTTCTCAGGGTCGTTCTGTTCAACAATCTGACCGGCATCCATGAAGATAACGCGGTTGGCAACCTGACGGGCGAAACCCATTTCGTGGGTGACGCAGAGCATGGTCATGCCCTCTTCCGCCAGCCCGACCATCACATCCAGCACTTCCTTGATCATTTCAGGATCAAGGGCAGAGGTTGGCTCATCAAACAACATAATGCGCGGGCTCATGCACAAGGAGCGAGCAATAGCAACACGCTGCTGCTGGCCACCGGACAACTGACCCGGGAATTTGTTGGCCTGCTCAGGGATTTTCACGCGCTCCAGATAATGCATGGCAATCTCTTCAGCTTCCTTTTTGGGCATATTGCGCACCCAGATCGGAGCCAGTGTGAGATTTTCCAGAATTGTCAGATGCGGGAACAGGTTAAAGTGCTGGAACACCATGCCCACTTCCCGGCGGATCTCGTCAATCTTTTTGAGATCGTTAGTCAATTCAATACCATCAACGACAATCTTGCCTTGCTGATGTTCTTCAAGGCGGTTGATACAGCGGATCATGGTCGATTTACCAGAGCCAGAAGGCCCTGCAATCACGATCCGTTCGCCCTGCATCACTTTAAGATTGATATCTTTGAGAACGTGGAAATCGCCGTACCACTTGTTCATGCCTTCAATCTCGATGGCGACATCGGTATCAGACACGTGCATTTTGTTGCGGTCTGCATGGAGTTCGGAAGCATCTACTGCATTTTCAGTCATTGTTATTTCCTCGCAGCTTATCGTTTATGGCCGGTATGCAACCGGTTTTCCATGAAGATGGAGTATCTGGACATGCCAAAGCAGAAGACCCAGAAAATTATTGCGGCAAACAGATAGCCGGTATGAGATGTATTCGGCGTAGACCAGTTCGGATCGGTGAATGAGGTTTGCACCTGACCGAGCAAGTCGAACAGACCGATGATCAACACAAGGGTTGTGTCCTTGAACAGGCCGATAAAGGTATTCACGATACCGGGAATAACCAGTTTCAGCGCCTGAGGCATGATGATCAGACCGGTGGACTGCCAGAAGGTCAGTCCCAGAGCCGAGGCCCCTTCATACTGTCCTTTTGGAATAGCCTGCAAGCCACCACGCACCACTTCCGCCATATAAGCAGCCGAGAAGAGCGCCACCCCGATAAGAGCACGCAGCAGCTTATCAAAGGTCACCCCTTCGGGCAGGAAGAGCGGCAATACGACCGAAGACATGAAGAGCACTGTAATGAGCGGAACACCGCGCCAGAATTCAATGAAAATCACTGAAACCAGACGAACGATAGGCATGTTGGAGCGGCGTCCGAGCGCCAAGGCAATTCCCAGCGGCAAGGAGGCCGCGATTCCGGTGACCGCGATCACGAGCGTTACCAGAAAACCACCCCATCTGTCGGTTGGTACATGTTCTAGCCCGAAGTCCACAGACATGACGCCCAGGATCAACGCAATGCCTATGCCAATAGCCCCCAGTGTTAAGGCAACCGGCTTAGGATTGGACTTGGTAGCAACCGAAATTCCAACCCCCACTGCAAGGACAATTGCAAACAAGACAGCATATTCCACGAGATAATCTTCAAAGGAAAGATTACCACCGGTCAGCAGCACAAATGTCATCACCGGATAGCCAATCAGCATGAAAAGGATATTTTCGCGCTTGAATGGCACCGTTGGCATCAATGCCGGGATCAGGCCCAATGCCCCAACGATGAAGACGATATCAACGCGCCAATATTCGCTGACCGGATAACGGCCATAGACGAACTGGTTGAAATAGGCCTTCACATAGGCCCAGCAGGCACCAGAGGCACCGACACAGGCTTCGCGGTCCTCCCCTTCCCAAACAGCGCCGACAAAAGAAAATGTCAGCAATGGCGGGATAAGAAGATAGAGAATATAGGCCCCAAAGAGGGTCAGAATGGTGTTTGGAATGGATGAAAACAGATTATGCTTCATCCATGCAATCGGTCCATGAGAATTGTCCGGAGCGGGCAGCTCTGGTGCCATTTCGGTCCGAACATAAGCAACTGATTTTTCAGACATGTTCGCTCCTATCGCTCGACCAGCGCAATGCTGCTGTTATACCAGTTCATGAACAGGGAAATGAGCAGTGAGATGGATAGATAGACAATCATCCAAATACCGATCACCTCGATCGCCTGACCTGTCTGGTTCAGGATTGTTCCCCCTGTCGATACAATGTCCGGATAGGCAATCGCCACCGCAAGGGACGAGTTTTTCGTCAGGTTCAGATACTGGGAGGTCAAAGGAGGGATAATCACACGCATGGCCTGCGGGATGATCACCAAGCGAAGGGTTGGCCCGTTACGAAGACCCAAAGCGTGGGCTGCTTCCGTCTG
This sequence comes from Cohaesibacter sp., assembly GCA_025210795.1. Lineage (GTDB taxonomy): Bacteria > Pseudomonadota > Alphaproteobacteria > Rhizobiales > Cohaesibacteraceae > Cohaesibacter. The sequence goes on along the minus strand of JAOAQZ010000042.1, from coordinate 105,633 downwards.
GCCATGGCTGACCGCAAGAATACCTGCACGAACAATCTCGGCGATAAAGGCACCGGTATAGATGGTCAGCGCCAGCAACAAGCCGACAAATTCGGGAATAACCTTCATTCCACCTTTAAGGTTGAACTTGGTTTTAACCGGATGCTCAAAGCCTATCGGCATGCCGGAGATGAAATAGGCAAGCAGCGGCAAGCCGATCAACATGGCAAGGCTCGTCCAGAAGACGGGGAAGCGTTTACCTGTTGTCATTTGCCGATTTTTGGCCCATTTGGCGAGCACAAAAATGCCTATGATCGCAGCAATAAGAGCATAACCGATCAGCGATGACCCAGCCTCAAAAATCGGTTTTGGCATGAAGAAGCCGCGATTGTTGAGGTAGAAATCGGAGAAGAAGATCAAGGATTGCTTGGGATGGGGCAAGGCCCGCAAGACAGCAAAATACCAAAAGAAGATCTGCAGCAACAAGGGCACATTGCGGACAATCTCGATATAGACCGTTGCCAGCTTTGAAATCACCCAGTTGTTGGACAGGCGGGCAATGCCCATGATGAAGCCAACAATTGTTGCAAAAATAATCCCGATGACAGCCATCAACAATGTGTTGAGAAGGCCTGCGACGAAAATCTCCCCATAGGAAGACGCCGCTGTGATGTCAATCAAGGATTGGTTCGGGGCGAAACCTGCTGTTCCGTCCAGAAAGCCAAAACCGGATGCAATATTTTGCTTCTCCAGGTTTCGGGCAGCATTTTGAATGATAGACCAAACAAAATAGGCCAACGCGACAACAAGCGTTACCTGATAGACGACGCCGCGTACTTTGGGATCATTAAAGATCGACCCTTTCGCAGACGTGCCCTCATTGGTCTGTTGAGAATTAGCAGCCATAATCTCCTCGCAGCCTACTGATCGCGCAGCAGCGATCAGGCTTAAATTGGAAGCAATACCTGCCTTAGCTAGAGGCATTATATTTTGTTAATCAATTGATATTGCTTACAAAAAACCCCGGCAAGATACAGTTATCCTGCCGGGGTGAATTTTAGGCCAATTAACGGATTGGCGGAGCGTACATCAGGCCGCCATTGGACCACAGGGCGTTCACGCCGCGGTCGATACCCAATGGAGTTTTAGGACCAACGTTGCGATCGAAAGATTCGCCATAGTTGCCTACTGCCTTGATGACATTGTAAGCCCAATCATTGCTCAGGCCCAGATTCTCGCCAAAGGACCCTTCAACACCCAGAAGACGACGGATGGATGGGTTTTTGGAGCCTTTCATTTCATCAACGTTGGCCTGTGTCACGCCAAGCTCTTCAGCATTGACCATTGCGAACAGAACCCACTTGTTGATGTTGAACCACTGGTCGTCACCCTGACGAACAACAGGACCGAGAGGCTCTTTTGAGATGATTTCTGGCAGAACCACATGCTCATCAGCTTTTGTCAGCTTCAGGCGCTGTGCATACAGGCCAGAAGCATCTGTGGTGTAAACATCACAGCGACCGCCATCATAGGCCTGAACCACTTCGTCAGCTTTTTCGAACTGAACCAGTTCCAGCTCCATGTTGTTGGTGCGGAAATAGTCAGTTACGTTCAGCTCGGTTGTGGTGCCGGTGTTGGTACAAACAGAAGCACCGGACAGCTCTTTGGCGGATGTTACGCCAAGAGACTTACGAACCATAAAACCCTGACCATCATAATAGTTCACACCAGCAAAGTTGAGGCCCAGAGCTGTGTCGCGTGTCATGGTCCATGTGGTGTTACGTGGCAGAACGTCAATCTCGCCAGACTGCAGAGCAGTGAAGCGCTCTTTAGCAGACAGAGGGGAGAATTTGGCTTTGGAGGCATCCCCGAAGATCGCTGCAGCGACAGCGTTACAGAAGTCCACATCCAAACCAGTCCAGTTGCCCTGTGCATCTGGGTTAGAGAAACCTGGCAGACCCTGGCTCACGCCGCATTGCACGCCATCTTTGCTTTTTACGTCATCCAGGGTAGCAGCCTGAGAGCCGGTAGCAGCGATGCTCATTGCGGAGCCGAGTAGCACAGAAAGTAGAACTTTTTTCATGTTGCAGCCTTTATCTATTGCCCAATTGAAATTGATTGCATTGTAAACAGCAAAAGTGGAAGGTTAGCTGGTCAGCGTCCTTCTCTCCCTCTGTTCTTTGTTAGCGTTGGTCACTCTTGCTTGTTTAGCAATTGACTTCACCATCGAAGAAAATTATTCGACTTTGGTCAAGGGGCAAAATGCATCCTTATCCACGAAAACGCACCGTAAACACAATAATCGTTCTCATTTCGTGGAAAACAGAGAGATTTTATGCCGTACTGGCTGTGAATACCGATGAAAATTTTGAATTTTGTGCAAATTCAACGGTCCCGAAAGCAAGTTAAAGATGAACAAACAAGGTAAATCGACCCAATCCTATCAACAAGACACGCGCTTGGTCATGACTGGACGTGATCCAGCCGCCAATCACGGCTTTGTAAATCCGCCGGTCATCCATGCCTCTACGGTCTGTTTCGAATCAACCGAAGTGATGCATTCAGGCTCTGCCCCCTATCATTACGGGCGTCGCGGCACCCCAACGACGGATGCTTTGACAAGTGCCCTGACCGATCTGGAAGGGGCTGCAGGCACTGTCTTGACACCTTCAGGATTGGCTGCCTGCTCCTTGGCTCTTCTGGCTGCGGTCAAGACCGGTGATCATATTTTGATTACCGACAGTGTTTATCAGCCTACACGGCATTTCTCCTCTACCGTGCTTGAGCCCATGGGCATTGAGGTGGAATATTACGATCCGCTTATTGGCTCTGATATTGCCTCACTGTTTAAAGACAATACGACAGTCGTCTTTACAGAGGCTCCCGGCTCACAGACTTTTGAAATGCAGGATATTCCAGCAATTGCCAAAGTTGCTCACGAGAAAGGCGCACTAGTCATTCTGGATAATACCTGGGGCACGCCACTTCATTTCAAATCCTTTGAAAAAGGCGTCGACATTACCATTCAGGCAGGCACCAAATATATTGTCGGCCATTCCGATGTTATGCTTGGCACCGTTTCAGCCAACGAGAAAGCCTGGCCACGCCTGATCGAGGTTCATGGAGCCATGGGCTATCATGTGGGCCCCAACGATGTTTATCTGGCCTTGCGGGGCCTGCGCACCATGGGTGTTCGTTTGGCCCAGCATCAGAAATCAGCTTTGGAGATTGCCAAGTGGCTGGAGACCCGTCCCGAGGTGGAACGGGTTCTCTATCCAGCCCTTGAGAGCGATCCCGGTCACGCTCTTTGGAAACGCGACTTTACGGGTGCTTGCGGACTGTTTGGCGTCATTTTGAAGGATGCGAGCAAGGCGCAAGCCTGCGCGCTGCTCGACAGTCTTGAGTTATTCGGCCTTGGCTATAGCTGGGGCGGATTTGAGAGCCTTGCCCTTTACGCCAATCCAAGCACATCGCGCACAGCGACTGAGTGGAATGAGAGTGGTGCGCTCATCCGTCTTCATATCGGGCTGGAAAATGTCAATGACTTGAAAGCGGATCTTGAGAATGGCTTGGCGGCTCTTGCAGCAGCGAAGTGATTAGCGCCGCTTGAGTAACAAATTGAAAAGGCAGCCCTTGGCTGCCTTTTTGTATAGATGGATTGTGTTTGTCCAGATCTTTGCAATTAGGCAATCTAGATGCAGCTAGATGATATCCTTCATGATTTCATCTTCTTCGCGTTTTTGCGTGTCTTCATCCGAGATTGATTGCAAGTTTTTCCCAAGCTGGATGTGGCGGTAGAGATAGGCCCCCAGAACTCCTGAGATCACAAACAATATGGCCCCGACCCCGATCTGGAAAGTTTGATCGACCTGCACGCCACTGCCCATAAGAGCAAAGATTGCGGTTTGGGGAATGTAACCGGCGGCAGAGCCCAGAACAAAGGGAACTGCTCGGACATGTGTCACGCCTGCAATAAGATTGGTCACAAGATTGCTGCCAACGGGCAAAAAGCGAATAAGCAAGGTTGTGACAAAGGGGCTGTCTGCCAGCACTCTTTCAAATCGGGCGACACGTTTGCCGAAATTTCGCTGAACGATGCTGCGGCCCATGATACGTGCATAAAGAAAAGACAGGATGCAGCCGCATGTGGTGGCCAGAACCGCCAGTGCTGTTCCGCCAACAAATCCGAAAGCATAGCCGCCCATAAAGGAAATGGCCTGACGCGGGAACCCGACTGCGGCGAGCATGCAGCCCATACCCACATACAGCAAATAGCCGCTCATGCCCTGCCCTTTGACCTGAGCATCGACCCAATGTTCGTCAAACATATCGCCGATACCAGCGGCCTTGAAACCGTAGCCGATCGCCACCAGCGACAGGATCATGATCAAACCTTTGATATAGGGGCGGATGGTTTCAAATAGGCCGCCCCGATTTTGCTCTGGTGCTTTGGTCATGCGCACGCTTAGTCGTCTGAGCTGCGAAGGGAAATTTCAGAAAAGACAGGGATTTTCTGGCGCCGTTTGCGCAGCCACAAGACGCCAAACAGGTCGGGAATGCCGACAAGCAGGCGATCAAAAATGCCATATTTTGAGGTGCCATGACTGCGCCCACGATCGAGCACATCAATATGGACCACTTCCAGCCCCTCGCGCACCACCAAAGCAGGCAGGAACCGGTGCCAGCTTTCAAAGAAAGGCAGCATCAAAAAGACATCGCGGCGGATGACTTTGAGGCCACAGCCAGAATCCCGCGTATTGTCCTTGAGCATAGCCTGACGCACGCTATTGGCAATGCGGGATGACATCATCTTGATAGCGCCATCTTTGCGCTTCATCCGCTGTCCTGCGGCCAAGGCGCATTTGGGGCCAGCTTCCTTGATCTTGTCGATCATTTCAGGGAAGAAAGCAGGATCATTCTGTCCGTCGCCATCAAGGGTTGCCAGAAACTCGCCCTTGGCATGGATAAGACCGGTTCGCACCGCATTGGACTGCCCGCAGGATTTTTCATGGCGGATATGCCTAAGCCACGGACGGGTTTGCGCAAAGTCCTTAAGCAGATCGCCAGTGCCATCGTCCGACCCATCATCGACGATAATCAGCTCAAACGCTCTTTCCTTCAGAGCTTCGCCGACTTCATCAATCAAAAAGCTAAGATTGTCCCGCTCGTTTTTACACGGGATAACAACACTCACTTCGAGCTGATCAGACATTGGTCTTTCCTGGCATTCTTTGGCACCAAGCATGAAGGACGCTTTCGCTATAGGCGCATCCCTGCCCGCTTGTGGCATTCATATATCCTGCCGGCCATCGTGATTTTGTTCATCTGCCTTGTCATAGGCCTTTTGGCCCATCAAGTGAAGCGATTTATACAGGCTTTGCCAATCTATTGGGATATATTCGGGGCTTTTGATTTTCCCGCCATCAAGGCGGAAATAGAGCCGCCGTTTGGCAAACCAAAGTGCAAGCAACCATGTGAAACTGGCCCCATAGGCAAATCCAGCGACAATATCGGAAGGATAATGCGCACCGACCACGACACGGGAGATGGCAATCCAGCCTGCAATGGTGAGCCAGATCCAGCGAAAACGGGGCAAGAGCAGGATAAGGATGATAGCAAGGGCACCCGCTGTTGCCGAATGGCCTGAGGGGAAGCCCTGAAAGCCTGATGACAGACCCGGAGGATCAAAGGCAAAGGGGCCCAATTCTTCAAAATGGCGCGGACGCGCCCGCCCAAAAATCACCTTGAGCAGATTGTTGGTAAGCCCCGAGCCTGCAACCGCAACAAACATGAAGAGGCCGAGGATTTGCAGCCGGACCATCAGTGCCTGTTGTGCCTTTCGCAAATTTTGCCAATTCAAAAGGCCCAATGCCAAAATGGCAATGGCTGCAGGCACCAAGACGACCTCCGACTTGCCGACATCAGTCAGAAGGCGGAAGAATGCATAAGTCCTCGAAGGAACCGTGCTTTTCCACTCCCCTGCGGCTTGATCGAGAAACAAAAAGCCAAAACCGATAAGAGAGAGTGTGATGGCTGCAAAAAGCTGCCAATCGGGCATTTGCACCACCGGTTGGTAAGAGCCATCGCGCACCTTGCCTGTTCGGCTTGTGACCAGTTTGCGAAACTGCTTGGCGCGTCCATAGAAGCGGCAACCTGCCTTGCGAAGGCTGTCTTTAAGACCATCGAGTGTCATAAGCCATCCCTCGCCTAGTTCATTTTGAGCTGATAAAGCCCGAATGACTGCCATTTGCCGCCATTGAGCTTATAGCCTTCTACCCGGCTCACCTCTTCGACAAGGCCAGCTTTTTCGCCAAGGGCGGCTTTGAATTTCTCTTCATGCCAGCGCTCGACAAAGGCAATACGGCAGCCAGCTTTAGTGAGAAAAGTAGCTGCTTGTTCAGATGAAGCAAATTTCAGGTCCGTGCCGCCGAGAAACACCAAGCTTGGCTCGGAATAGCCAACGCTTGCCAGTTCCACATCTTCGCAGGATTTGACCCGCTGTGCTTCTTCCACCAGCGAGTTGGAGAGCCATACGGATTTGAAGGACGGGAAAATCGCACCATGAACATTGAGATAGAGAATGGGGGCCACGAGTGCTGCCAGAATGAAGGCTGCAATGACCCTCCCCTTGGCAAGCACAGAATATGACAGAAAGGCCAAGGCTGTCGCGACCAGTCCCAGCCCTAACGATGCCGGCAGGATCGCTCCTTCAAGCACAATCAACCCGATGGGGGCGCCAATGCCCAAGACCACTGCAACCAGCGGGATGAGCGCTGATACAAAGCGTGTCCACAACGCGCTCCAGCGGGTTGCCCGACATTCCATTGCATGGATGGTCAGCACAGCAAGGGCGGGCAGCATGGGCAGAATATAATGAGGCAACTTTGTCGGGACCAACTCAAAGATGACCCAAGAGGGAATGATCCATGCAAGGGCAAAGCGCACAGCTTTTCGTTTTCGCTCAGCCCAGATCCATGGCAGGGACAGGATGGTAAAAACCGAGACGGGCCAGAAGGTTCCAATAGACGCCAAGAGATAGAGCCCCGGAGGCGCCCCATGGGATTCTTTGCCTTCTGCCACCTTGCCCAGCATGTCCTTGCCGACAGATTCGATATAGAAGGCCCAATCCGTATGGATGCCGATCGCAATGAACCACGGCAGCACCAAAACCAGCAATAACGGCACGCCGATCTTATAATGAGCGCCTGCAAGCCAGGAAAGAGAGCGATCCATAATTGCAAGCACGGCAATGGTAGTGCCCGCAACCATCAGGATGATTGGTCCCTTGATCAAAATTCCCATGGCAAGGACAATCCAGAAGATTAGCCCCTGTTTGAGGGTAAGGCCGTTTTTATGGTCATACAGCTCCCATAGAGCCCACTGCACAGCCAAAATGGTAGCAAGCAGCATGGCATCCGTTTTGGCAAGTCGCGCTTCGACCCCAAGCAAAATAGCTGCGGCCATGCCTATGCCGGCGAGCAGCCCGACACGTACCGAAACCATGCGCATGCCGATAAGAAAGGTAAGGCCAACCGCTGCGAGCGCCCCGATCAGAGACGGAATGCGGTATGCCCAGATAGGGGCCTCTTCGCCCTGCCCTGTGGCAAGCGCACTGGCCGACTGCATCCAATAAATGCCAACCGGCTTTTTATAGCGGGTGCCTTCCTGAAAGCGGATATCGATATAATCACCGCTTTCAATCATCTGTTTGGAGGCTTGCGCAAAGCGGGCTTCGTCGCGATCCACCGGCGGGATGGAATTAAAGCCGGGCAAGAAGCAGACAAGGGCAAACAGCATCAAAGCCAGAAAGGCCTTTAATCGGGAAGTACATAGGGTAAGAAGTGCAGCCTCGATGGAATCACTTAAGGAGGCAACCCAGTCTTCAAGCTCTGATGGTTGCTGCTGATTTGAAAAATTATTCATATGTGCGCACGCCCTATCCTGCCATCCCCATCATTGGGCAGGTCCTTCACTTACAATTCTAGTCTTGATGCATAATGGATTTGGCGAGAAAATGACATAGGGTGATAATGCCTTTTCTTCCTTATCAGGAAACATTTGGGCATATTGGGAATGAGTTTGGCTCCAGCTGGCAGGGTTGCCGCTAGTTGATTAATTTCAGCCGCATAGCCTCGGCCACCGCTTGCACCCGATTGGTTGCCTGCAATTTTTGAATGGCAAGATGCAGGTAATGATCTACTGTTGCCTGCGAAATGCCAAGAATTTCTGACGTTTCCCAAGAGGTTTTGCCAAGAGATGACCATTTAAGGCAATCCACCTCGCGCTTGGTCAGCTTTGGGGCTGAAACCTCTCGGGGTTTACCTAGAATTTCGCGTACACGAGCCACTGCATAAATACCAAGAATGTGAAGAGCGCGTTTGTCTTTCTCACTCAATGAATGGTCTTGGCTGGTTGCAAAAGAGATACTGTCCTGAGCCCCAGCGGGTCCGTAGATTGGAATACAAAAGCCGCTTTTCATTTCGCCAAGCGTGTGGGCTTCTTCCATCACCATTCGCGCCTTTTTTGACAAAGGCTTATCCTTACCCAACTCGCTCCATTCAAAGGGCAAATCGCTTTGCAATAGTCGCGGAATAACAGGATCATGTGAGATATAGTCCTGAGCGATATATCGAAAAACCCACTCATTTTTCCAAGTGGTTAGCAGTAAGGCCTGTTCATCCGCATTTACCGGTTTGGGCACAGAGGTTACCAAATATCTCTCAAAGCCATAAGATTGCGTAATCTCTTCAAGTACTTCCTGCACATCTGGCACAGATGCTGCTTGATGGATTCGATCCAAAAAATTATTGACCCGTTGTTCCATATTATTGCTGGTTTCTCGTAGTTAATTTTGGTGTTATATCTTGATATTGTTATATTTATTTCTATTTCATAGCCGTAGAACATAAGAAAAATCGCAACTTATGCGATTATCTCTGTGCAACCAATTCGTAAATCTGGCATCAAATCCCATAAAAATCTAGGGGTATTCTTATACTATAGTCCGATCTAGATAGGAACTTTCACATGGTGGGCATTGCAATGCTGTTTCCGTCCCCAATTTGATACAGCATTGCGCGAAAGAGGCCTTAATGAACAATTTCATTAAGGTCTCTGCACCGCCAATCTGCCATGGCGGTGGATTTTCCCCCTACTTCCTAGACCATCTTTGCCCGCTAAAGCATAGATTCGCTTTCAAGGAAGCTATCCCTAAAGAACAGCAATAGACAAATTGGGAGGAATGGCGACCCCTGAAGGATTCGAACCCTCGACCTGCTGATTAGAAGTCAGCTGCTCTATCCAACTGAGCTAAGGGGCCGTCAGCGCTTCTAATAAGGTTCTCATATACGCTATGTCAAGGGAATATCTAGCTTTTTCCATATAAGACAAAGAAGGCCAAAGCTATCAAACACCTAGCTCATGAGACCTCATGAGACCTTTTTAGGGGTCTCACGGTCTCACGTGAGACCCACAGGCCAGAAATGGCAGAAACCGGTTTTTAGCCTCAAGCCATCCGATCAGCGATTCTGCGCACGAATAGGTAGGCCCGCCTTTGAGAAAGGCGGGATGATCCAATGAGACTGCTACACTTAGTGTGTCCAGTTGCCCTCAACGCGGTTGGTCGCGAAATTATCGGAATAGGCTGTGATACGGCGCTTACGCTCTTTGGGTTCGATAACCTGATAATCAATCTTGTTGCGTTCAGCGTAAGCTACGGCTTCTTCTTTGCTTTCAAAGGACAGATCAAGCTGCTGGCGCATATCGGAGGATGAGGTATAGCCCATAAGTGGCTCAAGGCTGCGAGCAGATGCTTGCTCGTATTTCAAAACCCAGCGATGGCTTTTGCCCCAACCGGATTGCATAGCATTTTTGGAGGGTCTGTAAATGCGGGCTTTCATAATAGCAACCTCTGGCGTTTAGGCGGCTATTATGCGCGAGTGCCACCTTAATGAAAAGTGGTCGGAGCGAGAGGATTCGAACCTCCGACCCCCTGATCCCAAATCAGGTGCGCTACCAGGCTGCGCTACGCTCCGAAATCTTTCTCCAGAAACGATATTATGTTCCGGAAAGTAATGGCGCTTGATACCAAGAGCCGCTTTAGTCAGCAAGCCCAATCTTGCCTATTTTGCTATTTTATCAATTGGATGTGAACAATTGGTGCTGCAACTGGTCGCCCTTTTTGAGTTTGAGCCGCTCGACAGTCCCCGCCTTCACTTCCAATACAAATTGAACCGGCCCACCTGAACCAATCAATGACTTGGACAGAGGGGTGGTCGATTTGACGATATGATGGATCGTGCCATCTGGATTAAGGAACAGCATATCAAGCGAAATATAGGTATTCTCCATCCACATATAGACGGGGCGCGGCTTGCCAAAATCAAACAACATCCCTTCCCCATCTGGCAGTTTGGTGCGGAACATTAACCCCTTGGCGCGCATTTCGTCATTTGCCGCCAGTTCTACCCGAAAAGAAACATCCTTACCTTCCGAGGGAATGATCAATGGCGTGAAATATTTCTCTTGCGCCGCCTTTGGTGCAGTGGTGGTGGCACTTTGTCCACTTGCCTGATCTTGCGCCCAAGACGGTGCCATCAATAGTGAAATGAGAATCGCAATTCCATATAGGGCAAGATTTGAGGCTTTTGATGCGATGGAGTTTTTCTTACGAGCGACCATAATATTCTCATAAAGCATGAATGTAGAACAGTATGCAGGCCACCAGTTTTGGAGTGCCCTTGCGCACCAGCTAGTCAATAACAGTCTAATTTTTGATATGGCTATATCATGACCGACAATCCAAGGCAGTTCATTGCCATCGGCAATACCTTTTCGCCTTCCGGTCCAAAGACCAATGATCGGCAATCAGTTTTGGGGCCGCATTTTCGCACAACCCCGCTCATCTGATGAAATATTAATGGGACGAGGGAATGAAACTGCCGGTAGAAGGGCGAATTTCCGTTGCCATTTTACCCTTGGGGCCCGGACCATATCTGACTTGCACTTCCTGCTGCGGGCGCAATTCGGTCAGCCCATAAAGGCGCAAAGTTTCCATATGAATGAAGATATCCTCGGTCCCCTCACCTTGTGTCAGAAAACCAAAGCCCTTTTGGCGATTAAACCATTTAACCCAAGCCCGCTCCAGCTCGCTGGTTGGCTGTACTTTGACATGAGTGTTGGCGGGGGGCAGTTGGGAAGGATGGACAGCGGTACTCTCATCCATCGACAGAATGCGCAGAGTTTGCAGCCCTTTTGGCCCATTGAGCACTTCACACACGACACGCGCGCCTTCATAGGCGGTGCGATATCCATCACGGCGAAGACAGGTTACATGGAGCAAGACATCGGGGTAATTGCCATCGGGCACAATAAAGCCGAAGCCTTTGGCAACGTCAAACCATTTGATTTTACCCGCAATTTCAATCACATCCACAGCGGTATCATCTGTTTCCACGCCCTGATCAACGGACCCTTCCGGTGTGTATTTCACCCCCATGATTATGCCTCAATAATTCCGCCAATGACCAACTGCCGACTCAATACAGGTCGATTCTTGTTTGAGCATAGCATCGCCACGGCGTTCGTCATCAATATTTTTTTAACCTTTGGATATTTCTGCCCCCATAATTCAGACGCGACAAGATAATTTCCTTTATCCCTGTCTGCCTTTGCTTTTGCCAAGAGGCTTTATTTTTCTAAAGCACAGAAAGTGTCGTGCCCAAATTGTCGTGAATGACCAAATCTGCCAAAGCATCCAGCGGCGTTGCCTCGCGATTGATGATAATGAGCTCTGCCCCATTTCTCTTGGCAATCTGCGGTAGAGCCGCTGCGGGATAAACCTGCAAGGATGAGCCGAGAACCAAAAACAGATCGCAAGCATTTGTATCCTTTTCTGCTTGCACCATTTCTTCCACCGGCATGGCCTGACCGAAATTGATCACCGCTGTTTTAACCAAGCCGCCGCAGCTATCGCAGCTTGGGCTTACTTTGTCGCGCTCGATCCTGTTTTTGCAGTCTTCAAGGCTATAGACTTGCGCGCAATTAAGACAGCTTGCGTAGGTGCAATTGCCATGCAACTCGATAATCTTATCGTCCGGCACGCCTGAGCGCTGGTGCATGCCGTCGATATTTTGCGTAATGACCCGAAGGAGTTTCCCCTGCCCGTGTAACTTTACGATGGCTTCATGCCCCTTATTGGGCTGGGCATTGCCGAACTCATCCTTGAGGATGAAACGCCGACGCCAATCTTCCAGTCGCACCTCTTCTGACGCCATAAAGTCTTGAAACTGGATGGGTTCGAACTGGCTCCACAAACCGCCGGGCGAGCGATAATCGGGGATGCCGCTTTCCGTACTCAGGCCCGCACCTGTAAAGACGATTATATTCTGTGCTTCTCGGACAGCCTCTTGCAACATTTCGTGTTTGGGATTGAAATCCATCTCGGCTTCCTTATACTTTCGTTTAAACAGCAAGTCAGGGTTGGGTGAATATGAAGTATCTACATACAATGGTTCGTGTTCGGAATCTGGAAGATTCCCTGGACTTTTATTGTAACAAGCTTGGCCTTAGCGAAGTTCGGCGCAAGGATTACCCTGAAGGCCGTTTCACTCTAATCTTTTTATCTTGCGATGGGAATGAAGAGAATTGTCTGGAGCTAACCTATAATTGGGATCCGGAGACTTATGACGAAGGCCGCAATTTCGGACATCTTGCCTATCAAGTTGATGATATTTATGCACTCTGTTCCCGTCTGATTGAACAAGGCGTCACCATCAACCGCCCGCCGCGCGATGGATATATGGCCTTTATCCGCTCCCCTGATGGAATATCTATTGAATTGTTGCAAAAAGGGGCAGCAAAAGAGGCCATGGAGCCTTGGTGTTCCATGCCCAATCATGGACATTGGTGATCACCCTCACCTAACGCCACAACCAAAGACATGGCATCACAACCTGTGAGACATTCAAGAATCGCCCACACCTGTGGTTACAACTTTTATCTGTTTGTCCATACGTATTTCCCTTGATTTCTACATCAAGCTGTCATAAAAGCGCCCAAATTCGAATCCAATCAATCGCCTCGGCAACTTGTTTTGCTGAAAATTCGATGATTGAGACATTTGAATGGACCAAATGACGTAGAGATCAAAACTGAAGATCGAAATGATCGGGAGCACGCGGTCACGTTGGCGCAAGCCATAGATAAGACCTAAGCGGCTCAACACCTTCTGCCCGGAAAATAAAAACCAAATAATCCCACTTGGGACAGGCCATCGGCCTGGGAATGGTATATGAAACGATTTATTCGCATCGTCGCCCTCACAGGCGTCATGGGTCTTCTTGCGGCCTGTAACACCACCGGAAGCAATTCCAAACTCGGTGTTTCCAGCTCTGTTAGTACCCACATCAATATGTCAGACCGAAGCGTTATGTCTTACGCTGAGGGAAGAACCAGCAAACGAACAAAGTCTGTTTTGACCGGCAAGCACGGGTTCCGGCTTGCACACTCCCGCGTTAGTGTGAGCTGCCTTAAGCCCAAACTGGTCAAGATTCTCAAGCAAGTTGAGCGCCATTACGGCAAAAAAGTCATCATTACGTCCGGCTATCGCTCAAAAAGCTATAATCGCCGTGTGCGCGGAGCCCGCAACTCCCAGCATATGCATTGTAGAGCTGCGGATATCCGGGTGCCGGGCGTCTCCAAGGCAGCGCTTGCGCGCTACGCCCGCACCATTCCCGGCATTGGCGGTGTTGGCACCTATTGCCGCTCCAGCTTTGTTCATCTGGACAGTGCCTCACGCCGTGACTGGCATTGGGGATGCGGGAAGAAGAAGCGCAGGAAGCGCTCCGCTCGCCGCCGCTAAGGGAAAGCGGGCGTAAAGCTCGCGCAAGAAAGACTGATCCGTCCTATGTATCTTGGCTCAAGACTGGACCGGATTAGATTGATGAAAGGCGGATTTCTCCGCCTTTTTTCATACCTAAACCCCGATTTACGCAAGGGTCGGGCCTTCATGATCCCCAGAGGCAGGATCGGGACTTAAGTAAATGATACCAATCTGACATGAGCCTTTTATAATATAGGCAGCAGAATCAAACAAAAACAGCTAAGGCCCCCCGCATAGATGGCAAGCGCATCCACTCCTCCCTTTTTTGTAGAAGCAATCGTTTATTTGTCCGCTGCCGTCGTTGCCGTTCCCTTTGCCAAGCGGCTCGGTCTCGGGGCCATTATCGGATATCTGGCGGCAGGGATTGTTATCGGGCCCTTTGGCTTTGAGGTCGTTAAATCGGTTGAGGCCATATTACCGGTGGCCGAGTTAGGGGTGGTGCTGCTCCTGTTCGTCCTGGGGCTTGAGCTTAAGCCCAACCGGTTATGGCGCATGAAGGCCGATATATTTGGTCTTGGGTCCAGTCAGATTCTGCTTACCGGTCTGGTTCTCGCAAGCCTGATGTATTTTCTCGATTTTTCTAAAGAGCTTTCCATCATTGGCGGCTTTGGTATGGCGCTGTCTTCAACAGCTTTTGCCGTGCAAATTCTGAAAGATCGGGGGCATTTTTCCGCCCAATATGGCCAGCGTGCCTTTGGCATTTTGCTTATGCAGGATATTGCTATTGTACCTTTGCTTGCCATGGTCACTATTCTCTCGCCACAAGACAGCGCTGCGGGCACTGATGATGTTTTCATGCAGATCGGCATTACGCTTGCCGCGGTTCTGGCCGTGATCGGCACCGGACGCTATCTGCTGTCGCCTCTCTTTGTCTTTTTGGCAGGAACGCAAGCTCGAGAGATTATGCTGGCTGCCGCCCTTCTGGTTGCTCTTGGCAGTGCGGGCATCATGCATCTGGCGGGCCTCTCCATGGCACTGGGGGCTTTCCTTGCAGGTATCATGCTGGCCGAATCAAGCTTCCGCCATACGCTTGAAGCCGATATTTACCCCTTCCGCTCGCTGCTTATGGGGCTGTTCTTCATGACGGTGGGCATGACGCTGGATCTGACCGTCACCTTGGATAATCTTGGTGTCATTCTAATGGGCGTTATTGTGGTGATGGGCGTGAAAGGGGCCATTCTTTATGGTCTGTCTCGCGTGACCGGTTCATCAAGTCCTGATGCCATGCGCATTGCTGTGTCTCTTCCGCAAGCGGGTGAATTTGCCTTTGTGCTGTTTGCAGCCGCAGCGGCCGCTGGAATTCAGTCCAGCCATTCAAGCACTGTCCTATCTGCCATTGTCATTTTGACCATGGTCTTTACGCCCATTATCGGCAAGGTCCATGACTTCCTTGCCGGACGCATGAATAAGCCATCCTCGGATAAGGCTGAGCATATCATCGAGAAGTTTGATGAAAGCAAACCTCATGTTTTGGTCGTCGGCTTTGGTCGTTTTGGCATGATTGTGTCGCAAATGCTGATGTCCGAGGGGCTGAATATCGTCGCCATCGACAATAACGCCAACCGCATTGCAACGGCGCGTAAATATGGCTTGCCTGTCTATTATGGCGATGCTACGCGCGAAGACGTGTTGCGGGCCGCAGGTGCGGACGAAGCCATTTTGATTGCGCTTTGCATCGAGAATGAGCAAGTCATGGCGCGGGCCATTGATCTGATCAAGGATGCCTTTCCAAAATCAGCCATTTTCTGCCGCGCGACTGATCGTGCTCATGCCATGGAACTCACCCTTCGAGAGGTTGATTTCCATATTCGCGAGACTTTCGAAAGTGGCATCACCTTCGGGCGGTCAGCGCTGGATCATTTGGGCATTCCGACCGATCGCATCAATCATATTGAAAGTGATGTGCGCAAGCGAGATCATGAACGCCTTATCTTGCAAATACAGCAAGGCGAATTTGCCGGGGCTGAAACCCTGCATCGCGTAACGCCTCATGGCAAGAATGACTAGTTTCACCCTCTCACCATTCATGAGCTATGTTTTGCAAGGGGCCGCATACTTCTGCATGTGTCCTCCCCCCAAGAAAAAAGGGCCACATTTAGAAGCTCCTATTTGGGAAGTTTGACCGGATATTGCTTATCTTTGGCCCATTCAACCATGGAGCCGTCATACATTTTTGCCTGCTTGTTACCCAGTAATTCATGGGCTACGAACCAAGATAAAGATGTGCGGTGTCCGGTATGGCAGAAGGAAATTTGTGGCCCACTTACAGGTACGTTATGCTCTTTGAATAGAGCGGTGCTCTCTTCTTTTGAGAAGAATTTTGCGCCTTGGCCTTTGCCAACCAAGCGGTCAAACGGTAAATTAATTGCGGAGGGTATCGTTCCTGCCCGCTCACCCGGAGCGGCAATGGTGCCGGTATATTCCTTAGTGCTGCGGCTATCGACCATAGTCATTCCTTTTTCCCAAGCGGCAAGCACTTGTTGGCCTGAGGGGAAGTATTCTGGCCGGGGCTTGGCTTTAAAGGTTTGCGGTGTAGGCTCTGCCGGTACAATTGTGAACTTGGCCCCTTTTAGCTGGCTATAGGCAATGAGCCCTCCGTCTAGAATAGATACATTATCATGCCCTAGCGCCTTGAAGGTCCAATAGATGCGGGTTGCAACCGCAATTTCGCTTGCATTAATCCCTAGTGGAGCGAGGATGACGTGGCTGTCATTACTGATGCCCAATGTGCCGATCATCGCCTCAAGATAGGAGATTTCCGGCAGCATTTTGGGACGACCCTCGGCATCTGTTTTGCGCCACGCCCCATAATTGGTGTTCACGGCTCCTTGCAGGTGGGCGCGCTGATAGCCCTGAGCTGGCTGCAAATCAAGGATCCGTATCTCTTTCTTTTCGAGATTATCACTCAACCACTGGGGCGTGACCAGTGGAGACGCCATGCTGGTCAGCGTCATAAGCAGAAAAAGAGCTATAAAGGATGCAAAAAGCAAAAGCCAATCCCTGTCCTGCCGTTGACGAGGAAGAGCCTTCGCTGTGGCCTTGATGCGAGATTGATGGGTACGAGACCGTTTTGGGGCAATATGGCGCATAATGGCTGCAGTCCTCTAAAAGCTGGTAATCTGCCCTGAGCCTAACTTGCCAGGTTAAACCTGCAAAGCCCTATTTGCAAAAGTGTGTATATTCTCTAAAGGCGAGCGCCGCTCATTCTTGAGTTTGGATCGGGCGATCTAATTGGCAAGCACCATGAGAAGAAGCACGATTGCGGCAAGCGCGATCCAACCCCACATTTGGGCCCCGCCCCAAAAGCCTTTCGCGGCGGCAGTTTCAGCCTCTTGCTCAAGCTCCATCACGGCATCTTCAGCCTTGTGTAAAGCTTCTTCAAACTTGTCATTTACGTTCGGGTCACTGTTGCTCATTAGATCACCTATCTGGTTGCGCAGAGTGTCAGAGAAATGCTCAATCAGGTTCCTCATAAATAGCAACCCGTGCCCCGCTTCAGTCTGACTTTCTGCAAGCTTTGGATTAAGAACCAATGTCATTTGATGAGCGATTACTGTGCCGTCAGGCTCTGGTGTCATGGTAAAATGCGCATTCCCTTCAGGAACATAACTCTCTGCACCAGTCGTTTCTGCTTTAGTTTGGATGCCTTCGGCGCTGCCTGTCGCTTCATCCGCGTCAAGCTCATCTATCTTCCAAGCCATAATAAATTCTTGGTGGCGCCTCACTTCTTCCAGTTTAATGCCAAACCGGAAACTATGGATTGCATCAGGCTCTGAACGCTCGATAATGGCCCTAAACTGCCCATTTGCGATCTTTACCAGAGAACGGCAATTGGGCAGACATTCTTTTAGAATTTCAGGATTGTTAAGTGCTTGCCAGATGTCTTGCGGGCTGGCAGATACCTTGAGCTCACCAGAAATATTCATTTTGTCACCTCGCGGATCTTTAAGTCCCCTTTGGTGCCCACCACTTACACATAGTGTAAGGCGGGAGTATTTTACCTGTCAAACCGGACCTCATACCTGTTTTAGATCAAACTTTTACGCCCTCCCCCAGATATATTTGAAACTTGGTAGCAACTCTGATAGGAAACGGGCCTGATCGCTGATGAGCGACTTTTCGCACAAGCTCCAGGAGAGATTTGCGAAACTGAGTATTTTTCCTTATATAGCGACCAAGAATTTGGCTGTTACAGGACCTTGGATCATGACCATGCAGACCCACCATTCCGGCCGGCCGGAGCGTTCGGAACTCCTTATGCCTGCGGGCAATTTGGAAAAGCTCAAAATGGCCGTGCTCTATGGGGCCGATGCCATTTATATGGGCACGCCGGATATGTCCTTGCGCACCAAGTCGCAGATGACGCTGGAAGATGTGGTTGAAGGCATTGAATTTGCCCATGCGCACGGCAAGCGGGTTTACCTCACCCTTAATCTGTTTTCGCACAACAAGGATATCGACAAGCTGCCGCAATATGTCGAGACCGTGCGCAAGGTTAAGCCAGACGGGTTGATTGTGGCTGACCCCGGTGTCTTCATGTTTGTCAAAGCCCAAGCGCCCGAGCTTGAGCTTCATGTCTCGACACAGGCCAATGTTTGCTCCTGGCAGTCTGTAAAATTCTGGGAATCACAAGGGGCTGGCCTCTGCGTTCTGGGGCGCGAGGTCTCCTATCCCGAACTGGCTGAAATTCGCGAAAAATGTCAGGATATTAAGCTTGAAGCCTTTGTACATGGCTCCATGTGCATGACCTATTCGGGGCGCTGCCTTTTGTCCAATTTCATGGCAGAACGCGGGGCCAATCAGGGTTCTTGCGCGAATAGCTGTCGCTGGAAATATAAGGTCCATATGAAATTGCGTGACGGCACCGTGCGCGAGCTGAAATTAAGCGAAGAAAATCTGGAGCTGTTTGACTTTTTCTTGGAAGAAGACCAGCGCCCCGGTGAACTGATGCAGATCACCGAAGATGAGCGCGGCTCTTATATTCTCAACAGCCGCGATCTTTGCATCATGCCCAAGCTTGATGATTATCTGAAAATTGGCGTTGATAGCCTCAAGGTCGAAGGGCGCGGCAAAAGCCCCTATTATGTGGCGCTGGTTGCGCGCGCTTATCGTATGGCCATTGATGACTGGTACGAAGATCGCGACAATTGGGATCCCGAAGCCTATATGGAAGAACTCGCGACCGTACCCAACCGCGGCTATACCCTCGCCTTCCATGAAGGGCGGCTCACCAATTACGCCCATGGCTTTGAGGAAACCGGCACCTATGCCGAATGGGAATATGCGGGCCAAGTCTCTCGCGTTGATGATGACGCCTTTATCGTCGACATCAAAAACAAGCTAGAAGCAGGCGATGTGATCGAACTTGTCTCACCGCATTTGCGTGAGGCCATTCCCATTCGTCTTTATGAGTTTGAAGATGCCAAGAATGGCAAAATTCTGGATGTGGTCAATCCGGGCACCAAGCCGCAGATCCGCATTCCCTTCAGTCTGTTCGACCATGAAGATCCGGACCTTTTGCGCCAGCATGTGCCCGTTATGACTGTTTTGCGCAAAGAGCGGGCCCTGACCCCCTCCCAGTGGGAGCGGCTTAAGCATGATGCCGAAGCCCATAATATGGAATTGGGCAAGGGCAGCGAGCGGCTCTATGAGCGCAAAAAGCAAAAGCTGCAAGATGCGATTGACAGCAAGGTGGTGAAACGCTCCACCAAGAGCCCACGCCTTGGCATTGACGGGTGCTGTGGCCGCGGCTGTAATGGCTGCACCATTTTCTGGCATGACCCGCTTTACGAAAAGGCGCGCAATCTGCTGGCCAAGAATGAGCAAGGCAAGCTGTTGAGCAAGCAGCAGGCCCGCCAAGAGCTTATCCAGCAAAAGGCCGTAGCCGAAGAGCCACAGGCCAGTTTGCAAGCTTAAGTCAAGATCAGGATTACTGATCAGAGACCCGCATGATTAGATCAACAACAAAACCCTTCAGAATATTCTGAAGGGTTTTCTATTGCATATCTTTTGAATGACTATTCTGCGGCTACCGGGAGATGATCTTCCAGCAGATCGAGATGTTGGACAACATCTTCATGAAGAGCAATTTCATCAAGCCAATGATGAATGAGGCCGACCGAGCAAGGTGCAGGCTGAACACCGGGCTTTAGCTTGCCTTCCAGCACGGCCTCGGTTGCAAGGCTGACGGGGATAGAGACGAGCCGTCCCATGGCGCTGTCTTCTTCATTGCCATAGCTATTCAGCACTTTGGATTTATGCCAGATGGTCTCGCCTCCACGCATAACTTTCAGCTCAACGGACAGAACGACGCGATCAGCCTCATGGGGCTGGTAGGCATGGTCGGCCCACAGACGATCGCTCAGTTGGGCAAGTTCAGCTTCCCCTTCCGGGTTTGCCCAATTTTTCACCGCATCAAACACATCGCTCCAGGCTTGCGCCCAGCCATCAAGACGCAAGGTGCCGCGCACAAACTGGGAGATTGCCCAGTCCTCTTCAAAGCCATACTCGGCCATGAAGGGCAAGGAATCACGATTTGGGTAAGACTGGAAGGTTTCGGTTCCGGTGGTAAAGGCTACCTGATAATCCTCCACCGCATCCCATGGCCGTGCGACGTCTACAATCTTACCGCCCTTGATGGCTTTGGCAGGTGAAGAGAGCGCCTTTAGCACGCCCAAGGGCGACCAGCTAAACTTATACTTAAAAGCATTGGCCACAGCAGGAAAGCCGCCGCAATAGGAGCGGAAATCATGGTCGTTGGTTTTATCAAAAACGGGGCTATTCTTATAGTCATCCATCAAGAGATGAGCAAAGAGATGATCGATGCCCGGATCCAGCCCCACTTCGTTGATAAAGACAAGGCCCTCTTTTTGGGCAGCTCTATTCAGCGCCTCCATTTGTGGGCTGATATAGGAGCTGGAGACAAAATGGGTTTTGGCTTTAAGGCACAGCTCGGCAATGGTTGGATGAAAAGACGCAGGGAGCATGGAGACGACAATGTCTCCTGCCTTCAGATCTGCCTCTAGCGCTCCGTCCAGTGCTTCTTTGACGACAAAGCGTCCTTCAAGGCCTGAAACAGCCTCGTTCGCCTTTTCAAGATCGCGTTCCCAAATACTGATCTCGCGGCCCGACTTGATCAAACGGCGAATGCCCGGCACAGAGGCCAAGCCTGCTCCCAACCAATGAATATGCGCCATGGTCTCTCTCCCACCTTGCTGCGTCTCCGCGCCATAAAAGGTAATTTTTTCTTAGACTTATGGAATATTGGCGAAGAAGCAAGGCAGGGCGGAGGGCGTTCCGGCAATCTGCTGGATGGCTTTTGGCAATTTGAATATTGGACCGGATGGGACTGGGCATTTCGCCAAAATGTCGGTGTGCGTAAAGTCAGCTTTACTGACATATCGAGCGCTGCGACCAAGGGGAAGCAGATAGAAGCTTGAATCAAAAATGCGCGAAAGGTGACTTTCGCGCACTTGTAATTTCTAGCAGGGAAAGAGGCCCTCCCCGCTATTCTTTCTTGTTTCGCCTTAGGCGAGATTGTCCGTGAGGTGGAATTCATCACCATATTTGGACAATTCAGCAAACCATTCTTTAATCACCGAAGGGCTGCTTGGTGCGGGCTGCACGCCTGCTGTCATTTTGCCGTCAAGCACAGCTTCAATGGCAAGGCTAACGGGCACAGAGACAAGGCGTGCCATGGCAGAGGCTTCATCATTGCCGCGTGCATCAAGCGCATAGGTTTTGTGCCAAACGGCTGTCTCGTCGTTAGAGGCTTTAAGCTCAACCACCAGTACCACGCGGTCGGGTTCCCCTTCATCATAGGAATGGTTGTCCCACAATTCCTCAGAGAGTTTTGCAAGCTTCTCTTCACCTTCTGGGCCTGCAACTTCGGTTTCAACAAAATTGAAAATGTGTGCCCATGCATCAGACCAACCATCAAGACGCAAAGTGCCGCGCACGAAAGTATGCATGTTCCAGTCATCCCCGAAGCCGTAGTCCGCCATGAAAGGCAGGGAATCACGGTTTGGATAGGATTGGAAAGTCTCCACGCCGCCGGGCAAGGCAACGGGATAGTCCGCAATGGCATCCCATGGCTTTTCGGTCTGAACCGTTTTGCCACCCAGAATGGCTTGCGCCGGGCTTTTAAGAGCTTTCAGCACGCCAAGAGGCGACCAGCTGAACTTATACCGGAAATCATTGGCAACAGCTGGAAAGCCGCCGCAATAGGAGCGGAATTCATGGCTGTTGGACGCAGAGAAAGCATCGCTTGCTTTATACTCATCCATCAGCAAATGAGCGAGCAGATGGTCAAGCCCCGGGTCCAGTCCCACTTCATTGACAAAGATAAGGTCAGCCGCTTTTGCCTTGTCATTAAGGGCGGCCATTTCCGGGCTCACATAAGAAGAGGAGACGAAATGGGCGTTCTTTTCAAGGCAGAGTTCGGCAACAGCCAGATGCATGGTGGCTGGCAGCATGGAGACAACAACATCCCCTGCCTGCACAGTTTCTTTCAGGGCATCCAGTGTGAAGGCTTTTACGTCAAAATCACCAGACAGGCCACCTACGGCTTGCTCGGCTTTTTCAACGGTCCGGTTCCACAGGGTCATGGTCCGACCTTCCAGGATCAGACGGCGAATTCCGGGAACAGATGACAGGCCTGCTCCGAGCCAATGAATGCGCGCCATATATCAAGTCCTTCATTGTAATATGCAGAAATGGCTGCAGAAGATGGGAAAGGCCTGCCTTGAAACCGAAAAGGGGATTGCAAGGATCCAGACCTGATCTGAAATGACATTTGTTCGTGATATAGCAGCATTTTGCCCGCTGGCAAGCCAATTGGATACAAAATGACAATTTGGCCTTTAGATATGCTTCAAGCTCACGCTCGCCGTCATCCAATAAATGGGCAATAGGCGCTGACCTATCTTGACGCCTGCAGATGCTCCCTGATGTCTCACCTGTCAAAATCGTCAATGGTGCAAGGCGGAATGAACAGAGCCAGAGAGCGGGCGTGAATGCAGGAGCGAGAGCATATCCCCTCACCCATTCCCGCATATGCAAATTCACAAGGCTCGATTTTCATTTTTTAGAGGATGTCGGAATTTGAATATTGGTTGGCCAGATGTGTCGCCAATCTACCTTTACTCATTTTGCCATTGGCAACACACTTCCCGGCAATGAACATCGAGACATGTAAGACGAGAGAAAAAGAGAAGACTCCTTATTATCCAGCATGTTGCACTGCACTGTGAATAACCTTGTCCAATTATGGGATTACACGTATTGTTTCCTATAGGAAACATTTATTCCCTCTAGGAAATTTTTCCATTCTGCGCAATTTGCCATTGACAGGATACCTTTGAGTTATTCTTTAGTCTCATGTTCTGCGAGACACACTTTTTGGAGACCCTTAAATGGCAAGTGATATTGAAATTGCTCGACAAGCCAAAATGAAACCAATTCAGGAAATCGGTAGCGTACTCGATATTCCGTCGGATCATTTGCTGCCTTTCGGCCACGATAAAGCCAAAATCTCGGAAGAATTCATCAAGTCTCTTGATGACCGTGAAAATGGCAAGTTGATCCTGATGACAGCGATCAACCCGACCCCAGCTGGTGAAGGTAAAACAACCACAACCGTTGGCTTGGGTGATGGCCTTAATGCCATTGGCAAAAAAGCATCTGTTTGCTTGCGTGAAGCGTCTCTTGGCCCTTGCTTTGGCATGAAGGGTGGCGCTGCCGGTGGCGGTTACGCTCAGGTTGTTCCGATGGAGAGCATGAACCTGCATTTTACTGGTGACTTTCATGCGATCACCTCTGCGCATAACCTGCTGTCTGCCATGATTGACAACCATATCTATTGGGGCAATGCGCTGGAAATTGACAGCCGCCGTGTCACATGGCGCCGCGTGGTTGATATGAATGACCGTGCTCTGCGCACCATCACCACCAGCCTTGGCGGCGTTGTCAACGGCTATCCGCGCGAAGCTGGCTTTGACATTACCGTGGCTTCCGAAGTGATGGCTATTCTGTGTCTCTCCAATGATCTGGAAGATTTGCAGAAGCGCCTTGGTGATATCATCGTTGCCTATCGCCGCGATCGCTCCCCTATCTATTGCCGTGATATCGGTGCAGATGGTGCGATGACCGTTCTGTTGCAGCAGGCCATGCAGCCAAACCTTGTTCAGACCCTTGAAAACAACCCGGCCTTTGTGCATGGCGGTCCTTTCGCCAACATCGCCCATGGTTGTAACTCTGTTGTTGCGACCAAAACCGCCCTCAAACTGTCTGACTATGTTGTCACCGAAGCTGGCTTTGGTGCCGATCTGGGCGCTGAGAAGTTCTTTGACATTAAATGCCGCAAGGCTGGCCTGGCACCGGATGCCGTCGTGATTGTTGCAACCATCCGCGCGCTTAAAATGAATGGCGGCGTTACCAAAGCCGATCTTGGCGAAGCCAATGTGGATGCAGTGGTCAAAGGCTGTGACAATCTTGGCCGTCACATCGAGAATGTGAAACAGTTCGGCGTGCCTGCTGTTGTTGCCATCAACCATTTTGTTGCTGACACCGACGAAGAAGTGCAAGCGGTTAAAGACTATGTCGCTTCCATGGGCACTGAAGCTGTTCTGTGTAAGCATTGGGCCGAAGGCTCCAAAGGCACGATTGATCTGGCCAACAAGGTTGTTGAGATGATTGATGGCGGTGCGTCCCAGTTTGCTCCGCTTTATCCGGATGACATGCCATTGTTCGAGAAAATCGAAACAATCGCAAAACGCATCTACCGGGCCGATGAAGTGCTGGCTGACAAAAAGATCCGCGATCAGCTTCGCCAGTGGGAAGAGCAAGGTTTTGGCAATCTGCCAGTTTGTATGGCGAAAACCCAGTATAGCTTCTCGACAGATCCTGATCTGCGCGGCGCTCCAACGGGTCATTCCATGCCTGTTCGCGAGGTTCGCCTGTCTGCCGGTGCCGGTTTCATCGTTGTTATTTGCGGTGAGATCATGACTATGCCGGGCCTGCCACGCAAACCTGCGGCGGAATCAATCCATCTCAATGCAGATGGTGAGATTGAAGGTTTGTTCTAAGCAAGCTAAAAGAATGGGTGAAGCAGGTTGGATATTTTCCGGCCTGCTTTGCCATTTTTCCCATATTTACTAGTCCAGTGAGTTCAAATCCCATGACCGCAGAGCGCATAGACGGAAAAGCAATTGCAGCAGATCTTCGTGGCAAGATTGCTATTGAAGCCCAGAAATTGATTGACGAGAGCAATGTTATCCCTGGCATTGCGGTTGTGATTGTTGGACAGGATCCGGCCAGCAAGGTCTATGTTGCCTCCAAAGGAAAAGCGGCTAAGGAATGCAACTTCCATTCTGTTGAACATGCCCTACCGGCAGAGACTTCAGAAGAAGACTTACTAAACCTGATCGAAAAGCTTAACGCTGATGATGCCATTCATGGTATTCTGGTTCAGTTGCCACTGCCCAAGCATATCAATGAATCCAAGGTTTTGACTCTGATTCGCCCTGACAAGGATGTTGACGGTTTCCATCCTATCAATGTTGGGCTTTTGACTGCAGGTGAGCGAGACAAGGCGCTTGTGCCCTGCACACCAGCAGGCTCACTTATTCTGGCCAAGCGCACCCTTGGCGATCTTTCTGGAAAAAACGCCGTTGTGATTGGCCGCTCCAACATTGTGGGCAAGCCCATGGCGGCTTTGCTGCTTGCCGAAAGTTGCACCGTAACCATTGCCCATAGCCGCACCAAGGATTTGCCCGCAGTTGTACGCGAAGCCGATATCGTTGTGGCTGCCGTTGGCCGCCCGCAAATGGTGCAAGGGGACTGGATCAAAAAAGGCGCTTGCGTCATCGATGTGGGGATTAATCGCATTGATGCGCCTGAGCGCGGCGAAGGCAAAACCCGCCTGGTTGGCGACGTTGATTATGACAGTGCCGCAGAGGTTGCAGGCTCCATCACGCCTGTACCCGGCGGCGTTGGCCCCATGACCATTGCCTTGCTTATGGCCAATACCTTGACCGCAGCACGACGCTCAGCAGGGCTTGAAGACCTCGATTTTGCAGCACTTTTGTAAAATCTTCGCTTCCACCTGCCGCGCCCTTTCAAGGATGCGGCAGGTAAATTTAGAATGTTACCTCAACTTGTAGGAAGTTGATTTTTGATAGGACAATGCTGGCCCCAGCTGACCATAAGAAACTCGGCCAGCATAGGAGGACTAGCCTATGTCAATGCGACAGCAGGATGGCGCACGCCGCGCCAAACGGACCGCTTTTCCTAAGGGAAGACCTATAGAGGATGCAGCTCTGGCTGATGTGCTTTCTTTGGTTGGAGAAGCTCCCCGGCCCAAGCATGAGCTGATTGAATGTTTGCACCTGCTGCAAGATGAATATGGCTGCCTTCATGCCAGACATATGCGCGCCTTGGCTGACATTTTGCGCCTATCGCAAGCAGAAGTCTATGAAGTGGCGAGCTTCTATCATCACTTTGATATCGTCAAAGAAGATCAAACCCCTCCTCCCACCCTGACTTTGCGTGTCTGCGATAGCCTGTCATGCCAGCTGGCAGGTGCCGAGCAATTGATCTCTTCCCTTGAAAAGGGAACCGACCCCAAGCAAGTGCGGATTGTTCGTGCGCCCTGCATGGGCGCTTGCGATAAAGCACCAGCGGCCAGCCTTGGTAAACATTCCCTGTTTGAGGTAAGCAAGGAAAGTGCCCTTGCTGCGATTGCAGCAGGCAAGACCAAGCCAGACTTACCCTCCTATCGCACTCTTGCAGACTATCAGGCTGATGGTGGCTATGCCTTGCTTGAGAATGTGCGTGAGGGCAGCCTTTCAGCCGATGCCATTATCGAGACGCTCTCACAGGCCAATCTGCGCGGCCTTGGCGGTGCTGGTTTCCCCGCCGGACGGAAATGGACCTTCGTGCGCTCTTATGAGGGTCCGCGCCTGATGACCATCAATGGGGATGAAGGCGAACCCGGCACTTTTAAAGACCGCTATTATTTGAGCATGGATCCACATCGCATGATTGAAGGGGCCTTGATTGCCGCTCACTGCGTGGAAGCCGAGGCTATCTATTTCTATCTTCGCGATGAATATCCCGAGCTTCATGAGGTGATGCGTACCGAAATTGCAGTTCTAGAATCTGCGGGATTGATCAAGCCGGGCTTTTTCATTCTTCGCCGCGGGGCTGGTGCCTATATTTGCGGTGAGGAAAGTGCGATGATCGAGAGTATCGAAGGCAAACGCGGCCTGCCGCGCCATCGCCCTCCTTTCATTGCTGAAGTTGGTCTCTTTGGCCGCCCCACCCTCAATCATAATGTGGAAACCCTTTACTGGATCCGCGACATCGCCCAAAAGGGTGCAGACTGGTTTGCCTCTCAAGGCAAGGAAAACCATCCCGGTTTCCGCTCCTACTCTGTCTCCGGTCGGGTGAAAAAGCCCGGCGTTGTTCTGGCACCGGCTGGCACGACATTACGCGAGTTGATCGACAAGTATTGCGGCGGCATGGCTGATGGCCATACGCTCAAAGCCTTCCTGCCCGGCGGTGCGTCTGGTGGTATTCTGCCGATCTCCTTTGCCGATACACCGCTTGATTTTGGCATGCTGGAGCAACATGGGGCCTTTGTGGGCTCTCATGCTGTGGTGGTTTTATCTGATCAGGATAATATCAAGGAAGCCGTTCTCAATCTGATGCGCTTCTTTGAAGATGAAAGCTGCGGCCAATGTACCCCATGCCGCGGTGGCACCGAGAAAATTGTCAAAATTCTGGAAAATGCCTCACCTGATACCGACAGCCTCAGTGATCTGGCGCAGGTGATGCAAGACGCTTCCATTTGTGGTCTTGGGCAAGCTGCCCCCAACCCGGTTAAACATTTGATGACCCATTTCAAGGAGGAGCTGAAATGAGCACTTCTAGCGACAAAAGCATCTCCTTCACCCTGGATGGCAAAGAGGTCACAGCCAAGGCCGGAGAAACCATTTGGGAAGTCGCCAAACGCGAAGGCAACACCATTCCTCACCTGTGCCACAAGGATGCCCCCGGCTTCCGCTCTGACGGCAATTGCCGCGCCTGTGTGTGCGAGGTCGAGGGCGAGCGGACTTTGACCGCCTCTTGTGTGCGGTCCGTGCAGGACGGCATGGTGGTCAAAACCACTGGCGAGCGCTCTGAAAAGGCGCGTGCAATGGTCTTTGAAATGCTGGCCGCGGACATGCCCGCAAAAGAAGAAAGCCCCGATCCTGAGAGCGATTTCTGGATTTGGGCCGATCAGATGTCAATCAATCCTGACAGATTGCCCAGCCACGAAGAGGCAGTCACGGACCTGTCCAATCCTGCGATTGCGGTTAATCTGGACGCCTGCATCAAGTGTAACCTTTGCGTTCGTGCCTGCCGCGAAGTTCAGGTCAATGATGTGATCGGTATGGGTGGCCGAGGCTCACACAGCCATCCTGTATTTGACTTGTCTGACCCGATGGGGCTGTCCACTTGTGTGACATGCGGCGAATGCGTTCAGGCGTGCCCAACCGGTGCCTTGTTTGAAAAAACACTTATGGATTCAGACAATAAGCATCGTGTCATTTCAAATGATGACATTGAAAAGACAGTTGATAGCGTCTGCCCATTCTGTGGCGTTGGCTGCCTTACTAAAGTTCATGTCAAAGGAAATGAAATCGTCAAGATTGACGGTCGCGATGGTCCGGCTAACGAGAACCGCCTTTGTGTCAAAGGCCGGTTTGGCTATGATTATGTTGCAAGCCCAGAACGCCTGACCAAGCCGCTCATCCGCCGCGATGATGCACCTAAAGACGCGAAAATTCGCATCGAGCCTGACAAGGTGATGGACTATTTCCGCGAAGCGACATGGGAAGAGGCTCTGGATGCCGCAGCCAATGGCCTGAAGGCCGTTCATGAGGCCAAGGGCCCCGATGGCATTTGCGGTTTTGGCTCCGCCAAAGGCTCCAACGAAGAGGCCTATCTGTTCCAGAAATTCATCCGTCAGGGCTTCCAGACCAATAATGTGGACCATTGCACACGTCTGTGCCATGCATCATCCGTTGCAGCCCTTTTGGAAGGGGTTGGCTCTGGCGCGGTATCCGCTTCCTTCCGCGCAGCTGATGAAGCCGATTGCATTATTGTGATCGGGTCGCGCCCTGCGCAAAACCATCCTGTTGCTGCGACCTATTTCAAGCAGGCCACCAAACGTGGTGCCAAGCTTATCATCATGGATCCGCGCGGTCAGGAGCTGGCCCGTCACGCAAGCCACAGCCTGCAGTTCAAATCAGGCCGGGACGTTGCCCTCATTTATGCCATGATCAATGTGATCGTTGAGGAAAATCTGGTCGACCATGGTTATATCGCCGATATGGTTGAAGGCTATGAGGCCATCAAGGCCAAGGTGGCCGACTTTACCCCAGAAGCCATGGAGCCGGTTTGCGGCATTGCACCCGATGTTGTGCGCGAGGTTGCCCGCCTGTATGCAACGTCAGACAAGTCCATTATTTTCTGGGGCATGGGTGTTTCCCAGCATGTGCATGGCACAGACAATGTCCGCGCCCTGATTGCTCTTGCAACCCTCACCGGACAGGTTGGCCGCCCTGGCACGGGCCTCCACCCGCTTCGCGGGCAGAATAATGTGCAAGGGGCATCGGATGCTGGTTTGATCCCCATGTTCTACCCCAATTATCAGTCTGTCGAGACCGCAGAAATCCGGTCTAGCTTTGAGGATGCATGGGGCCGCAAGCTTGATGCTACCAAGGGCCTGACCGTGGTCGAGATCATGGATGATATTCTGGCGGGCGGTATTTCCGGCATGTATGTGATGGGCGAAAATCCGGCCATGTCCGATCCTGACCAGCATCATGCGCGGGCGGCACTTGCCAAACTGGACCATTTGGTGGTGCAGGATATTTTCCTCACCGAAACAGCATGGCATGCTGATGTTATCTTGCCAGCCTCAGCTCACGCCGAGAAATTGGGCACCTTTACCAACACCAACCGCGAAGTCCAGATCGGCCGCCCTGCCCTTAATCCTCCGGGGGACGCCCGGCAGGATTGGGAACTGATCATGGAACTTGCCAATCGTGTTGGCTTGGGCTGGACCTATAAAAACGTGCCGGAAGTCTATACCGAGATGGCCGGTCATATGGCGTCGCTCAACCACATCAGCTGGGATCGGCTGGAGCGGGACGGCACGGTGACCTATCCAAGTGCAGGACCGGATGTTCCCGGCCAGAGCGTTTTGTTTGGTGGCGGTTTCCCAACCGCCACAGGCAAAGCTAAACTTGTGCCGACAGATCTGGTTCCGCCAGATGAATTGCCAGACACAGATTTCCCGTTTGTTCTGACCACCGGCCGCTTGCTTGAGCATTGGCATACTGGCGCTATGACACGGCGCGCTACCACGCTGGATGCGATCGAGCCCGAAGCAACAGTCGCCATTCATCCCAAGGATATGCGCAAATTGGGCATCTATCCGGGGGATCGGGTTGCCGTTGAGACGCGGCGTGGTGAGATTGAGTTGATGGCCCGTCAGGACAGAACTGTGAGTGAAGGCATGCTGTTTATTCCATTCTGCTTCCGCGAAGCGGCGGCCAACTTCCTGACCAATCCAAAGCTTGACCCCTTTGGCAAGATCCCAGAATTCAAGGTTTCTGCCGCTCGGGTTCGCTCTGTTCAGAAAGACGCAGCGGAATAAAGCTTAAATCTGCCAGCTTCACCCGCAGAATTTTGCTCTATCAAAAACAGGGGT
The DNA here is from genome assembly GCA_025210795.1 of Cohaesibacter sp. Lineage (GTDB taxonomy): Bacteria > Pseudomonadota > Alphaproteobacteria > Rhizobiales > Cohaesibacteraceae > Cohaesibacter. The sequence goes on along the minus strand of JAOAQZ010000042.1, from coordinate 75,010 downwards.
AATTGCAGAATAGCAATTGCCCCTTTTGCTTTCTCGCTTTAGACTATGCGGGTCCGGGTGTTTTGATTTGGAATCAAAATGAAAAGGGAAGCTGGTGAAAATCCAGCACTGCCCCCGCAACGGTAAGAATGACGCTCTCTGATAGGTGCCAAGCACCGCCACTGGCCGACAGGTTGGGAAGGTTTTCAGACAGCATGAGGGCCACACCTCTTCATTCAAGTCCGGAGACCTGCCCAGACATGAAACAGCTATTCTGGCTTGCGGAGGGCAAGCAGGGCGTCGATTGAGCAAGATTGGTCTATCTTGTTTGTTCAGCCTTTTCTCTCCTTTGCCACTTGGCTCCTATTTTGTCACGCTGTCACGGGAGAGCGACATGTATGCTGACGACCTGAAACTTGACTTTGCCCTTTCTGCTCCTGCTAAAGAGCCCCAATCCCCCATTGCGCTTCTTGGTGCGCAATTGGCCATTCAATGGCTTATTTCTGTCGGAAATGGAATCGAGCCGCACGAATCGGCCAAAACTTTGCTTGCGACTCTGCCCAAAGGGGCCAAGGGCATGGAAGAGAGCGGCCATATTCAATTCTTGCAAGCTCTGGCCGATGGGCAGTGGCCAGCAGATTTCCCTATCCATTAGGCATACAGAAGTCCCCCGCCTAACCGGATAGGTTGGCGATAAGTGGGCCTAAACTGGCTTACTTATCGCTATCTACCAGTTCCCTTGGCTTGCAGGTCAACGAATATGGGTAGAGAGCAAGTAGAAGGGGTAAGTTATTCTTGTGGCAAAGCCATAGCAGTATACCAATCAAGTCTTTCGCGCAGATGAACCACGTCGCCAATGACAACAAGCGCGGGAGGTTGAAGATTGGCAGCTTTGGTTTTTTCCGCAATTGTGCCAAGCGTTGCCACAAGCACCTGCTGGTTGGTGGTGGTGGCATTGCACACAATGGCAGCGCCCTCCTCTGGCCGTCGTCCGCCATCCAGTAGCTTTTGCGTGATGCTGGAAAGATGCTTCATGGCCATATACATCACGATCACTTGTGAGCCTTTGGCAACCGCATCCCAATCAAGCGCCGACGGCACCGAGCCAGTCCTGTCATGACCGGTGAGAAAGGTAACGGACTGGTTGATTTCGCGATATGTAGCAGGAATGCCAGCATAGCTAAGCCCGCCAATGCCGGCCGTTATGCCCGGCACGATTCTAAAAGGCACTTTGGCTTCAGAAAGAGCCAGAGCCTCTTCCCCTCCTCGGCCAAAAATGAAGGGATCGCCGCCTTTAAGGCGCAACACGCGCTTCCCTTCCCGTGCCAGTTCAATCAGCCGCAAAGTGATATCTTGTTGGTTGGATGATGGACGGCCACCGCGCTTGCCCGCATATTCTGTCACGACATCGGGTTTGGCAAAAGCCAGATCGGCTTCATCAATCAGGGCATCATAGATGATGACGTCTGCCTGACGCATTGCATTGACGGCGTGTAAGGTCATCAGCCCCCGATCACCGGGGCCAGCCCCCACCAGCCATACGCTACCCGGCTCAAAATCCGGCAGCCCTGCAAATAGCAGCTCTTGATAGGCTTGAGATGATGTTGGCTGCGTCATCTATGCTCGCTCCTGAATATAGCTCCCGAAGGGCTATATGGTTATAGCTTTGAAAGTAAGGCTATTTTATCTCAAAATGAGCAATGCGAGCTGTCCAAATTGTAGAATAATTTGCTGAAATTATGAGCAATCCCGCATGTGGTTTAACACATTAGGGGCCATAGCTGGAACCGGATCTGTTTGCCCTTCCTCAAACACTCTTTTCTTACATCGGGCCATTTTGCATACATCGTGCCATCGTCTGGTATATGCCTCAATCTTCCAACACCCCCACCCTTGGCCGCACCTCTATCGACCCTTGATTGCAATCCCCTCTTCACCCGATTGATTGCAGTATTTCAAAAGTAAAAGCCCTGCCTATAAAGTGCATTTTACGTTTATTTTTGTACTTCTTTTCAAATATTGCGGTTTTATGAAATCTTACGCCAATCAAAAAACAGCCCTTGATGAATTCATAAATTTTGATGTAGGCTTTTGTTTGTTGGTTTTCAGGAATGTCTTTGCCTTCGCACTCTGAGGCTTATATCTGGGCTGTATGGACGCTTCTGATACCGGGATTGCCAAACACTCCGTTTGGCAGGGGAAGCACTATTCTACAAGGAAAGACAAAATGGCAACCGGAACTGTTAAGTGGTTCAACCCAACCAAAGGCTATGGCTTTATCGAGCCTGCGGACGGCGGCAAAGATGCGTTCGTGCACATCTCGGCAGTGGAACGCTCAGGCCTTACAACCCTTAACGAAGGCCAATCAATTGAGTTTGAACTGGTTGAAGGCCGCAATGGCAAGGTGAATGCTGACAATCTCAAGATCCTTTCATAAGACATATTTCCTTCATGCTGTTCTTTAGCGCTGGATCATGAATCCGTTGCGTTATCTTTGATGATTGTGAAAATATGACCGGCCTCTGGCTTTGGTTTCGTTCTTGAAATTGAATTGAAGACTACACCGTTCGTCCGGCTGGTTTGGGTCCCCCCACTTGCCAGACACGGGTTATGAGAAAAGCCCTTGTAGCAGATCTTGTTACAAGGGCTTTTCTCTATCAGTATATCAACATTTACAGTTAGCGTTTGACGCAGTTTCCTGTAGTGAATAAATTATCCAATCTTGACATTTTGCTATATGAGGCTGTTATTTATTGCATCTATCCCCATAGAAGCTTTCCATTGTATCAGGCATTCCTCAATGAACACTCTTCCAAATCAACATTGGGTCCAAATTCTCTCGAAGCATTGGGGCCTATCCGGCCAGTTAGATCGGCTGGATGGAGAATATGACCTTAATTTTCGTGTCCGTGGCGATATTTCGGCGATCTTGAAAGTCATGCGCCCCGGGTGTGAGGATGACCTGATTGACCTTCAGTGCAGCGCCCTCTCTCATATGCGCGCCAAATCGCCAGACCTCCCGATCCCCGGATTTATTCCTGCGCAGAATGGACAGGCTTTTATCCATGTCGCCGATGAGGATGGCGAGGATCGGATCGTCTGGCTTCAGGAATGGAAGAGCGGCAAAATTTATGCCTCATTCAAGCCTCATAGTGCCGGGTTGCTTGAAGACCTGGGCACCCAAATGGGCGAAATGGACAAAGCTCTGGCCGATTTTTCCCATCCGGCCTTATTGCGGGATTTCAAATGGAATCTGACGCAAGGGGACTGGATCAATGATGAGCTAGACGTCATAACAGACCCGGCTCGCCATGCGCTTTTGCAGGCTATTTGCGAGGATTTTTCTGCTATCAAGCCTCAATTGGAATGTCTGCCTTCAGTTGCCATTCATAATGACATCAATGATTATAATCTGTTGGTCAGCGCTTCACTGGACGAAGCGCCTAAGATTTCCGGCATGATTGATCTGGGTGATATGTGCGCAGCACCTCGCATTTGCGATCTTGCCATTGCTGCCGCCTATATTGTGCTAGATCATGAAAATCCTCAAGAAGCGCTGCTCGCGCTGGCTCGCGGTTATCACGAGCGCTATCCCCTAACCGAGCAAGAACTCGCCATGCTCTGGCCTTTGCTGCGGATGCGGTTGGCAGTGAGCGTCGTTAACTCAACGCTTATGGCTCAAGAAAGCAACGATCCTTATGTAACGATTTCTCAAGCTCCTGCCTGGCGTTTTCTTGAAACCAACGACATTGATCCCTCAGCTTTTTTGTTGGCTTTGCGAATAGCATGTGGCTTCCCTGTTAGCTCTTCTGCTTCAGCGATTGCAACATGGCTGACCGCCAATCGGGGCACATTTGCGCCTGTGATGGGTAAGGATTTGCGTCATCTGCCGGTTGGCTCCCTCTCGGTTGAAGCCTGTACGAGCCCCCGCAATCCTTTTGAAATGAGCAAGGCAGAAGCTGCCACATTAGGGGCTGATATTGGCCTTGAAGGCTCAGAATGGCTTGGTTTTTATGGCGAGCCACGGTTGGTTTATACTGATCGTGCCTTCTACAACGGCCCGTGGAAAGCCAGCAATCGCCGCACGGTGCATTTGGGCATTGATATCTTCATGCGGGCTGGCACACCTGTGCATACGCCCATGGCTGCGAGCATTCATCATATTGAGGTGCGTGATGGTGAGCTGGATTACGGTGGCATGGTCGTTTTGCGTCATGAGACCGCTGCAGGTGATGTCTTTTTCACCCTTTATGGTCATTTGGCCCCCTCTTCCATCGCTGATCTGAAAAAAGGACAGATGCTGGACAAGGGTCAGGCTTTTGCGACGCTGGGTGCACAAGACGAGAATGGCGGCTGGGATCCTCATTTGCATTTTCAGATGGCCATCACATTGGATGCCATGGGCGACGATTGGCCCGGCGTTTCAGATCCTGACGCCTTTGATCTTTGGAGCGAAATTTGCCCCAATCCAGCAGCTTTGTTGAATCTGGCAGATGATGCTACTCGCTATCAGCCTACCTCCAAAGCCTCTATTTTGAAGGGGCGGAAAGAGAAGTTTGGCAAGAATCTGAAACTGACATATTCCGACCCGGTTATGTTTGTTCGGGGCTGGAAGCATCACTTGTTTGATGAATGGGGTCGCCCTTATCTGGACAGTTACAACAATGTGCCGCATGTGGGCCATGCGCATCCACGCATTCAGGCCATTGCAGCGGACCAGCTCAAACGGATGAATTCCAACACCCGTTACCTGCATCCGGCCCAAATCAAATTTGCCGACAAGATCCTCTCCAAAATGCCGGACCATCTGGATGTTGTCTTTTTTGTCAATTCCGGCACCGAGGCCAACGAGCTTGCCCTACGTCTGGCACGGGCCAAGACCGGTGGCAAGGATATGGTCACGTCAAACCATGGATATCATGGCAACACTACGGGCGTGATTGATATTTCGGCCTATAAGTTCAATGCGCCCGGGGGTGTTGGGCAACCTGATTGGGTTCAACTTGTCGATGTTGCCGACGATTATCGCGGCCCCTATCGCCGTGATGACGATCAACGTGCTGAGCATTATGCAGATCAGGTCAAGGATGCGATTGAACGGATCCATGCGCGTGGTGGCAAGCTGGCTGGCTTCATTGCCGAAACCTTCCCGTCTGTTGGCGGTCAGATCATCCCACCCAAAGGCTATCTGGCCAGGGTCTATGACCATGTGCGGGCGGCGGGCGGCGTTTGCATTGCTGATGAAGTTCAAACAGGTCTTGGCCGTCTTGGCGATTATTATTTCGCATTTATCGAGCAGGAAGCCTCACCCGATATTGTTGTACTGGGCAAGCCAATCGGCAACGGCCACCCAATCGGAGTACTGGTAACAACCCGAGAGATTGCCGATGCCTTTGCCCAAGGGCCGGAATATTTCTCTACCTTTGGTGGGTCCACCCTGTCTTGCCGCATGGGCAAGGAAGTCTTGGATATCGTTGATGACGAAGGCCTGATGGAGAATGCCAAACAGATGGGTGAGCGCCTTCTATCCGGTTTGCGAGCCTTGCAGAAAAAGCATGTGATCGTTGGGGATGTGCGCGGCTATGGTTTGTTTATCGGGCTTGATCTGGTCATGGATCGCTCCACATGCGAGCCGGGCACAAAGCTTGCTGATTATGTCAAAAATCGCATGCGCGATCATCGCATTTTGATGGGCACCGAGGGGCCTGCGGACAATATCCTTAAAATCCGCCCTCCTTTGACCATTGAAGCCAATGATGTAGACATGATCCTCCACGTCATGGATCAAGTGCTGGAAGAAGCAACACAATTGGCTGGTTTATAGCCATTCAAGTTTCACAAGTGCAGCCGTCGATTAACAAGGTTAGACTTCCTTGAGACAAAATGGCCCTTGCAGTTGATTGACCTGCAAGGGCTTTGTTTTGAATGCCCTCACGCTTTGGAAACCAAGCAGATGCCCGGTAACAGCATACAGGCGTGTTGCGTGCCTTCTTGACAGGAAGATACGTGGCTGAAAGATGAAATTAGTATTGCAACTCATTCTCATAAGTAATTATAACTATAATAATTACAGAACTTTAATTCGATTTTGAAAATTTTATCAATTGACTCCCAATTCAATTTAGATATACATGCATATAGAACTCATATTTTTATCAACCCCTTTTCCATGCCCCGTTTCAAACCATGTATGATCCAGACCATGTCCCGGGCAAAGACAGCAAGCTCTGCTTTCTCTCCCGGCTAGTGTGGGATGACAATTTGTTCAGTGGGTAGCGCCCGTGTTGGCTTTATCCCTTGCAAATTCCCGCACCGAATGGGGGCTTTAAGACTGGAGTTGGTCTTGGAGAGCTTCTGAGCGCTTGTTTGGCAGACTGTTTGCCAATAGTCCTCTCCGCTTAGGCAGCGTTTGCTCTAGCCCTGTGGGTTTACGATTTGACTTAGAACTGCCATGGAGTAGATGATGAGCGATCCCTACAAAATCTTGCCCCGGCGCGAACCCAGCCTTGATCTGAAGGGGGGAGATTGCCCCCTCTCTTTTACGCATTCAGATATGGTACGCTATGCCGGGCCGGATAAGATCATCGCAACGGCGTTAATGTTCCAACTCTTTCGCTGTGCCTTTGCCCATTTGGCACCTGATCGGCTTGTTGAGCGCAATGAGATTTCAATGCAAATCGGCTTTCCCAGCCCTGGAGTGGTTGATTGCACCGAGCTTGTCTTGCGCGGGCGTACCCGCAATGAGATCAATGTAACAGTCAAAACCAAAGATCTGCCCCAAGAAGCTCCTCAAGCTTTGGTCGGCCGCTTCTATTTTGAGTTTGAATATGAAGGAAAACGCATTGGCCTTTATCCGATTGAGGGCTTGTTTACCGATGAGTTCCACACCATGACATCTCGTTTTCAGGCTCGCAAAGGCAGTGATGAAGAGCAGGCCAGATATCAGGCGTTCGAACAGGATATGGTCGAGCGTTTGATGGGGACAGAGCCTGATGCGCTTTTCCATTTGAAGCAACTGGCTTGAGAGGGTTATTTCATATAAATTCTAGTCACATAATTCATCATAGAAAGTGATAAAACCACCATTGACCGATTGGCAATCATGCCTTTTTGTAAGAACGGGGCACACTCTTTCGCCTCCCCCTGCGCAGCCCGATATCAATATGCTGATTGCAGCAGCTTGATGAATGGAAAGACCATGTCCTTACTTTCACGCATATTCTTTCAATTTTGTTTTCTGCTGATGATTATAGGACTGATGGGGTCCACTGCCCTGGCTCATTTCACGACCGATTCCGGCGCTCGCCTGATCCATATAACCAAGACGGAAAACGCCGCTAACGAGCAAGGTATTCTGGTCTATTTGCGTATTCCCGCCCCCCTCGTCTACGGAAGCTTTCTTACAACACAACATAACAACAAGGGGCAGAGCCTTCCCCCATTTCTGTCCAGAAAAATTATTGACGGGAGGCCGTATTTTCAATTGGATCAGCATGCGGCCCGAAACCGGTCGTCTGCACTGGCTGACTTTTTGGCCGAAGGCTATGCCTTCACCATTGATGACAAGGCGGTGATCGCCCAGCCCAAAAGAGCTGCCTTTTTCTCTCAAGCTGACCATCCAGACTTCATAACGCCCAGTGGAGCTTCACGCGCTTTGGACGATTTTGTCGCCCGACCCACCATTCAATTAAGCGACACAATCTATATCGTTGATGCCTTGTTTGATGTTGAGATTTTCCTTCCCACCAATCGGCCTGATAGTGCACTGAGCATCCAGTCCGTCCTACCTAAGATTAACTTACCCTCGCAGATCATCATCAACAATGCCGTAATGGATCATCGTTTTGATCCCCCTTTCACAAAGCAATTCCCCGGCCAAATGTTGGACCCGCTTCGGCTTGACGGGTCTTGGCTGTCTTCCCTTGCAAGCTTCATTTGGCAAGGCATCTGGCATATCTTTATTGGCCTTGACCATGTCCTCTTTGTGGTTTGCCTTGCCTTGGCATCTGGTATTTCAGCCTCAATTCTGTGGTCTGTGACCGGTTTTACTCTGGGCCATAGCGTTACGCTTTTTCTTGGATATTTCGGGTTTTCTCCGCAAGGAGACTGGTTTATTCCGGCGATTGAAACCGCCATTGCGATATCAATCCTCTATGCTGCTTTTTTGGTTTTGAAGAGCACCTTTTCCGACCGTAACAATAACAAGACGATCAAACGCAATCTTTTTCTGGCAGCGGCCTTTATAGGCCTCATTCATGGTTATGGCTTTTCTTTCGTTCTTGGTGACCTTCTGGGGGATGGCGTAAACCAACTGTGGCTTGCACTCATCGGCTTCAATGCAGGTGTTGAATTAGGACAGATCACAATTGTTCTGGCTGTTTTCGCCCTGCTTTGGCCTCTACAAAAACTGGGACCGACATGGCCAAAAAGCTTGAAATATCTTGGCGTTGTGGTTGCAGGCTCCTTTGCTATCCTTTGGACGATCGAGCGCACCCAGAGTTTGATGGCTATTTATCTTTGATAGCAAAATGCTCAAAAAGCTTGAGGCATAAAAGACAGCTATTTTTGGAAGAGAAAGCGCTACACAAAACAGATGGCGGCTAGAGAAGCAATAGCCACCAATATATCTGTTTTCTGATCTTGCGTGAGAATTAATTGCCGTGATCTGGATTAATTCTCAAAACAACGGCCTTACGCGCATCGCCTCCAACCCATACCTCGATTTCTTCACCTTCTTGCGCCCCATAGACAGCCTCACCCAAGGGTTCGTCGATATGGAAGATCTTTTTCGCTGTCACATGTTCCGTTTCGCTGAGCGTAATTTCTATTTCATTCCTCGTGCCGTCGAGATATTTAAGACGCACTCTGTCTCCGACGTCCGCTCCTTCATTTTCTACTGTTTTAGCCGGCGTGGAAAATAGACCGGGTTCATCGGGCTTTTGGGTGATATTGCCTCTGGCAGGTGCGGAAAGCTTGCCATCTTCATCTCTTGGATTTTTCGGCAATGAGTGATCGAATAAATCCAGGTCTCCTTTCTCCAGTTTCTTGGTAGGCTCTTTAACAATGATCGGGGCGAATTGCTTCTCCTTGTGGGCTACCCTAGCATCGCTCGGCTCCTTCGCTTCCGGGATTTCATCTTCGATGAACGGAGCTTTGACGAATTCCTGTTCTCTGGCCTTTAGATCAGCCAGACGTGCTGCGATTATCTTACGAAGCTTCTCCACCTCGCCTTGGGGATTTGAGAACCAGTCTGTCGACCAGATCCGATGGAACTGCCATCCCAATCCTTCCAAAACTTCTTGTCTTAATCGATCCCGATCCCTCGCGGACTTCGAGGAATGATAGGTTGCTCCATCGCATTCAATACCAAGAATAAATCCGTGTGGCCAATCCGGATGCCTCACACCGATATCAATGAAATAACCAGCCACACCGACCTGAGGCACCGGGATGCACCCAATCGACTTCAATTGTTCAATCACATGGACCTCGAAGTCAGAATCCGGCTCTCTTTCGGTCTGGATACCCGCATGGAGTATTCCCGTCTTGGAATAATCCAGCCATTGCTTCAACATATAGGCGCCGGGATTTCCATTCTCTTCGGCCACGATATCCGAACTCTTCATTGAAGAAAACGTGACGATCTGTTGCTTGGCACGGGAAAACAGAACGTTGAGCCTGCGTTTACCCGCCACCCCATTGATTGGGCCAAACCGTTGCATGACGGGGCCGCCAATCTCGGCCGGGCCATAGACCGTGCCAATGAAGATAACATCCCTCTCATCACCCTGTACATTTTCCAGATTCTTGACGAAGAAGGACTCTAAGCCATCATTCTCTTCCTCCCATTTTTCAACATATCTTGAAACGTGATTGTTATCCTTGATCGCGAAATTCATTTCCTCAAGGATCAAGTCCCTCTGCTTCTGGTTCAAGGTGACAACACCAAGAGATCGGTCCTTCGACTCCTTCATGAATTTGATGATATGATCGACCATCACCTTGGCTTCATCTATATTCGTTCCCGATGAATACCTGCCTTCAACCGGAATGAGCTTGACCCCCATATGCTCCTGTTGCGCTTCCGTGGCGGATGGAAAGACAACCAGATCATCATTGTAGATATGGTGGTTGGAAAAGGCGATCAGACCCGAATGCCTCGAGCGGTAATGCCAGCGAAGCCGCCGCGCTGGGCGAAATGCTGAATTAGCCATTTCAAGAATTGACTCGTCGGTGACGCTCTCATCCTCGTCTGCATCCTCGTCCTCAAACACCTTATTGAAGAAGTTTGAAGGGGGTAATTGGTTTGTATCTCCCACGACCATCGCCTTTCGGCTACGCAGAATTGCGCCGACAGCATTTTCCGGGGTCATCTGCGACGCCTCGTCGATGATAACCAAGTCAAATTCCAGCGCCCCTTGTTGGATATATTGGGCAACAGCCAGTGGAGACATCATCCAACAAGGCTTCAACTCAAGCAGCGCCCGTCCGGCCCTCCTTGTAAGGTCCCTGACGGGAACGTATCTTCGAGACTTGTTGATCTCGTTATAGATGAGCGATAATTCCGTCCATGTCGACTTTCTTCCCGAACCGACACCAGCCGGGGGATAGGAGGAACTGAAGATCTTGCTCCTGAGGTGAGCTTTCGAAAGACGTATCAGTTCCTTGTCGATCGTTGCAATCCGCTTCCTAAGGTCATTTAATCGGCTTCCGTCATAGTTTGCCAACACGTTCCCGTATGTCGAATACACTGATTTGGTAAGAGAGCGGGCCAAGATGGCTTCCATTGCGGCACTGAGACCGGACAATCCTTTATCGGAGGAAAGCAGGTAGTCTATGACGACACCATATCCCTTCTCCCTCAGCCTTTCGATACTGGCATGCAATTTAGAATGGACCTGCAGTCCATCCCTGTCTTGGGAGGCGTCTTGTAGGAAATTCGCTGTTTCTCTGCTCGATCCCCTATAGAAGGAACTGATCTCCATCTTTGAGGATTCTGCCAGAGAAAGGAGAGCGTCATAGGTGCTCTCTTCAAGCTGGCAACGCTTTTGCAAAGCCTCTTTTAGATCGGCATGATTGCCTTTCTCGAACGACAAAAGCACAGCTTCTCGATTTTTCAGCTCCAATTGAGAGACATGCTCCGCGATATCCATCTCCGCGCCGACCACCCGCCTGTCCGTATTATGCCCCTTAAAATGATCGCCAAGGATAGTTTTTGCCGCATCGTCCTGCGAGAGTACATCCACGACGACCTGGATCTCCGCAAGTTCTTCAGCGCATTGTCGCAGCCAATCCACGTTGGCACTGGATCTGTTTTTCAAGACCGAAGTCAGGCTCTCAATTTCTTGGACGATTTCCTCAAAGACCGACTCTTCTTGCCGTATATGTTCGAGGATCTCCTGCACTTCCCCATAGGTACAATCCAATTGTGAGTTGCTTTCACCATCTACCCGGCCATTCCGCAAGGAAGTCACCAAATCCGCATCTGCAAATTTCAAGAAATTCCTGAGGTCAATATTCTCAATACCGGGCAACTCATCATCAATGCGGTGATAAAAATTAAGGACATTTGCAATCCCTGAGAAATCGGAATCCAATCCGTTGAACCGAACCCCCAGAAGGGCAATGAGTTGCGGATCCCTTTCCAACTCTTCCTTGCCCTTGACCCAGGCAGCAAGCCTTGACAATCCGGTAGATGCTGCGGATTTATCGAAACTACTCCCCTTTGCCTTGGACAGGTAAAACCGTTTTGAACGTTTAAAATCGGACGAGAGGAAGGAGAATGCTCCAGCAGTTTCAAGCACCATTGCATGGTCAATGATCTCGGAATAGGACGGCAAGCCGTCCAGCAGGAATTCTTGTTCGAGGGCTTCACGCCTCGCACGTAGATCTCGTATACGGCCAGCGCAGTTATTCAATATAACCTTAAAGGCAGGATCAGCCAGTTTCTGATCGCGTAGAGACAATGTCTCGCTACCGACACTGGACACGATATCACACGCCTTCAAAACGGATGCGAGTGTCCAACCCTTGCAGGAAGAATATACCGACGCAATCGGAGCAATAATCCTGCATACCCTCTCATATGTCTCCTTATTGTTTGCATTCTGTTGCCTCACCATACTGATCTGGTCGGGTGAGAGGCCCGGAAGGGAAATCTGTTCTGCCTTCTTTGCCAGTATTTTCAACTGCTGAGGCCGGGAAGGATCAAGTGGCTCGGTAACATCTTCTTCCGCTTCTTTTATCCGCGCCCTCACCTCATCGCACTGAGCTAAAAATGATCTAACCCGACCGAAACATTCTAAATCCAATGCCTTTGTGAGAAACGGCCAATCGATTTTGGAAACGGTCTCCTGATCCTGATCAAGCGCCGCCTTCACCAGCGCCAACTGTTCCATTTCGGAATTTTCGCAAATACCATAGCCAGACAATGCCCGGCTGACGTCCGCCAACTTGCCGTAAATCTCCGAGGCATATCGCGCCCCATCCAGAATTTCGTCGGTATTGAACGGGTTGAGATCCCTGACCTTGGTTCCTTTCCAGTAACCACCTGCAGCACTTACCTCCCCCCAAGAGTTCTCAATCTGCTGACAGATCTCTCTGATCTCTTCGAATTTCTCGGGGGTGAAGTCCTCAACATGCCTAAAGGTCGCCGTCTGCATCTGCCTTTGCAACTCATGCAGTACCTTGTTCGTTGCAATCGATTTCCCGAGTATCTCGAAAACTGTCATTCCCGTCTTCTTGTACGGAGAGGAAATCACTTCGATATATTCAGATATCTCGTCCCGTGCCTTGCGAAAATCAGCGACCTTCTTGTCGTATCCTGCATTGACGCCCGAAATCTCCATCTCGACCCGGTCGCGAAGAGAGGAAATAACCTGTTCTTTCGTCGACTTACTCGCCTGCAACGACAAAATGAACTCGCCGAGCCCGACCGCTTCGAGGCGAGATTTCACGACGTCAAGCGCGGCCATTTTTTCAGCGACGAAAAGAACCTTCTGGCCATTTGCCAATGCTGCGGCAACTGTGTTCACGATGGTTTGCGACTTACCCGAACCCGGAGGTCCCTCGACTGCCAGGTTCTTGCCATCAAGCACATCTACGATCGTGCTAAACTGCGATGAATCTGCATCACTGACCAAGAAGGGAACCTTCTTTTCAATATCAGGCGAATCTACCTCATATTCCTCGCCGAACGGGGATGCCCCAGCCAAAACAGGCGTGCCCCCAAACAGTTCGCCAATCACTTCGTGCGTATCATAGTTGCCAGCGGCTGTTTCCAGGTCATAATACATCGCCATGCGGGACGAAGGGAACGCTCCCAGTGCAACCTGCCGACGGATCTTCCAGCTAAGGCTATTCGGTGACAGTTCCGCTATCTCGCAGATATAGTCCTCTATTGTACTTCCGTGCATTTGCGGGATCTCAATGCCGAAGTCCAACCGCAATTTTTCTGCAAGAACCGAATTGGTCTCGGCTCCGTCGCCAGTGGTCCGGATGGAATATTCCAGACCGTCCTGTGTTTTCTTTCGTTCCAACTCAACCGGGAGCAGGACAAGAGGAGAATAGGACACCTTTGACGTCCCGGCCTCAGTCCATTCGAGAAATCCAAATGCCACATACAGGACATTTATCCCTGTTTCCTGTACCCAAGTCCGGCACTTGGTCATAAGGGAACCCATGCGGGTTTCCAGTGCGTCGGGAAGCAACAACGTCTGTATGTCGCTGTCGGTGTGACGACCATCCTCGTGTTCGCTGCCTGGTAATGGCAACTCATATGACGGCGAGATCCCATTATTCAGCGCATGCTGGCTTAAGGAAAGATCATTCTTAGTCTGGCGGGCGGGCATGTTCAGGGCTTCGCGAACCCGATCCTTCAACTCCCGTTCGGCTCGGAATATCTCCTCTGCGTGGTTTGTTGCATTATGGTCTATTTTCCCAAGGAATATTTGATAGGTCTCGTCCGTAAGCTTGGCCTCTGCGTAAGCCAACTGGAACTCTCGTGTCCTTTCGTCCTTGGGATCGTCTTCTAAAGGTGGAAGGGGAACAAACCGCATCGTCTGGCCCGACGCCAAATCATCGTAGAGATTTCCAGGAACCTCATCGACCACCCGGAGAATGCCACTGGATCGGGTCGAAAAACGGGTGGAAAGAAGGGGATTTCTTCGACTGAGATCCAAGAGCTTAGGTCGAAGATTCTCAATTTTTGAGCGAACCAGAGACGATAATTCCGATTTTTTCCCTTGCTCCCCGTATGACATTTTACGCCCCTCGACTTCTTAGAATTTTGGATAGAATCCAAACAATCCCACGAAACACTAACCATCAACACTCTACAACTATTAAGAGTAAAGGCAATGCCGCTTTTTACATCCAACAACCAAAAATTCAGCAAAATCTATCTGACGATTTTGACCATTTTTAATATCTGCGGGCTTCTTTGCGTTTCACTTGAATATGCTCAATGAAGGGGTTTAAGTCGCCATAGCCGGTGGGTTCGATAGCATTTCGCCGCTACAAAACGAGCATTGGAATGGGCACCGTTACAAAGACCCATCGGTCGTAAAGAGCTACTATACCTCGATGATTGGGACTGCCGAGATCGGTGCCAAAAAGTATGGAATTTCGCGCCAGCAACAAGACCAGCATGCTTTGCAAAGCTAACAGCGATCTGGAGTGTTTGATGAAGAAATCATACCTTGTGCTGTAAGCAAACTCGTTAAAGACAAAGAGAACAGCGCGATGAACGTGGTTCCTGAATTGATCTCAAAAGATGAATGCAATCGTGCGCAAACCGACCTTGCGGATTTACCAGAGGCTGTTTGGTTTAAGTTGTGCATTCCCCTTGTTTCATCCAGTTTCGCATAAAATCATTCCTCACCGTCTACCAGTGAAATGTGACAGACAAGCTCCATCCAATAGAGCCGCTTGAACCAATCGCCCATTCTAGATTTGCAAAATCAATGGCTTCGACCCTCACGTCTCCCCTTGCTCGCAAGCCCCCCTCTCCTTGTTGCGGCAATATGGCACGCTTTGTTGAGGAGACCATTTGGTCACACTTCTATATTATGAATTAAATACTCACAATATAGAGACCCGCCATATCCCTTCAGAGCAAAGCATCAGAACCTTCGGTTCTCTCTCACAAGGATACCCGCTCGCCGTCCCGCCCGTCCTCGGGTCTGCATTCACAAAAGGTCGATGACACACAGCCTCTTTCCGTCAAGCCCCCTCTCACGCTCCAATGGGAGGCAGTGCGTCCCCACTGCGCCTTGAAGACTTTTTTGCAGCTGATACTGAGAGTCCTCTTGAGCATGCATTCCTGAAAAGGGACTAGTCCATCCCTTCTTGGCGGCCCAGCCAGTGCGTCAGGAAGACCATCAGGAAACGTGGCAGATCATTGGCTCTACTGCGCGCACGGGAAAATCTGTTGCCTATCTTCATATCCCCTTTTGCGAAAATCATTGCCTGTTTTGCGGCTTTTACCAAAATCCTTGGCACACCAACCATAGTGCGTCCTATGCCGATGCGATGATCAAGGAAATCAAAGCTGAAAAAGACAGCCCCTTACAAGCCAGCGGGCCCATTCATGCGGTTTATTTCGGAGGCGGCACGCCAACGGCTCTCGAAAGCACTGATCTATGCCGCATTATTGAAGCAGTTCGGCACTATCTGCCCCTTGCTTCTGACTGCGAAATAACAATTGAAGGGCGGATTTTCAGCTTCCCCCTGGAAAAGGCCAAAGCCTGCTTTGCTACCGGAGCCAACCGCATTTCCATTGGCGTACAGACCTTTGAAACAAAACTGCGCAAACGTCTCGGGCGCAAAGTGGATGGGGATCAGGCCCAAGCATTTTTGAGGGATCTTGTGGCCCTTGATCAAGGGGCAATTGTCATTGATTTGATGTATGGCTTACCAGAGCAGAGCCTTAAAAGCTGGGAGCGCGATGTCGAGTGGGTCACTATTACCAAGCTGGCGCTAACATTCTCGCCAATTATGGGTGGAGCACTCTTTCTACCACCCACTGGCGCCGCGGCACCCGAGAGCGCAACCTCTACAATCTGATGGTCAAGACCGGGGCCAATTGCCTTGCCTTTGGCTCAGGGGCTGGCGGCTTTCTTGACAACCACTCTTTTCGTAACGACGGCAATCTTGAGCGCTATTTGACATCTGTCGAGGCTGGCAAAAAACCACTTGGTTTCATGATGCGTTCACCCGCTGATCGAGAGTTCCTGAATATAGCCAAGGGTCAAATGGAAGTTGGGCATCTTCATATTCACCAATTGGCAAATGAGCTTGCAACACGAGGAATTGATGCGCAAGCCATCCTTCTACCCATTCTTAATCAATGGCAGAAGAGTGGCCTCCTCTCTCATAATCATATATGGGCGCAGCTCACATTGGCTGGGCGTTTTTGGCAAAGGATTGCTGATTTTCGCCTGTCTTTCCCTTGTGGCGCATATCAGTGTGGCAGCCTTCTTCATGTCCGCTCCAGATGCGGCTCTGGAAGAGCGCGGCGCAGGAGTTGCCTCGCTTGAAATTGGCAATCTGTTTGATGCCTCAGCTTCACAGGCCGTCAAAGCGACCCCACTTCAAAGCAAATCTACACACAAGGCCATGCTGGAGCCGAGAAAGGTCCAGCATGCGATTGAGACCAAGAGCTTTGTTGAAGAGCGTGTCAAGCCACGCCTTATTGAAGCAAGGCGTATCCCTGCTCCCTCACCGGCACCGTTCAAAGCGCTGGCAGCAAACAATGCTCGGCTACTCAAAGCCAAGCAGGCCCTGATCAAACCCGACTATCTAAAACCTGAGGCAATGGCCGAAAGCGCCAAAAAGGAAATTCAGCCAACGCCCTAAAAAAGCAGGCTAAGATTGTCAAAAAGCCGCCTAAAAAACGCGTCGCCACAAAAAAGCCAATCAAGCGCAAGAAGAAGGCAAAAACAGTTACGAAAAAGAAGAAAGCTGCAAAGAAACAGGCGCGCACATCCAAATCAAGAGCAGCACGGGCCGCGTCTCAAGCGTCGCGCAAGGGAGGCAAGGTTAAAAACCGTAAGGGCCGGAAAGGTGCCACTGGCGGCAGCGGCGGCAAAAAAGCCAATGCAAATGGACGTGCTGCCCTGAGCAATTACAAAGGGCGCGTTCGGGCACGCATTGTGCGCAAGAAGCGAACCATTGTGGCACGTGCAAAACGCAGCGCAATCGTGGTTTTCACCATCCATTCCTCAGGGTCCGTATCCGGCATTCGCATCACTCGCTCTTCCGGCAACAAGCGCGTTGATCGGGAAGCTCAGCTAACCATACGTCGTGCTGCCCCCTTCCCACCACTACCAAAATCGATCAGCAGATCGCGCCTTGTTATGGAGGTGCCAGTTAAGTAAGCCCAATTCCAATCTGGATCACTTTCCCTTAAAAAGTGAGGGCCGTTTTCCCCTCTTACCCAATCGGACAAGGGCAAATAGCACGGACAACAAAGCACGGCGCACAAACCAAGGCTTTTTCAATGAATTGGTGGAGCATTGGATAGCAGATCCAAACGCTTTCGCCAAGACCATGGTCACCGTAGGGTCGCCCAACTCAGGCACAGCATGCCCAATCTCTTGTCCTTAAGAAAAGAATACCTGTTGCTGCAGGCAATCCGGAGTGCTTGAATCTGAAATCATGTCGTTTCGGGGTTAAAAACACCATATGAAGTTCTGAAGTATGTGACGGCGGCGAACAGGTAGAAGTTGGCTGACAATATAATGGCGAAGCGCCCATTTGTCGGACGCATGATGCCTGACCCGACATCTCAAAACAACAAAAGCCCTCGCAGCTACCTGAGCTGCAAGGGCTTTTTGTTTTTGCTTTGCCACTCTTTCTAGGCAAGAGAGTGGCACGCCCTACGGGACTCGAACCCGTGTTTCCGCCGTGAAAGGGCGGCGTCCTAGACCGCTAGACGAAGGGCGCTTAAGCGATGGGCGGTTTATAGAAAGCTTTTTCTCAAAGCGCAAGTGAGATTTTGGCTTTTCATCACAAAATCTGTGTTGTCCCAAAAAATGCTGTTACTCGCCAAATCCTACAATGCTTTTTAGCAATTTCAGCAGCTTTGAAAGGGCCAATTTCGGCCATTTATCGCTGCAAAGGTTTTCCACATTCTGGCTTCTTGCTTTCGCATTCAAAACGGTGTTCCCTAATGCTGCTTGACGTTGTTGCGAAAATCATGAATAGTTGCAATATACAACTATAATTCATTTCTGAAGGCCAATGTCATGTCCCAACTTTCCTCTCATCTCAGCGGCGACAGAATCAACCATATTCGTGCGGCGTCGCGTCTTTTGGTCAGAGAACTTGGCGTTCTTGACAAAGCGGTAGCGGGAACGGATTTGTCCCTGTCTGGTGTTCACACAATTTTGGAAATCGGGATGGCGGGAAAGATGAAAGCCCGGGATCTGAGCCTATGCCTACGGCTTGAAAAATCCACCATCAGCCGTCTGGTTAAATCACTTGAGAAGAAGGGCATGCTTGAGCGGGTACAATCTGCCAAGGATGCAAGAGAGCAGGATTTATCGCTCACGGCGCAAGGATGTGAGTTGTTTGACCATATCAATCAGTTTGCCATCAATCAGGTAACTTCCGCCATTGGAGATCTGGAAGGCAATAATATTGATGCTATCGCCTCTGCTCTTTCCCTTTACGCGCAATCTCTAAAAGACAGCCGCCTTAATAAGCAAGGAGTGACTGACCAGAAATCTCAAGCCCCTTCCCCTCACTTGGCAATTCAAACCGGCTATATGCCGGGTATTCTGGGGCAAGTCACCGATCTGCATGCCCGTTTTTATCACCGCTTCTCCGGCTTTGATCATGTCTTTGAAGCAACCGTTGCATCGGGCATGGCTGACTTCTTGCCGCGACTTCAAAATCCGCTCAACCAGATTTGGTCGATAGAGCATCATGGCAAGATTGTCGGTAGCATCTCACTGGATGGGGAGGATCTTGGCGATAATATCGGCCATCTGCGCTGGTTCATTATGGATGATAATTTGCGCGGCACGGGTCTTGGCAAGCAGCTTTTTGAGGCAGCTGTTGCCTTTGGGGACGAGCAGGGCTTTGATGCCCTGCATCTATGGACTTTCAAGGGGCTTGATGCCGCCCGCTCGCTTTATGAACGCTATGGATTTGAGCTTGTTGAAGAATATCCCGGTTCGCAATGGGGCAAGGAAGTGATGGAGCAAAAATTCATTCGCGCCCGCCCTATCTGAGAGATGAAGGAATTCTCCCTTATCAATGCGCCCCCTAGAGCATGACAGGTTTGGCGACATCCAATATGCGCAATTGAACCGTTGGTCGACCCTGCCAATAGTCAAGAGACAGGCTGCCTGCCACATGCAGGGGCTGGCCTCTATTCTCCAGCACCATTTTCCCCAATGGCTCTTCAGCTGCACGAAAAGCAATGGCTTTCAGTTTACCGCCAGCGGCATTTGACAGAGTGCAACGCACATGCCCCCCCTGCCCGACCACATCGGCAAAGGCGATGGTGTGGGAGGGAAAGACGAAAACCGGTTCGGAATTGCCAGCCCCGTAAGGCCCGGCTTTCTCCAGCAAATTGACAAGCTCTTCGGTTGCACCGGTGGCCGTAAGAGCGCCGTCAATTTTCATTTCGTCATTGGAGCGGGCCTGTTTGACTTGCCCGTGCAATTCATCCTCAAGATAGGCTTTGAGGGAATGAAGGCTGGCTTCTTCGACCGTGAGGCCCGCCGCCATGGCATGGCCGCCACCTTTCACAAGCCTTCCCTCATCAACCGCCTTTCGCACCGCTGCGCCCAGATCGACACCGGCTATGGAGCGGCCGGAGCCTGTGCCTTGGCCGCCTGCCCCCACAGCAATGGCAAAAGCGGGACGGCGAAACCTCTCTTTTAGGCGCGAAGCCAAAAGCCCGACGATGCCTGCATGCCAATCGGGGCTGGAGGTCACAAGGCAGCTGGTGTCCGGATTGCCCATCAGCAGCATGTCTGCCTGCGCGGTTGCCTCTTCCAGCATGATTTGCTCAAGGGCCTGACGCTCTTTGTTGAGGCGTTCCAGCTCATTGGCGATTTGTTCGGCCTGTGAGGGATTTTTGGTGGTCAACAGACGGGCCCCAAGGGCTGCGTCCCCGATGCGGCCACCGGCATTGATTCTTGGCCCCAGCAAAAAGCCCAGATGGTAGGGCCGCACCGGCCCCGAAACGCGAGAGACGGCCTGCAAGGCCGACAGCCCAATATTGCTATGCTTGCGGATGACCAGCATGCCTTTGATCACAAAGGCCCGGTTCAGCCCTTTGAGCGGCACAACATCGCAAACCGTGCCGAGAGCGACAAGATCCAACCAAGCGAGAAGATCAGGGGCCGGACAGGCGCTGCCATAGAAGCCGGATTTGCGCAATTCTCGATTGGTTGCCACAACAGCCATGAAGGTGACACCAACTGCGGCCAGATGGCCAAGCTGGCTGATATCATCCTGCCGATTGGGGTTCACAAGTGCCGCACATGGAGGCAGTTCTTCTCCCACCTGATGGTGATCGAGAATGACAACATCGACCGCCCGCTCTTTTGCTCTCTCCAAGGCCTCAAACGAGGTGGAGCCGCAATCAAGCGTGATGATCAATTTATGACCAGCATCAATCAGTTGATCAATCGCATCGGGATTTGGGCCATAGCCCTCGAAAATCCGGTCGGGAATATAGATGGTGCTTTCGATGCCGCAATGGGCAAGGAAGTTATAAAGCAAGGCGCTTGAGGTGGCCCCGTCAACATCATAGTCACCGAAAATGGCAATCTTGTCGCCGTCACGGATGCTCTTTGCAATTCGGGCAGCGGCTTTGTCCATATCTGTCATACAGGACGGATCTGGCATCAGGTCTTTGATGGCGGGGTCAAGATAGCCTTCCGCACTTGCCTGATCGAGCCCCCTGCCCGCCATAACGCGCGCGACAATATCGGGAATATCAAAGGATTGGCCGATTGCAGTTGCAATAGAGCCGCCCCGATCATCCAAACGCTCGACCCACCGGCGCTCTTTTGCGGATTGGGAAATTCCCAAATAGGCTTTCTTTTGCTCAATCATAGCCGCCTCA
The DNA here is from genome assembly GCA_025210795.1 of Cohaesibacter sp. GTDB lineage: Bacteria > Pseudomonadota > Alphaproteobacteria > Rhizobiales > Cohaesibacteraceae > Cohaesibacter. Next base: position 53,943 of record JAOAQZ010000042.1, on the reverse strand, counting down.
TTTGCTGCGCGCATGGGTCCGTCTTCGCGGTCATTCTGCTGCCAGCTCTCACCTTGTCACACAGCAGAAAAAAAGCGGCCAGATGACTCTGCCCGCTTTTGATCTTTGTCTCAATCCGCAAAAGAAGCAAGGCATAGCCTTACTCCCTCAAGGATTGGCCGCATCTATCAATCGAGATGGAATTTCTCGAAATTGGTGTGCTCAGATTTCACATAGCGAACGGTGCCGGTGGAAGAGCGCATGACAACGGTTTCGGTCTGGATGTGGGTTTTGCCGAATTTGACGCCAGAGAGCATGTTGCCATCGGTCACGCCGGTTGCAGCAAAGGTCACATCACCGGAAGCCATTTCTTCCATGGTGAATTTCTTGTTTGGATCGGTCACACCCATTTTGATGGCGCGCTGGCGCTGCTCATCGGTGTTGATGACCAAACGGCCCTGCATCTGGCCACCAATGCAGCGAAGCGCTGCTGCTGCCAGAACGCCTTCAGGAGCGCCACCAATGCCGAAATAGATATCGATGCCGGTTTCTTCAGGCTCGGTACAATGGATCACGCCCGCAACGTCACCATCGCCGATCAGGCGGATAGCAGCGCCGGTTGCGCGGACATCTTCGATCAGCTTGGCATGACGAGGACGGTCAAGGATACAGGCAGTGATTTCATTGATTGGCACGCCCTTGGCATTGGCCAGTGCCTGCATGTTCTCAACCGGAGTGCGGTCAAGATCAACGAGATTTTCAGGATAGCCCGGCCCGATAGCGATCTTGTCCATGTAAACGTCAGGTGCATTGAGCAGGCTGCCTGCTTCTGCCATGGCGATCACAGCAAGGGAGTTTGGCAGGTTTTTCGCACAAATGGTGGTGCCTTCCAGCGGATCAAGCGCGATGTCGACCTTGGGGCCCTGCTTGGTGCCAACTTCTTCACCAATGAACAGCATTGGTGCTTCGTCGCGTTCCCCTTCACCGATCACAACGGTGCCATCAATAGGAAGGCGGTTCAGTTCGCGGCGCATTGCGTCAACAGCGGCCTGATCGGCAGCTTTTTCATTGCCATGACCACGAAGGCGAGCCGCAGCAACAGCGGCACGTTCGGTTACACGGACGATTTCCAGTGTCAGGATACGATCCAGCACTTGTTCCTTGGTTTCAGCCATTCGATATGCCCCTTAACACAGCAGAGTGGTTTCTCTTATCTGCCTAATCTCAAACTTACAGTCGTTCAATTCTAATCATCTGAGGAGTGGCAGCGATATGCCCGTCCTCTTCGATCTGTTTCAAGGCCATGCGGATGGCCTTTTCGGTGGTCTCATAGGTAATCAACACCACAGCCTGCGGTTTTTCGCTGGCTTTGGCGGAACCACCATCATCTGTTTTGGTGAAATGCCCGTTGGTGCGGCGCTGGACGATGCTTTCAAGCGAGATGTCCTGCTCTGCCATGCGGTGAGCAATAGAAGCAAAGGCACCGGGGCGATCATTCACTGACAGGCGAATATAATAGCCCCCTTCATGGGCGCGCATTTTCGCCCGTACATATGGCTTAAGCTCGCCAACCGGACGGCCAAGCGGATAGACTTTGAAATCCCGTGCCACGTCAACAAGATCGGCTACCACGGCAGATGCTGTTGCATCCCCGCCAGCGCCAGGGCCGGACATGGTGATAGAGCCGACCGCGTCGCCATCAACAGCGACAGCATTGGTAACACCAGAGATCTGCGCAATGGCAGAGCTTTTGGGCACCATGGTTGGATGCACGCGCTGCTCGATGCCGGTATCGGTGCGCAAGGCAACGCCCAGCAGCTTGATGCGGAAACCAAGCTCGTCCGCTGCGCGGATATCGTCTGTGGTCAGCGATGTGATCCCTTCAAGGAAGATGCTGTCGGCTTCGATCTCGGTGCCAAAAGCAAGACTGGTCAGCAAGGCCAGCTTGTGGGCCGTGTCGTTGCCCTCGACATCAAAGGTGGGATCTGCTTCGGCATAGCCAAGACGCTGGGCATCTTTGAGGCACTCGTCAAAAGACAGGCCTTCCAGTTCCATGCGGGTCAGGATGTAATTGCAGGTGCCATTCATAATACCATAGACGCGGGAAATGTCATTGGATGTCATCCCCTCGCGCATGGTTTTGATGATTGGAATGCCGCCAGCAACGGCTGCTTCAAAATTGAGCATGACGCCATTGTCTTCGGCCAGTTTGGCAAGCTCATTGCCATGTTTGGCAAGCAAGGCCTTATTGGCTGTGACAACATGCTTTCCGGCTGCAAGAGCTGCGCGGACAGACTCTTCCGCCGCGCCGCTATCGCCGCCCATAAGCTCCACATAAACGTCGACATCCTCGCTTGTGGCAAGGCTGACCGGATCATCGAACCATTCGCAAGCAGAGAGGTCGACCCCTCTGTCTTTATCGCGCGAGCGGGCCGTTACTGCGGTGACCCGCATGGCCCGGCCACTGGCTGTGGCCAGTTCATTTTCCAATTGAGCAAGGCGTTTGACTACCGAAACACCAACCGTGCCGAGGCCTGCAAGGCCCAGTTTCAATGGGTTGCTCATTTATCGCAAATCCAGTCTTTTTCTTATTTGTCGATCAATTACGCGGTTTCATGCACTTTTTTTCAGTCACTTGCAAGAAAACGTCGAATATTTCTTGCAGCCTGACGGATACGCTGTTCATTTTCCACGAAAGCAAGGCGCACATATTCGTCACCATATTCGCCAAAACCGACACCGGGGGCCACTGCAACATGGGCTTCTGAAACCAGTTGCTTGGCAAATTCAAGAGAGCCTGCCTCGCGATATTTCTCCGGCACGGGCACCCATGCAAACATGGTGGCGTCAGGCACGGGAATATCCCAACCGGCGCGACCAAAGCTCTCGATCATTACATCGCGGCGCTGCTTGTATGTCTCACGCGCCTCTGCAATGCAATCCTCTGCCCCATTAAGAGCAGCCGCTGCGGCCACCTGAATGGGCGTAAAGGCACCATAATCGAGATAGGACTTTACCCGAGCCAAAGCCTTGATCATCCGCTCGTTGCCAACCGCAAAACCCATGCGCCAACCGGGCATGGAGAAGGTTTTGGAGAGTGAGGTAAACTCAACTGCAATATCCTTGGCCCCCTCGATTTGAAGGATAGAAGGCGGAGGCGTATCGCCGAAATAGATCTCTGAATAAGCCAGATCGGACAGCACCATGATATCATGCTGCTTTGCAACCTTGACCACCTGACGATAGAAATCAAGATCCGCCGTATAAGCCGTTGGATTGGATGGGTAATTGACGATGAGCGCAATCGGCTTTGGAATGGAATGGCGCACGGCCCGATCAATCGCCCGGAAGAATTCCTCATTTGGCTCAGCAGGCATGGAGCGCACAACGCCGCCTGACATGATGAAGCCAAAGGAATGGATGGGATAGGTCGGGTTGGGCACCAGAACCACATCACCCGGGCTGGTAATGGCCTGCGCCATATTGGCAAAGCCTTCCTTGGAGCCCAAGGTAGCAACCACTTCGGTATCCGGATTAAGCTTCACGCCAAAGCGGCGCTCATAATAGGCAGCCTGCGCCTTGCGCAAACCGGGAATGCCCCGCGAGGTGGAATAGCGATGGGTCCGAGGGTCCTTGATGGTCTCGGTCAGCTTATCGACAATATGCTTAGGCGTTGGCAAATCAGGATTGCCCATGCCCAGATCGATGATATCCGCGCCCGCCGCTCGCGCCTTTGCTTTAAGCCGGTCTACGGGCTCGAAAACATAAGGGGGAAGGCGACGGATTTTATGGAAATCATCCATTGTCATACTCCACAGCATTTTTTGGGGTTTCATTGACGAAAAAGGGACCGCCTTTTGCAGATCCCGCATAATTATCTGTTGCTTTTTACACAGCCGGGCTTGATCGCACAATCAGACAATTGGTTTTAAGGCGCGATATTCACGAACTATTGGTGCAATGCGAAGATTCGCCTGCATCCCTTGCCCGCGCCTGTGTCCGCCCTACATATCCAATTATCCATCACTTAAGGAGCGCAATTCCTCTTCGATTCTCTTGCGCTCCTCTTCGGTCAGCAAGCGGCGCTCCTGCTGCTCGGGGTCGGCAATGACAGGGTAATTCTGGCGCGAATTATCGACATTGAGTTCGCGGATAGAATGGCCGATCTGAGAAGGGAGATAGTTCTCTCGGACCTTCTTTTCGATATTGGCTCTAACGCCCGTCGCCTCCTGCGGCTTTGCAGCAGAAGGGCTATTCTGGTTCGAGACATTTTGCGAAGCAGGTTGTGAAGCAGGATTTGGGGGAAGTGTAGCATTTCGCTGGCCAGAGACGGTCGGCGCTGCGGCATCTACGGCGCTCATACCCGTTCCCAGACAGCCCGATAATGCAAGCGCTGCCACACAAATCAAACCAGTTCGGAGCCCATCTCGCACACTCAGTTGACCTTTATTGTTTGTGGGCCAATTTCTCGTTGCCATCATTTGCAAAACTAGTCTTTACTGTAGATCTTCACGTTTGGGGCAGTTCAATACCAGCCCTACACTTGGTTGTTTTTGCTAACGCAAATCCGGTGTCCCATCCATATCAGAATCGTAAAGGCCCCGGATCTTTGGCCAAAGTATGGCATGGATCCCGCCTTCGATCATCCATTACCTCTCAAGCGATATACTCAGCCTTCAAGAACCCAGAATACTACTCGCGACTTTCCGACTTCTGCGCCACCAGCGAGGCTAAGGAAACGTGTAGAATCACTCGCTTACGCTTGTGCAATGCAGCAATTCTCTGCTTTTAAGGCCTGTTTGAGATATTGCCCCCAGCCACCGAAGAAAAAACCTCATCAAAAGGCGAAGTTTTGCTATGGAACTCTGCCTCTCCCCTCTTGCTGGTTTGGAAATAAACACACCTATATGGTCTAATTACTTATATATTTGGATATTACGGCAACTTGTCACAGAGCTGCAAAACGTACCTAATAGGGACATAAAAACAGAATGCGAGCGAGGCTTGGCAAGAGTGAACTAGGATTTGCTGTTGCCGTGCAAGCAAGGCTCTAAGATTTTAAGAGGGGGAAAGCATGGCAGACAAAAAAGATAAATCAGAAAATGATGCCCCGCAATCCGAGCTCAACCTTGTGCAATATATGGTCAAGGATCCCGAGCAATTTGCACATAATTTTGCCCGTGTGATTGAAGAAGCTGGCAAAGCAGCTTCGGCTTATCTCAATCCGCGCGACAACGAGTCCCGTTCGGCGCAAGCAGAACAGATCAATCATATTGTGAAAACCCTTGGCAAGGTGGGGGAGTACTGGACCTCAGACCCGCAGCGGGCCATGCAGGCCCAGAGTCGCCTTTGGGGTCGTTATATGGATTTGTGGGGTTCGTCGGTCAAAACCATGATGGGCGAAAAGCAAGATGTTGTTGAAGCACCGGAGAAAGGCGACAAGCGCTTTTCTGACCCTGAATGGGACAACAACCAATTCTTTAATTTCGTCAAGCAATTCTATCTGATCACGTCCAAATGGGCTCATGAAATGGTTGATGAAGCTCAGGATCTGGATGATCATACCCGTCATCAGGCGCAATTCTATATGGATCAGGTGATCAATGCCCTCGCCCCTTCCAATTATCTGATGACCAATCCTGAATTGCTCAAAGAAACCATGGCCAATGATGGCGAGAATCTTGTGCGCGGCATGAAGATGCTGGCCGAGGATATTGCTGCAGGCGATGGGGATCTTATCATTCGCCAGTCCAGCAATGACCAGTTTGAGCTGGGCAAAAATATCGCAGTGACCCCCGGCAAGGTGATTGCCCAGAGTGATGTTTGCCAGATCATCCAATATGAAGCGACCACCAAGGAAGTTTACAAAACCCCTCTTTTGATTGTTCCACCCTGGATCAACAAATTCTATATTCTGGATTTGAACGAGAAGAAGAGCTTTATCAAATGGTGTGTTGATCAGGGCCATAGCGTCTTTGTCATCTCTTGGGTTAACCCCGATGCAAGCCTGCGCGATAAAGGGTTCGACTCCTACATCAAGGAAGGCGTGATCTTTGGTCTTGATAGCGTTGCCAAGGCCACAGGTGAGAAAAAGGCCCATACCATCGGTTATTGCGTAGGTGGAACGCTTCTTTCTTCCTCCCTTGCCTATATGGCCGCAAAGCGCCAATCCAAAGTGGCTTCAACTACTCTGTTTACCACTCAGGTTGATTTTACCCATGCGGGCGATCTGAAAGTCTTTGTTGATGAAGAGCAATTGACCGAGATGGAAGGGCATATCAAGGAGCTTGGCTATCTGGAAGGCCGATCCATGGCCAATGCCTTTAACATGCTGCGCTCTAACGATCTGATCTGGCCTTATGTGATCAACAATTACATGAAAGGCAAAGAGCCCTTCCCGTTTGATTTGCTCTACTGGAATTCTGATTCCACCCGCATGCCAGCAGCCAATCATGTTTTCTATATGCGCAATTGCTATCTGGAGAATAATCTGGCCCAAGGCAAGATGGAGATTGATGGTGTCAAACTCGACCTCGGGAAGGTGAAGGTGCCGATCTATAACCTTGCCACCAAGGAAGATCATATCGCGCCTGCCGTGTCTGTCTTTAAAGGCTCGTCCATGTTTGGCGGCAAGGTGGACTTCGTTCTCTCTGGCTCTGGTCATATTGCCGGAGTGGTCAATCCTCCTGACAAGGAAAAATATCAATATTGGCGCGGCGGCAAGGCTGAGGGCGATTTGGAAAGCTGGACAGCTTCTGCCAAGGAGACCCCAGGCTCGTGGTGGCCGGATTGGAACAAGTGGATTGCCAATATTTCTGACGAGAAGGTTCCTGCCCGCAAAATTGGCGACGGCAAGCTTAAGCCGATCGAAGATGCACCGGGCAGCTTTGTTGCCGTGCGTTCCAACAAATCAAAACCGGCGCAGATTGAAGCACCGGCAGATTAATGGTCTAGGCCCTCTGTGTTAGCTCTAACGCCTTCTATGGCACTCAAAGCCGCCGCGCCTGATTGGTGTGGCGGCTTTGCTGTTTGCTGTGTTGGCATCGCAGCCTTTGGCCAGTGCTTCTGCCCTACCCTATAGATCTTTTCAAGACTTCCTGTCTTTTGCCACGACGTCACAAAACTGATAGAATTACCAAGGATAGTTGGGTGACAAAATTGGCCTCCAAACACTTGTTTCACGAGCGCCCGCTCCCTTGAGAACAATCGTACTTAATGCACTGAAATCTGAAAACAATTGCTCTTTTTGCAGGTTAAAACAGTCATTTAAGGCTATTTTGCCATTTTTCCGCTGCCGCGTGGTTGACGCCGATTGTTTGAGCATTTACCCAGCAAAGTGTTCTGAAACTGCCTATTTTGTCATCAAACACAGATCAGGCAGACAGGTTGCGGCTAAAGATACGCAAGAAACGCGGCGCAGAGTCGCACCAGACCATAGCTCCAGTTGGCGCATCCGGCCCGATCTGGCACAACTGGTCTGACAGACAGAACCGGCATAGATACAGACAATTCGGGAAGTCAAATTTACGACCTTTCCCGACTTATTGGATAAGCGCTATCCAATTTCGAAAATAATTGAAGCTGCACATCTCCCTGTAGACCATGAGGGAAGCTGGGCAGCCAGCGACGAAAAAGCGAGGACTTTGGTTTGGAACAGACACAGCTTAATTTTGGCCTTTACGACCACGGCTTTGAGAAAAGCAGCTGCGGCGTTGGTTTCATGACCTACAAGTCAGGTGAGCAGACTCATGATGTTTTGGTCAAGGGTCATGAGGCCCTTTGTACCATTCCTCACCGGGGCGGAATGAGTTCTGAAGGGGTTGGCGATGGTGCAGGTGTCAATATCGATCTCTCCCTGTCTTTCTTCCGCAAGTTGACCGGCAATCCCGAGCTTGAGCTTGGCGCTTTTGGTGTTGGCAACTTCTTCCTGCCGGAAGACAAGGCTTATTGGGATGAAGCAGACGCCCTTATTCAGGGTTCGCTGGAAGGCGAAGACCTCAAAGTTCTCATGGTGCGCAATGCACCCGTCAATAATGCTGTTATTCGCCCGGCTGCCGTTAAATATATGCAGACCATTCATCAGGTTGTTTTTGCCAAGCCTGCTGACATGGACGCCAAAGAGTTCGACAAGAAGATCCATGATGCCCTGATGGCTATCGAAGCGGTTGCCTATCTTGAGCCAACCCTCAAAGGCCTGTATCCGCTTTCCATGTCTGCCCACACGCAGGTTTACAAGGGGCGCCTTAACTCCAATGAGATCATCCCCTATTTTGCCGATTTGATGGATGAGGATCACCAGATCCACTCCATGTTCTTCCATACGCGCTTTTCAACCAATACCGAGCCGCATCCGAGCATGGCGCAGCCATTCCGTATGATGGCCCATAATGGTGAGCTCAATACCGACAAGAAGAACCGCCTGTCCGAGGCTGCAATTGCGCAGATGAAAAATAGCCAGATCTATTCTCCTCCTGGCCAGTCTGACAGTTGCCGCCTTGACCAGACCCTTGAGCGCCGCCTGATTGAAGATGATCTTGACCTAATCACTGCTGTTGTCGCCATGATGCCTCCCGCATGGGAGAATGACAGCCGCCTTTCCGACGACATCAAAGTGATGCTGGAATATTTCTCTTTGTATGAAGAGAAGAATGACGGCCCTGCAGCTTTGATCTTTGGCAATGGCCAGGTGATTGGTGCCCGGCTTGACCGCCTTGGCCTGCGGCCTTTGCGCTCGGTCGAGACCGACGAATATCTGTGTGTCATGTCCGAAGCGGGCCAGATTGACTTCCCCGCCGAGAGCATCACCCGCCGCGGGCGGATTGAAGCTGGTGGCATGCTCTATTTCGATCACAGCACCGGTAAATCCTATTCCTCTAGCGAAGCTTTGGAAATGCTTGCTGCAAAGCGCGACTATCGCAGCTTACTGGAGAAGGCACGCACCGATCTTGCCGATCTGCCTGCTGATAACAGCCAGCCAGAACTCTCAAGCGACTTCTCCGAGCCTCAGCGCGCGGTAGCTTACGGCCTTAATCAGGAAAGCTTCAAGTTCCTGATGGATCCGATGATGCAAAAGGGATCTGAGAAAATCTCTGCCATGGGCTATGGCGTTGCCATTAACGCGCTGACCGATCAGGAAGGCGGCATGGCAAAATATTTCTCCCAGCGTTTTGCTCAGGTGACCAACCCGCCGCTTGATAGCTTGCGCGAGGCCGATGGTATGACCCTGCGCGTTGCTCTGGGCGCCAAGCCTCATTTCAATGAAGATGAAACAAAACAGATCGTCATTCAAAGCCCGATCCTGTCTCCGACCGAGCTGGCGACCTTGCGCGCGCAAAGTGAAGTGCCTGTCACAGACATTGCCGCCATCTATGCCATCGATCATGGCGCTGACAATGAGCAGCAGCAGGCAGACCTGATTGCAGCGGTTGATAATGTTTGTGACAAGGTGGAAGAAGCGGCCCGCGATCAGGGCGGCATCATCATTCTCTCCGATGCTCTGGTCAGCGAGCGCATGGCAGCGATTCCGCTTGTTATGATGATCTCTGCCGCCAACCAGCGCCTGATTGAGCAAGGCTTGCGGTTCCGTGCGTCTCTCATTGCTGAAAGTGGCCAGATTGCTTCCTCCCATCAGGTCGCAACCGCGCTTGGCTTTGGCGCCTCTGCGGTGATGCCGCTTAGCGTTGCCGCCCGTGCCCGCGACATGGCCAAAGGGGATGAAGCCGAGATTGCAGCCTGCATCAAGCGCTATAACAAGGCCGCTGACAAATCCCTGATGAAAACCATGGGTAAGGTCGGTCTTTGTACGGCAGAGAGCTATATTGGTGGTGAATTCTTCGAGCCAAACTTCTTTGATACCGATGATGGTGTTCTGGCCCGTTACTTCCCCAACATGAAAAACACTGTTGGCGGCGTTGGCTTTGCCGCGATTGCTGACAGCGTCAATGCATGGCACATCCGCGCTTGCGAGATCAAAGGCGACAGCGACATTCCGCTTCTAGGTCTCTTTAAAGAGCGCTCTGAAGGCGCTGGCCACTCTTATGGTACAACCGCAGTGCGCGGCTTTGTCGAGATGACTGAAGAAGGCATTCAGTCCGGGGCTGCTGCTCCTTCTGAAGGCGATGCCAATGATGATGATTTGCGTTTGCTTCCTGTAGCCAAGCTGGCTGATGCCTATGGCAAGGGGGCCGAGGCCTACCGTCATACAAGCTTTGCCCGCCGTAAGCCCGAGGAAATCGACGCCTTTAAGATCACCAAGCAATATCGCGAATTCTCACACGATCTTGCACTCGAGCGCGAAAAGCGCCCCGCCGCCCTGCGTGACGTTCTGGCCTTCCCGGCTGACATCAACTGGGCACTGAGCGCCGAAGAATTTGCAGAAGAATTGTTTGCCCATGACCTGATCGGCAACAATTGCTTTGTGGTACGCGGCCTTGAAGTGGAGCCCAAAGGGGATGATTGCTTCTCGCTGACCTTGCCCGAGCGCGGCAAGCCCGAGCGTGTTGTGGCCCTGTCGGTTGCTTTGAAAGAAAAGTTCGGCAATGAGCTGTCCAAGCTGGAGACCTCCGGCAATGTGATTGAGGTAAAAGCCTCCGGCCTTGCGCTGAACTATTTCAGCAATATTGAGCATTGCAATCCCAAGATTGACCTGGACGAGGTGCAGCCTGCCCATGAAATCACCGCGACCCTGGCCTCTGGTGCCATGTCGCACGGTGCTCTGGTCTCACCAGCCCACGAAGCGGTGGCCCACGGCACCAACATGGCCGGTGGTTTCTCCAACTCCGGTGAAGGCGGCGAGCATATGTCCCGCTATGGCACCATTCGCTCCAGCCGCATCAAACAGCTTGCTTCTGGTCGTTTCGGGGTCTGGACCGGTTATCTGGCCGATCCAACCCTGGAAGAGCTGGAAATCAAGATTGCTCAGGGTGCCAAGCCCGGTGAAGGTGGTCAGCTGCCAGCGCCAAAAGTAACGGTAGAAATTGCAGCGGCCCGTGGCGGCACGCCGGGTGTGGAATTGATCTCCCCTCCTCCGCATCACGACACCTATTCCATTGAGGATCTGGCACAGCTCATCCATGATGCCAAAGCAGCGCGCGTTCGCGTGATTGTCAAACTGGTATCGTCCGAAGGGATTGGCACCATCGCCGTTGGTGTTGCCAAGGCGGGTGCTGACATCATCAATATCGCCGGAAACACGGGCGGCACGGGTGCTGCGGCTGTGACATCGCTCAAGAATACCGGTCGTGCAGCCGAGATCGGCCTTGCCGAGGTTCATCAGGCGCTTTGTGCCAATGGCCTGCGCGAGAAGGTTATTCTGCGCTGCTCCGGCGCGCACCAGACAGCCTCTGACGTAGTGAAATCCTGTCTTCTGGGTGGTGACAGCTTCGAGTTTGGTACAACCGCGCTGATGATGCTCAAATGCGTTATGGCCAAGAATTGCAACATCAAATGTCCGGCTGGTTTGACCACCAATGCTGAGACCTTCGAAGGTGATCCAAGAGCGCTGGCGCAATATCTGATGAATATTGCCCATGAAACCCGCGAGATCCTCTCCGATTTGGGCTTTACTTCCTTGCGCGAAGCACGTGGCCGTGCCGACTATCTGCATCTGGTCAAGCATGAGCGGGCCATCGGCCAGATGGATCTGCGCAATATGCTCACCGTTGTGCCTGAGGTTTTCGTCAAGGAGCCGGTCTATCTCGAAGCCAATTTCGATATTGATGATCGTATCCTTAGAGAGTTCAAAAACAAAGCCGTTCAGCAGCACCAGACCAAGGCAAAAATCGTGGTCAAGCGCAAGTTGGACAACCGCAACAAAACCGTTGGTGGCCAGTTCGCCATTGATGTAGAGCGGATGCTGCAGCATGAATTGTCTGACAAGCACCTCTCGACCATGCCAATGGTTTACACCGATGATCGCGGCCGCAATCTTCTCAAGCCTGAAATGCTTGAGATCCACACTCATGGCTCTGCCGGTCAGTCTTATGGTGCCTTCTGTAACTCCGGTATGGTTCTGCATCATGTGGGCACCTGTAACGATGGTGTTGGCAAGGGTGCTTCCGGCGGCAATATCGTTGTTCACTCACCCGGTGGCGGCGACAAGGAAAACTACCTCATCGGTAACTTTGCTCTCTTTGGCGCAACGGGCTCTGCCCTGTTTGTTGAAGGTGGTGCCGGTGACCGCTTTGCGGTTCGTAACTCTGGTGCGACCGCGGTTGTTGAAGGGGTTGGTGACTTCTGCTGCGAATATATGACCAATGGCGCTGTGATGAATTTGGGCGGCTTTGGCAAGGGCTTCTGTAATGGCATGTCTGGTGGCGTGGCCTATCAGTATGACCCTTATGATCAGCTTCAAAATCTCTATTCTGATGATTCCGTCAAACTGCATCGTCTTGATAGTGACAATGATCGCGCAGCCATTCACCGGCTTGCGGTCAAGGCTCTTTTGCAGCGTCATATCAAATTCACCAATTCTCAAAAGGCCCAGTTCATTCTGGACAATTGGGAGAGCGAAGTTTCCAACTTCCGCTTTGCGACCCCGCTGGCCCTTGAGACCTATCAGAATTATGAGGCCATCCTCAAAGCCGCTTCCCGCAAGGAACTGGTGGAAGAGCTGGGCCAGGCGCTGGTGTCTCACCAGATTCGCAAATTCAAGGAAGCTTATCGTGATGGCCACACCATTGCCGGGGGTGCAATTCCCGGTTATGGCGAGGTTGATAGCGCCCTGATGCATGAGCTGATCAATAACTTTGCCGTGGTCAATACCGCCCAGCAATTGGTCAAAGCTCGCTATCGCGGAGAAGAGGCAATCTCTGAGGCCCAATTGAATGGGGGCGTTCGCAAGCTGATCCTGACCGAAGATTTCGGTCTGATGAGCAAGCTCTCGGGCATCGCCCGTCAGGCTCTGGCAAATTATAGCGACGAGCAATTGGCCGTGATGGTTTCGGACAAGCGGATGAAGGATTATAAAACAGCCTTGTCAAACCGAAATGTCCGCCTGATGGACAGCATCGGCACCTATGGCTGGATCTTGCTTCAGGACCGTCTGAACCGGGCTGCAATGGGGGATCTACCCGACTATGAAGCCCTGTTTGCAACATCGGCCAGCATGGAAATGGTCAAACAGATGTCATAAGCGGACGGGGCCACTCGGCCCCTCCTCTTCACCCGGATTTTAGACTTTTGAGTTGGACATAATCTCATGCAAGCTCCATTCATTCCAAATGACACCCCTTTCTCTGAAGATCAGCGCTCCTGGCTTTCAGGTTTCTATGCTGGTCTTCACACCCAAATGACCAAAGATGCCAGCGCCTCCTCTGCCGGGGAAGCTGCGCAGGCCCTGACCGTCAATGTCTTTTACGGCACTCAGACCGGTAATTCCGAAACTGTGGCCGAAGATGTGTGTGAAGCCATCCGCGCTGGCGGCTCTAACGCTGTTCTCGCCTCTTTGGATGAGACCGAAGTCGAGGCTCTTACCCAGATGGATTACGTGCTGATCGTTACCTCCACCTATGGTGAGGGCGAAATGCCAGACAATGCCGAAATCTTCTGGGATGCTCTTAAAGACACTTCTGCTCCGCGCCTTGAAGATCTGCAATTCTCCGTTCTCGCCCTTGGTGACACCGCCTATGACGAGTTCTGCGAGGCAGGCAAACAGTTTGACCTGCGCCTTGAGCAGTTGGGTGCCAAGCGCATTCTGCCGCGTGTTGATTGCGATGTAGATTTTGAAGAGAGCGCTGAAGCCTGGACCAGTGGCGTGGTTGAAGAGCTGGCCAAACGCAAGCCTGAAGGGGCAAGCGCGGGCGCAGCTCCCGCTGCAGGAGCCGCTCCAAAAGCGCCGAAATCCAAATGGACCCGCAAGACCCCCTTCTCCGCACCGGTTACCTGTAACCGTCTTCTGTCGGGTGAAGGCTCTGCCAAAGAGATCCGCCATTACGAGTTTGATCTCTCAAATGATGGCCCGACCTATGAAGCCGGTGATGCCATGGGCGTGATCCCCACCAACGATCCCGCTCTTGTCTCCAGCTTCCTTGAAAGATGTGGCTTTTCTGGTGAAGAAGCGGTTGAGGGCAAGGACGTCTCGTTGGCCGAGCTGATGTTCAGCCATTACGAGATTTCAACGCCATCCTCCGACTTTGTCAAAGCTATTGAAGCACGCGCCAATGACGAGCATTTGAGCCATATTGTCGAGCATGGTGACAAGGAAGCCATGGAGGCTTTCCTATGGTCCAAGGATGCGCTGGATCTTTTGAATATGTTCCCGCATATTTCCCTGTCAGTTGAAGAACTGACCGGTCTCCTCAAGCCGCTTCAGCACCGGGCCTATTCCATCTCCTCCAGCTCCAAGAAGTTTGCTGACAGCGTCCATCTGACCATTGCATCGGTTCGCTATAACAGCCATGGGCGCGACCATGGTGGTGTGGCCTCTTGCTTCCTTGCTGACCGGGTTGGCTCCGAGCCTGCCAAGGTCTTCATGACACCGAACAAGAGCTTCCGCGTGCCACAAAATAACGATGTGCCTATGATCATGGTCGGCCCGGGCACCGGTATTGCGCCATTCCGTGCTTTCTTGCAGGAGCGTGAGGCCATCGGTGCCAAGGGCATGAACTGGCTGTTCTTTGGTGACCAGCATGAAGCCACGGACTTTGTCTATAAGGACGAGCTGAGCGAGATGCAGTCTTCTGGTGTTCTGAGCCGTCTTGATCTTGCCTTCTCGCGTGATCAGGCGCAGAAGATCTATGTTCAGACCAGAATGGCCGAGCAATCAAAAGACCTTTTTGCAGCCCTTGAAGAAGGCGGTCATTTCTATGTCTGTGGTGATGCAACCCGCATGGCAAAAGACGTGGACGTTGCGCTGCATGAGATCATTGCCAAGGAAGGCAGTATGTCCGGCGACGCCGCCAAGGACTATGTGAACAAGCTGAAAAAAGACAAGCGCTATGTTCGTGATGTTTACTGATTTTATCAGCTAACACTTGCCTTCAAGCAACCCAAAGCCAGTCAGAGCCTTGCCCTGACTGGCTTTTTTGTTATGTCGCCTTTTGTCCCTTACCCAGCCAAATGTGGAAATGTCATAGCTATGACAAAAAAGCAGTTGCGGGGCATGGATCAAATCTTTAAACCGGTCTGCGGAGAGGTGGCCGAGTGGCTGAAGGCGCGCCCCTGCTAAGGGCGTAGGCGGGTAACTGTCTCGAGGGTTCGAATCCCTTCCTCTCCGCCACTTTCCCATTACAATTACAAAGTAAATTTTTCAAATTATTAGATAATTTCTAATAGCTCATCCTATTTTTACGCCGATTTGCATTTGTACGGCTAATGAGGTTGTGCACTATCCGGCTAGCTAAAAACTGCACTGCTATTTTGTAATAACTCGGCATATTGATGCAGACTTAGACTGCAGTGGTTGTGTTTTCAGATATATTCGGGCTGCTCATTCAACTCACCTCTTGCCTGATAGATTTTGCCCACCGATCTTTATCACCTACCGAAAGGGGCGGCCACCTTCGCTGCAGGTAGCCAGGGTATTGTGAAAGGCTTCAGTTTTTTCTTGATTTTAACTTTTTTGCAAATGCACTGGACTGCAGTCTTTGCAATAGCTTTTTCCAAAAGGTATCAGGCATATCTCTCCCGAATAAGGCTTTGTATTCTTCCTTGGAAATTCTTGTTGGGAAATGTCGATAGGGTGAGGATTTATCGAAACCCTGGTCAAATTGGTTGGCCAACTCTATCATGTCGTCCCAATCGACCAATTCAGGCTGCGCATGAACAAGCGCATCTGCGCCACCTCCTTCGCAATCAACTCTGACTATTCCGAAATACCCTCTATTAGACATCTCTGCGCTGCTTCTTTGCCCTATCAGTTCGTTGCATACGACACCCCTAGACAGCTTATGCGATATGTCAGGGCGATTGATACCTATTTCAGTCTGATCAGGCAATTTGTTCGGTTTGTTTTGATTTTAACTGCTTTATTACGACCTGAGCGTAAGTGGTCTTGGATCAGTTTGTTCAAACCGGGATAGTAGACCATTTCACCACATGCTTTATAACGGCTGCAGCCTCCAATTCTTTTAAAGAAGGCATTACATTCCTGATGGTTCTGCCAGATCCCCTTGTTGCTGGCATAATAGAATTTGTTATTCTGCATATATCCAAACTGCACTTCTGCCCTTGCCTGCGCTGACGTAGAGAAGCTGGCACCTGTTATGACCATTGCAACTGCTGCAGAAAATATCAGTTTTTTCATCTCTCTAGCCCTTACCATCTTTAATCCTATTTCAAGAACGCTAAGAGCGGATCTGCGGTTTCTCAAGTGCTACAGGTGTATTGACATCCCTTAGCGTAGCTAAAAGGGCAATTTGACCAACAGCCAATCCAACAGAAACGCCAAATTTGTGATAAGTCACTCACATCACTGTGCAGTTTGTCCAGAATATTAGGCAGTTTGTCCATTTCGAACGAGGTGATCTTGGCGCTTTGGGGGAAATATGATTTGCTCCGGCCCGTGGGAAGATCGGAACCAAGATCGCTTAAAACAACAAAGTAAACTGATCCTGATTACCGATCCTAGGCGATATGTTGTTCGCATTACCAAGTTTTGTGATTTATCTGCTCTGTCATTTGATCCGTATTGGTCACTGGCAGCGGCGTCAGTGCGTTATCTCAAACAGGCCAGAACCGAGGCTTGTTTGTAGGGGATCAGTAATGAATAAACCGCTCCGTTTAGTTGGAAAAGCCGGACTTCTGTCCGCGCTTCTTTTGTCTTCAACATTTCATGCGCAAGCCATCGGGCTGCGATCAGATGGCACCTATTCTGGTGGTCTCGCCAACTTCTATGATCAGGCCAACAGCTATGCCAATGTTGCCAATATCATGAAATTTCAGGGTGGCAGCTTTAATAACACCTGCACAGGCACGTTGATCAATTCGCGTACAATTGTTACTGCAGCGCATTGTCTGGTGGATGAAAACAATCCTGATACCAATATTGATGTCGGGGACGTGGATCCTGCCAAAGCCGGAGCCAAGACATTTGGTATCAGCTTTCGGGCCGATTCCAATAAGCAAGGCAAAGATCAGGCAACTGCAACAGCCGAATTTCAGAACAATCAGGATGAGAGCCTGATTTCCGGCTTTGTCGTCAATCCTAATTATGGCAAGCCTCATAGCCCGAAAATCGACGCCACCAACAGTTATGATCTTGCCATCATTTCACTTGATAAGCCGATCACGTCTATTGAAGCCGCTCAAATCCTCACCACCCTCCCCGACGTAGGCGAGGAGATCACCTTGGTTGGCTACGGCAGAGCCGGGGCGATTGATGTGGATGTAAATGGCATAGGCAGTGGGCGGTCTCTGTCTCTGACCGATGACAAAAGACGGGTTGCAGGCAACTATCTTGAAAGCACAGGCCCTGTGACCCAGGAGCTGCTTAATGGTTTGACCCCAACCGGAACGATTGATCCGGATGACGCTCCGTTTAAGGTCGGGGTGCCTATGCTCATCTTTGACGTGGATGACCCTAATGCGCCCAAAGATCATCTGACAGGCAAGAACGAACCAGGCGATATTGTTCATGCAGAAGAAGGTGGAACAGCCCCTGGCGATAGTGGCGGTCCGATGTTTGTCACCCGCAATGGTGTGCGCTATTTGGTTGGGGTTTCAAACTCCGGTGGTCCACGAGAGGAAAACCCAACAGGCTATGATGGCGGTTATGGCAACGTGGTCTTCCATGCTTCAATTGCTGCCAATCTTGACTGGCTTGAGCGCAATAACCCGCTCAAAGAAGTGTCGGCCAAAGCCGGTTCTGGCAATTGGAGCGATCTTGCCAGCTGGAATATGGTCAATACGGTCACAGGCATGCAGACCTTGCAGCCCAACAATACGACCACCACCACCTGTAATTCAGATGAAAAAGGCTTTTGCAAACATTCAACCTATTTCAATGTAACCATTGATCAGGCAACAGATCTGTCGCTTGACATCAGCCCCACCATTGACAAATTGACTCTCGATAACGCGGCAGCTTCTCTTTCACTGCTGCAAAATCAGGATTTGCGGGCCGTTAACGCCATTGAATTGCGTCAAGGTAAGGTCTCACTTGCAGATAACAGCCTTCTTGGGGCCCCCACAATCAATATCCACCGTCAGGCAGAATTGTCAGGCATTGGCGAACTTGAGGGCAAGGTCAACACGCTTGGTACTATCCGGATCAAAGCCCCCACATTGGTTCAAACCTCTTTGGATGTGACTGGAGATGTGACCTTTGGTGATGGGTCTAACCTGAAGGTTGAGATGAACGAGGCGGGTAAAACCGGCCAACTGAATGTTGATGGCACCCTTGATGTCGCTCAGGCCACTTTGGAGGTGATCCCTGATGACAGCCTTGATGGAACAACCAAGACCGCCACAATCATCAATACGCGCTTTACACCAATTCAGGGTGAGTTCAAGGAAGTGAAAAGTAGCTCCGCCTTTTATAAGGCGAGCGCCCAAAAAAGCCTGTCCGGCCTTATTATGTCTGTTGATGTGAAACGCGATATGGCAGCAGCCAAGGGCAAAACGCGCGAGAGCGCAGTCATGTCGCTTTTGCAGTCAGGACTTGATAGTAAAAATGCCAAGGTTCAATCCCTGTTCAAACTCATCAAGAACACCTCTGACGACAAGCTTGATGAAACGCTGAAGAGCCTGAAGGGCGATATTCACGGCCAGGGCACCAATACTTTGTTGGGCAGCCTTAATGCTGTTTCCAATGTGCTTGGGCAATTGCGCCAGGGAAGTGGTGTTACCGTTGGCTCCAGTTCTCACAATGGTGCCATGAGCTCTTATATCCGCTCCTATGCTGCGGAAGAGAAAGAAGACGAAGCGACCAAGGCCTTGCGCGCATTTACGCAAGCCCCTTCCGCTGAGATGCCGAAAGGCTTCTGGTCTGTCTGGGGTAAGTTCCTGGCCGGGGTCGGGCGTTATGAAGGCCGCGATGGCGCTGCCAATACCGACACCAATACATTCGGCTTTATGGGCGGTGGCTATTATACCTTCCCAAGCGACGCGGTTCTGGGGGCCTATGGCGGGTATACGCAAACAGCTGGAGATCAGGGCGGCGGCAACTCTGTCACGGTTGAAGGGTTTGTGGCTGGCCTGAACGGTGAGCTCTCGCTTGGCGACTTTGCTCTTGGTGGCTATGTGCAATATGGGCATCAGACTTTTGATGCCAAGCGCTCGGTTCTTTTAGGGGGCGCTGCAACAACCGCAAATGCCAATTATAGCGGGCATGTTTTTTCTGCCTCGGCGGAGATTTCCCGGGCGCTTGAGCTGGCCCAAACCTTTGAGATCATTCCATTTGCCGGAATTGAGGTTCATCATGCCCGCATTGATGGCTTTACCGAAACAGGCGCTGGCGTTGCTAATCTGACTGTGGCGGCCTCTCAAAAAACCATGGTTTATAGCGATATTGGCGTGCGGTTTGAAAAGACCATGCAGGTTGGCAACAACGAAATTACGCCTTTGTTCGGGATTGGCTGGCGGAGTGAGTTGACCGATCCTGATAACCAGCTATCTGCCAATCTGGCCGGTCAGTCTCTGGATATCAAAAACAAAGGCAATTCAAGGCATGCGCTTGCGGCCAATCTGGGCCTCTCCGTTAATCTGGAAAATGGCTTGGCCCTTGAAACCCGCTATGACGGACGGCTGTCCTCTTCCTATCAGGATCATCAAGGGTCTATCCGGCTGACATTGGCGCTGGATTAGGTTTTGACAAAATATGAGCCAGAGCGACGATCTTCTCTCTGGCTCACATGACACAAATATTTCACATGGGTGCGACTATGAACTTGAAGATATTCTCCCTTGTGGGCGTCTCATGCCTGCTTGCTGGCTGTCAGTCCTCGTCACCGACAGCGCCGACTAATCCGCTTTACAATCCGCTGTCTACCCTTTCTGCGCCAGCCCAGCCTGCCGGACAGAATAAGAAAATTTGGGGGACGAGCGATAAAAGCACCAGCCAGCATGTGCGGCCTGACGGGACGCGCGTTACCGAGACCACCAAAACATCGGCCAGTGTGAGCTTTAACAAGGCAGCTGCGGCCGGTATGGTTGGCGGGCTGGTTCTGGCGGCCCTCTCCAATTCTGGTTCCGCCCCTGCCCCCGCTGCCACACCCCAAACCCTGTCTGGCAACTGGACCTTGCTCGAGACATCAGGCAGCAAATCCTGCAAGATTGAGCTGAAACCCAATCAATGGTTTGGCGCTTATCAGGCTTGGGCCGGGATTAACTGCCCCTCAGGGCTGTTTGGCGGCTTTAAATGGAATGTGGTGGGCAATCAGATCCTTCTCATTTCCAGCACCGATGCGGTTTTGGCGCGCCTTAATCAGGAATTGCCAAACCGATGGACAGGTCTTGCCACCACCTCGAATGTCCAGCTGACCCTTGCGCGCTAAAAGCCGGTAGAGACCTTTAGTCGATATCCAGCTTGGGTAGCGCACGGACAATTGCCATGGTTTCAAGCGAGACGGTGATCACCCGTTGAAACAGCTCCAATGGATAAGCGGGGTTGTTCATCGTCTCGGTCGCATAGAGATTGGCATCATTGACGATGCCGCTTGCCTTGTCTGTTTTGACGCATTGCCGCTCCATCACCCAATCAAGAGCCGGTTTGCCATTGATCACATAGCCGTAAGCCTCAAGCGGAATATTGGTGATGGTGATGTTGCTATTATAGATCACCTCACTCCTGTCTTTGGTTTTGGCTGTGCCGGGCTGTTTCATTTTCTCTACCCGAAAGAAAGCCTCTTCGTCGTCATAGACCCATGTCTCCCGCGCCCCTTCCTTGAAGGTTACGGGATATAGATCCGCCTTTTCAAAATCGACATGCAAGGCACCCAGTTTGCGCCCGGCCTCGGCAAAGGCCCAGAAATCTTTGCTTTTTTTAACGGGCGGAATGCGCGGCAATTCCTTGGAGAGATTGTTTTTAAAGCGCTTGCGGTAGTGGGGCGAATGCAAAAGGCCATAGATGTAATAAAACAGATCTTCCTTTTCGATCTCCTCATCAGGATAAGCCGCACGAAAATGCGCCAGCCCCTCATCGCTGATGCCAGAGACGCGCCGATAGCCTGTCTCATTTGAAGCGAACAACCCCTCTCCATCTTCCTCTTTTTCATAGAGATAGAGGGGGAAGCATTGGCCGTTAAACATTGCCTGAATGTCAGGGATACATTTTGACATAAGCGCGCTGAAGGCTCGTCCTCCTACTCCAGCAATCTGGATAACGAGGTTCTCTGCACTGGCATGTGGGAAGATTTGGGGTATTTGTGCTCTTCGTTGGATAAAATGGCTGTCATAATAGAGCTGTTGCTTTTGGAATGGACGATATAGGCCAATCAGTATACGGCTGGAATTAAAACTGGCTTTTATTCCTTTAGAAGCTTTTGGTAGACTACTGCTGTGCCAACTTATCTTCGCTGGATCGAAGCTCACAAACTGATCGATAGGAAGATCATTGCCATGTTTTTGGTAGCGATCAACTTCGCTATTGTAGAAGCTCGTCATCTTGGCCATGTTGGCACCCAAAGACTTTACTGATGAATTATACATCCAAGTATCGGAATTGGTTTTTATTCCGTTAGAATAGTTGGAAAAGATCGAGACAGCCTGTTTGTCTTTCTTATTCCCCAAAACCAGATATTTCCCAAAGCTCTTATCGCTTTGGTTGAGCCAATCGTGGTTCTCGTCTGGATTGATTGGGGTCCAGCTATCGCTGTCCGAAATTCCATTGATGCTTTTGAGTGTCTTGATGGTGTTGAGCTTGTCTTCGCGGCTTAGGTAATCCCCAATATCATGGAAATAGATTTGGCCCTGATGCTTTGCTTGCGGGTTGCGAACGAGAATGGAAATGGCAATTGGCGTTCGGGTCCCTTCTCCAAACACATTGCCTTTTTCTTTCCTCCTTTGCTCTCCCGAGGTGCGAGCATTCCCACGAAGATGGAAAATATAGAGGTTTGAGAATTCCTCTTTCAAACATTTGCGAAGCCCAGCTGTCGCGTTGCCGTCTATCCATCCGGCGTTGGAAACATATGCCACAATGCCGCGATCATCGCCTTTTTCGGTGATGCGATCTGTTGCCCAGCGGATGGCGCGGATATAGCTGTCATAGAGGGCATTTTTGTTGGTGGCGCCAGAATGAGCCGCATAGCTTTTGCGGATGGCTTCATCCAGATTGGGGTAGCTCAGGTTCGCCGCATTATCATTGGCGCTGCGCTGACCTGCGGAATAAGGCGGATTGCCGATGATCACCTGAATATCAAGCTGCTTTTGCCGGGTTCGGCGCTCGGAATTATCAGGCAGCAGGTCGGCCACCATATCCCGCTCTTGCTCATACATCTGGAAGGTATCCGTCAGGCAAATCCCCTCATAGGGGTGATAGGTCTTTCTCTCACCCGTGACGGGATCTTTGCTCAAATCATGATAGACCGCCTCGATGTTAATCGCGGCGATGTAATAGGCGAGCAAGACGATCTCGTTAGCGTGGATCTCATAGCGATATTTATGCTCCAGCTCCTCTGGCTTGATGAGGCCGGATTGCAATAGGCGGGTGATGAAGGTTCCTGTGCCGGTAAAGGGGTCCAAGATATGGACGCCTCGGCTCCCCAATGTTTGGCCGAACTGGTCTTTGAGTACATCATTGACCGAGTGAATGATGAAATCCACCACCTCGACCGGCGTATAGACGATCCCCAATTGCTGCTGCATTTTTGGAAAGGCCTTGGAGAAGAAGGTATCGTAGAGCTTTAGGATAAGCTGTTGGCGACCATGGGCGGTCTCGATCCCGTCGGCTCGCATTTTGACGCTGTCATAGAATTTCTCCAGCCTCGCATTTTCCGTCTCCAGATCCCCTTGCTGCAAATCCCCCAACACCTGTTCCATAGCTTTGGAGACCGGATTATCGCGGGCAAATTCATGCCCCTGAAACAGGGTTTCAAAGACGGGTCGGGTGATCAGGTGCTGGGCCAGCATTTCCACCGCTTCGTCTTGCGAGACATTGGGGTTGAGATCATCGCGAATTTCCAACAGAAATCGGGAAAAGCTGCTTTGCGCCTTACTGTCCTTGATGCTGATGGCTGCCGTAATGCGAGCAATATGCTTTTGCGCGATATGGGCGATATCTGTTGCCCAATTTTCCCAATAGTCCCGTGTGCCGCATTTTTTGACAATCCGCGCCATGATGGCCTTGGTCACATCATCAAAGATAAAGGGAAGCTGGATTTCTGACGGATGGATCGAGCGTGTCTCACTCGCCATATCCCTGCCCATGCCGGTCGGCTTGGTCTGGGCTCTGCGTTTGGGCAGTTCCTCCACCACTGCAGTGGTGGCTTCTTTTTCCTGCCGACTGACACCGATAATCTCGATCTTGTCGCTAACATCTTCTTCAAGACCAGCGCGATTGATCATGGCATCGAACCGCTCATCATGGGCCCGCAGGGCATTGAGAATTTGCCAGATGACCTTATAGCGCTCATTGTCATTCAGCGCTTCTTCGGGCTTTATGCCAGACGGGATGCCAACGGGAATGATGACATATCCCATTTCCTTGCCCGGTGCCCGGCGCATCACGCGGCCGACCGATTGCACCACATCAATCTGGCTTTTACGCGGGTGGAGAAACATGATGGCATCAAGGGCGGGCACATCTACCCCTTCTGACAGGCATCGGGCATTGGTCAATATGCGGCTAATGGGTTTGTCTTGCGCCCCTTCTCCCTTTTCCGGCTCCTCTTTGAGCCACCGCAGTAGCTCTCCTCGTTGTTTGGCGTTAAATGTCCCGTCAACATGGTTCAGCTCGCATTCAAGTGCGGGAAGTGAAGAGTCGCCATCCACCCCCTCACCTTCGTTCTGCTCTTCTTTGACAGCGGCAAGATAGTCGCTAACAAACTGCCCAAAATCCTTGGCTATCCGTTTGGAGGTTTTGATATCCTTACAAAAGGCCAGTGCCCGACGCATGGGGCCTGTATCACCGGCAAGATCCTCTTTTAGCCTTTCCTTGGTCAGCGCCTTGTAGCAGCCGATGATGCGCGTTGCATCATCCAGGTCCAGCTCACTTCCCGTGCTCAGTCTTGATTGCATGGCGTGGCTAACCAGATCTTCATCGACCGCCAAAACCAGCACTTTATAGTCTGAGAGCAGGCCCTGCCCCACCGCCCAGGAAAAGCCGCGGAAGAATAGCTCTTTGCCAAAGACACTTTCATCATCCATGGAGCAGAGCAGCCCCTCAGCCTGCCGGGCTTGTTTTTGCGCGTCTTCAGCAAAAATACGCGGTGTTGCAGTCATATAAATGCGCTTGTTGCCTTTGACATACGCCTGATCGTGAATGCGCATGAAGAGAGAGGCATCGCTCTTCTTTTCGGCATATCCCGTGGTTCTATGGGCTTCATCGCAAATGATCAGATCAAAATCATCCATACCAAAGCTTTGCTGAGCTTTGGAGATAACCTCGATGGATTGGTAGGTTGAAAAAACGACGATCATTTCGCCGCTTGTCTGTGCGGTCTTGTATTCCTTGGCCAATCGCCGCGCGTCTGTTGTTGCGGGAAAGGCCAGATCATGACGCGCTATTTCGATAAGATCGTCATCGCTGGCGCTGCGTTTGCCGACCTTATTGTCAGAGCAAACCGCAAAGGCCTGAAAGGGGCGCTCTGCGTCATTTTTCCATTCCGTTACCGTTTGGGACATAAGCGCAAGGGACGGCACCATGAACAATACCCTTTTGCCCCTGCCTACCATGTCTTCAGCGATTTTAAGGGCGGTGAAGGTTTTGCCGGTGCCGCAGGCCATGATCAGCTTGCCTCTGTCGGCGCTTGAAAGCCCTTTCTTTACAGCATTCAGCGCATCCTTTTGGTGGGGGCGCAGGCTTTTCTGCTCGATATAGTCAAGGCGGTCATCGCGGAAATAGGAGGCCCATTTGATGCGGCTTTGCTCCATTGCCTCAAGACCAATCCGCCTGAAAGGAATGGTCTGGCCGGCAATTTGCGCTTCCGCCAGTTTGCCAAAACTGCCCTTTGTCGTGTCAAAAAAGATGCGTTCGACAAAGAGACTTTTACCAGAGGCGGCAAGGAAGCTATCGATATCCGCTTTTTGGATGCGATGGTCAGCTTTGTAGAATTTGCATTGTATAGCGGCATAGCCGGAGCCATCTCGCAGGCGGGCGACCAGATCTATGCCATGGTCGGTGCCGGATTGTTCCTGTTCCTGCGCCCAAGATGCATAGGGCTTCACCTCGTCATAAAATTGCTGCTGGACAGCATCATGGATGAGGAACAGCGCAACCGCCTTTTCAAACATCGTGCCTTTGTCGCGCTGGTTAGCAACTGTCTGGGCGTATGTTTCTAAAAACTGATAAAGGCTGGGATCATCGATATGGGAAAGAAGCATAAGGGAACTCGCGAAAAGGGCTTTTAAGAAAGCCGCCAATCCTGCTTACTTGCTTCTGCCGGTCTTCGCCTCCCTCCCTATTTTCTCCCGCTCTATCCTTTTAAAAACGCAAGACCGCAATCAAGTCGCTATAAATCCCAATATACAACTATAGATTATTATGCGCGATTCTACACTTTTCTGTATATGTTTCTTCTTTGTGCAATCTCCGTTCTTAAATTTTGATAAACGCACTAAATAGTTGTAATTTTATTACCAGACCTCTCTATGAGTGTTATCCCCGCTATTCTTCCCGCTGGGGCGCCATGATGAAAATAGATGCCAACGCACACGAAACTGTGGGCCGTCTCCCGCCTTCCCCCAAAGCCATGATAAGATGGCCTTTCAATTGAGGAATCGAGAGGGCGTTTGTGTGACAGAGCCATTTGCCAGTTTGCCATTTGATAACAGCTATGGTCGCTTGCCGGGCAAGTTCTATGCGCGGCTGAACCCATCGCCCTCCTCTGCGCCCTATCTGATTGAGTTTAATCAGGCATTGGCGAAGGATTTGGGGATCCTTGAGCATTTTGGCGACCCTGAGGCCACGGCACGGCTTTTATCCGGTTCCTTCTTCCCCAAGGGAGCAGACCCTCTGGCGATGGTTTATGCCGGTCACCAATTTGGTGGTTGGGTGCCGCAACTGGGCGATGGACGGGCCTTGTTGCTGGGAGAAATTCTTGACCCTCAAGAGGTGCGCTATGACATCCACCTCAAGGGCTCTGGTCCCACGCCCTTCTCGCGCAATGGCGATGGACGGGCTGCGCTTGGCCCTGTTTTGCGTGAATATCTGGTCTCAGAGGCCATGCATGCCCTTGGAGTGCCGACCACGCGAGCTTTGGCTATTGTCACCACTGGTGATGACGTGCGGCGCGAGACAGCGCTTGAAGGGGCCGTTCTCACCCGTATTGCCCGCAGCCATATTCGGGTTGGCACTTTTCAATATTTCTATGCACTGGGGGACCATGCCGCTCTTCGGCAATTGGCCGACTATGCCATAGATCGCCTTTATCCTGACTGTCGCTCCGCCGACAATCCCTATTTGGCGATGTATGAAGAGGTGATCAGGCGGCAGGCGCATCTGGTTGCGAAATGGCTTCAGTTTGGCTTTATCCATGGGGTGATGAATACGGACAATATGGCCCTGTCTGGCGAGACCATTGATTTTGGGCCTTGTGCTTTTATGGATGAGTTTCATCCAGCCAAGGTCTTTAGTTCCATTGACCGGCAGGGCCGCTATAGCTGGGGGAACCAGCCCCATATGGCACAATGGAATTTAAGCCAGTTGGCAACGGCTCTTTTGCCGCTTTTCCATGAAGATGAGAATGAGGCCGTGTCTTTAGCCCAAGATTCTCTTGGCCTCTTTTCTCAAGTTTTCAATCAATCCTATCTTGAGAAATTTGGCCAGAAGCTGGGGCTGGTTCTGAGCGATGAAGAGGACGAGGCCTTTCTTGGATCAACGCTTGAATTGCTGACAAAGCATAAAGTGGACTTCACCCGGTTTTTCCATCACCTGACCCAATATGCTCAGGATGACACACATAAAGGGCTTGAAGCCCTTTTTGCAAACAAGCGTGCTCTGGCAAATTGGCAAGGGGATTGGCAAGCCCGCGTTGCTCGTCAGGTTTCCTCCCCGCTTGAGCGACACAAGCCCATGCGTCGTGCCAATCCGGTCTATTGTCCGCGCAATCATCAGATCGAGGCTGCTATTCAAGCTGCCTATCGGGGCAATTTCGAGCCATTTCGGCGGTTGCATGCTGTGCTTCAATCCCCTTTCACCCCGCAAGCAGGGTGTGAAGACTATGAGTTCCCCCCGAGCGAAGATGAACGGGTTTATGCCACTTTCTGCGGCACCTAAAGAAGGTCAAGCTTTTCTTACTCTTCTGTCCTTACTGATCTTATTGCCAGTCTTTTTGTTCGGCGAAATAGCGCACCATGAAATCAACAAACACCCGCACTTTCATAGCTAGATGGCGGTTGTGAGGATAAAGGGCATAAACGGCACCGGATGCGCGCATATAATCTGGCAAAATCTCGATCAAGCGCCCCTCATCAATGTCTTTTTTGACGATATAGCGCGGTAGCGCGGCGATGCCGACATTGGCCAGCGCAGCAGCCCTTGCCGCTTGTGCGCTGTTGACCGCAAAGCGGCCTGAGGTAGGAATAGTCCATTCCCCCTCTTCATTTTGGTAGGGCCACAATTTACCGCCAAGAAAGTTGGTATCATGGATGCATTCATGGCCGGTCAGCTCTGATGGGTGCTTGGGCTCTCCATGTTGTGCCAGATAGTCGGCCGAAGCGACTGTTGCGGCATACATGGGGGCAAGCTTGCGGGCAATAAGGCTTGAGTCCCCCAATTGCCCCATGCGAATGGCCAGATCGAAGCCTTCATCAACGATATTGATAAAGCGGTCACTCAAGCGTAATTCGATTGAGATGCCCTCATGCAGCTGCAAGAATTGAGCAATTGCGGCAGAAAGATGGCTTTCGCCCAGAGAAATGGGCGCAGAAACCAGCAAGCGGCCATGAGGTTTTCCCTGTTTGTCCTTAATTGCGGCTTCCATCTCGTCAAATTGATCAAGAATTTGTGAGCAGCGCTCAAAATAGGCCTGCCCTTCCTCAGTCAGAGCAAGGCTTCGAGTCGTGCGATTGAGCAGTCTTGCCCCCAGCCTTTCTTCCAGCTGCGCCACATATTTACTGGTCAAAGCGGCAGAAATCTCTAGCTTTTGCGCGGCCCGTACAAAGCTGCGCTCTTCAACAACTGCGCAGAAGGTGCGCATACCTGTCAGAATATCCATAGCATTATCAATATTGCATTGATAATTAAATGCCAAACGCAATCTTTATCTCCCTCACATCAAGAACCAGATTGAGCACTCAAGTTCACTTCATCACTTAGCCCTGTGCGATAGTTCAAACCGGGTCTTTGCGCTTGTTGCGCATGAGCATTGAGACGACTGAGATGGCGCTTAAAAACTCAAAGGATGGCTACGGGCTGGTGGCCCGGCTTCTTCATTGGCTGATGGCGATTGCCATTCTGGGCCTCTTCGGTCTTGGCTTCTGGATGGTCGATTTGACCTATTACAGCCCCTATTACAAGACCGCTCCCGACTTGCATATCAGTATTGGCATGACTTTGCTGGTGGCGCTGATCGGGCGCATTGTCTGGCGTCAGATTAATCCAAGGCCTGATGATTCCTACCTGCCGACCCATGAGCGAATAATCTCTCATTTGGTGCATATGGCGCTTTATGCCCTGCTGATCATTCTTATGATTTCCGGCTATTTGATCTTTACTGCCGATGGACGACCATTGATCATTTTTGGCCTTTTTGAAGTGCCTTCCCTTTATCAAGCAACAGGTCTCGAAGATCAGGCGGGCTTCATTCACAAATACACAGCTTATGGCTTGATCGGGCTTAGCACCATTCATGCGCTTGCAGCGCTGAAACATCATTTCATCGACAAAGACCCGACCTTACTGCGCATGTTGCGTGACTAACTTAAACTGAGGGTTCCCACCCTCATTCTCCTAGATCCATCCAATCAATCCTATCAGTGAAGGATATTCCAACATGAAAACGTCTAACTGGTTTAAATCCGTTGTTGCCGCTGGTGCTCTTGCAGGCGGCCTTGCCATAGCAAATGTTTCTGCCCAGGCCGCAGACTATGTCATAGACACACAAGGCGCTCATGCCTCTATCAACTTTAAAATCCAGCATCTGGGCTATAGCTGGCTTGTTGGCCGCTTTGATACCTTCTCCGGCTCCTTCTCTTTTGACGAGAAAGCCCCGCAAGACAGCAAGGTAAGCGTTGAGATTGACACCAATAGTGTGAACTCCAACCATGCTGCCCGCGACAAGCATCTGCGCAGTGGTGATTTTCTTGATGTTGCCAAATTCCCCAAGGCAACTTTTGAGAGCACCAAGATTGAAGTCACTGGTGACAAAACAGCAAAAATTGCAGGCAATCTCACCCTTCATGGCGTAACCAAAGAAGTGGTTCTGGATGCCAATTATATTGGTGGTGGTAAAGATCCTTGGGGTGGTTTCCGTCAGGGCTTTGAAGCAACGACCGAGATTGCTTTGAAAGACTTCGGCATTCCAATGGATCTGGGCCCGGCTTCCCAGAATGTTCAGCTTTCTCTTCATGTCGAAGGCATTCGCAAATAACAGCGGCAAGCCAAGAGCTTGACCAGTGCCCCGCAAAACCGTCCGCATTCTGTGCGGGCGGTTTTCTTTTGTGCCGGTTTTTCCTTGCCCTTTTTATGGGTAAGTTTTTCTACCTCTTAAATCGATCGAATTGGTTCATCCCTAAAGTTTTAATGGATGCAGCAAGAATGTCTTAAGGCTAGTTTGGATTTTCATGCCTTCCAAGGCAGTAATCGCTGCATTCTTTTCCCTTTGTTAGGCAGCTTTACAACAGAGTGCGCACCAAGATCATTTCAATCAGGGTGCCTATTCATGTCACAGAATGAGCAAATCAAACGCATTGATGCAGGCCATACTCTTACCGGCTTTTTGCTTGTGGCAACCATTGCCGCTGGCGCGATTATGGGCACAACCGGCCTTACCCCCGATGTTACCCATCCAATGGACAAGGTGGCACACTTTCTCGGGTTTGCTCTTTTCACCTTCCTGTTCGGGCGATTTTTTAATGCCTATGTGGTTGCGACCGTGATGGTTTTTCTGTGCGGTGGTGCCCTTGAATGTCTTCAGTATTTCATTCCCGGTCGCACCTTTTCCTATGCCGATATTGCAGCCAACTGCGGGGGTGCCCTGTTTGTACTTTTCCTGCGCTGGATGCTGGATGGTGCAGGTTTGAGCCTTGCCTATTTCAAACCGGTCTCTGCCAAGCCTGCCTTGGTTCCGCACTATAGCTAAGACGGGCTATCTTCTCGCTGTACTGATGATGCAATCGTCTCCCCTATCCATTCACCCCCAGCTGGCTCTATAGTCAGGATTGGAATTTGGGCAGGAGAATTGCGCAATGGATAAGCTATTTGTTTATGGCACTCTGGGACCGGGTCGCCCTAATGAGCATATTATGAAAAAGATCGAAGGGCGCTGGCTTAAGGCAAGCGTTCGCGGCCACCTCTATCCCGAAGGCTGGGGTGCCACGCTGGGATATCCTGCCCTTGTGCTCAGCGACGACGGCGATGAGATAGAAGGGCATCTCTTTCTATCAGACCAACTTGCCGGTTTTTGGGATTTTCTTGATGAGTTTGAAGGAGACGGCTATCAGCGCCGCCTTGTAACAGCACGCTGCGAGGATGGCAGCGATGTTGAGGCCCATGTCTATGCGCTGAAAACATAGCCCTGTTTGCCCTTCATTTCAGAAAAACCCAAAGAAAAAAGCCGCTCCCAACAAGGAGCGGCTTTTTGTATTCGTAGCAAAAGACGCGAAATCTTAACGCTTGGAGAACTGGAAAGAACGACGTGCTTTTGCACGACCGAATTTCTTACGTTCAACAACACGAGAGTCGCGAGTAAGGAAGCCACCCTTTTTCAGCACGCCGCGCAGACCTGGCTCATAGTAAGTCAGGGCTTTGGAAATGCCGTGACGAATAGCGCCAGCCTGACCGGACAGACCACCACCGGCAACGGTTGCGATCACGTCGAACTGACCATCACGATCAGCGGCAACGATTGGCTGCTTGAGAACCATCTGCAGAACAGGACGACCGAAATAGTCGCTGAAGTCTTTTTTGTTCACGATGATTTTGCCAGAACCTGGCTTAACCCATACACGAGCAACAGCATCTTTACGCTTGCCGGTTGCATAAGCGCGGCCCTGTGCGTCAAGCTTCTGAACATGTACTGGTGCGGATTCTTCTTCAGCGCCTACAGCTGCACCGAGATCTTCCAAAGACTGGATTTGATCGCTCATAATCAGCCCCTCGCATTCTTGGAGTTAAGGGATTTTACATCCAGAGTCTCAGGAGACTGAGCCTCATGCGGATGCTCGGAACCAGCATAAACGCGCAGGTTGGACAGCTGGGTACGGGTCAGAGGACCGCCGGGCATCATGCGCTGCACAGCTTTCTGCAGAACACGCTCAGGGAATTTACCCTCGATGATCTGACGAGCAGTGCGCTCTTTGATGCCGCCGGGATGACCGGTGTGCCAGTAGTATTTTTTGTTTTCGTATTTACGGCCGGTCAGTTTGACTTTATCGGCGTTGATTACGATAACATTGTCACCACAATCCATATGTGGAGTGAAGGTAGCTTTATGCTTACCACGCAGACGCATAGCAATCAGCGAAGCGAGACGACCAACTACCAGACCTTCTGCATCGATCAGAATCCATTTCTTTTCGATGTTTGAAGGATTTGCAGAAAAGGTTTTCATTGCTTATCCGTATTTCCGGTGTCAACAAAGACAACGTGAAACGGCGGCACCTCATGTACCGCCGCAATGTCTGGGCTTCTTTTATAGATCAGGACTATTTTGTCAAGCACTTTAGCTTGAAATAACATCGCAATTTCAAATGGTTAAAAATACGGTATTATTTTACCACAAAAAGAGAGCCTTTTCTGCATCATAATGCAGTCACTAATCACAAATGAAGGCAAGATTTGCATCGAATTGAACTCCGGGTGCCTCCCGTGCTTGCCCAACAACTGTCATCAAGTTTTCAGATATCTTACCAGAAAGCGTAATATTCACATTATCAATACCAAAAACACTTGGGTCACTGGATGCCGCCCCAGCATGCCGCCCGGTGGTAACAGACGCCGATAGAGTTTCGCCTTCGGCAGTATACTCCCCTGTGTAATAGATAGTAGAGTCACCACCCCAGATTTTTCCATCTTTCATATACACAACACCATCACCATTCCCTAATGAGGTCTGGAATTGGATCTTATACAATCCTGTTTTCATGAACCTGCCTCCATCAATAATACAATCATAAATTGCACATTCTCTGATTCTGCGCCCAAGTCCAAGTCTAAGCTTCAATTACTGTGGCGGAATCGAATAGGTAGCGGTGGCATGGGCGACCAGTGCCTCCTGCCCTTCGGAACGGATACCAACATCCACCACGACAAGCCTTTTGCCTTTTTTCAAGATCTTGCAATGGCCCAGCAAATCACCGGGGCCCGGCTTGTTGAGGAAATTGATATTGAGATTGGTAGTCACCGCCAGAGCCACTGGCCCCAATTCGGCAAGAATGATGACATAGGCGGCAAGATCGGCCAGTGCCATCATGGATGGACCAGAGACAGTTCCGCCGGGGCGCAGGTGGCGGTTGTCGGCTTTGAGGCGCATTTGCGTCTCACCGGATTCGATCCAGTCGATCGAATAGCAGCGCCCTCCTTCGTGGATTTGAGGAAATACTTCGTCCAGAAGCGCGGAGACTTCGTCTTTAGTCATCTTAAGGGTCAAGGCACCCTCCCAGTGCGTCTTGGGTTTTTGTTGATTAGAAGCCCGCCGGTTTGATGGTCTGTTGCTTCTAGCCAATCCGATCTCTCATGGGGCGTTGCCCTGTTCCTCAAATCAGTTGACGTTAAAGGAAATAGAAACGCAAATTTGTGCCTATTGCAATCACTTCCTCGCTGGCTTCTGTATAATTGGCGTAGCTCCCCTGCCCGAGACTCTTTGATGTCGCATTGCTCAAGAGGCTACTTGACGGGGCGATCATAGCTTCGCACATTAGGGCCAACCAGAAGACCAG
Organism: Cohaesibacter sp.; assembly: GCA_025210795.1. Classification (GTDB taxonomy): domain Bacteria; phylum Pseudomonadota; class Alphaproteobacteria; order Rhizobiales; family Cohaesibacteraceae; genus Cohaesibacter. Next base: position 20,832 of record JAOAQZ010000042.1, on the reverse strand, counting down.
AGCGCCTTGTGGCGCACAGGGGATTCGGCCTTGCCGTTAGGGCATAGTGATCACACCCCTGACCAGTTTGGAGAGACATGCATGAGCACCGAGGATAGCAAGCCTGCAAATGATGCAGCATCCGGCCCCGCCGTTGTGATTGAGCAAAAAGGCCCGACCCGCCGCCTGATTATGAACCGCCCCAAAAGCCGCAATGCTCTGTCGGAAGAGATGATGGCGGCCCTTTCTTTGGAGCTGGAGCGCGCCAATCAGGATGAGAGTGTGCGCCTGATTGTGATTGCCGCCAACGGTCCGGTTTTTTGTGCGGGGCATAATTTGAAAGAGCTTACCGCCCACCGCAGTGATGATGATGGGGGTCGCGCCTATTTTGCCATGATCATGGAGACCTGTTCTCGCCTGATGCAGCAGATTTCCAATCTGCCCAAGCTGGTGATTGCACAGGTGCAAGGCACCGCAACAGCTGCCGGTTGTCAGCTGGTTGCGACATGTGATTTGGCGATTACGGTCAATGAAGCCAATTTCTGCACACCGGGCGTGAATATCGGCCTCTTCTGCTCCACTCCCATGGTGGCGCTTACTCGCAATGTGCCCAAGAAACAGGCCATGGAAATGCTGGTAACGGGTGAGGAAATCGACGCGCACACCGCCAAGGCCTATGGCTTGGTCAATCGCGTGGTGCCGATGGACTATCTGCCTCTTGTCGTTGACCGCTATTGCGAAGAGATTGCCGCCAAGTCACCCATGGCGCTGAAATTTGGCAAGGAAATCTTCAACCAGCAGGCAGAATTGCCCCTTAAAGATGCCTATGAACTGGCGGCCAAGGTGATGACCGAGAATATGATGGCCGCTGATGCCAAGGAAGGCATTGGTGCCTTTATCGACAAACGCAAGCCTGAATGGCCTTGCGGTTAATTCTAGGGTCCTCCCCCTATATTTCAGATTAGCCGGATGCCTACTTTTGCCGATCCGGTCTTTTTGAGGATTGGAATTTTAAATGGATCATACCTCTTATGATGATGCCTATATCAAAGGCATTCTTGATGACGTTAAAACAATTGCACTGGTTGGCGCCAGCGATAAGGAAGAGCGCCCAAGCTATAAGGTGCTCAAATTCCTTTTAGAAAGTGGCTATAACGTCATTCCGGTCAATCCGGGCAAAGCAGGGCAGGAAATTCTTGGTCAGACGGTTGCAGGATCGCTTACTGCCATTGAAGAGCCGGTGGATATGGTCGATATCTTCCGCAATTCAGAAGCCGCTGGCGGTGTGACCGATGAGGCAATCAAGATTGGCGCCAAGGTTGCTTGGATGCAGCTTGGCGTGGTCAATGAAGAGGCGGCAAAGCGGGCCGAAGAGGCTGGCATGCGCGTGGTCATGGACCGCTGCCCCAAAATCGAACTACCTCGCCTGTCGTAAAGGTGAGAGAGGCTGGATGAAGGCTTTGGCATCAGCTTTGCCTTCTCCAAGGCCGGATTGACAAAATACACAGCAGGTCTGGTTGGCCAGATCTGCTTTTTTCTTTATTGAACCAAGTGGCTAGAATTTGAACTTTGTGGCTTTGGGCCGGTAACGCCCTCAACTTCCAAGCAAGATTATTGCAGTCATACGAGACATTCGTATATTTTCAGGTTCATATTTTCCTATGTAACGCAATAAATAGAATAATTTTTGCCCGATAGAAATGGCCCCCACGCTCTGTCTGGGCTAAAGTCTCGCTCATAATAGAATGAAGATGCTTCTTTGATCTTCGACCAGCAGGGCGAGAGGGAAGCGAGTTTTAAGGGGTAACGATATGAGCGAAGAGACCGCACCGGGCTTTGCAACTTTGGCAATTCATGCAGGGGCACAACCGGACCCGACAACGGGCGCTCGTGCAACACCTATTTATCAGACAACTGCATATGTCTTTAATGATACCGAGCATGCAGCCAAGTTGTTTGGCCTGCAGGAATTTGGCAATATCTATACGCGCATCATGAACCCGACACAGGGTGCATTGGAAGAGCGCGTGGCGGCTCTTGAAGGGGGCACTGCCTCTCTTGCGGTTGCATCCGGCCATGCTGCTGCAATGCTGACATTCCATGCTATCATGAGCCCGGGCGAGAATTTCATTGCGGCCGATAAATTGTATGGCGGCAATATCAACCAGTTCAACCATTCCTTCAAAAGCTTTGACTGGCATGCTCGCTGGGCCGATGCACTGGACCCAAGCTCTGCCAAGGCACTGATTGATGACAAAACCAAAGCCATCTATATCGAAAGCCTTGCCAATCCCGGTGGCGTGATTACCGATATTGAAGGCTGGGCGGCTGTTGCCAAGGAAGCAGGTATTCCGCTGATCGTCGACAACACCATGGCAACGCCTTATCTGTGCAAGCCGATTGATCATGGCGCGGATATCGTTTTGCATTCCATGACCAAATTCATGGGTGGCCATGGCAATTCCATGGGTGGTGTTATCGTGGATGGTGGCAGCTTTGACTGGTCTGCCTCTGGCAAGTATCCAATGCTCAGCGAGCCACGGCCAGAATATAATGGCGTGAAGTTGCATGAAACTTTCGGCAATTTTGCTTTTGCCATTGCCTGCCGCGTGCTTGGTCTGCGTGATTTGGGCCCTGCTATCTCTCCCTTTAACTGCTTCCAGATCCTCACTGGCATGGAAACCCTGCCTCTGCGTATGGAGCGCCACTGCCAGAATGCGCAGGCGGTTGCCGAGTTCCTTGAATCCCACGAAGCGGTGAGCTGGGTTTCTTATGCTGGTCTTGAAAGCAGCCCCCACCATGCCCTTCAGCAAAAATATATGCCAAAGGGTGCCGGTTCAGTCTTCACCTTCGGCCTTAAGGGCGGATATGAGGCCGGGGTCAAGCTGATTGAAAGCATGAAGCTGTTCAGCCATGTGGCCAATCTGGGTGACACGCGCTCTCTTGCCATTCATCCGGCATCGACCACTCATAGCCAGCTGACCGATGAGCAGAAGATTGCAGCTGGTGCTGCACCAGATACTGTTCGTATTTCCATCGGTATTGAAGATGTGAAAGACATTATCGCAGATCTTGATCAGGCTATGAAATAAGCTGAAATCAAAAGAGCATCATAGAGAAAGGCCGGACATCAGCTCCGGCCTTTTTTGTGTCTTCATGTCATTGGGGCTGAGCCACTTTGCTTGCAGCTCCGCGCGATCAATTGTCTTTAAGATCGCGCACCAGAAATGTCGCGACCGCCAGAAGGAAGATCGCCCCTGCCTGATGAGCGAGAGCCAATCCCAAGGGCACAACAAACAAGAGAGTCAAAATACCCAGGATCACCTGAACAACCAGTCCGGCCTTAAAGGCGATGACCATCGCCCGCATCGAGGCACCAAAGCCATCTCGCATCAGGCGCAGAGCCGCTAAAAGGCCAACAGCCAAAAGGATATAGGCCATCATGCGGTGATTGAACTGGATGGTCATCAGGTCTTCAAAGGCAGACAGCCAAGCAGGCACAGAATCATAGATAAGATCTGGAATGAAACTGCCATCCATCAGGGGCCAAGTGTTATAGGTTTTGCCAGCATGAGTGCCAGCAACCAAAGCGCCGAAGAATATCTGCACAAGCAACAGGCCAAGCACTATGGCAAAGGGCCAGAGATGGCGATCGGCGCTTACACATTCCGGCACTTCATCAACCGAGCGATAGCCCCGTGCCACCCACAAAAGCGCAACAAAGATCACACAGGCCAGCGTGAGATGGACGGCCAAGCGATATTGGCTGACATCCACCCGCTCCGACAGGCCTGAGGCTACCATCCACCAGCCGATTGCCCCTTGCAGGCCGCCAAGGACAAAGAGAATCAAAACACGCGGTTTTATGGGCCTTGATAAGCGACCAGACAGCCAGAAAATCATCATAGGCACGAAGAAAGCCAGCCCGATAAAGCGCCCCAACTGGCGGTGGCCCCATTCCCACCAGAAGATGGTTTTGAACTCATCCAGAGACATACCTTTGTTGACTTGCTCATATTCCGGAATTTGTTTGTATTTTTCAAACTCCTCTTGCCATGCTTCCACGCTAAGGGGCGGAATCGCGCCATGGATCGGCTTCCATTCGGTAATCGACAGACCGGAATCAGTGAGGCGCGTTGCACCGCCCACAAGCACCATGGCAAAAACCAGAAAAGCCACGCAATAAAGCCAGCCGCGCACATAGGGGCGTGCCGCAACCACCTTTTCGCTTAATCCTTGCCAATGATCTTCTTGGGTTATGGAGCCTGTCATAGTCAGTCTTTCTGTTCGTTCCGTGCTGCCATGCTACTCAATCTGCCGCCTGAACCAAGTAAAAAAACCTATTTTCAATCCTTTGGCCGATATTTTGGTGCACAGCCTTCAAAGCTCTGTGCAAGGCCCCTGCTCTATTGCCATCAGGCAAAGGAAAGCAAATTGGGCCTGATGACCAGTTTGGGCTTTTCTCCTCCCTCTTGCTGGGGTAAAGGAGGAGCGCGTCTTTAAAAAGCCAAGCTGAGGCAGGATTTTCATGACCCGTCGGACCCGCAAATTTTTTGGCATGTTGGCCCTTGTGACCCTGATTGTCGTCTATGCCGCCATTGGCATGACATTGGGTGCCGTTGTCGTGGCCAAGGCCAGTGGCTGGGTTCAGATCCTGTTTTTCATTATTACAGGCGCTTTGTGGGTCTTTCCGGCAGGGCTCATCATCCGCTGGATGGAAAAGTAGTCCCCTTACCCAAAAATACCGCGCAATAGCCGCGTTCTAATCCACATCCACCCGCTTGCCAGCATTGGCAAGGAAAAAGGGCAGGCCCGAGAGAAGCGCTTTCAGATAACGTGGTTCCTGAAACAGGCCATTGACCGAGAGGCGGGGCAAAGCTGTCAGATAGTCTTTATGGCGATCATAAATCAGCCCGGGACGAGTGGTCACCGCGCAATCAAGCCCCAGTTCCTTGGCAATCTCGAATTCGCGACTGCCTGCTGTGCTTTTAAATCCAAAGGGATAAGCAAAAACGCGCGGCTTCTCGCCCACATGCTTGGCGATTTGCTCAAGGCCTGCGGCCATTTCCTTACGAACAGATTGATCGCTTAATCGAGCAAGAGAGGGATGCAATTCTGTATGGCCGCCAATGGAACAAAGCGGATCGGCTATCATGCGCTTAACATCTTCCCACGAAAGGAACGCCTGCTGGCAAATGGCAAAGGGATCAATTGCATTCAGCTCGCACAATTCTTTGAGCGCATCAAAGACCCGATCCTGATCCATCGTCAGATAGAGGTCACCCAGGACTTTATACGCTTGCTGCTTTTCCGCCATACTGCCGGTGGCCAGCTCTTGCACGCTACCCTTGGCATCGCGGTAGGAAATGCTGGCATTTTCCCGGATCACCTCTTCAGAGATGATCCACCACGGCAAGGCAAAGCCGTCAAAGAAACCGGGGACCAAAAAGACCGTATAGGGTGCCTTGTGCTTTTGGAAAATCGGGGCGGCAATTTCCAGATTATCCTTATAACCATCATCCATAGTGATAGCCGCAAAGCGTTTTCGGCTTTCCCCATCGGCCAGCGCTTTGGGGATGTCGTGCAAGTGGACCCACTCATAGCCCCAGTCGCTCATCAGTCCCAGCAATTCATCAAGGAATTGCGGGGTGATTTCCAAATGGGCATTGGGCTGAAAATCATAGCCAGGTGCAGGCTTTACGCGATGGAGCATAAGGATAGCCCCTCGCCCGCCAAGGACGGGGCGAAACGCGATTTCTAGCCCTGTATTTGCAATAAAGGCAAGGACAGAGCGCTGCACTGTTCGGCGAAAATCCATGCAATAGGCCTTGGGTCTTACATCTTAAACGAGCAATCACACTTTTGCTTAACCATGCTCGCACATTATGTGATTCTTTATCCCATGAGCAGCAAAGCATTTACAGTCCCCATTTAAAATAAAATTGCGACATACTATCTGCCCTCTGCTGCTTTTTATTGTTGGAGTCCCCAATGCTGGCATCGCCAGGCCAAGATCCTCTTTCTTCTTTTATGATTTCCGGCATGGAGATCAGGATTTTTGATAATCTTGATTACTGTGAGCAGGATTGGCTGCGCTTGGAAGAAACTGCTATTGGCCCGACCTATCAGCGATATGGCTGGCAACAGGCATGGTTTTCCAGTTTTGCAAATGATGGCAAGATCACGCCGCACATTGTTATAGGGTATGAAGGGGGCAAGCCGGCCTTTCTTTTACCCTTTGTCATTTCGCAAGACTTTTTCCTCTCCGTTCTTCGTTGGTCCGGCGGCAAACATAGCAACTTCAACTTCGGTCTTTTCACCCCGTCGCTGTTGCAAAAGCTAACCGACACGGAAGCTCATAGCCTTTTTGGCAAACGACTCTTTGGCATTTTGGAACAATCTGGAGCCGATCTGATTAATCTGGAAGCCAATCCCATGTTGTGGGATCGTCACTGGCATATTTTCGGCTCTCTTGCCCAGCATATGGGCATGACACCAGCTTTCGGGCTTGATTTATCGAATGGGTTCGATGCGGTCTATTCAGACAAATCACGCAAAAGGATGCGCAAGAAACAACGCTGGCAGCATCGTTTTCTTGAAAATGAAGGCCTCGAGTGGCGGGTGATAGAAACAACCGACCCAGCTCAATATGGGCTTCTTCTCAGTGCCTTTTATCACCAAAAACAAAGCCGATTTCAAAAACTTGGCATCAAGGATGTTTTTGGAGAGAAAGAGACACAAGATTTCATCACAGCCCTTGGCACGCACCACTTGGATGGCCCAGCAGCGCTTCATTTTTATGGCCTTGAAGTTGGTGGGAACATTATCGCAACCTATGCCGGAGGCAGTCATAATGGCTGTTTCTCTGCCTATTTCAACAGTTTTGACGAAGACTATTTGCCCCGCCTTTCTGCAGGGGAGTTGCTTCTGGGTGAGATGATCCGCCATCGGGCCACGCTTGGAGATCGCTTTTTTGATTTGGGTATGGGCGATGAACGCTATAAGCATATCTGGTGTGATACCCGTATTGACTATTACACCATCCATAGGCCTCTCACGCATTTGGGCACATTAGGCGCTGCGGCAACTAAATATTTGGCAATTGTAAAGCGGACGATCCGCTCAAACCCAGCGCTTTGGAATGCATTTAAGGTCATCCGCAAGATCAAAGCAAAGCTTTGAACTGATCTCACAATTATAACGCAAAAGGCCCGGCTTGATCCTGCAAGCCGGGCCTTTTGGTGTTCATTCATTTACCGCGCCTAGGCAACGTCTCGGGCATCAATCCCGTCTTCACCGGTGATGACGATGGCCACATCTGCAAAGCCGATTGATTTGAGATAATGGCCAATCTCGCTGGCGCTTTCGTCACTTTCTTGGGCTGTGAGAACCAAAGCCAGAGCCTCGGCCCCTTTTGTCAGGCCTTCAACGACATGGTCGTTCTCGCCAAAGCTTCCAGTATCAACCAGAACGATATCATAGGTCTCGCCCAATGCTGCCAGAAGGGTCTGGAAGCTCTCAGAGCGGAAATCATCGGCTGTGAGCTGACGGCTGCCGCTTGGCACCAGATGGCAACGAGACAAGCGATCGCGATAGAGAATCTGCGAATAGGAGGCCTCCCCGTCAATCAGATCACTCAAGCCTTCCCAAGCAATATCTGCCCGGCCCGCCAGCTTGGCGTCTGAGAGCGAAATCAGCACAACATTCTTTCCTGCCTTGGAAATGGTTCGCGCAATCGGCTTGGAGGTCAGTGGCTGCTCTTCTGTCTGGCCGGGAGCCAGCATGACAATACGTGCCTGGCCTTTTTTGAGCGTTTCAAGCGCTGCCTTTGCTGCAATTGAAACAACGTCCTGATTGGCTTCGTGCTGAGAATCTGGGGCCATCCGCGTTACATCTGCATCAGGTGACCAATTACCAGCTGCCTGAGGATGATCTGTTTTCTCAGCATCAAGCCCAGCAGCTAAATAGGCTGGTGCTGATTGAAGTGGACCAACAGCTGCATCACGAGGGAGTTCGGCCTGATAGCTCACAGTACGGAAGGCTTCGCCGGTAAAGAAGGAACGCAAAACAACGAGAACAATACCAATAAGGAAAGCCCCTAGCGCCCCGACAATGGCTTTTGCCACGACATTTTTCTTCACCGGCTCGGAAGGAACTGTTGCCCGGGCAATAATGCGAGCATCGGGCAAAACAAATTCCGGATTTTGCAAAGACAAAGCTTCACGGTAACGTGCAAGGAAGCTTTCAAGAAGCTGGCGCTGTGCCGCGGCTTCACGCTCTAGCGCGCGCAGCTTGATGGACTGTTCATTGGCACCTGCAACATCCAGCTTGAGGCGATTAAGATCCTGAAGCAGCCCTTTTTCGCGAGCAGCGGCGATACGAGCATCATTTTCAAGACCTTGCAGAATATTGCGAACCTCGGCGCGGATAGAATTTTTGGTCTGCACAACCTGTGTTTTAAGCGCACGAATACTGGGATGCGCTGGCAGCAAAGTCGCTGACAGTTCCGCAATCTCGCCTTGTTGGGCTAGCAATTGCTCTTTAAGGCGCTGAATAAGGGGATTGGAAGAGACTTCTGCTGCACTTTCAGCGGAGATGCCTTCTTTCAGCAGTGACCTTACGCGGCGCGCCCGTGCCTGCGCCTCGGTTTTTTCAGCACGTACGCGCGTAAGCTGGGCATTGGCATCTGACAATCTTTGATCGACGAGAGTATCGGTCCCCTCGCCTGTTACCTGCAACAGATCGGAGCCTGCACGATAGCTTTCAACCTTGGATTCAGCTTCTTTAACCCGTTCGCGCAACTTGCTAATTTCGGTCTCCAGCAAGCGTGTTGCGTCTTTGGTATTTTCCACTTTGGCATTGCGCTGCAATTGCTGGTAATCAGCCACAACCGCATTCACCACCTTGGCCGACAAACCCTGTTTGAGTGACTTATATTGGACTGTGATGACACGGGTCTGATCGACGGCCTCAACGGTCAGGCGTTTGGCAAAATTCTCAATGGCGCGATCTCTGGCATTCTTACCGCCTCCCCCGAGCCCTAGCATGGCCGTGATTCCAGCAGCCAGGGAGCCTTCATTTAGCTCGGCTTCGTCAATAATATTAAGCTCATCAATAACCCGCGAGGCGAGGTCCCGGCTTGTCAGGATCTGAACCTGACTGGCAAACATCGCTTCATCAGCGGAGGAAGCAGAAACCGGATTCTCAACCGACGAGCGCGCAAAACCTGCATCTTGCGGAGCAATCAGCAAGCGAGCATCAGCGCTATAATTGGTCTCTTGGGACATAACCAGAAATCCGGTCACAGCCCCCACCAAGATAGAGGTCGCAGCAAGCTTCCACTTGGCTTTATACATAGAGCCAAGGAGGGCCTTAAGATCCAGTTCAACTTCGTCTTGATGGCTTACGCGTGACTTTTCCATTGCCAATCTTCTCCGCTAAGATCACACCTCATTTATGCCTAAACATGGTAACCGAGGCGTTAATAGCGGTTCGATTTTGCGTCCCTTCCTATAAAAAAGAAGCGTAAAGCAAATTCGCTTTCACCAACTTTCCTACCTTCATTTTACGCTTCATTAACTATAAATCCCGTTTTCTATAGATACGTTTTTGTAGGCGAGTCGACCATTATGATTATTCGAGTTATCCTTCTTCTTGCTGTTGCCTTTGCAATAACAGGCTGTTCTAGCTACCGTCCGGCTGGGGATGCGTTCCACAAATCGCTGATCGGGCCTTACCAGCTGGATTCAGGCGATCGCGTTCGGGTGATCGTTTTTGATCAGGACAATCTCAATAACGAATATACCGTTGATCAATCGGGCTACATCTCTGTTCCTCTGATTGGCAATGTGGTTGCTCGCGGTCGCCAGACATCTGAGCTTGCCTCTGAAATTGCTGGTCGTCTGCAAAACGGTTTTGTCAGAGATCCTGACGTCTCGGTCGAGATTGCCCAATATCGCCCCTTCTTTATTATGGGCGAGGTCACAAATGCAGGCCAATATGGCTATGTTACCGGCATGACCGTTCAAACAGCCATCGCCATTGCGGGCGGTTTTACTCCGCGCGCGAAACAACGCTATGTTGATATAACGCGCCAAATTAACGGTAAAATCATAACCGGGCGCGTAGGATTGACAGATCCGGTACGCCCGGGCGACACTATCTATGTAAAAGAGCGCCTGTTCTAAACATCACTTGAGACAAGACTTGGTACCGGCCACGACAGGAGACTGGCATGGCAAATGCTGAAAAGTTGCGCATTGTTCATTGTGTTCGCTCCCCATTTGGTGGGATTTTTCGGCATATTCTGGATTTAGCTCACCAACAGCATTTGGAAGGTCACGATGTTGGCCTCATTCTTGACAGTGAGACCTGCAGCCCTTTTGAAGAGGCAAAAATTCAAACTGAGGCTGCAGCCCTGACCTTGGGTGTTCATAAATTTCCTATCAAGCGCACTATCTGGCCCGGCGATCTCATTGCCTTTGCACGCATGTATAAGGCACTGTCTGCCATGAAGCCGGACGTCGTGCACACCCATGGCGCCAAAGGCGGTGCACTGGGACGCAGCGTTGCCAGCTGCCTTGCCAGCAAGCCAGTGCGGCTTTACTGCCCCCATGGAGGCAGCCTGCATTATGACAAGAAAAGCCTTAAAGGGCGGATTTTCTTTGCTCTAGAGAGGCTTTTGGAACAACTTACCGATTCCCTTGTTTTCGTCTCAGAATATGAGATGCGCTCTTACTCCTCCAAAGTGGGGCAACCCAATACAGCTTGGTGTCTTGCCTATAACGGCTTAAGACCTGCAGAATTTACGCCGATTGAGGCAAGTGATGATGCTGCTGATTTTTTGATGATTGGCCAACTGCGGGATCTTAAGGGCCCAGATCTGTTCATTGACGCTATCAAGATGCTTCATGATGACGGCAAGCACCCGACCGCTTTGATTGTTGGCGCAGGTGAAGATGAGCAGAAATATCATCAGATGGTCGCCAATTACGGCCTTGGTGACTATATTTCTTTCTCCGCACCCATGCCCGCGGCTGAAGCCTTTGCCAAGAGCCGCTGCGTTGTGGTGCCATCACGGGCAGAATCCCTGCCCTATATCGTGCTGGAGACAATTGGCGCGCACAAGCCGCTTATTGCCACTCGCGTGGGCGGCATTCCTGAAATTTTCGCAGAACATGCCAATCAGCTTGTTCCTGCCGATAATGCCAAGGCCCTAAGCCTTGCCATGGGCGAGAAACTTGCCAGCCCCGATCTTGCCCTTGCCCAAGCTCGCCAGCTTGTTCAATCCGTAGAGCAGACCTTCTCGCTGGATATGATGAACCGCACAATCATGGATCAATATTTGCATTGCCTTCGCAACCGTTCCAATCTTAGCTCTTTGTTAACGACGAAGTCAAAAAGCATGACGGATGCTGCATAAAAAACAAAGAGTTAAATCTTTTGCAGAATTTCGCACCTATTTTGGATCCAGGTGCAACGCATAAGAAAAATGATTACGGTGTTAAACAATGCAGGCTTTGGATCCAAGAGCAGTCTATACTTCGAGTGCAGTCCTTGCCTCCTCTGATGATGAGTATAAAGCGTCTTCACATGAAATCACAGAAATGGCGCGTGAGGTAGCAGCTGACTTTTCCTCAACCACCTATGCGCCCATGCTGGTGCGCGGGCTTATTCAGATTGGCGATTTGCTTCTGATTGGCCTATCGGGGTTGCTGGCAGTCTATTTCTCTGAAACAACCGCTTTCTCTGGTGTTACGATGCCACTCCTTGCGTCTGCGGCAGGCAGTGTTCTCTTTTTGCTATTCATGCTCTCGGCCGATGGCTATGCCATGGTGTCCATGCATCAATATGCTCCGCAGATCGGCAAGATTGTGGGCGCCTGGGCGCTGGTCATTGTTTTGGCGGTTCTGGTCAACTTCTTCTCTGGGGCAGAGTTTGAGACCTATAGAAGCTGGCTCGGCTTATGGTTTGCAGCAGGCATTGCCTCTGTCTCCTTTGCCCGCGCAATCGAATCCATGCTCGTACGCCTTTGGAAAGAAGATGGCCGCCTTGAGCGCCGTGCCGTTATTGTAGGTGGCGGTCAGCCAGCAGCAGACATCATCACCACCCTTGAAAGTCAGGAAGCAAATGATATTCGCATTTGCGGTATCTTTGATGACCGGGATGACGAGCGCTCGCCTTCTATCGTGTCCGGCTATCCAAAACTTGGCAATGTTGATGATCTGGTAGAGTTTGCCCGCCTGTGCAAGATTGATATGCTGATCGTTACCATTCCGGTGACCGCAGAACATCGCGTATTGCAGATGTTGCATAAATTGTGGGTGCTGCCGCTCGATATTCATCTGAGCGCGCATATGAACAAGATGCAGTTCCGCCGTCGTACCTATAGCTATGTCGGTAAATTACCAACGGTTCCCATCTTTGCTAAACCGATTACCAATTGGGGTTCCCTCTTCAAACGCATTTTTGATGTGCTGGTCTCTATCATTGCCCTGATCGTGCTGTCACCGGTTTTGATTGCCACTGCAATTGCCATCAAGCTTGATAGCTCCGGTCCGGTTCTGTTCAAGCAAAAGCGCGTTGGTTTTAACAATGAAGAGGTTCTGGTCTATAAGTTCCGCTCTTTGTATCACAATCAGTCCGACCAGAAGGCTGCCAAGTCCGTGACCAAGAATGATAGTCGCGTGACCAAGGTTGGGCGTTTCATTCGCCGCACTTCTATTGATGAATTGCCGCAATTGTTCAATGTGATTTTTGGCACCTTGTCGTTGGTGGGCCCGCGTCCGCATGTTCCCCATCAGGAAACCAACAACAAATTGTTTGAAGAAGTGGCCGATGGCTATATGGCCCGCCATAAAGTGAAACCCGGCATTACCGGCTGGGCACAAATCCACGGCTGGCGCGGCGAAATTGATGATGATGACAAGCTTAAGCAGCGCGTCCAGCACGATATCTATTATATCGAAAACTGGTCCTTTGCTCTGGATTTCTACATCCTTGCCGCAACGCCATTTAAAATCATCAATCAGGACGGGGCATACTGATCATGTCGAGCGCGCTTGCCTTTTTGGCGACAGGTCGCCTGGCTTGGCCAAGCGCCTCTGCCTGGAAACAGAAGATTGCCATCGGCTCTTTGTCCGTGGCTGTCTTCTGCTCCGGTTTTGTGATCAATGAGCCCTCCCCTTACGAGCTGGCCATGGTGGCCCTTATCGGGCTTTGGGCTTTTATCGACCTTAAAATCAATCGCTATATCCTACCGCTGGTTGTCTTGATGATCACCTTCATTGCAGGCGGGGTGTTGTCGATCACCCAATCAAGAGTGATTGATTATGAACCGCTCTATATAGCGGTCTCTGCCTTTCTGGCCTTCACATCCATCTTTTTTGCCGCCATTATCAGCCAAAAGCCGGTCGAATATGCCACCCATATTTATCGCGCCTATGTTGCTGCTGCTGTGGTGACGGCCATTCTGGGCATTATCGGCTATTTCGGCCTTGTTCCGGGTTTTGAGATTTTCACCCGCTATAGCCGTGCTATGGGGGCTTTTCAGGATCCCAACGTCTTTGGCCCCTATCTGGTGCTGCCCTTTGTCTTTTTGCTGGTCAGCATTTTGAAAAATCCGCCAAGCAAAGCCCTTATCCTGTTGCCCTTCATCGGTATTTTGGCCATTGGTATTTTGCTCAGCTTTTCGCGTGCGGCTTGGGGCTTGACCGTCTTTGCCACCCTTGGCTCCTCACTTTTGTTTCTGGTCACCACCCGCTCTACAGTGGTCAGGGCACGCATTCTTGCCTATCTGGCTTTGGGGGCAGTGTTGGTTGTTGTGGGCATTCTGGTGGCGCTCAGCATTGAAAATGTGCGCGATCTATTGTTGCAGCGTTTTACGCTCAAGCAAAATTACGACAATACACGCTTTGCAACCCATGCAGCGGGCTTTGCAGCCTCCCTCACCCGGCCCTTTGGCTTTGGGGCGCTGGAATTTGGTGAGCAATTTGCGCAGGACCCGCACAATATCTATCTCAAGTCTCTCGTTTCCTATGGCTGGCTTGGGCTGATCTCTTTCCTTGGTCTTATTCTCACCACCCTTATTGCCGCTGTTCCCTTGCTGTTTAAAACCCGTCCATGGCAGCTTCTGTTGCAATGTGCGTTCAGCGTTTGGCTTGGGCATATTCTTATCGCGCAAGTCATCGACATTGACCATTGGCGCCATGTCTTCATGCTGTTCGGATTTGTCTGGGGCTTCGTCGGGGCGGAATATTTGACTCGCCTTAAAGAGAGACAGGCACGGAGAGATGCATTTTCAAGGCTTCAGCCAGCAGTTCCTGTCCAGCCGCAGCGCCTTCGCTCTCAGGTCCATTCTGTTAAGACCGCTCCAAGGGTACTGACCTTTTAAGGCTCGTGATCTTAGGGCTTCTTACCTTTTTCAGAACGCAAATTGACTGGCAATTTAGCGTGGATGATAGAGAAGAAAGCTTGAGGATAATCCACTCAAATCTTTCATCCTTTTGTTGCAAGATAAAAGACTTGGCCCTATATTCGCCGGAGTCGGAGCGTAGCGCAGCCTGGTAGCGCACTTCGCTGGGGGTGAAGGGGTCGTAGGTTCGAATCCTATCGCTCCGACCATTTACCTCCCCTCAGCACAAAGATATGAGCCAATCCCCACTTGGGGCTTTGTCACTCGCTTTTCTCTCTTCAGCATCACGCCTATATATTTCTCATCAGAGTCCCAGTGCGTTGTTTGTGCATAGCAAGCCGCCCTGTGCGTGGCCCTGCCATTTCTGAAACCTAGCAGGCAGCACAGACAAGATGCTCCATGCTTCTCCAAACTCAAATCCAAACAAAAAAGAGGCGCGCTCTTGGGTGAGCGCGCCTCTTTTCATTTTCTTTTCTAATATAGGTCCTGTGGCCTGATTGGAGACCAATCAGGCAAGGCCAATCCTAGAAATGCACGGAGCGGGAGTTACCGGGAACTTCCAGAGGTGGTGCAAACTTGGTCAGGTCGATGCCTTCAACAGCGGACTTGTATTCGTCCATGGTTGGCGTACGACCAAGGATTGCAGAGAGAACAACAACCGGAGTTGACGCCAACAGTGATTCACCTTTCTTTTCAGGCAGATCGCCTACAACACGGCCCTGGAAGAGACGGGTTGAGGTCGCCAGTACGGTGTCACCCTTTTCAGCTTTTTCCTGGTTACCCATGCACAAGTTACAGCCCGGGCGCTCAAGATAGAGAATATTCTCATACTCGGTGCGGGCCTCGGTTTTCGGGAAGATGTCATCGAACTCAAAGCCGGAATAGCGTGCGAGAATATCCCAATCGCCTTCTTCTTTCAGTTCATCGACAATGTTGTAGGTTGGAGCCGCAACTACCAGAGGTGCATTGAACTCAACTTTACCCTGAGCTTTTTCCAGATTCTTGAGCATCTGGGCCACAATCTTCATGTCGCCCTTATGCACCATGCAGGAGCCAACAAAGCCAAGATCGACTTTCTTGTCGCCACCATAGTAAGAAACCGGACGGATGGTGTCATGGGTGTAGCGCTTGGAGACGTCATCATTGTTGACATCAGGGTCAGCGATCATTGGCTCATCAATGATGTCCAGATCAACAACCACTTCCGCATAATAGTTGGCATTCTCGTCTGGTGTCAGAGCTGTTTTTTCGCCAGAGCGGATTTCAGCGATACGAGCATCAGCTTTGTTGATCAAGCCCTGCAGCGTTTTGCCTGCATTATCCATGCCCTTTTCGATCATGATCTGAATGCGGCTCTTGGCCAGTTCCAGTGACTCGATCAAGGTATCATCATTGGAGATACAGACAGAGGCTTTCGCCTTCATCTCAGCAGTCCAGTCGGTGAAGGTGAAAGCCTGGTCGGCCAGCAAGGTGCCGATATGCACTTCGATCACGCGGCCCTGGAAGACGTTGTCGCCATGCTGCTTGAGCATCTGAGCCTGAGTGGCGTGCACTACATCGCGGAAGTCGAGATGGTCGGCCATTTTGCCTTTGAAGGTGACCTTAACCGACTCTGGAATTGGCATGGACGCTTCACCGGTTGCCAGTGCCAGCGCCACGGTGCCGGAATCCGCACCAAAGGCAACGCCCTTGGACATACGGGTGTGAGAGTCACCGCCGATGATGATGTCCCAGTCATCCACTGTGATGTCATTGAGCACTTTGTGGATCACGTCGGTCATGGAGTGATATTCACCCAATGGGTCACGCGCGGTGATCAGGCCGAAATCGTTCATGAATTTCATCAGTTTCGGGATGTTGGCCTGAGCCTTCTTGTCCCAAACGGATGCGGTGTGACAGCCTGACTGATAGCCAACATCGACAGATGGAGAAATCACGGTGGCGGCCATGGCCTCAAGTTCCTGAGCGGTCATAGGACCGGTGGTGTCCTGCGACCCCACAACATTGACTTTAACGCGGACGTCAGAACCGGCATGCAGCGTCATGCCCGGTGTTGTGCCGCGCGCATTGCGGTTGAAGATTTTTTCAACGGCAGTCAGGCCCTGCCCTTCAACTGACACTTCTTTGGACGGTGCATAGGCGGATTTGAGTTCCTGACCCAGAGCCTCGGCTGCGAATGTTTGCAGCTTTTTACCAAAGACCACAGCATAAGAGCCGCCGGCCTTCATGAATTCCACTTTCTGCGGAGTGAAGGCAGCAGACACGTCTTTCAGCTCATTGCCGTCGGCATCATAGAGCTTCTTGGTTTTGGTGTTGATGGTCAGCACGGTGCCTGTGGCCACGGAATAGGCCTCTTCCAGCACAGCTTCGCCGTCTTCATCTTTGATCACATTGCCATCGGCGTCGGTTTTCTTGACCCAGTTTTTAAGGTCGATGCCGATACCGCCGGTTACGCCAACTGTGGTCAGGAAGATTGGCGAAATGCCGTTAGTGCCTGCGACAACAGGGGCGATATTGATGAAAGGCACATAAGGAGAGGCCTGCACACCAGTCCACAGCGCAACATTGTTCACACCGGACATACGGGAGGAACCAACGCCCATGGTGCCTTTTTCGGCGATCAACATGACGCGGTGGTCAGGGTAATCCTTCTTCATCTGCACGATTTCGGCCTGAGCCTCAGGTGTGATCATGCATTTGCCGTGCAGCTCGCGGTCTGCGCGTGAGTGCGCTTCCGCGCCGGGTGACAGAAGGTCAGTGGAGATATCGCCTTCACCTGCTATGAAGGTGATGACTTTGATCTCTTCTTCGATCTCTGGCAGCTTGGTGAAGAATTCGGCTTTGGCAAAGCTCTGCAGGATGTCTTCAGCAACCTTGTTGCCAGCCTTGTAGGCCTCATCCAGACGCTCTGTATCGGCCTCATAAAGGAATACCTGTGTCTTGAGCACTTCAGCTGCCTGCTCGGCAACAGACTGATCATCACCGAGGGCCAGATCAAGAAGCACCTCAACAGACGGGCCGCCTTTCATGTGGGACAAAAGCTCATAAGCAAAGGTTGGGGTGATTTCCTCAACAACGGCTTCACCAAGGATGATTTCCTTGAGGAATTTCGCCTTCACACCCGCAGCGCTGGTCGTGCCTGGCAGGGTGTTATAGATGAAGAAATCGAGAGAATCTTTACGATGCTCACTTTCAAGATCCCGAATCTGAGCGATCAACTCGCTGACAAGCGCACCATCATCGATGGGTTTGGGGTTTAGTCCTTGGATTTTACGAGTGTCGATGTCGTCGAGATAGGCAGTATACAAGCTCATGATGGTCCCAATGATCTAGCGTTGGATGAAGCTTGAATACCTGTTTGCAGATCTTGCTTAAAGGTGAGACAAGCTTGCTTGGGTTGGTCGTATAGCAGTTGCTTTACAGTTTCAAGATATTCGACAGTAGCATGTCCCTTCTATCGCAATGTTTTTCCTCACTGCACATTCTGGTGCGTGCTGCCAACAAAGCACGACCCTTGCGCATGAAGGAAAGCGGAGAATGACAGGATAAGGGCCCAGATGCGGATAGGCGCAATCAAGGCCTCAAATGTCCCATTACTGCTGCCTTTAGTGTCAAAATGGTGCCTTTTGCGCAGATGTCAATGGCAAGACGGTTGCATTGCAGCATTTCTGTACCAAAGAGCGGATTTTGGGCCGTAAAAGTGGCCGGAAAGCTGCTTGAAGCTGACGGATGTTGTTTTAAAATGACAGCTGCAATCAGGTAAGGCCAATTTCATGCGATTCTTTTCCCCCTCTCTCCCTCATTTCTTTTTCGCTTTTTATCTTTGCGCCTTACTTTCAGTCTTTTCGGCCCTCAGCCCGGCCTTTGCCCAATCTTCTGGTCCCCTGTCCTTTTCCAAGGAAAGTCTTGAGCGGCTTACTTTGGGCAAGGTTTCTTTCGCATCAGGAACCGTAATCCCCCTTGATTACGGCATCGGGTCAGGCGCCTTCCGGCGCGAGGGGGACCCTGAGGGGCAGTTTTATACGATCTCCGATCGCGGCCCTGCCCTTGCCTGCAAAGAGCTTAAAAAACGCATCAATATGAGCGCCAAGAAACTTTGCAAGGGCAATAAGGATGGCAAGCTGTTTTTGCTGCAAGAGTATGTGCCCAGTATTTTCGTCTTCCAGCTTGAGGGCTCTGAACTTGTGCTGAAACAAAGGCTTCCCCTCACCACCCGCTCCGGCGCTCCTTTATCGGGGCTGTACCCACCTCTCCCGTCTCTTGCAAAGGACAAGGCCTATTCACTTAGAGGTCAGGAGATCAAGCCAGACATCAATGGCATCAATGCCGAAGCCTTGGTGCGTATGGCGGATGGGTCCTTTTGGGTCGGGGAAGAATATGGCCCCTCTCTTTTGCATATCTCGGCCAAGGGGCTGCTTCTTCGCCGCATCGTCCCCAAGGGGCTGGGGCGCTATTTTAAAGGGGCCGATTATGCCATATCGGAAAGCCTGCCAGCAATTTTGGCAAAGCGCGCGCCCAATAGAGGCATAGAGGCACTGGCGCTCAACCCTGACCAAAGCGCTCTTTATTTTATTCTGCAAAGCCCGCTCGCCAATCCGGGCGAGAAAGTTTTCAAAAACGCACGGGCCGTGCGCCTATTCAAACTTGATGCCCGCACGGGCAAATCGCAGGGGGAATATGTCTATCTGCTCGACAAACCAAAGAGCTTTAAGGCGGATGCCAAGAAAAAGAAGTGCAAGCAAAAGGATGTAAAGCTGTCTGAGATGGTGGCTATCGGGCCTGATCGCCTCATTCTTTTGGAGCGGATCGATAGAAGCAACAAGCTTTATCAGGTCACGCTTGAGGCAAGCGCCACCAACATATTGGGCAGCAAGTGGGATGATATCTCCACCTCTCCCAGTCTTGAAGAGAGGAAGCCCTCAAAACTTGAGCTCAAACCCCTTAAGAAAGTTGTGCTTGATTTTGACGCCACCACTCCACTGCCAAGAAAGATTGAGGCCATGGCCCTTGTTGGTCATCAAGATGTCATCCTGATCTCTGATAATGATTTCAGCATTGATGGAGAAGCGACACAGGCAATTCGCCTATCCTTCTCTGTTAAGGGACAGTAAGGCCGATCTTGCAGCCAAGATCGCACTTTTCTTCCCAGTTTCTTGAACACACCAGAGCGTTTGACTGGTTTCGGCTGGGATAGCCCATTTCAACAAACGCATATTTCGGCCCTGCTTCTTGCGGGGCCTTTTTTTATGCTGTGTCTGGCACTTTATGGCATCCCACGACCTTCCCAATAAGGCGTGGGCGATTGCCTAAACTTTTAGTGATCTTGATTGGGTTTCCTTAATGGATTGGGCGTATGCTCAAGGCATGATTGATGGACTTTCAACATCTTTGGCAGGTATGCATCAGGCGAGTGAGCGCCTGCATGATGTGGCGAACTCTATCGCGCAGGGCAATAGTCTGCAGCCCGCCGAGACAAGCGATGCCAAGGATTTGCAAGGCGTCCCCTCATCGAGCATTCCGCCTGTGGCAGCCACTGTGTCTCCCTCTCCCGATCCCAGCCAGCAATGGGTGGATTTGATGACGACCGAGCTTGCCTTTAAAGCCAGTGCCATGGCAACCCGCAGCTTGATTGAGACCAGTCAGGACCTGATGGAAGCTCTACGCTAATCGCATTCACCTTCAAGGGAAAGCAGACCTTTGCCTTATGCGCCCCTATAAATGATATAGATCTATAACTTGATAAGTATTATATTTCAGACACCTATACGTAATATATTCATCCATCACATCAAGATCTTTGTTTGATGGATGAATAATGGGCGCTATCTATCTGTGGCTGATTTATTTAGTGGTTGGCACGCGCTCTGCGAACGCACAAGCCGGTTATTTATTACCGCTGCGGGCCTGATCCAAAATTCTCTTACATTCGAGCATTTCAAACAATGTCGATTGCAGGCGGCGGACATCGTCCCTTGGCATCGTTTTGCTTTCAGCAATCTGTGCTTCAGGGCCGCTTGGAGTTTCACCTGCGGGCTTGCCGCGAAGCCGGGAGAAGAAGCCCGATTTCTGATCTTGCTGGGCGAGACTATTGCGCCCCGCTTCAACAGAAAAGGCTGCATCCTGACCATTAAGAAAGACAGGATCCCCTTGCGTCAGATCAGGAGGTGTGGGCGTTGGCTGGGAGACATGAGGAACCATGACCGATTGCGCCACTGTGCTTAGATCAGCATGCGGCACGGGATTGATCTCGTGCGGTTGAGCCGCAATTGCAACTGCAGGCGCAGACATTGCGGTTGCGGCCCCTTGCTGAATTGATGATGTGGCGGCAGGAGCCAACGCGGCATCAGACGGAACCGTCTGCCCCCCTAGCGGAGCGGGCATAGGGGCTGTCACCGGTGCTTGCGGCTGCATATTGCTCTCAGGTGTTTGGGCCTGATAGC